>CAVXXN010000013.1:0-232293 GCA_963765715.1 Terriglobia bacterium
CCTGCATGAAAAAACATAGAACCGCCAACGCTGCCGATGCAACGCCTGCGAGAAACAAGAAGCCGGCGCGAAAGCCCATGTGATGCACGATCCCGCCAGCAATCACTTGACTCAAGAACGCACCGATACCGACCCAAATGGGCCGTTTGGATTATGATAAGCACCACAAAATCGACTCTCAAGGAGATCTGACAATGCCTATTTCATACTCCTCGATGTCTCGCTGCTGCGTTGTTCTCGTCATTAGTATTGGCTTTGCGCAAGCCACGTTCGCTGCGGAAATCCTGATCGCGTGATGCGAAATCACAGCCGGAAAGTTTGACCATGGCGCCGGGCGGCGTGCTGATTGTCGGCAGCGCCAGTTCGCCATTCGTCTATAAGGTGCGCCCGGGTTCCACGACAGCCGAGAAGTTTATTGATGCCAGCGCAGAAGGCCCGGGGACGTTCTTCTTCGGCATGTTGGCGGACGCCGCCAGCAATACGTTGTGGACATGCCAACTGACGCCGGTGCCGAATACCACTCCGCCGCAGCGGCATACCGCACTGAGAAGCTTCGATCTCACTACCGGCGCGCCGAAGATCCGCTGGAACCTGCCCGGGGACAACAATGTGTGCAACGATTTCACGATCGGACCGGATAAGGCGCTCTACATTACTGACACCGATTCCTGGCAGAATTTTCAGGCTGCCGGCCGGAGCGTCCACTGCGGAACTTTACCTGGAGCATCGCGACGCTTAAGGGCGTTGATGGCATCACCTTCCTGGATGGCACGCTCTATGTGAACAACGTGATCTTCAACAAGCTCTACCGCATCCCGGTCGATGCCTCCGGCAAACCGGGAACACCTGTCGATATCTGGATGGATCAGCCGATAAAAGGGCCTGATGGCATGCGTGCAGCGAACGGTAAGCTCATCGTCGCGGAAAATGGCAGCGGCAAAATCTCCGCGCTCACCGTAAATGGCGACAAGGCAAGCGTGACCGTGATCAAGGATGGACTCAACACACCCACCGGAGTCGAACCTGCAGGCGACACGATCTGGATTGCCGAGCGTGGCGCGGGCAAGGCTGTGTCGGTTCCCATGCCTAAATAACTTGCTAAGTCAGGAGCAGATCGATGAACCGCAGAGTGGCTAACGAAGTTTCACGGCGTCAGTTTCTGATTTCGAGTGGAGTTGCGGTTGCGGCCGCGTGTCTCGCTCCGCCCCGGCTCTTTGCCCAGGAAGGGCTGGTTCCGATGGCGCTGAAAGCGTCCGCCACTGCCAAGGTCACGGTGCAAACGCTTCGACGAAATATCAGCGTTCTGATAGGTCCCGGAGGAAACATCGCAGTGCTTACTGGGCCGGATGGGAAGCTTCTCGTCGATGCCGAAGTCGTCACCGCGCAGGCAAACGTTGCTGCTGCTCTGGCCAGCATCAACACCGATCCCATCAAGCAACTGATCAACACGCACTGGCACTTCGACCACACTGGTGGCAACGAGTGGGTGCACCAGGCAGGCGGAAGCATTTTGGCGCACGAGAATACCCGCAAGCGTCTTTCCGTGGACACGCGTGTCGATGGTTGGGGATACACGTTTCCGGCTGCGCCGGCAGGAGCAATCCCCACCACCGTTTTTCAGGATGAGCACACGGTTCGCGCCAACGGCACCACTCTCGCACTCAAGTACTATGGCCCCGCTCATACCGATTCAGATATCTCCGTACACTTTACCGAGGGCGACGTTCTGCACACTGGAGACACCTTCTGGAATCGCAACTATCCTTTTATCGACTACTCGACCGGAGGCAGCATCGACGGCCAGATTCGCGCAGCGGAAGCGAACCTGGCGAACGCCAGTGCAACCACGATTGTGATTCCTGGCCATGGCGCAGTCACGACGGGGAAAGCCGACCTGAAGCTGTTTCGCGATGTGCTCATGGAGGCGCGCGAGAAAGTCGCTACACTCAAGAAGCAGGGCAGGACTTTGGAAGATGTGGTCGCGGCCAAGCCCACCGCCCGTTACGACGCGGAGTGGGGACAATCCTTTCAAACTCCAAAGTCGTTTTTGGGATGGGTGTATCAAGGCGTGTGATTGCGGGCCTTGACGAGTAGCCCACATCAAATAGTCGGCGGGTGGCAGTACCCCAGTTACTCTGGCGCTGCATCCGTCTTGGCTGTTTCGGTCTTTGGGTGTTTTCAAGCATCTCTACCGCATAGGAGATTGGTACCGCGAAGTTGGAACCAGAGAAGCCAGTCAGCATCGCAAAATTCACACCGATCACCTTCCCGTCGCTGTTGAACACCGGCCTCCGGATCCACCAGAAGTAGTTTGCGCGTCATAAACCAGCCGGTCTGCCGCGACCACGCCGAGGTGGCCCTGGGCCAGGGGCCGAATCAACTTACGACGAGCCAGCTCCTGCACAAGGTCTTCGGTTCCATGCGCGGAAGCCTGTGCAATTTCCTTCAGCGTAGAATTCTCGACAAGGAAGCGGACCTCAGCCAACGATTATAGAATGTGTTTTCTATCCTCGATTCCATGCTGAGCTGACACCACGTAGGATAATCTCAAGTGTTCCTATGATCATCTTGTCGATTTTCAAACGAGGGGTACAAGTCAGTCTCATCTCTCCAGGAGAATCATCGTGAGTAATCTTGACTCCATGCTGGAACGTAACAAGATCTTCGCTGCTCAGCAGTCTGCGGCGGGAACGCTTATGCCCTCGCTTCCGCGAGCGCTGCCGAATGTAAGGGCGATTATCATCGGTTGCGCTGACATGCGTGCGGACCCTGGCCACGTACTTGGGATTAAACCGGGTGAGGCCGTCGTGCTGCGTAATATCGGCGGTCGGATCACCCCGGGGATATTGGAAGAGTTGGGGCTGCTCGGACGGATCGGTCAGATCGCAGGAGAAGTTCCTGGAGGCGGCGGGGAGTTTCATCTTATCGTGCTTCAGCACACCGATTGCGGCATGACCCGCCTTGCGGTCGATCCCGCCATGTTGGCGCGTTATTTTCAACTGAAGGAAGTCGAACTCAACACAAAAGCCGTCACCGATCCTCGAGCCGCAGTTGCCGTCGACGTTGCTTCGCTCCGCGCGATTCCAGCGTTGCCGGCGAATTGGCTCGTTTCCGGCCTTGTCTATGACGTAGCGACCGGACTTGTTGAAGTAGTCGTACCGCCGGCACCGATCCGCAAAGCATAAAGTCAGGATCAACCTATGGAAGACGAACAGATACGTGAAGCGCTGGATGCTCACTGGCGAGCGTCGGCCGCCGGCGACGCAAACGCCGAACACGATATTTACGATGACGACGCCATTTGTGACTATCCGCAGTCAGGTGAGCGAATCCTCGGGCGCAACAATTTGCAGGCCTTGCGGAGTCATCATCCCGGAAAACCCTCGGGTTTCAATGTGAGGCGAATTCTCGGGAACGGAAATCTCTGGGTCACAGAATACACGATCACCTACCAGGGCCGTCCGGCATACACAGTGAGCATTATGGAGTTCCGCAACGGTAAGGTCGTGCATGAGACCCAATACTTCGCGGACCCCTTCGAGGCTCCGGCCTGGCGAAGCCAATGGGTTCAGCGAGTTCCCGTGACGCGGCGACTGAAAAGGAGATTCAAACCCGGACGGGTGGCCCATTCAAGCCCGGCTTTGGCTTGAGTGGGGTATTTTTATGCTCGATTCCAGATATCCTCGCCCTGAACAAAACGCAAGGTTCTCCACTTCGCAGATCATCGCGCTCCCGATGATCTGCTCCGGTCAGAATGACAGCGTTGGAAAGATCCGAGCGCCCCACGCAAGCCAAAATCGGGCTTGAATGGGCCACCCGCCCACTTGACGTCACTTAGCCCTTTTCTTTTTTTTTCGCGCAGCGGGTTTTGCCTTCTTCCGAGAGCTCTTGCGCGGTGCTGCTCCGAGCTTGTATTCGCTCTGCACTAGTCCGCCACGATAGGTGCGCGTCGCCACATGATTGAGAGCGATGTCGCGGCGAACCGGCCCGAAGAGCGGGATTCCCTCGCCGATCAGCACGGGCACCCGAGTAACGACCAGCCGGTCAATGATGCCAGCGCTCAAGAATCGCTGAATGGTAATGCCGCCGTCGATATAGGCATGCTTAAAACCGCGGGCCTTCAGTTGATTTGCGATTTCGGCCGGCTCTCCGGTCATCTGTTCGACCACACCATCTTTGATCGCAGAGAAATCGAGGCGACGGCTGCTCAACACAACCACCGGCTTCTTTCCGTAAGGCCATTTGCCGAAGGTCAACACGACTTCAAAGGTTTTTCGTCCGATCACCAGCACATCGACGCTGTCAAAGAACTCTTCGAAGCCGTGCGGCTCGTTCCCGCCCGCATCCAAGAAATCAAGAGCATGATTAGGCCTGGCGAGGAAACCGTCGACACTCACTCCACAGAAGACTGAGAGCTGCATGAGAAGCTCCGATCTGATCTCCCTGATCCGGTCTCAATGAGTCTGGCTAATCTAATGGGCTGGCTGCGAGCCGCGCCATACGCTTCCGCGTCCCGAACACGAGCCTGCTGTATAGTGACTCGAATCCTGGAGGGACGATGCGTCACGGAATTCTTCAACTGATATGCCTCGTAGTCCTTGTGACGGCCAGCTATGCACAGCAAAGCCACTGGGCAACACCCGACGACAAAACCGCGAAGTTCATGATCGAAATGGAACGGAAGTGGGCCGAAGGTGTTTGCGGGAACAATGGAGTTATCTCTGAGTTGTTGGCCGACGACTTCCAGGGCACCAGCACTCAGGGCAAACGCTTCAACAAGGCAGATGAGCTTCGCGATGAAAAAGGCCCACGGTCGTCGCACGGCTGCGCGCTCGACGATGCCAGAGTGCACTTCTTCGGCGAAGACGTCGCCATCATTTACGGTAGCGAGCACGCCATCGGAAAAGACAAAACGCATCCCGACGCGAAAGTTTGCCAGGTCTGGACCGATACCTGGTTGAAGCTCGACGGTAAGTGGCGGATCGCTGCCTCGCAGGACAATAAGGTCGACTGCAAGTAGCAGGAAGATAATTCCCTGCACCGGACGATGCGGCCACTTGGGTCTTTGAAAAAGCCCGGGTGAGGGCCGCCTGTTTGCGTACTGCTTTCTCCAGCTATAAAACTGCCCCACTCAAGCTAAAAGCGGGCTTGAGTGGGCCACCCAACCATCCCCGGATTTGTCGACCTCAGCCCCGCCGTGCCGCCTCGATTTTGGCGATGTCGATCTTTTTCATCTGCATCATCGCGTCGAAGGCACGCTTCGCCTCACCACCACCAACAGCAAGCGCCTCTGTAAGCGCGCGCGGGGTGATCTGCCAGGAGAGGCCCCATCGGTCCTTGCACCAACCGCACTGACTTTCCTGGCCGCCGTTGCCGACGATCGCGTTCCAGTATCGGTCCGTCTCTTCCTGATTGTCCGTCGCGACCTGGAAGGAAAAGGCCTCACTGTGCTTAAACACCGGGCCGCCGTTGAGACCGAGGCAAGGGATGCCGAGGACCGTGAACTCCACCGTCAGCACATCGCCCTTCTTGCCACTTGGATAGTCCCCCGGTGCGTTGTGAACAGCGGTCACTGCACTATTCGGAAAGGTTGCTGCGTAGAATCGGGCTGCATCATGGGCGTCCTTGTCGAACCAGAGGCAGATTGTATTTTTCGAACTCATGTTTCTCTCCTTGACGTGTAATCGCTAAGTAGTATTGATTTACTGAAAGCCTGGTTCGACAAAAACTACTTACCGGCTGCGTGGACTTTGGTGCCGTAGGCGAAGCTGGTGTGCCAGTCGCCCCGACCTTGCGGGGTTAGCTCTATGAAGTGCCAGATATAACAGCAGCGCCTTCAGGAAGACTGCGGCGCGCGACGCGTTCGCGCGGACGGATGAGTTCGATTTCGGCAAGACGAAGGTCTTCGCGCTTGGCCAGATAAGCGGAAGACTCGTTGGTCAAGTTGGTTTGCCGATACGTTCCCTCCACTACAGTGTTCACCATGAGGGTTTGCCTCCTCCTGTCAGTCTCTTGAAAGCAGGAATTAGGCGCAATAGGGTATTTCCCGGATGCCACAGGTAGATGGACGCTCAACTCGCAGTTGGCTTGAGTGCGGAACAATATTTCTGGCATAAAAGGATGTTCATGCCCAATCACTAAGCCGATCTCTTCGAAAAAAGTCGTCGAAGGACGTGGCCTTTCCACATCCACAATCCCGAAAGGACCATCATGGGGAAGAAGACGAACCGAGTTGCGGGGGCATAGCCTGGAAGTTTTTCAAACGGACTATAGATGTAGCCGAGTATCGGAATGCTGAAGATGATGTGAATCCAGCGAACAATCGAACGTTGGGTGGAACTATTCATGATCGCTCCGAATCGTGCTTGGTGCGATGTGTTTTGTGATCCATACAGGAATTCAGACCTTTAGCGAGCCACGGAACGCCCTGGCGGCATAGTAAGATTCCGCGCCGTTGTGATAGACGAAAACCGTGTCGAAGCGGCGATCACAAAAGAGAGCGCCGCCGAGTTTTCTGATATCCGAAGGCGTCTTCACCCAGCTCGACGTTTTCGTATCGAAATTTCCAAGTTTCTGCAGCTCTCGATATTGTTCTTCCGTCAAAAGCTCAATCGCCCATGGCAGCGGCCATATCCAGGGCATTGTCTTTTGGTTTATTTTCTTTCCTTGACTCCAGCGCTTCACGGTCGTAGCAAAGACTTCTGCGGCCTTTAGGACTTTCCGCTGAACAATCATAAAAAATGTATTCGCCTGTCTTTTTATCGTGACCAACAACATCCGGTTCACCGCCAGTTCTTTCCATTTCACTCAGTGACCACAGCTTTTCAGTATTGGCTTCCAGCTTGGCTTGCACTTTGGCCCATTCAAGACCTTTGTGGCGGTTCGTATTTTTCTCGAAACGGGCTTTCAACACTGCGAGTAGTTCTTTCCGTTGTTCGGAGTGACAACTCTTTTTTCCCGCTCGAAGTTTTTGCTGTCCGCATTTATTTTGCGATCCCCTCGCTTCACGATTTCTTAGCTGCATTAGGCGGCCAGTTGGGCGACTCAATACCGAACTGCTTGGCGTACTCTGCGTTCAATCGCTGCCAGCCGAACTTCATGCCCTCGGGGCCGACGATGCGGCCAATGGGAGTTCCACTGAGAAGGTGATCCAGAACGTCGAAACAGATGTGCCAGCCGGCAGCACCCATCGCGATGAAGCGGTGACCGATGTTGGTCCACAGTGTCAGGCGCGTGCCGCCACCAAGGCTTCGAGTTCCCACCGCATATCGAAGCCACCCCACTTGTACTCAAGCACATCAGGAGCGTCGGCTCGCGTGACGGTTGTTTCGGTAACGCGAAGCGCGGGCGCTGCCACGGTGGTGAGCTTCACCGTGGTTCCAACCGTTCCCAGGTTCCCATCGGCGTCGAAGGGCGCCCACTCGCGCAGATGCGCCGGGTCGGTGATCGCCTGCCAGACTTTTTCCGGCGAGTGGCGGAGTTCTCGGACGAGAATGAGCGTCCACTTCTCTTCACCGTTTTGTCCCCGGTCCTTCCGGACATGAGCCCCGCTGGCCGGACCCGGTGCATATTGCGCGCGATCGGTCATCGTTCTTTCCTTAGCGGACACGCTTAATAGCGTGCCAACTGGGTGAGCTGAATCAGGTTGCCGCAAGTATCTTTCAGCATCGCAATGGTCGAGGCGGTCACGTCAGTCGGCGGCATCGTGAACTCGGCGCCGCGGGCTTTGATTCGCTCGTAGTCGCCTTTGACGTCGTCGGTGAAGAACATCGCCGCGGGCTGGCCCTGTTGAAAGATCGCCTGCTGATAGGCTTTGGCTGCGGGGTTGTTGTTCAGCGCCAGCTGCAGCTCGGTGCCGTCCGGCTCCTCGGGCGAGGCCACGGTCAGCCAGCGATATGGACCCTGACTGAAATCGGTCTTCTTGGCAAAGCCCAGTACCTCTGTATAGAAGCGCAAGGCTTTGTCCTGGTCGTCCACGTATAAGCTGGTCACTTTGATTTTCATTTCATTTCTCCTTTATCAAGTTCGCGGTTTGGGCCGCGTCGTTTTATCCTTTCTTCCCTTTTGTGTTGTCGATCGATCACGATCCATGCGATCGAGGTGGCGTTCGAGAGCATCTACGTGAGCGGACCAGAACCGGCGGAACTGAGCCAGCCAGGCATCTAACTCCTGAAGTGGTTCAGGTCTTAGCCG
Organism: Terriglobia bacterium; assembly: GCA_963765715.1. Classification (GTDB taxonomy): domain Bacteria; phylum Acidobacteriota; class Terriglobia; order Terriglobales; family Acidobacteriaceae; genus JAIQFF01. The sequence continues at coordinate 8,194 of CAVXXN010000013.1, forward strand.
GTAGAGGCGGCGTTGCGCGTCCACCGTGGATTCGACGAAACCGGCGTCGCGCAGCACTCGCAGGTGCTTTGACACGGTCGGCTGCGGCATACGAAGCTGACGCTCGATCTCTCCCACCGACTGCTCTGACGAGACCAGGAGGCTCAATATCGCGCGCCGGTTCGGCTCCGCAATGATTTCGAATGCAGAATCCATGTTTCTGTATATACGCTACCACGCATATACGTGTCAAGGCATATATAAGAGTTTTTATTGGACCGCGTGGTACGGGTAAATTTTGGTTTCGATTTACTCCGCGGCTTTGGCTGCGAGCGTCTCCACAACAGCGATGTTCTGCAACAACTCCTGCGGTATGCCATGCCGTTCCTGTAAATATGCCGGGCTATTGTAGGAAACCCAGACTCTTCCCTGGCCGTCTTCCCAGATCAGAATCTTGAGCGGGAGATCAATGGCAATGCCGGGAGCGGCCAGCATCACGGGCGTACCGCCCTTTGGATTTCCGAAAATCAGCAGCTTGGTAGGAGGCATCTTCATCCCTACTTTTTCCGCTTCTCCGCTATGATCAACCAGAGCAAACAAGTTGACACCCTTCGCTTGCAGGATTTCCTTGAGTTTTTCTACCGCCTGGTCCACCGAATGATTGGCGGGTATATTGATAATTCCCTCACCCTTGTTGAGCGTCATAGAAGTCCTGACTTTGGGGTTCAGTCACTATCAATTGTGGGGAAGTTTCTAGGGAACTTCAAGTGCCAGCATTTTGGATGGCGTAAAGCCATTTCAAAGAATGGCCGTGGGACGCGATTCGAACCCGCGACCTCTTGCCGCGACCGGCCAAAAACACTCGGACCGCCGAGAACAGCCGCAAGTCCCACGAGGTTACGACTTGGGAGGTTGTGGATTTGCCCGAGCGGATCAGGAAATCCCCAAAAGCTCGCTCATTTCCCGGTTGCCGGATTTATCCACACCGCGCCTCTTAGCCATTTTCAATTCTCTCAAAGTTAGCGCCTCAGCCCGCTCACGGTTGACGTGGAAAGCCGCGCCAATGCCTTACGTGCTTCCTCAGAACCGGAAGAGTTCAGTTCAGCGGATTGTCGCAAGTAACGTTCAGCTGCCGCCAGATCGCCAGCTCCCAGCGCAATTTCGCCGGCGTGCCGGAACAGTTGTGCGTCGCGGATGCCCAACTCCAAAGCAGCGTTGATCTGACTCGTAGCTTCCGAGTTTCGATTGTTTAAGTGCAAGGCCCAAGCGTAACAGTCCAGGGTAAATACGTCATGCCTCCGCACATATTCGCGCTGTGCCACTTCCAGAGCCTTGCGCAGGCTGGTTCGCGTAGTCGGCATAGTAAAAGATCAATTCGTGGTTGGAATTGTCGGCACGATTCGTTTCCAGCAGCGATTTCCGTTCAAATTCAGCAAAGGCTTTCTCCGCTTCTTCGTGGTGTCCGGCCAACTGCAGTGCACGAGCCAGGTCGAAGAGATTTTCGGCGTGCGGTGCTGCCTGATAGCGCTGCTTCAAGCAACTCGGCGGCTTCATCGTACCGTTTCTGCTGGATTCTCACCTTCGCCAGATTTCCTAACGCATAGTGATAGCCAGGAAACATGGTGAGCGCTTGTTGGGAAAGCTTTTCTGCTTCGTCGATTTGCCAATGGACAGATTCAGGTGAGCCATCTGCGTCACGATCCACGCCGCATCCTCAACTTCACTGGGCGGTGTGGACTGGTAAGCCATGTTCATCAGATCCATGGACCCGTCGATGTCACCGAAAAGCTCCCTTAGATAGGCGGCACGGGTCAGGCCCGGCATATTTCCAGGCTTAAGATCAAGCATCCACTGCGCTGCTGTTTCAGCATCTTTGTAGTTCCCCAACTCAACGTTGGCATCAGTCAAAAAGCCATAGAGCATCACGTCGTCCGGGAGCTTGTGGTTGAGTTTCGTGGCGGCCTCGAGAGCAGCCGCGAACTCATGTTTACCCAGCAGCAGCCAAACCTGAATCCTCTGACCGTCGAAATTGTCGGGAGAGATGGCGAACGATTTCTGCAGCGCCTCTTCCCCCTGTGTGTAAAACGCAACATTCGACGTTTCGCGCGCACGTCGAGATAACGCTAGCGCAAGTGAGTTGTAGGCTTCGAAGTCATTGGCATTTTTGGCTATTAACTTCTGCGCCTGCGCCATGCTTTTTTCAGCGGGAGAAAGCTTCGCGGCAGTAGCGCCGCTGGGATTTTGCGCTAAGCCGACCGTCGCCACCAATGATCAGCAATAGAAGAGCTGCAATGCGGTTCATGATATTCCTCGGATAGTAGTGATATTCCTCGCATAGTAGAGAGAGTTTGTGGCCGCGGTCTCCAGCGGCCACAAAGCAGACTTACTTAATCGGACAAACGCCGCTAGGTTGACCACTGCAACCCATTTGACCGGGACCGGTGTGGTGGCTGTCGCGACCGCTGTGAGCAGGCATCACGTACGGGAAGGTAGTGCCGTAGCCCACTTCGTTGGTATTCACTCCGTCGCCGATCCGAGTGCCGAACTTTTTCGGATCCGCCAGAATGCCAGCGACGGCACGGGAGGCGATATCAACCACGTCGTCGATTGGCCGCCGACCTTGAGGGAAGCCCGCCAAGTCTCCCGCGATGAATCCAAGACGTTTCTGGCTTCCGACTGGAGTAGGGGGGATACCCGTATTCAGCCGCAGCAGATCAGCAATCGGTCCCGTATCTTTCGGGCCACACCCGGGACAAATCGGAGCCATGTACTGGACTAAAGGCAGTAGGTCAGTACGCGGCGCGGGGGCGACGGGAATGCCAAGTGCGCCGAACAGGTGGGCCAGTAGCGGATCAAGGAAGAAGCTAGCAAACTGCTTGTCGTTTACCGGATCATCTACGCTGAAACGGTCTTTGAATCCCGTGCCGATGATCAACTCATTAATGAGCGAGTTGCCCTCACGGTTGACCTGCTTCCATTCGCCGTCTCCCTCAATTCCCCCGTTGTGGCGGCGGATCGAGATCCGCCGGCGTGAGGTGGCTCCATAAGTGCCAATGACAGCGTTCTTCTCGCCTGCGGCGTGAAGTTTGCCATCCGCGGTCAGCATGGTGATAGGTACTTCCAGCACAATAGAATTTACGTTGAAGCCGGCTACTGCATCGGGAGCGTAATTGTGGGTATCGTCAGCATCTTCCGCTGCCGGCATCACACCGCCCACTCCCATGCGGAAGTGCAGAGAGTCAAAAGCGGCACCCAGGTCGATGTAGAAAGGGTCGTCGACCGTTCCCGCGAACACACGCACGCCGTCGTCCAGGTCGTAAATTCCCTGCTTGAACAGGTCGTTATAGTTAGGCATTGTCTGGGGGCCGACGTTGGAGGGCACAGCGAAGAGAGTCTTTCCATCGGTCAGATCGGTCGAGTAACCATTCTTGACCATTGTCACCGAGTAAGTTTGCCGGAGGCTGAGTCCTGCGGCGCCCGAGCCCGACAGTGAAGTTATGGGAGGGATTCCGGCAATGCCACCCACGTAGCCCGTGAAAACACCGGGCTGCCGGATCTCCGTCTTGAAACGAAATTGAAATGTGACGTCCTCACGCCCGTCCTGGTCGTTGTCGACTTTCATTTCATAGAGCACGTTGGGATCAAAGGGAAAGTAGTTGGGCCCGTTCGAGGGTTCGAGAAAACCATCGACATTGAGAATCATGGTGACTCTGTCTGGATGGTCATAACTGACGAACGCGTACCAGTCGGTAACGTCCGCGCTATGATCCAGCGCAGAGATGGGAGCTTCGCGGTGGCTGGAAGCAAGCAAATTTGCGGGCACCAGCACGCATATCGCCGCAATGAGTGTCAGGAATCGCTTCAGTTGCTGCATAGGATTTTTCCTTTGTTTAGGTTGACCATCGCTCTTGATTTGCCTGGGAAAGTTCGGACCGGGATGGCCACAAACGGCGCCATCACACTGTGTACGTCGCAGTAGCAGTTTTGGATTTTCCGTTCAGTGCGGTCAATTGTGTGTTCCTGTTGTGTCCGGAAGGCGCGCGGTCTAAGCCGAGCCAGGGGATCAAAGCGGCCACTATTCGGTTATCTACAATTTCCACAATCGATTCAAAATCCATTCGGCAACGACGTCCGTAATACCGGTGTATACATAAGTTGCGTTTTGGGTTTGCCTTGACTTGCTGGGCAAATCGGGACTTCTAGGGCGGCACTACTTCCGCGGAAGATGAGACATGGCAGTTTGTTGCCCGTCATGTAACGAAGATCTACATGAAGTCTGACTTCACTCTCCGGCGTGGCATTGCGCAATGGTTGTGGACGCTTGGGTTTGTGTTTTGGTTTTGCATTTCTAGTCTCCACGGTGAGGTTGCACCAAGTCTCACTGGTGTTCTGATCGACCCTCAGGGCCAGAGCATTCCTAGCGGAACCATTCGTCTTGTGCGCCGTGCGGATTCTACTCAGCGGGAGGTCCACACCGACCTACAGGGGAAGTTTGTCTTCACTGGTCTGGACGCCGGGGAATATCGCCTCACGGCGGAGTCGCCTGGTTTTGCGGTGGTTACGCGAACGATTATCGTGCAGGCGGGTGGTCAAAAGGCTGAGACTCTACAGTTCTCCCGAATGGCGGTGGACGATCAATCTGTCACCGTCACTGCGTCAGTATCCGACGTAGGTGTTTTTGAGCCTGACCCCGCGCAGCGAGTCATGATTCGCGACGAAACGTTAGACGCGAATCCAGGACGGCCAGGCATGCCGGTGTCGATTCCTGGCATGCCGATCGAGTCCCCCGCAGGCGGGGTAAAACCACCACAGTATTTTGCACCAGGCGTAGCTGGAGATCATGGGGAGCCTATCGCGATGTTTTTCCAGGTCGGGGGATATCTTTTCCCCAACAATTTGCCTGCCAATGCGCACGGCAATGGTTATGCCGACCCGAACGTGATTATCCCGATCGCGATCGAGAGCGTGCAGACCGATGGCGCCGCCTTTAACGTGCGCGAAGGAAATAACTCAGTGAACTCCGCCATCACATTTGGCCTGCGTGAACGCATTGAGCCGATGATCCGGCTCACCGGCGACTATCGTGACCTGAATCTGGTGACGGCCTGGAGCCCGGCCAATCCATCGAACCGAACCTGGATGGGAGCCGAGGTCTCAGTTGGCAACGGCTACCTCGATCGACTAGAGCATCGCAAACAATATAAGGGCAACATTTCCAAGGTCTTCGATTTTGGAAAGCATGAATTGACCATTTATGGCACAGGCTATTACGGTGCTGCCTTCCAGCCCGGGTTGATACCGATCGACACCCAGGTCCGCGACGATACAATTGACGCCCGCCAACATGAGCAGACCTCGAACGGAACCGTAATCTTCAACGATGTATGGCATCTCACTGACCGCCAGCAGTTCCAGTTTTCCGGATTCTACCGGTACTACACGCTGGACGTGCGGCCTAACTTTGGCGACGGTCTGATCCGGCAGAGTGAACATCGCAACGTGAACTCCGAAGACGCGCTGTATACCGATCGGTTCAGCCGGGCTGCGTCGTTGTTGGTTGGCGTCGACGTCCGACGGGAGGCGCCGAGAGCGCTAAATCTGGATAAGGCTGATCCCTCCGGCATGTTTATTCCCGCGACCTCGAATAATGTCACGATAAATTTCTACAGCCCGTTCGCTGCCCTGGACGGTACGGTGTTTCATGTCCTGCATTACAACGCCGGCTACCGACTCGATCAAGTCACGGTGGATAATCAGGACTTGCTTCGACCGAGTTTTTCTTTCAATCGAGCTGCTACCGTTAGTTCTCCGAAGGGAACATTGACGTTCCTGCCGCCGCAGTCGACATCATTCTTGCCAACTGTTTCGCTGAGCTACGGTCAGGCTTTCCACGTCGACGATCCGCGGATCGGCACGACGGCCATTTCAGGGGGCACCATCGTCGCTAAGGCACGCGCATATCAGTTGGTCGCCAGTAAAACTCTGGCCGGGACTGAGTTTCGACTTACCATGGGTCACGTGACTACTGCACAACAATTGGCCCGCATATCCAACGACACTGGCTTGCAGGAGGACGTGGGTCCTGGAATTGTGAAGTATCTTACGTTTACAGCCCGGCATAATTTCGCTCACGGCTTTGTGCAAGGTTTGTTTTCGAAGGCAGACGCGCGTGATCGCCTGACTGGTCTGCCCACGCCCGAGGCCCCACGGCAGATTTGGGATGTTTTGGCGACCGTCGACCGTCTGCCTTTTCATCTGATCGCGCGTGGCGAATACGAAGAAGTAGGGAGGAAACCTTTGGGTGATGGATTTGTCGCCGTGCCGGTCCGCGAATTTCGCAGCGCTCTAGTCCGGCCGTTTCCCTTACGAGGCTTCGACATCGGCATCAACGCGCTCATCGCCACCGGGTACGGCGGCCAGACGTTGGAAACGCTGGCGCTTCCGGGAGAAGGAGCGCCGTTCGAGCGGATTACGGGGTTTCCGTTGAAATCCTACGTCAGCGCTTCCTTTACTTATTACTTCCGCCGCCGTTGAACTCGGCTCGTTCAATCCCAGTCTTTAAAGAGGAGTTTCCATTGATGCCGCAATTGCATTCATAGGGTTGTGAGTGTAAACGTCCATCAACAAACAACCGCTTGTGACAGTGAAGAGAGCGCAGCAAATTAGCAGGCGACTCAGTCCTTGGCAGACTCAGCCTTAATTTCCTCTAACACCGTGGTCAAGCCAACATTTCCAAGCCGTGCCTGCACGTGCAGCGCTGCACTATACGGGAAGCGATAGGCAGCACGTGCATCGACGGTAAGCCAAAACTGGGTTGAAGGGATGCAGCGTTTACCCGCCGCACTTATCAACAACCCAACGGCATTGTGACCATCTTTCACTCGGACTCGATAGAACGCGGAGCTTTGGACCTCGTTTAAATCTGACATACGATCTACCCTTCCAGCATTGCTTTCCTGTGGCGTCGATGACTGCAGTAGCAGAAGCGCTTCAACGAGCACCAATTTTTGCAGTTTATTGATGATCCCAAAGCTGCGTAAAGATGACTATCGTACCTGCGCACGAACAATTCCCCGGCGGTGTGCTCTTGAAGGGTGGACAATCTCCGAAATTCTTCGAACAGACAATGGTGTGACGCCGGACCGACTTCTTCAATAATTCCCGCCATGTCCAATCTTGCGAAAATTCCAATCCGAAGGCTTCGACAGTACAAGCTTCCATGGTGATCTCTTTTTTCTTTTACCAACGCCCTGGTTCTACCGTGGTGGTGGACACTGGATCGACATTCGCAACAGCCTACGGCTACCCACTCTTCGCCCAGCCTATGTTCGCTTAAGCGCGGCGCAGAAAAGCTTCAGTAAACAAAGGTCGCTCGGAAAGGAGCCTCGACTCTTGAACTTGGCATGGGTCAGAAGAGTCTCGGTGCAAATTCCTTCAGATCGCGGCGCCAGGTCTGCCACTCATGGTCCGTGCCCGGTGACTCGTAGAAGACGTGGTGGATGTTTGCTTCCAGTAGAGACGTATGCAGTCTCTGGAGTCCCGCGCGCATTCTCTCCGGCTCATTCGTCCCCACGCCAATCCAGAGCAAGTGCACTTTCTTGGCGAATGCTGCCGAATCGGCGAACACTCCGTTGTAGTCAGTTTTGGGATCCAGTTTGCGATCTCCGAGCACGAGCATCCCGCCTGCCCCACTGAAGCCGCCGATGTAAGAGAAGAGATCCAAATGGTCCAGCGTGATCTGGAATGTCTGCATGCCACCCATTGAGAGACCTGCCATCGCACGATGCTCGCGGTCGGATAACGTGAGGAAGGTGGAATCAATGTAGGGGATGAGAGCTTGCGTCTCATCATCTTCAAAAACCCCCGCCATATCCTGCATCGCCTTCAACATTTCAGGTGACCCAAATCCTTTTGCGAACAAATCGACAGGCGCCTCGCCTGCGCGGTGCGCGTAGCCGTAGGCCATCACGACGATCATCGGCTTGCAACTCTTGGCCGCGATCAAATTGTCAAGGATGAAGTTCGCGTTACCCTGACGGACCCAGCCGGTCTCGTCCTCGCCGGCGCCATGTTGCAGATAGAGAACTGGATAGCGCACGTTAGTCTTCGTATCGTAATCGGGCGGCAAATAAACCAGGGCATGCCGCCAGGTTCCCGTCACCTTCGAGTTGTACCAGACCTCCCGCACCGCACCGTGCGGCACATCTTGCGCCGAATAGTAGGTAGATCCCGGCTCCGGAACTTCTACGCCACTTGCTGGCTTACCTCCTCCGAAGAAGGCGTGGGTGTTGGGATCGCTGACCTCGGCGCCGTCGATGATCAGCGTGTAATAGTGAAAACCAGGAACCAGCGGCGCAGTGGTAACCGTCCAGAATCCGTCCTGCTGTTTCTCCATATCCACTTTCGGGCCGCTCCAGAAGTTCAGCCGGACCTTCGTAGCATCTGGAGCTTTCACACGAATCTGTACCCTGCCAGCACCGTCAACCCGCGGATACTCTGCTGCCCAGACATTCGTCGTAGAGGGCTGAAAACTGCCTGGTTCCTGTGCCGAACAAAAACTCAAAGACAATAAGATCGGTATTACGAATCGCCGCATGCGTTTCTCCTTCGTTGTCATCGAATGTGAACCATAGCGCCACCCGGAGGTAATTCTGCAGAGTCAGGCTTGCAATCCGCCGGGTCAACCTAGGAGCATCACTGCTCAACTGATATGACGGTGACAGATTTAGGCTCCAGTTTCAGCGTCAACTTGCCACCCTGAATCTTTGCTGAGATCTGCCTCGGTATGACTGTGTCAGCTGCGTCGAAAGTATTGACACTGTCGACCTTCGGCGCCGTCAGAGTTTCTCCCCTCGCTGATTTGACCGTGATGCCCGCCAGACCCGCCTCGACTTCGACCGGTTCGCTGGGATCGAGATTGGTAATCTCCAGCCACAACTTACCGTTCGTGTCTTTCGCCGCGATCGCATCGAGGCGTGGTATGGCCACGGCGCCATGCGTGTACCAACCGGCGTCGAACGTCACTGGTATGAATGTCGCGTCCTGAAACGGCACATACATTTTGAAGACGTAATAGGTTGGAGTCAGGACCATCTTCTCTTTGTCTGTGATGATCATTGCCTGCAGCACGTTGATCATCTGTGCGACATTGGCGCCGCGTACCCGGTCGGCATGGCGTGCAAAGATGTTGAGGTTAAGGGCCGCCAGAATGGCGTCGCGCAGGCTATTCTGTTGGACCAGAAATCCCGGATTGCTGCCCGGTAAGGGCGCGTACCAGCCTCCCCATTCGTCGACAATGAGCGCTACCTTCTTGTCGGGGTCATACTTGTCCATGATCGCCGAGTGCTTGCTGATGAGACCTTCCATTTCTAAAGTGGATTTGAGGATCTGGCTGTACTCGGTTTCACCAAAGCCCACGGACGCATACGAAGGTGGCCAGTGCACCACAGTGTAGTTGTGCATGGAAAGACCATTGATGTCCCAGCTCCATGTGTGTTGCTGATAGGCCTTCATGACCGTTTCCGTCCAATCGGTCCATCGCGGGCCGTCGCCGCCCGGACCAACGGCAATCTTCAGCATCTGCTGCTTGTCCTGTTGTGCGGGATTGAAGTTCCTCACGAAGCGGCTGTAGATCTTCATCTGGCTAACGTAGTAGTCGGGCGTCATGTTGCCGCCACAGTCCCAGCTTTCGTTACCGATCCCGAGCAATGCGACTTTATATGGAGTTGGATGCCCGTTGGCGGTACGTTCTTTTACCAGCGTCGTCGGTGCTGCAGTCGTCATGTATTCCAGCCACTCGGATGCCTCCTGAGGGGTGCCTGAACCGACATTAACGGAGATATATGCTTCCGCTCCGATCTGATCGATGAAGTCCATGAACTCATGCGTACCAAACGTGTTTGCCTCAGTCACTCCGCCCCAGTTGGGGTTGAGAGTTACTGATCGCTGAGGGCCGATGCCCTTACGCCAGTGATACTCATCGGCGAAGCAGCCACCGGGCCAACGAACGTTCGGAACCTTGATCGCTTTCAGGGCGCCCACGACATCGTTGCGAATGCCACGAGTGTTCGGAATCTTGGAATCGGACCCGACCCAAATACCTTCGTAAACGCCGTGTCCAAGATGCTCTGCGAATTGCCCGAAGACATTACGGTCGATCTTCGCGCCGGTTTTGGTTGCATCAATCGATAATTCGACTTTTTGGGCAGCCGCCCTCGGCGCAATGATGCACATAACGGCCAGCGTGAAGCCTACGAGAAGTGAAAGCATAACAAGCGATGTCCTTTTCGGCGGAAGTAACAAAATTTAACGGCACTCGAAGTTGGCTGCGTCTTCCGTGTCTCCTTGCCCCTTGTATTGTGCGTGCTTCGGATAAGGACACAGCGGCCGGCTCCGCCCAGGGAAGGCCTTGCCAGTCGCGATTGTCGAGGTAGGAGTTGCTCCCTTCTCGACCCAGCTGACGATTACGCCCAAGAGATCAAACTGATCCAACGCCTGCCCTCCCCCGCAATGGCTCATCCCCGGAACGAAATAAAACTGGCTCCACTTGGACGTCGCGTCGATGCCTCCGTTGGCGGCAGCCATGTCTCGGTAGTATTCGAACGTGTCGAGAGGCGAGAACCACGGATCGCTATCGCCGTGGTAGAAGATCAATTTCCCTCCGCGCGCGGAGAAGGTTGTCAAATTCGTGGATATCGAATCCACGAGCGGTTGGCTGGCCGCCAAAGCTTCCTTATCAACGTCCATCGTCATGTCCGTTGTCGCAGGCCCGAAAATGCCGGGTCCGGGTGAAAGCAATCCCCGAAGCGGCGGCCCGTTCGTGATGCCCGTGTCGTAAAGGAATCCACTATAGACTTGGGTTCCACTCGACGTCTTTGGTCCTCCCAGGGCCTTTTTGATGGCGGCCGCTTTTTCCGGAGCCAAGCAGGAGTTATTCGTTTCGCCTTTACACGCCACCATCTCAGGGTCGAAGTCGCACGTGAGAGGATCGGAGATCAGGCCGTCGGCAATGCCATCTTTGGCGTCGCAGTGCTTGATGAGAGCATCCCTGATCAACTTGCGGTCGTTGTCAGTAATCGACTGCTCGATGATTGGTCTTCCGTTTGCGTCTTTCGGGGCAATTTGATTCAAGGCGATGGGAATCCATCGGCCGATCGCAAGATTGGAAAACCCAGTGCGCATCGCGGGGTCGCCGGAGATGATGCCATTGAAAACCGTTGGATAACGCTGCGAAAGGATCATGCCTTCGCGCCCGCCTGTCGAGCATCCAGAAAAATACGAAAAGGCAGCCGGTTTACCGTAGTGTTGGGCGATGAGTTGTTTGGCCAATGCAGCGACATCAGCATTCGCGAGGTAAGCAAAATCCAGATATGCCTGCTGATCTCGCCTGAAACCGAAATCAAATCCTGGATGGCGGCTTTTGTGACCCGAATCCGTACTTACAACGGCGAACCCGCGTATAAGCCCAGGCGCGTCTCCGGCGGCGTTCAATCCAAGGGGCGCCATTACGATACCGTTGCTACCGGCTCCTCCTTGCATAAGAAAATCGCCATTCCATTGATCGGGCATGGCCAATGCGAAGGTGATTCCAAACTCTTCTCCGTCGACTCCGGTGCGTCGGTTCATGACACCTTCGACTCGGCAATATGCAGGCAGAGGTGCGGTGCGAGTTTGATTCCAGGGAATGGCCTCGGTGGTTCCGGCAGCAATGGCTGCTGCTTTGGTGATTTCAACATTCTCGGCTTTGAAGTTGATCAGCCTCGCGCAGGATTTGGGTTCTTGCGCCCAAGCACAACCAGCGGAGGCAAGCACCAAAAGAATGTTTCTTAAATATTTGGAATGCATATCGCCTCAATCCCTTGAACTAACAACTATTCTGGCAAAGCGATTTGTCCTTTGATCTCAAGATTCCTATTGGCTTGAAGAAACCTTGGGTTCCGTTTTTCGCACGGAAGCCAGTTTTCGGTCCCTGGCTTCTGTTGTTGACTTCGATAACTTTACCGATTACTTTCCTCCAAGTACAGACGTGAGAACCGGCAACGATTGGTCCCGAGAAATATGTACGTGCCGGAATCGCCGGAATATAAGCATCACATGGCGACATACGGTTCTCAGGACAAGTTCGGCTACAAAGATTTCCTTCCTATGTTCAAAGCCGAACACTTCGACCCAACGACGTGTGCTGAGCTGTTCAAGAAATCAGGGGCAAAGTACGTCGTTCCGGTGGCTGAGCACCACGAAGGCTTTGCTATGTGTGACAGCGGATTGAGCGCCCAGTCCGCGGCAAAATGGGGAGCGCATCGCGACACCACGGGAGAACTGGGCAGAGCGGTGCGGGCGCTTGGATGTGCTTTGTCATATCATGCTGGGGCAAAGGAGAACTATCAATCCGAATCATGTCAACGCGAATCATAGTTTGTATCCTCCTGGCGCTGATCTCATCCCAAGGCTCCTCCGCGGCCGATCTTACGATGAAGGTGACGGACAAGAATTATCTGGATACCCAAGGTTTCAGCGTATTTCTCTACGACAGCACGTACCATCCTGTTTTTGTTGACCAAAAGAACACCGCGATGGAGATGATTCTCCACGGACAGCGCATCGCGACTAATGGGGACGTGCGCTTGATGCCAACGCCGGAGCAGTGGGACCTGGTGGCCACTCTCAAAGACCGCCACGCCGATAAGGCGAACAGCCGGCTCACTGCCGATCTCGCTTTCCCGACGTTCGACTTCAGTTACACACTGGAAGTGGTAGCGGAACCGGGCGGCGTGAAGGTCAGCATCAATCTCGACAAGCCTCTACCGCAGAAACTGGCCGGGCGGGCGGGCTTTAATTTGGAGTTCCTGCCCTCGATCTATATGGGCAAGGCTTATCTGGTGGACGGAATCAACGCCGGCATTTTCCCACGCACGCCAAACGATTCGATGACGAAGGTTTTGCCCCTGCCGGATGAACCGAAAAAGGCGTATTACCTGGAGGACTGGGATAAGGCCAAGGGATACACTCAGCCGCTGCCGTTCGCCGAGGGCAAGAGCATCACCCTGGGGATCGACGACTCGATGGCCCGGTTGAAAGTCATTTCGGATACGGCCAACCTCATGCTGTTCGATGGACGCGACCGTGCGCCAAATGGCTGGTTCGTGTTGCGTTCGCTGATCCCTCCGGATAAGACAACAGGCGCCATCGTCTGGCACATCAGGCCGGACGTGATTCCGAACTGGACGCGGCCGCCGATGATCGCGCACAGCCAGGTCGGTTATGCGCCAGGCTTCTCCAAGGTGGCGGTGCTGGAACTCGACCCGAAGTACAACGCCCCGAAGACGGCCCGGGTGCTGCGCCTGATGGAAGACGGATCTTACAAGCAGGTGTTCGAGGGTCCGATCACGCCTGCGACGCCGTGGCTGCGCTACGTCTATTCGAAATTCGACTTCACCCGTGTGAAGGAACCCGGCCTCTATGTGATCGAGTACGCAGACCAGCGCACGGCGCCCTTTCCCATCACCAAGAATGCTTACGCCAACATCTGGCAAGACAGCCTGGACCATCACCTTGCAGCGCAGATGGATCACGTTTCCGTTCGTGAAAGCTACCGACTGTGGCACGGCGCATCGCACCTGGATGATGGCCGTATGGCGCCCGTAGTGGGGGAGCAATTCGACGGCTGGAACCAAGCGACGGCAACAGACGGTAAGTACAAAGGCGGCGATCGCATTCCCGGGATGAATGTTGGCGGCTGGTACGATGCCGGCGACTTCGACCTCGAGGAACCCGCGCAGCTGAATGTCATCCAGAGCCTCGCTCTGGCGTACCGCGAATTCAATCTCAAGTACGACGAGCTTACGGTGGATGAAGCCGCCCGTGACTGTTGAAATGCATCGTCCAGATGGCGTGCCGGATACTGTGCAGCAAGTCAAGCATGGCGCACTGCTCATCCTGGCGCAGTTCCACAACATCGGCCACGCCATCCGCGGCACTCACGAGCCAGATCTGCGCCAGTACACGCAGGTGGGCGACGGTGCGTCGAAGACTGACGGCCGCATCTATGACCCGAAGCTCGGTCTCAACGAAGTGGAGGGCGATTACTCCGGCAAGCCGGACGATCGCTGGATCTTCACTACGAACAATCCCTTTTTCCAGTGGAATGCCATTGCTGCGCTGGCTGCGGCTGCGGATACGTTAAAAGGCTGGGACGACGCATTAGCGAAAGACTGCCTTGAGACCGCGATTAAGGCATGGAACGATACGACTGCAAATCCAACGCTGTATCCGACTGCTTCCGGACCAGATCGAGAGGCTCCTGCGGGTGGTGTGCTGGCTGCGTCTCAGGGTGCCGTTTCTGGAGCGCAAGGAAGTCATAAGCCAAAGAACAGTTCGGGTACTCCGACAAACGCTGGCGCCCCCGCCACTCCGCCGACTGGCGGCGGCCGTAGCCGATCTCTTGTAGGGCTCGACTGGTCAGCGGCCCTGGAACTGACCATCGCCACGAATGGTGCCGAGCCATATAAGTCCCGTCTGAAGGAATTGTTCCCTCAGATGATCACCCCTCAGCAAATGGACCTCCGCGGTTGGAAAGCCGTCCGGGCATTGCCTTATCTGGACGCCAGCGCGAAAGGTCAAATGCGCGAAGCGGTGAAGACATACATCGCGGGTTTAGACAAGCAGCTGGACGAGACGCCGTTCGGCGTGCCTCCGAGCCTGGGCACTTGGGGCGGATCAGGCGCCGTGGTCGACATGGCGATCCGAATGTATTTCCTGCACAAGGCGTTTCCGGATCTCGTCAGCCCCGAATACACACTTCGCGCGGTCAACTACATTCTCGGCACGCACCCGGTATCGAGCACTTCGTATGTGGCTGGAGTAGGTACGGTCTCGAAGACGAAGACGTACAGCAACAATCGCGCCGACAATGCCTACATCCCGGGTGCCGTGATTCCCGGATACATCATCATCAAGCCCGATTTTCCGGAGTGCATCGACGACTTCGGATTCCTGTGGTTTGAGGATGAAGCCGTAGTGGCCGGTTCGGCCAGCTGGGTCGTGGCTGGCAACGCCGCGGACGCAATCGTTAAGCAGACGAAGTAGGTTCCAGAAACCACAGGCGCCCGACGCTGTGAGCGGTGCCGAGCGCTTCTTCTCTGGGAAAGATTTTTACAGCGCGGCGTTCATTCTGAAAGGAATGGCGGGGACGACGGGACTCGAACCCGCGACCTCTGCCGTGACAGGGCAGCGTTCTAACCAACTGAACTACGTCCCCTTCAACAACTTGCGGCTTTTTCGGGAACAATATTTTCGTTCCCAGCTCTTCCAGCAAAAAGGACTGTCACTTCCTCAGTGCCTCGCGCCGACCCGTAGGAATTACCGCGCGCATATCCGGTGTGGTTTTGGCATTGGCATGCCGCAACGGGTCTTGTTATCCATAACGTTCGCTCCAGATTCTATCAGAAGTGCCGCGTATGTGCGTCTGAAGCTATGCCAACCAATGCGCTTCATGATCTTAGGCGGCAATCAGCATCGGATCATGAGGACACCGTCTGGCTCGCTTCCTGATTATGTCCACATCTTTCCAACTCGAGCCATCGGCCCACGCTCCGTGAACCGCAACTACGGTAATGTTTCCAGGAACTGGCACGTCCGACTCCTTCTTTTTTATTTAAGCCGCAGTTGCGCCACTCGGTACAGCGCTTTGACCGAGAAAGTTGCGCATCCTCTCTGCGATAAAGCTGCTGAATTCTTCCAGCGCGAAGTGGCCGGTATCAAGCAGGTGCAGTTCGGCGTTGGGGATGTCTCTTTGGTAGGCCTTGGCGCCTTCGACGGTAAAGAACGGATCGTTCTTCCCCCAGAGAATCAGCATCCTTGGTTGCCGATTGCGGAAGTACTCGTGCCAGTGGTCGTACAGCGCAACATTCGATTGATAGTTGTAGAGCAGGTCGAGCTGAATTGCGGCGTTTCCCGGACGATCGAGAAACAACTGGTCCACGCGTGTAGGAATCCGGATTGATTCGATCAGGGTCTGTCACACCGTGTGTGTACTGAAAAATAGTCGTCTCTTTGGTCAGGAGACCGCGTACAGGCTTCTCGGTCTCGCCATTGCGATTGGCCCAGAATGGCTTCATCGGATCGAACGCACCGCCGATCCCTTCCACGTACGCATTGCCGTTCTGAACAACAATGCTCTGAATAGCGTCTGGATGTTTTGAAGCAATCCGATAGCCGACTGGCGCGCCGTAGTCCTGGACATAGATGCTGAACTGCTTCAGCCCAAGATTCTTGAACAGCAGTTCCTCAATGTAAGCTGCCAGGTTGTCGAAGGTGTATTCGAACTCCTGCGCCGTGGGGGCATCGCTATAACCAAAGCCCACATAGTCCGGAGCGATCACGTGAAAGTTGTCGGCCAATTGCGGTATCAGGTCACGAAACATGTGCGACGAACTGGGGAAGCCGTGCAGAAGTACGATAGTCGGCAAGTCCTTCGATCCGGCTTCCCGGTAGAAGATCCTTCGTCCCCTTACGTTGGCGTGTTGATAGGTTGTCATGACAGTCCCTCCGTTCAGTTGTTTAACGACACGTGTTCCTACGAATGTAGAGATCGATACTTATCCACGGACCATGGGGTTGGACCAATCAGTGCAAGCGCCAAAATGCACGCAATATAGAGGAGGTCGCATTCGTATCCCGGCGGGCCGAACTGTGCCCTTCCGTTGTCGACGCTTAGCAGCTTGATCGAGCTGAAACCATATGGCAGATGAACCGTGAAGATCGCAACGGCAAGCAGAATAATGGCTGGAATGCTCACCAGAGGAACGAAGGCACCGATTAGGAAAGCGATTCCAGAGACGATCTCGGTAGCGATTGTGACCCAAGCCATCACGTCCGGCATAGGAACACCCATTGCATGAAGGATGCCGGCGAAGACTTCCGGGCCCTTGGACCATTTCGCCAACCCGTGTGCCAGAAATCCATAACCAACAATCAATCGAAGCGGGATCGCCGCATAAGGCGCAAACCTGGCTCTCAGATCCCGCCAAGGTGATGTTGTCGCGGTGAGAGTGGACATACTTCCTGCCTATTGCTTCCCCACAAACCTTCGTTAACTCTCGAGGAATTTAAAAGAGTTTCCTCAAACTCGAAAGCATGACTGGCCGTTGGAGCCCTCGAATCACTTGGTCGACGGGCGGCGGCTAACAACGTAGGAGTTACTATTTGGACGCTACACCTCGCATATGTAACTTGTCAATCATACTATTACAGGTTACGTTTGTATTGGGATTTGAGCACTTTGAAAGTTACCATCAATAAATACAGCCATGGATCTAACCCGCAGTTCTTAGCCGGCGACTTGGCGCTGGATTTTCTCAACACAAGGATGAGGGTAGGAGGAGAGATCGTCGACCTTCTACAGAACGGCGAAGACGTAGTCGCGTGGCTCGAGCAAGCCGGACTCCCGGCAACAAGAATCGGCTCCAACACGATGCGGTTGCCGCTTTTACGCGCTGCGCGAGTACTGAGAGAAAACATTCGATCACTTGTGGAGACGCGAAAGGCTGGAATGCGTGGAGATCCTTCGCTGCTCAACAGCTTCCTCGATCACGCAAAGAGTCGTCCTCTACTGGTGTGGAAAAAGCCGCGCTCGCTTGCCATCGAGCGAATTCGCCAACAGGACACGCTCGAGGCCATTTTGGCACCAATCGCAGAAGCCGCGGCCATTCTGTTGGCCACGGCTGACTTTAATCTCGTGAAGCGCTGTGAGGACGAGACCTGCGTGCTTTGGTTCTCCGACAAAACCAAATCCCACCACCGCCGTTGGTGCAGCACGCTCCTTTGTGGAAACCGCCATAAGGTTGCAGCGTACAGAAAACGACGCCGTTATAAAGGTGGTTGATACTTCGTTTCTGACGTGAACCCGCAGAAACGTGTTAGATACGGGAGTGTTCCTAACTGGCGCGCTCCATACGGTCGAGTTCCTTCCATTTGTCTGCGTCTATCTTCAACTCCGCAGCCGCTACATTTTCTTCGAGATGTTTGACTTTGGAAGTTCCCGGGATCGGCAGCATGACCGGAGATCGCGCGAGCAGCCATGCCAGAGCCACCTGTGATGGCGTGACCTTCCATCGCGCTGCTATCCGACCGATAGCAGTCTCAGTATCGGAAATACGACCCGCTGCGAGTGGGAACCATGGAATAAAGCCAATTTTCTCTTTTTCGCAATACTCCAGAACATCTTCCGATCCGCGGTCGGTAACGCTGTAACGATTTTGGACGCTGACAATCGGAACAATCGTTCGCGCATACTGGATCTGCTTGACGCTCACTTCCGATAAACCGATGTGTTTGATTTTTCCTTGCGCTTGCAAATCTTTCAGGGTGCCGAGCTGATCTTCTGCCGGAACCTTCGGATCGATTCGATGTAACTGATAAAGATCAATTTGGTCCAGGCGCAAACGGCGCAGGCTGCCGTCGCAGACGGACCTCAGGTGCTCCGGCTTCCCGTTTTCAACCCATTGGTTGGGACCTGTCCGCGCAAAACCGCCCTTGGTGGCGATTACCAGCCCTTCCGGATACGGGTGCAGCGCCTCGGCTATGATTTCTTCACTCACGTTCGGACCATAGGAATCCGCGGTGTCGATGAAATTGATTCCTAACTCGACAGCCCGCCGCAAAACTCGGACAGCCTCAGCCCGATCCGAAGGTTCGCCCCAAATTCCGTCTCCCGTGATTCGCATCGCGCCATATCCCAGGCGGGTAACACGAAGATCGCCTCCGATCTGAAATTCGCCAGCCGCTTTTGCGAGTGTTTGGTTTCGTTGCACTGAAGACTTGCCCTTTTGCATATGTTTTCCCTTTCTATCGAAAACGATGAAGGTCGACGCGCCTAAGTGGTTCTTCTCCGTTGGACTACCGTGGGACAAGGGGAGTCGCAAAAAAATTAAACAGGGGGGCCGCTCGATGCCTACGAATCGAGATATCAAGAAACATCATTGGCATTATGGAGCTGGAGCAGGGTGAATTATTCCGACGACAGTTGAGGGTGTCGGGTTAACAATCTGAATGCTGGTGCCGTACTGCTCCGACAGTTTTTGTATCCGTTGCAGAATTTCGCGGCCCTTCTCAGGTGACGCCAATCGCGGGATTCCGCTTTCGGTGAGTTTATTGCCATACCCTAAATCCACGCGGATAGAGCCGAAGTTCGGATAGCCTGCCGTGGTCGAAGTGGCTTTCGGTGATAACAGACTGAAATGGCGGATCGCCCGCGAATGCCTCCGCGTTCAACAAATTATTCAGGTCAGCATCCGTTGCCTTCTGTGGAGATTTAAACGACTGTTCCAGCAGGTCGCGATATTGCGAGCGAATGTTGGCCGGCAAAGGCTCCTGGATGTCGCTCCAGAAGAAATCACCCAACCCATAAAAGATAGGGCGGCCTTTGTAGATTTCAAGGGGCCCGAGGTGATGAATTCCGGTGGCAATGAATTCATCGGCTCCAGCGTCGATTGCAGCTCGCGCCAGATCGTGAACAAACTGAGCCGGAAGGTCAGAAAAATCGTTGGCGGGATCTCCCGAGCTGGACGTAGCCGGTTCGTGAGAATGAATGGTCGGCGACCAGAAAGTCGGAGTGTTCCTTGCCCTGACGGATTGATTTGAGTATTTCCTCCAGATCCTGAGGGTCGATCTCGTAGCGATAACCAAATACTTTTCCGGTTTCGAAATCGTTGCCGAAAATTGTGAGCTTGTCGGGTGGGGCTGAATCTTTCTTCGACGAGGCCGATTTCTGTGCACCATTCCCAGGATCGTCTGGATAGAGATTCCGTGCCAGCGCCGCGAGTTGAGCCATCGCCTCAGGGGGGAGAACCGTAAATCTCTTGAACTTGAGCGCATTGATTCCCGGACGTCCCGGCGCGGCCCCCTGAGCGGGGAGAGCTTCCGCCCATGGTGGAAATGTCGAAGCCATGGAAACGATTGCGACTCTTCCCTTGGCGCTCTCGAAGTACTGCGGTGCCCTTGCCAGGCCGCTGTTCTCGCCGGAACCTGCATAGACCAGGCCGGCGTCATCGAGGTGGCGACTCGTCTCGCGCATGCCTTCAACACCCCAGTCGAGGGCATGATTGTTCGCTCGCGATACCAGATCGAAACCCATCTTGGCCAGATCTTTGGCCACGCCCGTGTCGGCCGCGAGCGTTACGTCGTCAGGTCCAGAATATGGATACCCATGAAACGTGCGCAGGTCGAGAATTGTGGTTTCCATGTTGCCGTAGGTCGCATCCGCTTGCTGCAGAATCTTCACTGCGGCGGCGAATTCAGGCTCGCGCTCGGCATACTGCGACATTGGGCGGGAGATGATGCAATCTCCCACCGCGACCAATGTGAATCCGTCACGGATACTGGTTTCGAGTTCACGTGGAAGAGGACGATTGGGATCGAAGTGCAAAGCATCCCGGATTTCGGGATTCGCTGTATTTTGTGATTGGGTCTGCGCCAACGTCAACAACGCGCCCGGGATCAGAAATATGACGACGGTCAACCAAACTATCGCAGAGTTTTTCCTGGAAACTTTTGGCCTCATCCCTGCTCCCATTGTTCGAGCGAGTCTACATTACAATGGACAAGGATCGAATGTCCCATGATCAAAAGCCCCGTAGGCTTTGAATCTCCAGATGTTCAGAAAGAGCCCAACCGCACATGAGAGCTATCCAGGTAAAACAACCCGGCGGACCAGAAGCGCTCGAACTTGTTGACCTCCCGGTTCCGCAACCAAAGAACAACGAAGCGGTAGTGAAGGTGGCGGCTGCTGGCATCAACTTCATTGACACTTACCAGCGCGAGGGACGCTACAAAGTCCCACTGCCTTTCGTGGCTGGACAAGAAGGCGCCGGGGTCGTCACGGCCGTGGGCGACGCCGTGAATCTTGTAAAGGTAGGAGACCGGGTGGCCTGGACTGGGATTCAGGGAAGTTATGCCGAGTACGTCGCCGCGCCGGCTGACCGTCTTGTCGCAATCACGGAAGGTGTGAGCAATCGCGAAGCCGCTGCCACCATGTTGCAAGGCATGACCGCTCATTACCTGTCGCATTCAACTTTTCCATTGAAACGTGGCGATACTGCGCTGGTGCACGCCGCGGCCGGAGGAGTCGGGCTTTTGTTGGTGCAATTGGCGCACAACATCGGAGCCCGCGTGATCGGCACAGTATCAACGGAGGAAAAAGCCAAGTTCGCTCGTGAGGCTGGCGCTGACGAAATCATTTTTTACACAAAGACGGATTTTGAGGTCGAGGTCAAGCGTCTCACCAATGGCAAGGGCGTCGACGTGGTTTACGATTCGGTGGGCAAAACGACTTTTGAGAAGGGATTAAACATCTTGCGTCCGCGCGGAATGATGGTTCTGTTCGGAGGCTCGAGCGGCCCCGCACCTCAACTTGATCCAATGACGCTCACCACGAAGGGCTCGCTGTTTCTCACACGCCCAATGTTGGGCAATTACATTACCTCCCGGGAAGAACTCGACAGCCGTGCCGATGACCTGTTTGCATTGATCGCGGCGAAAAAACTCAAGCTACGATTCGAGCATATCTATCCCTTGGCAGAGGCCAGGAAAGCGCATGAGGATCTGGAGGGACGTAAAACGATCGGCAAGTTGCTGTTGATACCGTAAGGCATCATCTTGAACTGGACGGACCCGCTGCAAGCAACCCGGTTGTCATGATTCTCCTCTAAGCCGCCTGGAGAAATTTCATGGCAACGAAGAGGAGTTCCGGGACCAAAAAACGCTCCAGTAGTCGCAAGTATGGCAAAGCCGCAGGCAAAACGGTTGCCAGTGCGATGCGCCGAAAAAAGAGCGGAACACTACGTTCCGGCAAGGGCGGTAAAGGTGGCAAAGTGAAGAGCCGCAAGCAGGCAATAGCGATTGGACTTTCGGAGGCCCGTAAGAAAGGCGCGAAGGTTCCACGCAAGAAAGCGTCGTAACAAAGGACGGGGCGCGATTTTCAATTTTATGATGTGAGCATTCCTATACATCCCCTGGCAGTCGCAGGAGATATAGTGGAGGTACTTCTTCACCCTGTACATCGGCCACTGAAACACTGTCCGAGATTTCTGACCGAAATCGTTGTTACTTCCAGGAGGACGAGAATGTTCAGCACAAAGAATCTGGTTCAATTCGGATTGGTGATAGCCGCACTCGCTATCTTCGTTCCACGCAGCGTTGCGCAAACTGTGTCGTGTTCGTCTGACGATGGCAAGCGGCATTCTTGTTCGACGAATGCTCCGGGACGCGTTCGCATGGTGCAACAGCGCAGCGAATCACCCTGTCGCGAAGGCTACAGTTGGGGACAAGACGACCGAGGCGTCTGGGTCGACCATGGCTGCCGAGCGGATTTCGCGGTGGACGAGCGGCGACACGACGACCACTACCGTGATCGCGGCGATGGCTACGGTGGAGGTCATGGACAGGTGGTCTCATGTTCATCCGATGACATGCACCGGCACTACTGCCAGGCAGACACGCGTGGCGGAGTACGCCTGGTAAAACAAAATAGCGACTCCGCATGCGAACAGGGCCGTAGCTGGGGTTATGACGGACGCGGGATTTGGGTCGACCGCGGCTGCCGCGCCGATTTTGAAGTCGGCCGCTAAGGTGGATTGTTCCGGAACGCTCGCGTCTTTTAGTTGAGCGGTCGTCCTGAGCTTGCGAAGGATCTGGCGTGTGGCACGCAGTGCCTGTGTGCACGCCAGATCCTTCGGGACTGAAGTCCCCAGGTTGACTCACGGCCGCGAGACGAGGATCACGTAAGCTCGATTTATCCCTTCGAAACATACGTTCCGCAACAACTAAAGCTTCCCTTCTTTCCCAAACACGAAGAGAGCCTCATTCAAACCAATCTGGTACTGATCCCGAATTGAAAACGAGGGTAGCAACCAAGGCGAGCCCTCGCCCCTTCGATTCTTTGTTGGCTGACATCCTGCTGATACGTTTCCGTTGAGGAAATTCCGTGAGATCGGGAACCAAGGGTTGGTGGGCAGTGCAGGACTCGAACCTGCGACCTCCTGCTTGTAAGGCAGGCGCTCTAACCAAGCTGAGCTAACCGCCCTCTGGCTCTGATTTCAGTGTAGCAAACCGTGGAAACGAGCCCCTCTATTCCTGGGCGCTAAGGTCGTATCCGGGCCGCGGAGGGCCGTGCAAACCGGGGAAGGGCACGACTTCAGTCGTGCCAACAACTCACGTTACCCGGGGCGCTTTAGCGCCTGAGGTTAGCCCTTATCGAAATGCATGGGTCTCGGTCAGCGCATTTCAGGAATTGGATTTGTCGGGAAAGCGACGCTTAAGCCGCAAGATTTTTGTACGCACGAAAAGGTGTTCTCCTGATTGGAGACCACCACACTAAGGGAAGGACGGTCACATGCTTGACGCAGCGCAGAACGTTGGCAAGGCTATCGCTCCCGACGGAGAGAGTCGCCCCGGAACTGATAGTAGTTTTCCCAAGTTCAGCGTTGCGCGTCAAGACGGCAGGTTGCGTTCGGCCAGGGAAGGTTCCCACCTGCTCGCGAGAGATAGCCCGTTTATTTCACGGGCGGCGGCAGCGGGCAGCGTACTTCTTTTCGCCATGCTTTTGTCGGTGCCGTGCGTAGTGCTTTTCCTGACCATCAATCCTCTCGCCGACTCTCCTCACTCGAAGTTACTGCAACTCCCGGCCATATACGGGGGTGTTTGGGCACTGGTCTCGTTGTGGGTCGGATTGGACTCCGCAAAATTGTTCAACTCGCTGGGCCTGCCCGTGAATTCTCTAGGATCGCACGTCATTTGGGGATTGTTATTAGGAGCACTGAACGTAGCTGCCTCCCTGCTGGTTGTTACCGGCCACATCACGCACTGAGAAATATCATCCGCGCCTTCGTTGAGCTTATTTTCGAGAACGCTTGCGTATCAGGCTGCGCAGCATCGGTGCGATAGCGCGCTGCTAGACTGGTACGGTGCGTCGCCTCATCATTAACGCTGACGATTTCGGTCTCACCGCGGGCGTGAATCGCGCCATCATTGAGGCGCACGACGGCGGCATTGTGAACTCGGCCACCTTGATGGCCAACGGACAGGCATTCAACGATGCGGTTTTACTGGCGAAGTCCCACTCGCGGCTAGGCGTGGGCTGCCACATTGTTCTGGTCGACGGCACCCCGCTGGTCCAGAATTCTTCCTCGCATAGTCTTATTGATTCGGGAACCAGCACAGTAGGGAATCCCCGATTCACGGAGGGCATCGGCAAGTTCGCCGCACTCGCCTTGCTTGGCCGTTTGGCCCCGGATGAAATCGAAGCGGAAGCCAAGGCGCAAATCGGCAAACTGCAAGCGTCCGGGATAGCAGTTACTCACCTTGACTCCCATAAGCACACCCACATGTTTCCACAAGTCTTGAAGCCTCTTCTTCGGGCGGCACGAGCGTGTGGCGTCAAAGCGATACGAAATCCGTTCGAACACATTCGGGGTGCGCAGCTCGCTGCCAGCCCGAGCCTGTGGCGTCGCTGGGCTGAGGTCGGACTCCTCGGAAGTATGGCCAGGCAATTTCGTGACGCTGTGCGTGAAGCGGGAATCCTTACGCCCGACGGCACCATCGCCATCGTGGCAACAGGCTCACTGGACGAGCGATTGCTGCACCGCATGGTAGAGCATCTCCCAGACGGAGTTTGGGAACTGGTTTGTCATCCCGGATATAACGATGCCGATTTGCAAAACATTCACACCCGGCTCCGGGCATCTCGTGAGCAGGAATTACGCATTCTCACTTCAGCGGCAACTCGTGAATTGCTGGCGGCAAAAGAAATCGAGATCATCTCCTACAGGGAACTGCAGGGTTCGGCATGAATCCGGACAACACCGGAAGCCGAAGTCTCAACCCAACCCAGGGCTGAAGTTCCGCAAGGTGTGATTTAATGCTAAAAGTTTAGTAAGTTCAGCGTAATACCAACAATCGCATGCCGACGGAACCAGAGCCCCGAGTCGACGTGAATCTCCCGATCCGCGTCTTTGGAATGGACGCGGAAGGCCGTCCCTTCTTCCAAAAAGCCCAGGCGCGCAATATCAGCTTGCATGGCGCGCGGGTTGCCGGTCTGGAGAAGCAGCTAAAGCCAGGAGAGGTCGTAGCGATACAGTTTGGCGAGCAGAAGACCCGGTGCAAAGTCGTATGGGTGGTGGATGCCGGCCCGGTCCAGAAAATCGATGCGGGAGTAAAAATGCTGGAAGGGCAGCCCTGTCCCTGGCAGGAGGAGTTGAAAGTGCCAATGGCCGCTCCGCAAGCTCCCAGAAGCGCGCCGGGCACCGAGGACAAGAGACGGTTTTCGCGGCAGCGGGTACCGTTGTCGATCGAAATCCGCGACGAAAAAGGCGGCGGCGCACCCATGAAGACGAAGACCGCCGACGTGAACGGTGGGGGGTGTTATGTGGAGAGTATGTTGCCCTTTCCAATCGGCAAGGTTCTAACCATCACATTTTGGTTGGGATCCGAGCAGGTTTCCACCCCAGCCCTGGTCAGGACCTGTGACGGCGGAGTGGGTATGGGAATTGAGTTTACCGGCCTCGACCCCGCGATACAGGAACGGCTGCAACGGCACATTGATGCCATGGCCGCCCAGTCGGAGCCTTCCCGAAACGTACCCGGTGTCTTCTAGCTCCCGTATTCTTCTCGGATAAGCCCGCTTGAATCCGCCCGAATGAAATACCCAGTCAATATCTGAATCCTCGGTTGGCATCGGCCATCGAATCTGACACCGGGACACCGATTCGGCGGAGTGGAAGGAACAGGAATGAAAATCGGCATCACCTGTTATCCCACCTACGGCGGCAGCGGTGTAGTCGCCACCGAACTGGGACTGGAACTGGCGCAGAGCGCGACATGAAATCCATTTCATTTCCTATGCGCAGCCCATTCGCCTGAGCGGCCCTCATCCCAATATTCACTATCACGAAGTCGAAGTCTCCCGATATCCGCTGTTCGACTATCCGCCCTACGATTTGGCTCTGGCCACGCGCATGGCGGAGGTTTCGGAGCTCTACGATCTTGACCTGCTGCATGTGCATTATGCGATTCCGCATTCGGTGAGCGCATTGCTGGCGCGCCAAATGCTGGCCGCCAGGCCCGAGGAACGCAAGCTGCCCTTCGTGACCACGCTGCACGGCACCGACATCACTCTGGTCGGACTGGATCGCTCTTATCTTCCGATCACCCGGTTTTCGATTGAAGCAAAGCGACGGAGTCACCGCGATTTCGCAATATCTGCGGGAGCGGACGCTGCGCGAGTTCGACATTCGCAACAACATCGAGGTGATTTACAACTTCGTTAATTGCGATGTGTATTGCACGAGGCGAGAACGCTTGCCGAGCTGAGGCGGAGTATGCTCCCAACGGCGAGCGCATTCTGGTTCATGTGTCGAATTTTCGTCCGGTCAAGCGCGTTACTGATGTGATCGAAATTTTTGATCGCGTGCGCAAACAGAGTTCCCGCAAAGCTGCTGCATGATGGGCGACGGCCCTGACCGCTCCGCGCCGAATGGCTGGCGGTGCAGAAAGGCATTCACAACGACGTAATCTTTCTCGGCAAGCGGGAGCAGGTTCACGAGAAGCTGGGGATTGCGGATGTTCTGCTCATGCCGAGTGAACTGGAATCGTTCGGCCTGGCAGCGCTTGAAGGCGATGGCATGCGGAAGTCGTGCCTATAGCCACCAATGTCGGCGGCGTCCCAGAAGTCGATTGAGCACGGAAAAAGTGGTTCCTGGCAGCGGTAGGTGATGTGGAAACCATGGCCCGCTATGCCATCGATATTCTTGAAAGACGATAAGCGCACTGCGCGAAATGGCGAAGCCATGCCGCGAGGCGGTCGCGCAGGCGCGCTTCTGCGCCACCAGGATTATTCCGCAATATGAAGAGTTCTACCGGCGGGTGCTGGAACGTTCTTCGTAGAAAGCTTCGGCAATTCGCATCCGTCCTGGCAGGATAGGAAGCCGCAACCTGACCAGAGTTCCCTTCCCTTACGGCTGTCGATGGTCATGCGGGCAGTTTCGCCGTACAAGAACTTTAAGCCTCTCGGCGACATTCGCCATTCCAATTCCATTCCCGCCCAAGTCCTGCAGGACGTTCCAGCAAGTGGCCGAACCCATGCCCACGCCATCATCTTCCACTTCAATGGTCAGCGTGCGAATCGGAAAGCTGGCTGCGCAGATAGATGCTGCCGCCGTCAATTTTTGACGAGAGCCCGTGCTTGATGGAATTTTCAACCAGCGGCTGCAGCAGCATGCTGGGAACCATCGCGTCGAGCGAAGTCGGATCAAGTTCTTTCACCACTCGAAGCTTGTCGCGAGCCGAAGCGGACCACTTCGATGTCGAGATAGTTGTCGATGAAATTCAATTTCTTCCTGCAGCGGCACAAAGGCGTCACTGCTGTGGAGCAGGCGGCGAAGGATGTTGGCCAGCTTGATGATCAACTCGCGCGCGGTGTCGGGATCGAACCGCACCAGCGAGGAAACTGAATTCAGAGTATTAAAAAGAAAGTGCGGATTGATCTGGTTCTGCAGCGCCGCCATGCGGGCGCTGCAGCAGCAGGTGCTCCTGTTCTTCCAGTTTGATCTGCAGCCGCACGCTGTTCCAGATTTTCAGTTCGATCCCGATGACAGTGACCGAGGTGGCATAAATCAACAAGATCTACCCACCAGGTTGGGCTTTCCAGGCTGAATGTGGCGCGCGGGACAAGACGCGATAGTTCGGTCTGCACAAAGCGCAGCGCCACGATGGTGAATGAAAAACATGGTCTGCCAGTCGAAAGGCTGCGGCTTGGGCAGGTTGCGCCGCATCCAGCGGTAGATGCTGAGGTCAACAAACGGAGAAAACGACCAGATATCTTCCCGATTGGGCGCGAAGTTGCGCAACTGTCCGGCCACAAAACCGCACAGCACGTTGAACGGCAGCGTCGCCCATTCACCGTGCCACAGCGCCGGAAGTGCCAGCAGAACACCGCCCAGTACGCCGGTAAACCGGCCGGCAATCACGCCCAGCAACACGGTGGTTTCAAAAGACAGATCTCCGGCAACAAAGCTCCTCGCGCCGAACCGGACCCATACCCCGAGAGCCAGCGGAATGCCGATCCACGAGCACTAGATAGATCTTCTGTTTCAGAGCGCGCTCATCGCGGAACAGCAGAGATTTGAACTCAACCGAGCGGCCAAGAATGCTGGCAGCGGCCGCGGCCACGCCCAGCTTGATCAGCAGATTGATGAGGATCAGCCGCTGTTCCATGGATTCAATACACCGGATTCGACAAATCGTGGATGCGCTGAGGGAAATGTAGCACGAAGACGACGCCGCGCTTGGCTACTTAGTAGGGGCCGATGATCCCGCCGATTTGGCGCGAAGCTGGCGTTTTCCCGCTTTTCTTCCGGTTTTTGTATTCATCAACCACGTCGAGATATTTCAATCCTGATCCGGTATTGAACAAAACAACTGTGTCTTCGGCGGCGAAGAACCCGTTCGCCCGCAATTTGCGATATGCCACTAGGGACGCGGCTCCTTCCGGAGCGGCAAAAACTCCTTCGTTTCGTGCCCATTGCCCTAGCGCCTCCATGATTTCGGCGTCAGTCGCGGATACCGCTGTGCCTCCGCTTTTCGACAGAATGTCGAGAACGAGGTAGTCTCCGTAGGCTTTGGGGACGCGGAGACCAGCTGCGGAGGTGGCCGCTCCGGACCAAAATTCGGAACTCGGCTTGCCTTCATCCCAAGCTTTAACAATCGGGGCGCAACCAGCAGACTGCACACAGACCATTCTGGGGCGCTCGGGGCCGATCCAGCCTAGGGTTTCCATCTCGTCGAATGCCTTCCACATGCCGATAAGCCCGACCCCTCCGCCGCGTGGGATAGATAATTCCCTGGGGCATTTTCCACTTGAGTTGCTCGGCAACTTCGTACCCCATGGTCTTTTTGCCTTCGACCCGGAATGGCTCTTTCAGGGTGGAAACATCAAACCATCCTTCTTTCTCTTTGCGCTCGGCCACCATACGGGCGCAATCGCTGATGAGACCGTCCACCAGGGTCACTTGCGCTCCGTAAGTTTCGCATTCGACGCGGTTAGCCAGCGGTACATCCCGAGGCATGAAAATATGCGCTTCGATGCCCGCAGCACGCCGCATAAGCAGCCAGAGCGCTGGCAGCATTCCCGGCGGAGGGCGCCGCTAGTTTTTTCAGTCCGTATGCCTTCGCCATGGTGACGGCGACCGACATTCCCCGGGCCTTGAAAGACCCGGTCGGGTTCAAGCCCTCATCCTTGATAAAGACTCCGGGAAATTCCCGGCTGGGCAGCATCGGCGTGAAGCCTTCACCGAGGGATACGGGTTGAGCGTCAGGAAGAACTTCTGCATACCGCCAAAGGGTGGCTGGGCGGCCAGCCAATGATTCACGCTTAAAGTTGCGCTTCAGGTTTGCGAGGTCATAGCGAACATAGAGCACGCCCCCATCTTCGGGACATATCGTCTGGGGATGGTCGGTTTTAAGATGTGCACCACATTTGGTGCACTCAAGATGGGCGATGGGAGCCATCGAAGGGAGAGTTTAACATTCATGCGGGGAGCCGGTTCAGCAGTGCATTCGCCTTGCGAAACCACGGCCGCTCGCGGCGGCGCAGATATCCGGGCATGTTGGGCTTCTTGGCCAGGATTTGCTGGGCCCATTGCCGCGCTTCGGCAGTTCTTTGCTTGGAAGCGAGAAAGCTGGCGTAGTTGTAATAGGTCTCGGAGGACGTGGAAATCTTCGTCACCTGCTGAAACAACGCATCGGCTCGCTCCGGTTGTCCGGTATTGGCGTAGGCGTGGGCCAGCAGTCCAGCGGCACGATGAAAGTCGTAAGTGGGATCTTCCGAGGCCACGCGCTCCAGGTCTGGTAGAGCGGCGGCAAAGTCACCCATCTGGATGGCAGCAACGCCCCGGCGGTAGAACGGGTCCGGTGAGTCGGTACGTGACGAAATGGACTTGTCGTAAGCTTGGCGTGCCCGGGCAAACTGCCCTTCCTCAAGGTACAGATCGGCGAGCTCCTCGTAATTTCCGGCGGATGGATTGTCGAGAATGGCCGACTCAAGCTCGCGAATACGTTTGCGTCGGGGGAAGACCTTGAAGGATTGCCGCAGCAGGCCAGCGTCAGGCAAAGCTTCGACGCATATGTAGACCAGCGCCCCGAGCCAGCCACCGATGAGAATGATCCACAGCCAGAAGGTGTCCGGCCGGCGCCGGATAAAGTGAATAATCGCGAACGCCTGCAACAGGATGCCCCACCACGAAAAAGCGAAAAATAGTAGCGATCCCATGCGGTGATGCAGCAGTATAGTACGCGGGTTCGTTGTGGCCGAAGTGCCCCGGCTGGGCCACAAATCTCATTCGCCTTTGGCTAAATGCCGATGCGAGATCCGGGCCGCAGTCCTCGCCCGTAAGGCTAAGGCCCGATGCTAGAATCGTTGAAGTGAACCCTCCCATCCGCCTCTTGGCACTCGATATTGACGGAACCTTGCTGAATCCGGAATTTCAGATTTCGCCAATCGACATGGCAGCGCTGCACCGGGCTCGTGCCGAAGGCATAGAGATCGTGGTGGTGACGGGCCGGCGTCATACTTTCGCCCTTCCGATCGTCCAGCAGCTTGGCTTCGATTTATGGGTGATCAGTTCGAATGGCGCGATTACCCGATCCCTGGCGGGAGAGACCTTTCACCGGGACCTGCTCCCTGCTGAAACCTGCCGGAAACTTTGCGCGAAAATGCGGGAATTTCGAGGAAATACAGTCCTGACCTTCGATACCGAAGGCAAAGGCGCCATTGTTCTTGAGCACATGAAGGAATTGAACACCAGCATCCAGCGCTGGCTCGAAAAGAACCTGCAATACATCGATTTCGTGATCCCGATCGAGAAATCCCTCACCGCCGATCCCGTCCAAGCTATGTTTTGCGGACCAATCGCGCTCATGAAGCGAGCTCAGACGGCGCTGGCTGAGAGTGGGCTGGAAATCATGGTCCTGCGCACTGAGTACGATGTTCGGGATCTATCGATCGTCGACGTCCTGAATCGTGGCTGTTCCAAGGGTCACGCACTGGAACGCTGGGCCAATTATCGGGGCATCCCTCGCGAACAGGTCATGGCCATTGGTGACAATTTCAACGACATAGAAATGCTTGCCTTCGCCGGGGTGCCGTTTATCATGGGGAATGCGTCGCCAGAACTTCGGCGCGACGGCTGGACGGTCACGCTCTCCAACGACCAGAACGGTGTGGCGGCGGCCATCGAGCAGGTATTGGGCATGGAGCATGGAGTCGCCGCGGAAGAGACGCCGTAACGACGTCCGGTAGGTTGTCGGCGCGAAGATCAGGTGCAATGCAGAAGTTGAACAAACTCGGAATTGCGCTCGGACTCTTGCTTTTCGCGCTGCCGGTATTTGCCACTGATCTTGCTATCCTGCGCAACGGATTCACGGTTCGACACGAGCGGCGCGAAAACCTGGGTGCGGTGACACGCCTCTACATGGGTGCGGGAAATTCGAGCTATGTCGATATTGAGACCGCCCAGATAGAACGCTTTGAGAAAGACGAGTCCTTGCCGGTGCCACCCCCTGCGGTTGCGACCCTAGCTCCAACTCTGACGACGCCCTCCAAGCCGCAAAGCCTGAACGAAGTCATCAACACCATCAGCGACCGCCATCACATCGATCCGGATTTCATCAACAGCGTGATTCACGCCGAGAGCGGATTCAATCCTCGCGCGGTGTCTCCCAAAGGGGCGCGAGGGCTGATGCAGCTCATGCCTGGAACCGCCTCAAAACTGGGCGTCTCCAACTCATTCGATCCGGGTGCCAATGTCGAGGGAGGCACGCGTTATCTCAGTGAACTACTGGAGCGCTTCAACTTCGACGTCGTCAAAGCATTGGCTGCCTATAACGCTGGCCCGGGGCGGGTTGAGCAATATCGGGGCGTGCCTCCCTACTATGAGACGCGAGTCTACGTGGCAAAAATCGTTCGTGACTACAACCGCAAGAAGCTGGCGGAGCGTAAAGCGGCAGCGGCAACTCTCAAAGCGAATGCAGCAAAGAAGACCCACGAGCAGCCGTCGATGGTGAAGCAAGCCGCACTTCCCGCCCCCACGTCCCCGACTGCGCGTTGACCCGCGCCTCGGCGTCATTTACCTTGAATCAGTTGCTTTGGGCGATTTGCCTGTCATTTAGCAAAGGGACAGTCCCGCGCTCGGCGCTGTTCCCTCCGTTCGGGTTCTTCACTCCATAATGGACAGAAAACGTATTTTCTTATATGCGCTGGCGTTTATTGTCTTCTTGACGCTGGTTTACATGCAATTTCGAACCTGGCGCCACTTCGACTGGGCCACCTTCTGGAGGGAAAGCCGAGACCTGGGCAAGCCTCCGCATATTTACCACCTGTTTCATGCAGTCGCTCTGATCTACGTCGCGTACATCATTCGAGCTTTGCGATGGAAGATTTTCCTGCGGCCGGTGCGTCCGCAAGCTTCGACGTGGAACATGGTTTCACCCACGCTTGTCGGGTTTACCGGACTGGCGCTGCTGGGGCGCCCGGGGGAATTGATTCGCCCCTATCTGATTGCCCGGCGGGAGAAATTGACGTTTTCTTCGCAATTGGCGGTCTGGGCCGTAGAGCGAATCTTTGACGTTGCAGCATTTACTCTCCTGCTGGTACTGGCCGCCTTCCTGGCCACCGCACCCAAGCGACTTGCCTATCACCGAAGCTTTCAGGAGGCCGCGCTGGTATTTCTCGTCCTTTCGACGGGCTTGACCATCGGGGCGATCGTGGTCAGCCGAATGGGCGACGCGTTAGCAAACTGGGTTGAACGCAGATTTGCCCACGTAGCATCCAATCTTGGCCAACGGGTCGCGGTCCGGATTCGGGAATTTCGCGGGGGCTTGCATACCATTCATGACGCCTGGTCATTTGTGATGCTGGCGGTCGTTTCAGTAGCCATGTGGGCCATCATTGCGGTCGCGTACAAGGAAGTGACGCACTCGTACCACGCCGAGGATCTCGAAATCCCCCAGAGCCAGGTGCTCCTGCTGATGGGGTCCAGCATGGTAGGGTCTGTAATCCAACTCCCTGGTGTTGGCGGGGGCTCACAGCTTGCGACCATCGCCGCCCTCGAACACATCTTCGATGTGCCCAAGGAATTGGCTGCCAGTTGTGGAATCATGCTCTGGCTGGTGACGTTCGTTGCCGTGATCCCCACGGGACTGTTGCTCGCGCACCGGGAACGCTTGTCGCTGAGGCAACTCTCAGAAGAGAGCCACCATGAAGAGGCGGAAGCGGTCGCGCCGCCCGCGGGTTAATCATCGCGTGACGAACACTCAGAAAACCGTGGCATTTATCGCGCCCGGGCTTGATGCGTGAGCCACGTCCGTTATTCCTCGCCTGTTACAATGCAAGTTGAAGACTCCCGTCTGACATGAAGTGCCCTTTCTGCGGTTTTGAAAATGACAAAGTAGTGGATTCGCGCGAGAGCAAGGAAGCAGATTCCATTCGCCGACGCCGCGAGTGTCTGAAGTGCGGCAAACGCTTTACGACCTACGAGCGGATCGACGAAATCCCCTACATGGTGGTGAAGAAGGATGGTCGCCGGGAAAAATTTGACCGCCAGAAAGTATTGAATGGTTTGCTGCGGGCATGCGAGAAGCGCCCGGTTCCGATCAGCCGGCTGGAGCAGATCGTGAACGAGGCCGAAGGCTTCGTAATTGACTCAGCCGAACGCGAACGCAAAACAAGTGAAGTAGGCGAGTTGATCATGAACCGGCTTCGCCGCTACGACAAAGTGGCCTACGTTCGATTCGCGTCTGTCTATCTGGATTTCAAGGACGTGCAGGAATTCATGACCGAGTTGAAAGACTTGCTGAAGAGTAAGGATCCGGTCGAAGTTCGCGCCAAGGGATTGGTAAAGAGTTGAGGGTTGTTAGGTTGACCACATAGGATCATGGCTTACAAGATCACGCTTATACCCGGCGACGGCATCGGACCAGAGGTTACGCAGGCCACCGTTCGCATTCTGGAAGCTACTGGACTGAAATTCGAGTGGGAAACTTTTCAAGCCGGGGCCGAGGCATTTGAGAAGTATCACGAATACATTCCGAAAGAACTCATCGAATCGATCGAACGCACACACGTCGGACTCAAGGGGCCAGTTACTACGCCGGTGGGCGAAGGCTTCCCCAGTATCAATGTCGCGCTGCGCAAGAAGTTCGAGTTATATGCCAATTTTCGCCCGATTCGAAACTTGCCTCATATCCCTACCCGCTATCCTGACGTAGACCTGATTATCGTTCGGGAAAATACTGAGAGTCTTTATTCAGGGATCGAGCACGAAGTGGTTCCGGGTGTGGTCGAGAGCCTGAAGATCATCACTGAAAAGGCTTCCACCCGAATCGCGCGTTTCGCCTTCGAATATGCGCGCAAGTATCATCGCAAGAAAGTTCACGCCATTCACAAAGCCAACATCATGAAGCTTTCGGATGGCCTGTTTCTGCGCTGTTCCCGCAACGTCGCCAAGGAATATCCGGAGATCACTTACGGCGAGCACATCGTGGACAACACCTGCATGCAATTGGTGATGAATCCATATCAGTACGATGTGCTGGTGATGGAAAATCTTTACGGCGATATTATTTCCGATCTCTGTGCCGCATTCGTGGGCGGGTTAGGTTTCGTTCCCAGCGCCAATCTCGGCGATCACTGCGCCATCTTCGAGGCGGTGCATGGTTCCGCTCCCGACATTGCGGGAAAAGACATGGCCAACCCGACCGCAGTCATCCGCTCGGCGCAACTCATGCTTCGCCACCTGGGCGAACACCGGGCCGCTGACATGATCCATGATGGGCTGGAGAAGGTTTATCGCACCAAGGACAAGACCACTCGCGACGTCGGCGGAAAGGCCGGAACCTCGGAGTTCGCGGATTCCATTATTGAATTCATGGAAACGGCCACTCACGTTCCTACGCAGGCCGAATCGTCTCATGCATAAAACCATGGACGGCAATGGCCAGTGCCGCGCATGGCTGAAGGCTTTGCTGTTGGCACTTGCGGTCGTCAACTTCGCTGGTATCGCTTCCTCACAAAATCTGACGGTCACGTTAATGGGCACCGGCTATCCGGCTCCGGTCATGGAGCGTTTCGGCCCGAGCATCCTGGTCGAGGCGGGAAAAGAGAAGCTACTATTCGACTGCGGCCGCGGCGCGACGCAGCGGCTGTATCAACTCAAAGTTCCTTTTTCTGAGATGACCGCCTTATTCCTGACTCACCTGCATTCCGATCATATCGTCGGAATTCCGGACTTTTATTTAACTGGCTGGATCTTCGGCAGAAGCACTCCGCTCCGTGTGTGGGGACCAGCGGGGACAACGGAAATGATGTCTCACCTGGAGCAGGCATACCAATTCGACATCCATGTCCGGCGCGACGTAGATGAAAAACTCCCCGCGCAAGGCGTCGTAGTTGTTGCCAAAGATATTGAACAGGGTGTGATTTACCAGAGCAGCGAAGTGAAGGTCACCGCGTTTACTGTCGATCACGCGCCTGTGAAACCAGCCTTCGGCTACCGCGTCGACTATGCTGGACACTCGGTGGTGATTTCCGGAGACACCAGGTACAGCGAGAACCTGGTTCGGTTCGCTCAAGGCACAGATGTGCTGGTTCACGAGGTTTTGGATCCCGACGCATATCGAGCGAGCGACCACTTCTACACTGAAGAACAAAAACAGAGAGTGATCGATCACCACACCACTACAGAACAAGCGGGAACGGTCTTCAGCCGGGTGAAGCCCCGGCTTGCGGTCTTTACCCACGTGGTGCCGTTCGACGCAAAGGACATCGTTGCGCACACCAGAAAAACTTATTCCGGGCCATTGGAAGTGGGCGAAGATTTGATGAGAATCGAAATCGGAGACAAGGTTGAAGTCCTCCACGCGCCGAAATAATTTGGTTCGCGCAAACTCCCACGTTGACGCGGTGTACAGATTTTGAGTAACATCCTCCTTCTTCAAGGATACCCGGGGGATGGTGAAGCCAACACGGCGAGTAGGTGTAGTTCTCTTCCAGCTCGGCGGCCCCGACACGCCAGGCGCAATTGAACCTTTTCTATTCAATCTCTTCTGTGATCCTGACATTATCGATTTCCCGTTTGCCCGTATCGGGCGAAAGCCGCTAGCCAAGCTGATCTCTACGACCCGCGCCAAGAAAGTTCAACACCACTACGAGGCGATCGGCGGGGCTTCGCCGATCCGGCGTTTTACCGAGCAACAGGCTCGCGCCCTCGAGGCGAAGCTGGCCGGCGATGGCATGGATGTATGTTGCTTCGTGGCCATGCGTTACTGGCATCCATTTACCGCGGAAGCGATTGAGCAGATCCAGGCGGCGGGTTGTGACGAAATTGTGCTGCTTCCTCTTTATCCCCAGTATTCGAGCACAACCACCGGCAGCAGCCTCAACGAGTGGCGGCGCCTGTTTCACGACGACACCCCAGTGCACTGCATAGAGCCGTTCTATCGTCATCCGCTTTATCTGGATGCCCTGGTAGAAAAAGTAGATGAGGCGCTGACACGCTTCCCCGACTCCAGCCGCGCGGAGATTGTTTTCAGTGCGCATAGCGTTCCCCTTGCCGTGATCGCAAAGGGCGACCCCTATCAGCGGCATATTGAGGAGACTGTCGAACTGGTCATGCAGCGGGGAGGATGGCCGAACCGGCACCGTCTCTGCTATCAGAGTAAGGTTGGTGCCAGCAAGTGGCTGCAGCCATCACTTCACCGGACGATTCGAGATCTCGCAGAAGAGCGCATGAATGAAGTCTGCGTTGTGCCCATCGCTTTCGTTTCCGATCACGTCGAGACCCTGGGAGAGATCGATCACGAGGCGCGCGAAGAAGCTACTGCCCTCGGAATCAAGCAGTTTGAGATGACGGCGGGATTGAATGATTCACCGACATTTATTGCTGCACTGGCGGATCTGGTGGAGAACGCTTTAGGCTTTGGTCCGGACCGACAGAGAAATGATCGGGAAAGAAATAATGATCTCCTGGTCGCGGCGGACTAGAAACAGCCGCGGCGATCTGACCGGAGTCTGAAAAGTTAAGCTGTTCGCCCGAACCAAGTCGTTCTGGGCCGAAGAGATCGTGATACCGAAGTCGTGGTGACTGAGCTCTTAGAGGAGTGAAGGAACCGATGGCAGACGAGTCGAAGACCGGAATCCTCGGGCATCTACCGCCCTTGCCTCGACCGGCACTTAATAACTCCGTAATTGGAATGGAGCAGGCGTATCGCCAGCGCAAAGGGCTGACGCTGCTCACTGACGCCGATATTGAAGCCCTGAAGGCCGGGCAGCCCATGCCATGGGAAGAAGGCGGGGCTGGGGTCTCATCTGTCCCTGCGCCCGCCGCCTCTGGGCCGGCACCGTCAACTCCAGCAGCAGCACCTCCAGCCGCCGCACCCGTAGCTGCTGCACCTCCTGCAGCAGCAGGAGGAATCAGCGAAGAAGTCGCCGCGTGGGTTGCCAAGGGGAACAAATGGAGCAAGTCCACGATTGCCGCCGAACAGGCGCGGCGTGGACGAAAAGGCCTGACGCCTCTGAATAACGCGGAGATGTCCGCACTACTTGGCGAGCCAGTAGAGGAAACCGCTCCTCCCGCTGCGGCTCCCGTTCCTGCGGCAGCTGCCTCAGTTGCGGCGGCCCCGGTGGCGGCGATCGCGAGCGGCCCTATCAGCGCGGAAGTTGCCAAGTGGGTTGCCGAAGGAAAGAAGTGGAGCAAATCCACGATCGCCGCTGAGCAGGCGCGGCGCGGACGCAAAAGCTTACCGGCTCTCAATGCTTCCGAAGTAGCTGCGCTTTTGGGTGAGCCCGAAGCGACAGCAGCGCCCGCGGCACCCGCCGCCGTCGCTACAGCGCCGACAGCCAAACCAGTTCCGGCAGCTGCTCGACCTGCGGCGGGTCCGCCGTCGGCGGCAGCGTCTGTGTCTCGCAGCGGAGAATCCACCACCTACGTAGGGACCCCAGCGGTCGGGACCTCTCGAGCAGCGGCGGCCGCAGGCTTGGCGACGGTGGGACCCGAGGACAACGACATCAACCAGGGGCGACGGCGATTCGCATGGGCGGCATTTGCGGCCTTCATGATGGCCTGGTTCATCGCTTTCTTTCGATTCTTTCTGCCGCGAACTCTGTTCGAGCCTGCCACTTCATTCAAGATTGGGTATCCCGCTGACTTCGGTTTGGGAGTCGATACCAAATTTCAGCAAAAGTTCCGCATCTGGGTAGACCGCACTCCGGATCGGATTTTTGTGATCTATGCGCGCTGCACCCATCTCGGATGCACGCCCGACTGGAAGCCCGCCGAGAACAAGTTCAAGTGCCCCTGCCACGGCAGCGGTTACGACAGCGAAGGTGTGAACTTCGAAGGACCGGCACCCCGTCCCATGGATCGCGCGAAGGTGGAGATCGCACCGGACGGTCAGATTCTGGTGGATGTGTCTAAGCTTTATCAATGGCCGAAGGGACAACCCAGCGCGTTCAATGATCCGGGGGCGTTTCTGCCGACTTAGTCAGCACGAGGTTGGCGCGAAGAATTGTCGAGCTTTGCTCGACCTGGCCGTGTTGAAGACCCGGCCCACATGAGATCAGAGAGGTTCAAATGCCTGAAGAGAACGGAAACGGGAAGAACGGCAAGCAGGTCGGCCTTCTGGAGAAAGTAAAGGCCGGCGTAAAAGAGGATGTCGCGTCGATCAAGACCGACTTCCCGGCAAAGGCCAAAGAGCAGGTCGAAGGTCTGAAAGATCCGACCAAGACCCAGGTCTACACCTCAATCTTTCGCCACAAACACGACGACACTCCGCGTAATCGCGCTTTGGGGGTGCTGTCGAACGTATTCCTCCACCTGCATCCGGCGAAAATTAACCGGGATGCAGTGCGTTACAGCTACACATGGGGTATGGGCGGAATTACGTTCTACCTGTTTATAGTTCTCACGCTGACCGGCGTGATGCTGATGTTTTATTACCACCCCAGCAAGGTGCAGGCGTTTCGCGACGTGCTCTATCTCGAGCACGATGTTCCGTTCGGCAAGTTGCTGCGAAACATGCATCGCTGGGCGGCGCACTTGATGGTGATTGCGGTCTGGCTGCACATGTTCCGTGTCTTTCTCACCGGTTCGTACAAGAAGCCCCGTGAATTTAACTGGAATATCGGCGTGCTGCTGCTGGTTTTCACACTGTTGCTTTCGTTTACCGGGTACCTGCTGCCTGACGATCAGCTGGGATTCTGGGCTGTCACCGTGGGAACGAACATGGCGCGAGCCACGCCGGGTTTGGGCAATGAAGGTCCGTTCGGCCACATGCTGGGGATGACCCCATACAATGACGTGCGGTTCGGGCTGCTGGGCGGCTCGATCGTCGATGCCAATGCCTTGCTGCGATCTTATATATGGCATTGCATCGGTATTCCGATCGTGGCTTCCGTACTGATGATTGTGCACTTCTGGCGAGTTAGAAAAGATGGCGGGATTTCTGGTCCGGCGCCGGTGATGCTGGCTTCAGAAGTGAAAGAGCCGAAGAAGTAGTCCGGGACTGTGTAGGGACGGGTCTCCGACCCGTCCAGGCCGAGCAAGGCTCGGCAGGGTTTGTGCAGGCGGGCGCCGGCGCTACAGGATCAAAACTGTCGAGCTTCGCTCGACTCGGACGGGTCGAAGACCCGTCCCCACAAGGTTTGTAGCAGTGGCACCTTAGGGAGCAATTATGGATTGGCGACAACTTTGGGAGATCTGTTCGGCGCCCGACAACGTGCCCATCGTGGGGCTGATTCCTCTGCTCGTTTTCTACATTTATCTGGCGTGGAAACAGGCCAAGGCCAACGACGATCTGATCGGCGAACTGGAAACCAATCCGGCGATGGCCAAAACGCACCATCGCAAGTCGTGGCCATTCCGTCCGGGTTGGCAAAAGGAAATTCACGTCTGGCCCTTTCTGCTGCGTATTGAGTTTCTCGCCGCCATGATCGTCACCATCATTCTGATGGTTTGGTCGATCACATTGAACGCGCCGTTAGAAGAACCCGCAAATCCCAATCTGACCATGAATCCGGCCAAGGCGCCCTGGTACTTTCTGGGATTGCAGGAGATGCTCGTTTATTTCGATCCGTGGATTGCCGGCGTCGTCATGCCCACACTGATCATTGTCGGCTTGATGGTCATTCCCTATATCGACACCAACCCACTGGGCAGCGGCTATTACACCTGGAAGCAGCGCAAATTTTCCATTGGGACGTTTCTGTTCGGATTCATCATTCTGTGGATCGCGATGATCATTATCGGGACGTTCATCCGCGGTCCTGGTTGGCAGTGGTTTTGGCCGGGGCAGACGTGGGACCACAATCGCCTGATTTATGAGGTGAACCGCGATCTGCCGGATCTTTTCGGGCTCACATCGAACCTGGCCAAAGCGATTTTCGGCGCGGTGGTCGTTGGCGGCTTTTACGTCGTGGGCGGATTCGTCGTTCACGCGTTGTTCCGCCGCTACAACCCGAAAGACTACAAGCGGATGAGCTTGCTGCAGTATTCCATCATGGTATTTTTCGTGCTCAGCATGGTCGCATTGCCGCTCAAAATGGCATTGCGTCTGGCATTGAATATCAAGTACGTGTGGATTACGCCTTGGTTTAACGTGTAGAAGCCGTCGTTGGCCGTTGGTCTTTGGTCGTTGGGAAAAGCCAACTGGGTTTCGGTTTTGGCCAACGACCAAGGACCATCGACGAACGACTAGAGATCAACGACCACTGAAGAACGACTCGCTGGGAGGAACTGGTGCCCGAGCAACGCGTCCCTGAGAATGACCCGATTGTAAGCAAGTCTTACGCGGCGCATTACGTCATTGCCATGTTGATCCTCATGGCGACGCTGTTCTGGGCGTTATGGGATGAGCAGTTCGGACAGCGTCCGTGGATCACCTACCAGCAGCTATGGAAAGGGCGTTACACCGCTTTTCTAAACAGCGCGCGACTCGAAGTCGTCGCAATCCCAGAAAGACGTCGAACAAAATCCGCAGTACCAGCAACTCGAACAAGCCTACAAGGATGCATCCGAGACCGCCCGGCCTAAACGGGATGAACTGCAAAAAAAGATCACAGATCTAAGTGCGCAGATTCTGGCGGTCCAGAACGTATTCACCGACAGGCGAGCATACGTAAATGCGCTCACCTACCAGCTTGAGACCGAGCACCAGCGCGTCGGCGCAAAGAAGAGCAAGCAGCAGGACATCGACGAATACAAAAAAAGAAGGCCACCGTCGAATTTCCCGACGGGCACAAGCAGCAGTTCGACTTCCATGAACTGGAAGAGACTTACAACTCGCTCAAAGATCAGCGAACCAAAATCAGCGCCGAACTGGGAGACGTCTTAAAGCCGGTGACTGAAGCCAGCAACAAGATGTCCGCCTTCGTTTCCGATCACATGGTGGACCTGACCCCCGCCCAGATTGACGGCCTGAAGAAGAAGACCGACGAGTGGGACCCGAAGATTGTGCAGATCAACGTTGCGGAAGCCAATATCGTGGACCGCTGCGAATCCTGCCACATGAATGCCAGGGAGCCACTGCGAATCACGCCCGCGGTGA
This sequence comes from Terriglobia bacterium, assembly GCA_963765715.1. Taxonomy (GTDB): domain Bacteria; phylum Acidobacteriota; class Terriglobia; order Terriglobales; family Acidobacteriaceae; genus JAIQFF01. The sequence goes on from CAVXXN010000013.1 coordinate 49,816, forward strand.
TGGAAGCCAAGGGGAGAAAAGAAACCCGACGAGTACGCCCGCGCTTTCGCCAGCCATCCTGAACCAGAGTTGCTGAAGATCCACGATCCGGACAAGTTCGGCTGCTCGCCCTGTCACCAGGGCAATGGAAGGGCCACCACTAGTATCGAAAAAGCGCATGGCAACTACGAGCACTGGCTGTGGCCACTGTTTCCGAAGCAGAACGCGGAAGCCGGCTGCCAGACCTGTCACTCAGCCGATATGCATTTGATGGCAGGCGATGTCGGCACCCACATTTCGAGCGGCAAGTTTCTCTACCGCCAACGTGGCTGCATGGGCTGCCATCGTTACGAAGGCTACGACAAAGAGCCCGAGGATCTGACGTCGATCACGCAGCAACTCAAGCTGTTCGAGCAGCAGAAAATCGACAACGCAAAAAATTCCGCCAGCCTGATGAAGCAGGCCGACTCGGCATCGAGCAACGACGAAGCCAACCAACTGAATCAGAGGGCGGTCGCTCTGAGGGTCGCCAACAGCAAGATCGACGGCCGGGTTCAGCAGCTTGATTTCCAGACCCACAGCCTGATGCAGGACATAAAGAAGGTCGGGCCGAACCTGAAAGACGTCCGGCTGAAGCTGAACCGCGACTGGATTCCGGTCTGGCTGAAAAAACCCAGCGATTTCCGGCCGACCACAAAAATGCCGAACTTCCGTCTGACCGATCATCAGATCCAGACGATTTCGGCATACTTGTGGCAATCAGGTTTCACCGACGCTCTGCCCAAACAGAAGCCTGGGAATGCCGATCATGGCAAAGAGCTATTCGAGTCGCGCGGCTGTCTCGCTTGCCACTCTATCGGCGAGGGTGAACAAGTCCAGGGTGGAACGTTCGCCGCCAACCTGACTCGCGTCGGCGAGAAAGCTAACTACGACTATCTGGTCCGCTGGGTCCACAATGCGCGCGAGCGTACTCGTCCTTATTGCGCGTACGAGAAGAAAGATATCGGTCCCGAGGACTACGCGAAGAAGGGACTTCCCTACCAGTTCGATCTGCAGCACAGCCAGTGCCCCAACGATGGTCATGAACTGCAGGTGCAGAACATGACAGTCATGCCGAGCTTGCGCCTCAGCCCGGAAGATGCACAGGACGTTGCCAGCTACCTGATGTCGCAAAAGAAGCAGGAGCCTTCTTCCTACGCGCAAGCTTCTTTCATGGAAGATCCCGAACTGAAAGAAGAAGGCAAGAAGTGGATCCGGCATTACGGTTGCGCCGGTTGCCACGAAATTTCCGGCTTTGAAGACGAAGGCCGCATCGGCACTGAGCTGACCTACGAAGGCAGCAAGCCAATCGAACGCCTCGATTTTGCCCTGTTCACCGAAATTTCGCAGCGCGGTGGCAAGCATTCCGAACCGATTACCGATCCGGAAGACCTGGCGCGTCTGCCTGAAGGTCCGGCCAAGGAATCGTGGTACGACCACAAAGGCTTCTTTGAGCACAAGCTTGCCGAGCCGAACGTTTACGACAAGGGCAAGGTCAAGTCCGAGACCGAAGTGCTGCGCATGCCTAACCTGCATCTCTCCAAGGCCGAGATTCAGGATCTGACGACATTCCTGCTGGGCAGCGAGGAGAGTTCCCTTCCCGCCAGCTATCAGTACAAGCCCGGCGACACCCGCCGCGACATTCAGGAAGGCTGGTGGGTGGTCGAGAAGTACAACTGCATGGGTTGCCACCAGCTCACGCCGGAGCAGAGCACCATCCTGATGGGGATGAAGCACTATCAGGATATTCAGGAACAGCTGCCGCCGAAACTGCTGACCGAAGGCGCGCGCGTTGATCCCGAATGGCTGCGGAAGTTCCTTTCCAATCCGTCGCTGAGTACGACCGACACCAACCGAAATGGGGTGCGGCCTTACCTGCAGGTGCGCATGCCAACCTTCTCGTTCTCCGATAACGAGTTGCGGAAGCTGGTGCGGTTCTTCCAGGCGCTCTCGCAACAGCCCCTCCCCTATATTCCGGAGCAGGTGCCGGTATTGAGCACAAAAGAAACTGACATGGCGCGCAGCCTGTTCTCGAGCACGGCAGCGCCTTGCCTGAAGTGCCACGCCACCGGTGATCCCGCGCACGATAAGATCGCCACCGCACCCAACTTCCTGCTGGCAAAAGAGCGTCTAAAGCCCGATTGGGCAGAGCGCTGGATTATTGATCCGCAGGCGATCAGCCCGGGGACTTCCATGCCATCGGGGCTGTTCAAGCGCGAAAATGAGCACTGGGTGTTCTCGGGTCCGACGCCGCCCTCGTTCCAGGGCTATGACAAGGACCACAGCAAGCTGCTGATCGATTACATCTTCCTGCTCACCCCGGAGGAACAGCGGCGAGTGGCGGCGTCCATGGGACACACCAGGGCTGCGGTACAGCCGAGAGACAGCAAAAAGAAGCAAGCGACGGCTGTGGCTTCGGGCGCGAGCGTGGGCGGTTCGCGGTAGAATGCCTTGGTCGTTGGCCATTGGCCTTTGGTCGTTGGCTAAAATCAAGAGAACAACGGCTAACGACCAAGGACCAACGACGTTTTGTTTTTAGAGACTTACATCTGACGAAAGGGCGACATAATGAATAAGAAACTATGGGCGGCAATGTTTCTGATTTGTCTGCTGGGGCTGCTGGCAGGATGTAGCAAGAAAGAGAACACCAACGAGGAGCAAGGCACCTCACCGAGCTCGGATGTAAAGCCGGCCGCAACCGCGGCGCCAATTGATCCCTCCACGACTTCAACCGTGAGCGGCACTGTCACGTTCGGCGGAGTCGCCCCCAAAGGGCAGAAGATTGACATGAGCCAGGATGCTGCCTGCAAAGGCAACAACATGGCGGAGACCATCGTTGCCAACGACGGCAAGCTGGCCAACGTCTTCGTTTACGTAAAAGAAGGCTTGGGAGATCGCACCTTCGAGGCTCCAAAAGACTCGACGACGATCGACCAGAAGGGATGTCAGTATCATCCGCACGTGCTGGGCGTGATGGCCGGGCAGAATATCGAAATCCGGAATGACGACGAAACTACCCACAACATCCATCCCACGCCGAAGGACAACCGCGAGTGGAACGAATCCCAGCCTCCGAAGGCAGCCGCGATTGAAAAGAATTTCGCTCGTGAAGAAATCATGCTGCCGGTGAAGTGCAACCAGCATCCCTGGATGAAGATGTACGTCAACGTGGTGAAGACGCCGTTCTTCGCCGTCACCGGCGCCGATGGCAAGTACGAAATCAAGGGCCTGCCGCCGGGCGATTACACGCTGGCGTTTGTCCAGGAGAAGTTGGGCGAACAGGACCAGAAAGTCACGCTGGCCGCCAAAGACAGCAAGACGGTAGACCAGGGCTTCAAACAGTAGCTGCGTTCGAGCGTAGCGCCGGTGTTTCGCCGGCGCTGCGCAAACCTTCCAGGGAGCCGCATCTGAAGGGCGTCACCTTACCTTACAACCGCGCGCATCACAGGTTTGCCGTCTTCACCGCGGGCGTAACTTTTCTGCTGATCATTGCCGGGGCGCTGGTAACCAGCAATGACGCTGGATTGTCTGTCCCCGATTGGCCGACTTCATTCGGATCGCTTTACAAGATTCCTCATCTGGTCGGCGGAGTGCGTTTCGAGCATACTCATCGCATGATCGCCCAGTTCGTCGGATTTCTGAGCATTATCCTCGCCGTATGGACCTGGCGCGCGGACCGTCGCCGTTGGATGAAATACCTGGGGATCACGGCTCTGGGTCTGGTGATTGCACAGGGAATTCTGGGCGGCCTCACGGTACTGTTCTATTTGCCGCCGGCAATTTCGTCGGCACACGCCGCACTGGCGCAGACATTTTTCTGTGTCGCGGTGTTGATCGCGATGTTCACCGGTCGAAGATGGGTAGAAGAAGTCCCGCGAGTGGAATTCGATGAACAACGTCCCAGTCTTTTTACGTTGACGCTGCTCTCGATCTTCGTGCTCTATGTTCAGCTCATTCTCGGGCGCGCTGTTTCGCCATCACGGACTTAGCTGGTGGCCGCATGTTGTAAACGCTGGAACCGTCGCCGTTGTGCTATCTTGGACGGTCGTGCGAGCCTTGTCGCAGTATTCGAGAATTGAAGCGGTGAGGCGTCCCGGCCATCACGGTGCTCTCTTTAATGATTGCGCAACTCTGCCTTGGTTTCGTCGCGTTTCTTACCCGGGTGGCTTGGGGACACGACGCTGTTCAACCTGAACTGCCCATGGTGATCTCAACTGTGAGTCATGTTGCCGTAGGAGCTTTGCTGTTGGCCACCACCGTGGTTCTGGCGATACAGGTCTGGCGTCACATGCCGGTCGGATTTGCAGAGCGTGTTCCGAGCCGGGAAGGAAAACCGGTGGCCGCATGAGCACAGCAACACAGCCACTGGTAGCCCCGCGGAGCGTCGCTCTCACGCTGGTCCGTGACTATGCCGAATTAACCAAGTTGCGCGTGACCACGCTCATCATCATGACAGCATGGTGCGGTTATTATTTCGGGGCGTTGAAGTCAGGTGTCTCTTCCCTTTCGTGGGGTCTGTTTCACGCTCTTCTGGGTATCGGACTGGTCTCTGGTGGAACGGCGGCGCTTAATGAAGTGATGGAGTGGGAAACCGACGGCCGCATGCGCCGCACCGCTCAGCGTCCGATTCCGGCCGGACGATTCAGCTTGATGCACGCCACGGTGGTGGGCTGCCCTGATGATGTTCGGCGGCGCGTTGTACCTGGGCCTGGCGCTCAATCCGTTGACTGCGCTGCTGGCGCTGGCTACTTCAGGCGTCTATCTTGCAGCGTACACCCCTTTGAAGAAGATTCATCCGATTTGCACCTTCGTCGGCGCGTTTCCTGGAGCGATGCCCGGGGTGCTGGGTTGGACTGCGGCGCGTGGCCGATTGGAATGGGGCGCGCTGGTCATGTTCGCCATCGTCTTCTTCTGGCAATTTCCGCATTTCTTCTCCATCGCGTGGCTTTATCGCCAGGATTATGAGGATGGCGGCATCCGCATGCTGCCTGTGGTGGAAACCGATGGCAAGTCCACGGGTCGCCAGATATTGCTTTATTCGCTGGCGCTCATTCCGGTCAGCCTGTTGCCCACGTTTCTCGGCATGTCCGGCAAGCTTTATTTTGCCGGGGCACTGGTGCTTGGCGTAGCGCTGTTCTATGTAGGTTTACGGCTGGCTACCTTCAAGATGGCCCCTGACACGGCTCGGTCAAAACAGCGGGCGCGCCAGCTTCTGCAAGCAACCGTGTTTTACCTCCCGCTGTTGTTTGCCTTGATGATGCTCAATACGCATCTGTAAGGGCCGTGCCGAATGGCCGCGTGTGGACATGGGTTTCAAACCCCTTCACCCAAGCCTGGCAGCCCGCTTAAGCTAAAATAGCCTGTGGTCTCCAAAGCCCCCGTTTACGACGCGACAGATCTTCCAAGTAACTCCCAGTTGGCCATTCCTGCTGTGATCTCGGTCCAGAATCTAGTTCATCGCTATGACAACCGCACTGCCTTGAACGGCGTGTCGTTCGACGTGCGTCACGCCGAACTGTTTGGGCTGCTCGGACCCAATGGCAGCGGCAAGACCACGATGTTCCGCATTCTTTCGACGCTGATGATTCCGGGCGGCGGCCGAGCCGTCATCATGGGATTTGAAGTTGCGAAAGAGCCGACAAAATTGCGCCGTGAAATCGGCGTGGTCTTCCAGGCCCAAAGCATTGACGTCAAGTTGACCGCCTACGAAAATCTTTGGCACCAGGGTCATCTTTACGGATTGCGGGGCGCGGCCTTGAAGGCACGCATCGCGGAAATGCTCTCGCGTGTCGGGCTGGCGGACCGCGCTAACGAAAAAGCCGAAACCTTTTCAGGTGGGATGCAGCGCCGTCTGGAATTGGCCAAGGGCCTGCTTCACCGTCCCGCGGTGTTACTGCTGGACGAACCCACGACCGGCCTCGATCCTGGCGCGCGCCGCGACCTCTGGCAATATCTGCAGATCCTGCGGGATGAAGAAAAAGTTACCGTCATTGTGACGACGCACCTGATGGAGGAGGCGGAACGCTGTGATCGCCTTGCGATTCTCAACGAAGGAAAACTCGTGGCGTTGGGAACTCCGGCTGAGTTGAAGAGTGAAATTGGCGGCGACGTGATCCTGCTCGACGCCAAAGATCCGGAAGGACTGGCGGAGCGAATTCGCGCCCGCTTCAACCTGGATGCGAAAGTGCTCGCCGGTCAGGTTCGCATGGAACGGGAGAATGGCCATCGTTTTATCACCGACGTGGTGGAAGCGTTTCCGGGCGAGATCGAGGCTATTTCCGTCAGTAAGCCCTCATTGGAGGACGTCTTCATCCGTCGCACCGGTCATAGATTCTGGACAGAGGAAAATGAAGAAGAACGGCCTGAATAGCGCCGGCAGCTTGCCGGTTGTCGCGAGAGGTCGTCACATGGAGCCAAATTATGATGCTTGCACTTTCGATTCTCCTGGCGCTCTTGCCTCTGGCGGGTATCGCACGCATCGCAATGATCGGGACCATCACCACGGTTGACGGTCTTTTCATGAGCATCATCATGCTCGCCTTTTCCGGAATACTCTTTCTGAACGTTTTTCTGGAAGCCCGCAAGAAGTTTGTTCCCCAGAAGGCCAGCTCAAAGAAGGCGCCGCAGGCGCAGAAAACGAGTTAACTGTGGTCACCCAGACTGCCACCCTTCCAGCGCACGCCGCCGTCCCCAAGACCGGAGTCATCCTGCCTGCATTTACGCTCTGGTGGCGGGAATTGGTCCGCTTCTACCGCCAGCGGGCGCGAGTTGTCGGAGTGATCGCGTCGCCACTGCTTTTCTGGGTGGTCATCGGCTCAGGCTTTGGCAGCTCGTTCCGCTCTGGCGATGCCGCCGGTCAGCAGCACTATCTTGATTACTTTTATCCCGGCGCGTTGATCATGATCGTGTTGTTTACCTCGATCTTCACCATGATGTCGGTCATTGAAGATCGCAAAGAGGGATTTCTGCTTTCCGTACTGGTGGCCCCGGTGCCGCGTGCCGCGATCGTGTTGGGGAAAGTGCTGGGCGGGACGACGCTCTCGGCGATTCAGGGCCTCATCTTTCTTGCTTTCGCCCCGTTGGTGGGCATTCATCTTGGCGTGACTGACTTCCTCATGGTTGTGCTCACCGTTTTCCTGGTTTCCTTCGCGCTCACCGCCCTCGGGTTCACCATCGCTTGGTCGATGGATTCCACCCAGGCCTTTCACGCGATTATCAATCTGTTTCTGATTCCGCTTTGGCTGCTGTCGGGCGCACTGTTTCCGCTGGCGGGCGCTTCAGGATGGATCCGGTTTCTGATAAGAATCAACCCTCTCACCTACGGGGTTGAGGCTTTGCGCGATCTGCTTTATCCCGGTGGCCCTGAGTTTTTTCCTTTGTCCTCATCCCTGGCCACACTGGTGTTGTTCTCGGCTCTGATGTTCGGGCTGTCGTTCATCATGGTGAACCGGCGAACGACTAAACCCGCCGCATAATGCAGGTTCCCGCACAATACGCGATCTACCCGGTGATTGATGCAGTCCTGAATGGCACCAGTGCAGTACTACTTTTGGTAGGACGCAGTTACATCAAACGCGGACGCATGGCTGCCCATCGCGCCGTGATGATCACCGCTCTGGTTTCCTCCGCCCTGTTTCTGACTTCCTACCTGTACTATCATGCGCACGTCGGCTCGGTGCGTTTTCAGGGACAAGGATGGTCGGTCCCGGTTTATTTCACCATCCTGATTTCACATACGATACTGGCGGTCGTGATCGTCCCGCTGGTAATCATCACCCTCAGCCGCGCGTTACGAGAGCGTTTTGACAGTCATCGAAAAATCGCCCGCTGGACATTCCCGTTGTGGCTGTACGTCTCGGTGACGGGAGTGGTGATTTACCTGATGTTGTACCATCTGTTCGCGCCTTAACCAGCCGTTGCTGTGAATGGACCGGACGCTATGGCAATCGTACGACTGAAGATTGATGTTTCGGGTACGCTGGGAGATGAGGCCTGGCGAAATCTCCGGCAGTTTGACGAGATCAAGAGCGCGGCTTTCGGACCCAAGTTCGGATCCAGCGGAGTGTGCAAGCATCCGGCAAAAGAGCCGCACGTCAAAGGTGAATGGATCGGCGCCGAGGTCACGCTGGAAACGCCCCTGCTGGCGCAATACGCCGTCTCGCACTACCTGGAACAGGACCGCGTGCTCGACGCCGACGTAGTGGATTAACCCTGCCGTACCAACTGACCGCGTCCGCTTGTCGCGATTTGCAGCCAACCGAAGGTCGGCGGTAGCATAGTTCCCAACAAATCATCATTCCCTAAATCAAAACCTGTGGAGGACCCCGACATGTCTACAACCATGCCCCCTGCATTAAATGAATCGAAGCTGCACGATTTCGTGATGAAAGCTGTGGGCGAGATGGGCGCCGCCATGAACGCCGCCCTCATTGTGATCGGCGATCGCTTGGGGCTTTACAAAGCGATGGCTGGATCGGGCGCCATGACTTCGGCTGATATTGCGAAGAAAACTGGCACTCACGAGCGCTATGTCCGCGAATGGCTGGCTGCGCAAGCCGCCGGCGGATTCATCACCTATGACGCGGTCAATCAGACTTATACCCTGCCCCCCGAACAGGCAATGGCCCTGGCCGACGAGAACAGCCCAGTCTTCTTACCCGGCTTCTTCGAGATCGTGGAAGCGTCCGTGCGCGACGTACCGAAAATTACCGATGCGTTTCGCACCGGCAAGGGCGTAGGCTGGCATGAACACGATGCTTGTCTCTTTACCGGGACGGAGCGTTTTTTCCGTCCCAATTACCGTGCCCACCTCATCACAGAATGGATCCCGGCGCTCGGCGACACTGAAGCCAAGCTCAAAGCTGGCGCCACGGTTGCCGACGTAGGTTGCGGGCTGGGAACCTCCACCATTCTGATGGCCCAGGCATATCCGAAATCCAAGTTTGTGGGATTCGATTACCATCCGCGATCCATCGAACTGGCCAGCCAGGCTGCCGCCAAAGCCGGAGTTGCAGACCGGGTGAAATTCGAAGTTGCCAAAGCGAAGGATTTTCCAGGAAAGGGCTATCAACTCGTGGCCTTCTTCGATTGCCTGCACGACATGGGCGACCCCGAGGGAGCGGCGCGCCACGTGCTTCAATCGCTAGCGCCGGATGGCACATGGATGATCGTGGAACCCTTCGCGGGCGACAAACTGGAAGACAATCTGAATCCTATCGGACGAGTTTTCTATGCTGCCTCTACGATGCTTTGCACGCCCGCCTCGCTGTCACAGGAAGTCGGACTGGCTCTGGGTGCCCAGGCTGGACAGGGACGGCTTTCAAAGATTCTGCGGTCGGCGGGGTTCACCAAAGTACGACGCGCGGCAGAAACGCCATTCAACATCGTGCTTGAGGCCAAACCGTAGAAAGTGAAGGCAGCAGTCTTCATTGAGCCGTTCGGATCCTTTGTAGCGCCGGCATCTTGTCGGCTGTCTCGGGGGCGCTACAAACCGCAGAGCCTGCTGTAAATGAGTTCGAAGGGATCTGGCGAATATAGCTTCGGAAGTCCCCAGACAGTGCCAATTTGCACGCCATATCCTTCGGGAACTGGAGTCCCTCAGGATTAACGCAAGGGCGCTGTCTACGCGCTCTTCTGCTATAGTTCACGTGGATCCAATGTCGGCTCTTCCAGATTCTTCTCAGCAGGCCTCGTCGCCGGACACCGATACCACGCCACCACCCGCCAAGCCGCGCATGTCCACGCGCAACCGTCTTCTGTTTTTTTTTACCGCGTGGCTGATCGTCCTCATGCCTTTTCTGTTCTGGTGGAATACCTGGTTCGGCCGTCAACTTTCGGATCAACAACTGAACGAGTATCTGCAGGACAACAAGAAGCCGCGCCACATTCAGCATGCCCTGGTGCAGATCGGCGAGCGGGTAACGCGTCACGACGCCAGCGTCACACATTGGTATCCCGACGTCGTCCGCCTGGCGTCTTACCCGATCGAAGAAGTCCGCAACACCGATGCCTGGGTCATGGGCCAGGACGCCACCAGCAAAGACGCTTCCAGCGCCGGATTCCACGAAGCGCTTCTGAAAATGCTGAACGACTCTTCGCTGATGGTGCGCGGCAATGCTGCGCTTGTCGCTGGTGCGCTTTGGCGATGCCACCGGGAGGCCGCAAATCGTCGCCCTGCTGCAGCCAGCGAAAGTAACCGCGCCGCAAGCGGGCAAAGTCATCGATGCCAGCACCGTGGGAACGATGATTCATCAGGGCGGGATCATCGCCAAAATTGAATCCGGAGGCCAGACTGTGGAAGCCCGTTCGCCTATCAGCGGCCGGTTGCGAGAGTTGTCAGTGAAGACCGGCCAATCAGTTGCCGCGGGTGACGATATCGCGACGCTCGACCCGGGAACGGAGCAGGTATGGGAAGCGCTTCGCGCGCTTTATCTCGTCGGCCAACCCGAGGACATTCCCGCGATCCGCCCGTACGAGCGCGAGTTGCCGGAAATCCCGGATCACGTACGAAAACAGGCTGAGAGACGGAACAGGCAATCCAGCGGCAAATCGGTTGATTGTAGGCGTGGTTCCCTACTTCTTACCGCAGTTTGACTGCGCGGGCTTTCAGCGGATACTAACGTAACCTGGGCTCAGCTAGACATCAAAACCGAGTCAGCCGGACTTCACAGGATACGCAAGCTGGTTACGCAGTTGCAGACTTGTTCGCATTAGAACGGCATTACGCCGACTTCTTTTTCAACCTCAGTCGTCTCGATCATCACGATCGCGTCCCATGGACATCCATCGAGGAACGATCCCTCCGGGCCTTTGCTGGTGCATTTATTGCAGCCGATGCAGAGAATGGGATCCACCTGGATGCGGCCGAAAGGCGGATGGTCTTCGTCCGGCACCCAGAACATGCAGTCTTCCACCGGACAATATTCCACGCATGCGGGCGAGCCGGCGCAGCCAGTGCAGCACTCGGTGATTACCGCCAGTTCTTTGGGTTTTTTCTTGCGCGCGGTAAGCAGGCCCTTGGACCTGGGCTCGTGTTTGAACTCGTCGGGCACCATCCCGACAATTCCCCTGAAGGGCTCGGCAGGCATCGAGTGCATTATAACAGGCGCCGGGTGCCAGGCCTCTCCGTCATCCCCCGCCCAGCTCATCTCCCCGCCCGCAGCGCCATCCTCCCGTCACTATGTCATCCACCAGGTCCTGCGTCATCCTGAGGGACTTCAGTCCCGAAGGATCTGGCGTGCACTCCGATAACGCCTGAGGAGACTCAAAACGTCGCGCGCGAGATCCCTCGCAAGCTCAGGATGACCCCTCAAAAGGAAGCTCGTGATTCTGGTATAGTGGCGTTCCAGCCCCTTGAATCCCGTTTTATTTATTCCGGCTCCGCGGTTCAATGCCCAGGCGAAGGGGCGGAAGGAGCAGCACTCATGGCAGGTAAAAGCGTCAATAAAGTCATTCTGATCGGCAATCTTGGAAAAGATCCTGAACTCAGAGCCACGCCCAGCGGCACGCCGGTAGCGAAGTTCACTCTGGCCACCAACGACCGTTACAAAGACAAAGAAGGCCAGTGGCAGGATCGCACCGAGTGGCACAACATTACCGCCTGGGCTCGCACTGCGGAAATTGCGGGCGAGTATCTAAAAAAGGGCGGGAAGGTCTACATCGAAGGAAGTCTGCGGACCCATTCCTGGGACGACAAGACAGACCGGCCAAAAGAAATACATGACTGAAGTCGTGGTAAACGACCTGGTTCTGCTGGGCGGACGCGGAGAAGGCGGCGGCGGAGGCGATTACGCGGGAAGTTCGCGGGGCGCATCCTCCGGCGGAAATAATTTCGATCAGCGCGCTCCCGAATCGGAGCCGGCGACCGCACGGTCCGATCAGCGACGAAGATATTCCGTTCTAGAAATCCTTACCAAGGTGCCCCATCTTTGCGTGCCCGCGCAAAGATGGGCGCATCGACCTTCACTGCCACCTTCACACCATTCACAACGTAGCTTTGTAATGCTCCCACTGCTGCTTCAAACTCGCCATGAATGAGATAAACTTGGCATTTTTTCTCAGGCTGTCCAGATTGGCATCATTCTCAAAGAGTGGATAGCACGGGAAGCCTTCATCCGCGGTCACCTGCAACCACTTAAGCGCTTCGTCCGGCTCGATTCATTAGCGCGTACGCGGAAGCGATGTTATAGGACGTGTGATGAAAGTGCGCGTAGCTGCGTCCAATTTCGAGCGCCCGCTGGATCGTCGTCTTCAGCTTCGCGCGTTCTTACCAGCTTTGGCCAGCATCATGGCCTTCACGCTGGTGACCATCCCGCCCTTGTCTTTTGGATAGTCTTTTAGAAATCGCTCGATCAGCGCTGAGGCTTCTTCATTTCGTCCCAGCCGGAACAAGGCGTTGCTCGTATAAAAAGCCAGAAGTGAAGGGTTCTGTTCGAGCGGTGTGCTATTGAATATCTGAAAGGCTTCCTGGTATCTTGCGCGGCACATATCGATGACGCCGAGGCGATATCGCGCCAGAGTGTTGCCCGGATTGATCGCCAGGGCCTTCTCAATCTCTTCCTGAGCCTTGTCGAGCAATCCGATATGGAGATACACAAATCCCAGTTGATGGTGGGCTTCGTCGAGATTCGGATTCAATTCCAACGCACGCTGGTACGACTGAATCGCTTGTTCATGCGGGAAACGCTTGTAAGGCGTCCACAGGATGAGACCACGGGCAAAATATCCCTCAGCCAGGTTGGGATCCAACGCGAGCGCCTTTTCTACGGCGACTTCAGCATCTTCATTTAGCTTTTTCTTGTCTGGCACGGACGCGAAATACCGCGCTTTGATGGTGAAGGCCCGGGCGAGCTCCGCGTAGGCGGCGGCGAAGTTAGTGTCTGCTGCGACGGCCTGCTCAAACAGCTTGATGGCCGTTTCATTGCTCGCTGGATTCTCGCTGCTGACATTCACTTTGCCACGCAGGTAAGCATCGTACGCCGCGGGATTGGCGGACTTCACTCCCGACACAGCGGGATGCTGGTCGAGTCGAAACGATAGTGTGTACACACCCGCTGCCCCCGCTAGGACGACGGCCGCCAGAATCAACTCGAATCTTTCGTCCTTTGCTCCATCTGCCGGGAGGAGTGCTGCTCAGTGCCTTCGGCTTGATCGCAGTGGCCTCGGGGGCGGGCCTGATCGCGGACCTCACTTGACCGGTTTCGTGTTCGTGACGGATCTGCTCAAGTTCGGTGATGACGTCGCCCATCGTTTGATAGCGCCGAGCGACATCTTTCTCCAGGCACTTTCGTATTAGGCCCTCCTCAAGATCGCCGACACGACCGATACCCGAACGGTTAATGGGCGGAGGGTTCACTGTCAGAATCGCTGAGATGATCTCTGCCGAACTCTTCGCCTCGAAAGGGCGACGCCCGCTCAACAATTCATAGAGCACCGTGCCAAAGCTGAAGATGTCGGTGCGGCAATCCAATTCCTCGCCACGGACCTGCTCAGGGGACATGTAGGGCACCGTTCCCATCAACATTCCGGGGATGCTCAACATGCTTCCGGTCTCAGCCTCTTCGAGCATGTCCGGATCGCGCAAAACCTTTGCCAGACCGAAATCAAGCACCTTCACCTGACCGCGCGTCGTGAGCATGATATTTTCCGGCTTGATGTCACGATGAATGATGCCGCGTGCATGCGCTTCGGCCAGGGCGCCCGCGACCTGCGTCGCGATCACCAGCGCTTCGCGCAACTCTGGCTTCTGGCGTCGGACCTTGGCGGCCAGGGTTTCGCCTTCGATGTACTGAAGCACAATGAAGCTGCGGTCATCTTCCTGGCCCACCTCATAGATCGCACATATATTGGGGTGGTCAAGAGTGGCTGCGGTCTTGGCTTCCCGCAGAAGGCGTTGGCGGGCACGCTCGTCAGTCGCAACGTCCGCAGGAAGGAATTTGATCGCGACTTTCCGGCCAAGGCGTTCGTCCTCGGCGAGGAAGACATCGCCCATGCCGCCGCTTCCGAGTTTATCGATGATGCGGTAATGCGAGATGGTCTGGCCGACCAATGAGATGGCTCAATCGTTCCGCGAACATCGTAGTGTCCAACCTGCCGGCGAGTCAATGTATTGCAGGCCATGCAAAACCGAAGCTGGAAAACAGGCTTACAATCACATTTGACCACCACTCAAAGCACGAATAGAGTTTCCGTGAATCGATCCGATTCCCCCAAGCCACTATGAAGAGATTGCTTACAGCCCTCTTTTGTATTTGCACCCTGCTTTCGTTCGCGCCCTGCGCCTTCGCGAAACACCACCATCGCCACAAAGAATCACAGGCTGGCGGCCCGTTCGACTATTACCTGCTTGCCCTTTCCTGGGCACCCAATTACTGCGCCGGCCATCCTACGGACCACTCCAGCGAATGCAGGGTCGGTGGGCACAACGCTTTCGTTCTGCACGGACTGTGGCCGCAATCGACCAGCGGCCCGCCGCCCATGTCGTGCTCAAGCGCAAGCCCGGTGGCGTCCGCTACCGTGGACCACATGCTGAACTTCATGCCCAGCCGCAGCCTGATCCAGCATGAGTGGGAGAAACATGGAACTTGCAGCGGCCTGTCCGCGCAGGACTATTTCGCCGAGGCAGAGCAGGCCTACACCCACGTTCAAGTTCCAACGCAGTATCGAAATCTGAATCAGGAGAAGCAGTTCAGCGTTGCGGACCTGGAAAGAAGTTTTGCCGAAGCCAACCATGGCCCGCCGGAAGCTTTCCGCATTTCCTGTCATGCCGGGGCGCTGGTCAGTCTGGAAGTCTGCGTGGACAAGAATCTCCAATACCGAAGTTGCACCGAGAGCGTGCGAGAATGTCCGGTGAGCCAGGTAGACATGCGGCCGCCGCAATAAAAAGGAAACTATGCCAGAAGATCTTGCCAGCCAGACCTGCGTTCCCTGCCGCGGAGGAGTTCCTCCCCTGAAAGGCAGAGAACTGGACCAGATCCTCCAACAGGTGCCGCAATGGAAGGCGATTGACGAGCATCACATCACGCGCGCTTTTGCTTTTCCCGATTTCAAACAGGCACTCGACTTCGTGAATCGAGTTGGAGAGGTTGCCGAGCAGCAGGGACACCATCCAGACATCCTGCTCACCTGGGGAAAAGCAGAAATTACCATGTGGACGCACAAGATCAACGGCCTGACGCAGAGCGACTTCATCATGGCCGCCAAGATCGACAAACTCTACAAGCAGTGATTGGTGGTCAGAGGCCGGCGCCCTCGGGCTACCGGCCACTGATCACCGATCACTGACCACTGCTTTCCGCATTGCCCAAGCCCACAGAATTGCCGGGATCAGCATGATCAAACCTGTCCCCGAGGCCATCACTTTGGCCGAAACTCCCTCGATCGAGAAAAATGCCGCACACATAGGCGCCGATCGCAATCGTGAGCATGGAAAAACCGAGGTCGGCGGAGAAGACGCGGCCACGAAAACGGTCTTCGGTATTGAATTGCAACAACGTTGTGGAGAACACCCACACGGTTGAGCCTCCGCAGTGGGCCAGGACGATCCACACGCACGCCACCCAAATACTCGAAGATATTCCCAGACCGAAATATCCCGCCCCTATGGCGAGATATCCAAGCAGGATGCCAAGCTGAAGCCGCCGGTCGGATTGTCCAGCCCACCGCGCCGAGAACAGCGGCCCCACGATGGCGCCGATGCCTCGCGCGCCGAGCAGCAGGCTCATGCCCAGCATGGCGCCTCGTTGCGGATCGACTCCGCGGATGTTCACGTGGAAATACTGGCGTCCCATCACAGTGAACAATACCCAACTCGGTCCGATCATCAGCTCGCCGGCCTTGGCGAAAACGGCTGCCAGCAACCGGGGATCTTTGCGAACGTAGCGCATGCCTTCCGCGATCGGCGAAAAGTCCACAGCATCACGCAGGCGTAGCGGAGCTGAGGATTCGGCATGCGGCTCCTCGAATTTCATCCGGCTGATCAGAATTGCCGACGACCAGAAACGAGAGGGCGTTCAGCACGAATACCGCATCACGCCCCAGCAGCACGGCGACGACTCCCCCGACGGATGCGCCAATCAGCAGATTTACCGACCATGTAGCCGAAGAAAGCGTATTGGCCAGGAGCACGTCTTCACGGGGAGTTATGTTTGGAATCACTGCGCTCCGCGCAGGCTCGAAAAATGCGGCAATCAGCGTTTCCACCAGAAGCAACGGATACACCATCCAGACTGCAGAACTGGATCGCAGGAACAGCATGGCAAAGACGACAACCATCCGCCCCAGATCCGCGGTGATCATCACCCGTTTACGGCTCACGCGGTCGTTGATCACGCCGGCAGCGGGTCCGATGAGAGCCTGTGGAAGCACCTGCAGCACCAGCGCCAGGGCAACCGAGCTTGCCCGTCCGGTCAATTGCAGCAGCAGGCTGTAGATTGCCAGGGTGTAAAACCAGTCGCCAATCTCGCTCACGATCTGCGCCAGCCACAACCGGCGAAAATTGTGGTTGCGATCGCACCAGCCGCAGATACGCGGACAGTGAGATTGATGTAGCTGCGCGCTCTGGTTGAGGATCCATGGTGGAAAGCAGTCGTTGGTCGGTGGGGCCACGTCGTTGGCCGTTCGCCGGTCGTTCGTTCGACAGTCTTTGTTCGTTAGCCTTTGGCCTGCTATTGAGCAGTGACTTCGCTGGCAGATCAGATCATTCAACGAGCGGGCTGCGGTGCCGGGCCAGCTGACGCACGACCAACGACGAACGACCAACGACCGAGTCCAACGACTATAATTCACCCATGCTCGATGAACTCGATTTTCGCAAACGCGCGGACTCAGCTCTCCACTCTCTCAACAAATCTTTGATGGAGGCCGAGGAGACAGCCGACCTGGAGGTCGAAGACCAGTCGGGCGCTCTTCACGTCTCATTCGAGGATGGCAGCAAGTTTGTGATTTCTCCGAACGCCCCGGTCCGCCAGCTCTGGATTTCAGCGTTGGCCACGAGCTTCAAACTTGACTGGTCAGATTCCGAGCAAGACTTCGTGTTATCCAAGACCGGAGAAAAACTTAAAGTGCTGGTGGCGCGGCTGGTCAATCAGCAATTGGGTGAAGATGCAATTACGCTGAAGTAGATCTGCTTACCCGCTCGCCAGCTTCTGCTTCAGGTCGGCGGCGATTTGCCGGCCGTGGAATCTTCCGTTCTCGATGAAAATTTCGTTCGTCTTCGCACCTGCCACGATCACTCCCGCCACATAAATTCCCGGCACATTGCTCTCAAGCGTCTGCGGATCGCATACCGGACGGCACTGCTCGGCTGAAAGTTCTATGCCCATCGACCGCAGAAAATCGTAGTCGGGATGATAGCCAGTCATGGCAAATACAAAATCGTTCTTCAGCCGAACAGCGCCCTCTGGAGTGTCCAGGATGACGTAGTCGGGTCCAATCTCCACGACCGTACTCTTGAAGTACGCTGCAATTTCGCGATTCTTGATGCGATTTTCGATGTCAGGCAGGATCCAGTACTTCACGTGATTGTGAAGTTTGGCTCCGCGATGAACCAGCGTCACCCGCGTGCCATGCCGCCAGAGATCGAGCGCGGCGATGGCCGCCGAGTTCTTGCCTCCGATCACCACCACGTCCATGTCAAAAAAAGGATGCGGCTCGCGATAGTAATGAAACACTTTGGAAAGATCTTCCCCTGGAATATTTAATGGATTGGAGAGATCGTAGTATCCGGTCGAAACAATCAGTTTGCGGGTCCGGTAGTCGTAGATCCTTCCCAAAGTGTCAGTGGTGGCAATCTGGAAGTCGCCGTCACGTCCGGTTACCGTCTTTACCCACTGATATTGGCGTACGTCGAGGTGATAATGTTCCGTGACCTTGCGATAGTATTCCAGCGCTTCCTCGCGGTTTGGTTTCTGCCGGGAGGTGCTGAATGGAATGTCGCCGATTTCCAGCAACTCCGGCGTCGTAAAAAATGACATGTTCGCGGGATAGTTGTAGATCGAATTGACCAGGCAGCCCTTGTCGATGGCAATGGTCTTGAAACCGGCACGATGGGATTCGATGGCACATGCCAGCCCGGTTGGACCGGCTCCGATCACGATCACGTCCGCCCGCATCTCTGGCTCGTTCTTGATCTGAGGACGCGGCAAGGTCTCTGGAATTTGCTGGGTTGGCGCGGAAATCTGTTTAGTCACCAATAGTTATCTCAATCGAGGAAAGTCCGATGCCCGGCTCCATCACGGAACAGAAAAGCGCAGTGTCTCCGAGCCAAGAATTTTAGCATGCGAACCGAAGCGTCGATCCGATCCGCCACAGTGTCTGAATAGTCGGTTTTCTCACCGCCCTCCGCAGCTTCTCTCCGCGATCTTTGCGTTAAAAGCTTTTGACCGCAAAATCCGCAAAGGAAAGCGGAGGACGCAAGGAAACGTCCACAGAGCCGAATAACATTCTCGGCCTGCAGTCCGCGCTATAATTTCCGGTTGCTCTGATCCTAGGAAGACTCGATGGCATCGCCCGCAGAACCGAAGACCCGGATTGAATCCGACAGCATGGGACAAATTGAAGTCCCATCCCACGTATATTGGGGCGCGCAGACGCAGCGCTCACTCCTGCACTTCAATATTGGCCGCGACACCATGCCGCCCGAGTTGATTCGCGCCTTTGGCATCCTCAAGAAAGCATGCGCGCTGGTGAATCAGGATTTGGGCAAGCTCTCTGCCGACAAGGCTAAACTCATCGCTCAGGCAGCCGACGAGGTCATCGCCGGCAAGCTTAACGACCAGTTCCCTCTACGCATCTGGCAGACCGGCAGCGGCACGCAGACGAACATGAACGTCAACGAGGTGATCGCCAACCGCGCCATCGAACTGGCGGGCGGCGCTCTGGGATCGAAGAAGCCGATCCATCCCAACGACGACGTCAACATGTCGCAATCGTCCAACGACACCTTCCCGACCGCGATGCATATCGCCGCCGCCGAACGGGTGAAGCACGCGCTGCATTCCCGCTATTCAGAGCGTGCATGACGCGATTGCGGCCAAGGCGGAGGAATTCAAGGACATCGTAAAAATCGGCCGGACTCACCTGCAGGACGCCGTGCCGCTCACCTTCGGCCAGGAATTCGGTGGCTGGGCCAGCCTGCTGGAGCGCGATATCCAGCGCCTGGAGCTTTCGCTCGACGGCCTGTACGACCTCGCGATTGGCGGAACGGCCGTCGGCACCGGACTGAACGCGCATCCCGAATTCGCGGAGCGCGCCGCGGCAAAGATTGCCCAGCTCACCGGACTTCCCTTCCGCTCGCACCCCAACAAGTTTGCTGCGCTCTCGGCGCACGATGAGATCGTCTTCGCGCAGGGCGCGATGGAAACCCTCGCCGCTTCCCTGATGAAGATTTCGAATGACATCCGCTGGCTGGCTTCCGGGCCTCGTTCCGGATTGGGAGAACTGTCTTTACCCGAGAACGAACCCGGATCTTCCATCATGCCGGGCAAAGTAAATCCCACGCAATGCGAGGCCATGACGATGGTGTGCGTCCAGGTTCACGGCGCCACCGCCGCGGTCGGATTCGCCGGATCGCAGGGAAACTTCCAACTCAACGTCTACAAGCCGGTGATCATCTACAACTTCCTGCACTCGGTCACACTGATCTCGGACGCCTGCCACGGCTACGTCGAGTACATGATCAAGGGAATCGAAGTGGATCGGGCCAAGGTCAACACGCACGTGAACAATTCACTCATGCTGGTAACGGCGCTGGCTCCCAAGGTCGGATACGATACCGCAGCAAAGATTGCTCACACCGCCCACGTCCAACACATCAGCCTGCGCGAGGCCGCGCTGAAGCTGGGCCATCTCACCGCCGAAGAGTTCGATCACTTGATGAAGCCGGAGAAGATGACGCGCCCGTAGCAGATTAAGGGCAAGTGACCTCGCTGGCCGTGAGCGCGGTTCAAATATGCTCCAAGCGAATCGCCTTAGTCGGCTTTCGCCGGGCTCAACTTAGGGATACTTCTAGAGTCTTTGCCTTTGGCCGTTGACACCGCCTTTGGTGTCGTCGTAATCGTGATGACGCTGACCAGAATCAACAGCGTTCCGACAATCGTCCGCGCACCAATTTCTTCCCCGCCCAGAAAATATCCCAGCGCCACCGCCACCACCGGATTGACGTACGCATAGGTTCCCACTTTCGTGGGCGATTCGTAATGCAACAACCAGACGTAGGCCGTGTATCCGATAATCGAGCCCGCAATAATCAGGTACACCAGCGCGAACCATGCTCTGCCGGAAACGGCTTGTACCTTGAAACCGTTAAATTCGCCCGTCACCGCCGTGAGAATGAACAGCAAAGCCCCGCCGGTCATCATCTGCGCCGCTGCGCTCATCGGTTTCGAAGCAGGAAGCGGCAGCCGTCGAGTCAATATCGTGGCGATAGACCAGGTGAACGACGCAACCAGCAGGGCGACCGCGCCGGCCCGGTTAATCGGAACCCCGCCCAACGAAAGCGAATGATTCATCAGTACAAATACTCCGCCGAGGCCCACCAGGAGCGCGAGCCCGAGCCGGATGGTCAGCCGCTGGGTCCGCAGAAAAATAATTTCCATTAGCGTGATCATGACAGGGATGGTTGCCAGCACCACCGCCGCGATTCCAGACGGCACCCGCTGCTCCGCCCAAAACAGGCAGCCATAATCCACGACAAAAATGATGGCCCCAAGCCCGGAGGCCGCGATCCACTCTCGCGCACTTGGAGACGGATTGCCTCGAAGCCGAAGCCACGCGTACATTACACCGCCCGCGGTAAAGAATCGGATCGCCGCAAGAAGAAATGGCGGCACTTCATGAACTCCGACCCTGATCGCCAGGAACGTCGATCCCCAGACGAAATAAATCATGGCAAACGCCAGCAGGATCTTCCAGGAAGGGGGACGCGCTTCAGTTTCTATCTGGACCTCCTTCAATCGCCGCGCTTCGGTGAGTGCCATTGCTTATAGATGTCCGAACCCGTCTCTCGGACAGACAAAGCCTATGAAAGATTCTTATCGTCCAAAGAATTTCCGCTCATGCTTCTGACAATCGGCTCCGGGCAAACGATAATCCGCTCAACCCGGCGACGCTGTTTTGATCGACGTCTTTCGCTGCCAGAAGCACGTGAAAGTTTTCTCCCATACCGGCGGGAGTCACCAGGTGCTTTAGCTGTAACGATACTTTCGCTCGCTCCTGTGGCAAACGGCAGTCGTCAAACACATCAGCAAATTGATTCTGCTCCCCAATCCCCATCAGAAACTGCGACTGGGTCAGAAGTGGTTGCATCTGCACGCCGTTCTCTTCGGCCGCCGCGGCCAGCGCGGTGAAGTTTACATGCGCGGTGAGGTCCTGCTCGCCCGGTGCCTCGTAGGGGTTGGAAGATGCTGAGTGCTGACGGAAACTCATCAGGGTTCCGCGATGGCGGCCAGCAAGCTGCTCCTGTCGGGTGTAGCCGTAGTCGACAGCGACCATGACACCAGTGCGCATCGAAGCGGCCAGATCTGACATGCAGCGATTCGCCAGCAACGGAACTTCTATTCGCTCACCTCCGCTCAGGATGGACGCCATATCGATCAAGAAAAGACAACTCCTCCGCTGAAGCCGGGACCCAGGTTTCAATCAGACGATCATTTTGCGCCGCGATGCGCAGCGCACCCTGCGTGCTGAGTATCTCTACCGGAAACGCGTCGAAAAACTCATTCGCAAAAATAACCAGCGGTACATCAGGAGACAACGCCCGGATTCCTGGTGACAAATCCCTCAGCACGGAAGCCTTCCCTCTTTCAATAAACCTGGCCAGTGTTTCCCCAAGTTTCTTTCGCAACGCGGGGGACGATTCAGCCAGGCAATAGTGCAGCGCTTCAAAAAAGTCAGGAAACTTTTTTTCTGACCAGTCCAGCACGTCCTGAGCAAACAACCCACGGCCCGGACCTAGTTCCTGGACTTCAACTCGCGCGGGCGAGCCAAGCAACCGCCAAATCTCCGCAAACTGCCGAGCCAGAAGTCGTCCAAACACCGCGTGCACATCGCTCGACGTATAAAAATCTCCAGCCTTGCCAAACTGTTCCGCATTGCGCGAGTAATAACCGAGTTCGGGATGGTACAGGCACAACTCCATGTAGCGCGAAAACGGAATGGGTCCGCGCTCGAGGATCTCCTGCTCAATTATCCTGCGCAGACTCACACGTCTCTCCGCTGGCGCTCCGCGCGATCCTGCGGCGTGCGGATAAACATTTCCACCAGGTAGTCATGGAGGCAGTCGTAAAGCTGTCGTTGAAAGGCCCACTCAAACTGGGGATTGTCGAGGTCCCTGGGGTGGAATTCGAAATTATAAGTATGCACCGGAACCGTGGGATTTTTGAAATTGATGAGGACTTCGACGCCTTCGCCTTTGGCGCGAGCTGAGAAATCCAACAGCGGATGCTCATAAAGTTCCAGTTGCGCAAGAACGCGATCGAGCCTCGGGTTGGTCACGTCGGTCACACGATGATTCTATCGGGAGTTACGCTTGTCCGCGCACAATGGGAGCAAGGAGATCCTTCGCATTTTGTAGCGCCGCCGTCCCGGCGGCTGTCCGATGCGCGTCCTACCCCCCGCCGGGAATAAGACGGGCCCAAGATGCCAGCGCTACAAGAACGCTGACGCAATCCCATTCCCCGATGCGTCATCCTGAGGGACTTCAGTCTCGAAGGATCTGGCGTGCACACCGGCACGGCCTGAGGAACACTTTTTAGATGGGAGTAATCGGTACTCGGTCTCTACTCGTACCGCAATGCTTCGATAGGATCCAGTTTCGCAGCCTTGATGGCGGGTAACATGCCGCTGATGATTCCCACAAAACTCAGGATGCCGGTGGACCAGATAAGCGTAGCAGCGTCTATTTTCAAGTGGATGTCACCTTCGTCTGCGCCCTCCTGAAAGGCGCTCCAAAGGGTCAGTGAAGGGACAGACCAGGAAACAAGATAGGCAAAAGCCACGCCCAGCAGTCCGCCCAGTGCGGTAATGACCATCGCTTCCGCCAGGAACTGAAACAGAATGTGCCATCGATGCGCGCCCAGGGCTTTTTCCACTCCGATCTCACGCGTGCGCTGCGTCACCGACACCAGCATGATATTCATCAGGCCCACTCCACCGATTCCCAGCGTGAGCAACCCGATGAAGCCCAACAGAACCTTGATCCCGGTGGTGATGACGCGCAGGTCCAACAGGTCGGAGAACACGTCGAACACAAACACCGCGCGTTCGTCTTTCGGATCGAAGCCATGATGGAAGGCCATCGAATTTCTCAACGCCTTTACCACCTTGGTATTCTCGCCTTCATATTCCATGACGATCGAGGTCAGGTAGAACGTGTCTTTCAGATCGCTCATGGCGCTGAACGGCACGTAGATGTGCTCATTCAGATTGTCATCGCTATTGTTGATGACGTGCTTCAGAACGCCAACCACCTGATAAGAGATACCGTCCACCCGAATGTTTTCGCCAATCGCGTTGAGTCCGGAAAACAGCTTCTTCTTCGCGTCGGCCCCGATAAAAGCAACCCGGGTATGAGTAAAGTCCTCCGCTTCGCCAAACGGCGATCCCTCAGCGAATTCCATGCGGCGCATGCGCGGGTACCCGGCATACACGCCGCTCACCGCGTAACTGGCGCTGCGCGTTCCCCAACTTACCGTGCACTGTTTGAATACTTCGGGTGACATTCGCTTGAGCAATGGCACCTCAGCGCGAATGTAATCCAGGTCGTTGACCGTCAAGCGGACTTCGCTTCCCGCTTTCGTACCTCCCGCCTGTAACGAGGTACGTCCGGGAAACACGAAAACCAGGTTGGTGCCAAATGAACGGAAGGCAGTCCACAATCCACGTTCAAAGCCCGCGCCGTATGCCAATAGAAGAACAACAGTGGCGATGCCCCAGGCCATTCCCAGCATAGTGAGGATGGTGCGCCGTTTGTTGTGACGTAGCGCTTCGTAGGCTTGCGATCCCAGCTCGCCCAGCATGCTATTCCTGCCTCATGGCTTCGACCGGAGCCAACAGCGCGGCCTTGCGCGCCGGATAAATCCCAGCCACGATACCGGCCAGGGCCAGCGCAAGAATCGCTCCCGCTGCCGACGAGGGCACGATGCGTGGCGTATCGAATCCCTCGGGAGATGGCAAAAGCGCCAGCGCGGTCAGGAAGCCGGTCGTGATCAAAAGCCCAATGCCACCACTGAGCATGGTGAGAAACGCGCCTTCCACAAAAAACTGAGTCAGAATGTTTCGATAGGTTGCGCCCAGAGCCTTGCGCAGCCCAATTTCCCGCGTGCGCTCCGCCACTGAAACCAGCATGATGTTAACGATCCCAATCGCGCCAAGAACAAGCGTTACGAATCCCACCACGCCGAGAAAATAGTCCATGGCGTCAAATATCTTGTCCACTCGCTGCGAGTTTTCGATCGTGTCCCAATCCAGAAAAGCGTCTTCAAGCTTGGGATCGAATCCATGGCGGCGGGCAATAATCTGGTGAATTTCCTCTTTAGACCGCAGATGTTCGGCTTTGACCAAAGGGCGATAATTAATGAAGGAGAGCGCGCTTTCGGAATTCTCTTCTTTTAACGGAAACAGGTTCCGCATCGTCTCGACCGGAACGAAGATGCGAGCGTTGGTGCCGTTGTTGCCGTCCTTGCCAACTTTGGCCAGCACGCCGATGATGTCAAACCGGATGCCATTCAAAAGCATGGTTGCGCCTACGGCAGGGCGCCCAGGGAAGACATTTTTAAGCAACTCCCATCCCACCACTGCGACCCGGCGATGTTCGGTATTGTCCTCGTCATTCAGCCAGCGGCCGGTTCCCACCGGAACCGTACGGATCTGGTTATATTCCGGAGCGACTCCGAATACCTGCCCGTTGGTAGAGCCGTACTCGCTCACCGCCCGAATATCTTCGCGATTGATTACCGGTGACAGGGAGCGCAGGGTATGAGCTTCATTCCGGATCGCAACGTAATCGTCGTAGGTGAAGTGATAGGTTTGTCCGGATTGCAGGCTGCCCGCGACCGCGGGAATCCTCCCCGGGAAGATAAACATAATGTCCTGGCCGAGGGTAGCCAGGTTTCGCGCCTGTCCGCTACGAAAGCCCTCTCCCAATCCAACCAGCAGCAAAAGCGACCCAACACCCCAGGCGATGCCGAACATGGTCAGAAACGAGCGCAGTTTGTGCGCCCATAGAGTGGCCAGCGACTGGCGGACGATATCGAGGAGCATTTTCACGGAAAGTTGTGGTCCCTACTTGCCAACCCGGCCCGTCCCAAGTCCCCTGCTTACATCTTATTACGTCACCGGATGGACGAAAGTTCCCCGACTATCTACTAAAGCTTTAGACCACCACCATAGCCAAAGGATAGTGCCTTTTTATGCGCGATGACGATCGGGCCCGGCTCACCCGGTATTCTTCACTTCCGGTAGGTTCTTCGCTTTGCTGGACTAACCCGGCCGTCGTGTCCATGCTAACCGGGTGGCGAGGATGGCGTCTAAACCAGCGTTCTTCTTCATCCGGGCTCACAGTAATCGTTCCCAAGACTAAAACTTCAGACGTGGAGGATTCTCTCGTGTTCAAACTGCTTGTGCGTGCATTGCTTGTAGTCCAAGGATTGCTTTTGCTCGGAACGGCGGCAAACGCCCAATCGGTGATGCTGAATCTGCCGCGTGCCAGCCAGCATGCGGTCCTGACCCAGCGCGTTGGAATCACCGACATCACAATCAGCTACCACCGCCCCATGGTCAACAAGCGGAAAGTCTGGAACAACCTGGTTCCATACGGACAGGTCTGGCGCGCCGGAGCCAACGAAAACACGACGATCTCGTTCTCCGATCCAGTGACCATTGAAGGAAAAGCTCTTCCGCCAGGCACCTATGGTCTGCACATGATTCCCGGCGAAAACGAGTGGGTAGTAATTTTTTCCAAAAACTCTACTGCCTGGGGAAGCTTTACCTATGATCAGGCCGAAGACGCTCTCCGCGTCACGGTCAAACCGCAACCTGCGGAATTTCATGAAGCGCTCACCTATGACTTCGACGACGTCGCGCCGGATTCTTCCCTGGTCACAATGCGATGGGAAAAAGTCGCTGTGCCTTTCAAAGTCGGCGTGAACACCCACGAGATCGTCGCTCAGAAACTGCACGATCAGCTTCGCGGGCTGGCGCAATACACCTGGGAAGGCTGGGACGAGGCTGCCAACTATCTACTGGCGGAAAAAATCGAGCTCGACCAGGCCCTGAAGTATTCGGACATGTCGATCAAGAACGAAGAGCGGTATGACAATCTGATGACCAAGTCGCAGATCCTCGAGGCCCTGAACAAAAAAGAGGAAGCCGTTGCGGCGCGCGATAAAGCTTTAACCATGGCCAACGCGGTCCAGCTTCACACCTATGCCCGCCAGTTGCAGACCACCGGGAAGCAAGCCGAAGCGTTCGCCATTTTCAAGCAGAATGCCAAGAAGAATCCCGATCAGTGGGTCGTGCATGTGGGCATGTCGCGCATGTACTCCGCACAGGGCGATTTTGCCAACGCGTCCAAGGAAATGAACACGGCGATCACGAACGCCCCCGACGGACAAAAACAGCCGTTGCAGGCAATGGCCAAACGCCTGGATGCAAAAGAGGACATAAACAAGTAGGCAGCGCCTGTGGCGCCGGCGCTTTTGTAGCGCCGGCGTCTCGCCGGCTGTCCCGAGGGCGTCCCGCCCTCGGCAAGAGTTTTCACGAAAGGTGATCAATGGCGAAGCCTATAGGCTCGCGGCACCATCCGGAACGATAACAACCCGCCCGCCCATGCGTTCCCCGACCTCCACAGCAATAGAAAGCGTTTCGTCATCAGTTTCCTGCCCTCGAATCACTTCCAACCGCGACCCACGTTCAATTGGATCGGAAAAGCGCATTGCCAGGCATTTTTTGGCGCGATAAGTAACGCGGGCGATTTCCGTAATGCTGAGCGATCCCACATTGGACACCAGTATCGTGCCGGGACGGCAAATCTTGTCGAGCAGGGTGAATATTTCGATCTTTGATTCCAGTTCTTCCGGTCCGGCCTCAATCACGAAGTCGGATTCACGCGCGGCATCTTCGACACTGCCTGCGAATTCCACCAGGGAGAATGCTGCATCTGCGGCGCTGGCGGAAATTCTGGCGAATTCCACCGCCTGATCCAGGCTCGCACGCAACTCGCTCTCCGCGCGGCGGAGAGCGTTAGGCAAAAGATCCTCAAGGATAGTGCGATAGCCTCCCAGGGCTGTCGCCAGGGCAATGTTTCGGCCCACTCGGCCGGCGCCAATGACACCGATGGCGCGGACCACGAATCGAGCCTCGGACACGCTTAGCCCTTGTCCAGCTGTCCCAATACGGCGTTGAGATTGGTACTGGCGGTGCGTATGTTTTCGCCGAGACGCTTGCGTTCCTCTGCATCCATCATCGGGATCGATGCACTGATACGGCGGAGCGTGGTGTTAATGTCGTCGACGTAATTGATAAGGCGGATGAGTTCTCCGGTAGCTGCCATAGTTCAACCTGCTCCTGTTGCCCGCTGTTCGGGCATGCGCCATCTTTAGACTTGTTGCTTGTTTGCAGTTCCGCACTGCGGGCGATGTAACCATTCTCAATGGTCAAGGCTGTTTAGTAAAGGTACCGACGGGTACCCCCTTGGTGATCCCATCTGCTCTCGTGCGTCATCTGACGTGGACCATCCCGCTCTCCCCTGCGTCATCATGAGGGATTTCAGTTGCGAAGGATCTGGCGCGCACACCGCAAGAAGATTCGCCAAGGACGACGGCGCTGCACCCAGCGGCGATTAGCGCATCACTTTGGTAATAACCACCATCAATGTAATTTATGGGCCGAAACCGCCTCCTGCCGAATCTAATATTTGTATGAGCGAGATGCCTCTGAAACGTTATCTTTTCGCCAGTGATTTCGACCAGACCCTGACGTTCGACGATTCGGGTTATGTGTTGAGCGAGCTGGTGGGTATCCCGACCGCCGAATTCGAGCGTAAGGCGCAGGGGATGGCCAAACTGAACCTGGTGCAGCAGGGCGCCGAGCTGTCATATTTGTTGCTGCACGATCCGGAATTCCGCGCCCGGGTGCGGAAGCAACACCTGTACGAAGTGGGAAAAACCATTCGGTTGAAGGACAATATCGAACTGCTCTATCAAATTCTTAAGGACGGCGTGGACGGATACCACTTCGATTTCTACGTCTTGTCAGCGTCTCCGGTGGAAGTAATTCAATCAGCGCTGGAAGGCATTGTGCCCCGCGACCACATTTACGGGACTGAATTTGTCTATAACGCGAAGGGCGAAATAGAATCTCTGGTTCGCGCGACGGCCGGCTATGGCAAAGTGGCCGCGCTCGACCAGTTGCAGGCCGAATTACAGATCGGGCCGGACCACATTATTTATACCGGCGACGGCAGTTCGGACATCAATGTAATGCTCCACGTAAAAATGCGAGACGGCTTTACTATCGCAGTCTCGGAAGCCAAGCACGTCTCGCAAATAGCCAAAAGGACAGTTCTCAGCACTAACGCCTTGGCCGTGCTGCTGCCCATTCTCGAAGAAACTGTAGGGTGGGAACGGGCAAAAATCCGGCAGTTTTTCGAGTCGTATAAAATTCTGATCCAGGAGTGGGACAGCGTGCGCACAGACTGGCTGACGCTGCGTCCGGCAGTAAAGGAGTTTTCCCAGATCGTCGTCGCCGGCGCCTGATCTTGCTATGCTTGAATGCAAGAATCACGCCAGGTATTCCAACGATTAAGTAACGGCGGTTACCAGGGCCGGCAGCAGACCGGTTGCTCAACCGCCTGAGTTGTGACCAAAATAGCATATGCTTCGTGACAAGAACCTCATTCCGCTGTCGCACCAGCACCAGCATTGCCTGGCGCTGTGCGTGCGCCTTGACCGGGCCATCCAGGCGGGCGACGTAGACCTCGAAGCATGGCAGGCGGAGATCCAGCAGATCTTCGAACAGGAAATCACCTTCCACTTCGCGGCGGAAGAAAAAGAGTTGTTCCCGGTGGCGGAGCGTTACCCTGAACTGCAACCTCTCGTACGGGAACTTCTTACCGGGCACGCGATGCTGCGTAATTTCTTTTCCCGCGCCGCCTCCCGGTCTCTGCAAGTCGCCGGCCTGCAAGCCCTGGTAGAGAAGATGGCGTCGCACATTCGCAAGGAAGAGCGCGAGTTGTTTGAAGGAATGCAAAAGCTGATGACGCCGGAGGATCTTGCCGCCATGGGGGCGGCTTTGCAGCACGCCCTTGCGGAAGCCTCCGACTCCTGCATTATTCCCAACGCCGCCACCAAACTGCGGCCAAAGCAATAACCCTGAAGCAAATAACCACTGTCATCCTGAGCGAAGCTGCAGTTTCGCGAGGCGAAATTGCAGCGCAGTCGAAGAACTCCTAAGCCACAACAATGCCGGGGCTAGGCTCCTGAACTAGGCCGCCGGGCCCGACTGAATCCAGGACACCGGTTCCTTCATCTAGCAATCATGAATCAAGAAGAAACTTTTTTCCCGCTGGCGGACTATTCAGGACAAACCGTCCAGCCGGCAGGCGGCCGCCCCCTCGACGACTCTCCGCTGCTCGATGCTTATTCCAACGCGGTGGTGGGCGCTGCAGAAAAACTTAGCGCGTCGGTCGTGAAGATTGATGTTGCCCAAGCTGCGAAAAGCCGCTCAGGAGAAGAGCGGGAACGCCAGGGCGGCGGTTCTGGTTTTGTGTTCACGCCGGACGGCCTGATTCTCACGAACAGTCACGTGGTCCACGACGCCAAGCGAATCCAGGTTTCATTCGCTGACGGACGCCGCTTCCCTGCCCACACGATCGGCGACGATCCAGCCACCGATCTTGCGGTTGTGCTCCTGGACGTGCCTAACAACGACGCGCCCAGCCTGGTCGCCGCTCCTCTGGGAGATTCGCAGAAACTGCGGGTCGGTCAACTTGCGATCGCAATTGGGAATCCTTACGGCTTCCAGTACACCGTCACCGCAGGAGTGGTAAGTGCGCTGGGACGATCGTTGCGCTCTTACTCAGGACGAATGATCGACGACGTCATTCAGACCGACGCATCCCTTAATCCCGGCAACTCGGGAGGACCGCTTGTGACCTCCGATGGCCAAGTGATTGGAGTCAATACCGCCACCATCATGGGCGCCCAGGGGTTGTGCTTCGCGATCGGAATCAATACCGCGAAGTTCGTAGCCGGACGGTTACTGCAGGACGGAAGAATTCGGCGCAGCTACATCGGCGTCGAGGCGCAGACGGTTCCACTCCATCGCCGTCTGGTACGTTTCTACAACCTGCCCCAGGAGACGGGCGTCGTGGTGAGTTCGGTGACGGCGGGCAGTCCGGCGCAGAAGGGTGGACTCCGCGAGGGCGACGTGATCATCGCGCTTGAAGGCAAGGCCGTCGCAGGTGTCGACGATCTGCACCGGTTGCTTACCGATGCGCGTGTGGGCGTAAGCAGCGCGCTGACAGTCCTGCGATGGACTGACAAGCTGGAACTCAAAGTCGTTCCAGAAGAAGCGAAGTAGATTTGTGTGGGTTGTGTGGCGCGAACGCTATAGTGTTCCACGTGGAACATTCTGTTAGTGCGTTTATGTACGCACTTTGTGGTACGTAATTACAGTTAAGGGCTTGCCACGCTGCGGCTTGCGATGATTTTCGGTGTGCACGCCAGATCCTTCGGGACTGGAGTCCCTCGGGATGACGCATGGGGTCTTTTTAGCGCTACCGTCGCGACGGCCATCTGAGTCTGAGTTCTTTGCCTGAATTTTTACTCGCTCTGATTCCCTCGCTTTGATCCCCCTTACGAATTGCGCCCCACAGGGGAGGGCGGGACGCCCTCCCGACAGCCGGCGGGACGCCGGCGGTACCCTAGATCGTTGCCAGTTCGTAGAGATACTGCACGTGCGATTGAACGGCTCCGTCTATTCCCTGCACTTTTGGGTTCGTTGATTCGATTACGTAGTACTCGTCGGGGGCGTGCGCGCCGCTGCCGTGTCCCATTCCGAAGTGGCCGGCGGGTAGACGCAGCGGCTCGCCGGTGAAGACGAATCCCGGCCAGGAACCTGCGCTGCGCGGCAGGACAATGGGATCGATTCCATTCTTTTGATAGATCGCGACCTGTGCGCGAATCAACGGCGCATCCGCGGATGTACTGGTGGGATCGTAGCCACCCGTCATATTCACTTCGATGTCCCCGAATCCGTGTTTGGCGAGATGGGCTTTGAGAGCCGCAACCGCCTCGTTGGCTTTCATGTCGGGAACGAGCCTCAAGTCCAGCTTGGCTACCGCGCGGTGCGGAAGGATAGTCTTTCCGCCAGGGCCGGTGTATCCGCCCACCAGGCCCTCGATGTTGACTGTAGGCCGCGACTGCAATAATTCCAGCGCCTCCTGGTAGCTCACATCGTGAATCCAATGGTCCACGCTGTATTGCTTCTTCGCGACACTTTCATCCAGTCGCCGGGCGGCTTCTGCGATCATTTTCTTTTGCGCGGGCGAGAGTGGGAGTGCTTTGTCGGCAAACCCCTCGATGGCTGGGGTGTTGCCGTCGGCCGAAACCAGGGTGTTCAGGGCCTCCACGAGATGCCATGCCGGGCTATCGATCATGGCTTTCAGGCTGGAGTGGACATCTTTGCGCGGTCCGCGTCCCCATTTCTCGCCGCTGGAAACCAATTCCAACTCCACGACACCTTTCGCGCCGAGCGTCATGGTTACGGTTCCGTCTGGATCCTGCTCGGCGGATGGAATAAAAACTCCGCTACATTTCCGCAGTGCTGCCAACACCTCCGGGCGGCGGACAATCTGCGGAAAGTGAGGCGAACCGATTTCTTCCTCGCCTTCCCCCACAAATACGAGATTCACTGGAAGTTTCCGGCCTGCACCGCGAATCGCGTGTAGTGCTGCCAGGAATGACGCCTCCGGACCTTTCTGATTCACGGCTCCGCGACCGACAACGCATTTGCCGAAGTTCGGTTTGTCGACCAGCGCGGCCTCGAATGGCGGTGAGGACCACTCCGACGGGTCGACCTGTTTAACGTCGTACATAAAATAGATCCCGATGGTGCGTGGGGCGCCAGCATCGAGCGTGGCGAAGATGCCGGGTTGGCCGTCGGTGGGGATCTTCGTGACCCCACCAAATCCAGCATCGCTCAGCATACGCATGGCGAGGTCGCAGCCTTCGTCCATGCCCCGGTGTTCGGCCGCAATCGAGGGCTGGCGAATCCACTGCTGCAAGCGTTGCACCGATTCGTCATGCCGCTTTTCGATTTCTTTCTGAATGGTTGCGAGATCAGGATTGGTGTCGGCCGAAAAAGACCTGGGTGAGAATGCGAGAGTAGCGGCGCCAGCGGCGGTTGCCTGGAGAAAGTCTCTTCGATTCATGGGCGGGAGGATAACCGGGATGGACCGCGGGTGTAAAGCGCGGAGTAGACGTGAGATGAAAAGCAGATTCCTCGCGGGCCGAGGCCCGTGAGGTGGGATGTGTCATTTCATACCGGGTATGGGCACGATATCCGTGTTATGAAGGGCGGTGATCCTCCAGGTATCCCCTTCGGGCACGAGAACGGCGGTCAGGATGCCTCTTCGTTTCTCAGCGGGCTGCCATTCTTTGGTCACGGGGATTTCGTGGCCGGTCATCTCCCAGTTCACGTGGGCAACGGCCACTGCGGGAGTGAGAAATCGAATGCTGTGGTTAAGAGCGCGAAGCTGGCTGTTGCGGAAAACTGTCTTGTGAATTGTGATGTGCTGAGCTTCGATCGCGGGGCGACCCTGCCAGTGCATCCCCAGGATGTTAACGAAGTCGGCGTTCTCGCTGAATTGCGAGGCGTAAGCCACCATGTCGTGCCGGTTCCAGGATTCGGGAAGCGCGGCGAGAACTTTTTCAATTTCTGATATTGCGGCAGCCGGCGGAGTAAAAGTGTTCGGGCTTGTGGAGCTCATCGTTTCCCCTCGGGTGATTATCATAAATGTGGCTGGCAGATCTGTGAATGCGATTGCAAGGGTGAGCATCGAGCGGCATTTCGGGAAGGAGTTTTTTGCAGCGCCGGCGTCTTTCCGGCTGGCTCAGGGGCGTCCGCCCGCGACGCTGGGCGGGCCGCCCACCGGACAGCCGCCGGGACGGCGGCGCTACAAAAGGCAAGGAGTGTACAGCTTCGGAATTCGGCAGACGGTGTCGGTGTACGCGCCAGGTCCTTCGGACTGAAGTCCCTCAGGATGACGCACAGATGGGGGTCGAAACCGTGGCACCGGATCAAGGCATTGGATCACGGGACGGATTGGACCAAGCGTGGTTCATTGCTTCTCATACACCCCTGTACCCTTTATGGGCTTCGCCTGCGAATGATCCGTGAAGTTCACAGTCGTGGTTTTGCCGTCCTTCGAAACAACTATCGTGGCATCGGTTGCAACTTTTCCATTTTTCCTGGTTTGGCTCTTAAGCGTATTTGCGTTTACGCGCTTGTATGACACCGAATCTGAGGACGGATCGCCAGTCACGGGATAATCTTTCCCATCGAACTTGGCTTCCCAGGTGATTTTTAGCGGCTGGCCTTTGTCGTCGATTACGTCTTCTGTCAACTTGACGCCGTTCTCGTCTGCATCAACGACCGCGATGTCGCTCTTAGGTAATGGGGGCGGCATTTTCGATTTGGCCAGATTAAGCTTCCAGGTTCCGCTGAATGGACTATCAGCCGCGAACAGGCTGAGCGTCATCGCCAAAACTACAGCTGACATTTTTAGAAAGCGCAAGGTTTCCTCCTCAGGGTTGAAAGAATGGGGCGCATTCTAGCATCCCTTTTCCTATTTCCTATTGGCAACACTTTTTCTGAGTGACTGTCGAGGGTTTTGAGTGTAATGGCGATATTACGCGAAGCATTCCTTTGAGATACCGCCAACTCACGGGCTTTCATTGACTTGCCTACGACTCCGCCATAGCATTGTTTGCCAATGATCGGCGACACCATCTCGCACTACCGCGTCCTCGAGAAGCTTGGCAGCGGCGGGATGGGCATCGTCTACAAAGCCGAGGACACTCGCCTTCACCGTTTCGTAGCTCTCAAGTTTCTCCCCGACGACGTTAGTGCAGATGCCAATGCTCTGGCCCGCTTCCA
Organism: Terriglobia bacterium; assembly: GCA_963765715.1. GTDB lineage: Bacteria > Acidobacteriota > Terriglobia > Terriglobales > Acidobacteriaceae > JAIQFF01. The sequence continues at coordinate 83,989 of CAVXXN010000013.1, forward strand.
GCGCGAAGCCGAGGCCGCGTCCGCTCTGAACCATCCCAACATATGCACTATCTATGACATCGGAACCCAAGACGGCCGCGCCTTCATCGCCATGGAGTTTCTTGAAGGCGTAACGCTCAAGCATCGCATCTCCGGACGTCCGCTCGAAATGGAGGCCCTGGTTCCGCTCGGCATCGAAATTGCCGATGCGCTTGAAGCCGCCCACGCCAAGGGCATTGTTCATCGCGACATCAAGCCCGCCAACATCTTCATCACAAATCGAGGCACGGCGAAAGTCCTCGACTTCGGATTGGCGAAAGTTACGCCGATCACTTCACGCTCCGGCGCGGCCGCCGCGGAAACGCAATCGATTAGCGAACCGCATCTCACCAGTCCTGGTGCGACCGTCGGCACGGTCGCCTATATGTCGCCCGAACAAGTAAAAGGCAAAGATCTGGACGCTCGCACCGACCTCTTTTCCCTCGGCGCGGTTCTCTATGAGATGTCGACCGGCCAGTTACCATTTCGTGGCGAGACGTCAGCTCTCATCTTTCAAGCGATTCTCGACCGCAACCCGACTGCGCCGGTACGCCTGAATCCCGATCTGCCCGCAGAACTGGAGCACATCATCAACAAGGCTCTGGAGAAAGACCGCGATATTCGATATCAGTCGGCCGCCGAACTTCGAGCCGATCTCAAGCGCCTTCAGCGAGGGACCGAGCTCGGCAGCGGCGCATCATCTTCCCACCACGCCAAGCACTCTCGTTTGGGAATTGCGGCTCTGGTGGGGGCCGTCGTTGTGATCGCCGCGGTCATCACAGGATTCCTGCTCTTCCGCGGCCACGGCCATGACCGCATCGACTCGATTGCCGTCCTGCCTTTCGTCAACGCCGGCAGCGACGCCGGCCTGGAATATCTCAGCGACGGCGTTTCCGAAGGCCTCATGGATTCTCTGGCGCAAATTCCCGACATTCGGGTCGTCTCGCGCAATTCCGCCTTCCACTACAAAGGCCAAAATCCGTTGCCTAAGACCGTCGCGAATGACTTGAACGTGCGGGGCATCGTTACGGGAAGGGTGAGCCAGCAAGCCGATTCGCTTATTATCAGCGCCGAACTTGTGGATGCGAGCGATGATCGCGAGCTCTGGGGCAAGCAATATCGCGGCAAACCTTCAGACGCCCTTGCCCTCGAGCAGGAAATGGCCACAGATCTCTCGGCGCGGCTGGCGCCTGCCGGACAGAACACCACTCCGAAACACTCCATCGAAAACAATGAAGCCTACCAGGCGTACTTAAAAGGCAGGTACTACTGGAACCAATATTCCGGCACCGCGCTCGACAAGTCGGTGGAGAGCTTTCGGGAAGCGATCCGGCTTGATCCTGGCTATGCGCCGGCTTACGCCGGGTTGGCGGACGCGTACTTCGACCTGGCCACTAACGACCTGCATCCTCCGGGAGAAATGTTTCCCCAGGCCAAGGCTGCGGCTCTCAAAGCGATTGAAATTGATCCCACTCTGGCGGAGGCGCATTCGGCCGCGGCGGCCCTGGCCTGGGCCTACGACTGGGATTGGACGCGAGCCGATCAAGAGTTTCAGCGCGCCGTTCAACTCGATCCCAACAGTTCAATCGTGCATTCGCGTTACTCGATCTATCTGGCAAATATGTTGCGGCCCGATGAAGCTGTGGCTGAGTGCAAGAAAGCGGTGCAACTCGATCCTCTGTCGCCAATCGTTACCGGCCTTTTGGGATATGCGTTGACTTTGAGCCACCGGTTTGACGAAGCAACTCCGTGGTATCAGAAAGCCCTCGAACTCGAACCGGGTTTCACGCTGGCACGTGCTGAGTTGGGCTGGAACTATGCGTTTAAGGGAGACGCCGCTGCTGGGCTGGCCGAGCATCGCAAGATTCCGCAACTGCCCACGGTCGCCGAGGATCAGCTCATCTCCGCTGGCCTGGCCTACATTTACGCACTCAACGGAAATCGCCGGGAAGCTTTGGAAACCATCACGCAATTCAAGAAGCTTTCCGCCGATCGCTACATCGACAACTACTTGGTCGCGGCCATCTACGCCGGCATTGGCGACAAAGACGATGCCTTCGAATGCCTGAGCCGGGCCGTGACTGAAAGGTCAGCCAGCATCGGATTCCTGAAAGCCGATCCCTTCATGGAACGTCTTCGCTCCGACCCTCGCTTCGCCGCCCTTCTGCATCGGGTCGGACTGCCGGAGTAGACTTGCCGCTGCTTGGCAGAAAAGTGCGCGCAGGGCGATCACAACGCTGACTGTTGTTAACAGATGGGATGAGAAGGCCGGTCTCCGGACGGGATGCTGTACGCTCCCAAGTTATCGACGTGCTCGAAGGCACAAGAGAAAAAGGAGACCGGCAATGAAGAAGGTTAGCACCGTAGCGGTGAAGCAGAGCAGGAATTTTTCGCAACAGAAGCTGACGATTGGATTGGATCTGGGAGATCGCTAACAGCTGGTACTGCGTGCTAGATGAAGCAGGGCAGATACATCTGGAGCAGAGAGTCCGTACACATGCGAAAGCGCTGCAGGAGGTGTTCGGAGCCATGCCGCGCAGCCGGATCGCACTGGAAACCGGGATGCACTCGCCCTGGGTGAGCCGGCTGCTGAGCGAGTTGGGGCATGAAGTGATCGTGGCGCATGCGCGCAAGGTGCGGCTGATCGGGGAGAGCCGGAAGAAAGACGATCGCCTGGATGCGCAGACGCTGGCGCGGCTGGCCCGGATCGATCCGGAGTTGCTGTATCCGGTGAAGCATCGCAGCGCGCAAGCGCAAGCGGATCTGACGATGATCCGGGCGCGAGCCGGCCTGGTGCGAGCCCGAACCGCGCTGGTGAACACGGCACGCGGGCTGGCCAAGTCCTACGGCGAAAGATTGCGCGGCTGCAACGTGCGCAATATGAATCCGGAGAAAGCGGAGGGATTGAGTCCGGAACTGCAACCCGCGCTGGAGCCGTTGCTGGCTGGGATCGAAGTCGCTGAGCGAACAGATCCGGGAATACAACGAGCGCATCGAGACAGTTGGCGCAGCAGAGTTATCCGCAAGCCGCGCTGTTGAAACAGGTGAAGGGTGTGGGCACGCTGATCGCGATGACGTTCATGCTGACGCTGGAAGATCCGCATCGCTTTGGCAAAAGTCGCGACGTGGGCTGCTATCTGGGATTGCAGCCAGGACGGCGCAACTCGGGGCAGAGCGAGCCGCAGATGCATATCAGCAAAGAAGGAGATCCCTATCTGCGAACGCTGCTGGTGCAGGGAGCGCAGCACATCCTGGGGCCGTTTGGCACCGACTGTGATCTGCGACGCTGGGGATTGAAGCTGGCCGAGCGTGGCGGAAAGAGCGGAAAGAAGCGAGCCATCGTCGCCACGGCAAGAAAGCTGGCGGTGCTGCTGCATCACCTGTGGGTGAGCGGAGAGGCGTACGAACCGTTGCACAACAGCAGCCGAACGACAGTGGCGGCAGTCGCGTAGAACAAAAAAAACAAAACAAACGTCAAAACCGTTCTAGGAAGAGAAAAGACAAAAGCCAAAGCCGAGTTCCGGTGACTGCGTTAATCGCCTGGCCCAGGTTCCAGTCTGCAAGAGCAGAACCAGAGGGCGACAAACAGATGGCAGCACCGGCTGAAACGAGAACGCCCAACATGCACCGAGCGAAATGAAATCGCTCCTCGAGAGTGCGGATGGAAGGATGGCGACAGTGGCCACTCGGCGGGAGAACAACGATGTTCAACGAACACGCAAAAAATCCACTTGACTCCGACCGGCCTTCTCATGGAAGGCGATTACACTCATTGACCTTGGACGGCGGCCTGCCAGAACACTTAATGAGTGTAATGACGATTTTTCACCAACTACCCTATAGTTTCCGGATTGCCGACGATCCGCCCGAAGCTAAGCAGGAAGCCAACTCTGGCCTTGAGGTGCGATGTGCGTGAGTGATTGGTGTTGACGGGCCCGAGCTATGCCGCAGCGAAAATTTCGGCGTTCAATCTTCAATTACTGGAGCCCCGTTTTTTAGAGCCAAGTCAACTTTGTCGCGCGCTGCTCTGATTTCTTCGGGAGGATGTCGCTGCCAATTCTTTACTTCAGCGACAACCTTGAAGCCTTCCCGTGCGCGAAAGGAGTTCGTAGGATTCCCGGGAAATTTTTTGTCGGTGAGGTTTGGATCATTCTCAATCGGACCCAGCGGTTCAACGACGTATATCCTTTCGGGCCCGTCGCCAACGGCCAGTTCTGCTCCCCAAATCGCGACATTTAAGTTCGACGATGCGTAAACGAATTTTGCCTTCCGCTCACCGTAATTCGCATTGTTGCCAGGTACGATAAGATCCCCGATGCTCAGATTGACTTTGGTCCCATGAAAATAACTCTGAATGAAATTGGGGTGTTGGAATGTCACTTTTGTTCGAACCTCCCCGTCATGACGCCCACATGCACGAAGGCGGATGAATGAGGTCCACCCGGCGTGCAGGTGTAACTCTCAAATGACTCCGCGCTCTACTGTACGCCTTCAGCAAAGGTGCGAAACTCAGTCGCAAATGTAAGGGTAACCTCTCAGCCCGGTGGACGTTGTTGCTCCAAGGTTGCTTGGTCGTGTAGGCGGCAAACAGTTCGAACTGCCAGTTCTGGGCGAGTCACGGGCAATCCGGAAGTCAACTGTTGTTAACAGATGGGATGAGAAAGCCGGTCTCCGGGCGGGATGCTGTACGCTCCCAAGTTATCGACGTGCTCAAGGCACAGATAAAAAGGAGACCGGCAATGAAAAAGGTTAGCACCGTAGCGGTGAAACAGAACAGGAATAATTCTCAGCAGAAGCTGACCGTCGGATTGGATCTGGGAGATCGTAACAGCTGGTACTGCATGGTAGATGAAGCAGGGCAGATACAACTGGAGCAGAGAGTCCGTACCCATGGGAAAGGGTTGCAGGAAGTCTTCGGTGCCATGCCGCGCAGTCGGATCGCACTGGAAATCGGGACGCACTCGCCCTGGGTGAGCCGGCTGCTCAGCGAGTTGGGGCATGAAGTGATCGTGGCGAACGCGCGAAAGGTGCGGCTGATCGGGGAGAGCCGGAAGAAAGACGATCGCCTGGATGCGCAGACGCTGGCGCGGCTGGCCCGGATCGATCCGGAGTTGCTGTATCCGGTGAAGCATCGCAGCGCGCAGGCGCAAGCGGATCTGATGATGATTCGAGCGCGCGCCGGCCTGGTGCGAGCCCGTACGGGCTTGGTCAATACGGCACGCGGGCTGGCGAAGTCTTACGGCGAAAGATTGCGCGGCTGCAACGTGCGCAATATGAATCCGGAGAAAGCGGAGGGACTGAGTCCGGAACTGCAACGCGCGCTGGAGCCGTTGCTGGCCGGGATCGAAGCGGTGAGCGAACAAATCCGCGAATACAACCAGCGCATCGAACAGTTGGCGCAGCAGAATTATCCGCAAACCGCGCTGTTGAAACAGGTGAAGGGTGTGGGCACACTGATCGCGATGACGTACATGCTGACGCTGGAAGATCCGCATCGCTTTGGTAAAAGTCGCGACGTGGGCTGCTATCTGGGATTGCAGCCAGGACGGCGCAACTCGGGGCGGAGCGAGCCGCAGTTGCATATCAGCAAAGAGGGAGACCCCTATCTGCGAACGCTGCTGGTGCAGGGAGCGCAGCACATCTTGGGGCCGTTCGGCATCGACTGTGACCTGCGACGCTGGGGACTGAAGCTGGCCGAGCGTGGCGGAAAGAGCGGAAAGAAGCGAGCCATCGTCGCCACCGCAAGAAAGCTCGCGGTGCTGCTGCATCACCTGTGGGTGAGCGGAGAAGCGTACGAACCGTTGCACAACAGCAGCCGAACGACAGTGGCGGCAGTCGCGTAGAACAAAAAAAACAAAACAAACGTCAAAACCGTTCTAGGAAGAGAAAAGACAAAAGCCAAAGCCGAGTTCCGGTGACTGCGTTAATCGCCTGGCCCAGGTTCCAGTCTGCAAGAGCAGAACCACAGGGCGACAAACAGATGGCAGCACCGGCTGAAACGAGAACGCCCAACATGCACCGAGCGAAATGAAATCGCTCCTCGAGAGTGCGGATGGAAGCATGGCGACAGTGGCCACTCGGCGGGAGAACAACGATGTTCCAACGAACCGCAAAAATCGACTTGACTCCGACCGGCCTTCTCATGGAAGGCGATTACACTCATTGACCCCAACTGCCCCCTCAATGAGTGTAATGGCGATTTCGCACTCATCGAGAATCAGGAATCGCGCCTCCTGTGAATCATTGCTCGCCAGCAGTTTTTGTCGGTCAGGCTAAACTGATCTTGAAAAGGGGTAGCACATGACAGGGAGACTAGCGCTGGTGCTCGGGACATCGTTAATTGCGTCGTTATTGTTTTCGGCCCAGCGGTGTGCCGCTGCCGAACTGGTCGGAGGCCCGATTGTGCGGATAGCAGAACTGGAGATAGATCCGGTGCAGCTTGAAGCGTACAAGCTCGCTCTAAAAGAAGAAATCGAGACTTCAATTCGCGTTGAGCCGGGAGTCTTGACGCTATATGCCGTTTCGCTCAAAGAGCACCCTGAAGAGATCAGATTGTTCGAAATCTACAGGGATGCAGCTGCCTACAAATCACATCTGCAAAGTCCGCATTTCAAAATATACAAAGAAGAGACGCGGCAGATGGTAAAACTTCTTAGGCTGGTCGAAACCGAATCCATTATGCTCGGCTCAAAATCGAAATGAACCCGTCGAATTTCTGGAGTTGCTGCGTATCTGTCGTAAACAGGCGGGTCCTCAAAACCTTGTCAATGAGCGTTATCGCGATGTTTCGACAAAAGAGCGCCGGAAAGCGCGTGAACTTAAAATCTATACAATATGTCCGTGCCTCCTGCAGACAAGTTTGACGGAGAGCGGGCTTATCGACGACTGGTTGCAAACGATATCAAGGTCATCGCGCGGTATCTTGATCCGTTCTGCCTTTCCTCGTCAGGCCTAATCGGCAGCGGGTATGAATACCAAAGGACCAGAATCAGCGGATGAGCACGGTTTATCAGAATGGGAGACGTCAATGAACGCCGTACAAATCGAACAAAAGAGCTATGAGATGCCCCCGAAAGAGGGGATGAGCATCGCGCATTTTCTTACCGTCGCCGACGTCGAGCGATCGGCTCGCTATTACGAAAAGGTCTTCGGCGCTCGCATTCTGACCATGGGGGACGGCAACGCGCCTCCGTACCTTCAACTTGCGAATATCTGGATGATTCTGAACGTTGGGGGCGGGCCGACCCAGGACAAGCCGACGGTAACGCTCAGCGTCCCTGACCCGAATCACATCAACAGCTTTATGAATTTCCGCGTTGCGGACATTCATGCGTGCTACGAATTATGGAAAAGTCGAGGAGCGGAGTTCATCACGGAACCGATACCCAAGTACGGCGAGATACGCTGCTACATTCGCGATCCCGACGGCTACATTATCGAAGTCGGACAAAGCACCGACCAGGTCTACGGTTAATGGTCCGCCCGGCTGAGGAGCAATCATGATTCATCAAACCTGTGTTTTGTCTGTCGGTCAAAACGGCCGCACCAGGAAGTCGGACCCCACGGCAAAGGCTACCTCATGTACACGGCAGACGGACATATGTGTGCCGCGGGCATGAATCCTGATCGCCCAGCTTGGCTAGATGTGAACAAGCCGACCAAGGAGGAAAAGCTTCGTGCGATGGAGGTTTTTTTGGCTATTGCGGGGCGCTACGAAATCGATGCGATCAATCATGTGATCTATCACTACCCAGAGGTTGCCACCCCGAACTTTATCTGCGACCTCTGGTGGAATTAATGCGATCGGGATGTTTCAACAGTATTGCAACCAGAGCGACCCGCATTTGGGACTGTAGGAATCGTGAGTCGCCGGATACGCTTTTCATGATATGAAATTCGGTCTCTTTCTTGCGCTACTACTAAGCCTCGCAGCGTCACCTTGCAACGCTGTGCCCGCCGACTGGACCACTCCCATCACTCCATTCAGGATCTCTGAGAATCTCTACTACGTCGGATCGCGCGATTTGGCCGCTTATCTTATCGTTACACCTAACGGCAACATCCTGATCAATGCCAACCTCGAATCTTCACCATCGCAGATTCGAGATAGCGTCGAACGTCTCGGCTTTCGGTGGACTGATACAAAAATCCTGCTCAGCAGCCAGGCACACTACGATCACGCCGCCGGCGCGGCTGAGATCCTCCAGAAAACCCACGCCCGCTACATGGTCATGGACGGCGATGTCGACGTCATAAAGACCGGTGGAGCGACCGACTTCGATCCCACCCTTCCGCGCTTTCCTCCGGCACGCGTGGACCGAACGTTGCATGACAACGACACCGTTACCCTGGGTGGCACTACCATCACCGCCCACAAGACAGCTGGACATACCCGTGGCTGCACCGCGTGGACCTTGCAGACCCATGAAGGGGGCCGTACCCTCGACATCGTCATTGTCGGTGGATGGGCGCCCAATCCTGGCGTGTCTCTCGTTCCCAAACATGGGAAACCCGCCGCTTACCCGGGCATTACTTCTGATTTCGACCACACCTTCGTCACCCTGAAGGCCTTGCCTTGCGACATTTTTCTCGGCGCGCATGGAGGTTACTTCGACATGCTTTCCAAACTCGATCGACTGCCCAGTGCAGGTTCTTCCGTCTGGATCGATCCCGATGGCTATCGCAAAGCTGTCATCGAACACGAGGCCACATATCGCAAAGAACTTGCGCTGCAGCAGTCACATGAGTGACTGCTCGAACGCTGTAAGCAAAACCGGGTCTCGCCGAGCGCTGATCCTGCGGGGTTGTAAGTTCAATCGTGATGCTTCACCAACTATTGTGATGAGACGCCGTCAACTTCGTTGCCTTCATTGACTTGGCCTGTCTCCAGACCTAAGATTCAGCCCAATGATCGGCCGGACCATTTCGCACTACCGCATTCTCGAAATGATAGGCGGCGGCGGGATGGGCGTGGTTTATAAGGCCGAGGACACCCGCCTCCACCGTTTCGTCGCACTCAAGTTCTTGCCAGACGATGTGGCAAGCGATCCGCAGGCACTCGCCCGCTTTCAGCGTGAAGCACAGGCAGCTTCTTCCTTGAACCACCCCAACATCTGCACCATTCATGACATTGGCGAAGATCGGGGGCACGCGTTCATCGCGATGGAACTTCTGGATGGTGTCATGCTGAAGCACCGCATCGCGAGCCATCCTTTGGAAACAGAAACTCTTCTCGCACTGGCCATCGATATTGCAGACGCGCTCGAGGCGGCGCATGCGGCTGGCATTGTCCATCGGGACATCAAGCCTGCGAACATTTTCGTCACGCAGCGCGGAAGTGCCAAGATCCTGGATTTCGGACTGGCGAAGTTACCCACACCAGCGAAACCGGGCGCGAACGGTGAGAGTCTGGAAACGGTGTCAATCAAATCCGGGGCGGACTTCCTGACCAACGCGGGAGCAGTGATGGGAACCGTCGCTTACATGTCGCCGGAGCAGGTGCGAGCGAAGGACCTGGATGCACGCACCGACCTGTTTTCTTTCGGAGTGGTGCTTTATGAAATGGCGACCGGAAAAATACCCTTCGAAGGATCGAGTACAGGGGAAATCTGTGGAGCGATCCTGCACTCAACGCCAAGACCGGCATCGCAACTCAATCCGCACACTTCGGCGGAAGTCGAATCTCTGATCAACAAGGCGCTGGAAAAAGACCTCAGCCTGCGATACCAACATGCCGCTGATATCGCTGCTGACCTGCGACGACTCAAGCGGGACTTCGAAACAGGAAACGTGGCTCGATCATCTCCCAAGGCCTTGCCAAAGAGGAAGACGAGAAGTGTACTGTTGGCTGTTCTGCTGGCTGCATGCCTCTTGATCATTGTCTTGTTCGCCGCCAACGTAGGTGGCTGGCGGGCGCGGCTGTTGGGCAGTCGAGGGCCCACGATTCGTTCCATCGCGGTGTTGCCCATGGAAAACATCTCCCACGATCCGGAACAGGAGTATTTCGTGGACGGCATGACCGACGAACTGACCACCGACCTTTCAAAAATCGGGGCACTGCGAGTGATATCGCGTACGTCGGCAATGCACTACAAGGGCACGAACAAGACACTGCCGGAGATTGCCCGGGAGTTGAAGGTGGATGGAGTGGTGGAGGGATCGGTCATGCGCTCAGGAGACCGGGTACGAATTACCGCCCAGTTGATACACGCAGATACCGACGAGCACATATGGGGTGAGACCTATGAACGCGACATGGGCGATGTCCTGAGGTTGCAGGCAGAAGTGGCACAGACCATAGCGCAGCAGGTTCGCGTGCAGTTGACTCCCCAACAGAAAGCCCGGCTTAATTCCGCTCCCAGCGTGGACCCCGCGGCTTATGACGCATTCCTGCAAGGGCGCTCATACTTCATGTGGGGTTCTACTTCGGTGGAAGGGTTCAGGGCAGCACAGAATTTTTTCCGACAGGCCATTCAAAAAGACCCCAACCTTGCACTTGCCTATGTAGGACTCGCAGATAGCTACGTTTATATGGGTTCGCAACGATGGGTGCCTCCGCAGGAGGCATATTCGAAAGCACGCGAGGCCCTGCAGAAAGCGCTCGCACTCGATCAGACTCTCGGCGAAGCCCACAGTTCCATGGGATGGATGAATTGGCGCTACGACTGGAACTGGCCCGAAGCAGAGAAAGAATTCAAACTCGCACTTGAGCTAGATCCAAATTATGTGGCCGGTCAGGATCAACTTGCGTGGTTCCTCGCGTGGAGTGGCCGGCGCGACGAGGCATTGGCGGAGCTGGCAAGCATGGCCAGGCTTGATTTCGCGTCGAGCACCCGCACCCCTGTTGAGTCGGGCGTCTACTATCACCAGCGCGATTACAAGACCCTGGTGGAAGTAAGCCGGAAGTTCATAACCGTCAATCCGGATGCTTGGCCCGGTCATTACTTCCTTGCTGTCGGTTATGACGGCTTAGGCCGGGGCGCAGAAGCTGTTCCTGAATACCAGAAGGCGGTCGAGTTATCGCACGGCGACACAGACACAGTCGCCGGACTGGCTCGCGGCTATATCGCCATTGGTAAGCGAGCTGAGGCTGAGAAGATATTGCACAATTTTTTGGTTCAATCGCAGAAAAGTTATGTTTCGCCCTACATGATCGCGACGATCTACGCCGGACTCGGCGATAAAGAAAAAGCTTTTAGTTTTCTGGAGAAGGCTTACCAGGAAAGGTCCCCTGATGTGCCCTACTTCCTGAAGGCCGATCTCAGACTGGATCCGCTCCGCTCCGATCCTCGTTTCCAGGACCTTTTGCACCGCGTCGGTCTTTCGAATTAGTGTTCATACGGAACCGGAAGTAAATGTCGTAAACAGGGGTCTACACTCAAGACTCTGGTTGTGGGCCAAATGGTGATGTTTTTGCCAACCCAACTCGTCTGGAATCTATCAACGCTCCAATATCATGTGGCTGGGATCGCCAACAACGGGGACATCTAGATGAAAATACAAGTCGTACTGTGCTTGCTGTGCCTCACTAGCTCTCTGGCGGCCGCTCAAAACGGGCCTGAGTCCTCGCAAAGGAACGATAGTTTACTGGTTGCTTTGGAGAATGCCTGGAATCAGGCACAGTTGCATCACGATTCCAAGGCACTAGACGGGTTGGTGGCCGATACTTTCGTCAGTACCGACAACGAGGGCACGTTCACGACGAAGGCCCAGTTCCTCGCCGACAATAAAGATCTTTCTTACGCTCCCAGCGTTATGACAAACACGGAGGAGAGGGTCTTTCTGTATGGGAACGCCGCTGTGGTCGTCGGAATCTACCACGCCAAAGGGCTCAATAGAGGTAAGGCCTTCGATCACTATGGGCGATTCACCGATACCTGGATCTACTTAAATGGGAAATGGATGTGCGTCGCCACTCATACCAGCGCTCTCAAGAAATAGCAGCGTTGGAACGGATGGGCGGAAAAACGCGAGGAGAGAATGTTCAACAGGGCAAAGCTGGCCAGTGTCTCTACCGTTGGGCTGCTGGCTGACACAGAATGCCTCTCAGGTTTCCTTTAGAGTCCACGTCGGTCAGCTCAACCGGATGTTGAACTGAGCCTTCAACCGACAAAGTGCGTCGCCCGACACGGTCAGACGCTTCGATCCAAATCGAAGGATAGCCGCCAGACTCGTCGTACGTAACTTCTAGCTCGACTCCAGAGCCCATTTCATCTTTTCCGATTCTAACCTTCTGGCCGTCCTTCAAGTTCGACAGATACGAATGGGTGCTGAACCATCGTCTTGCCTTCGGTCTGCAGTCGCACCTCACAGTACAACTGGGTCCCGTTCGAGGATTGCTGTGCAGGTGCTTCGGCACTGATCGCGACCAGAACCAGCGCCACGATGGACATTATTCTTTTCATCACAACCTCCAGGCGTACTCACATTGCAAGAGAAATAACACAGAAGAACCCTTCCGTAATGTTCTTGCTCGGGAACAACTCTCGCAGCGCGTGGCAAATCCGTAGAGTCTTTTTGTTTCTATTTTCGGAGTATAAGAGCACTGACCTGTGCATGTCATATGACGGATTCCAAGGCATTGGCTTGAAAGAGGCAACGAGGTTACACCAGCTACGACCGAATTCGGCCCGGCATAGGCATTCAATCTCTGGCAAATGCGGATTTGACGTCCATGTTTTCCGGCAAGTAAGATTTTTTGCCTAAACATCGCACGAAAAAATGACGGCCCAATGAATATCCAAGCTGCTCTCTCCCTAACAATTTTCCGGGTTTCGCTTTTCACTGTAATTGCCACCGCTGCTGCGTTTGCGTTGGCACAAAATCCGGCGAAGCAGGATGACCCACTGCCGCTCGGAAGCAGCCAGTTGATTCAAGCAGACGAACTGGCCCAGGCGCTGAAAGGGCCGCGGAAACCAGCGGTGCTTTATGTCGGGCCGAAAACCATTTATGCGCAGGCGCACATTCCGGGAGCGGAGAATATTGGCCCGGTGGCCCGGCCGGAAGGTATGGAAAAACTGCGCGCGAGGGCGGCGTCACTGGCAAAAGATGGCCCGGTGGTGATTTATTGCGGCTGCTGCCCGTTTGACCACTGCCCCAACATTCGTCCAGCGTACACGGAGTTGAAGAAGGCCGGGTTCACCAATGTTCGCGTCCTTTATCTAGAGACCAGCTTTGGCACAAATTGGAAAGACAAAGGATTCCCTGTGGCCACCGGTGAATAGAAAGTTTGAAATTCGCAATCTGTTGATTGCACTCGCGGCGTTCTGCCTGCTCTTTGGTGTTTATCTGGTAATGCATCCACGCGGACGACGGGATTCTGCCCAGCTCATCCGTGACAACCTGCGAACTGTGCCGGACCTTTCCTTTACTGACCTGAATGGTAGCGCGATCCACACATCCGACTATAAAAGCAAAGTTGTGCTGGTAAATTTCTGGGCCGCATGGTGCGGTCCGTGTGCGGAGGAGGTGCCTAAATTCGTCGCCTTGCAGCAGAAATATCAGGGTCAGGGACTGCAGGTGATCGGTTTTTCCGTGGACGATGATGCGCAGGAACTGAAGAGCTTCTACCGCAAATACCAGATGAACTATCCAGTGGTTCCCAGTGACATCAAGCTGGCTGACGCCTTTGGCGGCGTGCTGGGCCTGCCCACAACATTCGTGATTGGCCGCGACAGCCGCATTCACACGAAACACACCGGCGTAACCGATTTTTCTGCCCTGGAGCAGGAAGTGGTTGCGTTGTTGAAGTCCACGCAGAATTATTCACCAAGGCCGAGAATCTCACTCCCGTGACCCATTCAACGAGTGCGGTGGCGATTTTGTAACAACTGGTTCAGGCGGTCGGTTCAGAACTACCGAGGACGTTGCCCTGACCATCACGCCAGGCAGGGGTTCTGAGTGTCCTTGAAACAGCTCACAATTCGCCCTTGCGCGACGCCTGGAATGTTCATGTGCCGCTTCACTAAACTTCGTCAGGTGGATTGACTCCGCGAGGGAGTTCCTTTCCGGAGGCCTCGGCTCCAGGTGGTTCACGGAACGGTTCCACCAAAATGCGTTCGTAAGACACTTCCAGCACGGTCAGGTATGCAGTACCGCCCGGCGCCTGTAGAACGACGCGATCGCCCGCTTCCGACTTCATCAACGCGCGCCCCAGAGGCGACACCCAACTGATGTGGTTGCGGTTGAGATCGACCTCGTCGGTGCCCACTATGCTAACCACTCGCGATACTCCCTCGGCATTGGCATAGCGCACAGTCGCTCCGAAGAATGCCCTCGTCGCCGCCTGTCCCGCTCTCCGAGCTTCCGGGTCCACCACTTGCGCGGCTTCGATTCGCTTGGTGAGAAAGCGAATCCGTCCATCGATCTGCCGGAGCCGCCGCTTACCGTATTGATAGTCGGCGTTTTCACTGCGATCGCCGTTGCTGGCAGCCCACGCCACCACCTCCGTCACGGCCGGGCGTTCCCTGGTGAGCAGAAAGCGGTGCTCATCTTTGAGGCGTTGCAGGCCGCCTGGCGTTATGTAGTTGCTGCTTGGCGTCGTGGGCCCGTCACCTTGCGGTTTTCTAGTAAATCCTTTTCGCATATCCAGACCTTCCAGCATGTATCCAATGAGTGCCACAAAGCACTATCCACGAAGTTGACACAAAGCCTTCTCAAAAGCGAAGTTTGAAATGGCCCGTAAGCCGTAAAAAAACAGAGCGCCCCGCTCTAGTTGAGGTGAGGCGCCCAGGTTGAGGGTATGGTTATTTTGGCCTAGTTCACCGTACTGGCGACCGAGGAGAATACATTGTTGGCATTACCTCCGACCAGGCGAATTGTGCCAACAACGATTACGAGAATGACAGCCAACATCACGGCATATTCCGCGATGTCCTGTCCTTCCTGATTGTTCCATAGAGACCGAACGAACTCCTTCATTAATGCCTCCTATTTGGGGACACAGAATCCAGGAGGTTGCCACGCGACGGGGGAGAAAAAAGCAGAAGAGCCGTTCAATACTTCAAGGGTCTGAGAGTGATTGTGCTTTCCCGTTTCGGGAAAGTCAATCACTGTTTTGGCGAGTCGGCCAACTGCCATGGCGGTTTCCGCGTTGCGCGGGCATCCGCCAATTACAGTTGTTATACTGCACGACTGTCTGGAGGCTGGAACTGAATGAACGAGCCACAACCTGATCACATTCTGCAAGTGGGCCTGGGATTCTGGGCTGCGAAAACGCTTTTGAGCGCCGTCGAGATGGAGGTGTTCACCGAGCTTGCCAAACAACCGGAGGATCTCGAGACGCTGCAGGGGCGACTCGGCCTCCATCCGAGATCGGCTCGCGATTTCTTTGATGCGCTGGTGTCATTGAAATTTCTCGAACGCCGCGATGGCCGGTACTACAACACACCCAGCACGGACGTCTTTCTCGACAAGCGCAAGCCGTCGTACATCGGTGGCATTCTTGAAATGGCGAACCACCGGCTCTATCCGTTTTGGGGACAGCTCACGACGGCGCTGCGTACCGGGCTTCCACAAAACGAAGCGAAGGACAGTGGCCCCGATCCTTTCGTAGCCCTTTACTCGGATCCCGCGCGGCTGAAGCAATTTCTGGGAGCCATGACAGGAGTGAGCCACGGCGCCAACCTGGCAATCGCACGTCAATTCTCCTGGAAGCAATACCGTACGGCCGTTGATGTCGGAACCGCCCAAGGCGACCTGATTACCCAGGTGGCGTTGCTCAATCCGCATATCGAGGGAATTGGTTTCGATCTGCCGGAGGTGGGGCCGATTTTTCAAGAGTACGTGGAGCTCAATCGGCTTACAGGCCGAGTAAAATTTGCGCCCGGCAGCTTCATGGATTCGCCGCTGCCCAAGGCTGACGTGGTCATGATGGGCCACATCCTGCACGACTGGAACCTCGAAACAAAGCGGATGCTGGTGCGCAAGGCATACGAAGCGCTACCAAAAGGCGGCGCATTCATTGTTTACGAAAGCATTATCGACGATGATCGCTCGAAGAACGCATTTGGACTGTTGATGAGTTTGAATATGCTGATCGAAACTTCCGGCGGTTTCGACTATACCGGCGCTGATTGCGCTGCATGGATGAAGGAAGCCGGATTCCACGAAACGCGAGTAGAGCATTTGGTCGGGCCGGATTCGATGGTTGTCGGGATCAAGTAGCTCCGCATGCTGCCAGGAGCTGCAACCATCCTTTCATGAGTAGTCATCCTGGGCTTGCGAAGGATCTGGCGAGTGGCGTTTCCGGAATTCTTCTTGCGTATCGGTATGCACGCCAGATCCTTCGGGACTGAAGTCCCTCAGGATGACGCACTGGTGCGGGATGGGCTCACACCAGGATGAGGGACTGGCGGGATGGGGACATCCGTAGCGGATCGAACAAAGTTTAATCAGCAAGTTACTGACAATGCTCGATGGTCCCCCGTATCATTGCAACCGCCGCTCCCCTATGTTAGCGTCAACAAACAGAAGAGGTTAGCTTGCAAGCGACGATTCCTGTCGGGCTGGATCGCAAGGAAGCGGAAGTTTATCATCGGCTCGATCCGGCGCGGCTCCCAAGACACATCGCAATCATCATGGACGGCAACGGGCGATGGGCTCGCCGCCGCCACCTGCCGCGCATTGCCGGGCACCGGGCCGGGGTAGCATCGGTTCGTTCGACGGTCGAGACCGCGGCGCGCATCGGAATTCCCTCGCTGACTTTGTATGCTTTTTCGGAAGAGAACTGGAAGAAGCGTCCTCGCGGTGAAGTCGATTTTCTGATGGGCCTGCTTTGCCGGTTCCTCAAAGCTGAAGTGCCTACGTTGAACAAGAACAACATCAGGCTCGAGTACATCGGACGTCAGCACGAGCTTCCGCCGACGGTGCAGGAGAAGATGGAGTGGGCGCGGCAGGCGACGGCGCACAATTCGGGCATGGTGCTCACCCTGGCGCTGAACTACAGCGCGCGAACGGAATTGGTGGACGCATTTCGATCGATCGTCGAAGCGGCCGCGCTGAACGGCGGGCTGGAGCATCTGGAGATTGACGAAGACGCCGTTTCGCAAAACCTCTACACCCGGCACCTGCCCGATCCGGATCTGGTGATCCGCACCAGCGGTGAAATGCGACTGAGCAATTTCCTGCTATGGCAACTGGCCTACGCAGAAATCTATGTAACGCCGACTTTGTGGCCGGAATTTCGCGGATTGCATCTTCTTGAAGGCATCGCCGAATACCAGAAGCGTGAGCGGCGATATGGCGGATTGGCCGGTGACGCAGATCATGGGAACGGCGCTCATCATTCTTCCAATAATTCTCACCATCGCGGTCATCAGCACTCAAAGACGGGCCGGAGCTAAAGCGGCTTGCATCTACTGAAACGAATTCTCACCGCGGTTCTTCTGATTCCGATTGTGCTCGGTCTCGTATTGCGCGCACCTGTGCCGATACTTGCGTTGGTAGCAGCGCTGGTTGCTCTGCTGGCCATTCAGGAGTTCCTGAAATTATCAGAGGCTTATAAGGTCAGGCCTTTTCATTGGCCCACGTACATTTTTGTTGGACTGTTCTTCCTTTTTCTCGCGGTGAATCCCGGGCACGACACCCCGCTGTTATCGACGGCGGTGTTTGCCGGTACAGTCGCATTTGCCGCGGTCATGGCTCCATTTGTGTTTCTGGTGATTGGAATGCGCCGGGTTGATCTGAGCACCGCCTTCCCCGCGGCCATGGCTTCAGCCTTCGCGTTTGCTTACGTGGCGCTACCGCTGGGATTTCTGGTACAGATCCGGGAACAGGTGTCGGGAGCTTTCCTGCTCCTGTATCTGCTTCTCCTAGTGTGGGCGGGAGACATCTTCGCGTATTTCGTGGGACGTTCACTTGGACGCCACCTGATGTCGCCGCGCATCAGTCCGCGCAAAACCTGGGAAGGCACGCTGGCGTCGCTGATTGCGAGCCTGGTCGTGGGCATGTTGCTCTACAAATATTCGCTGCCAATCAGCACCGCGCTGCTCAATGCGCATCTTATCGAGAAAAGAGACGGGTTGTTCGCGCTGGAAAAGCCTCCGTTGTGGCCGACTCTGCTGCTTTCAGCGGGGATCAATATTGCGGCGCAGCTGGGCGATCTGGTCGAATCGCTCATCAAACGCGGCGCTGGAGTAAAAGATTCGGGGACACTGCTTCCGGGGCACGGCGGCATGCTTGATCGTATCGACGCGCTGCTCTTTGCCGCGCCTGTGCTGTGGTACTATGCGGCTTGGCGCGTGCTGCAGTAGTCTCCCCCCGACCGCGCACCATCCGAAGATTTCTACGCATGAAACGTATCGCCATTCTGGGTTCCACCGGCTCTATCGGTCGCAGCACGCTCAGCGTGGTCGAATCCTATCCCGAGCGCTTCGAAGTTGTGTCGCTCGCCGCCGGTCGCAATGTGGAAGGCGCGTTCGAGCAGGCGAGACGCTGGAAACCCAAATTGATTTCGCTTTCCACTGAAGTGGATGCGGAAATTCTCCGATCTCACCTGCATACAGCTGGAGTAAAGGGCATCGAAGTCGTGCACGGCTCGGCGGGCGCGGTCGCGGTGGCGACCCATCCCGAGGCCGATTTCGTGGTCAGCGCCATCGTGGGCGTCGCCGGACTGGAAGCTACCTACGAGGCGGTCAGGGCAGGCAAGACGGTCGGACTGGCGAACAAGGAGTGCATGGTGGCCGCCGGCGAACTGATCACCGCTGAGGCGCGCCGGCAAGGCAAGCCACTTCTCCCCATCGACAGCGAACACAACGCCGTCCACCAGTGCCTGCGAGGCGGGCGAATGGAGGAAGTCGAGCGCATTTGGCTGACGGCTTCCGGCGGGCCATTTCTTTACACACCCAAGTCCCAATTTTCTGCGATCACGGTTGAGCAGGCGCTGAACCATCCCACGTGGAAAATGGGTCAGCGGATCACAATCGACTCGGCAACCCTGATGAACAAGGGTTTCGAGGTGATCGAGGCGTGCCGTTTGTTCAACTTGCCACCCAGCAGGGTGCAGGTGATCGTGCATCCGCAATCCACAATTCACTCCATGGTAGAGTTTGTGGATGGCAGCATACTTGCTCAGTTTTCCGTGACCGACATGCGTCTGCCTATTTTGTACGCTATGACGTTTCCGGAACGCGTTCCCTCGGCTATGCGCTTCCCGGTCATGGACTTACGACACCTCGAGTTTCTGCCTCCGGATATGGAAAAATTCCCTTGTCTGGGTCTGGCCTATGAAGCGGCGGAGGCTGGGGGTGCGAAAACTGTTGCACTCAATGCCGCGGACGAAGTGGCGGTAGCGGCGTTTCTGCAGGGCCGATCGAGTTCAACGAGATCCCTGAGATTATTCGGGCAGTTCTCTCTGCAACGGAAGCGGGCAGGCTGGAATCTATTAGTCAGGTGCTGAAGGCGGACTCCGAAGCTCGCGGTGGCCGCGCGCGAAAGAGATTGAGCAACGGGATGAGCGGTCGACAAGCTTCTATGCGAGTGGAGTAAACAATCTTATATGTCTGGATTCTTAATTGCTGTGCTCGCTGTTGGCGTGATTCTTGGGATTCATGATCCTGATTCACGAATTCGGCCACTTCGCAGTGGCCAAGTTGTTGGGAGTGCGGGTGGAGCAGTTTGCCATCGGCTTCGGCAAGCGCCTGTTCGGCTTCAAGAAGGGCGAGACGGACTATCGCATTAACGTGCTGCCGCTGGGCGGCTACGTAAAGATGAGCGGCGAAAACCCGATGGATGAGCGCAGCGGCGATCCCGGGGAGTTCATGTCGCATCCGCGCTGGCACCGTTTTCTGATTGCCATCGCCGGGCCGGCCATGAACATTCTGTTTGCGGTGGGTCTGCTGACCTGCGTCTACATGGTGCATTACGAATATCCTGCATTTTTTGACGAGCCGGCGGTGATCGGCTGGGTCCAGCAGGACACGCCAGCGGCCAAGAGCTGGGATTCAGGCAGGAGACCGCATCGTCAGTATTGATGGCATAGAAAACCCGACCTGGGAGCAAGTGATTCCGCGAGAGGCGTTGAATCCGAATCAGCCTCTCGAGGTCACCGTCGAGCGCGATGGAAAGTTAATCACCAAGACGATCGTGCCAGAAGCCTATGGACCGAACCAGATGGGTTCGGCGGGCTGGGAACCGAAAGAAGCCGAGTTTTCCCGTTACAGACCTGGAACCGGGCATGCCGGCCGAAATTGCCGGGATGAAGCTGGGCGACAAGATTGTCAGCGTAGACGGCCAGCCGATTACCGGCCTGGCG
This sequence comes from Terriglobia bacterium, assembly GCA_963765715.1. GTDB lineage: Bacteria > Acidobacteriota > Terriglobia > Terriglobales > Acidobacteriaceae > JAIQFF01. The sequence continues at coordinate 104,258 of CAVXXN010000013.1, forward strand.
GCGATGATCGAGAGTTTGAAGCACACCAAGGACAAACCGATCCAGATTGTCGTGCAGCGCAACGGCAACCCGCTCACCTTCACCGTGACGCCGGTTCTATCGAACATCAAGGGAGATTCGCGCTATCGCGTCGGCGTGGGCAGCGCTCCCATGACGGTATCTTCATTGCCGTTTGCGGCCGCGTTTCGCAAGTCGGTGGAGCAGAACAAGCAGGGGTCGCTGCTGATTCTGGAGCTGGTACGAGAAAATGATCCAGCGCAAGATTTCGATCCGCTCGATCGAAGGGCCCATCGGGATTGGACGAGCCGCAGGGCAGGCAGCCAGCAAGAAAGGCTGGACACCGCTTCTGGAGCTGACCGCGGGAATCAGCTTGAATCTGGGAATCTTCAATCTGCTGCCCATTCCGATCATGGACGGCGGCGTGATCCTGCTGCTGTTTGTCGAAAGCATCATCCGCCGGGACATCAGCCTGAGGATCAAGGAGCGGATTTACCAGGCAGCATTCGTGTTCCTGGTCTTATTCGCCGTAATGGTGATCTACAACGACGTCGCCAAAATGTTGCCCAGCGTGATGGGAAGGATGCCTTAGAGCTGTCAGCTCTCAGTTTGAGGCGAGCATCAACTTCCCACTCTTCCCATGCGTCATCCTAAGGGGCTTCAGTCCCGAAGGATCTGGCGTGCGCATCGCTACTGCCTGCCGACTTCGAAACTCACACGCCAAGTCCTTCGCATCGTAGCGGCGCCGTCCCGGCGGCTGTCTGGTGGGCGTCCCACCGTTCGGGGGTGGGACGCCCCGAGCCAGCCGGCAAGATGCCGGCGCTACAACAAGCAGGAAACGCGCTGTGCAACATCGCCGTTAACCAACTCATTCTCTGCGGCTTACACGCTGAAGGCTGATAGCCGACAGCTGAGAGACGCGCTTCTCCGTGATAAACTAGAGCTTCTCCCATGGCTGATATTCAACGAAGAAAAACTGTTACGACATCGGTCGGCGGGGTGCTTGTAGGCAGCGGTGCACCAATTGTGGTGCAGTCGATGACCAATACTGACACCGCTGACATTCCCTCCACCGTCAAGCAGGTTGCAGCGCTGGCTCGCGCCGGATCCGAACTGGTTCGGGTCACCGTCAACAACGAAGAGGCCGCCGCCGCCGTCGCGCCGATCGTCGAGCAACTCGAGCAGCAGGGCGTGCGCGTGCCCATCATTGGTGATTTCCATTACAACGGCCACCTCCTGCTGAAGAAGTATCCGGAGTGCGCGCGAGGCTTGGCCAAATACCGCATCAATCCGGGCAACGTGGGGATTGGGCGCAAGGATGACAATAATTTTCGCACCATGATCGAGGTTGCGGTCGAGAACCAAAAGCCGGTGCGGATCGGAGTCAACTGGGGATCGCTCGATCAGGCGCTTCTCACCCGCATGATGGATGAGAATTCGCTACTGCGCGGAACCGAAGGATGCGCGCGAGGTCACGATGGAAGCAATGGTGGTCAGCGCGCTCAACTCCGCCACCCTGGCTGAAAAATACGGATTGCGGCCTGACCAGATTATCCTAAGCGCGAAAGTAAGCGGAGTGCAGGACCTGATCGACGTTTACCGCGCTCTGGCTGCGCGCTGCAATTATCCGCTGCACCTTGGACTGACCGAAGCCGGCATGGGCGCCAAAGGCATCGTCGCCTCCAGCGCGGCGATGGGAGTCCTGCTGCAGGAGGGCATTGGTGACACGATTCGCGTTTCACTCACCCCTGCGCCGGGCGGCGATCGGACGGAAGAAGTGCGCGTGGGACAGCAGATTCTGCAATCGCTGGGGATCCGCAGCTTCACTCCGCAGGTGACAGCTTGTCCGGGATGCGGACGCACCACCAGCACGTTCTTTCAGGAGATGGCGCAACAGATCCAATCGTATCTGCGCGATCAGATGCCGGTGTGGAAAGGCCACTACATCGGAGTAGAAGAGATGAAGGTAGCCGTGATGGGCTGCATCGTGAACGGGCCCGGGGAATCGAAGCATGCCAGCCTTGGCATCTCATTGCCGGGAACGTTCGAAGAGCCGAAGGCGCCCGTCTACGTGGATGGACGGTTATTCACCACGCTGAAGGGCGACAAGATTGTGGCGGAGTTCATCCAGATTCTGGATGATTACGTAGAGTCGCATTACGCGGCGAAAGAAGAAGTACTCGCCAGGTAATAGCTCTTCCAGAATTGAGTCAGGCCAGTAGCGACAAAGTTGGATTCATTCGATCATCCTCGATCGGATCCGCAATTTTCTCCAGCTCAGGGTAATGCTCCAGCAGAGACTCCGGCGCCTTTACCCGGTGACCGGTCAGCAGATTTTTTAGTTGAAGGGCGTTCACTCCGGCTTTGCCCAGGAGATGGTTGTTGGCCACCACGTAGGTAACTTCGGCCTTCTGAGCGATGCGTCCGATTTTCTCTTTCCATCCCGCCAGTTCAACTCCGTTGTAGAGATAGTTGTAGCGATCGGCACCAGTTTCCGCCTCAAACCATTGATCGTAGTTTCGTCCATGGAGCCGGACGTAGCCGACCGGCGAGGTCACATGCTCCGTAGGCTTGAGCGACCGGCCAATCAATGGCTGGTCGATGTTGCAGAAGGCAACATTTTTCTGGATAAACGAATCGATGGTGTCGGGATTCTCCCAGCTGTCGTGCCTTACCTCGACTACCCGCGGATATTCAATGAACTGGCGCAGCAATTTTTCCAGATATTCACGGTTGAGCGAGGTGTTTTTAAACGACACCGGAAACTGGATGAGCAAGGCGCCCAGCTTCCCTTCTCCCGCCAGCGCTTCGAGACCTTCGCGCGCCAGAGCTTCGTCTTCATCGTTGGGCCTGATCGACGCCGCAGAAGTGGGTTCCATCACCGCCATTGGATTGTGGGTGAAGGAGCGATGCAATTTCGCGGTGAACATGAAATCCGGATTCACCGCCCCCGCAGTACGAACCCAGAGCTTGGCCAGGTGCGGCTTGATATGTCCGTAGAACGAGGTGTTGATTTCTACCGTGTCAAAACAGCGGGCAATGATGCTCAGAGGATGCTGTTTCCGGTGCTGCATTCCGGGCGGATAAACAATTCCCTCCCAGTCCTTGTATGCCCAACCGGCGGTGCCGACGCGGATTTGAGGAGAAGCTGTCACAGAAGAAAGTGAAAAGTCGCTGCTGGCAGGGTAGCATAGCGCTCGCAAGCCGCGTTGGAAGGGCTAGAGGAAAACTTTCTCCTTTTCTTCTCTCACGACAGACTCTAGAATTAGCTCAATCCTATGGGAATTTTTCTTCTGACCTGCCTTGTCATACTGAACTTGTCTTTGCTGGTGCTGGTAATCTCGCTCTGGCGGCGGGGAGCCGACTCTTCGCACGCTGCCGAGATCGCGCAGTTGAGTCGGGATTCGGCCTCGCTGCGGACATCCCTCTCGCAAAGCTTTGCCACGGCAACGGCGGATATGGCTACCCGCCTGGAAAGCACCAAAGGGGATTTGCGCCAGGGGGTAAGCGATCGCCTGACCCAGGGATTTACCGAAATACGTTCGTCGGTTGAGGCGCAACTGGCGGGCGGGCGCCGGGAGCAGACACAGGATTTACGACAGGCACGTGAGGAACTGACCAACTCGTTGCACTTGACGACCTCACAACTAAAAGTCGAATTTGAAAACTTGAATCAAAAAACAGCACAGTGCCTGGACTCAATCCGCGACCGGGTTGATGCCAAACTGCTTGCCATCACCGATCAAGTGCAACAAAAGCTGGATCAGAACATCAAGGAAGGCTTCGCGCATTTTGAAAAAGTGCAGCAGCACTTGAAAGCAGCCGAAGAACAGCTGCGCGAAGTGGGCGCCCTTGGCCACTCGATCAATGACCTGAACAACATGCTCAAGCTGCCTCATCTCCGGGGACAGTTTGGCGAGGCGAGTCTGGAACGTTTGCTCTCGGATTTTCTGCCGGCGCACATGTTCGAAATACAGTCTTCCGCCGGTGATGGCAATGGACGCGCCGATGCCGTCATCCAGTTTCCCGACCGCCGGTTGCCGATTGACGCCAAGTTTCCTCGCGAACAAGTTCTGGCGCTTTTCGAAAGCAACGTAGAGTCGGAGATTGTGGCAGCTCGGCACGAGTTTGTGCGAGTGATGAAGACCGAGGCCAGGCGAATCAAGGCTTACATCCAGCCGGAACATGGCACAACCGACATTGCTTTAATGTACCTGCCGAGCGAAACGCTCTACATGGAGGCGGTGCGCAATCGTGAATTGGCCGATTGGCTCAACCTGCAACATGTGTTCCCGGTGTCTCCCAATACGTTGTTGATGACCTTGCAGACGATCGCGCTGGTGCACAAGTGGTACGAAGTTGCCAGCCGCTTCGAGAAAAGCCGACTGGAGCTGGCGAAGGCACAGAAATCCTTCGATCATTTCCAGAACCAATTCGAAAATGTTGGCAAGAATCTGAACAGGGCACAGGAAGCGTTCGATACCGCGCAACGTCACCTCAAAACCTATCGAGGGCGCGTAACAGCGCTGAGCGGCCAGGAACAATTGGAACTGGACACGGCGGCAACCGCGAAAACGGACACGGACGACGAGCCTACTCTGCCATTGACCGATAAAGCGAGCGCCTAGCTAAGCAACGCCCACGCGCCAAACTAGAAAGCCGCGATCTGTTCCCAGGCGGCGGGATACGAAGTGATCAATCCAAAATCATCCACTTGTAATTCGGCGGAGAAGCCCGAACCGCTTCGGTATCGATAGCGATGGGAATCAAGGCGGGTATAGCACTGGGGAAGAACTTCGACCGTTAGTTCGGGAAATTTCAGCCAGGCTGCATTCACATCGCGGCTTTCACCGATTGCGAGATCGAGGCGGCGAATCGGGAGCGTATTCGTGGCGGGCGTGATTGCAAGATCGATGTCCACGCACTCGCCGAACAAAGAGAGCGATTCTGTTGGCGTATGCCACACGCCCTCGGGATCGACGGTCAAGCTCATAGAGTTTTTCTCAGATCCCACAACGCTCTCAACGGAAACGTGGCGCGTGCGCCAGGCGCGGTCACAATCGATCTTGTATTCGGCACGCATCGCTCTGCCGTCCTCTAGGAGAGTGATCGCAATACCCTTCAGCAACCATCCTTTTCCGGTTTGCCACAGAGAACAGTAGTCAATTCCCTGCTGGGCGAGGCCGCGCCATACCACAGTCCGAATGGGCGTTTCTTCGGTCTTTCGCAATGCGGACATGCGAAGAGTTTACGGGAATTTTTTCGGCAAGGTTACCTCAGCTCGACCCGTTCCGATTTGTAACCCTACGAAACAAAATAAAATCGCCTCCGTCTCCGGAGGCGATGGGCGGTTCTGTTTACCAGATTTGACTACTGAGCCCGGCCGTTATGCTTTTTGTTGAAAATCGCACGCGAAGTTCGGTTTTGCTGACGGTTGACCTGGCGATGCTCGGCTGCGGTCAATTTGCCACCATTCGCAGCGCGGTCATTACGAACTTCCTTATTGATAGCCGACTCGCGGCCTTCTAGGTGGGAAGTTTCACCTGCGGTAAGCTGGCCGCTTTTCACTCCCTGAGCAATGCGATCCTGCTGAAGGCGTTGCCGCTGTCCAACTTCGCTCTTTGGATCGGTGTTTGCGACGCGAGCGTTGTGCTTGTCCTGGTAGATGTTGTTGGAAAGTTTATTCTGCTGCTGGTTCAGGGTTGCGCGGTCGGCAGAGGTCAGATGACCGTTGTCGAGTTTGCGCATGTCGTGCTCTTCATGATTCAGGTCGGATTCCTTCTTTTCCAGATTCTTGGTCTCGCCTGAAGTTAACTGTCCATCCTGAATTCCATTGCCGATGCGGTCCTGTTGGTTTTCCTTGCGTTGGTTAATGGTGGCCGGAGCAGCCGCCGGGGTGGTACTGCTGGTTTGTGCGAACCCAGGCAGCATCAAACCCGCCATTGCAGCGGTAAAAATAACAGCTTTAGTTTGTAGTTTCATAAGTTCTCCCCTTGGCCTCTGGCTTATTTCCCGGTTTTTTCGGGCCACTTCTTTGAACACAAGGCCAACGAGAATGTTTCGCGCAATTCGAGACAATCTCAGTGCGGGTAAAGGTTTCTCACTGTTACTAAAGGACTAAAGAACACCGATTTTTGTAGGGATGAACTACGGTTTATTGCAGGAACTAAGAGCTGCGGGAAGAGAGATTAAAGGCCAACTTCGATTCGTGAGCGCGGATCGAGAAAGTCGCGCAGCGCGTCTCCAATAAAATTGAAGGAGAGCACCGCGAGCATCACAGCGAGCGCCGGAAACAGCACGAGGTGCGGAGCGTCGAACAAGTGGGCGCGACCGTCGTTGAGCATCGCTCCCCAACTGGCAGTCGGAGGAGCCACACCCAAGCCGAGAAAGCTCATGGTTGCCTCAGCGAGAATGGCGCCCGCCATGCCGATGGCAGCCTGCACGATCACGGGTTGAATGATGTTCGGAAGAATGTGACGGACGATCACCCGGAGATCGGTTGCTCCCAGTGCTCGGGCGGCTTCCACAAACTCGCGTTCGCGCGCAGCCAGGACCTGTGCTCGAACCAGACGTGCATAGCCCACCCATCCTCCAAGCGAAAGTGCGAGGACGAGATTAAATATTCCTGGCCCACGGAATGCCACAAAGGCAATCGCCAGAAGGATTCCGGGAAATGAAAGAAATGCATTCATCACAACCACGTTCACGAAGCGATCAAGATTTCCGCCGTAGTAGCCGGCTGCGGAACCTACGATCAAACCGAGCGCGAGCGAAACCGCAACTACGGAACTTCCCACCAGCATGGAAATACGCGAGCCGTAGATGAGGCGGGAGAAAATATCTCTACCGAGTTCGTCGGTGCCGCACCAGTGAGCAGACGAAGGCGGCGAGAGGCGAGCGGGCAGATCGATGTATGCCGGATCCTGCGGTGCAATCCACGGAGCGAAGATGGCGAAGATGACAAAGATGATTACCAATACCGCGCCTGCCGCGGCCAGCGGATTGTGGCGGGCGGCGCGAGGTAACGAGATGGAAAGTGTGGACAAGATGAAGATCGTTTAACTTCTCAGAGCCATCATTTCAATCGACCCAACTCACTGACGGATCCTTGGGTTCGCCACCGAATACAGCAAATCCGTCAGGAAGTTTACCGCTACATAAGTCAGTCCGATTGCCAGAATGCATCCCTGCACCAGGTAATAATCGCGATTGGAGATGGCCTGAATGGTCAGCCTTCCGATCCCGGGCCAGGAGAAGATCGTTTCGGTGACGATCGCTCCGGCAAGCAGCGCGCCGAACTGAAGTCCCAGCACAGTGATCACGGGAATCATTGCATTGCGCAGGGCATGACGATAGACCACTGCCCGCTCGGACAGTCCCTTGGCGCGCGCGGTGCGAATGTAATCCTGACCCAACTCTTCCAGCATGGACGTACGCACCATCCGAGTGAGGATCGCGGCCAATGCCCCACCCATGGTGATTGCGGGAAGCACCAGGTGAGCCACACCTCCGGAGCCGGAGACCGGAAGCCATCCCAGGTAAATCGAGAAAAACAGGATGAGGATCGGACCGAGAGCAAAGTTGGGAAACGATAATCCGAACAGACTTACGACGCTCAGAAGGCGGTCATCCCAGCGGTTACGCCGTTGCGCGGATCGCACACCGGCGGGAACAGAAAGCAATATGGCGACAACCAACGCCGCCAACGTCAACTGCAGCGTGTACGGATAGCGTTGCGCGATGAGATGAGTGACGTTCTGGTTGAAGCGTAACGACGGCCCTAGATCTCCCCGCAGTACCCCTTCCCAGTAATTCAGATATTGACGGCCAAGCGAGAGATCAAGACCGTAGGCGTGCCGCGCGGCTTGCACGTCGGTCACGGGGGCGCCCTCCCCAAGCATCTGCAGAATCGGGTCGCCGGGGACGAGATGAATCAGAAGGAATACCAGCGAGACTACGAGCCAGATCACCGGCAACATGTAGAGGACGCGGAAGAAGAGGTAGCGGAACATTAGTTCGGTTGTCAGTGGGCGGTGGTCAGTGGTGAGCCAGTTGCCGGCAATCTCGTGTTTTCAGCGCAGGAATTGATGGTTGGCAATCCTTAGTATGCGGTTTGACTGACTGCTTTAGGTTCAAGTTTCTCGATCTTTACTTTGGCGATACGGTGGCCCTCAAGTTCCTGCACCGTGTATCTGTGGCCTTCGTAGTCAAAGCTCTCGTCCTGCCTGGGAATTTTCTGCAAGCGGGCCAGGATGAAGCCGGCCAGAGTTTCAAAGCCGGAATCGCGCGGCAACGACAACTGGTATTGCGATTCCAGATCGCGAATGCTGGCTGATCCCTCGAGAACGACAGCGATCTTGCCTTCCACGAGATCCTGTTGGGGCGGAGCGATGTCAAATTCGTCTTCAATCTCGCCCACGATCTGTTCCAGAACGTCTTCTACTGTAATTACTCCCGCTGTCGAACCGAACTCATCCACTACCACCGCCAGATGGCGCTTTCGCTCCTTGAACTCCTCCAGCAACTCGGTGAGGACTTTGGTTTCGGGCACTACCAGCACATCGTGCATGATCTGACTGATGCGCATGGCCGACACTCGCGCCGCTATAGGCTGATCGGGAGTAGTGGTGAGCCGAAGACGGGTCCACCGCATGAGGTCTTTGGCATACAGCACTCCGATAATGTGCTCCGGACCCCGCTGCGGATCGTAGACTGGAACGCGCGAGTGTTGTTCCTCGACTACGCGGCCCAGTGCTTCGGAGAGCATGAGGTCACCGGGAAGAGAGAAGATGTCGGGGCGCGGCACCATTACTTCGCGGACGGTGACGTTGTCCAACTCCAGCGCCTTATGGATCATCTCTTCCTGAAATGGGGGAATCTCACCGAACTGGCGGCTGGCGGTAACAATGAGCTTGAGTTCGTCCGGCGAGTGGACCGGCCCTTGCCGTATCCGGCGGGAACCGAAAATTCGCAAGACCCATCCAGCGGACCGGCTCATGATGAACAGCAAGGGACGGGTCAGGGTCAGAAACACGTCCATGGGAGCGGCGACTGCAAGGGCAACCTGCTCGGCGCGCTGCAGAGCGAGCGACTTGGGAACCAGTTCGCCCAGGATTACATGCAGAAACGTAATCAGTATGAAGGAAATTACGATGGCAATCCCGTGCGCATAGACCGAGGCGTGGGGAACATCCTGAACCGGGCCCAGCATCATCTGGGCGAGCAACGGTTCGCCAACCCATCCAAGGGTCAAACTGACGATAGTGACGCCCAACTGGACGCCGTTGACCACCTCATCAAGGTTGCGGTGCAGCTTCTGGACAATCCGCGCACCAATGCGCCGCGCATCGATCAATTGCTGAATACGCGTGTCGCGCACGCTGACCAGTGAGAATTCCGCCGCCGCGAAGAAGGCATTGGCTGCCACCAGCAACAGGAGCAGGAACACCCGCAGCAGCACATAGGCAATCATGGAAGCCTAATACTAACATTCCAAAGAAGTAGGTCGTGACCTGAGGGTCTAAGCTCCTATAAAATCATCATGGTATTTGCTAAACCCATCCAGTTTCCAGCAGCGGTTGCCGGGATTTTCTGCTTCCATTTCGTAGCCTTGCGGGTCTAACTCGTTGGGTTGCGGCCGGTCCGGATGTCCAGATTTGTTCACGTGGGTTGGAATTGTGGAACTAACGGTAACTCAGGTTCGTAACTACTAACGACGCGGGCGAAGTTCTTTCAGGAGGCAGATGTGCACGGTAACGGCGGCAGCAAGAAAAAGCGGAAGCGACTCATCTACGGCGGTATCGCGCTGGTAGTGGTTCTGGTCATCGCTGGCGGGCTGATCGCGGCCACGCGCGGCGGTACCAAGATCGACCCCACCAAACTGCAAAAGGTCGAAAAGGGCGATCTGGCCAAGAGCGTGGTCGCTACAGGTAAAGTCACGCCGATCACCAAGGTCGAGGTCAAGTCGAAAGCCAGCGGAATCGTCAAGAAGCTATTGGTCGACTACGGCGATAAGGTCAAGAAGGGCCAGCTGCTAGCGCAATTGGATAAAGAAGAGATTCAGGCCCAGGTCGAACAATCCCGCGCCGCGGTCGAAGCGGCTGAAGCCAACGTAAGAGGCACCGAAGCCGACTACGAACGGGCCAAAGTGGACGCCGAAGGACCGGATGTCCCTCTGCTCAAACGTGCCTACGAGCGTGCCATCGGGATGGCAAAGGAAGGCGTTGTTTCTACGTCGACCCTGGAAGATGCGCAAAAGAACTACGAGCTGGCGCTGAACAAGCAGAACGTTTCCAAAGCGCAGGTGACCGTTCTCAAAGCGAAAACGGCTCAGGCCCAAGGACAATTGGGACAGGATCGCGCCACTCTGAAACAGCTCGAAGAACAGCTCAGCTATACCGATATCGAATCGCCGATCGATGGGGTGGTGCTGTCGCGTGACGTGGAAATGGGTGACGCGGTCAGTTCGATTCTGGTCCTCGGCTCCTCGGCCACTCTGGTTATGACGCTTGGAGACACCAGCTCGGTTTATGTGAAGGGCAAAGTTGACGAAAGCGATATTGGCAAGGTGTATCTGGGACAGCCGGCGCGGATCAAGGTGGAGTCTTTCAAGGACAAAAGCTTCAATGGCGTCGTGAACAAGATCTCGCCGATGGGAGTGGAGAAAGACAACGTCACCACCTTCGAAGTACGCGTCTCCATCAACAATCCGGGTGGCGAATTAAAAGCCGAGATGACGGCCAATGCAGAGATCATTCTGGAAGAGCATAAGAATGTTCTGCAGATTCCCGAGGGCGCGATCATTTACGACAAGGACAAGAAGGCCTCGGTTGAAGTGCCTGATACGAGCGGCAAAGAGGGAAAGAAGAAGATTGCGGTCAATATTGGCATCTCCAACGGAGCCAAGACTGAACTGCTCAGCGGGTTGAAAGAAGGCGACGAGGTCGTTCTGCAGTAGAGGCGCCGTTCCCGGGATCAAGCAGATATCTGGCGAGGGAAAGCAGGTCCCTCCACTGCGCTTGCTTCGCTGCGCTGCGGTCGGGATGACACGGATTTGTGAGGAAATTTCGGGCATTACGCTTTCTGGAGAGAACATGAAATCTTCGAAGACCATTCTCTTGTTATTGAACGCTCTTGCGGTTGCGACTTTGGTTTGTCTTCAGGTTCTGCCGGCAGCGGCCGCCAGTGAAGGCTCGTTCGCACGCACCCTGCAAGTGAACGGGCCGGTGCATATGGATTTGTCGACCGGCTCGGGCGACGTCCATGTGCGCAAGGGCAGTTCCAACCAGGTACAAGTGAATGGCCACATCCGGGCCGGCGCCGAATGGTTTGGCACGAATTCCGAGGAGAAGATCAAACGCCTGGAAGCGAATCCTCCCATCCTGCAAAGCGGAAATGACATTCGAATCGGTCATATTGACGATCCTGAATTGCGCCGCAATGTTTCGATCAGTTACGACGTGACGGTACCGGCCACCACCGACTTGCGCGTAGAGACAGGATCAGGCAATCAGACAGTCGAAGGGATTCAAGGCCCCCTCGAAGTCACCGCCGGGTCCGGCGAGTTGAAGATCTCAGAAATCGGGGATCGGGTGCGTGCCGAAACAGGGTCGGGGGATATCGAGATTGACCGGGTTAAAGGAAATGTCCACGCCAAGACGGGGAGCGGTTCGGTGCGGGCGGAGGACATCGCAGGCGGCTTTGATGGTGACAGCGGCAGCGGACACATCACGCTGAGCCAAACAGCGCCTGGGTCGGTACGCGTGGATACCGGCTCCGGGGGCATGGAGCTTCGCGGCGTTCGAGGTTCGCTCGACGCCAAGGCAGGTAGCGGGACGATCGAAGCTGAAGGCAGTCCGACGGGCGCCTGGAACGTGCAAACCGGTTCAGGCACCGTGCAACTCAAAATTCCATCGGATGTGGCATTCGATCTCGCTGCGCATACAAGTTCCGGGTCTATCTCGGTGGACCAGCCGCACTCAGTCCAAGGTTCGGTCGGGCGCAAGGAGATTCGCGGCAAGGTTGGAGGCGGCGGCGTACCGGTGGATGTGCAGACTGGATCCGGAGATATTCAGATTCAGTAGCAGTGGTTAGTGGTCGATGGTCAGGGTCTGCGCATACTCGTCAAGCCGCGATTCGGCTGTTCTTGTAATAAGTAGACTTCGACGACTTCGGAGCGCCTTTTTTCCCCCATTACCTCCGTGCCTTGACTCGATCGGTGACCACAGGTTACTTTCGGCATTCCGGGCAAACTCTGTCCCGTGAGTGAGGAACAAGTGCCGAACCGGTCTATCATTACGCTGACCACAGACTTTGGGCTCAACGATCACTTCGTCGGGACCGTCAAGGGCGTCATCCTCAATATATTCCCGGATGTTCAGATCGTGGACATTTCCCACTCTGTCCAGGCGTTCGACGTACTGGATGGCGCGCTGACGATCGCGCAATCCTATTCGTATTTTCCTTCGGGTACCGTGCACATGGTCGTGGTTGACCCTGGAGTCGGCACGGCGCGGCGGCCCATTCTCGTAACCAGCGACCGGCATCATTTCGTCGCCCCCGACAACGGCGTGCTCTCGATGGTTTATGCCAAAGAGGAGCGCCTGCACATTCGCCACGTCACCGCGGAACACTATTCCCTGCAGCCGGTCAGCAATACGTTTCATGCGCGTGACATCTTTGCTCCAATCGCGGCCTGGCTCGCCAAGGGTGTCGATCCGGAAAAATTCGGCGACGAGATTACCGATTTTGTAAAATTTAACGCTCCCAAACCGAAATCAGTGGACGCCAGCACACTGCGCGGAGTCGTGCTGAAAGTCGACCGCTTCGGCAATCTGGTAACAAACATCACGCCTCAAGATGCGCCGATGCTTTTTGGAGTCGATCCCGCTCCATTCAGAATTTCCATCGGCAAGCATGAGATTACCGATATTCACACGAACTACTCCGATGGAGCTCCGGGAGAAGTCTTCGGGATACTCGGTAGCATGGGCTATCTGGAGATTGCCGCGGATCGTGGCTCCGCCGCCAAGATTGTTGGCACCGGAAAAGGCAGTGAGGTTCTGATCTCGCTGCAAGGCACGGCGGCCGCGACTAGCGGAAAGTGAAAAAGCGGTGGTCAGTGGCCAGTTGTCAGTGACCAGTAAATGCTGATGGCTGCCTACTAGCCACTGATCACTGGCCACCCATCTTAGGGTGGATGTAGCGTTCTATCTCAGCCGTCCATTTCAGGAATCGCCAGAGATTTGCCCGTTCCCGCCACGTGAATTCCCAGAATTCCAGAAAGCCGATCTGCTGCATCTTCACGCCGCAATAGGTTTCGACTCGCCACAGCAGATATGGGCTGCGCCACGGAGTGAGGCGATGCCCGCGAGTTGCGTTCCAAAGAAATCGAACCATGTAGCGCATTGTTGTTTCAGAGTATAAACGCCGGGAGTTTATTCCCTAGTCGCCACCTACAAAAAAATCCGGTTTGGCTGAAGACCGACGCCTGACGACCGACGACTGCTTCTGAGCAGACCTGTTAAAATCCGACTTCATCGATAACTTTTTCAAAAACTTTATGTCCGACGAGAATGCCCGCCAGAAGGCCGAAGAGCATTACTATGCCGCCCTCGACCTTGTAGCCGAGGGAGAGCAAGAAGGCGCCCTCGCGGAATATCAACTTTCTCTCGCCGCCGATCCGGTTTTTACCGAAGCCATGCACGGGATGGCCCGTACTCTGCAAAATCTCGACCGCCTGGATGAAGCGATCGCGGTCGCGAAAAGGATCGCGGAGCTTGATCCCGACGACGTGCTGGCTTACACCAGCCTTTCCGTCCTCTACCAGAAAAAAGGAATGATTCCGGAAGCTGAAGCCGAGGCCAACAAGGCAAGAATTCTGGGGTGGAAGCAGCAGTTGAAGAAGGGCAGCTCCTAGCCGCTAGCTACTGGCTACTGGCCCTAAGGCTGGCATTCTTAAGCTAGAAGCTAGAAGCCAGTAGCTAGACGCTACCAACCAAAGACTTATACCCCGTACTTCTTCACCAGATGCCTGAACGACCGGTAGGAAATCTTCAGCACGTCCGCCGCGCGCGTTTGCACCCCGTTCGACTGAGCCAGAGCGGCCAGGAGAAGTGAACGCTCGATGTCGGCTACATACTTTTCCATGTCCACGCCTTCCGGGAGCACAGAGCCTGGAGTGACTGAGCCCGGTCCTATCACGCCCACGCCTGCCGCCGCAGCCCGCGCTTTAGATCGTTCGACGGGAAGATCGACACGAAGTTCCTCTTCGGTCTCCAGAGCTACCGCCCGTTCGATGGTGTTTTCCAGCTGCCGGACATTGCCCGGCCAATCGTAACCGCATAACGCGCCCAACGACTCCCGGTTCACGCGCAGAATGCTCTTCCCGGCCGCCGGAGCATACTTCTTCAGGAAATGGTTGACCAGTAGAGGAACGTCCTCGCGACGCTCTCGCAACGGGGGCACCGAAACCGGAATCACGCTCAACCGGTAGTAGAGGTCTTCGCGAAAAGTGCTTTCCGCCACCTGCCGGTCGAGATCTCGGTTAGTGGCGGCAATGACCCGCACATCGATCGGAATCTCTGTCGTGCCTCCCACGGGACGTACACTGCGCTCCTGAAGGACGCGCAGCAGCTTGACCTGCATGGTCAGCGTCATCTCGCTGATCTCATCGAGAAAGATCGTCCCCTGATCGGCGACTTCGAACAGGCCACGCTTGTTCTGATTGGCACCGGTGAATGCGCCCTTCACGTACCCGAACAATTCGCTTTCGAGCAGAGTTTCCGGAAACGCGCCGCAATTGATGGAAACGAAGGGCTCGCTGGCACGAGGCGAACAGACGTGGACCGCGCGCGCCACCAGCTCCTTGCCGGTACCGCTCTCCCCGTAAATCAGGATGGTGCTCTGGGTAGAGGCAACGGTGCGAATCGTCTGCTTGAGTTTTTCCATCGCGCCACTCACGCCAACGATATTTTCGAGCGAATTCCTTGTAGCGGCATCGCGCTTGAATGCAAAATTCTGCCGGCTCAGGGCCATCTTTTCCAATGCGCGGTTAATGGCCAGCTTGATTTCGTCCACCAGGCCGGGTGATTTGCGGATGTAATCGGTCGCTCCACCAGCTTTGACGGCTTGCACGGCGGCTTCGTAGTCGTCAACAGCTGTAATCAGGATGACAGCGGAGTCGGGCGAGACCTGATGCGCGTAGCGCAGCACTTCGATGCCATCCGTATTCGGCATCTTGATATCAGTCACGACCACGTCGTACAGGGCGCTTTCCAGCTTTTTCTTTGCGTCGTCACCGGACTTAACCGTTTCAACTTTGTGGCCATCGCGGCGCAGGGCGATATCCAGCATCTCGCAAATGGAGCGCTCGTCATCACAAACCAGAATATTACCCATGGGCGCGACCTCCGATCCCGGCGGCCGCGGCCAAGTTTTCTTCCGGTACGGACTTAAGGTGCAAAGCGGTAGCGGGCTGCAGGATGGAAATCTCCTCGGCAACCGCGGTTCGCCTCAGACGGAGAACGAACACGCTTCCCTCTCCTAATTTTGAGCGGGCCCAGACCTTGCCTTCGTGGGCCTGAACAATCTGATAGACGATGGCCAGGCCCAGGCCTGTGCCGCCCTCAAATTGCGACTGAAAGGGTTCGAAGATCTTTTCAACCAACTGGCGGCTCATGCCGGGGCCAGTATCTGCAAAGTTTAGTTGCCAGTCGTCGCCAATCTGCTCCAGCGATACTTTCAGAATTCCGCCGGAACTCATGGCGCGGACTGCGTTCTCGCAGAAATTCCAGAAGACCTGTTTAATCTTGTCGCCATCCGCCATGGTGAAGGCCTGCGGAACGTTGTACTGGCGTTCGATGCTTATACCTGTGTTCTCCGCTACCAGGCGATGCTCCAGCAAAGTGAGCGTGTCCTCGAGCAATGCCACCAGATCAACGTTGGAGAAGCGGTATTGCTTTCCGCGGGAATAGGCTAGAAAGTCGGTAATGATGCCGTTCAGGCGATCTGACTCCCGCATCACGATCTGAAGCAACTGGCGGTGTTCGTCGCTCAGGTCGGCGATGCCGGACAACATGCTTACCGAACCAGCAATCGACGTCAGAGGGTTGCGAATTTCGTGCGCGATCGCCGCGGCTAACCGGCCCACAGCAGCCAGGCGATCCTGAATACGCAGATCCCGCTCCAGACGCCGGATTTCCGTGAGGTCATCGAAGGTGTAAACGTAGCCCACCGTCGCCCGGCCCGGCACTGCGAGTGCGGTCGCCATGACCCGAAAAGTTTTGCAGAAGCCATTCGAAGCGACAAAGCGTACTTCGCCGTATGCGCGTTCCGAACCGATTGTAGGCAGTGGATCAAGGAAGAGCTGAGAGATGGACTGTCCCAGCAGGTCGGCTTCGTGACGCTCGAAAACTTTCTGGGCCGCGCTATTCGCGAGGGTTACATAGCCGTCGAGCCCAGTGGTGATCAAGCCACCGCTGATGGACTGAATAATATTTTCGTGAAGGGCCTGAAGATCCGCCAGTGCACCGCTGGCATGCTTCAGCTTGACATCAACCTGCCGCAGCTTTGCCGCCAGCAACCCAGCCAGGTAGGCGACAGCCAGATAGCCGAAGAGATTGACGAAAATGATGGCCTGCAACGCTCCCATCCCAGGGTGCGTAGTGGAATACGAAGGGATGATTTCGAAATAGGTGAGTTCCAGAACAGCAACGTACAGAATGAACGCCAGCGCACCGCTTAAGTATGCCCAGACCCGGGGCAACAAGATGCAAGCAACGATGATTACCAGGGGATAAAGGAAGTTCAGTGAACTGTCTACGCCACCGGTGGCATAAACCACGAGTGTGACCAGCACCAGGTCGGTGATGACCTGCAGCAACGCCTGAATGCGGCGCTCTTCCCAGAAAGACAGCAGGACCAAGTAGAAGATGGAAATCGTGTACCAGAGCAGGATGACATTAATAAACAACCGCAGCGGCAGCGGGTTGGGAGTGAGCCGGGCAATCGCCAGTTCAATTCCGAATAAGAGTGTCAGGATGATGATTCGAACCTTGGCCAGCCAGGCCAGCCAAAGCCGCTCATCGAACATGGATTGCATGCGAGATCAAATCCCCGAGTACTAGTCTTCAATCGTCGGTCTTCAAGTCGTCAGTCGTCGACGCTCACTAACGACTGGGAACTGGCTGCTGTTGATTGATGACCGACAATTGTCGAGGGCCGCCGGTCTTCAGCTCTGGCTGATGACTGGCGACCGACGACTGATGACTGCTCTTGTTAGCCTGCCAGTTTGGCGATCATCGAGAACAGCGGCATGTACAGCGAAATAACGATGCCGCCGATCATGATGCCCAACAAACCGATGATGACTGGTTCCAGCATGGCCAACATGTCTTTGGTGGCGGAGTCGACTTCGTCTTCGTAGAAGTCGGCAATTTTCTGCAACATGGCATCCATCGCGCCCGTGGCTTCACCGACGCCGATCATCTGCGTAACCATGTTGGGGAATACGCCCGACTCGCGCAGCGGATCGACGATGGTACGTCCTTCTTCGATCGCCTTTCGCACCCTCATCAACGCCTCTTCGAGGACCGCGTTACCCGAGGTCTTGGCGGTGATGCTCAGACCTTCAAGAATCGGCACGCCCGACGTGATCAAGGTTCCGAGAGTACGGGTAAAGCGCGCCACTGCGATCTTGCGCAGCAACACACCCAGAATGGGCATCTTTAGTAGCGCGTAGTCAAAGTAGTATCTACCCTTTGGGTTTTTGCGGATCTGCTTCAATCCGAAAACCAGGCCGGCTACCCCGACGATGAAGAACCACCAGAACTGACCCACAAATGCGCTCAGGCCCATCACGATACGGGTGGGCAGAGGCAACGTGACACCCAAACCGATAAACAAGTTGGAGAAGATCGGAACTACCCATTTCAGCAGGGCAGCAACGATCAAAAATGCGAGGCTGACGACGGACACCGGGTAGATCAAAGCAGACTTCACCGCGGCCCGCAATTTGACCGCTTTTTCGATGTAGATTGCGAGGCGCTGCAGAATGATGTCCAGAATACCGCCGGTTTCTCCGGCTTCAATCATGTTGGTGGTCAGATCGTCGAAGATCTTGGGATAGAGCTTCATGGCGTTTGCCAGGGTGGCGCCGCCTTCGACCGTGGTACGCACGCCCGTCAGAGTCTTCTGGAAAGCTGGGTTCTCCTGGTTTGCGGCCAGAATCTCCAGACACTGCACCAGGGGCAGACCCGCGTCGATCATGACCGAAAACTGCCGGAAGAAAATGGCGATGTCTTTGGTCTTGACTTTGCCGGTGCCAAAGGTGGGCATGACAAATTCTTTGCCCTTTTCCCTTATGGCGCCCGGCGTGATGCGCTCGCGCCGCAACTGGGTGGTCAGGACTTGTTTGTTGACCGCCGTGCGCTCACCGCTGATTTTCTGCCCGGACTCGTTTTTTCCAGAGAACGTAAAAACTGGCATGGTAACTCTCTCCTTACTGCAATTCGTTTTTCACGGGTCCGCAATCTTCCGGCGTCCCCAACCAATCATTCCCTACTTGGCATGCGTCCCCGCCACGCGCAACGGCAGGGACGGCTGTCAATGTCGCTAGCGCTTGCTGGGAGCTGCTCCCTTGGCCATCGCTCCGCCCGTGTTGCGGTTGAGACCGGCGCCACGGTTGATCATTTCCTGGAGTTCATCGGTATTGCTGGAACGAGCCATTGCAACTTCCAACGTGATCTTCTTGTTGAAATAGGCCGTGGCCAGCGCCTGGTTAAAGGTCTGCATTCCGAACTTGTCCTGACCGGATTGCATGGACGAATAAATCTGGTGAATCTTGTCTTCGCGGATCAGGTTGCGGATAGCGGCATTGGGAACCATGATTTCCATGCACATCGCGCGGCCCTTGCCATCCGCCGTGGGCAGAAGGCTTTGGCACATGATGCCTTCCAGCACCAACGACAACTGCGCCCGAATCTGGGGCTGCTGGTGAGCCGGAAACACGTCGATAATTCGGTTGATGGTCGAAGACGCCGAATTGGTGTGCAGCGTGCCAAACGTAAGGTGACCGGTTTCAGCGATACGCAAGGCTGACTCGATGGTTTCCAGATCGCGCATTTCGCCGATCAGAACCACGTCCGGGTCCTCACGGAGGGCGGCGCGCAAGGCGTCGGCGAAGCTCTTGGTGTCAGCGTGCAGTTCGCGCTGGTTCACCACGCAATTTTTGTTCATGTGAACGAATTCGATCGGATCCTCGATGGTGAGGATGTGATCGTGCCGCTCACTGTTGATCTTGTCGATCATGGCCGCGAGCGTCGTCGACTTGCCTGATCCGGTCGGACCAGTCACCAGTACCAGGCCGCGTGGCTTGTCGCACAGCTTGCTGACGATGGCGGGCAGTCCCAACTGGTTGAATGACTTGATCTCGAAGGGAATCAAACGGAAGACGGCCGAGGTGGCGCCGCGCTGATTGAAGGTATTGGCGCGGAAGCGGGCCAGCCCCTTCAGACCGAAGGAGAAGTCCAATTCGAGGTTTTCTTCGAAGCGGTGCTTCTGCGAATCGGTCATCACGCTGTAAGCCAACTGCTTGGTCTCTGCCGGCGTCATCTGTGGCAGATCCAGCGGCACCAGGTGTCCGTGGACGCGAATCTGTGGCGGTGAATTGGTAGTGATGTGGAGGTCGCTTCCCCCCATCTCGAGCAGCCGTTTCAACAGATCACTTAACGAAAGCGACATATTTTTCCCTTTCCTTCCTGAACTTAGTGAATGGTTTCGCGCGCCACTTCTTCCAGAGTGGTTTGGCCGGCCGCAACTTTGATAAGCCCGCTGCGGCGCAGCGTGATCATGCCTCGCTCAATGGCTTTTTTCTTTAATTCCAGAGACGACGCACCGACCAGGACCAGTTCCTTGATCTCGTCGTCGACTTCCATGACTTCGTACAAGCCCGTTCGTCCCTTGTATCCGGTGTTATTGCAGGTGCCGCAGCCCTTGCCTTTTTGGATCTTCACCGTCTTGGCTTCCGCGGGCGTGTAGCCTTCTTCGATCAATGCCTGCACCGGCATGTCGATCACTTCGGCACACTCACGGCAAATTCGGCGAACCAGTCGCTGTGCGCAAATAAGGTGGACTGAAGTTGCGACCAGGAAAGGTTCGATACCCATGTTCATGAGACGTGTAATGGTCTCCGGCGCGCCGTTGGTGTGCAGTGTGGAAAGCACCAGGTGGCCGGTGAGAGCAGCTTTGATCGCAATTTCCGCGGTTTCAAAGTCGCGGATTTCGCCGACCAGAATGATGTTCGGATCCTGCCGCAAGAATGCGCGTAGCGCAGCCGCGAAGTTCAACCCGATCTGCTCCTTCATCTGTACCTGGTTGACTCCAGCCAGCTGAAACTCGACTGGATCCTCGGCGGTCATGATGTTGGTATCGGGTGTATTCAAGCGAGCAATGGATGAATACAGGGTGTTTGTCTTGCCTGATCCCGTCGGCCCTGTGACCAGCACCATGCCATAAGGTTTAAGGATCGCTTTTTCAAACTTGGTGAGCGACTCCTGCTCGAAACCAAGCTTGGTCATATCGAGACGGAGGTTTTCCTTGTCCAACAACCGCATCACGATCTTTTCGCCCCACAGTGTAGGCAGCGTGCTGACGCGGAAATCGAGCTGCTTCTTGCGGCCTCCCAGACTCATCTTCAGCATGATGCGGCCGTCCTGCGGAAGGCGCTTTTCGCTGATGTCCAGTTTCGCCATGATCTTTACGCGGGAGGTGATGGCGTCCTTCAGCTTCAATGGCGGCGACATGATGCTCTGCAAAATGCCGTCAATACGGAAGCGCACTCGGAATTCTTTTTCGTACGGCTCCATGTGGATGTCGCTTGCTCCGCGCTTTACCGCGTCGGTGAGCACCAGGTTGACCAGTTTGACGATCGGAGCTTCGTCGGCCGCTCTCTCCAGATCGGCCAGCTCCATCTCGGTTTCTTCGGATTGCAGTTCGACGTCGGCGTCGTTGACCTCGGTCATAGACTGCATGACCTGCTCGAGATCTTCCTGTTGCGTGGTGCCGTACGCCTTCTCGATGCTTTCCAGGATCGAGCTTTCAGAAGCGACCACCGGCTCAATGTTGAAGCCGGTCATGAACTTGATATCGTCCATGGCGAAGACGTTGGTCGGATCCACCATGGCAATAGTCAGCGAAGCTCCTACCCTGCTGAGAGGCAGAATCTGATAACGCTTCGCAGTTTCAAAAGGAATCAGCTTCACTACCGAAGGGTCAATCTCGAAGTAGGAGAGATTGATGGCCGGGACGCCATATTGCCGCGAGAGAAAATTGGTGACGTCTTCATCAGTCAGGAAGCCCAGCTTGACCAAAGCCGAGCCGAGGCGGCAGTTGCTTTCCTTCTGCACCTTCGTCGCCTGCACCAACTGCTCTGTGGTAATGACCTTCTCTTTGACCAGAAGATCACCCAGCCGTTGCGACATGCTTCGATCTCCTATCTGTACGTCAGATAAATACGGTTTACGGCCACGGCGCGAACTTGCAGCTGCATTTTCGAGGGGAAGAGTTGCAGCCTTTCGCGTTGACACAAATTGTCACCGTAACTGGGTTACGACACCAGTAACTTTGGTACGTCATGAGGTTGTATGTCTTCAGTAACTTATTGACGTGCACTGGCAGGAAGCGCAGTAAACACGGGCTTCCGTGGATTTGCGGCACAAAAATGGTACAAAAACGGGAAAGGGCGATTGGGTACTTTGGTTTGTTAGACCTGTGTGATCGCGCACCGTTGAAACCAGCGCTGCCCCGGAGGCAGCGATTTAGACATTAACAGAAAGGTGTCTTTCGAATTCACGCCGCTCGATGTAATAGTAGTCAGACTTACTAAGTGATCACTTAATTTGCCGGTCTTCCTTTGCGCACCTGTCACGGGCAATTTTTTGCCGCTCTTTATCGTTTGCGTACTCCTCATCATCTAGCACGAACGATCTCATCCAGCGTGGAACTCCACGGTAGTAGACGTATTCGCCAGAAACGTCGCGATGATGAACAAACTCGTTCACAGAGAACACAGACGCGATGAGCGCGAACAGCAATCCCGCACAGACCCATACCGTGCGTAGCAACGGAAAGCGACTGTCGAGGCCTATGGATGCCAAGAACAGAAACCAGAATACGACAGCAAAGATCCAACTTCTGCGAGCCTGAGTCA
Organism: Terriglobia bacterium; assembly: GCA_963765715.1. GTDB lineage: Bacteria > Acidobacteriota > Terriglobia > Terriglobales > Acidobacteriaceae > JAIQFF01. The sequence goes on from CAVXXN010000013.1 coordinate 126,462, forward strand.
TACGATTGCCTGCAAGGCCTTGCTTTTGTTCACACCACCTTGCCCGTTTCCGAGCTGCAGCGCAATCATGGCGGAGAAGTGTGCCGTCCCAATGAACGACTCCCGCGTCAGGCTTTGTGCGCCCTTCCCGGAATGGTAAGGATAATCGCGAGAGCCGCGATCAGGGCGAACACGATGGGAATTGAATAGCTTTCCATGACCGAACCCATACCTACATAGTGGAAATGCGAACATATCGCATGAGGTCTTTGACGTTTACAAGAACAGCGAGTGCAACCAGTCCGAGCACCACCAAGCCGCCAATTTCAAGGACTCGCATAAGCGCCTCCAAAGTTCAGAAGCACTATTGTGCAATTCAGCTTTAGCCGCAATACAGTCATTCACTGAGAACCGTCGGATAAAAACCGAATGCCATCGCTCTTTGTTCGCCCACCGCCAAGCGCGTTTCACGTAGACACTGTGCGCTAGCGTTTTGCAATCACAAGGTTTACGCGGCCTCCGTATTTGGATAAACGATAGGTGATCGCGGTATCGAGCGAAGGCCTGATGCGCCGCCTGTGCTCGGTAGGGATATTGTTACGACCAACTACAGCTGGCACGATTCGTGCAAAGCCCCTCTGCTGGAAAGTGACTGGACAAAAATTGAAGAGCGGATTCTCAAAGCAGAATCTGAAATCCGTCGGAGGCGAATTGTGCTTTCGCAAGACCACGCTGGCACGCAAGAGGAAAGAGCCGCTCTGGTCAATGCAATGAATGGCCTTAAAGTTTTGCGAGGGGACGCGGCTTCGTGGCATGAAAAACGGGTGGGTAGCACCGGGCCGCGAGTGTCGCAGAACCTGAGATCCAACTTTACAGAATTCTCAGCCTCAATCCTTTGGACGAAGCGGCACGTCCGCAACGATGGATGAGGAAGCAGGTCTCTTCACTGCGCTTGCTTCGCTGCGCTCCGGTCGGGATGACAGCTCTCTCAAGACCGCCTGGCAACCTCAAGATTGACCTTGGAATCCCATTCCATGGCATATGAACCAGTTCTGTCAGATTGAACATGTGGCGAGCGGCAGCGATTCAGGCACACCCTGCGGCAATCGCGTTGTCGCTGAATGTTCGGACTGCGGAGCCGCTATATGTTCCGACTGCCGGACTTGGTGTTGCGGTCAGTCCTTCTGCTTATCCTGCGGCGATTACCACGCCACTCATTTCTGTCTGAAAAAGCCAGCGCAGACTGAACGTTATCAATATCCGGTTTTTGATCCGCTCGATAGAGTTGGTTGAACTGTGCCGTTGGGCTAACAGATCCCGAAAATGCCCTTCCTTGTGAGCCTGCATTGATTAGCGCCAGGCTCGCCACTCAATGCTCTTCCAGGACGAGCGAACCCCTCCCGTCATCAGGTTCAGGCTTATAATGAACCACTTAGGCCCGGCCATTCATCTATAGCATTTTGACCATGGCGGGCCTGGTCTTGAATTTGGCTAATCCTAATTCAACCCGAAAACAGGAACCCCCTAGCCGCAAGAGAATGATCGTTCTGCTGGCGGTTGGAATTTTTGTCCTGTTTGGTATTTTGCTTTCCCAGTCCTCGTTCGACCTCCCTTTTCTCAACCCCGATACGAACCAGCAGCTCCTTTTCTTCGCGGCGCTTTCCGCAGTGATATTTCTGTTGTTTGTCGCCCTGACGTTTGTGCTGGCGCGTAACCTCTTGAAGCTGTTCGCCGAGCGCAGACTGGGGGTACTCGGATCCAAGTTCCGCACCCGGCTTGTAGTCGGAGGATTGCTGCTCTCGTTCTTGCCGGTCATCATGATGTTCTTTTTTGCCTACGGCTTGATGAATCGCTCGATCGATAAGTGGTTCTCGCGCCCGGTGGAAGAAGTTCGCGAAGACACCGCCGCCATGGCATCTCTGCTCTCCCGGTATCTGGCGCAGAATGCGCGCGCCGAGGCCCAATCCATCGCCGCTTTGCCCGAGACACAAAAAGCCTTTGCCGGTCATAGTTTTTCGACGGTGATGAACGAATTTCGCCGGCATGAGCCCACTTTGCAAGGGGGATTCGCGGTCGCGATCGAAGATGGAAACGCGCAGGCCAGTTTCGCCGCTCCTGCATCCTGGCCACTCCTGAAAGCGAAGATTCCATTGCAGCGGCTAGGCTCCGAGAGCATCGTTCACTTGAACTGGGAGCAGAGCGACTACATCCTCGGCGCTGCCAATGTTAACGACCGCGGCATGATTCTGGTGGCGATGCCTTTACCACTAAAGCTGGCGGAGACGGTGAAGGCGTTGGACGCTAGCCAGCGGCGCTATCTCGATCTGAGCCGCGGACGTAAATTGATTCGACGAACCTACATGGGCCTGTTGCTTCTGCTCACGGTGCTCGTACTTTTCTCCACCACATGGCTGGCTCTCTACTTGTCCAAATTGGTGACACGTCCGGTAGTCGCGCTGGCAGAAGCCACGCAGGAAATTTCACGCGGACGCCTGGATTACCGGGTTGAAGTCAGTGCTGCTGATGAAATCGGCGATCTCGTGCGTTCTTTCAATCGCATGGCAGAGGAACTGGAAACCAGCCGCCATCAGATTGACGCATCCAGCCATGATCTGAGCGCGGCCAATATTGCGCTGGAACAACGGCGTCGGCACATCGAGACGATTCTGGAGAGTATTCCCACGGGCGTGCTCTCACTTGACGCCGGCGGCCGTATCACTCACGTGAACCATGCCTTACTACGCATGTTCAATCCCTCCGGAGGGGATTCAGGGACTCCGAAAGTCGCCATCGGAGCCGCATTGCGCGATGTATTTCCTCAAGAGGTTCTCGAAGATCTTGAACCTTTATTACGACGCGCCGATCGCATGGGCACAACCACGACCCAACTTGAAGTGACGCTTCATCCCTCACCTTTCAATGCTGCGGTCACGGTGGCAACGCTTCATCATGGGGGGCAGGGACTGGGTTACGTCCTGGTATTCGAAGATTTGTCCGATCTGCTGAAGGCACAAAAACAGACGGCCTGGCGCGAAGTGGCGCGACGAGTTGCACACGAGATCAAAAATCCACTGACGCCCATCGCACTCTCGGCCGAACGCATCCGCCGGCATCTTGATCGCGGCTTGCCACCCGATGCGGCTTCTCTTGAAGTAATTCATAGCTGCTCCGAGACCATCGGCAGCGCGGTAGAGACGCTGCGCACGCTGGTGGACGAATTTTCCACCTTGGCGCGTTTTCCCGCAGCGCAGCCCGCTCCGGCAAACATCAACTCCATCGTGGAAAATACTTTGGCAATGTTCAATGGACGACTGGACAGCATCCACGTGCAGACGTTTCTGGCCGGCGATCTGCCTAAAGTTATGGCCGACTCGGAAGCCATCAAGCGTGCCCTCGCTAACCTGGTAGACAATGCAGCCGAAGCCATGCAAGGTGCGTTGGTGCGTGAAATTCAGATTTCCACGGCGCTGGTGGCCAGCCGGGATGCGGTCGAAATTACGGTCGCCGATACCGGACACGGCGTTACTCAGGAATTGAAGGAACGTCTCTTCTTGCCGTACTTCTCCACCAAGAAACGCGGTACCGGGCTGGGCCTGGCGATCGTCAGCCGCATCATCGAAGATCATCACGGATCGATTCGAGTGGAAGAAAATCAGCCGGTAGGCACCAGGTTTGTGGTGGAATTGCCGGTCGCGGTGGAAGTCATTCCGGCTGTCCCGATCCGCCAGCATGCATAACATTCTCATCGTGGACGACGAGTCCGGCATCCGCCAGTCGCTCAAAGGGGTGCTGGAGGATGAAGGCTATAAGGCAGCCTCGGCGGAAAGTGGAGAAGCTTGCCTCGAGACTCTACGAAGGCGCTCGTTTGATGTAATCCTGCTCGACGTATGGCTCCCCGGAATGGATGGCCTGGAGACTTTGCAGAAGATCCGGGACCTGGAAAATGCTCCCGAGGTCATCATGATCTCGGGCCACGGCACCATTGAGACTGCGGTGCGCGCCACCAAGCTCGGGGCGTACGATTTTCTGGAAAAACCGCTCTCGATCGACAAGACACTCATCCTGGTGAAGCATGCCATCGATGCCAAGCAGATGCGGCAGGAGAACCGGGAGCTTAAGAAGCAGCTCACGCCGCGCAGTGTGATTGTCGGCGAGAGCATTCCCATGAAAGCGTTGCGGCAGCAGATCCTGCTCATGGCGCCGACCAACGGGCGGGTTCTCATCTATGGAGAGTCAGGCACAGGCAAGGAATTGGTGGCCCATGCCATCCATGCCCAAAGCCTGCGCAAGAACTGAGATGTTTGTGGAATTGAATTGTGCTGCCATTCCCGAGGACCTGATTGAGAGCGAACTGTTCGGCCACTGCAAGGGATCGTTTCCCGCGGCGACCGGTGACAAAGAGGGCAAATTTCACCGGGCAAATGGCGGAACGCTCTTTCTGGATGAAATCGGCGACATGAGTCTCAAGACGCAGTCCAAAGTTTTACGCACTCTTGATGAGGGACGATTTACACCAGTAGGAAGCGATGAGCCGGTCACCGTCGATGCGAGACTGATTGCATCTACCAATAAAGATCTGGACGAAGAAATCTCTCGCGGCAACTTTCGCGAGGACCTGTTTCTATCGGCTCAACGTAATTCCTTTCTCCGTTCCGCCCCTGCGCGAACGCCAGGAGGATGTACCCTTGCTGGCAAAACACTTTCTTAAAGACTTTTCAGCCACTTACGGCCGCCGGCCTCGGGAAATTACCGACGATGCAATCGACACACTGATGCGTTACTCCTGGCCGGGGAACGTACGCGAGCTGCGCAACGTGATTGAGCGAATCGTCATCATGAATCCCACGACGACCCGCTTCGATCGCAAACATTTGCCGCCGCTTGTGCATCGCGATGGCAGCCGCCGTTCGATTGGAAATGAGTTTTCCACGCTGCATCAGGCACGCGCTGCTTACGAGCGCGATTACATTTTGAAGAAGCTCGACGACAATCACGGCAACATCAGCCGCACCGCGGAAGTACTAGGGCTGGAGCGAAGCCACTTGTACCGGAAGATGAAGACTCTGGGAATTGCGGTGAAGGAATAACCGGAAAGACTTCGCGCAGTCTGCTCTTAACGCTTGATCATGTGGATTTCCGTGCCGTTCTTGAGAAACTTCACTTCATCCATCAACTGGTTGATCAAAAATATCCCGCGGCCGTGATCGGAATACACGCTCTCACCGCGTAAGGGATCTGGAATATCCACGGGATCAAATCCCTTGCCTGGATCTCTCACAACGATCAGGATGCTTTGGTCCTCGTTCGCGACGACATCGCATTCCACGATCTTCGAAGGGTCAGCTTTCGCGCCATGCACTACGGCATTGGCCAACGCTTCCGTAAGCGCCAACTCTATGGCGTCGTGCTTATCGGCATCGCAATGGATCTTGCGCACCATTTCCATCACACTTTGAACCACTGGATCCACCGCATCCCGGTCTGCAGAAAGGGTTATCTTCAGCTTTAGGCCGGATTTTGCGGGGTCAAAATTGTGGTTCTCGGGATTATCGGTCATGGCCTGCTTTCTTGGATGGTTCTAATGCGCTCGGGGATTCTACAGTGATTACGGCGATAGATCAAAGTAACAAGGGTTCATGGCTTGCTATTACCAGTCAGATGTTCAAGTTGGCGTCGCCAGTCCAATTCTTCGACGAATTCATTTGATTCACGCCAGTTGCCGCGAACCTTCACAAAGAGCTCGAGAAATACCTTTTTGCCGAGCATTTCCTCGATTTGCAGGCGCGCCGCCGTGCCTATCTTCTTGAGCATCTGGCCGCCCTTGCCAACCAGAATTCCCTTTTGCCCGTCGCGTTCGCAAAAGATCGCCGCCGCGATGCGAGTCACCCGCGGTTTTTCTTCAAACTGCTCAATCACTACCGTGGTCGCGTACGGAACCTCTTCGCTCGTTTCGACAAGAACCTGCTCGCGAATGGTTTCCGCGACCATAAAACGAACCGGCTGATCGGTGATCTGGTCTTCGGGGAAATATCGTGGGCCTTGCGGCAGAAAGCGGATCAACTTTTCGAGCAGGACGTCGAGGCCTTCGCGCTTGCGCGCGGAGAGAGGAATGATTTCGCGGAAGTCGTGGAGCTTGCGATACTCGTCGATGATCGGCAACAACTTGTCTTTCGTACCGCGAAGAAGGTCGATCTTGTTGAGTAGCAGGAACACCGGCGTGTTTGACTTCTTCGCCATCTCGAGCACCGAACGGTCGGCTTGGGCAAATCGGCGCGTAACATCCACGATCAGCAAGACGAGTTCGCAGCCGTCGAGAGCTTCCCGCACTTCCGCCATCATCTTTCGTCCGAGAGACGTATCGGGTCGATGAACTCCCGGGGTATCGATCAGAACCACCTGCCCGCCAGACCTGCCCTTCTGCGCGGGTACGTTCAGAATTCCAAGGATGCGGTTGCGCGTGGTCTGCGGCTTGGGACTGATGATGGCGATCTTCTCGCCCACCAATGCATTGAGCAATGTGGATTTGCCGGCGTTAGGCCGGCCGAGGATGCACACGAATCCGGAATGAAAAGACATTTGAAATGAACACGTGAGGATGGCCGCCGCTCGCCGTTCGGGTCCAGCGGAGCTGGACACTTGGAACACTGCGCCGCCGCGGTCGGCCCACTACACTGGCATGACTATATCAGCTTCATCTGCGTCGGCTTCGCCAGCGAGATTCTCACCCGCTCTACACGTCGTTCGGTGGCGTCGAGAACTTCGAAACGCAATCCCTCTTCCTCCACCACTTCGCCGCGATGCGGGATGCGTCCCGCGAGTTCGCTCACCAGACCTGCAACGGTTGCCGATTCTTTTCCTTCGGGACGGATTCCGAACATTTCACCAAGGCGGTCGATGTCCATATTTCCGGGCACGATGTAGGAGGTATCGGTTTCGCGAATCACCTCCAGCTTCTCGTGTTCATCGCGGATTTCTCCAACAATCTCTTCCACCAGATCTTCGATCGTGACCAGGCCGGCTACGCCTCCGTATTCGTCGACTACAACGGCCATGCGTACATTATTTTTTTGCATTTCGCGCAACAGATCGCTACCCAACTTGCTTTCGGGCACGAAGTAGACGTCACGCCGCATGAGTGTGTCGACGGTACGGGCACGGGCTTCGGTGTCGGGCACCTGCAAAACGTCCTGCGCATAGACGATTCCCACGATGTTGTGGATGGTTCCTTCAAAAACCGGCACCCGGGAAAATGGCTTGTTCTTCAGGAGTTCGATGAACTGTTCAACCGTGGTATTGGTGGGAACCGCAACAATCTCTGGACGCGGTTTCATCGCCTCGCGAACAGTTTTCTCGCCGAATTCGACGACCGACTGGATCAAATCGCGGTTGCTCTCATGCAGAATGCCTTCTTCCTGCCCCGCCTCGATGAGCGCATCGACCGCCTCCGCCTGGGTTTCCGGTGCTTCATCAGAATGCTCCTTTGTCAGAGCCGTCACTGACTTCAAAAAGCCCAAAACCAGAGTTACAGGGAGAGCGGTGTAAATCAAAATTTTTAGCAACAGCACCCACCGCGTCAACCATTCACCGTTGGTCCGCGAAAAAAACAGAAAAGGAAGAAAGCGGTTGAAGAGGATGATGATGAGAACCAGACTGAGTGTAGCCTGCAGGATTTCGTAGATACTCCAGGCCCGGTCGCGAAACACCGCAAAGCCTACCAACATGGCGATCGCAGCCGTCATGATCTGGGTGAGCACCGCCATGGAAAGCGCGGCGCGCGCCCGGCTGACCCCCAGCTTCGGTTCGATGATCTGTTCGAATGCGGCGATATTTTCCTGAAATTCGCGGGATAGAAATTTCCCAATCTCGGTGTAGACGCGATCCACGTAGGAAACCAGCGTCAGCAGGCAAAGCATGACGAGCAGCGCGGCTGCGATGGCGTAATTCATCGAGTCCGTGCCCTGCCAGCGGCTTTACCCGGAGACCTGGCGTGGTCTGGACGTTTTTTCTCTCCACGTTCGGTCCGCTCAATCAAGCCCACAGGAAGCCTCAACAACTCTCTCAACTTCGCTTCTTTCGCTGCCATCGATCCGCGGTCATTCTCGTGGTCATATCCCGCTAGATGAAGGACTCCGTGAAGAACCAGAATTTTGATCTCCTCCGCCACGGAATGACCCAGTTGACGCGAATTTTCCCTGGCAATCTCCGCTGAGATCGCAATATCACCCGCGAAACCATTTACAACGCCTAGTTCTGGCTCGAAGGAAAGCACGTCTGTAGGCTGGTCCTTGCCGCGAAAACGCCGGTTGAGCGCACGAAGTTCATGGCTGCTGGTCACTAAAACATTGACGGCGCCCCGAAGCTTGACGGTGCGGCTGGCTCGTGCGACGAATCTCGCCAAAGTCCCATCGGTCAGCCCAGGCACTTGTTTTCTCAGAATGACCAAGATGTCCTTCACACCCTTGCGCTTGAATTCCCTGAGTCTGTCTCCGCAGATAAACCACAGGCCAGACAACCGCCAAAAACAAACAGGAGGGCCAAATCCTGGCACCCTCCTGCTCAATCTTACCTGCTCTACTGTTCAGTTTCTACTTCGGGAGGCAACCCTCCGCTCTTATCCAGGAGCGCCGATTCCTTTCCATTTGACTTGCCATTCCTGGGCGCATCGGCCGAAGCCGCCTCCCCATCTCCGGCCTTGGCCTTATGCTCGTCGTAGGCGCGGATGATGCGCTGCACGAGGTGGTGCCGCACTACATCGGTATCGTCAAAATACGCAAATGCCAGACCTTCGACGTGCTTGAGGACATCGGCAGCTTCCAGCAGTCCGCTTCGCTTCGCATTGGGCAGATCGATTTGTGTGACATCTCCGGTGATGACGGCTTTCGAGTTGAATCCGAGACGGGTGACAAACATCTTCATCTGTTCGGAAGTCGTGTTCTGAGCCTCGTCCAGGATTACGAATGAATCGTTCAGGGTTCGGCCGCGCATGAATGCTATTGGAGCAATCTCGATGATATTTTTCTCCAGGTAGCGATCCACCTTTTCCGGCTCCAACATGTCGTAAAGAGCGTCGTAAAGCGGGCGCAGGTAGGGATCGATCTTGTCCTGCAAGGTGCCGGGCAGAAATCCCAGACGCTCGCCCGCTTCGACCGCGGGGCGAGCCAGGATGATGCGGTTCACGCGCTTGGACAGCAACGCCGAGATGGCCATAGCCACTGCCAGATAAGTCTTGCCGGTTCCTGCCGGCCCAATCCCGAAGACCATGTCATGGTTTTCGATGGCCTCCAGATAACGGCGCTGGTTGACGCTCTTGGGCTGCACGGTTCGGCGTCCCAATGCGCGCTGGCGCCCCGCTTCTGCGAGACCGCGCAGTGTGGTCTTGGGATCCGCCAGCAAAACCCGCAGCATGCTGCCCAGATCGCCGTTGTTGAAAACATGTCCGGAGCGCTGCAGGTGGTCGTAGTCGGCAAAGACCTGCTCAGCGCGGGCAACGTCGCGGGCTGCCCCTTCCAGTTCGATAGAGTCGGATCGCAGGTCGATGTTGATGTTTAAACCGTCTTCCAGCAGACGCAGATTCTCATCCCGCGTGCCGAAAAGGGTGGCGATGTTGGGGCTGATTTCAATACTCTTCTTCATTTAGTGTTTAGCACTCTTCACGGTGAGCGTTGGATGCTCGTTTGCCTGTGCGCGGAGCGGTCTCTGGCTTGTGAAAGGGTCTTCGCAAGACAGGCAGGCACACTCCCGTCCATTTAAAGGCAAACTATTCTTGTGTCTGGAGGTAGAACCAGCCGAGGGTGCTCGCCCCGAGGTACAGGCAACTGCCATTACGCTAAAGGGTACCCCTGCCGACTGACGAGAGTCAATGGTGGTTAATTCGGTACGAATCCGTTAGTTCACTCACACTTTTGAGCAGAAAACGGATCTGCCGGGACCATCCCCAAGCTCCGGTGGATTGCGCCCCGTGCTCACTCCGGATATTATTCACGCCACATGAGACTGGCGTACGGTGTTTCCCTTGCTCTTATATTGAGCGTTTTCGGCTGCGCTCAGACTTCATCAACCTCGAGCGAAGTTGAAGCTGTCTATCCGGATGCGCGCGCACTTTATATCGATATTCACCAGAACCCCGAGCTGTCTTCGCACGAAACCCAAACCGCGGCTAAGTTGGCCAGCCACTTACGGACTCTTGGCTACACGGTTACGGAGAACGTCGGCGGGACCGGCGTCGTAGCTGTCCTGAAGAATGGGGCGGGACCGACAGTAATGCTGCGCACTGAACTCGATGCGCTGCCTGTTGAGGAAAAAACCGGACTTCCTTATGCCAGCAAAGTCCGCACCAAGGATGACGCGGGACATGATGTTGCCGTCATGCAAGCCTGTGGACATGACATTCACATGGCATCAATGTTCGGCACCGCGGCGATTATGGCCCGCAGCAAGGAGAAATGGCACGGAACTCTCATCCTGATTGGCCAGCCCGCGGAAGAAACCATCAGCGGCGCAAAGAGAATGATCGAAGACGGATTGATGACGCGTTTCCCCAAGCCCGATGTCGCCCTTGCGCTGCACGTAGGCAACGAACTTCCCGCGGGAAAGGTGGGTGTCGGCCCGGGATACCGATTCTCCAACGCCGATTCGCTGCGCATCACAATTTATGGAAAGGGCGGCCATGGTTCGATGCCGAACAGCACAATCGACCCGATCGTAATTGCCGCACGCACAGTGGTTGCGCTTCAGACCATTGTCTCCCGTGAAGTAAAGCCCGGAGAAGTCGCCGTCGTCACGATTGGATACATCCAGGCGGGGACGAAAAATAATATTATCCCCGACCAGGCCGATCTCGGGCTCACCGTCCGAAGTTACAAGCCTGAAGTTCGAAAGCAGGTTCTCGCCGCCATCACCCGGATCACAAAGGCGGAAGCAAGCGCCGCAGGGGCGACGCGCGAACCTAAGATCGAGAGTTTCGAGAGCACCGACGCTGTCTATAACGACCCGGCCCTCGCCCAACGCATGGAAGGCGCGCTCGAAACAGCGCTTGGCAAAGACAATGTGATCGTCGAAGAACCAGGAATGGCGTCGGAGGATTTTTCTTTTCTCACCGCGCAGGGAGTGCCGTCATTTTATTTCAGTCTGGGCGGAGCGAATCCGGCTAAATATGCCGAGGCTAAGTCGACTGGAACGAATTTGCCGTCCAACCATTCGTCCTTGTTCGCACCCGATCTCGACCCGACGCTGCATACGGGTATCGAGGCTGAGGTGGCGGTACTGCGCAATCTGCTAAATGGTTCAGCTGATGATCTGCGCAAGTCAGTTTCGTCCGGACACTAAAGCTGACCTGCTGCCTTAACGTCGGCTACTGATGCCGGGACCGCTCGTTTTTGAGCCCATGCGCGCAGCGCCTGGATTTCCTCCGCGCGGGTCGTAGATAGTGGAACTGTAGCTTTCAGTGCATCCAGCAGGCCCTGGGTGTTAACCGGCTGCTTGCTGGAAAATGCCGCGTACAAGGCAGTCTGCACCACGGCGTCAATCTCAGCACCGGAGTATCCTCGCGCAGCCGCGGCTGCCTTATCGAGATCAAAGTCGGCTGGACTCCGTTTCCTCCGTGCCAGGTGAATCGCGAAAATCTGCCTGCGCTCGGACTGATTCGGCAGGTCAACAAAAAATAACTCATCGAAGCGACCCTTTCGGATCAATTCAGGGGGCAACACTGTCGCATTGTTGCAGGTAGCCGCCACAAACACCGGAGCCTTGCGGTCCTGCATCCAGGAAAGGAACGCCGCGAGGATGCGGGATGAGACGCCGGCATCCACCGAAGCCGAGTCCGCTCCATTTCCGGCGAAAATCTTCTCCAGTTCGTCAATCCACAACACACAGGGCGCGAGACCTTCGGCGACCCGAAACACTTTCTGAATTCTCTTTTCTGTCTCGCCGATGTACTTGTCGAAGATGGCAGCGGTGTCAAACTTCACCAACGGAAGCTTCCACTCTCCGGCAATAGCGCGGGCACACATGCTCTTGCCGCAGCCCTGCACTCCAAGGATGACTACGCCTCGCGGCGGCTCCAGGCCAAAGTCGCGGGCTGCGTCCTCCCATGTGCCCCGCCGTTGCGCCAGCCAGCGTTTGAGATTGTCGAGACCACCCACGTCCCCAAGATTTTCAGAAATACCATTTTCGGGAGGTGCAATGAACTCCAGCATGCCGGAGTGCCGCAAAAACTCTTTTTTCGCTTCGAGCACATCAGTGACGGTCTCCGGCGTGACTCCGTATCGGGTCACGATCGCCTGTGAGGTCGCGCGCTCCGCTTCTTCCTCGGTGAGGCCGCGTAAATTGTTCGCCATCGCGTCCAGTCCTGCGGCATCAAGGGTGCGCTTCAATGTGCGGGTCTTACCCACCCTTACGGTGATCTCATCGATGATTTGGCGAAGGCGCCGCTTGTCCGGTAGAGGAAGCTCGAGGAATTCGACGAGGCTGCCGAGTTCCCGAGGAATCGTGATCGCTGGGGCCGTGATGATCACGGTTCGCCGGTTAGCCGAGAATTTTTGCCCCACATCGCGCAGTTTTCGGACCACGACCGGATCATCCATGTGCCGATGAAAGTCTTTGAGAACGAACGCGGCTTCCAGCGACATTGCCTCCAGGTTGCTGAGAGCCTGGGCGGGCTCCTTGCTGTTATAAAGCGCCTGGCCGCCAGAGTCATTTGCATCGTGTCCCGTGTTAACGAAGCTGTGTCCGCTGATCGAACCTCGGCTTGGCTCGGGCACCAATTCTCCAACGTCACTGCCGCAACGCACCAGGCCACTGGCAATGCTCCATTCGAACGTAGCGAGATTCAGCGAGGAGCAGGCCGCGCGAACCAGACGAACCGCGCGGATCTCTTCCACGGTTTCCATCACGACGATGGGCGTTGAGGAGTTGAGCAGGATCTTCAGGCGCTCGAGGGCATCGGCCATAAAGGTTTGACCATATGAGACTTACTCCCGTAAAATAGCGTATTCGACACCGTTCCGAACATCTCTCTATAGAAACGAAGGTAATGAACTAGATATGGCAAATCATTTTTCTGCGCTGAAGCGCGCCCGGCAGACTGAGAAACGAAGCGTCCGCAACCGCGCCAACACCTCACGACTGCGCGGGGCTCTGCGCCAATTGCGCGAGGCTATGGCCAAAGGCGACAAGTCCGGCGCTGAAGTAGTCTTCCGGCAGACAGTGTCCGCCCTTGATAAGGCCGTCCAGAAGGGCGTACTCCACGGCAATACCGCCTCGCGTTACAAATCACGCTTAAGCGCGCGCGTCAGTGCGCTGAAGTAGCTAACGCCTGTTTGGCTCAGCTTTCAGTTGTTCAATGGAAATTGGGGAGCAGGAAGCCCGTGTGCTTCTGGTGGTCGCGGAACGCGTCCCCGAATTGATGGCTGAGCATGGTTTCTTCTTTCTTGGCCTTCAGGCAATACCCAAGCACCACCAGGCATAATCCCAGAATGCATCGCCACTCGTCGATTGCCACAGCCGAACCGATCGTGGCGAGGATAAGTCCGGAATAAATTGGGTGACGCAGGTGCGTGTAAGGTCCGGTGCGGATGAGCCGATGGTCTTCCTTGATCGTGACTCGGGCGCTCCAATATTCCGCAAGGTGATAACGGGCCCATATCGCCAGTGCAATTCCCGCCCAGGTAAAGATCACCCCTAGAATGGCCACAATGATATTGCGTGGAATGAACCGGCTTCCCAGCACGCCGATGCCGGTTGAGCTGTTGAATATAAGAAGGTAGCCGACGATTTCCAGTAACAGAATGGCAATTCGGGAAGAGAGAGGTTCTTTTTCGCGAGTAGCGCGGGTCTTGACCATCCCTACGATCCAGTAGACGACAGAATACGATCCACGGAATCCCGATCAGGAGGCGGATGACGTCTCTTTCTCTCATCGAGGATTTCTAAACCGGCAGTTCTTCTTGCGACCATCCTGAAACTTCGGGCTTAACCTCAGCTGTAAGATCCAGGATCAACTTTTCCAGCACGAAGCGTTTGGTTGGCGGATTGGACCGCAGAGCCAAGTCGGTTTTCGCCACCAGGCGAATGGCGCGAGTGAGTTCGCGCTTTGATTTGTAGCGTCGCGCCTGCCTGATAATGTCGTCGGCCGCAAACGGCGGGACGCGGAATCCCTGCCAGAGAGCAGCCCAAAGCATTCGCTGGTCGCGGACATTGCGTTCCAGAATCACCAGCATCTGGCGAAAAGTCTTTGCCAGCATATAAATGTGCCCAATGGCAGCTTCATCACCATCGCCGGTGCTCAGGATTGCATCCAGCATTTGCAGCGCACGGACACGGTCCTTGGAGGAAATCGCGTCGGTCAGCTCATACAGCGACCGCTGTTTCGCCGCCAGCACCATGGTTTCGACATCGCCCAGCGTGATTCGTTTCTTTTCTCCTACGTAGAGCATCAATTTTTCCAGCTCGTTGGAGACCATCATCATGTCGCCGCCCAGGGCGTCGACGAGTTCGCGCGCTGCGTCGGCGTCGATCTTTACATCCCTCGTGGCGCCATATTCGCCGATCCAGCGCACCGCCTCGCTCTCCTCGACTCGCGCCAATTCGACGATGGCGCAATACTGTCCCAGCGTTTCCCGGATGCGCTCGTACCGTTCTTTGTCGGTCATGTCCATGCGGCGCGCATCTGCTGGAATGCTGATGTGATCGGCGACAAAAATCAGGACGGCATCCGGGTTTGGATCTTTGGCGTAGGCTTCGATGGCGGCCAATTTTTCGTCGTTGGAGCCGCGTCCGAACAGATTCTTGACGCCGCGAATGAAAAACACCTGAAAGGGTGCCATCAGCGAAGGCGTGCGGGCACGATCGAGAATTTCCGGCAGATCGGTTTCCGACAAATCAAACTCGAACAAGCTGAAGTCGCGCAGGTCGGCGGGCACGAGGTGCTGGAGAATCGCTTCGCGGCAGCGTTTGCGAAAAAATACTTCATCGCCCACGAAGACGTATACCGGACGCAGCTTGCGGGCTTCCACTTCAGAAACGAACCGGTCAGCCTGGGCGAACGCCCGCATATTTAGAAGCCCTCCAGCACGTTGCTCACGAGCGTACGGGCAAATTCTCGCGACAGTCGTTCCAATGCGGGAGAATCCTCCTCGAAGAAACTGGATAGCTCCTGCGAAACCTGGTACTCCTCGCGAAACAGGTATGAAGGATTCTCGTAGAGAACCTTGCCCTGCCGGTCAGTCAGCGTAACCCTTGCAGTGACGACCACCAACGCGCTCGAAGCTCGTCCGCTTTGCGAATCGTAGGTCAGCGGCGAAGTAGAAGTGCTGACCACGATGCCGCGTAACGTGGCATCGGCGGAGTCGGTAGCCTGGTTCAGAATGTGGTAGTGGGTTCGGGTGACCATCTCCCGGACGACAGCGGAGGTTAGTCTTTGCTCGATCTTGTAGGTTTGGGTCTGATTGACGAAAGCGGGTATCGCGATGGTTTGAACGTTAGTCGGCAGTGAAACCGAGTGCCCGGCAGTGTGGTATCCGCAAGCTGTGCTGAAAAGCGCGATCGCCACTAATATCATCGATGTGAGTGCTGATCCAGATCGCCTGAGTTTTGTGCAGCCATTAGCGGGCGACGACGGCGCACATTGCACATCGACACTGGAAGTCATTGAATCTTCCCTTTAGGACGGGACGCGGCCATATTTTCCGCACATTCCACCGCAGTGGACGCGGCGATTCGGAGATTGTCCGTCGCCGCCCAGAGCCATAGCCCCGTGGCAAGATTCGGATCGGGCTGGATCGATAGCAGAATGTCACCTTGCCCCGCCGCATTCACGTTACTCGGCGGCTGCTCCGCCAGACCGGTGATGGTGACGTGCTCCCCTGTCAGAGCTTTAGCTACGTTCTCAATTTCCACGGGTTTTTCCAACTCAACGTGCAAGGTGAATGCGTGACCGTGGAAGATCGGGGCCTGCAACAGCAACAGTGACGGAACGAACGCTTCCTTGCCGGCGATGCGTTGATAGTGAGTCAGGACTCTCCGCTCGATCGTAGCAAGCGTTGGGACGGATTCTTCTCCGTAACGCGCCACCATGTTGAATGCAACCTGCGTGTCAAATACTTTCTTGGGCAGCTGCTGAAAGGAAAGAAGATTCACCGTCTGTTCGTGAAGCTCATCCATCCCCTTCTGACCATGTTCTGAGGCTGGCTGGAACACGGTAGCCACCGCCCGCTTCACCGCGTCGGCTTTCTGCAAACGCAGCAGGAGGAGCGCGAGCACCACCGCGGCGGGATGGGCCACAACTGCAGGTCCGGGCTGCAGTTCCGGGGTAAGGGCTTGGCCCAGCTGCCGCTGAATCCACGGCGCCTTGACCGCCGCTCCGGGCTCATCTTCCAAAGCGTAGGAGAGATCGACAATCGAACTTCCTGCTTTTTGTGCCTTCTTCCAGTTTTGCCGGGTGCACTCGGCATCACAGGCGAAGAAAGTGAAATCAACTTTTTCGAACTGCTCGGCCCGCACACTCTGGATGAACGAAACCTCGTCCCCGACCGATTCAAGTTGACCCAAAGAGTCGTTGTCATCCAGCAACTTGATATCGGACGACGGAAAATTGCGGTCGGTCAACACTTCCGCAAGGTCTTTCCCTTTCAGCGTACCGGCACCCACGATAGCCAGGCGATACAGATCGCCCGCGCGTACCGGATCGGGACGCGCCGCGGGAACCGTCTTGAAGTTCGAGCTCATAAAGTTTGCGATACCTCGGTATACGCCGGAGGTGGCGGCGGACTTCCCTTGCGCCGGAAGATCCACTTCAAGCGCCAAAACACTCCTGAAAACACATAGAGCAGCGCGATCAGAAAGAGCACCCATTTCGAATAGAAGCGAATTGCAGCGAAGAGCAGACCAAACAGAATCACCAGCTGAAAAGGCTGCCGAGAACGAAAATCAATGTCTTTAAAACTGTAGAAACGCCAGGTGCTCACCATCAGGTAGCCCACCGCCACCACCATCAGCATCCAGGTAATCGCAGTCCACCACGAAACGATGGGATCGCCTTCCGAAAAATGAACCACGGCGGCAATCACACCCGCGCCCGCCGGGATGGGCATGCCGACAAAATATTTCTTTCCTGGACGCCCCGGGTTCGAAGGCTGCGGGTTACTTGTGATGTTGAAGCGCGCCAGACGGCTGGCGCCTGCCATGAGGAACAGAAAGCTGGCTATGGCACCGAACTGCAACAACTTGTTGTAAAGCTCGCCCAAATTCGATGGTAGCTGTCGAAATCCCCACATCCACGCCAGCAACGCGGGAGCGACGCCAAAGGTGATGACATCGGCGAGGGAGTCCAGTTCCTTGCCGAAATCGCTGCTGGTTCCAGTCATGCGGGCAATGCGGCCATCCAGGCCATCGAACAACACGGCAAATCCAATCGCCTTGGCGGCGTTGTCATAGTGCCAGGCATCGGCGCTCGTGCCGTGCGCAATCTGGAGAATCGCGTAGTAGCCAAAGGCGATGTTGGCGGTAGTGAACAGCGAAGGCAAGATGTACATGCCCTTGTTCAGCCGCCGTGGTGGGCGGCCGTCGCTGCGCCGTATTTGTGTTTCGGGCACTTCGGGAACCATTAAAGTGCTCCTCGACGGCTGCCTGCGGCCGGCACCGAACCGTTTACAACCGAATCCTCGCGTAATTGTGCCAGCACACTGGCTCCGCCTTTTACCCGATCACCTACTTTGATCCCAATCGAGGCTGAGGGTTCGAGCAACACGTCGACGCGGGACCCAAACTTGATCAAGCCTACGCGTTCGCCCCGTTCAACCCGGTCGCCCACCTTTTTCGTGAACACGATCCGGCGGGCGAGAAGTCCCGCAATCTGCTTGAACACTACAGTCTGTCCTTCTCCCTCGACGGTGACCGCATTCTGTTCATTGTGTTCGGCCGAAGCCGGGTTCATCGCGTTAAGGTACTTCCCTTTTTGATAGCGAACGTCGCGGACTACACCCGCGACCGGCGAACGATTTACGTGCACATCGAACACATTAAGAAAAATGCTGATCCGCGTATAGGGCTTCCCGCCGATCAGAATCGAGGAAACCTCTGTAACCTTGCCGTCCGCGGGCGAGACTATCGCACCGGGAAAGTCCGGAATGGGCCGTTCCGGATCGCGGAAGAACCACAAAAAAAACAATATCAACATGCAGACAGGCAGGCTCCACCAGGGTCCAGCCAACCACCCGATCAGTACGGCAACACCAGCCAGCGCGAGAGCGTAATAGTAGCCGTCAGGAGCCATGAGGGTTGGTGAGAATTATAGTTCAGGCGGGGCGGACAGGTCGCTGTTAGTAGTTAAATGGCAATAAAAAAGGCGCTTACGCGCACCCTGAGCAATGACTAAAAAAACCAAGGCGGCAAGAGCCGCCCATGGCTGGAGGTTGTATTTATGCGACCTGACCTTGCTGCACGACGATGCGCAACTGCCGTTCAATGGATTCCATCTGGTCCTTGAGCCGCAGTTTCAGCTTCTTCAGCCGCACTTCTTCCAGCTTTTCGTCGTCTGTCAGGTATCGTTTTATGGTGAGAGAATCGAGACGTTGAGCGTACTGCGTGTGCTCCTGGGCTAGCTTGCGGAATTCCTCGTTGCTAGCCAAGAGCTGGTCTTTTGGAGTCATCCAGTAGACCCTCCTGAACGTTTGTACGGCCCTAACCTAACACACGACCTCCACTGGTTCAATCCCAAATTCCCTTGATGAACCGGTTTTCATGATTAAGAAATTGCACCAAATCCGGTGCAAACTCAACGCAATTCAGGACGATAACTCAAGACGATAGTTGATCGCGTCTTCTTCGGGCTCTTTGTAATAACCGCTGCGATGTCCGCTCGCCTCAAATGACAACTTTTCGTACAGAGCGCGAGCGGCCTGGTTGGATCGACGCACCTCTAGAAAAACCACTTCGGAGCCGGCAGATCTTGCCAGCTTCAGAATTTCGCTCAGCAGACGTGCGCCCAACCCACGCCGCCTCGCGGAACTTGCCACGGCGATATTTTCGATTTCCCACTCCGCCCCAATGACTCGAGCGACAATGAACCCCCGCAGCGCGGCATGGCTCTGTTGTTTCTCCTCAAGGATCAGAGCAATCCGGCGGGGATTTGTGGTAGCAAGTAATTTTTGGTACTGCTCGGCAGACCAGTGTGCTGCATGATCCGTACTCCTTTCCAGGGCCATGATTTCGGAAAGGTCGGACAGCGCGGCCGGACGAATGGATGGTTCCATGAGTTCGTACTCTTGCCGTGAAGAGAACCGCCAACTATGAACTGGTTTTGGAAAAGATCTCCCCCGACCGCCGGATGTAGTTTGCGTCCAGATCCTCAGGCGAGACTGTTTCGCCCGCCTGGATTTTCTGCCAGCCGAGCCGCGCTACTACGTCACTGCGGGGAGCCTCAATTTCGCTCACCTGCAAACCTGCGGTGCGGGCCAATTCCGCCAAAGCATGGTCAGGAGTTACGACAATTAAGCCAGGCACCGCTTGCGCCAGATCCTCACGGGTCAGCATGCGTTCCCTATCCAAATTCGCTATTGAACCGTTCACGTGATATTCGCCTGCGTAGACTTCGCCACGACCTGCGTCCAGCACTGCGATCATGTTTCCCTGTAAGCCGGCGCTTACGGCTACGGCTTGCAGCATTGAGACTGCGGCGATGGGCTTCGTTAAAACCTCCGCAAGAGCTTTGACGGCCGCAAGCCCAATGCGTAGTCCAGTAAACGATCCAGGGCCCGCCACCACGGCAAAGGCCCCAATATCCTGTTTTCCGAAATTGTGCTTCGCGAGTAAGGCCGCCATCTGGGGTACAAGTTGCGCGGAGAATGTTCCGCCGTCAAGAGGGACGACTTCTATAACCTCGCACGGATCGCCCGGCCCGCACCGCGCCAGCGCGATGCTACCCTGCCTGCTTGAGGTGTCGGTGGCAAGAAGAAGCATGGTTCAGCACACATGGTTCAGCACGGAAGAACTCGCGGCCTACGTCGCCTCCACAAGTTCCAGCAACACGCCTCCCGCACTGGAGGGATGTACGAAAACGTAGCGATGTCCACCGGCTCCGATTCCGATTTTGCTGGAAACCAGCCGTACGCCATCTTTCGTTAACAGCGCAACCGCAGCGTCGAGGTCCGGTACGCGTAACGAAACGTGATGAAGTCCCTCTCCGCGCTTGGTGATGAATTTTGCGATCACGGAATTTTCCGAAACTGGCTCGAGTAACTCCAGTCGGCTTTCACCTAGCGGCACCATCACTACTCGTACCTGCTCGGCTTCGACCAATTCTTCCTGGGAAATACTCAAACCAAGCTTTTCGTAGATGGCTTTGGCGCTCACCAGCGACTTCACCGCGATGCCAATATGGTCAATGCTGAACATCGACTCGTCTCCAGCTGGAATTCGATAAGTCAGGTTCTACTCGTTTCTATCCTGCCCACAATTTCCTCGACCAGTTCGTAAGGGTCGCGTTTATGACCCGCGATTTCTACGGCATATCCAGCCAGCGCTCCATTGCCTAGATGCTCGCGCGCGCGCTCCAGGAGCGTATCGCGCAACATCTCAAGCAGGCGTTCCTGCCAGTTCTGAGTTTTCTTTTGCAGGATCAGATTTTCCCTTTGCAGATAATCTTCGTAACCGCGGATGGCGGCGGCCAGCTCTTCGATGCCGCGCCCGTCGCTCGCCACAGTCTTCACAATCGGCGGAGTCCAGTTGTCTCCGCGCACGGCGAGCGACTGCAATGCGCGGATTTCCCGTTCCACGCGCTCCGCACCGTCGCGATCGCTTTTGTTGATCACAAAGATGTCAGCGATTTCCATGATACCGGCTTTGATGGTTTGAACATCGTCCCCCATGCCCGGCACCAGAATCACAACCGTGATATCAGCCAGACGCACGATGTCAACTTCATCCTGGCCAACGCCAACGGTCTCAATCATGATCAGATCGCGACCCGCAGCATCGAGGACGGTCGCCACGTCGGCGGTGGTTCGCGCCAGCCCGCCCAATGAACCGCGCGTCGCCATGCTGCGGATGTAGATTCCGGGATCGGAAAAGTGTTCCT
Source organism: Terriglobia bacterium (assembly GCA_963765715.1). Classification (GTDB taxonomy): domain Bacteria; phylum Acidobacteriota; class Terriglobia; order Terriglobales; family Acidobacteriaceae; genus JAIQFF01. The sequence continues at coordinate 147,511 of CAVXXN010000013.1, forward strand.
GCATGCGGATACGATCGCCCAGTATCGCGCCACCCGTGTATGGGCTCGTTGGATCCACCGCGATGATTCCAACCGTGCGGTTTTGCTTACGATAGTAGCGCGCCAACTGATCGACTAACGTGCTTTTGCCTGCGCCCGGGGGCCCGGTCAGTCCGATGATTCGCGCACGCCCGCTGTGGGGAAAAAGTGCCTTGAGCAAATCCGTCCAACCGTGGGTGCGGTTTTCGACGGTGCTGATCGCACGGGCCAGTGAACGCACATCGCCGGCACGCAACTGCTCAATCGTGGGCTGAGATTCGTTGTTCAAGCACTTCAGTGTAAAGGAGAGCTCGAACAAACTGAAAGTTAGCGCAGAAATGAAGGGGAGACACGGCAACGATGTTCAAACAGGTTGGAAAGACGGATGAAGGTGAAAGCGCTCCGGACTTCCGGAGCGCCACTCAGGTTACGCCGATTTCTTAAGCTTCGATCGCTTCGAGTCCTTGGCGCTGGAAATTTTCGCGCGGCCGGAATCCTTCCCGTTTGTGTGAGAATTGACACCCTGTTCAAGTTCCGGGGCTTCGACGATCTTCCAGTCTCCGCCTTCGTTCCAGGGTCCAGTGGCGTCGGTCTCGCCCTCGTCGCCTACGCCAGTCGAATCATTGAAGTATTCGTCCACCAAGCCAGGGGTCGGAGGAATTTCGCCGATGGAGAACGGGTCCTTACCCAAGCTCTCCAGTGCCGCAGTGAAGGCCTTCATGTGGGTGATCTCACGCGTCATCAGAAACTGCAATGCATCGCGGGATCCTGGATCATCGCAGAAGTTGATGAGGCGTTCGTAGACGATTTTGGCGCGGGCCTCCGCCGCGATGTTGCTGCGGAGGTCGACGTCCAGTTCGCCGGTGATCTTCAGGTAGTCGGCCGTCCAGGCATCGCCCATGGAGTTGAACAGACTGACTCCTCCACCTCCGGCAATCGCCACGAGCGGATCTGCTTCAGCGGCATCGCGGTCAGTTTTCATTGGTTTCAGGTGCATTCTGGCCAGGGTGCCGACAATCTCCAGATGACTTAATTCCTCGGTACCAATGTCCATGAGCAGGTCTTTACGCTCAAGATCATCACAGTTAAGACCCTGAATGGAATATTGCATGGCTGCGGCGAGTTCGCCGTTAGCACCACCAAACTGCTCAAGCAACATATTGCCAAAGCGCGGATCGGGTGTGCCCACGTTGACGGTGTACATCAATTTCTTAATATGGTGATACATCAAGCCTCCTATAAGTTCGGACGAGGCCTTAGGTGCGAGAGTGGTGCGGCAGGTGGTCTGGCATGATCGAGAAAGGCGAAATCAGTTGGTTTGGTTCGACACGTCACATAAGAATCATAAATTCTGGCGGGCAGCACGAAATCGGGTTTTCAAAGCTAAAGAAGATGAAAAATGAGATTCGATGAAGGAAAACTGCAACTCAGGCGGGCGTTCCCCCCGGTCCGATTTTGAGGATGCTTCTGGAAAGCGCCCCAAAAAATGGATACTCGGCCCATTCGCCTCGTCCTGCTCTCACGCCGTAAACAATTCCGCCCACAAGCACAATGATTCCCATGCCCATGAACGACAGCCAAAGCATCGGCATCAGAATAAACAATCCGGGCGGTGGGTCTGCGTTATGTCCAACCGAGCCGGCAGCGGCGGTCAGGAAGAAGAAACCGAAACCTAAAAACATCCCAGCCACGGTCAGGAGCAAGTAGGCTACCTGGAGCAACAAAACCTGCAGGGCGTGAAAGGAAATAAACTTTGACTTTCTTTTTACGAGGAAGATTGCCAATGGGGCGGTCCACCAAAGCATGATTTGCAGCATGTGGGCCAAAAGGGCGATCGTGCGCTCATCCTGGGTGGTCTCGGTTGTCAGCGGCTGCATCACTTCTGCCATGGATTGCTAACTAGTCCTTCAACAGTTGCCGGGCGATTACCAGGCGCTGGATTTCGCTGGTTCCCTCGCCGATGGTGCACAGCTTCACGTCACGATAAAACTTCTCCGCCGGATAGTCCTTGATAAAACCGTAGCCGCCGTGAATCTGCACTCCTTCGTTGGCACAACGCACCGCCACCTCGCTCGCGTAAAGCTTGGCCATCGACGATTCCAGGGTTGTCTTCATCCCGGCATCTTTCATCGCGGCGGCACGTAGCGTCAGCAGTTTGGCCGCTTCGATTTCTGTCGCCATATCGGCAAGTTTCCATTGGATCGCCTGGAAATCGCTGATCGCCTTGCCGAACTGTTTGCGCTGCTTGGAATACTTGAGCGCAGCCTCATAAGCGCCTTCCGCCATCCCCAGCGACAGGGCAGCGATGGAAATGCGGCCACCGTCCAAAACCTGCATTGAATCGATGAAGCCGTTGCCCTCCTTGCCGCAAAGATTCTCAGCGGGAATGACGCAGTCTTCGAAGATCAATTCGGCGGTATCGCTGGCCCGCAATCCCAGCTTGTTCTCTTTTTTCCCGGACGGAAACCCTTGGTTCCCTTCTCCACGATGAACGCCGAGAGCCCGTGAGTGTGCGCGGCACGATCGGTTACGGCGATCACGACCAGAACATCGGCATAATGCCCGTTTGTGCAGAAAGTCTTGGTGCCATTCAGCACCCAGTTATTTCCTTTGCGGACTGCGGTCATGCGCGCGCTGCCCGCGTCCGATCCGGACGACGGTTCGGTAAGTCCCCACGCCCCGATGAACTCGCCCGACGCCAGCGGCGTCACATATTTCTTCTTCTGCGCTTCGTTGCCGGCGAGAAAGATATGGTTCGAACACAACGAAGTATGCGCGGCGACGATGATTCCCACCGAGCCGTCCACGCGCGATAGTTCTTCAATCGCGGTTACATACTCGACATAGCCCATGCCGGCTCCTCCATACTCGGGCGGAAAAACAATTCCCAGCAGGCCGAGCTTACCCAGTTCCTTGACCGTGGCCAGCGGGAAGTCACCTGCCTCGTCCCACTTCATGACGTTGGGCGCAATTTCGCGTTCCGCGAATTCGCGCACGCTTTTCTTCAGGTGAAGCTGTTCTTCGTTTAATTGGAAATCCAAGGTGCGCTCTCCGTTTCGCTGATACTAGGATGCCGCCGAACACTGGATTAGAACACAGCCGTTTCAGCCGCAAAAGTTACCACCGGAAGCTGACTCGAATTACGTCGTGGCCCGCTCCAACCGTGGCTTTATGGTCGTTCCGCGGCGCCAAGGCGACCGACCGGCTGGTCGTCACTTTGAAGCGATATTTGGCGATGCTGTCCAAATCAAGGAAGCACCGGTTCGATGTCATTTGTTGTTACGATGAAACGCTCAAACACCTCGTTGGACAACAGCCTGCCGCGCTTCGTCAAGCGGATCCAATCGCCGTCACGTTCCAACAGCTCAAGCTCTTCGCATTCTGAAATCGCATTTGACACGGTATGGACAATCGCTTCACCGAAATCCGACGCCATCTTTCTCAGATTCACCCCGCTAACCAGGCGCAGTCCCAAAAAAAAAGCTTCTTCGAGCGCGGCTTGTTTTGAGACAGGGGTCCTTTTGATGGACCCGTCTGCCATGTACTGTTCGAGCGAGTCGGGCGAACAGAAGCGAATCGCGTCGTTTGCTTGTTCTGACGAATGGAGCATGGAGTGCGCATCCACACCAAAGCCAAGATAGGGCTGCCGAGTCCAATACTTCAGATTGTGGCGGGACTGGTGCCCCTCGCGCGCAAAGTTCGAAATCTCGTACTGAGGCATCCCCGCTGTTCTCAGCCGATCGCACGCGATCTCGTACATATCGGCAGTAAGCTCTTCGTCGGGCACGAAGTGAGCGTGATATCGAGTCCCTCCGGCCATCAACTCGCGGCCGAGCCGGGAGTCGTCGTCCACTTCCAGCATGTAAACGCTGGCGTGAGGAACGCCCGAAGCGATCGTTTCAGCCACCGAAAACTCCCAGCTTTCGGCCGTCTGATGCGGCAGCCCGGCGATCAGATCCACGTTGATGTCAGCGATGCCAGCGCCACGCAATCGCGTAATATCGTCAATCACTGTGATTCGTTTGTGAAGACGACCAACTGCCGCAGCTTCCAAGTCGACGAACGACTGAACGCCCAGACTGATCCGGTTCACTCCGCAGCGTTGCAAGACCTCGATCATCGCGGGCGACAAGCTGCCCGGCGCGCATTCGACTGTGATTTCAGCGCCATTCTGAACCGAGAAGTTTTGCGAAATCGTGACAAATAGCCGTTCCAATTGCTTTATATCAAGTATCGTAGGAGTGCCGCCGCCGAGGAAAATGGAATCCACGGAGGTCTCGAAACAGCCGGTCATTCGTTGCGCGGTTTCCCTGGCATGGCTAACGTCCGACGCCAGACGTTCGACATAGCGTTCGAACACAGCGCGGGAAAAGACATCCGAGGCGAAATTGCAGTAACTGCACTTGGTGCGGCAGAACGGGACCGAGATATAGAGGCCCAGGGACATCGTGACTAATTATCCCACTTCGCGTAACGTGGAGTGTCGTCAGGGCGCCTAGAACGGAATTGTCGGACTTTTAAAGTCGCTGATTGGAATTTATTAAGGAGAAGTCGGCTCGATTGTCTAACGATGGCATGGTTCCTCGCGTAGTAGTCACCGGAATGGGCGTGGTCAGCCCCAACGGGATCGGCAAAGAAGCCTTTTGTCTCGCGCTTCTCGCCGGGAAATCTGGCGTCAAACGCATCTCCCGCTTCGATCCGTCTTCCCTGCCCGTCCACATCGCCGGCGAAATTCCCGAGTTCGACGAATTGGCCTGGGTGGATGCGCGCGAACGAAAGCATGTCTCGCGCGTGGTACCGCTGGCGGTGGCAGCTTCGACGGAAGCGATCAAAGATGCGGGTCTCGATCCTGCGGCCATGTCGATGGACGAGAAACGCGAGATAGGCGTAATTCTTGGGACGGGCGGCGGTGCGCAGGAGTTTTCTGAAGAGCAATACCGTCTATGGCACAGCGGGCACGTCAAACAGGTAAGCCTGTTTTGCATTCCCAGCGGCACAATGGGGACGATTCCCAGCGAAATCAGCATGCGCTTCGGATTTCGTGGTTACAGCCATGTGGTCACCGCGGGTTGCACATCGTCAACGGACGCGATCGGTTATGCCTACCAGCATATTCAGGCGGGCGTGCTGCCAATGTTTCTGGTAGGAGGAGTCGATTCCCCGATCACGCCCGGAATCATCAAAGGCTACTCACTTTTGCGCGCGCTGACACAGTCATGGAATCACTCTCCTGAGAGCGCTTCCCGCCCATTTTCAGCCGACCGCGACGGCTTCGTCATGGCGGAAGGATCGTGGATGTTCATTCTTGAAGATTACGATCATGCCCGGGCTCGCGGCGCCCACATTTATGCCGAGATCGCGGGATACGGTTCGACCTGCGAGGCTTTCCACCGGGTGCGCATGAGCGAATCGCCGGAAGAACCCGCGCGAGCTATAACACTTGCGCTGGAAGAAGCCGGCCTTCAGGCTGCGGACATTCAGTACGTCAACCTGCATGGCACTTCCACCGAGATGAATGACCGAGTAGAAACCCGCGCAGTGAAGCTGGCGCTGGGGGAACATGCGAGAAAAATTCCAATGTCTGGTTTGAAATCGCAAATCGGCCATGCCCAAGGGGCGTGCGGCTCCGCCAGTCTTGCGGCCACACTGATTGCCATGGAGCACAGTGAGATTCCGCCCACCATTAATCTCGACCATCCCGATCCCGAGTGCGATTTGGATTACGTTCCGGATATCGGCCGCAAAGCAGAAATCGAACATGCGATTTGTAACTGCGTAGGCTTTGGATCGAAAAACTCGGCTCTCGTGTTAAAGAAGATCGCGTAAAACACACCTGCTGAGCTTCGCTCACCGCCCAGATGGGGACACACAGGGCCTACGTGGTCTTTAGCGCTACCACAAAGCTTTTCCATCCCTTCGTCTTTTTTCCTAATCTATTTAGGGTAATCTTTAACTGATACCCGATGGCTCAAGAAGAAGAGGTTTTAGGCAAAGCGTATGACAGCCGCCTGATGAAGCGGCTGCTTGAGTATCTGCGCCCTTACAAATGGCCGGTCGGCATTTCCCTGATCTCCATTCTCTTCAAAGCCGGAGCTGATGTTCTGGGGCCATACCTCGTCGCGATCGAAATTGACCGTTACCTGGTGCCGGTACCGCGGCGCACGCCCTTCGACTTCTTTCTGAGCCCAAACCCGTACGTCGGAATCGCGGAAATCGCCGCGATGTATGTGGGGCTAATCATCTTTAGTTTTCTGCTCGACTACCTTCAGACATATTTCATGCAATGGGCAGGCCAGATGGTGATGTTTGACCTGCGCAAGCAGATCTTCCGGCATCTGCAACATATGCATATTGGGTTTTACGATAAGAATCCGGTCGGCCGCCTTGTCACGCGCGTGACTTCGGACGTGGACGCGTTGAACGAAATGTTCACTTCCGGAGTGGTGTCGATCTTTGAAGATGTTTTCGTCCTGGCCGGGATCACCGCCATCATGCTGTGCATGAATTGGAAGCTGGCGCTGATTACCTTAGCTGTCTTGCCCTTAATTGCCATCGCTACCAAGCTTTTCCGTGACCGGGTGCGTGACTCTTACCGCCGGATTCGCACCGCCATTGCCCGCATCAACGCCTACATGCAGGAACATGTCAGCGGCATGGTTGTGTTGCAGTTGTTCAATCGCGAAGAGCGGGCTTTCAATAAATTTTCCGATGTGAATGCCATTCACATGGAAGCGTTCAAGGACGCGATCATGGCGCACGCGGTGTATTACCCGGTGGTGGAAATTCTGTCGTCAATCGCCATCGCCTGCGTGATCTGGTTCGGTGGCATCGACATTATTCGCGGTCTGACTGTGAGCAGCGTCACGATGGATTTCACGCCTCACAATCTTTTTTCCTTCCATGTTGTCCGAACGGTTGTGAGCATTGGCATTCTCACTGCATTCATTCAGTACGCGCAGCGTTTCTTCCGGCCGATCCAGGATTTCAGCGAGAAGTACAACATTCTCCAGTCGGCCATGGCGGCCAGTGAACGCGTGTTCAAACTGCTGGACGCTCCGGTGGAGATCACTTCGCCTTCAGTCACCAAAATGCCGGTTGGACCGGGACGAATCGAATTTGATCACGTCTGGTTTGCTTACCGGACGGTTCCGGCCGAGGCTGAACATGCTCAGAAGAGCTCGCGCGAGAGTACCCAAGCCGCGCCGGACCCACACGAACCGGATTGGATTCTGCGGGACGTGTCGTTCGTCATAGAACCCGGCGAAACGGTGGCAATCGTAGGCCACACCGGCGCGGGGAAGACCACGATTATCTCGCTCCTCCTGCGCTTCTATGACGTGCAAAAAGGCGCGGTTCGCATCGATGGCGTGGACGTCAAGGATATGGACCTTGCCGCGCTCCGGCGGCGTTTTGGAGTCGTACTGCAGGACCCATTCCTGTTCACCGGCACTGTAGAAGGCAATATCCGGCTGGGCACAGAGTGGATCACAGACGCGGACATCGAAAAGGCTGCCGAGGATGTGAATCTCGCCGAATTCATCCGCGCTCTTCCCCAGGGATTCAAGGAAGAGGTTCGCGAGCGCGGTTCGACCCTTTCTACCGGACAGAAGCAATTGATCTCATTTGCCCGAGCCCTGGCCCACAATCCAAAGATCTTGATTCTGGACGAAGCTACCTCGAGCGTAGACACCGAGACCGAAGTCAAAGTCCGCGACGCGCTGAATCGGATGGTCCAGGGCAGAACGTCCGTAGTTATCGCGCACCGGCTTTCAACAATACAGCGTGCGGACAAGATTATCGTGATGCACAAAGGCCACGTGCGTGAGATGGGCACGCATCAGGAACTCCTGGCTGAACGCGGCATCTACTACAAGCTCTACCAACTCCAATACAAAGACCAGGAGCTTCCGGTCGGAAGCGACTCACCGGTCACGGCGGGAGCGGACGACTAGATCTCGCGTGTGCTTGTGTGGTCGCGGGCGACACAAGCATGCAACCACACATAACCTTCTCTCCCAATTACAATGTGCTCCGTGCGAATCCTGATCTCCGCTGGGGAAGCTTCTGGAGAAATGTACGGGGCGATGTTGATGGCAGCTTTGCGACGCCGCGCGGCGGAGTCTCCGGAGAGCACACCAAGTCGACCGCTCGAATTTTTCGGTGCTGGTGGTGATCGCATGCGGGCAGCAGGTTGCAACACCGTGGTTGACTCCAGGGACCTTGCGGTGGTTGGAATCACCGAAATACTCAGTCATTTACCGAAAATCTGGAATCTGTTTCGCAAGCTGATTGCGGAGGCGGACAAGCGCAAGCCCGATCTGGCAATCGTCATCGATTCTCCCGCGTTCAACTGGCGGGTGGCACGCCAGATGAAAAAGCGAGGCGTTCCGGTCGTCTACTATGTTTGCCCGCAGTTCTGGGCATGGCGCCAAGGGCGTGTCCGTTTGTTGCGGAAGTATGTGGACAAGGCCCTGGTGATCTTTCCCTTCGAAGAAAAGTTCTACCGCGACCGCGGCGTTGACACGACGTTCGTCGGACACCCGCTCGCCGATCTTCCCCGTCCCGCGATCGATCGCGCAACATATGCCGCCGAAAACGGCCTCGATCCAGCGAAGGTCTGGATCACGGTCATGCCGGGCAGCAGGGTAAAAGAAGTGCGCATGAATTTGCCCGGGATTATCGAATCAGCTGTGCAACTCGGCTTAACGTACGAATTTCTGCTTCCTGTCGCACCTACGCTCGATCGGAGGTTTCTGCAATCCCTGATCGCCGGAAATCCGAATATCCATCTGGTCTCCGAAGCCCTGCCCGCGCTGGCACTGTCACGGGCAGGCATCATCGCCAGCGGCACCGCCACGGTGGAGGCAGCATTGATGGGAACACCCTTCGTGATGGTGTACCGGGTTTCGCCAATGACCTACCGGCTGGGGCGGCCCCGGGTGAAAGTGCAACACTTTGCCATGGTGAACTTAATTGCAGGAGAGCGAATCGTTCCGGAGTTGGTACAGCACGACTTTACTGGTCAAAACGTAGTGCGAGAGCTTCATGAGATACTTCCCGACGGTCCTGCTCGCAACAAAATGGTCGCCGATCTCGCTGGCGTAAGAGCTACGGCTCGGAGGGGCCGCGAAGCGGGAGAGATCACCCGATGGAGTCTAGCGGCCCAGGCGGTTCTGCCAAGTCTTGACTAGCGAGAAACCTTCAAAAACAGGCTAAACCTTGTCCTGCCAGCATCTTTTGAGTCACAATCTTCATCATACGCATTAGCGTACTTGTTTCAGGAGAGTTTTTTTGATGCCTTCTCAACCTCGGCGCGCGCGTCGGGCTCTGGTTTTCGCTGTTCTCGCTTGTTCGTTTCTGTTGATGTCTTCTTCGACGTGGGCGGCCGAAAAAGTACGCCTTCGGGTGGACGACTACCAGATCGACGCGGAGATCAGTCCGCATGTTCACAAGCTCACCGCGCGCGCCAAGGTGAAGTTCACCGCACTGGAAGATACGAACGTCGCTACATTTCAACTGCACAATGCCCTGCGCGTCACAAAGGTTCTCGACGCCGCCAACAAGCCGCTCAGCGCTGAGCGCGTTACCCAAGACTCGAGCGTACGAGTGCAACTCGCTACCCCGTTGACCAAGGACACATTCGACCACCCTTACCTTCGAGTACGAGGGCACACTCGATTCCGCGGACGATAGTCCCGTGCAGGGACTCAAGCTGGCTTACGTCGGCGATGACACCACCTATCTGCTCTATGCCGGATTTTGGTTTCCGGTGAATGCGTACGGCATCAACCGCTTCACCGCCACCATGAACATCACGGTGCCGGCGCACATGATTGTGATCGGCAGCGGGAAAGAGTCTGCCGGCACTTCGGGTTTGGCCAAGAAGTCAGCAGTGGGCGCTTTGCCCACCAAGACCTATGTATTCGCCTGGGACAAGCCAAGCTTCCCGGGCACGATCGTGGCGGGCACGTTCCAGGAGTTCAAAAGCGATGAGGCGGGAGTGGATCTTCATGTCTTCTTTAAACCTGCCCATCAGAACCTGGCGCCACCTATGCATCCACGGCGGTCAAGGAGTTCACTTACTACGTGACGCTCTACGGCTCGGCACCGTCCACCACACTCAAAGTAGTTGAGCTTCCCGATGACACCATGCCTGCCGCCTGGGCGCCGGAGATTGCTGCAATTGCCAGTCGCGCGGTCACCGATAAAGTGAACTACCGCTTGCTGGCCAATACCATCTCTCACCAATGGTGGGGAGTGTCGGTCAGTCCCGCATCGCGGGATGACTGGTGGCTGAGCGATGGCTTCGCGCGCTATTCCGAGGCTCGCTACGTGGAACAGGCCGCCGGCGAAGCGGGCCTGGAAGAGACCGTCAAAGACATGTCGGTCGGCGCGCTTGCCTATGACACCGTTCCGCTCTCCAGCGCCGGCAAGCTCGACCTGTTCTCGCCAGAATTTCAGTCTCTGGTTACCGACAAGGGCGCCATGATTCTGCATATGCTGCGCTACGTGCTCGGCGATCAGAAATACGACCTCACCATGCGCACCTTCGCGACGAAGTATGCGGGGAAATCGGCGTCACTGGACGACTTTCGCGCGCTTGCCGAGCAGAATTACGGTGACAAGCTCACTTGGTTTTTCTCCCAGTGGCTGGATTCTACCGGGCGCTCCTGAATTTCAATCCAAGTACACGATTTATCGCCTGGGCAACAACAAGGGATTTCGCGTGGTAGGTCAAATTACGCAGGACCTCGACCTGTTCCGCATGCCGGTGCAACTCAAGATCGATACCGACGGCAAAACGGAAGAAAAGCGGATTGAAGTCGTGGGTACCAATTCTCCGTTCAGCGTGGAAACTTACGGCAAGCCGCGGCGGATTGTGGTGGATCCCGAGGACCGTGTACTTAAGAACTCCACAGAGGTCAGGCTCCGGGCTTCCATCCAGCGTGGCCAGAGTCTGACCCAGCAGGGAGATCTGGCGGGCGCGCTGCTCGAGTTCAACAAGGCGCTCGACGTCAATAAGAACAGTTCGCTGGCCCACTATCGCATCGCCGAAGTGTTCTTCCTCCAGCGCAACTACCAGGCGGCCGCCAACGCTTATCGTGAGTGCCTGAATGGCGACGGTGAGCCCCGCTGGACGGAAGTCTGGAGCCACATCCAACTAGGCAAGATTTTCGACGTAACCGGACAGCGCGAGCGCGCTACCAACGAGTACCGCCAGGCCCTGCAAACCAACGACAACACCCAGGGTGCCCTGGACGAAGCCCGGAAGTATCTGCAGAAGGCCTTCGAGCAGCAGAAAGCGAACACCAGTAATGGTTAGGTGGAACCCGTTCGAGAACTGCCCGACAGTGAACCGCGGAGGCATTGAAATTTCGTCGATTTGCGACTGTCGGGGATCGATCGGAGAACTCGACGCACCCGCTCTCCGTCGACCCAGCCTCACCGTCAAAAGCTTCCGAGAAATAGCTGTATCCATCTTCTATTCAGCAGCATCTAAACCTTGACAATGATTCGCTCAAGTCTTATCATGGTCAGAATTCAATGCATAATGGCATGATTACAAAGCACTTATAAGTTTGAGGAGGAGAGTTTATGGCCAAGATTATCGGAATTGACTTGGGAACCACCAATTCCTGCGTCGCCGTGATGGAAGGTGGCGAGCCCAAGGTGATCCCTAACGAAGAAGGTGGGCGGACTACGCCCTCAGTCGTCGGATTTACCAAGACCGGCGAGCGGTTGGTGGGGCAGGTGGCGAAGCGCCAGGCCATCACCAATCCGGAGAACACGGTTTATTCGATCAAGCGGTTCATGGGACGCCGCTTCGACGAAGTGACAGAAGAGATCAAGATGGTGCCCTACAAGGTCGTGCAGTCGGGCGACCACGTTGCGGTGCTGGCGCAGGGCAAGGAGTACACGCCTCCGCAGATTTCCGCGATGATTCTGCAGAAGCTGAAGAAGGCGGCGGAAGACTATCTCGGCGAGAAGGTCACCGAAGCGGTCATCACCGTGCCCGCGTACTTCAACGACGCGCAGCGTCAGGCCACGAAAGATGCCGGCCAGATTGCCGGCCTCGACGTGAAGCGCATCATCAACGAGCCCACGGCGGCGGCGCTGGCCTACGGTCTCGACAAGAAGAAGGACGAAACCATCGCCGTTTACGACTTCGGCGGCGGCACGTTCGACATTTCGATTCTGGAAGTCGGCGAAGGCGTGATCGAAGTGAAAGCCACCAACGGTGACACGCACCTGGGCGGCGACAACCTCGACCAGCGCATCGTCGACTGGCTGATCGACGAATTCAAGAAGGACGAAGGCCTCGACCTGCGCGGCAAGGGCAACGAGATGGCGCTGCAGCGTCTGCGTGACGCAGCGGAGCGCGCCAAGATCGAACTCTCCACCACCATGGAGACCGAGATCAATCTGCCGTTCATCACCGCCGATGCCGGCGGTCCGAAGCACCTGGTGAAGAAGCTGACCCGGGCGAAGCTGGAGTCGATGGTCGAAGAGATCATTCAGCGCTCGGTCGGTCCATGCAAGCAGTGCATGAAAGATGCCGGCGTGGATGCCAGCAAGATCAATGAAGTCGTGCTGGTCGGCGGGCAGACTCGTATGCCGCGCATTCAGCCACTGGTGAAGGAGCTGTTCGGCAAAGAAGGCCACAAGGGCGTCAATCCGGATGAAGTGGTTGCAATCGGCGCGGCGATTCAGGGTGGCGTGCTCAGGCGGCGAAGTGAAAGACCTGCTGCTGCTGGACGTGACTCCGCTGTCGCTGGCGATTGAAACTCTGGGCGGCGTAGCGACGCCGATGATTCCGCGCAACACGACGATTCCGACCCGCAAGACGGAAACGTTCTCGACCGCGGCCGACAGTCAGACGTCGGTCGAAGTTCACGTGCTGCAGGGCGAACGTCCGATGGCGGCGCAGAACCGGACTCTGGGCAAGTTCCACCTGACCGGAATTCCACCGGCGCCGCGTGGCGTGCCTCAGATCGAGGTGACGTTCGACATCGATGCCAACGGCATCCTGAACGTGACCGCGAAAGACACGGCCACCGGCAAGGACCAGAAGATCACGATCACGTCGTCTTCCGGTCTGAGCAAAGAGGAAGTCGAGCGCATGGCCAAGGAAGCCGACGCGCACTCGGCTGAAGACAAGGCGCAGCGCGAAGCGATCGACGCCAAGAACCAGCTCGACTCGATGGTCTACAACGTCGAGAAGATGCTGCGCGAGCAGGGCGACAAGATCTCCGGCTCTGAGCGCGGCGACGTCGAAAACGCCATCGCCGACGCCAAGAAAGCGCTGGAGTCGAACGACAAAGCGACCATGGACAAGGCGCGCGAGACGCTGACCCAGGCCTCGCACAAGCTGGCTGAGCAGATGTACAAAGCTGCCCAGTCGCAAACGCCGCCGAGCTCCGGGCGCCGACGCCGGTGCGGCGCCGGGTCGGACGACGGCCAGGCAAAGAAAGACGAAGGCGTGATCGACGCCGAGTACGTGGACGTGGAAGACAAGAAGTAAGCTGTCAGCTGATCAGCCGTCAGCTTTCAGCAGGTTTCGAGTGGCGCCCCGTCTCGCGGGCAATCGCGAGGCGAGAGGCGCTGACAGATTCGTAGGTAACTGATCTTTATGGCTGATCAGGGAGCAACTGATCAAGGAGAAGACAAATTGCAATTTGAAGTAATGGCCAGGATTATTTTCTGAATTTCGTAGAGGATGAGAGGCGCTGGTTCGTATTCGCGCCCGTCATTGACGGGATTGCAACGCCTTCCCGTTTACATCGACGGTTCGAACCATGAGCGTATCGCGATCCTCGACGAAGACAAGAGTGCAAAAGCGGCCGAACTAGTCCCGGCGGCTTCGCCGTCTGTCGATCGAAGCGTCACACTCAATGACCAAGCTTCAGTCTAAGAATGAACGTTAAGTGATGGCCACTCCCACCAAAAAAGATTATTACGAAATACTTGGCGTCAAGAAGTCCGCTTCGGCGGACGACATCCGCAAAGCGTTTCGCAAACTGGCGCGCAAGTACCATCCTGACGTCAATCCCGGCGACAAGGCTGCGGAAGAGAAGTTCAAGACGCTCTCTGAAGCCAACGACGTTCTGAGCGATCCCAAGAAGCGCAAGATCTACGACCAGGTCGGCTTTTACTCCGACAACATCGATCCCGCAACCGCCGACGCCTACGCCCGAGCTGGGAGCCAGGCGGTGGAGCGCTTCGGCGAGGGTTTCCCCGGGGCTCAGCGGCGGCGGTGGCCAGGGTGCAAATTTCGATTTCGGCGGCTTCGATTTCTCCGACATGTTCGAGGCGCGGCCGGAGACGGAAGGCCAGCAACGCAGGCTCGGGCGGCTTTCAAAGATATTTTCTCCGGCATCTTCGGCGGACGGGGCGGCTCGGTGCAGGAAGGTCCCGAGCCGGGATCGGATCTCGAATACCAGGTCAACGTGCCCTTCTGGACCGCCATTCGCGGCGGCGTGATGCGGCTGAACATCACCCGGCGGGATACCTGTCCAACTGCCACGGCCAGGGATTCATCGAATCCGCGGGCACTTGCCCGGAGTGCGGCGGAAAAGGCCAAGTCACGCAGACCGGCGGGCGAATGAAGTTCAATGTCCCTTGTCCGCGCTGCCACGGCACCGGAAAGAACATCTCCACCTGCCCGCAATGCCACGGCGAAGGCACGGTCGAGCGCACCGAACCGCTGGAAGTTCGCATCAAGGCCGGAACTCGCGATGGCCAGCGCATTCGCATTGCCGGCAAGGGCAACGCCGGAGTGCGCGGAGGTCCGGCAGGCGATCTTTACGTGATTATTCGAACGGCGGACCACCGGTCTTCCACCGCGAAGGCGACGACATCCGCATCACCGTGCCCGTAAGCGCCACCGAAGCCGCGCTGGGAGCCAAGATCGAGGTTCCCACCATCGATGGCCGCACCCTGCTGAAGATTCCGCCCGGAACCCAGTCCGGGCAGAAACTTCGTCTGCGCGAGAAAGGCGTGCCCTCGGCCACCAAGGAAGGCGCTCGCGGCGACGAGATCGTCGAAATCAAGGTCACCGTCCCCATGCCCCAGGACGAGCGCTCCAAGGAAATTCTGCGCGAGTTGGCCAAGCTGAATCCCGAAGATCCCCGCGCTGAACTCTGGAAGAACGTTTGAAAACAGTCTTCAGTCGTCGGACCTTCGGTCGTCAGCTTTCGCTTCGAGGACTTGTTAGCTGAAGCCTGATGACTGACAACCGGCACAGCCATTACCTCCGTGCCACCTCACAAAAAATTCTGAAGAATTATTTTTACTCTGCATCTAATTTCCCGTATGCTCACGGCTGCGAACTTGCTACCAGCCGAATTCTGATAGCGCAAGGATCGCCTGAGGAGGAAGCCATCGAAATTGGCAACAGCTAGCGCGCCGCGTCAAAATCTCCAGCCACCCATCGTCAGTTTCTCACCGGAAAAAGACCCAGCCGAAAGAAATCTGTCCGCCTGACGCTCTGGCCCCTGGTGGCCGCCACCTTCTTTATGGTGTCGGGCGGCACCTACGGCACCGAAGACATCGTTCACGGCGCCGGCTACGGCAGGGCCATCCTCATTCTGCTGCTGACCCCGATTCTGTGGAGCCTGCCCACCGCGTTCATGATCGGCGAACTTTCCAGCGCGCTGCCCTTCGAAGGCGGCTACTACGCCTGGGTGCGCCGCGCCATGGGCAACTTCTGGGGATTTCAGGAAGCCTGGCTCTCGCTGGTGGCTTCGATTTTCGACATGGCGATTTATCCCACGCTGTTTGTGCTCTACCTCGACCGCCTGTTTCCCTGGTTCGCGGAGGGGCATCGCGGCGTGATGGTGGCGCTGGCGGTGGTGGTCGTCTGCGCGCTGCTGAATATCGCCGGGGTGCGGGTGGTTTCGACGACGTCGCTGTGGCTGTTCTTCGTGCTGTCGGCGCCATTTATTCTGATCGTGGCGATCGCGCCCTTCAAGTTTGGAGCGCTGGCCAACGCCGTGACCAGGCCTACCACTTCCACTGTTGACATTCTCGGCGGCCTGCTCATCTGCATGTGGAATTACATGGGCTGGGACAATGCCTCGACCATCGCCACCGAAGTCGAGCGTCCGCAGCGCACTTATCCTCGCGCCATGCTGGCTGCGGTGCTGATCGTGGCCCTGAGCTACATCGTTCCGGTGGCCGCCATGTGGATGACCGGCCTTTCTTCCAGCGCGTGGGAGACCGGTTTCTGGGCGGACATCGCCGGACTGCTCGGCGGTCCGCTGCTGCGCGTCGGCCTCGCCCTCGGAGGCATGATCAGCGGCTTTGGCATGTTCAACGCTCTGGTGATGAGCTACTCCCGCCTGCCGCTGGCCATGGCGCAGGACGGCATGTTGCCCCAGGTCTTCGGCAAGCTGCATCCGCGCTCGCGCGCTCCCTGGGTCGCGATTGTGGTCTGCGCCATCGGATGGGCGATGTGCCTCGGCCTGGGTTTCGAGCGCTGGTGACGATCGACATTCTGCTCTACGGCGTCAGCCTGAGCCTGGAGTTTGTGGCGCTGGTCGTTTTGCGAGTCCGCGAGCCCGACTTGCCGCGTCCTTTCCGCGTTCCCGGAGGGATGTTCGGCGCGGTCGCCGTCGGCATCGCTCCCATGCTGCTGCTCGGCTTCTCGGTCGTCCGCAGCGAGCATGAGCAGGTGCTGGGATGAGTTCCTTCGCCTTCGGCATGATGCTCATTGCCGCGGGAGTGCTGGCCTATGCCCTTAACCACACCCTTAAGCCCCGGGGCTGGTCGGCCACCGCAAGCGAAAAACCGCAACCCGCAGCCTGATCCAAATGAGCCACGGATCGGCACGGATTTTTACGGATTCGTCCGTGAGAATCAGTGCTGATCCGTGGCTTCCTGTCTTTTGCGGTAGAGTAATAGCAGATGACCAAGCGGAAATCCAAGGGCGCGTACATGATCTCCTCGGTCGCGGAGATGTACGGCATCCATCCGCAGACGCTGCGCCTGTACGAGCGCGAAGGACTGCTCAAGCCTTCCCGCACTGAAGGCAATACCCGCCTGTACACCGACGAAGACCTGCAGCGCCTGGAGTTCATCCTGTCGCTCGCGCGCGACCTGGGCGTAAACATCAGCGGCATCGCGATCATTCTGCAAATGCGCGAGCGAATGGAGGAGATGCAGCTCCAGATTCAGGATTTCGTGAAGTACATCCAGGAGGAAGTACTGTCCCGGGCCAGCGCCGCCGCCGATCCAGCTAAGGGAGCGATTGTGCCGGTGCGGCGGCACATGGTGCCGAGCGCCGCCGACCAGAAAACGATAGCCGCCGTTGGCTTGCCGATTAGACCGCGACTCCGGATTTGGATCCATGCTCCCCTTCAAACTTATCTACAGCGACGATTATTTCCTGCCCATCGGCGCGCACGTCTTCCCTGCCGAGAAATATCGCCGGGTCCACGATCACTCATCGCGACGGGCGTCGCTGAGCCTTCCGACTTCGTAACCCCGCAAGTCGCTTCCGATCAGGACATTCTGCTGGTGCACACGCCGCAGTACGTAGAAAAGCTGAAGACCGGAACACTTTCTCCGCGCGAGGAACATGGAGATGGAAATCCCGTACTCGCCGGAGTTGGTCCGTGCATTCTGGCTGGCGGCGGGCGGTTCGATTCTCGCGGCGAAGCATGCCATTCAGGATCGTGTATGCTATCAATATCGGAGGTGGATTCCATCACGCTTTTCCCGATCACGGCGAAGGCTTTTGCATGATCCACGATGTGGCGGTGGCGATTCGCCGCATGCAGCGCGATGGCAAGATTCGCACCGCCATGACCGTTGACTGCGACGTTCACCACGGCAACGGCACGGCTGCGATCTTCGCCGGCACTCGCACTCCCAGCGATCCCCTGCCCTCGACGGCTGCGTCCGTGCTGGATCCGGCTCCCGAACGGGAAAGATGCACCAGGCGCATGCCGGCGACGTCTTCACTATCTCCCTGCATCAGCACAACAACTATCCCGCATGGAAACCACCTTCCTCAATTGACGTGGACTTGCCTGACGGGATCGGCGACGACGACTACCTGGCATGGCTCGACAATGCGCTGAGCTCCGGTCTTCGCCAATTTGAGCCTGACTTGATCTGCTACATCGCCGGCGCCGATCCCTATCGCGAAGACCAGCTGGGCGGGCTGGCCCTGACGATCGAGGGGCTCAAGAGGCGCGATGAGCTGGTATTCCGGGTGGCCAAAGCGCGCGAATATTCCGGTGATGGTCACCTATGCGGGCGGCTATGCGCGAAAGGTGGAAGACACGGTGACAATCCATTGCAACACGGTGATCGCAGCGAAGGAAATTTTCGAGCTCACCAAGCGACCGGGGCGTAAAACACGAACATGACTGCAGAAATTTCCGAACTCCTTAGGAAGGCTCTGGCACTTCCAGCAGAAGCACGGGCTGCATTGGCAGGCTCGCTTCTCGAAAGCCTTGAGGACACCGTGGACGCCTCAGTAGAGGAAGAGTGGAACCAGGAGATTGCGCGTCGCGTCGCCGAGCTCGATTCCGGCAAGGTGAAGCCAATCCCGTGGGCAGAGGCCAACGGCAAATCTCGACCACCCTCAATGGCCGATAAGCCGCTCGAGATTCATCCTTCAGCTCTCGAGGAATTAAAACTCGCTCTCAGTTGGTATTTAGGAACGAAACGAAATTGCAGCCGTCAAGTCTGCAGCTGAGTTGGATCGTGCGATGAGCTTGCTGACATCAGCTCCTCAACGATGGCCGCTCGCCGAGCACGGCAGCCGGAAATTTATCCTGCAACGGTTTCCATTCGCCGTCTTCTATCGTGAGCAGCAGACAGCGCTCCAGGGTGCCGGCAATCGCCCACGGACACCGGCGGCCAGGATATTGGAAAGATCGGCTCTAGGCAGCTCCTGTCTCAAGGAAGAAACGAAAACCCAGTTGCTCGAGCTGGCAGACGACCTGTCCAAGAACGGCCTATCTAAAGGGACTGCTAAAATAGTCCTCTAATCCTATGTTTGAGAATCTTTCAGAAAAACTGCAACGCGCGTTCAAGACCCTTCGGGGTGAGGCCACACTTAACGCAGAGAATATTCAGGAGGCGCTGCGTGCGATCAGGCTGGCGCTGCTTGAGGCGGACGTCAACTTCAAAGTCGTCAAGCAGCTGATCGATCACATCCAGGAGAAGGCCGTCGGTCAGACGGTAGCAACAGCGCTTTCGCCCGGCGGAACAGGTCATCAAGATTCTTCGCGATGAGTTGATCGAGATTTTGGGCCACGACACCGCCAAGCTCAAGTTTGCATCGCAGCCTCCCACGGTCGTCCTCATGGCCGGTCTCCAGGGTTCAGGTAAGACCACAACTTCCGGCAAGCTGGCGAACTGGCTGAAACAAGGTGGACATCGCCCGCTGCTGGTTTCAGTGGACGTTTACCGTCCGGCCGCCCGCGAGCAGCTCAAAGTCGTCGCCCAGGCGATCAAGGCAAATATTTACGAGGGTGAAGTCGGCGAAGCCAACACTGCCACCGTTGAGCGTCTGGTAAAAGAAGCGCGCCGCGAAGCCATCAATACCGGCTCCGATGTGCTAATCGTTGACACGGCGGGACGCCTGCACATCGACGAGCAATTGATGGACGAGATGCAATCGCTCAAACGATTGCTCAACCCACAGGAAATCCTGTTTGTGGCGGACGCCATGACCGGACAGGACGCGGTGAATTCGGCCGATGAGTTCCACAAGAAGCTTGCGCTCACCGGCGTTGTACTCACCAAGATGGACGGCGACGCCCGCGGGGGTGCGGCTCTTTCCATCCGGCAGGTCACGGGCCAGCCAATCAAATTTATCGGTGTGGGTGAAAAATACGATGCGCTTGAACCTTTTCATCCCGACCGCATCGTTTCGCGCATTCTGGGCATGGGCGACATTCTCTCGTTGATCGAAAAGGCGGAGCAGAACGTCGATAAGAAAAAAGCTCAAGAAATGGCCAACCGCGCTCTTACCGGCGACGGGTTTTCACTGGAAGACTTTCGCGACCAGTTGCGGCAGATCAAGAAAATGGGATCGATCCAGAACCTGATGGGGATGTTGCCTAGTGTCGGCCCTTTTGCGGGGATACAAAAGCACGCGGATAAAGTTGACGAGAAACAACTGAACCGGGTGGAAGCGATCATCAATTCAATGACGCAGCATGAACGCATTCACCACGAGGTCATGAATGGAAGCCGCCGCAAGCGCATCGCCCGCGGCTCTGGCACCAGCGTTCAGGAAGTCAACAACCTACTGCGGCAGTATGCGCAGATGAGAAAGATGTTCAAACAAATCGGCAAGCCCAGCTTCGCCCGCAAGCTGGCCGGCATGAAGATGCCGGGAATGTAAAGCGAATCCAGTCGTCAGGCCTTTGAGGCTTGTCAGCCTAACCGATAACTTATGAAAAATTCGCCTCGCCGACATGCCCTTTCATTCGGGCTGTTCTCACTCTTGATTCTGTTGTTGCATGCAAATGACGTTCAGGCTGCCCCACACCAACCGTGTTGCGGAGAGATTACCGCGGCGGGCCAGCAATTGACCGCGGTGCTTGATGGCATGAATGTCGAGTCACTTTGGATAGCCGACCAGCATGTGAATTGGGAAACTGGCCAACCGGACCGCGGAGGCGATTATGAAGGCCCGGGCAAACACACTCACTGCAGCGCATTTGCCGCAGCCGCTGCGAAGCAATTGGGAGTTTATTTGCTGCGACCTCCCGAGCACGGCCAATTGTTGCTGGCGAACGCTCAAGCAAAATGGCTGACCAGCGACAACGGAATGAGCGAAGGCTGGCGCGCAGTGGCTGGGGCGGAGCCCGCGCAAAGACAGGCAAACCGGGGCAATCTGGTCGTCGTGATTTTTGCCAACCCTGATCTGCACGAACCCGGACACATCGCGATCGTTCGCCCTTCCGAGAAATCCAAATCAGCGCTCGAGCGCAATGGGCCTGACATCATTCAAGCCGGGACCCACAATCACGCGCGAACGGTGGTCAGGATCGGCTTCTCAAGTCATCCCGGAGCCTGGCCTGACGGCGTTCGATATTATGTGCATCCGCTCGCCTTGGCTCGCTGAACTCCGAAACGAAAACGGAAAAACATGAGCGTTCTATGAAGTGGCGATCACTCGAAGAGTCAGTTTCCGGAGCTGACACCCGCCCATTGCGGGATATTTTTGCCGAGCGGAAGGATCTGATCGCAAAGTATGTTCCGCCGGAGATCCGCGCCATTCATGCTCGCGTAGTGACGGAGCTAAAAAAGAAACACCTCGCTGACACTGTTCTCAAGGCGGGGTCTACAGCACCTGCCTTCGAACTCCCGGACCATAACGGCAAGTTAATTTCCTCGGGTGATCTGTTAGCTCATGGCCCGGTAGTTGTCTGCTTCTTCCGAGGACGCTGGTGTCCTTTTTGCGTCGGACAACTGGAGGCCATGAATCAGGTTTTGCCGCAGAGCAACGAGGCAGGCGCGTCGCTGATCGCGATCTCACCACAAACGGTTCAACAGTCCTTCTTCATGGTGGACCAGCACAAATTGCGTTTCCCATTGCTGAGCGATGCTGGAAACAATGTTGCCAGCCAGTTCGGACTGGTATACCGCGTTCCGGACGAGCAACAGGCGATCTATCGTCGTGCCTTTGTCAATCTACCTTTCGCCAATGGCGACGAAAGTTGGGAATTGCCAATCCCAGCCACGTTCATCGTCGATCGCGATGGCACGATTCGTTATGCCTCCGCCGACGAAGACTACACCGCGCGGCCGGAGCCCTCCGAGATTCTTCTCCAACTGGCGAGATAATCCGCGTAAGTACATTCATGGGTTTTCAATTATGATTGGACATGGGTGACTCGTCTCTTTGGAGCACTGGCGGGAACAACGACGACCAGCGGACCCGCCTCGCGGAGCTGACTGCGAGCACCACCGATCCCGCCAAAGATCTTCCCCTCCGCCGTGATGTCCGTTCGCTTGGTGTCCTGCTGGGCCGCGTTCTGGTGGAACAGTGCGGTGAGTCGCTACTCAAAGTTGTTGAGGAGTTGCGGCGCATATTCATCCAGCATCGTGAGTTGCCGCGTCCGCCGGCCGGAAGTCCCGGGTTTGATGGCTTGAATTCCCAAGATCCCGATTCCAAAGACCTCGATTTCAAAGATCTTGATTTCAAAGATCCGTTGCTGAATCAGGCGCGAAGCATTGTCGCGGGCCTCAGCGTTGAAGAGGCGCATCGCGTCACCAAAGCCTTCGCCATCTATTTCGAACTCACCAACCTTGCGGAAACTACCCATCGCAAACGCCGTCGCCGCGCAGCCAAGTTGCATCCTGAGCAGCCAGCGCTTGAAGGTTCCTTTCGAGGCACTCTGAAGCGTTTGCGTGCCGCAGGATTCAGCTCCGACCAGACACTGGAAATTCTGCGCAGGATAAAAGTCGTGCCGGTTTTTACCGCGCATCCGACCGAAGTTGCGCGACGAACCGTGCTGCTGAAACGCCGTCGCATTGCCAAACAACTGGAACGGCTCGACCGTCTTCCTCTCACCGACGCCGACTCCACCCGGTTCGAAGCGCTGATTTTCGCCGAGGTGACGGCGTTGTGGGAAACCGATGAGGTGCGTCTCGAGAAGCCCCTGGTCACCGACGAAATCCGCATGGGACTCGACCACTATCCAATGTCCCTTTTCGCCGCGCTGCCACGGGTCTACGACGAACTCGCCGACTCGTTTCGGCAGGTTTACGACTTCCACATCGACAGCCAAAAACTGCCCCAACTTCTGTCCTTTGGCTCCTGGATCGGAGGCGACCGCGATGGAAATCCATTTGTTACCGCGGACTCCACCCGTGAGGCCCTGCAACGAGCCCGAAATACCATCATTGACCACTACATCGCGCAACTAGAGCGGGGCGCCGATCAACTCAGCGCCTCTTCGCGGCAGGTTAAGGTTTCTGAGGCGGTGCGCCAACGCCTGGCTGACTACCAGACCACGACCGGCGACGAGGTCTCACGCCAGTCGCGAATTTCTGGTTCTGAGATTTACCGCCAACTCCTGAAACTCGTTGTGCTTCGGTTGTTTCGCTCGCGCGATGGGAGCGGCGGCTCCGAAGCCTACCGATCATGCAATGAGTTCGAAACCGACCTTTCGCTGATCCGCGAAAGCCTGGCTGCCAATCGCGGCTTACGGTTGGCCGAACTCGTCATCGACCCGCTTCTGCTGGAAGTGCGCACGTTTGGATTTCATCTCTCGACCCTCGACATTCGCCAACATGCACGAGTGCATGCGAACGCGCTGGCCGAGATTGAGGGCGGTGTGGGCACCGGCGTCGAGCTCATCCAACAGCGGCCAGGGGCAAACGAGCGCGAATCGGCCGCTCGGGCACAGATCAAACTACAAAGCCCAGCTCAGGAACTGTCTGCGGCGACCCAGGATGTTCTCGCGACTTTTCGCGAAATCGCAAAGCTGAAGAAGACATATCCATGCAGTGCAATTCGCAACTACATCATCAGCGGAGCGCAATCGGAAGGCGATGTTCTTGCTGTTACCCAGCTGGCTGCCATATGCGATGTGAAAATCGCGGCATCGGGGGATGATCCCGGGTTGATGCCAGTGCCATTGTTTGAATCGGTCGAGGCTCTACGTTCTGCAGCTGACGTTATGGGAAGCATCTGGCGGTCACCGCAGTATCAACCTCTCCTCGACTCCTGGGGACGATGGCAGGAAGTCATGCTGGGCTATTCCGATTCCAATAAAGATGGCGGCATGCTTACCAGTATCTGGGAGTTGTACAAAGCCCATCATGAACTGCATCACGTGGCCCGCGAATGCGACGTGAGGTTGCGCCTGTTTCATGGCCGCGGCGGCACAGTAGGACGCGGCGGGGGGCCCACACATACCGCAATTCTCGCGCAGCCTGTCGGCGATTTTTCGGGGGAGATTCGGATTACAGAGCAAGGCGAAGTTCTCAACTGGAAATATGCCGATCCGGTTCTGGCCGAGTGGAACCTCGAAATCATGATCGCGTCCTGCGTGGAAGCCATCGCCCGCACCCGTGGGCCGGAGCCCGGAGACGACGAGCGCTGGGCGCCTGCCATGGAACAGATGTCCATGGAAGCTTTCGGGTTTTATCGCCACCACATCGCTGAGAATTCCGATGTGATCGAATATTTCGAACAGGCAACTCCGGTCAACGAACTGGAACATGCGCGCATCGGCTCTCGCCCTGCACGCCGCGATCAAGGCCGACGCCTCGAAGACCTCAGAGCCATCCCGTGGGTATTCGGCTGGATGCAAAGCCGGCACGCGGTTCCGGCATGGTTTGGCGTAGGCCATGCGTTGGAGCACTTTGTTGGAAAAGATCCCGCTCACCAGCGATTACTGAGCGAGATGATGAAAAGCTTTCCGCTGTTTTCCGACTTGATCCGCAACGTCGAACTGGCCATGTCGAAGGCCGACTTGACTATCGCTCGCCTCTACGCCGAACTCGTTGTCGACGCGAACCTCCGCGAACGGGTATGGCGGATGTTGGTCGAGGAGTTCGAGCTCACCCGGCGCATGATTCTCTCAATTACCGCGCAGAAGGGACTGCTTGAGGGCAATCCGGTGCTTACCCGCTCGATCCGATTACGCAACCCGTATGTTGATCCCATGAGCCTGGTTCAGGTTGAGCTGTTGCGCCGCAAGCGCGCGGGAACAAGCACCGCAGACGTTGATTACGCATTGGGTGCCACGATCAATGGGATCGCGGCGGGATTGCACAACACCGGATAGATTTCGTAACGCCGGCGTCCCGCCGGCTGTCGCGAGGGCATCTTGCCCTCGGCGATTGTGGCTAGTGCTAGCAGGGTGAGGCTGGGAATGTGACAATGGCGGCGGGAATAAAAATGGAAGTGACCCGCCGGCAGCTTCTGATTGCGTTTCTACTAACCGCACTGGCGTACCCGCTTCTCGGCCAATCTTCGCGTCACAGTCATCCCGCTCGACCGCCCGAGTACTCGTCCAAGATCATTCATACGTTCCCTCACGACCCGACTGCGTTTACGCAGGGTCTCGCATACCGCAACGGATTTCTATACGAGGGCACTGGTCTTACCGGCAAGTCTTCGCTTCGCAAGGTTCGTCTCGAAACTGGAGAAATTGTTCACCAAGTGGATTTGCCGCGGGAATTGTTTGGCGAAGGCATCACTCTCGTTAAAAACGAAGTCATACAGCTCACCTGGCAATCACAGACAGGATTTGTTTACAACCTCAGCGACTTCCATTTGCTGCGGCAGTTTTCGTATTCCGGAGAAGGATGGGGTCTGTGCACGAACGGTCGTGAGATCTTCATGAGTGACGGAACCGCTGAACTTCGCGTTCTCGACGCCGCCACGCTCGCAGAAAAGCGGCGTTTTACGGTCCACGACGGTGACACCAGGATCGATCAACTAAACGAACTGGAGTTCGTAGATGGAGAGATCTTCGCCAATGTCTGGCAGACTGATCGAATCGCAAGGATCTCTCCTCAGACCGGCAAGGTACTTGGATGGATTGATCTCAAGGGCCTTCTGAGCCCGATCTATCGCCTCGGATCGGAGGCCGTTTTGAATGGGATCGCATACGATCCAAATCGAAAGCGGCTGTTTGTTACTGGCAAGTTGTGGCCAAGCGTTTTCGAAATCCAACTTATTCCGAAGCAGGTCAGGTAGATTACGGGGCACGTTTGGTGCGATTTCTTGGTTTCAAAACTTTAGCTCGCTCCCCTGCCTTTATCTTTCATATCCAACTCTCACCTCAAGGTCCCTCGCTTCGCTTCGGGATTTCGGCAGCGGGCTCCCGCTTCGCTCACGCCCGCTAGCCGCCTCAACTTGCTAATCCCGCTAAATTCTGCAAAAATAATGGTTTGTCTGAGCCTGCCTGAAGCAACTAGGAAAGGAACTTAAGCTCTGTGTTAATGATTCGTCTATCGCGCACGGGTGCGCGCAAACAACCGCATTATCGCGTCGTGGTGATTGAGAAGGAACGCGCACGCAATGGCCGTCCGGTGGAAGTCGTAGGAACTTACAATCCTCGCACCAATCCCGCCAGCATCGAGCTCAAGCGCGAGCGCATTGACTACTGGGTGTCCAAGGGCGCCAGGATGTCGGACCGGGTCGGCAAGATTGTGTCCAAGCCTGCACCGGCAACTACCGCGTCGGTGGCCTGATTTCCCTTCAGTATCCCGAATCTCATTCCACTGAACAGGATTTCGATTGACTGAAGAAATTATGACCGAGCCAACCGGGGACATGCGTGTCCTGATCGAGCAGATCGCGAAGGCGCTGGTGGACGATCCGGCCCAGGTCTCGGTCAATCCGGTCGAAGAGGGTGGCGAGACCGTGCTCGAGCTCACAGTCGGACCGAATGATTTGGGTCGAGTGATCGGCAAGCAGGGGCGCACGGCCCGCGCCATGCGCAACCTGCTTGGCGCAGCTGGCGTGAAGTTCAACAAGCGCTTCAAGCTGGAGATTCTGGAATAGCCGGCCGAGTTCATTACGCTGGCCCGCGTCCTGAAGACACAAGGCCGTCATGGCGAGGTTGCTACCGAACTCCACAGTGACATCCCCGACCGGTTTCACGGGCATGCGGCTATTCGCTCTGGCGTGATGACGGACACGGCGCGAACTGAAAGTCGAAGAGTTTTGGCCGCACAAGAGCTATCTGGTTCTGAAGTTCGCGGGCGTTGACTCGATTTCAGACGCCGAAGCACTTGATCGGCTGCGAGTTGCAGGTTCCGGACGCAGAGCGAGCGAAGCTGGAAGCGGGCTGGATTTACGTCAGCGATTTGGTCGGCTGCATGGTGTTCGACGGTGACACGCGAAATTGGAAACGTTCGCGACGTTCAGTTCGGCGCAGGTGAAGCGCCGCTGCTGCTGGTCAGGTCGGGATCGAAGGAGTACGAGATCCCGTACGCGGAAGCGTATCTGACGAGAACCGATCTCAAGGGCAAGAAACTTTTCATGCGGCTGCCCGAGGGCATGCTGGAATTGAATGCGCCGCTGACGGCGGAAGAAAAAGAGCAGCAACGCAACAGCAGGAAGTCATCCTGAGCATGACAGAATGAAATGGTTCAAGGTCCGCGATGAAGATCGACATCTTAACGATCTTTCCTGATTTTTTTCGCGGACCGCTGGATTACGGCATCATTCGCCGGGCCCGGGAAGCCGGCCTGGCGGGAATCGAAGTCCACGATCTGCGGGCTTTTGCGCACGACCGGCATCGCACCGTGGATGACCGCCCGTTCGGCGGCGGCGAGGGCATGGTGCTCAAGCCGGAACCGATCTTTGAATGTATTGAGGGCATGAACATCCAGCCTCGCGCTGAACGCGTTGCAGCGAGCTCGAAGCAGAGCGTGGTGCTGCTGTCAGCACAGGGCAGGCGGTTCGATCAGAGCGTGGCGGAAGAGCTGGCCGTATTGGAGCGGATTGTTCTGATCTGCGGCCGCTACGAAGGCGTTGATGAGCGGGTTGGACAGCATCTGGCCGACCGCGAGCTTTCGATCGGCGACTACGTGCTGAGCGGTGGCGAGCTGGGCGCTGCTGTGATCGTGGATGCGGTGACCCGGCTGATTCCGGGTGCATTGGGAAACGAAGCTTCGGCGAGGCAGGAGTCGTTTACAGCGGGCACAGAATTGCCGCCGATGGACGGTGCGGATTCAACTTGCGGATCGGGTGGATTGCTGGACTATCCGCACTACACTCGACCAGCCGAATTTCGTGGCTGGCAGGTTCCGGGAGTGTTGATGTCTGGAAATCACGACGAGATACGCCGCTGGCGACGGCGCACCGCGCTGGAAAAGACGCTGCAGAACCGGCCCGATCTGT
Source organism: Terriglobia bacterium (assembly GCA_963765715.1). Classification (GTDB taxonomy): domain Bacteria; phylum Acidobacteriota; class Terriglobia; order Terriglobales; family Acidobacteriaceae; genus JAIQFF01. The sequence continues at coordinate 175,367 of CAVXXN010000013.1, forward strand.
TGGATCGTGGCAGGCTAAGCGACGAGGACAGAAAGCTGCTGGCGCAACTGGGCAAGCAAAAGACATCAGATTGACTGACAGATATCCGAAGCAAGGAGCAAGATCATGACAAACCTGATCATCGAAAAACTACTGGCCAAGACAAAGCGTACCGACATTCCTGAGTTCGCTCCGGGCGACAGCGTGCGCGTGCACGTCAAGATCAAGGAAGGCGACAAGGAACGGCTGCAGGCCTTTGAGGGCGTGGTAATTTCGCGGAGCCGCGGACCACAGGCCAGCTTTACCGTGCGCAAGATCAGCTTTGGTCACGGCGTCGAGCGTATTTTTCCGCTGCATTCCAAGGTAATTGACAAAGTAGATTTGCTGCGTTCATCAAAGGTTCGCCGCGCCAAGCTGTATTACCTGCGGGGCCTGAAGGGCAAGGCTGCACGCCTGAAGGATGTGGACCGCGAACATGCCGTGGCAGCGGCCACGAAATAACCACTTCAGCCAGGTCGCTGGCTTAAGACGGGATTATTGGTGGACTTCGAAACGCAGGGTCTCTTCGAGGTGTTTCTCCGCCAGTTTGCGGATCAGGAATTGCAGGATCTGACGCTCGCCTTTGCGGATTTCGCGAAATTCGACTCCCATCCCCGCTTGGGGGTCGCCATGTTTGACCTGGCCTTTTAACGCCAATTCGTGAGCGTCGATACTAAGGATCAATTTCAACTCAGCCCCAGGAAGCAAGATCTCATTCGTTGAGATCAGGCATCCAATCTCCGACATATTCTTCAGAGTGGCTTTGAAGGGCACGCTTTTGTCGCCTTGCTTTGTCAATTCAGCGAATGCCTCCAAAGTGTAACGCTCGCGCCGGCGGCGTCGTTCGTGGGCCGCAAAGGTTCCGGGTTTCTTAAGCCTCCCGTCGATCACAATCGGATCATATGTTTCTTCCATGTCCCGCAATTCGGTTTCCCACAAAGTCCGATCTATCTCAACGGACTGAATCCCGATCTGACCGTGCAGCTCTGAATTGGGTTCGCCAACCCATACCACCCGGCAGAATGCCTTGTTGCGGCCACGTTCAATGGCGAGAATTTCTCCCACTCCCGCGACGCTGCGTAAGCCTGTAACCCGGGCACCCTGCTCCGAAATGTCGTAGGTGCAAGCCATTTCCAAAGCGGGCTTGCTTTCACCATCCCAGTGGGTAACGCGAATCGGAAGCGCAACATGGATCCGCTTGGTTTCGCGCTCTGGCGAATTGGATAATTCGTCTGTCAAAATAGTCCGCTGCGAAGACAACTCTCTGAGTGAAAGTAACAAGCGAATGTGCAACGGTCAATTTACGCCCGTAATCGTTCGTTCTATTACCTTCGAGGACGATGAATCAACGACACTTGCCATGCTTCACGCGGTTTTCCACATTGCGCCACAACCCCAAACTGAGTGAAGATGTTTCGAGTTGTTGTGTCAGGCGTCGACATTTGCTGTTAAAAACCAAGCCCGCCAAATCGCTCTCCGCCTCGGCCGTCAAGCTGCGCTTGCTCAAGAAGCTGCGGTGTACCCTCAAGTTTGAGAAGAAGGTATGGCAATTGGGTATGCGCCTTGTTGCCGGCGTGGATGAGGTGGGCCGCGGATCGCTTTTCGGACCAGTCGTGGCGGCTGCGGTCATTCTCGATCCCGAGTACCGTATCCGTGGCCTTCGCGATTCCAAGCTGTTGCCCGTGGACCGTCGTGAAGTTCTGGCCGACCGAATCCGCGAACATTCCATCGCCTGGTCAGTAGCCGCGGTGGATGCCGCCCGCATCGATCAGATCAATATCTATCAGGCCTCGCGTGTGGCGATGCTCGAAGCGGTCCTGGGCCTCAATCCCGGTGCTGATCACCTGCTGGTCGATGCACTGCGGTTAGACTGCGAACTTCCTCAGCAACCAATCATTCATGGCGACGCGCTTTCCGCGTCCATTGCCGCCGCGTCAATCATCGCCAAGGTTGAACGTGACCGCATGATCGTGGCATGGGACCCGGTTTTTCCGGTCTACGGACTGGCTTCCCACAAGGGCTACAGCACGCCTCGTCATCTGGCTGCGTTGCGTGAGCACGGACCGTCGCCTCTTCACCGACAGTCGTTTGCGCCAGTTTGGAACGCGCCGGTCCCACAAGACGTCCTGGCGTTCATGCTGGAGGAAGAAGACGAAGGCGAAATGATCGAGAGCGACGAGCTTAGGTCGGCCGGATAACCAAATGACGCGTCACTAGCGAGCCCTCACGATACAATCCTCACATGTTACGCATGATGGTCGTAACCGCCCATCCGGATGACGAAGCCAGCAGCTTCGGTGGATCGCTGTGCCTCTATCGAGATCGTGGAGTCGAAACCTGCGTCGTTTGTCTGACACCCGGACAGGCCGCCACGTATCGCGGCAAAGCGCAAAGTGATCCGGAACTGGCGGCGATGCGCCGGCAGGAATTCGCCGCCGCCTGCAAAATTCTTAAGGTCTCTCGCGGAATCGTTCTGGACTATCCCGATGGACAGCTTCACCGTCTGGAAATGCAGCGCGTGGTGTCCGATCTGGTCCTGCGCATTCGGGAATTCAGGCCGCAGATATTGCTTACGTTTGATCCAGCGGGAGGAGTGACCGCTCACACTGACCACACAATGGCATCGATTTTTGCCACACTGGCCTTCCATTGGGCCGGACGTACCAACCGGTTCCCCGATCAGCTAAGCAACATCATCTCTCCTCACCAAGTACAGAAACTCTATTTCGCCACCGCGGATTTCGCTCTTCCGGGAAGGCAGCCAGTTGCGCTCGCGCCCATCACCACCATCATCGAAGTTGGCGATTATCTGGAAACAAAAATCGAGGCCTTTCGCGCGCACATCAGCCAGGAACCGCTGTGGCCTTTATTCGAGGAGTACGCGCGCAAGCGGGAGCGTCGTGAACTGTTTCACCTGGTGGCTGCGGATGAACACCGATATTGCACTGCAGGAGAAAGATTTGTTTGCAGGAATTAAAGACGAAAACGCCTGATTTGTTTTCTCCGCGAACTTAGCGGCCTTTCTTTGCGTCCTTTGCGGTTAAAAGATTTGCGGACAGCGGTTAAACACTTTACCGTGGCTTGATAATATCGCTCAAGACATCGGCCTTGCTTTCATCCCGCACCAGGTGCGGATACTTTTCGCCACCGTGATAGTCGAGCTTAATAGTCCTGAAGTAGTCGGTATTCTCGATCAGCAGTTCCAGAGGAACAGAGCTGTTCTTACCTTCCCGCAAAGCATCCCGTAAAACACCCGAAGAGAACTTTTTGCCGTTGACTGCAACCACCTTCATTCCCGGGCCAATTCCCGCGAGTGCTGCCGTCATGCCTTCGACGGTGTCGGTGATTGATCCGTCCTCTTTAAGCCAGAGGCCGATCGAGTAAGCCGCATTCACGGTATTTCTTTCGTCTTCGCGTGCGCGTACAAGTTCCGACCGGTTGTCGTCGTAGACCAGTTTCCAGCCGCTTCCCTCGATTCCGCCCAGGGGCGCGCCAGGACCATGATTCCCGAGGCGTTCGGTCCAAAAACCGCGCCAGTCGTACGGCGTTATCTGGTTCAGTCCACTAACAATGTCTTCAAACGTGTAAGTCTTCACCTGGGGAGGGCCGCTGGGCGCTCCGTGAAACATGTGACAGAAATCATCCAGCGTTTTCTGACCGTGGGTCTGCGCGCGAATAATCGTATCGGCCCACAGCCAGTTCAGTTCATCCTCATCGTAATAATCCAAAGGACGGCGCCAGGACTCCCATTGATGCGGCGCGTCTTGCATCGACGGAACACCATCGGCGGTATCCTGCAAATTGCGCCAGGCGCGTCCGGGCCGATGATCCAGGTCAGCGGCAGTGTAGGCCAGTGCGTCGCGAAACTGTTCTGGCGTACGTTCCCCGTCACGGCCCGTGAGAATCTCTCCCAGATAGGTCGTCAGGCCCTCGTAAACCCAGAGCAGATCAGTCTGCATTGGTTTTTCATAATCAGGCGTAGCGAGATCGGCAGGACGCCGAAACTTTCCGTTCCAGGAGTGCACATACTCGTGCGACAAAAGGCCGGAGCTCACCAGGCGCTGCTGATAATCAACCAGGGAGCGCTCGGTAGTGCGGCTGTCGTTCGATTCATGATGCTCCAGCCCGAAATGCGCTACGTGATCGCTCAAACTATAGAGAAAGTGATAGTCGCGATAGTGTTGCGCTCCAAATAGCGCACTCGCCTGGGTGACAAGGTTTCTATAGTGTTCCCAAACGTCGGGGGTGGGCTCCAGGGCGGAGGCGGTGTCAGATGCAACGTCCAGTTCCACGGGAGGTGTCTGCCCTGGATTCAGGGGAACCGCCTTCAGGTACTGGCCGGTGATGACAGGTCCGTCGACCAGAAGAGTAAGAGAGATGGGCGCAAATTTGATCTCGTCACCTGATCGCGATGCGACAGGCAGAGAAGTTCCAAACTTCCATCCCGTGGGCAAGCGCAGGCTGGCATCGTAAGTCAGTTCGTCCGACGTCCAGCCCGTCGGATATAGAACGACTGTATTCCAACTCAATACCGCCATCTTCTCGGTGGCAGTGGCGCCGCCGGTATAAACTCCTTCCGCACCCGCGGGAGAAATGAAATCCAGAGAGGCGTCAACGCTGTTAGCACCGGCGGGAACGTCAACGTGGAAGGTCCAACCATCCTGCAGGTCGCGCCGCCAGGTAAGAGTCTTTCCATTAGCGACGAACTTCAGTCCGGCAAGGTCCTGAACCGGACCTGTCGGGCCATGCTCGCCGGGAATCCATTTTGGATAGTAGAGAGTCAGAGTGCCCGGTTTAGCGGGAATGATCATTCGGGCATGAAAGATTTTCCGGGGCGCTTCGGTAGCATCTACGAAAACGCTGATGTGGGGAGCCGGGGCGGCGGCACCAAACAACTGCGGGACTAAAGCGATGACGGGAAGAACATAGCGAAACATTCGACCGGCAATTGCCATCACAAACACACTCCTTCGCAGCCCCTGTGATTGAGAACAAACGAATATAACAGTCAATCGTCCGCGTCGTCACTACTCAGAGAGTGGGGTCGCTTGCCCGGCGGTTTGCGAAAAGTGCCAAACAGGCTGTTGCTGATTTATGATTTGCGCGTGCCTTCACACCAGTACGGCAGCTTCATCACCTTCGAAGGCCTCGATGGATGCGGCAAAAGCACCCAATTGGAAAGGCTTGCGGACGTACTCCGCAAGCAGGGATTGCCGATTGTCGTAACCCGTGAGCCGGGCGGGACCGCGACAGGGGAGAAAATTCGCCGCCTGTTGCTGGACACCGCAACTGCGGGCCTTTCTCCTCAGGCCGAACTGGCACTCATGTTCGGCTCGCGCGCTCAACATATAGCTGAAGTCATCCAGCCCGCGTTGGCTGCCGGGAAGATCGTGCTCTGCGATCGCTTCACCGATTCCACTGAGGCTTACCAGGGGGGCGGCCGCAAACTGGGCAGCCAGCCCGTCCTGGAACTTCATCGCATCCTTTGCGGCGACTTGCAGCCGGGACTCACCATCCTGATGGATTCTGACGTGGCCGCCAGCGTCGATCGTGCCCGGCGCAGAAATAAAGCAGACGCTGCCAAAAACGACGGTGCCGGGAACAATGAAAACCGCTTCGAACAGGAGAGCCGGGATTTCTTCGAGCGCGTGCGAACGGCGTATCTGGCGATTGCTGCCCGCGAAACACAAAGGGTTGTGCTGGTCGACGCCCGCGGACCAGCGGCGGATACACATGCAGCCATCGTAGAAAATGTCCGGCAACGATTAAGGCTGGCCGCAAAGAGTGCATAGTTCGCTTTTCCGCTGTCAGCTCTCAGCTATCAGTTTTTCAGCTATCGTCCTCCACCCTGAACGGCCGCCAGAATTCTGGGCGCGCCGGTTCTGCTAAACTCGACAAATTCCCTGCTGGCCAAGCGCGTCTCCTTACGGAAGGCCGAGTGCTGATGGCTGATAGCTGACAGCTGCTTCTCATGAGCTTTAATAATTTTCACGGCAATTCCGACGTCGTCCATCGCCTGCGCGACATGCTGGCGCGAGAACATTTTCCGCAGGCTGTAATCCTGGCCGGTCCGGCTGGGTCCGGCAAGTACACTCTCGCCCTCATGCTGGCCAAAGCGCTGAACTGCCTTGCGCCAACTTTCACGGACGGGCTTCCCGACTTTTGCGGGAAATGCTCTAACTGCGTCCGCATCGCGCAGTCAGAAGACCTGAATGCGCGATTCGCGGAAGCGGTTGAAGCTCGCGAAAACCTGCGCGAGACCGACAAGAAAGAAACCCGCCTGTTTGTTCAGACTCACCCGGATGTGCTCGTCATCCCGCCCGATCCTCCGCAAATGATGATCAAGGTGGACCAGGTTCGCCGAGTGATCGAGACCATTTATTACCAGCCGGGCGAGGCCAAAGAGCGGGTTTACATTTTCACCCAGTCGTCTTTCATGAAGGAAGCGGCCAACTCCCTGCTGAAGGTGCTGGAAGAGCCACCCGAATTTGCGACTATTTTCCTTTTGACCGAAAACCCGGGCGAGTTGCTGCCGACGATTCGCTCGCGGTCGATGATCGTTACCCTCTCCGCATTGCCCGCCGAAGAAATCGAGCAGGATTTGGCCAAATACCATCCTGAGTGGACAGCCCGACAGCGATCGCTGGCGGCTCGCCTGTCGAGTGGCGCGGTTGGCGCGGCGCGAACCTTCGACCTTGCCGGCTATACCGCCGCTCGCACCCAGGCCTTGACGGTTCTCAACACCGCGGTGCGCGGCACCGACCACAGCGAACTGTTCAAAGTGACTGAAACTTATCGCGCTGGCGCCGATGGCCGCGACAAAATCGAAAAGCTGCTGCGCACCCTGTACAGCCTCCTCCAGGACCTGACTTTCCTGAACTCGCGGACGCCGGAGCTGGTCCGCAACACCGATATTCAGGCGGAACTGAACAAGCTGGCGCAGGCTGTGGACTTTGAGTGGATCACTTTCGCCGCCGACCGGCTCAATGAAGTGGAGCGCGGCATGCGTCGCAATTTGCTGCGGTCCTTGTCCCTGGATGCGTTTGCCACAGCCCTGGAAAGAAGCTAGAAGCGTTGGTACTGGGCTCAATACATCCAGAACCTTTGACATCAGAGAAGGTCCTTGCAGCGTCTTTCTCGAACTACTCGACCCAATTGCGGACGCCGGACTCTGTACGCTGAGCACTGGAAGCTGCTCGGTCTCAAGTCCTTGCGCCAGCACAACTTGAGCATTGTCAGATCCGGCGTCGCTGTGCTAGGTTAGGATCAACTCACGCCTCAGTATCCACAATCACAGCAGCGCGTGTTGTGGCCCGCAAAAGCGTGTCAAACGGGTGGCGCCATGAAAGATACGATCGATTCACTCCCAGCTGATCGCCCTGTCGAAGCAGAGGGCTTTGCCAACCGCAAACTGATCCGGCCTTCGCTAAGCCGCAACGACCACAATCATGGAGCAGCGCCCGGAGGAGACCACCGGCCAGAGCGTCCGGAACGCGGCGAACGCCACGGTGGCGGCAAGAAATCAGCGCCGCCAGAGCAGACCAACGCCGAGAACTTCTATTACCAGAAGCAGATGCAGTCAAAAACACCCATGGTGATTGTGCTGGGCGACGGTGAAGAGATTCGCGGCATGATCGAGTGGTACGACAAGAGCTGCATCAAGGTCAGCCGCAACGGCCAAACCAACCTGCTGATCTATAAGCCCGCGATCAAGTACATGTTTAAAGAGGGTGAGAATAGTAAAAAGTAAGCTTTCAGCTTTCAGCCGTCAGCTCTCAGTAGCAACCGGATAATTGAGCTCAGTTTCCAGAAATGTTCCCCGTTACGGTGCGGACACCCGTCCGCACCTTTTGATTTGGCCTTTGCTGAAAGCTGAGAGCCGACAGCTGATAGCTTCTACAGCTTCGGCAGCACAATTCCCTTCTGACTCTGATACTTGCCTTTGCGGTCCGCGTAGCTGACTTCGCAGACTTCATCCCCGGTGAAGAAAAGGATCTGGCACAACCCCTCGTTGGCATAGATCTTCGCGGGCAGCGGCGTGGTATTTGAGATCTCCAGGGTGACGAAGCCTTCCCACTCCGGCTCGAACGGGGTGACGTTCACGATGATGCCGCAACGGGCGTAAGTGGATTTACCGACGCAGATCGTCAGCACGTCGCGGGGGATCTTGAAGTATTCGACGGATCGCGCGAGAGCGAAAGAGTTTGGCGGAACGATGGCGCACTCCGAACTGACCGTTACAAACGACCGCTCGTCAAAGTTTTTGGGGTCCACTACCGTGCAATTTACATTGGTGAAAATCTTGAACTCGTCAGCCACCCGCAAATCATAGCCATAAGAAGACAAGCCGTAGGAGATCACGCCTTCCCGTACCTGCTTCTCGGAGAAGGGGTTAATCATGTCGTGTTCCTTGGCCATCTTGCGGATCCAGCGGTCACTCTTCAGCATGCGGCTCCTTAAACAAATTGGAAAGTTGGAAATTTTGTAATTTGGCAATTGGAAATCGGGGCCTCGGGTTTTGGGTTCAAATCGCGGAAAGTACCCGATTCGCAAATCGCTAATGTTGTCAGGCTGGGTGTCGTCATCTTACGGTACCGAAGCTCCCGTTGACAATCTCCCATATGTCCCTTAGCATCAAGCACTTGGTGGGTTATTCTCAGTCCGCCGCCGGGAGCGACCAGTGATCAAGCTCGACATCATCAACGAAGTGGTGAATAAAACCGGCATTACCAAGACTAAGGCCGAGCTCGCCGTCGAAACTGTATTCGACAGCATGCGGCGCTCGCTGTCCAAGGGCGATCGTATTGAATTGCGAGGTTTTGGCGTCTTCAACGTACGGCCACGAAAGACTGGCATAGGGCGCAATCCGCGCACCGGTGCCGAGGTTTCCATTCCGCCAGGCAAGGCGGTCCGGTTCAAGCCCGGCAAGGAGTTGCAGTCGATCGAATGAGCGGGGCGGTTCTCCTGTTTGGGGGAACGATTCGGCATCCAATCGACGGCGCGATCTCATAGCCACGCCGGTTCTCGTCTACTCCACCATCGCAGCATCAAAGTTTTCATGTCCGACGTTAATCCCGCGCTTTCCGTACCGACCGTCGAATACCTGCCCGCGGAAATTTACGTAAAGCGGCCTCCTCCTCAACGCTATTGGCTGCACCTGCTGCTGTTTCTGGCCACCATTTTCACCACGCTCGTCGTCGGCGCAAAGATGGAGTTCGATTTCCTCAACAACATTCCGCCGTTCGTTCACGGCGACGAAGTTATCCCCATGTTCCCGCTCAGGTGGGCACTTCATGATCCGTCCCGGCTGATGCTGGGTATTCCCTTCTCGGCCACACTGCTGTTGATTCTCATGGCACATGAGATGGGGCACTACCTCTATTGCCGCTACTACGGTGTTTACGCAACACTTCCCTTCTTCATACCAGCTCCAACTCTGATTGGAACTCTAGGCGCCGTGATCCGGATACGGTCGCCGATCCGCTCACGTTGCGCATTATTTGACATTGGAATTGCCGGGCCTATCGCTGGATTTGTGGTTGCCTTCACGGTGCTGGTGGTGGCGATGTCGCACTCCCGCGTCGTGCCGGGAGTGATGGCAAATTCGGATATTGAGATGGGTTATCCGCTCATCTTCAAGATTGTCCAGGCTTTGGTTCCGTGGTCCGGTAGACAGGGCGCATCGTCATTGCCACTCCAGGATATTTATTTTCATCCAACGGCCATCGCTGCCTGGGTGGGAATGTTTGCCACGGCGCTGAATCTTCTACCCGGCGGACAGCTGGACGGTGGCCACATTGTTTTCTCGCTCAACCCGCGAGCTCACCGGATGGTGTCACGCCTGACTATTCTGGCGCTGATTCCGATGGCGTTTTATTTCTGGGCAGGATGGCTTCTGTGGGCGATTCTGCTGCGCATCAGCGGCATGCGGCATCCGATGGTGGAAGAATGGCCCGGCGTCACGAACGGGCGGCGATGGCTTGCAGTGGTGGGTCTGGTGCTGATGATACTTACTTTGACTCCGGCACCGTTTGCCCACAGTTCCCTGTTAACGGTGGTGCGAGAACTGCGCCAGCACTAGTTCAGGTCTTATGAAGATCTAATTTGTGAGCTGCTAATCCTCGACCACCCTTGCGGTCATTTCCTCCGACGGCTCTCCTCCCGCAATCGCTTGCGAGACAATCAGCCGGCGCGCTTCCACCCTAATCTTCGGCAGATGCAAAAAGAACACGACCGCCGCAGCGATACAGGCGACTGCGCCTATCGAAACCGTAAGCGGCGCTCCGAGGCGATGCGCCAGGGCGCCGGCAAATAAAGATCCAAATGGCGCCATCCCCATAAACATCATCGTATAGAGCGCCATCAAACGGCCGCGTAACTCGTCGGGAACCATGGCCTGAATCAGCGTGTTCGAAGACGACATTCCCAGCATCATGGAATATCCCACTGGCAGCAGCAGGATAGCCGAGAGCCAGAAATTTCTTGAAAGCGAAAACAACACCAGGCTTGTACCAAATCCACCGCACGAGAAGGCGACCCAGCGTCCCAAACCACTTACGCCAGCACGCGTAGCCAGAGTCAGCGCACCTAACATCGCACCAACACCGGTTGCCCCCATCAAAATTCCGAGGCCACGCGCCCCGCCGTGCAAAACTCTGTCGGCAAATAGCGGCATTAGCACGGTGTACGGCATTGCCGCCAGACTGACGATCCCGAGCAGCAGCAGCAAGGCGCGGATGGGCGCAGTGTCGCGTGCAAATCGGAAACCTTCGATCAGGCGCGTCAGTGCCGGGCCGGACGGCGCTAACCGCGAAGGCCGATCCACGCGCATCAGCAGCAATCCTGCGATCACCGCGATGTAGCTGGCGGAGTTTGCAAAGAAGCACCATCCCTCGCCGATTTTCGCCACCAGAATTCCGGCAATCGCGGGACCAACAATTCGTGCGCCGTTGAACATGGAAGAGTTCAGCGCGATGGCGTTCATCAGATCTTCCTTGCCCACCATATCGACCAAAAAGGATTGCCGCGCCGGAATGTCAAAAGCATTGACCACTCCCAGAAGAGCGGCCAGCACGAAGATATGCCAAACCTTGACGACTCCAGTGAGCGTAAGCGTGGCAAAAATAGCTGCCAGAATCATGGATGAAATCTGGGTGCCGATGACCACTCGACGGCGGTTGAACCGGTCAGCCACGATACCTCCCAGCGGGGCCACCAGAAAAACCGGGAACTGGCTGGCGAATCCAGCCGCTCCCAACAGGAACGGCGAACCCGTCAAGCGATAGACCAGCCATGACTCTGCAACTGTTTGCATCCACGTGCCGATTAGGGAAATGAGCTGTCCGCTGAAGAAAAGCTGGAAGTTCCGATGGCGCAGAGCCCGGAGTGTTGCCGGTAACCAACCGAATTTGGGGGATGGTTGACCGGTTTCTTGCGGCAATGGCACGGAATTCGGGCCGGGATTACCTGAATCGATCACGGTATGTTTGCTTGTTGTCCCCGCTTCTGGTTACTTTCTGAAGCGTTCGTATTCCAAAAAAACGAGTGAAATTTTGACATGGCATTGTCCAAGTTCCAGCTTCCGCACAGTTCAAAGCTGGAGTAGAGTATTCAATGTTCGACATCGAACTCGGATGGGTTTCAGGCAAGCACAACCAGTATAGAGGCACGAAGTTGGTTATCCCGAAATTCCCACGGTTGAAACCACGCCTTGCGGAGAAATTATGAATACAGATCAGATTCACTTAGAGCGCCGGGCTTCGCAACGCTTCGACTTCCAGGTTCCGGTTGGGGTGCGCATGGCGGGCACCGACCGTGAGGGTTGCGGGTTCACTCAAGACCTGAGTGGACGCGGTGTATTTTTCTACACCGATTTTCAGGTCACGGAAGGCGACGCCGTGGAATTGACGTTGGTCATGCCATCGGAGATCACGCTGACGGAGAATGCGAAAGTTCGCTGCCGCGCAAAGGTCGTGCGGGTTATGCCGGTTGAGCGCAAATATGGCGTAGCCGCCAGGCTCGAAGAATATGAATATTTGCCCAAGGACGAAACAGCAGCTCAGGTTTCGGCAAACTTCCCGCGGATCTCTGCGGTGCAGGCCACTCCTCAGACTGGTCCGGTTTCGTCACTTTCCGGCAGCGGAGTCGCGGTAGCTGGGCTTTCCCTCGAGAATCCGGGAAAGTCGATCGCTTAGGAACGGTTCAGTCCGAAACTGATTCACAATCCAGCCCGAATTTGCATGAGCCTGGTTCCCCAAATGGCGCTTCCCATGCGGGGCGCGGTTTTTACCCGGTTTTCCTCCTTCCCAAGGCCGCTTGTTTTGCATAAAATACCAATAACAGACGGAAGGTTGGTTTGGATTCCTCCTGGTTCATTTGTCCCCCAGTAATCTATCAAATGCGCGCTACCAGTGTGCGTCCGATTTGGAGAAACCGGATTTTCTCCGGACAAGCGGGCCGCAGTTACGGAAGTCATTTGGCGTAACCCTTGTATTTCAATAACATGCTGATTCTAGCGACCGAGTGATGCCATGCAAGGTGTAGCGGTAACTCTTCTGACCGAAGACAAAGAACGGCTATCGGTACTCCAGCACCGTCTGGAGGGAACGGGAATGGGCCGCAATGTCTTCAGTCACGTAGGATTTCCGTCCAGCCCCACGGATCCGGTGTTGCGCCAGATGCAGGACGTGCGCACCGAAGTAGTTCTCGTTGATATCGACGCGCGCAATGCGCAGCGGGCGATCAGCGCCATTGAATTGATTCAGGCCAATACCAGCGAGATGGCGATTTTCGCTGTCGGCGAAATGGACCATCCTCCCACTATTGTGGCGGCCATGCGCGCCGGGGCCGGCGAATTTCTGGAACGCAATGCGACCTCTGAAGCCCTGGTTGAGGCACTGACGCGCTTTGCCGCGTCGCGGGGAAAGGGCCGCACTTCCTCGGGTCGCGCCCGCATCTTCACCATCATGAATTCCAAGGGCGGAGCGGGTGGCACCACCGTCGCCGTGAACACCGCGATTGCGCTGCAGGAATCGCAGGGCGGAGTTTTGCTTGTAGATTTCGCACCGCTTGGACATTGCTCTCTTCATCTCAATGTCCGGCCAACGTTTGGAGTGCTTGATGCGCTACAAAATCTGCACCGGCTCGATGCTTCTCTGCTCGAAGGCCTGATGACGCAGTGCAAGGGCGGTCTTCAACTGCTGGCCGGCCCGCAGCAACCTTTAGATGCGGTGCCCACCGCAGCCGAACTGGCACGCTTGTTTGATCTGCTTGTGGCCCACTTCCGTTATGTGGTCGTGGATTGTTCGGGCCGCCTGGACCAGACGGCGCGGCAGCTTTGCGATCTTTCCAACACAGTTCTGATGGTTGCCCAGACGGACGTGGTATCGCTTTGGAGCGCCAGCCGAGTACGCACGTTTCTGGAAGAAGGCGCGGCCCGGGACCGGGTTCGCATCGTGCTCAACCGCTACAAGAAGATTCCTGGGTTTACCGACGAGGACGTAGAAAAAGCCACCAACTGCAAACTGCTCTGGAAAGTTCCCAACAACTTCCAGTCAGTTGCGCCTGCCATCGACAAAGGAGTGCCGGTGGCTCTGGAAAGCAACGATATCGGCCGCTCGTTTCAGTCGCTGGCGGCTGCTCTGGCGCAAGCTTCCCCGACTGCCGAGGGCTCTCTGGATTTGTCCTACCAGGACGACCGGGGCGGCTCCTCCAAGAAAGCAACAAGCCGTTTGCTGATATCTCCCCTGCGCGCGAACCAGTAGCCTCAGTTCCAGCCTGAACTTTCTTTCTTCGTATTCTTCGCTAAATACTCTCTACCTGCTCGCAAACTCATTTAACCCCGACATGAAAAACGTAGAGCGAGTGATCGAGGATCGCTGTTCGCTTCTCTTGCAACAGCCAGTGATAACTCTGAGAGTCTTCCAGGAATTGTCCCGATAGATTCGTTGCGCCCACGATTACCGTGCCGGAGGCACGTTCTTTTTCCGCAAGGGGATGAGCTCGAATTCTATATAGGGCGGGATCGACGCTCCCAAAATACGCCAACGAAATCTTTTCATCAGGATGGTCGCGTTCGTATTGACGCAGCGCAAGCAGACCTTGCCCCCAATCGAGATTGCTGTCGGTCAGCAGGCGATAGCTCTGCGCCGGCGGCACGAAAACATTGAAATATGAAAGATACCCCGGCGCATAACGCAGGGCATCGACCGCATTCAACACCGCGAGGAATATTAAAACTGCCAGCGCGGTCTGTTTTCGTCCAGCCCTTTCCCAAACGACCGCAGCCAGCAATAACGCAAACGGGTACAAAGGCAAAACGTGCCTCTCGCCGATGTTGAAGCGGGCAAAGATCGCCAGCACCAGATAGACCGCCGGGAACGATATCATTAGCCAAATATCGGGAAGGTGAATTCTTCCGCCCAAAACCAGGCCCAGTCCGATCAAGGAGAGGGCGAGTACGACTGTCGGCCACTTAAGCAGGATTGCAACCGGGTAATACGTTTTCCAGCCACCTTCACGGGAGACTTCTCCCAGAAAAAATGCGGCTTGCCCGTGACGATTGTGCCTAACTAGCTCGCGAAACCCTTCAACATATTCGCCGGCGGGAATCAGCAAACTGTAATTGGTCCGTCCGTGGACTGGCTTTACGATCGGCTCACTCCAGTTCGGAAAAGTTGCGGTCAGGGTTCCGTCGCGGACGGTCAAACGCGAGACGTGAAAGAAATATCCCGCCCATACCATGAACAACGCAAGCCCGAGCGCCGCAGATGCTTTGCCCCAGTTCCATTGTCTAGGATCGCGAAATACCTTCTGCGGCCCGAGGACTAGCATCCACAATAGAGCCAACAAGAACATTGGAAGGGTGGAGAATTTCACCAATAACATCAGGCCCAAGAGAACTGCAAGCCACAAAGTGCGCTTCCAGTTTCGCTTGCGCCGCCAGGATCTCAACGTCCACGCGACAGCAAAAATAAATAGCGTTGCAGCGCCGTCAGTTGTGGCGAGCGAGAAGTGGGCAATAAGCGCCGGGGAAAATACAAACAACGCAAGCGCGAAGTTCGCTGCGCCAGGAGACAACAGGCTCTCTGCGGCCCGCCATACAAGCCAGGCCAAGACCAGGCCCAGAAGGACGTTCATGACGCGAGCCCGCCACGCCAGCGCTTCGGGATCAGGCGTAATTCGTGTGATGTGAAATGACTCCGGCAGTTTTTGCAGGTCGACCTGCCACCTCGGATTCAGTAATGGAAGCGTGAGCCACAAGCGGGCCAGGGGGGGATGATCGTTGTACTGCTCAAATCGTCCGTAACGCCAGCCGTTCAGGCCCTCCGCGATGTGTACTGGTTCATCGTAGGTGAGCGACTGAGTGCGGATGAACCAGACACATTGAGCCAGGTAGATGATCGCCAGTAGTACGGGAAGAAACCAGCGCACCTTCGCCGTCGGAGATTTCGTTGAAGCGAACGTGGCGGAAGTTGGTCGATCGCTCGCTGGCCAAGCCATTCGTAGGCCGCTGTTTTCGCGGAAGTTCACTTTACTTCAGCGTACTGGAAAGTTCCACCCGGTCCCGGCTGCTAGACTGTTACGTTCGAAGCGCCCGGCACATCTTCCAGGAGTGTTTGGTCAGACAATCAGTGACCGCTACGGACAAGCCGCCTCTCACACCTTCCTTGAGCATAGGCTTGCTTTTGACTGGTCTGGGCTGGGGAATAGCCACTGGCCTGATCGAGGCAGCGGGGTTGCTTTTATTTCAGAGAATCAATTGGGCCCGATGGGGTCCAATGATGCATGTCTCAAAAGAGATTTTCTGGATCTCGCCCATAGTAGACGCTGTTTTCTTTCTACTGCTGGCATCGATTTGCGCCGTCGTGGTTCGTCTTGTGCCACGCTTTCCGACAATCCGAGCACTTGTTTTTCTGTTGGCCTTCCTGAGCGTCTACGACTGGCTGACGCTCACGAACCGGCTCAGCCATGGTGCCTGCCTCCTGCTTTCTCTCGGTAGTGCGGTCGCTTTTGTTCGTTGGTGCAGTAAACGCGAGAGCGCATTCCTGCGAATCTGCCGCAGAGCTGCGCCGTTGATGTTCGTGGCATGGATATTGGTCTTCGCTGGCATCCAGGGAGGGCAAGGGCTGCACGAGCGGAATGCAGTGTCCCGACTGCCGCCGCCGGTGGCCGGAGCACCGAACGTGCTGGTAATTGTGGTGGACACCCTCCGTGCCGATCACGTCTCTTCTTATGGCTATAAGCGGCCAACTACACCAATTCTCGATCGCCTCGCGCAGTTGGGTGTGTCGTTTCAAAACGCGGTTTCAACCAGTTCCTGGAGTCTGCCTTCCCATGTCTCGCTAGTCACCGGGCGCTATCTTTTCGAACATGGAGTTGGAAACGTCCAGCCTGAGCCATGGCTTGGGTGGGGCGATAAAGGCTTGGGCGGCTATGCGACGTTGGGTGAAGTCCTGCAACAAAAGGGCTACCGTACCGGAGCGTTTTCCGCAAATCGAACTTACTTCTCACGCGATCTTGGGTTTGGTCGGGGCTTTATCCACTTCGAAGACTACTTTCATTCTCCTGCGGACATGTTTGTCCGCACGCTTTACGGGCGGGAATTTGCGCGAATTTATCTTAAACGCAGCGACCACAGCCTGGTGAAACGCGTGTTGCGATATCTTGGCTGGAATTCCCTGCTTGACCAGGACGCGGAAGGCTCCGGCAGTTATGGCGGCGCGTTCGGCGTGCGCAAGCGCGCAGACGTCGTCAACCAGGAAACAATGAATTGGATCGCCTACGACCGCCAGAGGCCATTCTTCGCCTTCCTCAATTATTTCGATGTACATGATCCTTACGGAGGCCCGAGAGATCATCCGGAGCCATCCTGGCCACAGCAAACCACGATCGACGAGTATGACGATGGCGTGAAATATGTCGATGACTATGTACAGAAACTGATGGAGGAACTGGATGAGCATGGCATGGCGAACAATACGCTCGTCGTAATTACGTCAGACCATGGCGAATCTCTTGGTCAGCACCACCTGGAAACTCACGGGCGCGCGCTTTACTGGGAACTGATTCACGTCCCGCTGATATTTTATTTTCCCGGCCACGTTCCAGCCGGTGTGAGGATCGAGAGACCAATAACCGATGCCGCCATTCCGGCAACGATTCTGGATCTGATCGGAGCGGATCATTCCGGATTTCCCGGTCCTCCGCTCACCGCGCTTTGGGGAACAGCTACAGCTGACACTCCATGGCCCGATCCGCTCTCGGAACTCGCGCAAAATAAGTATCCGGGCAAACGCGACCGGGAGGCGGATCAGATTGTGCCCACCGCATCCAGCGGCGCAATGAGGACAATCGTCAGCTCTAAATGGCAACTGATCGAGCATGACAAGCTTGGCGATCAACTCTACCACTGGAGGCTTGATCCCGGAGAGGCCACAAATCTTGTGTCAACTCCAGAGGGAAATGCGAACGCGCTCGGTCTCAAGTTGGAAATTGAAGAATTAACGAAGAAGAGTGCGAAAACCAAGTGACTTTTCGAGCGAGCCGAACCACAAAAGAAAAAGAGGAAGGCATCTTTGCCCACCTCTTTTGTGGGATGAACTCCTCAAGACTGCGACCGGGGAAAGCCACGCGAATGAGGATGTAAGTTGGCTTAAGTTAACCGTTGAAACGACATCCCACAATACTGAGAAAATACTAGAACCCCGCGAGAGCTTTGATGCCTTTCGATTCCACACATTCGTAGGCTCGGCCCGCGGCAAGGCTCTTGTACTCCTCAGTGCCGCCACTCGGCCAATCGATCACCAGGCGATCGATTTTGTCCCGCATTCCCAGACCGAATGTCAAAGGCAACTCGGATTGCGAAAGATAGCTCGATCCGCCCTTTACCAGCCGCGACTGGACCGTGTCTCCCTGAAAGATCCGCACCCGGGCTCCAATGGCGTCGCGATTTGATTTTGTTCCGATGAGGCGAATGCGTGCGCTCTTGTTTCCGGCGATCTGATCGTTGCGATAAAGATACGCGGGCCCATTGTTGGTGGTGATCAGTAGATCGAGATCGCCGTCGCGGTCAAAATCTCCATATGCCAGTCCCCGCCCAACCTTGGGCTGGCTGAACCCTCCGCCGACCTCGGCGGCAACGTCGCGAAATTTGCCGCGCCCGTTATTCAGGAACAATTGCGGCGACTGCGCGTAGCCCACCCCGCGAACGTCGCGCACCGTGTCATCGATGTGTCCGTTGACGACAGCAAGATCAAGCGACGCCGTCGAGGTCGGCATCGAGGAACACGCAACCGAAACCTAATCTGTCCTTGGAGGCCAGGCCGACGCCACTCTGCGTCGCTACATCCGCGAAGTTCCCGCCGCTCGCCAGGTAGAGCCCGATCATTTCATTATCGAAATTGGTGATCGCCACTCCGGCATCGCCTGAGTTATTGAAGTCGGCGACATCCACGCCCATGCCGGCGCGGGCCTTGCCCTCGGCGCTGAAAGCGATGCCGGCTTCGACGGCGACATCTTTGAACGTTCCGTTGCGCTGGTTGCGGTAAAGCTTGTTGGGCTGGGTGTCATTGGCCACCAGCAGGTCGGGCCAGCCGTCCTGATCGTAGTCGAGCATGGCCACGCCCAACGACTTCGAACTGCTGTCGAAAATTCCGCTGGTGCGCAGTTACATCTTCGAATTTGCCATTGCCCAGATTGTGAAACAGCCAGCAGGTTTCGCCCCGATAGGCTTCCGGCGTGCAATAGGATTTATGTTTTCCATCCAGGCTGCAAAACACATCGTGCTCGGGAGACCATTTCACATAATTGCAGACAAACAGATCGAGCAACCCGTCACGATCAAAATCGAACCAGAGCGCAGACGTGCTCATCGCCTGCCGCCCGCCCAGTCCGCTGGCTTTTGTGACGTCGATGAATGTGCCCTTGCCGGTGTTCTTGAACAACCGATTTTGTCCAACGCAGGTCACCAGAATGTCGGGATGGCCGTCGTTGTCGTAGTCTCCGACCGCCACGCCCATGCCGTACATCTCGATATCAAGCCCGGCGCTGTGCGTTACATCGGAGAAAGTGCCATTGCGATTGTTGCGATAGAGCTTCAGCGTGCTGCGTTCGCGTTTGTGACCGGGCCAGTCCATCCCGTTGATCAGAAGAATGTCCTGCCATCCGTCGCCGTCGTAGTCGAGAAATGCGCAACCTGCACCGAGGGTCTCAGGAAGGAGCTTGCCGCCATAAGCGCCGCTGTTGTGATGGAACTGCACACCCGCAGCGGCGGTAACGTCGACCAGGCGGAATCCCGGAGAAGACGGAGGCGCGCGAGAACGTCGTCAAGGCGACCCCACCAACAAGCCGGAAGCTGACGCCACACCTGCCATGCCGCACAGAAATCGGCGACGGTTCACGGAAGATTTACCAGCCCATTGCGGATGGCATAGACGACGAGTTCGGCGGTCTTGTGGATGCCGAGCGCGTCCATGATATTGGCGCGATGAACAGCGACGGTGTTCGCGCTGAGATCGAGCACCGTGGCAATTTCCTTGTTGGATTTTCCGTCCACGATCATTTGCAGGATTTCAAGCTCCCGCGGTGTGAGATGTTGGTCGCGCTCACCTTTGAGCGTGGAGGGGCGTGGCAATTGCGAATCCAGTACCGTTTCCCCTGCTACCACCCGCCGGATCGCCGCCCCCAATTCCAGATCCACAGCATTTTTCAGAACATATCCCCGCGCGCCGGCGTCCAGCGCCTGCCGCACCAGCGTTTCCTCCGGATGCATGCTCAGCATGAGCACCAGGGTTTCGGGCTGCTTTTCGAGAATCTTCCGCGTGGCTTCCAGCCCGTTCATCTTGGGCATGGCGCAGTCCATCACGACAACCTGCGGCTGAAGTTCCTTGGCCAGTCGAACGGCTTCGGTGCCGTCGCTGGCTTCGCCGGTGACCTCGATGTCGGACTCATCTTCAAGAATGCGCCGGAAGCCGCGCCGCACCAGGCTGTGATCGTCCACCAACAAGACTGAAATCTTATCCGCCATGTGAATCCAGTTTTTCGCCCAGATTTTCCTTTGGCACCGTGAGAAGAATCAGCGTGCCACCTGCCTCAGGCTTGACGAACTCGAGTGAACCGCCCAGCAGCTCCGGCGCGCTCCCGCATCGCTACCAGTCCGATTCCCTGCTTTTTCGTCTGGGCTGTAAAGCCACTTCCATGATCTTCAACTTCCAGCTCCAGTGTCTTCGGAAGAAATCGCAAACGCACCCATGCTTCCTTGGCGCCGGAGTGCCGCGTCACATTGTTCAATGCTTCCTGCAAGACGCGATACACATGGATTGCGGCATCGCCGTCCACCGGAAAAGCCGTTCCCGATTTCTCATAGGATAGGCGAATGCCCGCTTGCCGTTCCACTACCGGCAAATACCAGTCGAGCGTACTCTCCAGACCTGACTCGTCAAGCATCACTGGATGCAGTGCCTGGGAAAGACTGCGAACCTTGTCCAGCGTGTTCTGCGCGATCTCGGCGACTTCACGCAGATCGGCCCGCAAGCGGCGAGCCTTCCGGCACCTGGTTTCCTGCGCGCGACAACATGGCGCCGACGGCGGTCAAGATCTGCCCGAACTCATCATGCAACTCGCGCGAAATATGGCGCAAGGTGGATTCCTGGGTCGAAATCAATTTCTGCGCCAATTCACTGCGCTGCTCGGAAAGTGCCGCGAGCTGCGCAAACAATAGCCGGTTAGAGCGGATTGAATACAGACCGGTCAGCAGGATCGCAATCAGCGTCAAAGTAAGAAACAGATATACCTGCCGCTGCACCCGGTCATAAATTTGCGCGATGCGCAAAGCCGCCTGTTCTTCACTTGCATTGTTCTGCACCAGCAACCGCGCAACCGCCGTGCTCAACGCCGCCTGGCGCGCCTGCAACGAAAGCTGGATTTGACTCCGCGCTTCGTCTTGCTTTGCCGTTCGCAGCCAGCGCAGAATGTGCGATCCACCGCGTCCCAGAACTGCGCCATCGAATTTCCCAGATACTGACGTTGCTCGGGAGTGCGGTCCGCCACAGCCACTTGCTCTTCCTTGCGAAGAGCGTCGTCCAGATCTGCGCGTATGCGCTGGAACTGCGCGGTCCATGCGGTCAGTGGATAGGGCTCGTTGTTATCCAGCATGTCGCGCATGGCCAGCGCCAGCGTGTTCAGATCATTTTGAATGCGCAGCAGCTGCAGCGAATCCTTGCGGTTGCGATCCACAAGGTTGTTCTGCAGTTCGCGCAGACCGGAAATCTGCCAGGTGATGTAGCCGGAACAGGCCACCACCGCGGCCAAGGTAATGATCAGTCCCAAGAAGAGTCCCGGAGTTGGAGACCGATGAGGCGTAGGCGATGGCGGCACGTCCCGAGGATACAACGCGATGATGTGAAGTTCCACCCGGCTGCATTGTTCTTCCTCTTGTTTATACTTTGGAAGCTATCAGGGAGACCGCATGGAAAACGGCTTCGCTTCGCATCGTGACAATCTGCGTACTGGCCTGCGTGGCCGGGAGCTATTCCCTAGGCGAGACTTCAGGCACCGACCGGGTAGCGGCAACTGAAAACATCTACGCCGACGTGTTGGACTCTTACGGCGCATTCAGCACCATCGATTCCGGCCTGATGAAAACCTATGAAGGCAAGGACCGAGAGGCCTGGCGAAAAGTTTACCGGGAAAAACGCGCCGCCCTCGTCGCCAGTTTAGCGAACATATCGCCTAGATGGACTTTCCAAGAGCGACGCTCGGGCAGTCAGCTCTTGATGCGCGCCGCGCTTTCTGATTTTCCCGAAGATGCTTCGACTCTCGCTCCGCGAAGCAAATGCAAGAGTGCGCAAGATCCGAATG
Source organism: Terriglobia bacterium (assembly GCA_963765715.1). GTDB lineage: Bacteria > Acidobacteriota > Terriglobia > Terriglobales > Acidobacteriaceae > JAIQFF01. Next base: position 197,243 of record CAVXXN010000013.1, read on the forward strand.
CCGGGTACGACGCACTGCGCGCCGCCTTGTATTCGTGTTTCGACGAACTCGCCAACAATTTGCAATTTGAGGGCGGAACGATCAACCGTGTATCCGCATTCAGCTTACTTGGACAGATCAACGAGCAGGACAGACGTAAACGTCTGTTTCTTTCGTTCAGTCCGTTATGGGAGGCCTTGAACGGCAAAGATCAGCCGGACAGCCCCTACCGCCGAATGATCAGAATGGCGGCGGAAGATAACAAGAAAAATAAGCCGGCAGTCGTCGCTGCCGCCGAAAGCCTCGGAGTTCAGCCCACCGATGTTGAGATTTGGCTGCAAGAGATTCTCGAAACATGGCGCGAAGTGAGTGGCGACACACCCATCGAGCCCTGGGACTATGACTACGTTGGGGGAAAGACGGGACGGCTGTGGATTCCGCCATTCCCCGGGAGTCGCTGAGAAAGATCAGCGAACGCTATTATCACGATCTTGGAGCCGATCTCAATGATCTTGGCGTCCTCTATGACCTCGATATGCGGCCTGGAAAGGCGCCGCTTGCCTACACCGACTTGTTGCGTTGTGGCCGGATGGTAAACGGAGCATGGCGGCCGGCAATCGCGCGGATCTCGGCCAGCTATGAGCGCGGCGGGCTTTCTAACATGAATGAACTGGTGCATGAGGAGGGTCACGCGGTTCACTTTGTCGCGGTCCGGGCTCGTCCCGCCTTCGCGTACAACGACAGTATTCTCTTCATCGAGGCGTTTGCCGACGTACCTTCGTGGAGCGTTTATGAGCCGGCCTGGCAGCACAAATATCTGGGCACCTCTGGCTCGCGGCCTGCTTCGTTGCGAGATCAATACTCCGGGGTGATGCTCGATGTTGCCTGGGCCCTTTTCGAAATCAGAATGTTGCACAATCCAAGTGCCGACCCGAATGCAGTGTGGACCGAAATCACCAGCCGTTATCTGCATATCGTGGCGCATCCCGAGTATTCGTGGTGGGCCGTCCGGGTGCAATTGATGGATTCTCCCGGTTATATGGTGAACTATGGTTTGGGAGCGGTGATTACAGCAGATATCAGGCAGCGCATCCGTCAATCTCTCGGACCATTTGAAACCGGTGACCCACGCTGGTATTCCTGGATTTCGGAACGTCTGCTGCGCAAAGGGGGGGAACTTGAGACCCCGGAGCTTCTACGTCAGTTCCTGGGCCGGCCGGTGTCCCCACAAGCCCTGATCGATGACATGCGTAGAGTGAGTACATCCCGGTAAATCGCTTGAGCGCATCAGTTCTGTTTTGGCGGTGCGGCGTCAACATCCTGCGGGAACGATTTAAAACTCACTTCGCGTGATTTCGATGATGTCTTCTTGTTTGCATCTTCGGTGTTCTGGGTGAGGGTGCCCTTCATCAAATAATAAGCTTCGTCCCCCGTGGTCTTCCCCGGCCCGCGCTCGACCGCGCCCTTGAATTCAAACGAAACGCCGTGGACGGTCTCCGTGATGAAGCCCAGCTTCTTACCATCGAGTGTCCCCGATTTGAAGAAGTGATCAAGAAATTGGCCGTGGTCGCTTTCCAGGTCGCCATAGCGAGAAATAAATCCCGTGACGTGGGCCGCATCCTGAATGTTGAGTTGCACGAACTCTCCATCCTGCAGAAAGGAATACATGCCGGAGTAATTTTCGGACGGTTGCTGCGGTGGCGCATTAGTAGTTGTGTTCTGTGCACTCAAGAGAGCGCATGAAAGCACGATCATCAAAAGAATCTGGGCCAGTCGTCGATACATGGGCTTATTAAAACACGGAAGGTGTTATTGAGAGCCAGAGCTTCGGGGTTGGTTCGTGTTTGGGGATACAGCGACCTGCCCAGCGATCTTCGCCCGTGGGCCAGATAGCATCAGGGATTGACCATCATTCGGACTATCTTTGGGAACTGTTGACTATATAAGTGCCGCAGGTTAGCAAGCTATAATTAGCCTTCGCATGGCGCGGCCTAATTGATGAAACCAGCCTCTGTGCTTTTGGAATCCACCCCCGAGACCCTGCCAAAAGCCCCGACTGCGCCTACGTTCCTGGTAGACCTTCCCGCCTGGCACACGGCTTTTTTTCGAAATCTTTCTGACCTCTTCCATCTTCACCCACAGCTCCCTTTAACAACGTCCTCGGCGCCGGGTACTTTTTGGCCGGACGTCTTTGTTACCATCTCGTCCGGCCTGGAACCGCTTTGGCATATCAGTGATTGGTCACGTCGCGGTGATCGCAGCGATCGTCGCTTTAATCCAATACTGGCCACAGACCCCGGTGGCGGTGGCGCAGCGAACTTTTAACCACGATGACGTCATCTATTACGCACCCAATGAGTATCTTCCGCCGCTCGATACTGGCGGGGCCCGCAAGCCTCTCCCGCAAAAGGGAGAACCTGCGTACGCACCCCAGCCAATCATCTCCGTCCCGCCTGAAGCCGACAATCGCAGTCAGACAATCGTTGACGCCGTCCGATATCAAGCTTAATCATGACGTGCCGCTGCCAAATATTGTTGCCTGGTCGCAGCAAGCCCAGCCCGAAGCACCTTTAGCCTCCACCACATCGGCCACCACAAATCTGAAAGTGCCAACTCTTGCGGTTACGGTCGTCGCTCCAACGCCAGAAACAATTCCCGCCGATCGCCAGAGGGCGCCTTCGATGTCGCAGACAGTAGTTGCGCCCGCGCCTGAGGTGAACGTTCAGTCCTCGGCGCGGACCCTGCAAGCTCCCGAATCCTCGATCGTCGCGCCCGCGCCTCGGATCGATGCCAGCTCGGCACGCCGGTTGGGAGACATAAATGTCGGTCACACTGCCGTGGTTGCGCCCGCGCCGATGTTGCCGTTGGCTGAGCAATACGCGGTGTCTGGAGGCAGAGCCCAACCCTCCACTATCGGTGGCCCGGGGCCGGCTGTCGTACCTCCGCCGCCTTCGGTCGCTGGGAATTCCGGGTCGAATGGCGGTGGCAGGCTGATCGCGCTGGGTATTCATCCCACCGCGCTACCGCCTGCGGAAATGCCAGGCGGAAATCGCCGCGGAACATTTGCTGCGACGCCTTCCGGCAAGCCGGGCGCGGCAGGAACTCCGGATATTTCCGCGACCAATAATTCGGGAACTGGAAGCGGCTCGTCCGTGGGCAAGAACCTCGGCGTTCCATCGGGACTGAGTGTAGGTGCGGCTCCTAATGGCCAGAAGACAACCACGATGACAGGGCAGGGACAGGGCAACGGAACCGGAGGCGGAAGTGGGACGACCGCCAACGCTGATGGTTCGCGCCTGGCCGCAAATGTCACTCCACCCGGGTCGGTTCGGCTGCTACTCCTCCGGCATCCGCTGTTTCGGATGACAAGGCTACCGACGTCGATCACTGGATCTTTGGGGACCGGAAGTTCTACGCCATGACACTGAACATGCCAAACCTGAACTCAGCGGGGGGAAGCTGGGTGATCCGCTTTGCCGAGCTCAACGCAAAGGATAGCGGGAATGAAAATAAGGGCGACCTGAGCGCGCCGGTGGCAACGCAGAAAGTCGACCCCGCCTATCCGATGGAAATGATGCAGCGTAACGTGCACGGCACGGTCACGCTGTATGCCGTCATCAGAAACGACGGCTCGGTCACGGATGTTCGGGTTTTGCGAGGAGTGGATGACCGCCTGGATCAGTACGCGAAGGAAGCGCTGGCCCGCTGGCACTTTCGACCCGCAACCAAGAATGGCAGCCCGGTCGACCTCGAGGCGGTGGTGATGATTCCATTCCGGCCGGTGCGAGGGAAATCCGGTTTCTAGGAATCAGTTTTCTGCAGGAGCAACGCCATTCCCCATCAATCACTTACCTGAGTTCTGCCCGTAAGTTGTTCTCTTACAACCTACTGCACTACCAGAATGATCTGCTGCGTCCGCGTCGCCGTACCTGAGGTTGCGGTGACCGTCAGGTTGTAGGTTCCGGCAGGAGTTCCGGTTGTGGTGCTGGTCGCAGGACTGGAGCTACAACCAGCCTGGAACACGATCAGCGAGAAGAATCCGCCAAGCAGAACTGTCATCAGCACACGCCGGCGCAGAGACTTCTTTCCGCCAATTCCAATGCCTAACAACGCCAGTCCTGAAACCGGGAACAGCGCGGCATAGAACGGCCTGCCCGTAGGAAAGAGGCTGGCAGGGGTAGTTACACGTGCCGTGGTATTGAGCACCAACTGGCGGCTCTGCGGCCCGCTGCTGAGGTTGGTGAAGGTTCCGCCGTTGGGAAACGTCGCAGTGCCACCGGAAGGCGCGCCTGAGGCTGCCAGGGTGACAGTGTCGGGAATATTGCCCGTTGGAGTGACCGTCACCGTATAACTTGCGGGGATGCCCGCAACGACTGTTTGAGTCGCCGGAGAGACAGATATGTTGAAATCATTGACCGTCGTCACAGCCGCCGGATTCGGTGAAACTGCCACGTTGGTACCGAATACATTCACCGTGCCGCCATCGCTCAACGACCCCGCCTGAGTGGGAGTAAGCACAACAGTCACAGTCGATGATGCTCCACCGTTTATCGTTCCAACTGTGCAGGTCACTGTGCCGCCGCTGGCGGGGCAATTGGTTTGACCCGGCGAGCTGTTTGCGGAAACGAAAGTAGCTCCGACGGACGATATGACATCCGTAAATACGATGCCGCTGGTCAGATCACCGGCGTTCGTAATGGTGTAACTGAAAGTTACGTTATTCCCTACCCCGACCGGATTAGGCGCCACGGTCTCAGTGACCGCCAGATTAATCGTCGGACCGATCTTTGCCAGAAACGCGTCAGTGTTAGCGCCACCGCTCAAAGCGGGCTGGAGCGCGTTCGTCACCGGAAAATTGTTCGAATTGGTCTCACCGACGATATAGCTGTTCCCGCGAGCGTCGACCGCGATGCCGGTTGCAAAATCGCTGCCGCTGCCACCCAGGTACGTACCGTAGTGACCCAATGAGGTCGAAGACGCGGCCGTCGTATCAATGCGGACGGCAAACGCATCGAATGGTCCGATCAGGCCGGGTTGGATCGGGTTGTTGGGTACCGGAAAATTCGGAGAACCGGTCCACCCGGCAATGCGCGCACCTTGCAAACTATCAACCGCTATACCCAAACCGACATCCGTAGCGGATCCGCCCAGATACGAAAAGTAAGTCAAAGGCACGGTTGTGGTCGTGCAGGACGAGCCGGTGCATGGATTGCCAAATTTTCCCAGAAAAGCGTCAATCCCTCCGCCGTTAGCGCCCTGGAATGCGGTGGTTCCGGTGGGAATCACAATCCCGCCGGTGCCAGTAGATGTTGTGGAGCCGGTGACGTAAGCGCTAAGGCCCGAGTCCACCGCGATACCGAATCCTGCGTCGTCCCCGGTACCGCCCAGATAGGTCGAGTAGAGCAACTGTGAGCCCGATGCCGCCGCCGGATTGAACTTGGCGACAAATGCGTCCGGCGCCGTCAACGAAGTGTCGCAATTCGGCGTTGTGGTAGGTGGAGTCGCCGGGGGCGGCGTGTCGAGGCAGCCCTGGTACGCGTTCACGATCGGAAAATCCGTTGTTGCGCTTCCAGTGTGCTGAAAGTTCGTACCGCCGGTGATGTAAACGTTAGCGTTCGCGTCCACTGCGATGGCGCCGCCGAGGGTAAGCCCGTTGATCGGGCTTCCACCACCAAAGTAGGTGGAATAGACCAGGCTGGGAAATCCGATCAGGACAGGGTCAACCTTGCTCACAAAAAACTGCGACGTTCCCAGCGACGTAACCTGTAGCGCTCCAAGCGTTGCAGGAAATGAGTGACTTGCATCCGGCGTATTTGTTGAAGTGGTCGTGCCGATTACATAAATCTTGTCCTTAAAGTCCACTGCAAGACCACGAGCGGATTCAACGCCGTTACCGGAGAGATAGGTCGAGTAGATGAGAGAGTGCCCGGTCGCGTCCAACTTGCTGACAAATGCATGCGCACCCGCGCTGGCCGGGGTGGCCTGAAATGCGGAACCATTAGTCGGAAAGTTAGTGGAAGTCGTAGTCCCGGCGACGATCACGTTAAAAGCGGAATCCACCGCGACTCCGGCGCTGATGTCAGCGCCATCGCCACCTAAATAAGTCGAAAACACGATAGCGTTCCCGGCAGCGTTCAACTTTGACACGAAAACGTCCGGGGGAGTTGCGATCGCGGGCTGAAAGGCCGCGGGCGGAGGAGCAGTCGCTGGCTGCGGAGTGATAGGGAAATCGGCAGACGTGGTCGAGCCGGCGAGGTAAATGTTCGAGGAGGCGTCCACCGCTATCGCCGGACATCCCGAAGGCGGCGTTGCCACTCCGGTGATCACTGAACACGCTTCGTTCCCGGTGCCGCCAAAGTACGTCGAAAACGAGAGAACGGGATCAATCACCAACATCCGGCTGCGGTCGTACGAACCGACCGCAAAGCCTACCTTGCCATCGTCGCGCACCAGAAAACGGCCAGCTATCAACTTTTGCTGACTATTTTCATTCTGATAAATAAGGGGCGCTTTCAATTTCACGGCGCCGCTGCTGGTCGCCAATACCAGGTCACCTTGGCGATCGATCCTGGGTTTCCGCGACCCTTCGAACTGGAAGGCTATCGACCGCGGATCGGATCCAGGAGCTACTTCGAAGTCATATTCCAACTGCCCCTGCTTGCCGTAATAAACGAGGTCAACGCCTGGATATACCTTCTGATAACGGACGCGGGCAAACTGCGGAATGTCGCGATGCCAATTGGCCGGGTTATTGCCAATGAAGTAATTGCTTTTGCCGGGAAGTGGTTCGTCTCCGGTCACCACCGCGTTTGGGCTTGCACCTGCCAATTGCATGCGCACTGCCGGACTCTTGAGGCGCGAACCAAAGGTCAATACGGCCTGATCAGAAGTAAGGAAGAGCCCATAACCGGCGCCGCGTGCCAGAAACTTCACCTGCGAGGCAGTCTGACCCTGATTCGGTTCGAATATTAACGGGAGTTGACCCAACAGAACTTTGCTCGGCGAGGGCTCGGTGCTTTTGTGGCCTGAACTGACTTCAGAAGAGGCCGGGGCAACCGCGGCTGACTGGTTCGCGACTGAGACGGGCAACTTTGGTACCGCTCCCCCTGACGCCAATGCAAGAACCCCGAGTAACAAGACGGCGAACGACATCAAAACAGGACGGTAGCCTGTCCCCAACCCACGGAAGTTCAATGTCACCAGCTCCTCCGGATATTTCGATTCATGGAGAGGAAGTAAGGACGGCACGCAAACAGCAGTCCGGCTCGCGTCTGCGAAGCGGTGCGCGTACTTGTCACCAGAATATATAGGCGAAAAATAAGTAACTACTTAAACATCTGACGGATAGACTGTCAAGCCGCGCAGCCCTTCGGTGGTCGTGAAGTCCCAAATCCAAAACAATTCTCGTCGTGAAACACGGAGCAAGACAAATCCACGTAACGGAAACGTCGCTTAGTCGACAAAAGACTGATCCGGAGTGACGACCTGTCGGACTTTTTGACACAAAGCACACCGGAACGCAGACCTTCCCCGCATCCTGGATGGTTCAGATGCGCCGAGAGAGTCTCTGAGATGCCGCGCTTCGTTCGAAAGCTTGTCTTTGCATGTACAAGACCGGAGTTCCACGAGGTCCTCGAAAAGACTGTTCATGTGCAAACCATTTCACTTGTTTCGTTATGGGGAATTATTTTGGTACCCCCAACCCCCTTTGTTTGCCCACCCGCTGGCTTCGCGGGGAACAAACGGCCACTGGTAGTTGACGTGCAATCATTCCTACTTCGTCTCAGTCTGCGCTTCTCCCTCCCCTAGCGCTTAGAAAGCGTTAACCGAATCAGTTCCCGGTGATTTTGCGCTTGCAAACTGTTGGTGAATAAGTAAATCTGACGTGAGTGCATCTTCCATGCGACATGGATGGATGCCTTCATTGGGGTGAAATTTGACCGGGTCTGGATTCATGAGTCTGCAAAGTGAACGTTTGACACAGCAAGACCGGCGAGTCATGCGGCGCTTTGATATGCGATTGCCGGCAACTGTTCGGATCGCAGGACAGGGTCTTCGCGACCTTTCGACGGAAACCCAAAATGTCAGCGCGCGCGGCGTTTTTTTCTATCTTGATCGTCCTCTGGCCGAGGGCGCGCGCATGGAAGTGACCATGACATTTCCCCCGCATGTAACCCTGACCGAACAGGTACGGGTGCGCTTCATTGCCCGTGTCGTGAGGGTCGAAACCTCAGCGTCTTTTTCGGGAACCGGAATAGCTGCAATGATTGAAGAGTACGAATTCCTCCGCTCCAATGCTGCAACTGAGGTTAATGACCAGCGGGAATTCGGCGACTAACCGTTGATAGCTAGGAAGTTACGATAGGCCAAAGTCAGGTCTTGCCGTTTGTCTTCTTCAGTTCTTCAATTTCTTTCCGCACTCGCTGATAACGTCGCACCAGAATTCCTAAATAAGTGATGTGGATCAACCAGGTTGCGGTATACGCCGCGTAGAGAAAGTTCATCGCGCCACCCCTACGTGTTGCAAGGCTTGCAGCGCCTGAAATTCCTCAACTTCTCTCTGCAAAATCTCCAGACGATAGCGTGAACGGCAAATCAGCCCGGCAAAGCACAGGAATGCCAACCAATTGATCAGAAGCACGTGCAACATGCGCGGATCAATCGAACCTCCGCCGCCAATCACAGGTTGGGGATGTTGCGTCCGAAATATCCAGATGGAGAAATAAACCAGGGGGACATCGAGCGCGCCGAAAATTGCGAGAGCAGCAGCTAATACCGGGGTCTGACCGCTGGTCGAGAACCGGCGCAGCATCAGGTAGCTGATGTAAATCAACCAAAGCACCAGGGTCGACGTCAGGCGGACGTCCCATGTCCACCAGATCCCCCACACTGGACGCGCCCAAAGCGGGCCAGTGACCAGAACCACGGTGCAAAATACGACTCCAACTTCTGCCGTAACCACCGCCAGCGCATCTGTCCGTTTGCCTGAAAAATACTTCTTAATCAAAAAATATAGGCCGGTGATGGCAAGCCCAGTCGTGGCAACCGAAGACGGTTCTATGCCCGCGGGCAACGGCCGGATCGCGAACGCCGCCACACACGCTCCAAGGCCGACCAGAATGGCAACCCAGTTAGCAATGTTGTCGGCGACCTTGTCCCGGCGCACCAGGAATTGAATTGAACAGACAAAGTTGATGAAGAAAAGCAGAAACGCCGTCCAGGCGGAGGGCACGTGATAATAAAAAATACGCTGCACATTGCCCATGGTCTGCTCGGTAGGCGCCGCCACCAGCGCCTCATACAGCGCGTAACTCAGGAAAATCGCCGTCAACACGGCAAAAATGGGGAAGGCGCGCTTCATGGGGTGTTGGTCACCAATTCTCTTTACGCGGCCTGCTCATTCGGCGTGCAGCACAAGTTCGAATAACAGCAGACAAGCGATAGTAAACACCACGTCGTAAGTCGTAAGCAACACAATCCAGAACTTCGCGGAGAGTTCTCCAGACAAGATCGCAGTGGTTGCATTGACCATCGCAAGCAGCGCTGGGATAGAAACAGGAAAAAGAAGAAGAGGCAGCATGATCTCGCGGCTACGGGTGCGCAGCGACATCGCGGCGAAAAAAGTGCCGTTGACGACGATGGCCCATGTTCCCAGCGCAGCGATGGGTAGGAGCTGCCATCCCGGACCGAGCGCCCGCAGCTTGTAGAACATGATGAACAGCGGCGTCATGAGGACTTCCAGCACGCCAACAAAAATAAAGTTACCCAACGCCTTGGCCATGAAAAGAGAATTCGCCGGAGCCGGCGAAACCCGATAAGCATCCAGAACCTGATTGCGCAACTCGCGGGCCCAGGTCTGGTTAAGCGCCACGACCGCGGCAAAGAGAAATGCCACCCAGATCAATCCTCCGGCGATCTGGCGCGACTCTTCCGCGTTGGGATCGAATGAAAAACTGAAGACGACAACCACCAGCATCGAAAAGAACAGCATGGCGTTGATCGCGTCTTTTGACCGCCACTCCAGACGCAGGTCTTTGGCGAGCGTGGCCCGGGCGACACCTCTTACAGGCGCAGAGGCTTCGCTCATCGGGTCGCGCTCATGGTTGTTCGCTCATGCTTTCGCGGTTTGAGTTCTCTTCGATCGGTCGCAATTCGCGGGTTCGGCGAGTGATCTGCCCGGCGTTCATCCAGACGAACTCGTCGGCCACGCCCGCCAGCAGCGTCGCCTGGTGAGTCACCACAAAGATCGTTTTGCCGGCATCACGCATCTGCGCCAGGAGTGCGACCATAGCGTTCGCGGAACGAAGATCCACGTTGGAAAACGGCTCGTCCAGTAACAGGATTTTCGGATCATTCAGCAACGCCCGCGCCAGCGACAACCTCTGCCTCATGCCTTGCGAATACTGCGAAACCGGCCGCGCCAGTGCTGGATCAAGATCAACCGCAGTCATGACGGCCGCGCAGCCACGGTCGTCCATGATTCCGTACAGGCGCGCGAAATAGCGCAGATTTTCCATGCCATTCAATTCGTCGTATAGCAATGACGGATGCGCCATGTAGCCCAGTTGGGGGTAAATCTCTCGCAAATTGGACGTCCCCAGGATAGTGACGCTGCCACTCGTCGGCTGTACCAGTCCCGCTAGCGCGCGCAGCAAAGTGGTCTTCCCTGCCCCGTTGTCGCCCAGAATTGTGTAGATCCGACCCGCCGCAAATTCGGAGGTCACACCTCTGAGCGCCGCAAAACGTCCAAACTGTTTGACCAAAGAGGTAACTGCGACGATGGAAGAAGAATCCACGACTGGAAGATAGCGGATGGAAGAGTTGAAGTCGAGGGCGAAGCCAACCACCTTGATGGGGATTTGGCGAGATCAGTTAGGCATCAGTTCGACATCGCGGCAGAGCCTTGACTTCGGATCTGCGTGACACTTTTTGGGTCTGCGGTCTTGGGGGCGTATTTTGACGCGCATTTCGCTTGCAGTTGCTTGGCGTGAAACACGCCATCGCGTCCAAAACTACCATCCGCCAATGCCTGGGAGTCGTCTTTGAATGTATCCGGCGGGGCTTCTGTTCCACTATAGACGACAGGCAAAAGCTGATCGTTTTCCATCAGCACAAAGTTGACACTGGTGCCCGACCGCCTGATCGAACCCGGCTGGACATTCCCGGCCACGCGCAGATGCCTGCTGTAGGCGCTGTCGCCCATGCCGTGCAGTTCCCTAATCGTGACGTAATAGCTCTTGCTCTCCTGCACTCCGGTATAAGCCAGAAAGCCCAGGGAAAGCAGGATTACCGTCACTGCGCTGCCGAATTTGAGGTACTTCCGAGTATCCGCTGACATTGCGAAAATTTCTGCCGCCCTATTGACTGTATTCCGGCGGTCAGGGCAGGTCAAGATGTCCAAAAGGCCATCTATAATGCATCATGATTCATCCATGGCATGACGTAACCCCTGGCGACATGTTGCCGCAGGAGTTTTCCAGCATCATCGAAATCCCCTTCGGATCCAGCGTGAAGTACGAACTTGATAAGGCCAGCGGACTGATCAAGCTGGACCGCGTTCTCTACTCCGCTGTCTATTATCCCGCCAACTACGGCTTCATTCCCCAAACTCTAGCCGAAGATGACGACCCGCTTGACGTGCTGGTCCTATGCCAGGAGACCGTGGTTCCATTGACCTTGATACACGCCCGTACCATCGGCCTGATGACCATGATCGACACTGGGAAGAAAGACCACAAGATTATCGCCGTCGCAACCCAGGACCCTGAATTCAATACCTACCGTGAGGCTGACGAGATGCCACCCCACCGGTTGCTCATGCTCCGGCGCTTCTTCCAGGACTACAAACAACTGGAAGGCAAAGCAGTTGAAGTGGACAAGATTCAGCCGGCGGCGGAGGCTTATCCCATTATCAACGATGCTCTGAGCCGCTATAGTGAGCAACGAAGGAAAGGCTTCTGATTCTGCATCGCAGGGGCGGCGCGTTGTCCGCCCCCTTTCTCTCAAGCCTTACCACACGCGGCAAGCATTTTCCGGGACCATCGGTTGCCCCGCCTTGCAATTGAACGCCTTCTGGAATTCCGGCATGTTCCGCACTACCCCGTTGATGCGATATTTGCCCGGCGAATGAGGATCCACGCTGACCAGCATTCGCTGGAATTCCGGACGCCTCTTCTCGCACCAGGCGCGTCCGGCGCCCAGGAAGAAGCGCTGTTCTGGCGAATAGCCTCCGAGAGTCTGCGCTGCGCTGCCGGAAGGATTGCTCACGATCATCTGCTCAAGCGCCATCAGGGCGATGCGAGCGCCGCCGTTGTCTGCGGTATTTTCACCAAGGGTGAGCTTGCCATTCAGCTTCAAATCATCCACAGCGATAAAGTTGCTGTATTCATCGGCGACACAACTGGCGCGTTTTTCAAATTCCGTGCCATCCTGTGCGGTCCACCAGTCGCGAAGATTGCCTTGCGGATCAAACTTACGCCCCTGATCGTCAAAGCCGTGCGTGAGTTCGTGGCCGATTACCATGCCGATGCCTCCGAAGTTAACCGCGTCGTCGGCCTGCTTGTCGAAGAAAGGTGGCTGAAGAATTCCCGCGGGGAAAACAATTTCGTTTCTCGGCGGGCTGTAATAGGCGTTGACGGTGGGTGGCGTCATCTGCCACTCGTTACGGTCCAAGGGTTTGCCGATCTTCGCAGTCTGGCGGCGAGCCTCAAATTCGTTCGCGCGCAAGAAGTTCCCCAGCAGATCACCGCGAACGATCTTCAGTGAGCTGTAATCGCGCCACATGTCTGGGTAGCCGATCTTGTTGCGGATCGCGTCAAGTTTTACTTTGGCCTGTTGTTTGGTCTCTTCGGTCATCCATGGAAGGTTTCGGATATCCTGATCGAGGCTTTTTTCCAGCGCGTCCACCATGTTCAGCATGCGCTGTTTTCCTTCGGCGCCGAAAGTTTCTTCCACATAGCGCTGGCCCAGGGCTTCTCCGAGGGCATCGTCAGTGGAACTCACGCAACGCTTCCATCGGGGCTTGATTTCTGCCTGTCCAGTCAGCACCTTTTGCATTTTGAAATTGGCGTCAACAAATGGCTGAGAAAGCCAGGGAGCCGCGCCATCCAATAAATGCCACGTCACATAGGTGCGAAGAGCGTCCAGAGATTCGGTATCCAAAACGGTGTTCACTTGCTTGAAGAAATCCGGGTTCGTGACATTCAGACTCGAGAAACTCGGTGTTCCCATGGCAGCGAAGTAACGGTCTAGGTAGAAGTTGCGCGCCAGGCTCGCAGCTTCTTCGCGAGTCATTTTGTGATCCCGAACTTTGGGATCGCGCCGTGCCGTGCGGTCCATGGAAGCCTTGGCCAGCGCGGTTTCAATCCTCAATACCGTCTGCGCCGAAGCAGCAGCCTGCTCGACGGATTGCCCTTCAAGTACGAACATCTGCGTGGCATATTCCACGAGGCTCTTTCGAGCATCAGCCATTTTCTGATCGTCTTTGAGGTAGTAGTCGCGGTCGGGCAGAGACAACCCGCCCTGGTCGATGTAGGCGATTACGTCATTGGCGCTATGCAGGTCAGGGGATGCATAAAAATTGAACAACGGATTGGGTCCGAGCATGTGCACCCGTGCGACGGCCTCGATGAAGGAAGCCTTATCTTTCGCTTGCGCAATGCGGTCGAGCTCGGGTTGCAACGGCTTCAATCCCTTGGCTTCGACAGCTTTCTCATCCATGCAGGAGCCGTAGTAGTCGCCGATTTTCTGCGCGATAACATCACGGCCAGCACTCTCAGTCGAGGCTTTCTCGAGAATCTGCCGCATCACTGCCGCATTTCTTTCACGAATTTCGACGAAACTTGCCCAGGAGGTTTGATCGGCTGGGATCTCGGCGGTCTTCAGCCAGTTGCCACAGGCATACTGGTAGAAATCAACACACGGATCAACCGTCTTATCGATCGCGCTCGTATTGAAAGCGGGTTGGGATTGCGCCAAACCACTTACTGCGAGAAGCAGAATAACCACCGGGAAAAGACGAACTAAACGCATGAATAACCTCGCTGGACAGACCGTCGATTCTATGGCCTTCGCCTTAGACGGGCAATACAGGAAAATGTTATACGTTGTCTTGTTTCTGTCACCAGTTTCGTAAAATTCGCAGCGCGGAACGGCGACATTGGCCCGGAACGTGCCCTTCCCTACCTGATCGACTCACGTCATGCAGCGTATAATCGGCAACAGCGACTCAAAAGGACCCTATTGGCAATGACTCCCACAAACGGCACGAATGGTAATGGCGGCAATGGAAACAACGTCCCCCGGCCTCGGACAGAGTGGATCGCAGACCGCAGGAGCAAGAACAGCGATGGCAATTTCTCCCAGATGCGGTATGCCCGCAGGGGGGTGATCACCGAGGAAATGGGATATGTCGCGCACCGGGAAAAGCTTTCCCCAGAGCTGGTTCGCGACGAAGTCGCCCGCGGACGCATGATTATTCCCGCGAACATCAATCACCCCGAACTCGAACCGATGTGCATCGGCGTGGCCTCGCTGTGCAAGATCAATTCCAATATCGGCAATTCGGCGGTAACGTCGGAGATCAACGAAGAACTCAAGAAGCTGCACACATCCGTTCACTATGGCGCCGACACCGTGATGGACCTTTCTACCGGCGGCAACATCCATGAGATTCGTGAAGCGATTCTCCGTCACTCACCTGTGCCAATAGGCACCGTGCCTATTTACGAGGCTATCTCGCGGGTCAAACGGATTGAAGATCTGAACAAGCAGGTCATGCTTGAGGTGATCGAAGAGCAGGCGGAGCAGGGTGTGGATTACATGACCATCCATGCCGGCGTGCTCATTCAATATTTGCCGATGGTTTCAAAGCGCATCACTGGCATCGTGAGCCGTGGCGGCGCAATTCTGGCGCAGTGGATGGCGCATCATCACAAGCAGAACTTTCTTTACGAGTGCTTTGATGACATTTGCAAGATTTTCATCAAGCACGACGTTTCGTTCTCCTTGGGCGATGGGCTGCGTCCGGGCTGTATTGCCGACGCCAGCGACGAAGCTCAGTTCGCGGAGCTTAAAACTCTAGGCGAGCTCACCAAGAAGGCCTGGGAGTACGACGTGCAAGTGATGATTGAAGGCCCCGGCCACGTGCCTCTCGACAAGATCAAGGAACAAGTCGACAAGGAAAAAGAGCTCTGCTACGAAGCGCCGTTCTATACCCTCGGTCCGTTGGTGACGGACATCGCTCCCGGATACGACCACATCACGTCAGCCATCGGAGCCGCCATGATCGGCTGGCATGGTGCTGCCATGCTGTGCTACGTCACACCCAAGGAGCATCTGGGTCTGCCGAACGAGAAGGATGTGAAGGACGGCATCATCGCCTACAAGATTGCCGCGCACGCTGCCGACCTCGCGCGCCATCGTCCAGGCGCGCAAGATCGTGACGACGCTCTCAGCTACGCCCGCTACACCTTTGATTGGGAAAAACAGTTCGCGCTGTCACTCGATCCCGAAACAGCGCGCTCGATGCACGACGAAACCCTGCCCGACGACTACTACAAGGGCGCTGCCTTCTGCTCGATGTGTGGGCCGAAATTCTGCTCCATGAATTATTCAAGCAAAGTGGACGAGTACAACAAAGAAGTTCACGGACTCGAAAAGAAAGACTACTCAGAACTCGTAGACAAGCTGGTCAGCTTGAAATAGGCCGACAAGATTTCAAGTCGGGAAGAGTTCAACACCTGACCCGGAAACTTCGAACCCCGGGAAGGGCACGACTTCAGTCGTGCCACCAGAGTCGCAGAAGGCGCGGCTTTAGCCGCCGAGGTCCGCCACAAACTACGTGGGGCAGCCGCCCTCGGCTGTCCGGCTCAACGGAGTTGAGCAGTTGCTCTTTAGCTTTTCGTCCAATCACAATTCCGCCGAGCTTCGCTAAGCCAGGACAGCCGAGGACGGCTGTCCCCACGTAGTTATTTGTTGAATTCAGTTGCGCCGTCCCACACCAGTTGCACCGCCACCGCAAATATCAAAAAGCCAAAAATTCTAGTGATGCCGGCGACCGCCCCTGGCCCCAACCTCGCGACCATCGGCCCTCCCAGGCGCAGAAATAAATAGACACTGAGAGCCAAGGCCGAGATCCCGATCACCATGCCCAGGTAAGTTGTCATACTGGCAGCGTTGGCCGCCAGCCCCATCACAACCCCGATCGAGCCAGGTCCGGAGAGCATCGGCATCGCCATTGGTGTCAGCGAAATGTCGGTCTTCTCGGCGGCCTCGTCGCTCTCCGCAGGGGTGATTCGGGTAGACGCCGTCACCATTCCCCAAGCCGTATGGGCCACGATAAGCCCGCCGGCGATCTGCAGGACCGGCAGCGAAATTCCGAAAAAGTTGAGGACGAAGCGCCCGAAAAACATGAAGGTCACGAGGATTCCGAAAACATACAACGCGGTCTTCATCGCGGTACGGTTGCGTTCCTCGGAGGGGAAATCCGCGGTCAGGGCAAAAAACAGCGGTACTCCACCGAATGGATTGACGATGGGAAACAAGGCAAGAAAAGTAGCGGCCGCTGCCGAGGGCAAATTCTTCAGGATCTGAGCAACCGCATGGGTTGGATTCATTAGCGGGAGACCTCCAGCACTCGGACCGCACGATTCAGCGCCGCCGTCAGAACTGCGAGCTGCTGCCGGGTCCGCTCCAGATCGTGTTTGTCGATGGCCTCGTTCACGCCCGGGATCACTACCGCTGCATAGCCGGTGTATTGTCCAGGCGCATAAATCGCGTGACGGAACCAGGGGCGGTTTGGCAGCCCTTCAGGGATCAGCAGGGCCCGCTCTGCCTGACGCAGGCTTTGATTGAGCCTCGCCGAGTCACTACCGGGATTCTGCTGCTTATGCAGGATTTTCGCTCCCGCCTGTTCGAATTGATGAGCAGCTCGCGCCGCTTCGGCGAAATTGGGAGACTGGCTGCCGAACACATTTTCCGCTTTTCTCCGTGCGGCTTCGACATAGCTGGCGATTTCTTTGCCATATTCCTCGTAGTCGTAGGGGAGCACGTCAGCATCCGCCATGCGAATGGCCTCCACCCCGAACATCCGCGCCATCTCCTGTTCGTAGATGAAATCCGGATCTCCAAATTTCTTGAACCAGTTGAAGTTGTCAAAAACCGAGTGATACACGCCGTACGATCCGGAAGAGCTGATGTCAGATGATGGCACGCCCAGATGCTGCAGAAAAACACTGTAGTCGGATCCGCTGCCTAAGTCGCCGACGGAGATTTCCGACTTGCCTTGTGCGGCGGGAAGGCGTTCCGTGCCGCCAATGTCCTGGGTCGGCTTCCGGTCGGCATCTCCACTCGGCTGGCTGCTCTTTTTCCAGTCGTCATACAACATGCCTCCTTTGGGACCAGGTATCACTTTGGTGATCTCGCGGAGAAATTGTTTGAGCGTCGGCACCGACGAGGCGCCAAACTTCGAACCTGAGACGGCAACGTCCATATTGAAGTAAGCAACCGCGTTGGCCAGTTCCGCTTCGTGCTGCTCGCCCCATTCGGTGGAACCGATCAGACCCTCTTCCTCGGCGTCCCAACTGGCAAACACGATTGACCGCTTGGGTTTCCATCCAGACTTGAGTAACTCCCCGATGCCGTGCACCGATTCCAGCATCGCCGCGGTGCCGCTATTTGGATCGACTGCGCCATAAACCCAGGCATCGCGATGATTGCCGGCAACCACCCACTGGTCAGGTAGTTCACTACCGCGTATTCGACCGATAACATTCCAGATGGTGCGCAGCTGATAGTCCTGTTTGAGGTGCATCTTCACCTTCACGGGCCCCGCTCCAACGTGATAGGTAAAGGGCAGCGCGCCTTGCCACTCGCGCGGCGAGTCTGGTCCGCCAAGATGTTCGAGAATCGGCCAGGCGTCTGCATAGGAAATCGGCGTCGTCGGAATGGTCGGCAATTGCGCGGATTGGCCGGGAAGCGTGCGTTTGGAATCGGGCAGCGATGGCAGGGACGCGATTCCCGGCGTGGTTGGATCGCCAGGAAACTGGAACATATAACCGATGGAGCCGCGCTGTACGCCTGTGTCAGGACGCCACGGACCCTGCGGATATTTATCTCCGTGACGCCAGCCGTCATCTGCCGGATCGGAGTAGATAAGAACGCCCGCAGCGCCATGCTCCTGGGCGATAAATGCTTTTACGCCACGAAAGTTCTGGCCGTAACGCACCAGGACAATCTTGCCGCGGACATCTATTTTCAGCTGTTCGAGCTTTTGAAAATCGTCTGGCGACCCATAGTTCGCATACACCACTTCGGCTTCGACATCACCTGACGGCGACATGCTGTTGAAGGGCGTCACTACCCGAGGGTCGTCCTGGTAGGGATCGCCGTTCACCCGCTCGCGGGTTGGACCATGCATGCTGACCCCTGCGGGCGCCGTAACATCTACGCTGATTTCGAGCGGATAATTCATCCAGACGCGATATTCGACGATCTCGGTCTCCAGGCCGGCATCGCGGAACTTTTGCGCTACATAGTCCGCAGTTGCCTTGTCTTCGGGAGTTCCGGCCATGTGAGGCGCTTGGGTCAATATGCGGAGGTGTTCTTCCGCGAGCTTCGGGTCTGGCACAACCATGAAGCGAATTTCCTGGGTCATCTCATCGGCCGAATTACGGAATCCGAAAAGTGTACTTGGGTTACCGGATGACGGGGCAGACTCCGACGTACCGCTCAGGGTGGGGAAAAAAAGAACGAAGAGAACAACGGCGGAGATCAGTTTCATCGGGCTCCTGTTGTCTGCGCTTGCTCACAACTCATCTCGCTCCCAGGACTTCGCGGCAAATTTACGGGCGCCGCAGCGCTTCTAGCGTCTCATTGATGTCGGGAACCTGGTCGAGGCCATAAATCCTACTGAATGCAATCTTGCCTGCCTTGTCGACAACAAAGATCGCCCGGTCGCTGGCCCCGGCTAGGGGGTTGGTCTTCCGCAACACCCCGTACTGGCGGCTTACTTCTCCGTGCGGCCAGAAATCGCTGCACATCAGGAAATCAAAGGGGCCGATCTCGCGCTCCCATGAAGTAGTGCTCATGATGTGATCCACGCTGACAGTGACAATTTCGGCCTTGCGTTCGAGGAATTTCTCCCGTTCCACCTGGTAGGCAATCATTTGCTGGGCGCTGAGCCGTTCCCAGTTCACCGGATAAAAAGCCAGCACCAGGTGCTCTTTGCCTCGGCGCTCGGAGAGTCTGAACTGCTTCTTTACCCCGCCAATCAGGACAGGAAGATCGAAATCAGGTGCCATGTCGCCGGGCTGCAACAACTTCTTTCACCTCGTTTTCATTCATTTACCAAGCCGCAAACAACGGACAACTTCTATCGCACCTGACCCGTACCGATGACTTCATATTTCGCAGAAGTTAACTCCGCCAGCGCGAAAGGACCGCGGCAGTGCAACTTTTGGGTGCTTATGCCCATCTCCGCGCCAAAACCAAACTCTCCGCCATCGGAAAATCTCGTCGAGGCATTCCAGTACACGACGGCGGAATCCACATGTCGCAGAAACTGCCGCGCGCGGGCTTCGTCGCTGGTCACGATGGCTTCCGAGTTTTTCGTGGAATAGCGGTTGATGTGATCGATCGCCTCGCCCATGTTCGCCACTATGCGAATTGCGATGCACATCCGCAAATACTCTTCGTCCCAGTCTTCAACCTGCGCCGAAGCGACGGGCATTCCAACAGCAAGACGTCGCGTTTCATCGTCACCGCGAACTTCAACGCCGCTTTCCAGAAGTTTCTTCACAACTCGAGGGACATATTCCGCGGTGATGCGTTCGTGCACCAGAAGTTTTTCAGCCGCATTGCATACCGATGGACGCTGTGTCTTGGCATTGATCACGATGCGGTCGGCCATGTCGAAGTCTGCAGATTCGTCCACGAAGATATGGCAATTCCCTGCCCCGGTTTCGATCACGGGCACAGTTGCGTTTTCAGTCACGAACGAAATCAAACCCGGTCCGCCTCGGGGAATCAGTACTTCGACCAACCCGCGCGACTTGATTAGCTCGTGAATGGAATCGCGGGTGCGGGAATCCAGAAGCTCAATCGCACCCTCTGGAACTCCAGCCACCGCGGTCATAATTTCAACGAGCCTTTCATTGCTATGGACTGCTTCCTTGCCGCCTCGCAGGACAATCGCATTGCCGGTCTTGAGCGCCAATGAGACCGTATCGACGGTCACATTGGGCCGCGATTCGTAGATCACGCCGACAACCCCCAGTGGCACACGCACTTTGCGGATACGCAGCCCATTAGGACGAGTCCACTCTTCTAAAGTCGTACCCACCGGATCGGCGAGACCGGCGATTTCGCGAACGCCGCTTACCATGGCCGCGATTCGCTCGGGCGTGAGCAAAAGACGGTCGCGCATCGCTCCGGCAAGTCCGGACGAAGTCAGATCCTCATGGTTCGCCTCAATAATATTGGCGGAGTTGGCAGCAATCGCGTCGGCAATCGCCAGCAATAACGCATTCTTCTCGGCGGTGGTAAGTTGCGCCAGACGAGCCGCCGCTTCTCTCGCGCGCAAAAGCTTGTCGCGGGTCGCGGCTGGCGTCCGGAGGCTAGTTGCCATGCGAGGACCTTCTGCGTTTCGGCGGGAAATAAGTCCCAATTTTACGTTCGAGAGCCCACGGAATGACCTGGGCGTGGCGGCCATTGGCGATGGCAACGCTTGCTCCAGCTTCGCTCGCCAGTTTGGCCGCGCGCAATTTGGAACGCATTCCTCCCGTTCCGAGCTTGCCCTTGCCATTGCAAAGCGCTTCCATCTGCGGGGTAAGCTTGCGCACTGTGCGCAGCAACCGGGACTGCTTTCCTTTAGGGACATAAAAACCGTCCACGTCGGTGAGCAGAAGCAGCCAGTCGGCTTTGACGGCGGTGGCGAGCAAGGCGCTGAGTTCATCGTTGTCGCCAAACGCGCCTACCAGTTCGCGAACCGAAACACTGTCATTTTCGTTGACCACCGGAACCACGCCAAGCTTCAACAATTCGTGCAGCGCATTCTGCAGATTGCGGTAGCGGACGGGCGAGGTGAAGTCATCGCTTGAAAGCAGGAGTTGTGCCACCACTTTCTTGCCGAAGAAAAGCTGTTCGTAGGTATGCATCAGCAAACTTTGTCCCACAGCGGCGCAGGCTTGCATGAGAGGCACGGTGGCCGGTCGCTCGTTGAGGTCAAGATGAGCCATCCCGGAGGCAATCGCCCCGGAGCTGACAATCAGATACTCATGACGAGAAAGGTCGAGTTGATCGACAAGCGCGCGCATTCGAGTCGTGTCAATGCGGCCTCCGGGTGCAATGAGACTGGTGCCGACTTTGACGACGAGGCGCATGGTGAAGCTTCTAATTTAGCAATTCGGGCGGGTTTGAGCGAATGACGGTCTGGCTTCTCCCCGCTGCGATAAAGGAGCTCGCTCTGGGCGCGGAGCCAAGAGGGATGCGGCTTCGCTCGTTGAATTTCTTACTCGCTTCCCGCGCTAAAATTAATCCATGACTGTCGGAGACCCGACCCAGCGATTTTCCTCTCGTGTGGGAAACTACGTTCGCTATCGTCCTGCCTATCCGCCTGTAGTGATTGACCTTCTTAACAAAGAGTGTGGGCTCACACCTGATGCCATCGTCGCCGACATTGCTTCAGGCACGGGCATTTTTACGCGAATGCTGCTGGAGAACGGCAATCCCGTCTTCGGCGTCGAACCGAATGCGGACATGCGCAAGGCGGGCGAAGAATTTCTGCGTGACTTTCCACGCTTCACCAGCGTGGAGGGTACGGCAGAAGAGACAACTCTGACGGAATCGGGCTGTCGACGTTGTGACTGCAGCCCAGGCGGCACACTGGTTTGATCGCCCAAAAGCGCGGCGCGAATTTATTCGCATTCTCAAGCCCGGCGGCTGGACCGTGCTGTTGTGGAACGAGCGGCGGCTGGACTCGACACCTTTTCTTCGCGACTTCGAGCGGTTGCTAATTCGGTACGGAACGGACTATGCAAGCGTCCGCCATGAACGCACGACGCAGGAAATCGAAAGCTTTTTTGCGCCTTCCCCATTTCAGCTTCGCACCTTTGACTACCTGCAGGAGTTCGACTATCCCGCGCTCGAAGGACGATTATTGTCTTCTTCCTACACCCCTCAGTCCGACGATGTAGCGTATGAGCCCATGATCAAAGAACTGCGGCAAATATTTGATGCTCATCAGAAGAGCGGACGAGTCGCGTTCGAATACAACACACTGGTCTACTATGGGCAACTAGCCTGATCCGATTTGATCGTAACGCCTTGCCGCGTGAGATTTTCAGCCCGACACGGAGAATCATGGCCACCGAAAAGTCTTTTCACATGACCCCAGACGAATTCCGGCGCCACGGACATGCGGTTGTCGACTGGATCGCCGACTACTACGAGCGCATTGAATCATATCCCGTGCTTTCCCGGGCGGAGCCGGGGCAGATTCGAGCGTCTTTGCCTGTCGACCCTCCGGAGCAAGGCGAGGCGTTCGCTGCCATCTTGGCGGACATCGAAAAGTTGATTCTTCCCGGCGTGACGCACTGGCAATCGCCGAATTTCTTCGCATTCTTCCCTTCCAATACATCGGGTCCGTCGATTCTCGGGGATCTTCTCTCTTCCGGACTTGGGCGTGCAGGGGATGTTATGGGCGACGAGTCCGGCCTGTACTGAACTGGAAACGCACGTGCTGGACTGGCTTGGTTCAGATGCTGGATTTGCCGCAGAAGTTTCTTTCGACGAGCAACTGGCGGGGGAGTAATTCAAGACACCGCTTCGAGCGCCACGCTGTGCGCCTTGCTGGTAGCCCGGGAACGAGCCACGAATTTCGCCAGCAACATCAGTGGCTGTGATGGAAAACTGGTGGCCTACACCTCATCGCATGCACATTCTTCGTTGGAGAAAGATGCCCAGATCGCGGGAATAGGTAAGAAAAATCTGCGGTTGATCGAAGTAGATGAGAATTTTGCTATGCGCCCCGAGGCACTGGCGCGGCAGATTGAGCAGGACCGCGGTGCAGGACTGACTCCGTTTTTCGTTTGTGCCAGCGTAGGCACCACGTCATCGAATGCGATTGATCCGGTGCCGGAAATCGGCCGCATCTGCCAGCAGAACAAGTTGTGGCTTCACGTGGATGCCGCCATGTCAGGGACAGCGGCGCTGTGTCCCGAATTTCGCCACATTCATGCCGGCATCGAGGTCGCCGACAGCTATTGCTTCAACCCGCACAAATGGATGTTCACCAACTTCGACTGCGACTGCTTTTACGTCGCCGACCGCAAAGCGCTCATTCAGACGTTGAGTGTCCTGCCGGAATATCTAAAAAACAAGGCGACCGAAACTGGAGCTGTGATCGATTATCGTGATTGGCAAATTCCGCTGGGCCGTCGTTTTCGCGCGCTCAAGCTTTGGTTCGTCATCCGCCATTACGGAGTGGAAGGTTTGCAGCATCACATCCGAAGACATGTTGCATTGGCGCAGGATTTTGCCAGTTGGGTCAAGAAAGACGAGCGCTTTGAGTTGGCCGCGCCCGTGCCGCTAAATCTGGTCTGCTTCCGCCACAAGGGAGGAGACGCGATGAATCAGAAATTGATGGACAATCTCAACCGCAGCGGGGATCTTTATTTGACCCATACGCGCCTGAATGACCGCATGACGCTGCGATTTTGTGTGGGTCAGGCGAACACGGAGCTTCGACACGTGGAACGTGCCTGGAAAAGAATTCAGGAGGAAACGAAAGAGTTGGAATGAAAGAGGGGAAATGCTGATCGCTCGATTGCTCGCCCCGAACTCTGAGTCCCTACCGCTTCTCCAACTCTTTCGGAGTGTCCGCAACTGGCTTGGTCGCTGATGGCTCCGGTTTCCACGCTGTCGGATTGGCTCCCGCCTGCGGGTTTACGCCGAAATCCCAAACATAAAGGTTCATGCCTTCTTTCCCTAGCAACTCGACCACAGCGTATTCACCCGGTTCGAGGTCACTGGACGGCGTGACCTTAACCCAGCCCCCTGTGATCTTCGTTGCAGTCGTGGGCACAAGTTTCTGATCCTGGCTGACCTTACCGTAAATCGCGACCTTGACGTCCCCGACAATGCGCTTGTCCTTATTGACCTGCAGGCGCACGATACGAAAACGGTCCCAGGGTAGCGTTTCTTCCTTCGATTTCTCCGCGATTTGGGTCGCCTTGTCGAGCTGGTCCTGTTGATCGACATTCACGTAAATAGCCGGCACAGTCGCGTGTGCCTGAATTTTCGAGTGCACTCCGGGAAGCTGAATCTTCTGTCTGGCGCTGGCTACTGGGTTAATGGTTGCGCGCAGAATGTTGCCTTTTACATCCTTGTGTAGCTCGCCGCTGTTCTGCGCCAACTCCACCAACTGCGGCTGCGATTCGAAATTATCAAGCAGTATGACGCCCCCATCGTCGGGCAAGCGCAGACCTGGAGCAACATGCGGGAGACCTGGCTTCGTCAGCCTTGCGTTCCTCCTCGAGTTCCTTATCGAGAGCAATTGCTTTCGCGTCGGGCTTACCAGCGGCGCGTTCCTTTTCGAATTTATCGGTCGCGGGCCAGTCCACCAGTGAATTTGGGACTTCCTCCCACTCATTGCGCTCGGCGCTCAGGTAGCGAAGCCGGTCGCCTTTGACTTCCCACTTGGTCGCAAGCTGATAAGAACCGTCTTTGAGGATCAGGCGCCTGGCGAGTTGCTGAGCGGAGGCAAGAACACCCGTCAGGGGAACCAACGTTCCCACCAGCAAGGCTGCGAGGATTCGATTGAGTTTCCTCATACCATCTGATTTATTGGATGCCATCGGATGCCAGCCAGTGTACCCCTGCGATGTCATTAGCATTCGACGGTGTCCATTCATCAGCCTTATTCTCGTGCAAAGTCCAAGAAGATAGCCATGCTGACAGCCGATTCCTGGCGAAGAGGGACGCTGGCAAAGCGCCGGGAAACTTGATCTGGTCACCAGAATATTTTTCTGGCATAATCAGTTGTGCACCCATCCTGCACGAAATTCTCAAAGACAATTTAAGGTGAGGAATCGATGTCGGCAAAGTACATCTTTGTGACCGGTGGCGTGGTGTCTTCGTTGGGCAAAGGTCTGGCGGCGGCCTCGATGGGCTGCCTGTTGGAGAGCCGTGGGCTGAAAGTCAACCTCATGAAGTTCGACCCTTACCTCAACGTCGACCCCGGCACCATGTCGCCGTTCCAGCATGGGGAGGTTTTTGTCACCGACGACGGCGCCGAAACCGACCTTGACCTCGGCCACTACGAACGCTTCACCCACGCCAAGCTGTCCCGCGACAACAATTGGACGACGGGGCGAATCTACGAGCAGATCATAGCCAAAGAGCGCCGCGGAGATTATTTAGGGAAAACTGTTCAAGTAATTCCTCATGTGACAAATGAGATCAAAGCTGCGATGAAAAAGGTCGCGCAGGATGTCGACGTCGCCATTGTGGAAGTCGGCGGAACCGTCGGCGATATCGAGTCGCTGCCCTTCATGGAAGCGATTCGGCAGATGCGTCAGGAACTGGGCCGTGACCATACATTGTTCATGCACGTGACTCTGGTGCCGTTCATTGCCGCTGCGCAGGAACTCAAGACCAAGCCGACGCAGCACTCGGTAAAAGAATTACTGAGCATTGGAATCCAGCCCGATATTTTGCTCTGCCGCACCGATCGCTTTCTGTCCAAAGAAATCAAGTCGAAGATTGCGCTGTTCTGCAATGTGGAAGAAGAGGCGGTCATCACCGCCAAAGATGTTGCTTCCATCTACGAAGTCCCGCTGGTGTTCTCGCGTGAAGGCGTGGACTCGCTGGTGCTGCGCTACCTTCGTCTCGAGGCCAAGGATCGCGATCTGAGGAATTGGGAAGACATCGTCCAACGGGTCTACAACCCGAAGGCCGAAGTCACGATCGGGATTGTGGGCAAGTATGTCGAGTACGAAGACTCCTACAAGTCGCTGAAAGAAGCGCTTGTGCATGGCGCGCTGGCGCACAATCTGAAACTGAACATCAACTGGATTGAAGCCGAAGGCCTTGAAACCGGAGACCGGACTTTTGAAGAACAGCTCGCAGACTATGACGGTCTGCTGGTTCCAGGTGGATTTGGCAAGCGTGGGATCGAAGGGATGCTGATTGCAATTCGGTATGCCCGCGAAAACAAAGTCCCCTATTTTGGCATCTGCCTGGGCATGCAGACGGCGTGCATCGAGTTTGCCCGCAATGTGTGCGGACTGTCTGACGCCAACTCCAGCGAATTCGATCCCGCCACTCCGCACCGCGTAATTTACAAATTACGCGAATTACGCGGAGTGGAGGAATTGGGCGGGACGATGCGGCTGGGAGCATGGCCCTGCAAGATCGAGCCGGGAACCCTGGCGCACAAGATTTATGGGCAGCTGGAAATCAGCGAACGGCACCGCCATCGCTATGAATTCAACCGGGAATACGAAGAAACGTTGATCGCTGGAGGGCTGCGGATTTCCGGTTCGACGCCAGATGGCACTTACGTGGAAATGATTGAACTGCCCGACCATCCGCATTTCATTGGCTGCCAGTTCCATCCCGAGTTCAAGTCAAAACCTCTGGAGCCCCATCCGCTGTTCAAGACCTTCGTGGGCGCAGCTTACGAACATGGGCTAAAGCGGCGGGCAGACAAGACAGCCTCCGAAGTAGAAATGTTTCATCGGCCGGAGAAGATCAGGATCTAACCCGGCGATCGATGCTCGACACCAGAACACAAATTGCCTCAAGCCGATGACCACTTCTTTTCAAATCGACACAGTCCGGATTGGTGGGGGAAATCTCTTTCTTATTGCCGGGCCGTGTGTGATCGAAAGCGAAGAGCACGCGCTCTTTATGGCTGAAGTGATCAAAGGAGTCGCGCGTTCTCTCAACTTCCCTTTCATCTTCAAAGCGTCGTATGACAAAGCGAATCGTACTTCAATACGAAGCTATCGTGGCCCCGGCCTGACGGAAGGTTTGCGCATCCTGAAAAAAGTTAAAGATGAAGTACACGTGCCGGTCCTGACCGACGTGCACGAAACCGCTGATGTGGCCAAGGTTGCCGAAGTGGCTGACATCCTTCAAATCCCGGCGTTCCTTTGCCGCCAGACTGATCTGGTCGTCGCCGCAGCCATGACCGAGCGGGTGGTGAACATCAAGAAGGGCCAGTTCGTTTCCCCCCCTGATATGCGACACGTTGTCGATAAATGCCGTAGCGCGGGGAATGACAAGATTTTCGTCACCGAACGGGGAGCCAGCTTCGGGTACAACAATCTTGTGGTGGACATGCGCTCCCTGCCCATCATGCGCAAATTTGTGCCCGTAGTTTTCGACGCCACCCATTCGGTTCAGCTGCCGTCCTCGGCTGCCGATGAAGAAAAGGCGGTTAGTGGAGGGCAGCCCGAATTCATTCCCGTTCTTGCGCGGGCCGCCGTGGCAGCGGGGGTGGATGGAATTTTCATGGAAGTTCACGAGAATCCCTTGCACGCTAAATCTGACGGAGCCAACGCGCTGGAGTCCACCAAACTGCGCGGAGTGTTGAAAGAGTTGCAGGCGATACAGAATGCCCTGACCGCTGCGCATGCAAAACCGTAGGCGAGTTTCGTCGCCTGAATCTGATACCATCTCCGGCGTATTCCAAAGGTGCTCAATGAGAAAGCTTTGCAGCATGCTTTTAGCTGGTTTTCTTTTCCTTACGATCACGATGTCTTCCGCACAAACGTCAGCCGGATCTCAACCGATTAAAGTCGCCATTGCCGGGATGACTCACGGGCATGTCGAAGGCTTTCTCAAAAAGTATCTGCATCAACCCAATATCGAAGTAATTGCAATCTCCGAGCCGGACCAGCAACTCGCGGCACGTTATGCCGCTGAATTCAACCTCGACAAGAGTCTGTTCTATACCGACCTGGAAGACATGCTGCAAAAGACGCATCCGCAGGCCGTCCTGGCATACACCAACACGTACGACCATCGCCGTGTTGTGGAAATCAGCGCGCGTCACGGAATTCCCGTCATGATGGAAAAGCCGCTGGCGGTCAGCGCCGAGGATGCCCATGCCATCGCCGAAGCGGCACGCAAGGGCAAGATTCAAGTGATGGTGAACTATGAGACCTCGTGGTACCGCAGCAACCACGCGGCCTACGACATGGTTCACGAAAAAGCTATTGGCGACATTCGCAAAGTCGTCGTCCACGATGGACACCAGGGACCGAAAGAAATCAACGTGGCGCCCGAGTTCCTGGCGTGGCTCAACGATCCCAAACTCGGCGGCGACGGCGCGCTACACGATTTCGGATGCTACGGCGCAGATCTGATGACATGGCTGATGGATGGTCAGCGTCCCACGTCAGTGACGGCGGTAGCTCAACAGATCAAGCCCGAGCTTTACCCGCGAGTGGATGACGAAGCGACGATCATTCTGACGTACCCGAAGGCTCAGGCGATTTTGCAGGCATCGTGGAACTGGCCATTCGACCGCAAGGACATGGAAGTTTACGGACAAACTGGCTATGTAATTACGGTCCGACACGATGATGTGCGCGTGCGGCTCAAAGGTGAGGAAGAAAAGCAGATGCCCGCCAAGCCCGTAGCCGCTCCGTCGGACGATTCGGTGTCATTGTTGAGGGCAGTTGTTCTGGATGGGGCCAAGCCTGACGCAGCTTCTTCTCTGGAAACGAACGTCATCGTGGCCGAGATTCTCGATGCCGCCCGGCGTTCCGCCTCATCGGGAAAAACTATCCGGATGGAGGGTGCCGGAAGCTCACACTGAATCTGCTAACATTCCCGCAATCCGATCGTTGATGCACATCGCCTCCGCCATTGCCGGAATTCTTTCCATCCTCGCGATCCTGCTGGATGCTTTCGAAACCGTTGTGCTGCCGCGGCGCGTGCGCCGCAGCTTCCGTATCACGAGTTGGTTCTATCGTCGTACGTGGATTCCCTGGCGCACGCTCGCCAGCAGAATCCCGAGCCAGGCTCGCCGGGAAAACTTCCTCGGATACTTCGGCCCACTCTCACTGATCTTCCTCCTTGCCTTATGGGCCGCCGGACTGATCTTTGGCTTCGCCCTGTTGCAATACGGAGCCGGAGAACATTTCCGATTAAGCGGCGAACCGCTTAGCTTTGGTTTGCTCGTGTATCACAGCGGAGAGACTTTTTTCACCCTCGGCTACGGGGACATCATACCGAGTTCTACGGTGGCCCGCACCCTCGCTGTGATGGAAGCTGGCCTGGGATTCGGCTTCCTGGGGGTTGTGATTGGTTATTTGCCGACGATTTATTCCGCGTTCTCTCGCCGCGAGATTGAGATCTCATTGCTGGACGCACGGGCTGGCTCTCCGCCGTCCGCGGCTGAATTGCTGGCCAGGTTCGGGAATTCAATGCAGCAGGAGGTGTTAGATCAGACATTTCGCGATTGGGAACGTTGGGCGGCAGAAGTGCTCGAGAGCCACCTTTCGTATCCGGCGCTGAGTTTCTTTCGATCGCAGCACAACAATCAATCATGGCTGGGCGCTCTGGTGACCATTCTGGACGGCAGTTCGCTTGTTATCGCCGGCGTGGACGGACTGAAAAGTGAACAGGCAAAAATCACTTTCGCGATGGCTCGGCACGCAGTGGTGGATCTGGCTCAGGTGGTTAACGCACGCTATAACCCTCTACCCGTCGATCGTCTGAAACTTGAAGACCTGAATCAGCTGCGGCGACGCCTCACGGAACGGGGAGTCAAACTGAAAGAAGGTACCGAATTCGTTGAGAAGCTGACGCATCTGCGATCGTTGTACGAACCCTACGCCGTCGCGATCGCCCTCAATCTTTCCATCACCTTGCCCCCGTGGATTCACCCCGAAAAGCAAAAAGACAACTGGCAAGCCGGACCGTGGGACCGGGCGATCCAGGCGCGCAGTCTGGGCGAGCGCGTACAACACACGGACGACCATTTCTAACCGGTAGACTTCGCCGCCTGTGTGTCATCCTGAGGAACCTTTAGGTCCGAAGGATCCGGCGGGCACACCGGCACGGCATAATGCGTTCCGAAGACAGAAACAAAGCCGTAGATTCCCTCGTGCGCGCCCGAAGTAACTACCGCTATTTCAGATAGATCCAGCTGCAGTAACCCGGCCGTGCGTACAGTGACTTTCGTACCCGGGTTGTACGCACGAATCCCCGTATAATCGGTTCAAATCCAGGCAATTTGCACACTTAAGGATAAGAGTGGATCCTGTTCTCGCATCCGCGATTTTCGTTTTGGGGCTGGCTTTCGGCAGCTTCCTGAACGTGTGTATTTATCGCTTGCCATTAGGGTTGTCGGTAGTGAGCCCTCGTTCCTCTTGTCCGGGATGCCAGAAACCGATTCGCAACTACGACAATATTCCAGTTCTAAGTTGGCTCATCCTGAGAGGCCGCTGCCGCACTTGCAAAATTCAGATTTCGCCGCGCTATCTGGTGGTCGAACTCCTGACGGGCGCGATCTTCCTGGCTTGCTATGCACACTTTGGCGAGACGCTCGCCACGCTAAAGTATTGCGCGCTGGGATTTCTGCTGTTGGGATTGATCTTTACCGACGCCGAAACGCAGCTTTTGCCGGACAAAATGACGCTGCCTGGATTGGCGCTTGGGCTGATTTTCAGCCTCGTGGTTCCGGTGAATGATCTGGCTTCGCAGCTCTTGCCCGGGCTGGTTTCCCTGCCGGTCAGTTCGGACGTTTCCTTGCATTTTCTCTCTCTGGTCGATGCGGTGCTTGGAGCGGTAGTCGGCGCCTCCTTCATTTATGGCGCTGGCGCAATCTACCTGCGTGCGCGCGGCGTTGAAGGCATGGGCTTTGGCGACGTCAAGCTCATGGGGCTGATTGGAGCTTTTCTCGGCGTCAAGCTGACTATCTTCACTTTGTTTACCGCCTCGATTGCCGGGTCACTGTTTGGACTATCCACTGTGTTGGCGGTTTGGATCAAGCGCACCCGCCGGCGAATCGTCCGCAATCACGAACCGGCGAAACAAGCGCGGCGAAGGGCATGGGATTCGGCGGCTATCGCTCTGCGCCGTCATCAGATGCCTTTCGGAGTCTTTCTAGGCGCGATGGCTATGCTGGCATTCTTTTACGGCAACGGCTTTTTGCGTTGGTACTGGGGGTTGCTGTGAGTCTATTGAGCAATCCCATCGTGCTGCGCATGGCGCTCGTGTTCGTCGCTGCGGGCTTCGCATTTTTCATGGGCCTGCTGCTGATGCGGCGAATGCGCCGCAGCATCACGGAAGAAGCCTCATTCGGCAGCACTCCTGTCGCGCCTGAATCGTTCCCGCTGCATACCTATCATGCTGTGATCCAGCAACTGAAACAGCAAAAGCACGAACTACTAAGCTCACAACGCGAGGACCGGCGACGGGCCAGGGCTTCCGAAAATATCAGCGCAGCCGTGCTTGCGAATCTGTCATGCGGCGTTTTGTTCTTCACTCCCAACGGATTGGTGCGGCAAGCCAATGGCTCGGCAAAGCAGATTCTCGGATTCGCTTCACCGGCCGGTATGAGTGCCACCGAGTTGTTTCGCGATGCCGATGTGCTCTCCGCATCCGACGGCACATATGCCAATTTGGCTACGGCGGTTGATACCAGCCTGCGCGAAAAAGTGCGGTCTCGACAGCTGGAAGGGGTCTATCACACGCCTTCAGGCGAAGAACGAACGTTGGACATCACAGTGAGTTCGGTGCAGACACCCGATAGCGACGTCCTCGGCGCCGCCTGCGTGATTAATGATCGTACTGAAATGACCCGGATTCGGCGCGCGCAGGACCTGCGTGGCGAAATGTCGGCCGAGATGGCTCTGGAACTGCGCACTTCGCTTACCACCATCTCTGGATACGCGCAGCAACTTGCCGCCAGCCGGGATGCGCAATTGGCCCGTCAACTGGCCGCCGACATCGCAGCGGAATCGGCGCATCTTGACCGCACGATTGGTGGTTTTCTTGCCGGCGCGAGGGTTGCAAAAGCTGGCGCTTGAGCTCGAGTGAACAAACTTTATGCTGCCCTTTTGTTAATTAGGGCAGCAAGACTGAAAGAAACGGAGCATCGCATGAAACGCATTGCATATGTTTTTCTGGCCGAAATCTTGTTGACCGGTTTGTTGGTCACAGTGTCAGCGGCGCAATCAGAGCCTTTGGGCGATTATGCCCGTTCCATCCGCAAGGAAGACAAGAAGGAAGTGGGCAAGAAATACGACAATGACAATCTGCCTACCACGGACAAAATCAGCGTAGTTGGCAACGCCCAGGATTCTGCGGGCGCCGAGGATGCCAATCCCACGCCATCGGCTGACGCTTCCCAAAAGCCCGAGGATGCGGGCACAGCCGTCACTCCGAACACACCGGCTCAGGATGCCGATAAAAAGGCCAGCGCCACCGACGCCCAGAAGGCAAACGACGAGTGGAAGAAGAAGTTCGAGGACCAGAAATCCAAAGTCGATCTACTCGCTCGCGAGCTGGATGTGGCCCAACGCGAATATCAGCTACGCGCGGCCGCCTTCTATGCTGACGCGGGTAACCGCCTGCGCAACCAGGGTTCATGGGACAAACAGGACGTCCAATACAAACAGCAGATCGCTCAGAAACAAAAAGCCGTGGACGATGCGAAGAAGGCGCTGGATGACATGAAGGAGCAGGGGAGAAAAGCAGGCATCTCTGCACGCGACCGGCAATAGCATTTCGACGCTGTTTCGATAAGAGGTTCGCGATGAAATTGAAGCCCCCCGTCTTTCGGGGGCTTTTTTTGTTCTCTTCTCTGTAACCAACTCTTGTCAGGCGGCGTGTACTCTATGCCGTCGGGCCGCATCTTATTCGGCGATCAACCGAGAGGTGCGCTGTGAAAACGGTCCGTACTGAAGTCTTGGAGATTGGCTACGAAGAGGGTGGACCAGACGGCGGCTCTCCGGTGCTCTTGCTCCACGGATGGCCCGACGCGCCGCGTGGATGGAACGCAGTAGCTCAACGACTGCACGCTGAAGGTTGGCACACGGTCGTGCCTTATCTTCGTGGCACCGGTCCCACGACATTTCTTCAACCTGAAACGCCTCGGGTCGGCGCGGCTGTCGCTTTGGCACAGGACACCATCGATTTGGCCGACGCTCTCGGAATCAATCGCTTCGCCGTCGTGGGCCACGATTGGGGTGCCAGGGTAGCCTACACGCTGGCGGCTTTGTTTCCGGAACGGATTGCGAGTGTGACGGCCCTGTCCGTGGCCTTCCAGCCTCGAGGACATTTCACGGTTCCCGGGTTTAAACAGGCAAGGCGCTTTTGGTATCAATGGTTCTTGTGCTTGGATGGCGGGCTGGCAAGGGTCCAGGACGATCCAATCGGATTCGCGCGAATCCAGTGGGAGACCTGGAGTCCTCGCGGGTGGATGGATGAAGAGGAATTCCTTAAGACAGCCGAGAGTTTTTCCAATCCCGACTGGGTCAGCATTACGGCGAACGCATATCGATCTCGCTGGTTGAGCGGGGAGGCCTGGGATCCGCGATACGAGTCACTCCAGCGGAAACTTCAAACCATTGAAACTCTATCCACTCCAACACTTATGATTCAGGGAGTATCGGATTTCTGCGACCCGCCAAGTGAGTCGGATGGAAAGGAAGCTTTTTTTACCGGCGGCTATCAACGTTCGCTTCTCGACAGCATCGGCCACTTCCCTCATCGCGAGGCATCCGCCGAAATTGCCACCAGCATTCTTCGCCATCTGAAATAGCCGGGAACTCTTAACATTAACTTACTTTTGAAATTCCAGGTGGCTCGCCATAAATGGAATCATCCGGCTTCCGACTCTGGCCGGAACGCCATTGTTGTGATCTCCGTGATATCCCTCAACCTCGACTGGAATATGCAAACTGAGAAGTTCTTCACCGAATGCCTGGGCGGTAACGGGAATATGCGAAAATTCATCCTCGTACCCATAGTCAATCGCGATGCCGGCAGATTGCCTGAGATCGGCCTCGTGGGACTCGATGAGGTTGAGGGGCATCACTTGCTTCCAGCGATTGATCACGGCTGGAACCTGGACTAGCCGGCCCTCGACCTCCCGATAAGGCAGGTCCGCTTTCAGAGCCGCGTCGGCGTCAGGACTGGCGGCGACCGCGAAGGCTGCCAACGCGGTCGGCCAGAAATCGTTCTTCGCCGCGCTCGCTTGTATGTCCCTGAGGCTGCGCATATCAAGGACTCGAAGCCACGCTGGATTCTCGCTTGTCATGTCAGCCTGAAAATCGAGACAGCACGGACTCATCGCATATCCCGCCGAGAAAACGTCGGCATGAAGCAGGAGCATGCGGAGAGCGCCAAATCCACCCATCGAGTGCCCGGCAACCCCGCGGCTGCGCCGGTCCGCGATCGTTCTGTAATGCGAGTCAATGTACCCGACCAAATCTTTCACAATGAACTGTTCCCAATTTCCGCCGACGTCGGAGTCCAGATAGAAACTTCCGTCCACTTTGTTAGCGCCGTTTGGAATGACGACGATAAAAGCCTTCTCCGGATTTCTTCCTGCGAAGTCGTCCATGGACTGCGCAATGACGCTTTTCCAGTCCTCCAAAATGGGGTGTAGCGAAAAGCCATGAAGCAGATAAAGCACCGGGTATCGCCTGGAAGGTCGGGCAGCATAACCGGGCGGCAGATAAACGATGACCGGTTGGGCTGTACTTCCATCAAGCTTATTGTTGGCGAGCGAGGCTGCCTGGACGGTGAGCTTTTCAGCCCTGCCTGTCGATTGATCGGCAGCCACCTGTGCAAGCGCGGAAAACGCTGGCATCAGAAACAACATTCCAAAGCCAATTGCGCGGACTGTCGCGGTCCTGATCGTTATCAGCGCCAAAGAGTTCTCCTGACTGAACAAAATAAATAGGCAGAGATCACGCCGAAGTCGAGACGGCGACCTTCGGCACAGAGTTCCTTTGCTTCAGGATCTGTTTGAGATGGTGCCGTCCATGTATCCAGTGAAATTTTCTCCACTGCGGCGCTGTGAGCGGTCCCAGCACGGGATGGTC
>CAVXXN010000014.1:0-500406 GCA_963765715.1 Terriglobia bacterium
CACACACACACACACACACACACACACACACACACACACACACAGAGAGAGAGAGAGAGAGAGAGAGAGAGAGAGAGAGAGAGAGAGAGAGAGAGAGAGAAAAAAAAAAAAAAAAAAAAAAAAAAAAAAAAAAAAAAAAAAAAAAAAGGCTGGTGACCAACGACCCGTGGCTGTGCGCGGGGCACCTGTTCGACGTCGCCGTGGTCACTCCGGTGTTTCGCGACGGACGGATCGTGGTGTGTGTCAGCGAGACATATAACCAGCGAAATGTGGGGCTTACCGTGTCCGAATCCCTCGAGAACTGCCGCCGCATCATCGAATTGGCGAAGAGTCGGAATGTCGGTTGCGAAGCTATTCTGGCTTTGGCTTTTGGGTGTCCGTTGGAGGGTGCCATCTCTGAAGAAAAAGTGATCCAGGCCGCCAACAAATTGGTAGCCATGGGATTTCGCGAGTTGTCCGTAGCCGACTCTATCGGGGTTGCGAATCCAAAGCAGGTCAGGAGCCTGATGCGAAAGCTGATCGATCAGGCCCCGGCTGTGCACTACTCCTTGCACTTTCACAATACGCGCGGGTTAGCACTGGCAAACGTGCTCGCCGGGATTGAGGAAGGCGTGGATACTTTCGATTCGTCCTGTGGCGGACTCGGGGGGTGCCCGGTAGTTCCAGGAGGCAGCGGGAATGTTCCGACTGAAGATCTGGTCAACATGCTCGAAGAGATGGGCATAAGCACTGGCATCGATCTCGATCGGGTGATGACCGCGAGCAACACAATTCAAGTGTTTCTTAATCGTCCGATGGCCAGCCATGTGCTTGCTTCTGGAACGCGGAGACAACTGTTCGACCGTGCTGTCACTGAACAGCGGGCGCAAACCTGAAGGCCGTAACTTCGTAGTTAGGTTGGACGCCTCCGTGGAACGAGAGTACGAGTAATGAAAAATCTTCACGATACGACGAAAGTCCTGAAAGCTCGCGGGTTCGCGGGCAGAGTTGGATTTGGAAGCGGCCGGCGATCCTTATTATCGACCTGATCAGAGCTTTCACCGAAAAGGCGTCCCCCCTCGCGGCAAATCTCAACTCCCAGCTCACGGCTGCTGTGAAGATTCTCGGGATGGCTCGTAAAGCGAAATTACCCATCATTTTCACAACCGTGGAATATGACCCCAGCCTTAAGGATGCCGGTCTGTTCGTTCGAAAAGTCAGCGGGCTGAGTTGGCTGGTTACGGGCTCGCGTTGGGTGGAACTGGATCCAGCGATGAAGCGAAGAAAGGGCGAGTTGCTGATCAAGAAAAAATACGCTTCGGCTTTTTTTGGGACCGATCTGGCCTCGATACTATCCGCTAGCGGAGTAGATACGGTGATTATTGGGGGGTGTACCACGAGTGGGTCGTGCGGGCCACTGCCGTCGATGCTCTTCAATACGGGTTACACGCCATCGTTCCGCGTGAAGCCGTAGGTGACCGGGCGGCAGCGGCCCACGAAGCCAGCCTGTTTGACATCGATATGAAATATGGCGACGTTGTCTCCCTTAAAGACGTATTGCGTTACCTGGGTGGCAGGAGTCGATAGCCTCGAGAGCGTTAATCCGCGCAGTCGATGTGCCCGATTTAGTTTTTTACCTTGACAAGTAGATCGCGGATGACAACAATTGTTTGATTCGTAAGACAGTCTAGGTCGCGACACGGTGGGAGGAACCATGCAGGTTCATTCGCAAGAGTTGAGAAGCTCGATGGTTGGGATGTTTTACCGCAGCGCCAAACACGCGACATCGCTCTTCATGCTGCTGCTTTTCACTCTAATGATCAGCCCTTACGGGCACGCTCAGGCGACGGCCACACTCGAAGGCCTGGTGAAAGACTCCAGCGACGCCGTTTTACCGAACGCGCAGGTGACCGCCACCGAGTTGTCAACCGGCCTGGCGCGGACTGTCAGTTCGAACACAGGCGGCTACTATCGGATCGCGAGTCTGCCGGTCGGAGACTACGACATCACGGTCTCACAAAGTGGATTCAAAAAAATACTTCTCAGTAAAGTTACTCTGAATGTGGGCCAACTGGCGCGTGTCGATATTACGATGCAAGTTGGTGAGGTGAGCCAGGAGATCACCGTTCAAGGTAGCGCTCCTTTGGTCGACACCTCCACTACCGGTGTTGGCGGAGTGGTTGAGAACAAGCAGATCACCTCGATGCCGCTCAACGGCCGCCATTTCTTGCAACTCGGTTTGCTCATCCCAGGAGTCAGCGAGCCCCAAACCGGAAGTACTCAAAGCCAGTGGGGCACCGCTGGCGGCAACATCGGCTTCTCTGTCGCCGGTCAGCGTGACTCCTATAACAATTTCACGCTCGACGGAGTCAACGTCATGGACACGAACTACAACACTTTGACGGTGAGCCCATCGGTGGATGCGGTCCAGGAGTTCCGGATTATCGCGGATGGCTATTCCGCAAAATACGGTATCGTGCCCGGCGCCCAGGTTGATATTGTGACGCGCTCTGGTACGAACAATTTGCATGGTTCGGGATATGAGTATTTGCGTAATTCGGCCTTGGATGCCAAGAATTATTTTGACAGCGCCGATCAGCCAATTCCCCCCTACAGACAGAATCAATTCGGTGTCACCTTGGGTGGACCGATAAAGAAAGACAAAGCGTTCTTTTTCCTTTCCTATGAAGGGTTACGGATACGGCAGTCACTAACGCAGGAAACTACCGTGCCGACTGTAGCCATGCACGAGGGAGACCTCTCCGGGATCAATCCCGGTACTGGTCTGCCCTTTCCGCAGATCACAGATGTGAATGGCGTACCCTACGCTGGAAATCAGGTTCCCCTCACGGCGTTCAACCCCATGGCGGCGAGTATTCTCGCGCTGACACCCCTCCCTAATATCGTTGGAGCCGCCCCAGGACAATCCAACTATCTGGCCGTGGCAGGGCGGTACGACAACAGCAATGTTTACCTGGGTCGCATCGACTATCAGATAACGCCCAATAATTTGGCGTTCATTCGCTATACGCAGCAACAGGACTTTTCGAGTTCGCCGTTTGTGCATCGTTTCTCTCCCGTCTTGCCCTCGGCTGACGGGTTCGGAGATGTGGGCGGATCGACTGGACACAATGCCGATATTTCGCTCACGAGCGTCCTTTCCCCCGCCGTCGTGAACGTTTTTCGCATTGGGTACAACGGGTTACACGCTACGGTGGAGTCGCAGAACATCAACGACAATTTCATCAAAAATCTAGGATTCCAACGATTCGGACAAACTCTGAACGGCGGCATCCCTTACATCAGTATTCCTGGACTCGGCGGTTTGGGTGATAGCGATACGCTACAGCCGAATATCCGGCGCAATAACGGGTTTGAATTTCGCGATGACATCACCTGGACGCATGGAAGATTCACCCATGAGTTCGGGGGCGACTACTGGCTCTATCATCTGGCGGGTGTCACCGATACCTTCTCAAACGGACAATTTCAGTTTGGCACCGACACTGGGTTTGGTCAGAATGCCACGGGATCCGGATTTTCGGACTTCTTGCAGGATCGCCCCCGTGTCAGCTTGATCCAGTTAGGAAACGGTTACGGGCACTATCGCTATCATTATCTAGGCGCCTATTATGCAGGCCAGTTCCGCGCAACTCCGAAATTCACCTTGAACTATGGACTGCGCTGGGAGTTCTCGACCACACCCACTCCAATCGACGGGACCACAATCTCGGTGTTGGACTTGGCCGCTGGGGCAATCGTTCTCGGTTCGCAATCAGGACAGATGCCTGCGCTGACCGATCCTCTGACCCAGTACTTTATCAACAATTTTGGAACAAAGTTTGAGACCAACAGGCAGCTTGGCTTGCCGGCTGGGGTGAATCCGACGCGGTATTTGAATCTCGCCCCCCGACTTGGTTTTGCCTGGGATGCGTTGGGAAACTCGAAGATGGTAATTCGGAGCTCCGTGGGGCTCTTTAACAACTTCCAGGAGCGCGGTTACAACGTGCAGTCTGGAGTTCTGGGGCCGCCATTCGCTCCGACCGTCGCGACGTTTCAAGATTCACTCTTCTTTCCGACGACGCCCAATACCTATGAAAGCACTTTTGCCTTCGGTGGGCCGCCAGACCGTACGGAGGACAACGGAGGTCCATCGACCGCGGGCGTTCCTCCTGGAGTGCGCCCCGGATACGTAGAAGAATGGAATTTGAGCGTGCAGTCACAGATTGCTAAAAATACGGTCACCGAGATTTCCTACGCGGGCAATCACGGCGTTCATCTGAACGGGTTCTTCCTTGCCGATCAAAATATCCCGAACTCTCGACAGGCGCCGGGGGGCTTTTCGCCTAATCCGGCGTTCGGCGAGTCTTTTCAGGAACACAGCTCAGGAATGTCCTGGTATGACGGGCTGTCCGGGCGGCTTCAGCAGCGCATTCAGAACGAGCTAACTTTGACGTTAGGCTACACTTGGGCGAGATCCGCTGACACCGTTTCTACATTCACTGGTGGCCCAACTGATTCGCCTGTTCCTCAAAACTCATACGACCTAGCAGGTAACAAGGGCCTTTCCAACTTCGATCGACGCAATCGCTTCATCCTGAATTATGTTTGGGATCTGCCGATTGGTCGCGGAAAAAAGTACCTCAGCAACAGTGGCGGCATGGTTGATGCCGTACTCGGAGGCTGGCAATGGGGAGGTTTGGCTACCATTGAATCCGGCACGCCGTTTACCGTGCAATTGACCGGCAACGTAAGCGGAATTGCCAGTTCGAGTGCAGACCGTCCGAACTGCGTGGCGGATCCCAATGTCGGTGCTCCCGACACTGTGGACCAGTGGTTCAACGTGAATGCATTCGCACCGAATACCACGATCGTTCCGCCCACTGGATCGCCTTACAAATTATTGGGAAATTGCGGTCGGAACATAGTGCAAGGTCCTCCAAACCGGGTCTTCGATATGACCCTGGCAAAAACGTTCACCATCACGGAACGAACGCACCTGGAGTTCCGTGCGGATTTCTTCGATATTTTCAACCATCCTAATTTCAACACGCCCAACCGCTATTTCGGGACGGCGACATTTGGCCAGATCACTTCGGCGAATTTGCCGCGCCTGATCCAGTTTGGATTGCATTTATCATTTTGACGAAATGCAATATCGCCCAACTCGCCGGCAATTTGTTGGCGGCCTGGCCGCGGGTGGAGCGGCGTGGGGAATTCCTACCAACGTCAAGAAGTTGATGGCTTCGGCGGTGGTTCCGCAAACGGGACCGCCGCCGAATTCCTCTGGATTCGCATCCCCGTTTCCTCAGCCGCCCATTTCGCTTTCTGCATTCAGCCAACGAATCGTCAGAATCCGAGATCGAATGCGGTCTGAGAAATTGGACTGCCTGCTGGTCTCCTCTGTATTGAATCATGTCGTCAGGTACTTCGGTTTCTTTGATCCGGAACTGCAAGGGCGTGGCTCCGGGTCGCCGCAATTAGTCTCGGTGCTGCTGCCGATCGAGGGAGACCCCGTACTGTTCCTGCAAAGTTTTACAGCTGCCGATTACATGCGCGCCCGAGCCCAGGCCTCCAGTTATATAAAAGATGTAAGGTTGATTGGGGGCGATAACCAGCGCGTGTTAGAGGCGGTCGCGGACCAGATGCGAACATGGAAGCTGGAGAGCTCTACACTGGGGCTGGTGGGCGCGGAGATTGACTGGGCCGAACGCCTGTTTTTTTCGCAGGCAATGCCTAGGCTGCGGATGGCCGATGCCAATCCACTCATCGACCAGCTGCGAATCGTCAAGGATGCGGAAGAAATTGAGTTGATGAAGCAGTCCGCGTCTATTGGCGACGCCGCCATGCGGGAAGTTGAAAAATATCTCGCTCCCGATCGGACCGATTTTCAGATTTACGCGCGAGGCCAGTCGACGATGGTGTCAACTGGAGGCGAGGAAGATTCGTTCGTTTTGATGGGCATTGGCCCGAACCAAAACACAATGCTCATGGAGCTGTTGAACGGCCGCAAGTTGAAACGAGGCGATGTCGTAGTTTACGAAGTGCTGCCATTCTTTCGCACTTACAATACCGAACTGGCGGTTACATTCTCGATCGGACCTGAATCACCTGTACAAAGACGTGCCGCCGAAGCTTGTCAGGCGGCCTACAACGCGGGCATAGCGGAAGCAAAGCCGGGCGTAACTACTTCCAAGGTTGTAGGTGCTTCTCTAAAGGCGTTTCGAGCTTATGGTTTTGATTCGTTCACCCATACACCCGGCCATTTCATGGGCCTCGACAACTATGAGGGCCCATCGTTACGGGCGTCCGATACAGTTCTTGAGCCGGGGATGGTCTTCAGTTTTCATCCGAACGTTGTTATTCCCGGGCAGGTGAAGGAAGAAATTTGCGGAATCATTCTGGTTACGGATAAGTCTGTCGAAAATCTATCAAAGTATGCGCCGCAGGGAATACGAGTCGTATAGAAGTGAGGAAGAATTCAATGCATGGTGCGGGACTGAGTCGACGCGATCTTATAAAAACAGCTGCGCTGACTACTGCTGGAGCGTATCCCCTTCTTTCCAGTGCACTGGGGATGGCTCAAGAGGGTCGAGCAAATCATGACAATCTATCCGGCGCATTGGCCGAGAAACAATTTCCCCCTCCCCCGGCGGAAGTAGCAACTCTTTACTCGAAGGAATATGGTCGGCAGCGAATCAAGAAAATTCAGGCCGCGCTTCAACAGGCGAATCTTGACGCCCTGATCGTAAGCAATCGCGGTCTGGATTACATCGGGTATGTGAGCAACTTCCATCCTTATCCGCTCGAACCAGGACTCGCGTTGGTGTTAGCGGAAGGACCGTCAACGCTTTTCGTCAACACGTACAGCAGCGCACACTCCCGCGCCCTGAAGCCCACGCTTTGGGTCGACGAGATGGTGGACGTGCCTCACGACCCAGTTTCGGAAGGAAGCAACCAAAACCTTGTAGACGACTGCATCCAGCGTTTGAAGGATCGCAAGCTGGAGCGCGGTCGAATCGGCATTGCTGGAGACGAAATCGACTGGCTCTTGTCCTACTATTTCCGTGAGAAATTGCCGGATGCGAAGGTGCAGGACGCAAGCCGTACATTAACGCAATTGATCGTGGTGAAAGATGATGTTGAATTAGCGTTGATTCGCTACGCGCAGAAATTTATTGATGATGTCGCGTATCCGATTTACCAGCACAGCTTGCGTCCAGGATCGCTAGATCAATTGGTGTATGCCCGAGTCATGGGAGGCATGCTGGAACGAGGCGCAAGTCCGGGCACGGTTTTGCTCTGGGACGCCGGTCCCGCTGGTGCGGGCACCTGGGCCAGCGGGGCGCGGGGCCGGAAGCTTGAAACCGCGGACATCATCCTTACGGAGCCCACCCCGAGCATTGCAGGTTACCAGTCGGAAAAGATGTACACCTTTGCTCTTGGCCAACAGATACCCGAATCACAAAAACGGGGATCGCAAGTCGTTTATGAAGCTTATCAATTGCTGATGACCCAGCTAAAGCCAGGACAGGAACTCACTCCGATCGTCCAGAAAGTTGACGCATTCCTCCAAAGCCACGGATACGAAGGCTCAACAGTTCCTGTGGGCCACTGGATCGGAACTCAAAATCACGAGGGTCCACGCTTTACGGTGGAAGGGACGCGGGGATGGGTACTGCAGAAGAATATGGTAATGAGCTGGCATCCCAATATCGTGATACCGGGCAAAGTGCGAACAACATGCTCTACTTGCGTGCTGATTACCGAGAGTGGAGCACAGGATTTATCCTCGGTAAAAATGGAACCGATTTACTACATTGACTAGCGTGCTGAGTACCTCTGCTTATGACTAAATATGCAGCGCTTTTTATCTCATTGATTCTCGGTGTGCAAACCTTCGGGCAAACTGCAACGCAACCCGTTATTGATGTGCATGTGCATGCCTATCCCGCAGATTGGGTAAAAAATGTACTTGGGGCTCGTGCCAGAGAAAGTGACAAACTACCCGACCCTCCAAACCCAATCACGGGGAAGCGCTCAGGAGCGGCCACTGACGAACAGCTCCGCAATGCGATGCTGGCCGCTATGAAGCAAAACAATATTGTTAAAGTTGTTGCCAGCGGCCCCTTGAATATCGTCTACCAGTGGAAAGCTGCGGATCCCGAGCGCATTATTGGCTCTCCGCTTTTTCCCCTTCCGAACCTGGCGCCGTATCCGACCGTATCCGACCTCCAGGCAGGCTATGCGTCAGGCCGGCTTGGAGCGTTAGGTGAAGTCACCGCAATCTACGATGGGCTTTCGCCCAGCGACCCAAAGATGGAAGAGTACTACTCGCTGGCGGAAAAGATGGACATACCAGTCGGAATTCACACGGGGATAGGAATACCTGAAGCTTCTTACGGCTGCTGCCCCGGATTTCGGATTGGGTTAGCCAACCCGCTAAATGTGGAAGAGCTTCTGGTAAGGCATCCCAAATTGCGCGTCTACATTATGCATGCCGGGTATCCATACCTTGACGCCACACTGGCTCTGATGAACGCATACCCAAAACTTTATGCCGATCTAGCCGCAATTGACTGGCTTCTGCCTCGCGTGGAGTTCCAGCAATATTTGTCCAGGCTGATACAAGCCGGGATGGGAAAAAGATTGATGTTTGGCACTGACGGAATCGTTTGGCCCGATGCTTTTGGTGTTGCGATCGATAACGTTCGTTCCACTCCGTCCCTAACTCCTGAGTTAAAGGCAGACATTTTTTACAACAACGCAGCACGATTTTTCCGGTTGGATCCCCCGAAAGCACAATCGCAGGGAAGGTGATCTATGCCTCAACGACAAAGAATGAAAACGAAATCGCAAAAGCTCACCGCGGCCTTGCCAGAGCGAGCCTCCGCATTTTTCGGAAGCCTTGTCAGAGATGAGTACGGACGAAAGCTCCTGCGAGAGCAAAACCATCGCATCCACTTTGAAATTACAGACGGTAAGGCCTTTCGAGTGCAGGTAAAAAGCGGGAAAAGTGGGGTAAAAACTGGCGACTTAAAGCCAGAAGGGTATGACGTCAACGATCTCATCCATTTTCAGCTCTCGTCCGCAACTCTATCGCGGCTGTTTGACGGCAAAATCCGGTTCACGGACGCCTTGATTCCAATTCAGCAAGACGGAACTGATGCCATGTTATTGCTCGAGTGCACCCTTTTTAAGTGGAGCGTGTTGAGTTGGATCGGCCGCATGTTTCGCACTGCCCAGCTTCTAAGAATCGAACAACTATGAGCGCAATTGGAAACGAATTGACCCGCAGAAAACTGCTTTGGCTCAGCGCCC
Organism: Terriglobia bacterium; assembly: GCA_963765715.1. Taxonomy (GTDB): domain Bacteria; phylum Acidobacteriota; class Terriglobia; order Terriglobales; family Acidobacteriaceae; genus JAIQFF01. The sequence continues at coordinate 9,301 of CAVXXN010000014.1, forward strand.
TCGCATATCCCGGCAAGGTTCTTGGCAGTTTGAGCCCAAACCGCAAAGATTCGGCATCGTCCGCGAATATCGATATTTATACGCATTTTTTCCCGCCGGCTTACGCGAAGGAAATTACTCGTGTTGCAACTCGCTCTCATCCGGATGTCCCCAATATTGAAATGTTGATGCGGCTGTTTCCGAACTTGTGCGAATTCGACATGCGTATGTCCCACATGGATCGGTATGAGACATCGCTCCAGGTATTGACTCCCCTCCCTATTCCTCCGGATTTGTTCGTGACCGATCTGCGAGCCGCCGCGGCCTTGACTCGAGTCGCGAATGACTCGCTGGCCGAGGCGATTGCCAAACGCCTCGATCGCTTTGCCGGAGTTGCACTGCTCTGCTTTCAAGACATGGATGAGGCCAGCCTCGAACTGGAGCGGTCAGTAAAGCAACTCGGCTTTAAAGGGGCGATGCTCTTTACGAATATCGCGGGACGACCCTTGGATATCCCCGAGATGTCGAAGGTTTATGAAAAGGCACAAAGCTTGGATGTGCCTCTCTGGATACACCCGATTTCGTGGAATTATTACGACTGGGTTCGGGACTTTCTAATTTGGCAGATTTTTGGATGGCCCATCGACACGACTTTGGCCATGGCCCGCATTGTCTATGGGGGAGTTCTCGAAAAGTTTCCGAAAGTTAAATTCATTACTCATCACGCGGGGGGTACGACCCCATACCTGATCGGGCGCGTAGTGGACACGTACGATCAAAACGAAGAGCTGATGCGGCTTTCGGGTGATCCGTCTCGATCGCATCCGCCTGCAGCTAAACCGCCGATCGATTATTACAAGATGTTTTACGGAGATACCGCTCTTTCCGGGATTCCCGGAGCGATGCAGTGCGCGTATGAAATGTTCACCTCCGAGCGCCTCGCGTTCGGATCCGACTATCCTTTCGGACCAGACAGAGGCCAGCGTTTCATCGGCTCGAACCTCACGGCAATCAATAGTCTGAAGCTCGGCAGCCGGGATCAAAAGAAGGTATTGGTCGATAATGCTCGGGCGCTCCTTAGGATGCCTGCGTGACTGCATTCGACGCTGCACCTGGACCCGCTGCGCGAAAATCATCAGGGCTAAAGTTCAGAGATGCAGTGAATGCCGAAACGCCTTTACAACTAGTGGGTACGATCAACGCGAACCATGCGTTATTGGCGCAACAGGCGGGCTTTCGAGCGATCTACCTTTCCGGTGGCGGGGTTGCGGCTGGGTCGCTCGCGGTTCCCGATCTCGGCATAACCAATCTGAATGACATCCTGGTGGACCTCGGCCGCATCACCGACATTTGTGATTTGCCGGTACTCGTTGACGCCGACACGGGTTTGGGCCCGACGGCGCTGAACATCGCTCGTACGACGAAGTCTTTGATCAAGGTCGGCGCGGCGGGCTTGCACATGGAAGATCAGGTAGGGGCAAAGCGGTGCGGCCATCGGCCCAAGAAAGAAGTCGTTCCAGCCGGCGAGATGGTTGACCGTCTGAAGGCAGCGCTCGATGCCCGCAGCGATCCAAACTTCGTGATCATGGCACGTACGGACGCATTGGCGGTCGAAGGTCTTGAAAAAGCGCTTGAACGCGCAGTTTCCTATGCTGAGGCTGGCGCTGATATGATCTTTGCCGAAGCCGTCACTGACCTGCCAACGTACACGAAATTCGCTAACGCAACGCGACTACCTATTCTGGCTAACCTCACGGAATTCGGAGTCACTCCGCTATTCACCATCCAGGAGTTAAAGGATGCAAACGTCAGCCTCGTTCTATATCCGTTGTCGGCTTTTCGAGCGATGAACAAGGCGGCCTCAGCGGTCTATGCGGCGATTCGTCGCGACGGCAATCAGGCGAACGTAATCGGGATGATGCAGACGCGGCGCGAGCTATACGACTCGATCGGATACGACGCCTTCGAGGATCAGATGAATAGGCAATTCGCGAAACAAAAACAAGATCGTGTCGATGGTTAGTGGAGCAGGCGTACTGCATTGCCGTTTCCGAGGCTAATTTATACTTGCGCATAGTACTAGTAAGGAGCTTCTACGAGTTAACAGCCCGCTCCATTCCAACCTTAGCCAAACGTGAAAGCAAATGCTTGCACGCCTGGGTCGAGAAATTCAATCTCGAAAGTCCTGTCCTCGACGGTCCCTGGATGAGTTGATACAGGCGATGCTCGTTAACCGTGCCGGCGCCGCTGACATCGGTGTCGCTGCCGTGATCTTCGCCTGGCACGGTTCCACCCGAATAGCCCGAGACAGCATCTTTAACGCCTTTGACGTGCTGAAAACTGCCTGCACTCCCCCGAAGCATCCGCCGGCCACCACGGCGGTTTCTTTACGTTTCTTTGCAGCCAGTGGGGCATCGACCACAGGTTTGGGAAGACTGACACCCTCAGCGTACGCTCGGCTCAATGCGCCTGATCCGGCAGAGACAAAGATCGCAAACAATGCCGCGAGCCGGCTGACCGCACGGGAAATCTTCAGACGTCGGATCATAGCCAGCACTCTCCCGTTTGGATTCGCATGCAACGAAAAAGTTACACTCATCATAGCGTACGCCAGGCGAAGGGAGTCCCGGCCCCGGGCCTCGTCCTCGCAGGGCACGTTGCGATGGCTGTGATATATTTTTTTGGCTCTCAGACATCTTTCCCACCGTTGACCTTTCGGGAGGGTTCATGCGATCGCTCGATTTGTCCAAGACTCTGTTGCTTTCCCTAGCTTTCGTAGGTGCATCATGCCTTGATAGTTCATTGGCCTTGGCTCAAAGCACGTCCGATCCTGGGATGGGAACCAAAAGTCAGGCATGCCCAGAGGATGACAGCGGATTAAAGTTGCCGGCCGGTTTTTGTGCAACCGTCTTTGCTGACGGAATTGGTTACGCCCGCCATATAGTTGTGGCACCGGACGGGGTGGTTTACACGAATACCTGGTCCGGCGAGTACTACGACAACAAGCCGCCGCACGAAGGCGGATTTCTGGTCGCGCTGCAGGATAAGTCCGGTACAGGAAAAGCTGATGTGATCGAACGCTTTGGTGAGACCATCCAGACCGGGGGCGCCGGTGGCAGCGGCATCGGCCTATATAAGGGTTCGATTTATGCCGAGAACAACGATCGAATCCTGCGCTATTCACTTTCTCCCGGCAGCATAGTGCCGAAGGCAGCTTCCGAAACCATTGTGTCCGGATTGCCACTTGGCGGCGACCACCCCATGCATCCATTCATCATTGATGCCAAAGGCTCCCTGTTTGTAGATGTCGCGACGGCTACCAATTCCTGCCAGCCGCAGAATCGCCAGCCTAAGATACCCGGCGCCAACCCATGCACTGAGCTTGAGACTCGCGGCGGTGTCTGGCGTTATGACGCGAACAAGACCAACCAGAAGTTTTCTCCCGCCGAGCGTTTTGCCACCGGGATACGCAATGCGGAAGGTTTTGCCATCGATTCTTCCGGTCGCATGTTTGTTTCGCAGCACGGGAGAGATCAACTGCATTCGAACTGGCCCGAGCTCTACAAAGCGGACCAGGAAGCGACGTTGCCCGCTGAAGAAGTGATGCTCTTGAAGTCGGGCGGAGACTATGGCTGGCCCGAGTGCTACTACGATGCCTTCCAGCAGAAACTCGTGCTGGCGCCGGAGTACGGAGGCGACGGCGGCAAAACGGTTGGCGTATGCGCGAATAAGCTCCCTCCAGCCGCTGTGTTTCCTGCTCACTGGGCTCCCAATGCGATGCTGCATTACGACAAGAAACAATTCCCCGCTCACTATCGGGACGGAGTATTTATCGCCTTCCACGGGTCATGGAATCGGGCACCGTATCCCCAGGGCGGCTACAACGTGGTCTTTCAGCCACTCGCTGGTGACCACGCCGCCGGCAATTGCGAAATCTTCGCGGATGGTTTTGCTGGCCCGACAATGACTCCGGAGGGCGCCGAGCATCGTCCTTCCGGCCTTGCCGTCGGACCCGATGGCGCTCTCTACGTTTCCGACGATATACGCGGACGAATCTATCGAATTGTTTATACGGGCGGAGCTTCCGCTAGCGCCGGTTCGGTTACTCCATGCCCCAGTGCAACAGCGCCAGCTGGCGATGTGGTCGCAACCGCCGCAAAGCCGCCAGAGGGCACCCATCCAGATGCGGGCGCTCCTCTTCCCGAAGGTGTGACGCAGGATATGGTTACGCTGGGTGATCGGGTCTACCACGGTCAAGAGGGTGGAGCGACCTGTACTGGCTGCCACGGTGCGAACGCGACCGGCTCGCCCTTGGGCCCCAACCTGACTGGCCCCAAATGGTTGTGGAGCGACGGCAGTTTTGCTGGAATTTTGAAATCGATAACTGAAGGTGTGCCGACTCCAAAGCAATATCGCAGCCCGATGCCGCCGATGGGTGGGGCACAACTTACCACGGACCAAACAAAGGCGCTCGCAGCTTATGTCTGGAGCCTTGGCCATGCGAAACAGTAATAGCGCCAGCCTCCGGCCGGCCCTATTAGGCGGGCGGGACGCCCGCCAGACAGCCGGCGAGACGCCGGCGCTACGAGGACGAGGGGGATGTTGAATGAACAGAATGCACGTCAGTTCGCGATTATGGCTGGTTGTCATCGTGGTCTTTGCGACAGTCGGCGTGATTGCGGCACAAGTGAAATCCACGCCGCATTCTCATTTTGTCCTCTCCAGCCCGGATGCGAAGCTTGCAGCAAAGGTTCCTGAGGAATACACGGCGAACGTTTTCGGGTGCACCGGCGGAAATATGTCGCCGGCATTGCAATGGAGCGGTGCACCGGCGGGAACCAAAAGTTTCGTCATAACCTTGTTCGATCCGGATGTGCCCGAAACTGGGTCGGGATGGTGGCACTGGGTGGTTTACGACCTGCCCGCAAACACCAACAGTTTGCCGAAGGGTGCAGGCGCCGAACACAGTTCAGTGCTTCCCGCCGGAACTCAGCAGGGGCGCACCGATCTGGGGAATGACGCGTATCACGGGCCCTGCCCTGATAAGGGACAGCCTCCCCATCACTACACATTTACCATCTATGCGGTAAAAGTCGAGAAACTGGATGTGCCCGCTGAAGCCAGCGGAGCGATGGTGACCTCGACCGCCAAAGAAAATGTGCTTGGCAAGGCCGTCTTCGTGGCGCGTTACGGGCGCTGAGCCACGCGCAATGTTTTCCAGTGCATCCAAATCCGGTAATCTGTTCTCCATGGAACAATCAGAGGAGATGTTCGCCAGCGCCTTGCTGGACGCGCAAGTAAAGGCAGGGAGGCTATTCGACGAAGTCGGATCGACCGGCCTTATTCGTCCAGGAGTATCTGAGAGCGAGATCAACGAGAGTGTCTACGCTCTTGCCGAGCGTATGTACGGCATCTCTCGATACTGGCATAAGCGTATCGTGCGCGCGGGGCGTAACACACTGGCGCCCTACGACGAGAATCCCCCCGACCTTATCGTCGCGGAAGATGACATCGTGTTTCTCGATCTTGGTCCGGTGTTCGAGGAGTGGGAAGCCGATTTCGGACGCAGCTACGTGGTTGGGAATGACCCGTTGAAACAGAAACTCTGCCGTGACATTGAAGAAGGCTTCGCCAAGGGTAAACAGTATTTTCACGAACATCCTGAGATCACGGCAGCAGAGTTGTATAAGTTCGCGCACCGTCTAGCAGAGGATGCCGGATGGGAGTACGGAGGGCCCATCGCAGGACATCTGATCGGGGTCTTTCCGCACGAGAAAATCGCCGGCGACAAAATTACCCTTTACGTTCACCCCGAGAACCATGGCCGCATGAACATGCCAGATGCTTCCGGTCGAAAACGCCATTGGATCTTCGAGATTCACTTTGTGGATCGTGCTCGCGAAATTGGCGGCTTCTACGAAGAACTGCTAACGATTGGTTGAAACTTCTCTCTTCGTCAGTCGCTAATTTCCGGCGCTCTCGCTCGTTATAATCCGCCGTCGGACCATATTTTGCTTCCATGTCTCTTCCTGTTGTTTCAAATAGGAAATTAGTTTCCGATTGACATCGAGTTTTCGCAGGCATAAAAATCGATGCCACGATAATTTTTACCGTTGAACGCAAGGAGACCTGATGCAGGCCTTTCGTGGTGCTCGGGGAGTCTCAGTTGTCGTCCTCGCCTTGATCCTCTTCGCATCAGCGCAAAAACAGCCCGATGCCACGATGCTGGAGGATTTCCAGAATCCTCCCGAGGCCGCGAAGCCGCGTGTCTGGTGGCATTGGATGAGTGGCAACGTAAGCAAAGAGGGAATTACGGCTGACCTGGAATGGATGCATCGCGTCGGTATCGGCGGAATGCAAATGTTTGACGGAGATCTCGGTGTTGCCCGCTACATCGACAAGCCGGTGATCTGGATGACGCCGGAGTGGAAGGACGCATTTCATCATGCTGGAGCCGAAGCCGATCGGCTTGGACTGGAGATGTCGATGGCGGCTTCGGGTGGATGGAGCGAGACCGCAGGTCCATGGGTCAAGCCAGAAGCCGCCATGAAGAAGGTGGTATGGAGCGAGACTCGTGTCACCGGACCGAAGAAGTTCGATGTCAAACTGCCACCGCCAGCCGCACGTGAACGGACCGTTCCAGGGAATTTCCATTGTGGATATGCCCTCGAGTCCGATGGTTGGTGGTGCTCCTGGTATTCCACGCCCTCCGAAAGCGGAGCCCGAACCCGACCCAACTTTCTATGCGGATACGGTTGTCCTGGCTTATCGGCTCCCGGAAAACGAATCTGCTGCTGCAAGTCCTGTGCCGAAAGTGTCATCCGAGCGATTCCTCATTCTCGGGGACAGATTTGATGGACGGCGATTATGGAACATCCTCCGAACTCAAGTTTACCGAGGGCAGGAGCGCGGCGTGGATTCAGTGGGAATATCCGCAAGCCTTCGCTGCGAGATCTTTTACCATTGCCATGCCGCAGCCGCCCAATCGGCAAGTACCGCAGCTTCCTACTGGCGATCTCTCCTATAGCAACGACGGTTACAACTGGACCAAACTCATCTCTCTTCCTGACTCGCCGCAATACGCGCGTCCTTTTAGTGTGCGTACCTTTGCCTTTCCTCCGGTGTCGGCCCGCTACTTTCGCTTGACTGTTGAACAGGTTCAACTCACCGCAGATCAGATTCTTCGCGGCATGAGTCCGATGAAGTCTTATCGGATCGCAGAGGTTGCGTTGAACTCCTCGCCACGCATCGCATTCTTCGAGGACAAGGCCAGCTTCGGTACCTTTGTTGCCGCGGCTGATACCACAACACCAGATGTTGCGCCCGCAGATGCGGTTCCGTTAAACCAGGTGATCGACCTCACCGGAAAGATGGGATCTGACGGTTCGCTTGACTGGCAGGTTCCCGAGGGAAAATGGGCTGTCGTTCGCATGGGCTATTCGCTGACCGGAAAAAAGAACCATCCTGCAACACCGGAAGCCACCGGCTTCGAAGTCGACAAAATAAGCAGCCAGCATGTCCGCGACTATGTAAAGACTTATACGGACATGATTTCCAGCGCCGTCGGGCCAAATTACGGGAAGAGTTTTCGCTACCTTCTTATGGATAGCTGGGAGGCTGGGCAGGAAAATTGGACTGAAGACATGCTTGCTGAGTTCAAGTATCGACGCGGATATGACCCGACCCCGTACCTTCTTACGCTGACAGGAAGAATCGTCGGCAGCTCGCGAGAGAGCGACGCGTTTCTGTGGGACTATCGGCGGACCATTGCGGAAATGCTCGCCGACAATCATTACAAGCTTGCAGCCGATATGCTCGCGAAGCAGGGGATTGGTTTGTATGCGGAGGCGATGGGCATTTCACTTCCGACGACTGGGGACGGTCTTTTAAATAAGGGTCAAGTCACCATTCCAATGGGCGAATTCTGGACGCCCATCGCCGGCGCGGCAGACACTCCAGCGCGGGAGGCCGATGTACTCGAGGCGGCGTCCGCTGGGCACATTTACGGCAGGAACATTGTCGCCACCGAGTCATTTACGTCGAACCCATCAACTCCGGGCTGGGGACAAACCCCGTTCTATCTGAAGCAACTTGCGGATCAGAACTTCGCGCGCGGAGTGAATCGTATCGTATTCCACACCTCGGATCATCAGCCGTTTACCGACGATAGACACAAACCGGGAATTACACTCGGATACTATGGCCAGCATTACACCCGCAACATTACATGGGCGGAACAGGCAATCGCGTGGAACACCTATCTCGCCCGCTGCTCTTACATGGAACAGCGCGGGCACTCCGTAGTTGATATCGCATATTTTTATGGAGAGAGCGCTCCCGTCACCGTGCCATACTGGAAGCAGTTCTCGCCCAGGCTTCCCGACGGATTCCAGCGTGATTTTGTTAACTCCGACATCCTTCTAAATCAGTCGGCCGTGGAGAAAGGCGATCTGGTTTTAACCAGCGGCATGCATTACCGTGTGCTGGTCGTGCCCGACGAGTTTGATCAACTCAGCGTGCCTTTGGTTCGAAAGCTTGCGGGCCTGGTGAAGGCCGGAGCGACGTTGGTCTCGCCGCGAGTGAAAGATTCGCCAAGTCTCGCGGACAAGGGCGCTTCTTCCGAACTTAAGACGCTGGCTCTCGCGCTGTGGGGACCGGACACTGCCGCGCATGGCTCGCATAAGTTCGGCCAAGGAAAGGTCTACTGGGGAACTCCGCTGGAGACAGTTCTTGCGGACGCGCATGTCGATCCAGACCTTACTTTTGATCCGCCAACCAATGTGACGCCGTACGACTACCCGTCGCCAAAAACTGATGCGGAGGTGGTCTGGAACCACCGCAGTCATTCAGGAAACGACATTTATTTCGTCGCCAACCAGCGCATGCGCACCGAAGATCTTGCAGTCTATTTTCGCGTGCAGGGTAATAGTGCTGAATTGTGGTATCCCGAGACAGGGAAGGTTGAGCCGGCAAGTTCAGTGGCGCAAGGAGACAAGACCGCGGTCACTCTGCATCTCGCGCCAGAAGAATCCGTCTTTGTGGTTTTCCGCGCCGGTGGCGGGGCTCAACAAAAGCCAAATGCGCCGGCAGCCGAAGATCTGTTGACCATTACCGGAACATGGAAAGTCCTGTTTCCTCCAAACCTGGGTGCGCCGCCTCAAATTGATCTCAGTTCTTTGTCCTCATGGACTACGTCAGCGAATACGGGTGTGAAGTATTTCTCGGGTACGGCGACGTATGTAAATCAATTCAGCTTGCCGGACGGCTGGGACCATTCCGGCACAAAAGTCCTGCTCGATCTTGGGCGTGTTCGGGAATTTGCCGAGGTCACTCTTAACGGACACAAGCTACCCGACATTCTCTGGAAGCCGCCATTCACCGAGGATGTGACCTCGGCCCTCAAAACGGGATCGAACCGCATCGAAATCGCAATCACCAATCTCTGGCCGAATCGCATCATCGGTGATTTGCAGCCGGACGCGAAAGAAAAATACACCTTTACCGTTTATGGCGCTTACAGAGCGGACTCTCCCCTGGTGGAGTCTGGTCTGCTTGGACCGGTGAAGCTTCTGCGCTTGCGGCGCTGATCGTCGCGCCGTGTAATCGCATCCTGGTCAATATCCATGATCGGGACAAATTGCTGTGCATTCAAAAGACAAATAAGTACAATAGGGAACTTTGTCAGGAGCTTCATAAATGTCCAGAGCATCAGGCGTCAGTGTGACCAACGCGGTAACGGAAAGTCTTTCGAGAATGGAAGAACCAAACAACAGTTGCGGCGACAACGTCAGATCGAACGCCGGATTCCCACTCGTGGCGATGATCTGCTTCGGGATTGTTCTGACTGCCGGAGTCTTTTCCACTACTGCGCTGGCTTACGAAGGCGCCGCGCCGGCCCAGCTTCAGTGCGAAGGCATGAAGGAACCGCTTGGAATCGACATTGTCCACCCACGTCTTTCATGGCAAGTCCAGGATTCAACACGCGGCGCAAGGCAGACGGCGTATCGAAGTCCGTGTTGCCAGCTCTGCCGACGCATTGGCTCAAGATCATGCCGACGTTTGGGATAGCGGGCAGGTGGAGTCTGATCAATCGGTCAATGTCGTGTATGGCGGTCCCGCGGTGGAATCTCGACGCCGTTACTACTGGCAGGTGCGGACCTGGGATGCGCAGGGACAACCATCGTCGTACAGTTCGCCAAGTTGGTGGGAGATGGGACTGCTTTCTGCTCAAGATTGGAAGGCGAAGTGGATTACTCGTGATATGCCTTTGGAGCGTGGTGACTACGAGTCGGCGCCAAAGTGGATCTGGGCCGCTGACGATAACGCGCTCACCCACGCAACTCCGGGAAAACATTATTTCCGATTTCGTTTTGATCTGAAAGGAAAGCCTAAAGCCGCCACGCTGTTCATCACGGCCAAAGATAATGTCGCAGCATGGGTGAACGGCAAGCAGGTGCTGACGGAATCGCCGATGGGCAATTTCGGACGAGCGCGTGATCCGTGGGGCTACTTTCGGGTGATTCCGATCGGCAAGCTCCTGGCCACGGGCGCAAACTCGCTGTCTGCCGAGGCCATTGTGCAGGAGGACCATGACCATCCGCCGCAGGCCGGATTGATCGCGCTACTGCGTATCGAGACCGCGGACGGCAAAGTAGAACGAATGGTTTCGGGGCCCGAATGGAAAGTAGGCAAAGAGCAGAGCGGAGATGCCTGGACCGCGCAGGCCTTCGATGATTCGTCGTGGGCGAGCGCGTCAGTCGTCGAAGAAATCGGACACGAGCCGCTGGGAACACCCTGGCCGGCGCAACCGGTAAATCTACTTCGCCGGAACTTCACGGTGGCCAAAACGGTTCGCAGTGCTCGAATCTACTCGACTGCGCTAGGAACCTACCAGTTGTATCTGAATGGACAGCGTGTCGGAAATGACATTCTCGCTCCCGGATGGACCGACTATCGCAAACGGATCGTCTACCAGGTGTATGACGTTACCTCGCAGGTAAAAAATGGCGGGAACGCGATCGGCGCGATTCTCGGCGGAGGCTGGTATGCCGATGGATTGGGCTGGTTACAAACCCGGTATAACTTTGGGCCGCCACCAGTCCGGTTGCTGGTGCAGTTAGAGGTGGAATATACCGACGGCACGCACGATTCTGTCGTGAGTGACGAATCATGGAAAGCGACTCAGTCTCCGATTCTCGCTTCGGAAATTTATAACGGCGAAAGTTACGATGCACGGCTGGAACAGCCAGGATGGAATCAGCCATCGTTTTCCGATGCCCGCTGGGGCTCTGTTGCTGTAGCCGCCGAACCGCCTGCACCGGTTGTTGCGCAGGATTTTCAGCCGATCCGAACGAACGAGACGCTTAAGCCAAAGGCGGTTACGAATCCGAAACCTGGAGTTTATGTTTTCGATCTCGGCCAGAACATGGTCGGTTGGGCGCGCTTGCATGTTGCTGGTAAGCCTGGAACCAAAGTTCAAATCCGGTTTGGAGAAGTCCTCAAGCCGAATGGAGAACTCTATACGGAGAACCTGCGAACGGCAGAAGCTACAGACACCTACACTCTGCGGGGTAAAGGATCTGAATCCTACGAACCTCACTTCACCTTTCACGGCTTCCGTTACGTTGAGCTAACGGGCTATCCAGGAACGCCGACGCGTGATGCGGTCGAGGGCGTTGTCTTCTATACTGCGGCGCCTTTCACCATTCAGTTCAAAACCGGGAATGAAACGGTAAACCAGCTATGGAGCAACATCTTGTGGGGACAGCGTGGAAATTTCTTGAGCGTACCCACCGATTGTCCGCAGCGCGACGAACGCCTGGGGTGGATGGGCGATGCCGAGGTTTTCTGGCGCACCGCCTCGTTCAATGCCAATCTGGCAGCGTTTTCGCATAAGTTCACAACTGACATTCGTGACGCGCAGAGCTCCACCGGAGCGTTTACCGACGTGTCTCCGCGCGTTGGTCCGACGACAGACAGCGTTGCTGGCTGGGCCGACGCGGGTGTGATTATTCCCTGGGCCGCCTATCTGCAATTTAGGGATCACCGCATCCTCGAAGAAAACTGGCCAGCGATGGAAAAGTGGATGGAGCATATCGCGGGCGCGAATCCGAATTATCTATGGCTGAAGGAGCGCGGCAATGATTACGGCGACTGGCTGGCCATCGGCAGCACCACGTCGAAAGACTTGATTGCTACAGCCTATTGGGCATACGACGCTTCCTTGATGATGCGCATGGCGCAGGTTTTGGACCGGCCCGCGGACGAGCAAAAGTATCGCGAAGTTTTCGAAAAGGTCAGGGCGGCATTCAACCAGGAGTATGTAAAGCCCGATGGCACAGTGGGGACCGGGAGCCAGACCAGCGATGTGTTGGCTCTGCACATGAATCTGCTGCCCAGGAATTTGCGAACCGTCGTTGCGGAAAAGCTGGTTGCGGACATCAAGGCTCACAACTGGCACTTGACCACCGGCTTTCTGGGCACGCCTTACCTGATGATCGAACTCAGCAACAGCGGTCACAGCGACGTGGCCTACCGGTTGCTGTTGCAGAATACCTATCCTTCATGGGGATACATGATTGAGCATGGCGCCACCACTATGTGGGAACGCTGGAACGGGGACCAGATGATGGGCGACCCGTCAATGAATTCCTACAATCATTATGCTTATGGCGCAGTGGCGGAATGGCTTTACCGGTATGCAGCGGGCATCGATGAGTCCACTGAAGACCCGGGATTTCACCGCATCATCCTGCACCCACAATTCGATGCCAACCTCGGCGAAGCAAAGGCGACCTATGATTCTTCGTACGGACCCATCACCTCGAATTGGAAAGTGGATGGCAGCCGCACAACCTGGGATGTCGTTGTCCCGCCCAATACGACGGCCCTGCTTCACTTTCCCGGCGATGTCACCACAGGAATCATGGAAGGTGGAAAAGACATTCGGCAGAGCGCTGGGATTTCGCTGGTTCTCAGAGATGATCACAAAGCGATCTATGAAGCCGGAGCTGGAACCTATAGCTTCACGATTCAGTAATAACGACGAGAGCGGGTTGCAATCAGTAATTTCAATACGTAAATATGTTCATTTTGCTTGACACCCGTCCGCAGCCTGTTTAAAGTTGCGCGGCACCCGATGACCAGATGTCTTCGATGGAGGAGTCCGTCTGGAAGTTTAGATCGCAACGCGGGCGCCCTTATTCCCGGCGAGCGTCAATGGACTCGAATTTCTTCCGCTCAGCCAAATTCCCTCAAAAGGAAAAGTTGATATGAACCGACACCGCTCTTTCTTTCTCGCTTTTCTTGCCGTTGGATTTGTCACTGGCCGTAGTCACCGGCTCCATGCTTGGTCAAGGTGGGAGCGACTCCCTGGAGCAGGGTTTCATGAAGCCCCCGGACTCCGCCAAGCCAATGGTGTGGTGGCACTGGATGAACGGCAATATCAGCAAGGAAGGAATCAAGCTCGACCTGGAGTGGATGCATCGGGTGCGGCTGGGAGGATTTCAGAATTTCGACGCGGCACTGGCGACGCCGCAGGTAGTCGACCATCGCTTGGCGTACATGACTCCTGAGTGGAAGGATGCATTCAAATACGCTACGACGATGGCGGATCAGCTGGGAATGGAAGAAGCTATCGCCGGCTCTCCGGGGTGGAGCGAAACAGGTGGACCCTGGGTCCCGGGATCCCAGGGGATGAAGAAGTACGTTTGGAGTGAGACCCTTGTCGAGGGTGGCAAGCAATTTTATGGCAAGCTTGCTCCTCCGCCAGGCAACACTGGCGCCTTTCAGAACATGGGTGTTCGCGATGCCCTCAACGCGCCGGAAGGCGCACCAGCGCCTCCGCAGTTTTACGCCGACGCCGCTGTGATTGCATACCGCAGGCCGGCAGATGATGTCGCGATCGAAGCGCTAAATCCTAAGATCACAGCAAGCGCAGGCGCTCCCGACACCGCGATGCTCAGCGATGGCGACCTGGAAAAGACCACCAAACTTCCAATCCCGAAAGCCGGGGAGAGCGTCTGGATTCAGTACGAATTCGCCGAGCCCAAAGCGATTCAATCGCTAACGATTGCCACGAAGGGCGTGGATTTTATTACTGCGATGGTCGTCGGCATCTCGAACCCGGAGAAATCCCTTCAGGCCAGTGACGACGGGCAGACGTTCAGGGAAATCGTGAAACTGCCGGAGGAAGGCGCACCCCAGCACACAGTTTCTTTTGCGCCTGTGAGCGCCAGATTTTTCCGCGTCGTCTTCAAACGCACACCTCCTCCTCCGATTCCAGCATGGGCGAGCGGTATCGATCCAGAGTCTCTGGGGTTGAAGATAAGCGGACCACCGACCGACTACGAAATCGCAGAACTGGTGTTGCACCCGGGAGCACGGGTCAACCGGTTCGAAGAGAAGGCGGCATTTACTCCGGTGCCAGATGTTTATGAGTTCGCGACCGCGCCGGTTGCCGCCGGGGAAGCTATTGCGAAGTCCGACGTCATTGATTTGACTTCCAAGATGCGTGCCGACGGCACGCTTGACTGGACACCTCCCGCCGGCAACTGGGTCGTTGTGCGCTTTGGCTATTCGCTTCTGGGAATCACCAACCATCCTGCGACCGCAGAAGCCACCGGCCTCGAAGTCGACAAGCTGAACCGTGGATATGTAAAGAATTACATGGACGAATACCTGGACAGCTATAAGAAAACAGTCGGCGCGGATTACATGGGCAAGCGTGGTATCCGCTTCGTCATCACGGATAGCTGGGAGGCAGGTTCACAGAACTGGACTGACGACATGATCGCGCAGTTCAAGAAGCGCCGCGGCTACGATCCAACGCCCTGGATGCCGGTTCTGACAGGGCGTGTAGTCGAAAGCGCCGAGGCCAGTGACCAGTTCCTGTGGGATTTTCGTAAGACGATCGCCGATTTGATTGCAGACGAACACTACGGGCAGGTGCAGGCGTCGCTGAAGGAGCGCGGTATTGGCCACTACGGGGAGTCGCATGAAAGTGGCCGGGCTTTCGTCGGCGACGGCATGGAAGTGAAAAAGCTGAATGATGTGCCGATGAGCGCGATGTGGACGCAGGTCCCGGGAGTAAACAAGGAACAATTTGGCTACAACGCGGATGATCGCGAATCCGCGTCAGTTGCGCATATCTACGGGCAGAAACTGGTAGCAGCGGAGTCTATGACGGCAGGGGCCGCGCCGTGGGCGTGGGCGCCGGATACTCTGAAGCCGACGGCGGATCAGGAGTTGCTGAACGGGATCAATCGATTCGTGATTCATGAGTCCGCGCATCAGCCACTCATCGACAAAGCTCCAGGCCTGACACTCGGGCCGTTCGGACAGTGGTTTAACCGCAACGAGACGTGGGCTGAGCAAGCTGGCGCCTGGGTCGATTATCTTGGCGCGCAGTTCGTACCTGCTGCAAGAGGGAAAATTCGCCGCGGACGTTGTCTACTTTTACGGCGAGGACTCGAATCTCACCGCAATTTTCAATGAGAAGGCGACCCGATGTGCCGGCGGGATATGGCTTCGATTACATCAATGCCGACGGACTGATTCACGAACTAAGCGCGTACTGACGGCCGAATCACAACCAGGAGCGGAATGAGCTATCGGGTTCTGGCCCTGGATCCGTACAGCAAACATATGTCCTTGCCGGTGCTGCGCAGCATTCACAAACTGGTGGAGGATGGCGCAATGGTGGCCGGCGCAAAGCCGACGGATACACCCAGCCTGGCGGACGATGCCACCGAATTCAAGAAATTGAATGACGATCTGTTCGGTGACGGTACTGGCGTGCATTCGGTGGGAAAGGGCAAGGTGTTTGCTGGACAGAACGCCGAGGCCGCTCTGAAGGCGCTGAATGTGGATCCTGACTTTGACCACAGCAAGCCGCAAAACGAGACGCGCATTCTGTTTGTCCATCGCAAAGTGGCGGACGGCGACGTCTATTTTCTGGACAATCGCAATGATCGTGACGAGGCGGTGGACGCGACTTTTCGCGTGACTGGAAAGTTGCCTGAGCTGTGGTATGCCGAGACCGGAAAGTCGAAACCGGTTTCCTACAACATCGCAAACGGCCGAACAACAATTCCGCTGCACTTTGAGCCGTGGGGGACGGTGTTCGTTGTATTCCGCAAACCCGCGAAGTCGACGTCGCTGACTCTTCCCAAGACAACCGAGACGGAACTGGCAACAATAAGCGGCCCGTGGAAAGTGAATTTCCAGTCCGGTCGTGGGGCACCGGCATCTGTCACTCTCGACAAGCTTATGTCCTGGAACGATAGTGCGGATCAAGGGGTAAAGTACTTCTCCGGAACCGGAAGCTATACCAAGTCGATACAGGCGTCAGCTGACTGGTTCAAGACAGGGACCAAGATCTGGATCGATCTGGGTGACGTGAAGAATCTCGCGGAAGTTGCAGTGAACGGTAAATCTCTGGGAATCGTTTGGCATGCGCCGTATCGCGTGGACGTCACGGGTGCGCTGAAGCCTGGCTCAAACGAGCTTACCGTCAAGGTGACGAACGCGTGGGTGAACCGTTTGATTGGCGATCAACAACCGGACGCGACGACGAAGTACACATTTGCTGACGTGAAGCCGTACAAGGCAAATTCGCCGCTGCTTCCGTCTGGATTGCTGGGGCCCGTAAAGGTGGAAAGGGAATCGGCACAATAGGAGTATCGATGAGTTTTCGTGATCGTCGCCAATTTCTTACTCAAGCGGGTATGGCGGCGCTGGTTGCCGCCTTGCCGCGGTCTACTTTGGCCTTACAGTCTGCTCCTGCATCGGGCGGGCGGTTTCCGGAAGGATTCTTTTGGGGAGCCTCGACATCAGCGGCACAGTCGGAGGGATCGCCCTTGGCTGATAGCGGCGGCGAAAGTCTGTGGGACGTGGTTTCTACGGACGCCAAAAGCTACGGCTGATGGCGGCAACAATCTTATTGCCGACGATGAATATCATCGGTGGCCGGAAGATCTGAAGCTCATGCAGCAGATCGGCAAGGCGTCACTCAGCAGAGCTTCAAACGAGGGCGTTGGCCTGAAGGGATATTTTCACTGGTTGCTTCTGGATAATTTCGAATGGACTCAGGGCCTCAACCAGCGTTTTGGACTGATCTACGTGGGTTACAAAACTCAGGAACGGATAGTGAAAGATTCAGCGGCCCGCTATACCCAAATCATCCGTTCGCAGGGCGCGATTTTGTAACTATGCGTAAGTGGTGACGGAGACCGCGTTTCGCTCGCGGCGTTCGGCAGTGATCCGCTCGAGATATCCACTCTCCCGGAATGCCTGCATGGGGTCTTCCGGTAAACCATGACTGCGGCGCCATTCGCGTATCGCTGGCCGCACGTCGTACCAGAATGCGCCCCGCAGAGTTTCCTCGGCTTCGACCAGGGCGCAACTCTGCTGCAATAAGGCCAAACGGGCGTGATCGACTATCGCTGCCTTGGCATAGAGTTCCTGCGCCGTGCAGACGGTCTGAATCATGGCTTCCATCTTGCCCTTGAGATTGTGGCTTTGATCGATCATGTATGCGACATCGGCAAATGATCCGGTCTCCCACGCGTAAGTGTGAATTTCATGGAAGATACGAAAAATCTGATAAGGATCGATTGAGCCCAGGGTTAGATCGTCATCTGCGAACCTGCGATCGTTGAAGTGAAACCCGCCAATCATATGGTGGTGCAGCAGCCAGGCAACAATCTGCTCGATATTTTGAGCCTGGTAGTGATGACCCGTGTCCACCAGCACATAGGCTTGCGGACCGGCGTTTCGCGCCAGCAGAAACGCCATTCCCCAGTCAGCGATGTCGGTATGGTAAAAAGCCGGCTCGAATGGTTTGTACTCGACCAGCAACCGTTGTTTGGGATTCAAACTGGCATGAGCCGCCTTGAGCGCTTCTTCAAACCATCCAATGCGATTGCGAATGCTTTGCGTTCCCGGATAGTTCGAGCCGTCGGCGAACCAGGGTGAAATGTCGCGGCACTTCAGGGCGTCAGCGATGGCAACACAATCCAGAATATGATCGAGAGCTCGCTTGCGAATCGCTGGATCGGGATTGCCCACAGATCCATATTTGTATTCCTGGTCTTGAAAAACATTCGGGTTGATCGATCCCGGTTGTACGCCGTATTTCTTTGCCAACCCTTCCACCTGGGCCACATCTTTGAGGCCGTTGGGCATATCCCACTGAACGTGCAAGGCGACTGTGGGACAGGTACCCGTCAGTGCGTGCACCTGGCCCGCGTCACTGAATTTGTCTTCAACAGAAACAGCTGCGGCGAGCTGGATGAATTTGCCGAAACGCGTCCCGGTATTGGCAAATCCCCACGATGGCAGTTCGATATTGAAATTATCCAGTGCCCGAAAAATGAGTGCGTCCGGCTTTTCTGTCATGCGAGTGCCTCTCCAGTCTCAGCCTTAATTCCGTTCAATTTCTGAGCGCGAATTTTATTTCCCAATCCGACCGGCGGTGCCGCAAGAACGTTCGCCCACCTGGCAACGGCGCCGGCGGATACGCCGATACCATCAGCATAGTCCCCGTCGAGAGCGGCGAGCTGGACGGCAAAATTACCGATCGTCGTGCTTTCGGTTGATCCGGTAAGTACTTCGAATCCCGTGGCCCGGGCGGTAAGTTGGTTGAGCAGCGTATTCCGGCTACCGCCTCCGACAACATAAAGCCGCTTCAGGTTCCTCCCTGAAATGCTCATCGCACTCTGCAGTACGGCAGCATACCGGGCCGCAAGGCTATGAAAAATCAGGTTTGCCATTTGGGGGCCCGCCTCAGGCCCGTCCGGTATGGCGGTCCGGCCGGCGTGCTTCAGTTGCGCGTTGATACGGGCGGGCATGTCGCCAGGCAACAGCAGTTCGGGCTGATCTACATCGAACAGATGTTTGGGCGCATCGAGGTTTGCACAAGCTGCGATAAGTTGTTCCACCGTCCACACGTAACCTTGTGACTTCCAGTGCTCAACGCATTGCCGAAGCAGCCACATGCCGTTGACGTTCTTCAAAAAATACATCTTGCCGCCAACGCCGCCTTCATTGCTGAAATTTGTACTTCGCGCCTCGTCGGAAACGCAAGCCGCATCCAGGACGCAACCCACAAGCGACCAGGTTCCGGAACTGATGAAGCCCCAGTCTTCTCCCTGGCCGGGGATTCCCGCGATTGCCGACGCAGTATCGTGACAAGCGGGAACAATCAATCTGGTCTCGCGAAATGCAGGCAGAGAAGCCAACGGGCCCTGCAATTGCCCAATGTCAGCTCCCGGCCGCACCATCGGAGGCGCTGCACTCATTTCGAGACCCGCCGCTTCGAATATCTCCCGCGACCACGCCTGATCTTGCACACCGAGCAGTTGGGTGTGCGTGGCATTCGTGTATTCGGAGACGCGTTTGCCACCGAGCCGGTGCATTACAAACTCGGGCACATTGATCCACGGCAACGCTTGTTCGCCGTCACGATCCGCGGCCAGCTGATACAGCGTATTCAGAGAAAGGATCTGAACTCCGGTGAGTGCATAAAGGCGGTCGGGAGAAATTCGCGAGTGAACACGCTTTTGCGCTGCGATGGTGCGTTCATCGCGATAACAGAAAGGACTCGCGATCGGTTGGCCATCCGGCCGGAGGCGTACATAGTCCACTGCCCAACCGTCCACTCCAACGGCAGCGATTCCTTCGGACGCGAGCCGCGCACAGATCCGCAACCCTGTTTCTACGCCTTCGCAGATGGCGCGAATGTCCCATCGAAGACCGCTTCCATCATCCGCAGCTGAATTTGCAAAGCGATAAGCCAGTTCAATCTCGGGTCGGCCATCCACCCAGCGCAGCAGCGAAACGCGACAGCTTTCCGCACCCAGATCTACCGCGACAAGCGCTCGCCGTTTCTGCGATCCCGATTGGTTCTCGGCCCGCCTGCCCTCATCAGCCGCGGCATTCCGGTCTCGGGGTGTATCAGTCATCGCAAAAAGGCCTCGGTAAGCCCGCCATCTACCGGAACAATGTGGCCCGTTGTGCAAGGAGACTTTGGTCCCGCCAGAAAAAGAATTGCCTCGGCGCAATCTTTTGGATCGATCGGGCGGTGGGTGAGGGTGCGTTTAGCGTAAAACTCGGCGAGCAGAGTTCGCAACTGCTCATCGTTGGCCGTTTCTTCATAGGCAATCTGGTATTTTTTCAATGACGCCATTACGCGGTCGCGGGGAAACATGGTCGATCCCTTTATCACGGTTGCCGGACTGATTCCGTTCACACGAATCTTGGGGGACAGCGAAATCGCCAACTCGCGGACCAGATGACTGAGCGCGGCCTTGCTTACGTCATAAGCTTCGCTGCCTCGTTTGGCAACCACCGCATTGGCGGAACTGGTCAGCACAATGGAAGCGTCGAGATTCTGATCGCGCAAGATGCGTGTTGCTTCATCGGCGAGTAAATAGTTGGCCGTGACGTTTATATCCAACGTCACGCCCCACTGTTCGTCCGTTATATTTCCGTCCGCCGAGGAAGGAAACAGCGCGGCTGTATTGATCACAATATCAAGCCCGCCGTAAGCGTTTACCAGTTCGCGCAAACTTTGCCGGATCACATCGCGACGCCGGATGTCCACTGACACCGCAATACTGCCTTCGTTCCCTGCAATGGCTTTCGTCTCTTCCGCAACTTTCCTGGCTGCTTCACCATCGCGGTCCGCGATTACCACGTGCGCGCCGCGCTCAGCAGCCAGCAACGCCGCTTCACGGCCAATGCCGCTGCCGCCGCCAACGATCAAGACGATCTGCCGGCTGAGTTCCTTTTCTGGAGGCTGCCGGCGGATCTTGGCTTCTTCCAACTGCCAGTACTCAATGCGGAACGCCTCAGATGGAGGGAGAGCCACGTAATTTGAATGAACCGTGAACGCGCTGGTCGGCGCCGCAGGGCCCGCCTGGGGCAATGTATCTGGTGTCTTTCCGTTGCCGAGCGAAGTTGCACCTTCCATCACATGAATTGCGTTGGTGTAAAACTCGCCCGTCAAACGGGCTTCCGTCTTGCTCTTGCCAAAGCTGAACATCCCAATGCCGGGTATCAGAACCACCGTGGGATTTGCATCCCGCATGGCCGGCGAATCGGGTCGCGCATAAGAGTGGTAATACTCCCCATATTCCTTGCGGTAATTCTGAAGAGCCGAATCAATCTGCTCACGCAGCCCTTGCCCATTTCCTTCCGGCTTCCAGGGAACAAATAGCGGGCGCACCTTGGTGCGAATGAAGTGATCCGGACAGCTCGTGCCGAGATGAGCGAGCTTTTCCGCTTCGGCTGAATTCACGAATCGCAGCACTTCGGGGAGATCGCTGAAGTTTCCGATCAAACGCCGGACGGCGGAAACGCGGCCGCGCAGGAAGGGAAAAATATCAAGCGCGAGATCGCGGCGATTCTGGAGCGGTTCTTGTTGCGCACCCCCAAAAAGACCAGCGCCTCTTTTTTCGACATGCTCCACAACAAACTGTCCTAGCTGGTCGATGATCGAAATTGTGTTTTCGTAACACTCGCGTTGCGTTTCTCCCCAGGTGAACAGGCCATGGCCGCCGAGTACGACGCCGTCGCAATCCGGAGCGTCCTGCACCGCCCGGCGCAGCATCATCGCCAACTCAAAGCCGGGGCGTTGCCACGGGACCCAGATCAGGTGATGCTCAAACTGACGGTTAAATTCTTCCATCCTCTCGCGGCCATTTGCCGACGCCGCCAACGCAATACCCCAGTCGGGGTGGAGATGATCGATGTGCCGGTGGGGAAGAAAGCCATGTAGCGGAGTGTCTATGGACGCGGCGACTGTGCTCTTCCCGAAAGCGCAGATGGGATACATGTCGACCATCTCGTCCTCAAACTCCGCGCCGCGATACATATTCTCAAGCCCTTGCAGTTTTTCCTGGTACAGCGCAGCGAGGCCCGTGAGCTTGATACTTCCCAAATCGCCGCCACTGCCTTTGATCCACAACACTTCTTCTTTATTTTTGGTGAGAGGATCGATTTGCGTGATCTTGGAACTGGTATTCCCACCGCCAAAGTTGGTGATGCGAAGATCGGATCCCAACAGGTTTGAGCGGTAGCGGAGCAACTCTGGTTCGCTCAGGCCGCGGGCGATCTTCTCATCCCAACGATCTTCCAGATATCGCAGTTTGGTTTTGACTTGCATGATTACTCTCAGGGGAAGACCGCGTAGGACACGGAGTCCTGGCAAAAACCGATGTGCGCGGCCACGCTCAAAAAGACGTTGTTATCATACTCCGTTAGTGCAATAGGGCAACTATTTCTATAAGAGAATTCAGGGGACGGGAGGGAAGTCTGGCGCAGCCACGAAAATCAGGCGGTCTTGCCACTTTTCCCTGCCCACGAACCGGTCACCAATTTGTGTTCCACGTAGTTATAAGGTGCGACGCGATGGCCACTCAACAGGGAGAGGGCAAGATGAATCAGTCTGGGGCCGTAAGTATGAGCTTCATGGGAAACTGAGCCAATCAATGGACTGTCCGCGCCGGAAATCTCTTCGAGGGCTTCCGGGATACAGTCCTGTCCGACGATGGCGACGTGCTTAGTTCGTTTTAATTCCCGCACAGCCTGCACCGCTCCGAGCGCGCTGGTGTCTGTGGCGGCAGCAATGAGAATTCCGCGATCTTTGGGGTGACGGCGTAAGAAATCCGCGACCAGTTGACAACTCTTATCGCGCAGACCGCGGGCATCCATTCGAACCAGGAATTCAGGCGGAATTTCCGGCAGCCGCGACCGGATGGCTTCGAATGCACCGGTTACTCGGCTGCGCACCAGCGGGCCCGCCTCGTCCACGTCCAGCCCCAGCGCCCAGCGCACCTTCCCTCCCCACATTTTCCTGGCGTATTGTGCGAGGCACTCGCCCGCCTCAAACCCTACCCGATAGTTATTTACTCCAAAGAATGTGGCGTGGGGATGAGGTATATCGACTGCAATGAGGGGGATGCCCGCAGCGTCGATCTTGTCGGCCAGAACCGGGGCGACATGCTGGTCGATCTGAAATTCTATTACCAGGTCAAGTTGATTTCGCACGAACTCATCGGCATTGCGCAGGGCCGTGGGACCGTCGTAGCGATTGTCGAGCACCATCAGATCGACGCCGGCGGCGGACGAAGCGACCCTGAGGCTGTCGGTTACCGCCTCTGAGAAAGGCATCTCGGCAGACTGGCTGCCAAATCCGAATCTCGCTTTCTTCGGATGCGCTACCAACCGATAGAGGCCATCCGGGGATTGCGCAAGATATCCACGATGAACAAAAGTTTTTAATATGCGATAGACAGTTGTTTTGGAAATGTTGGTGCGTTGGTAGATCGCTTCCAGCGCAAGCGGGCCCTTTTCATTCTGCAAGAGCTCTAGTATGTCGAGCGCCTTCGAGAGCACTGGGATCAGATAGAGTCGCTTGGGTGATGAGCGGGTCAATTCGCGTGTGCCTCAAGAAAGTTAACCTCTAAGACTATAACGTGGGCCGCGCATTTTCGCCTATTGCGGGAATCGGACGCATTCTCAATGCGCCTGGCGCGCTTTTCTCCTGGTTGCGACTTTTCCAGATTGCAAACAACGACGGTGAGTGTCAATCCTATATTCCAATAGAGAAACAAATTCACTTTTTTCTTGACAACACTAATTGCGCATCGCTACAGTGCGCGCAGTTCCGGCTGTGGAAATTGCGCACACGTATGCAGCAAATCTCCCAGCCGATTGCGAAACAGATTCGCAGTTGGGAGTGGCAGGGTCTTGAAAATTCCGACCGCCACTCGGTTTAAGCGCGACTTTTTGTCAGGTCCCAGTTGACCAATCAGCGTCCAAGCGCCACCGGAGGAATGCGGCCATGAAGCTCCATCAACTTGCGGTTTGTCTGTTTGTCGTCGTTTTTGCGGGAGTGCTTTACGGGCAGGGCGGCGCCAACGGCACCATACTCGGTACCGTCACCGACAATTCGGGTGCGGTCGTGGCCAACGCAAAGATCGACGTGACCAACACCGGCACCGGCATAGCCAGTCACGCCGAAACCAGTTCGGACGGTAACTTCACCGTGGTCTATCTCACCCCGGGTGTCTACAAGGTTACGGTTGAGGCGCCAGGGTTTCAAAAAGCCGTCACTGAAGACATTGTTCTGGCCGTCGCGCAGCAGGCTCGTGTGAATATCACCATGAAGCCGGGCGCGGTAACTGAAAGCGTCGAAGTGCAAGCCAGCGCCGTGTCCCTGGACACGGACAGCGCCGCTGTAGCGCAACTTGTGAGCCAGAAGCAAGTAGAGCAATTGCCGCTCAACGGCCGAAACTTTCTGAACCTGTTATTTATTGGTGCGGGTGCCGTGCAGACAAATGGCGAACAAGGCCAGATGCGACAGGGAGAAGGCAACGCCATCAGCATCAACGGCGGGCGCCCAACTTCCAACAACTACACGCTGGATGGACTGGTCAATACGGACACGGCGTTGAACACTCCAGCCGTGATTCTTTCGCAGGATGCTATCCAGGAATTCAAAGTGCAGAGCGAAACTTACTCTGCGGAATATGGCTTTAGTTCCAATCAGGTCAACATCGTCAGCAAAAGCGGAACCAACCAGCTGCACGGCACCGCATTCGAATTCCTCCGCAACGATGCTTTCGACGCCAAGGCTCCATTCCAGTCGGCAATTCCGGAGCTGCGCCAGAACCAGTTCGGCTTCGTAGTCGGAGGCCCTGTCTACATTCCGAAATTGTATGACGGGCGCAACAAGACCTTCTTCCTGGTGAACTACGAAGGCTGGCGCATTCGCAACGGAGTGAATCAGGACACTTTCAACGTTCCCTCGCCCGCCGAGCTGTCGGGAGATTTTTCAGGTTCAGGACTGACTCCAGTGACTGCGGGCTGCGTGCCGAGCGCAACCACGTTCTGCTTGCCCATCGATCCCACGACGGGCGCTCCGTTTCCCGGGAACATCATTCCTGCCTCCAGTTTTTCACGCCTGGCGAATGTGTCAATTGGTGCTGGCCTCTTTCCCGCGCCGAATTGCTTCAGCAGCGATTGCCATGGAAATTACCGGTTGACCACGGCCTTGCCGAACACCGTCAATCAACAGACTTACAAACTCGATCAGCAGTTAGGCCATTTGGGGTCGATATTCTTCCGCTATACAAAATCGAGCTTTACTAACGAAAACATTAATGGCTCGGTATCCATCCCATTCGGGGTCGGCACATTCAACGAGAAAACTGAGAGCTGGATGGTCTCGCATACCATTCCTCTCAGCCACAGCATGGTGAATAGTTTTCGCTTCGGACGCCTCGAGCCCAGCTCAATCCAGGGAGGCATCGCCGCTCCTGACGGAGACGTGAGCGCACTCGGGTTGACCGGTGTCTTTCCAAACCTTCCCAATTATGCCCGGCTGTATCCGGGCGTCTCACTTCAGGGAATCAACGGTGCAAGCTTTGGAAGCCAGGGCAACGATACGACCACCAGTGACGGTCCGACATGGGAATTCTCGGACTCACTCTCGATGACCCACGGTAAGCAGACCATCGCGGTCGGATTTGATTATCGTCGCTGGGTGGAAAAACGCGACTTATCAGCCGACTTCCTGGGAAGCTTCACGTTCAATAACGATACGATTCTCCAGAATGGCGCAGGTTGTCCCAATGCGACTGGCGACTGCGGTACGGGAAATTCGATCGCGGACTTCCTGCTCGGCTACTACAACAATGCTTCTACATTTCAGCCTGGACCATTCAGTCCGACCAATGTCGCTGGAAATTTGAATCAGTACCACTTCCAGTATTTCGCTCCATACATCCAGGATGACTGGAAGGTCACCAACCGCCTCACTTTGAATCTTGGGCTGCGCTGGGACTACCGCTCTGTGCCTACCGAGGCGGATAACAAGATGTTCTGGTTTGACCGCGCAAACCCGCTTGGCGGACTCTGTTACGCCGACAAGAGCCTGGGCACCGCAACCGTACCCGGACTTGGTGGCCCGATCGCGCCTGACGGCAACGGCTTCTACCGGTTTTGCGGCCGAACCAATCCCGCTCCGGGCTCGAAGAAGCCATTCGCTCCGCGAGTAGGATTCGCCTACCGCTTGGGTGACAAAACCGTGGTCCGTGGTGGATACGGCATCTTCTTCGATTCCGCCGAGAATCGCGAAATTGACGATTCCGGTGACATCTATCCATTCGTTGTCCGCGCTTCCCCCAATCCTACGACCGATGCCACTCTTCCCAAATTGACCGACGCCATGTTCCCGCCGGTCCCGCTTCACCAGGTAACTCCTGCGTTGGACGGCAGCCAGTTCTTCGCTGTGATCATCTCGGAGTTCCCGAAGAATCCTTACGTTCAGCAGTGGACCCTGTCCGTTCAACGTGAACTGGCGAAGAACACCACGCTGGAAGTGAACTACGTTGGCAACAAGGGCACTCACACTCTTAACCGGACAAACATCGGCCAGGGTTTGGCGCCGGTGAATCCGGCGCTCTGCGATCCGCTTACAGGCGGCGACCCCACGACTGGCGACTGCCCAGTGGCCGCCCGCCGACCGTTCGCCAATATCACATCGGCAAACGGATTCCTCGACAGCCAATGGAACGGGTATTCCAGCTACAACGCAGGGAACGTGAAGTTGGAACGACGGTCGAATTCGCTTGCCCTGGTTGCGGTTTATACCTGGGCGAAGAGTCTGGATGACAAGTCCGCGGCCGCCGGTGTTGGTTCCACCAACGCGTTCGCCGGACACATGAACGAGAATGATCCGGGTCTTGACTACGGGCGCTCGGACTACGATGTCGACCACCGTTTCGTGACCAGCTTCGTTTACCAGTTGCCAGTGGGCCGTGGAAAACGCTTCGGAGGCAACATGAACCGGGCGGCCGACCTCGCCATCGGCGGATGGCAGGTCACCGGCATTACTACCTTCCAGGCAGGATTCCCATATTCGGTTCTTGCCAACGACAAATTGGGCCTGCTGACGACGTTTACTCAACGAGCGAACCTGATATCCGGCTGTGATCCCAACAGCGGATTCCACAAGAGCATCAACGAGTATTTCAACACCGCCTGCTTTGTGCAGCCTCTTGCAGGGCAGTTTGGCAATAGCGGCCGCGACATTCTGCGCGGGCCGGGAATCAATAACTGGGATATGGGTATTGGCAAAGACTTCCGATTCACGGAGAGAGTTGCCTTCCAGTTCCGTGCTGAAGCCTTCAACGTGTTCAACCACGCTCAATACGGATTCGACCCCACAACCAGCACGGGAATCGGCGCTCCCGTTGACAACAACCCCAACGACACGGCGTACGGCAGGGTCACGGCCGCCCGCCCGGGTCGGATCATCCAGCTCGGAGGCAAGATCGTCTTCTAGCCGGCCTCTTTGGTTTGTGAGATCCGCCAGCCGAGATTCGGTTTGGCGGATTTTTTTTGTAATGTACACTCGCTCGTAGTGATCTTATTTTCCGGAATTCGCCGCTTTGGCACATTGGTCCTGATGTGCAGTCTCGCGGTCGGCGCGTCTGCGCAATCCGCCGATGCAACTGAGAAATACTCCGAGCTCGGACAACGAGCCCTTTCAGAGGGAAATTACCCCGAGGCTGAAGCGGCATTCGAAAAGCTGCGGGAATTGCAGCCTGGAGTGGCGGAAGTGCACGCCAATCTCGGTGCGATCTATTTTCAGGAAAGAAAGTTCGAACCAGCGGTTTCGGCTCTGCGCCAGGCCCTGAAACTCAAGCCTGCGCTTCCGAAAACCGCGGCAATGTTGGCGATGTCACTGTCTGAACTCGGCCGGTATGACGAGGCCGTGCCCGGACTGGAGAAGGGATTTCGTCAATCTACTGACCCACTCGTCAAACGCATGTGCGGCCTGCAATTACTTCGGGCATACACCGGCCTGCGCCGCGACAGCAAAGCGGTGGAGGTGGCGCTGGAGTTAAATCGCGCCTATCCTGACGATCCGGAAGTGCTTTACCACACGGGAAGAATCTTCGGAAACTTCGCGTTCCTGAACATGCAGCAACTCGCGCAGGTGGCTCCAACCTCTGTCTGGAGGCATCAAGCCGAGGCCGAGGCTTACGAAAGCCAGGGATCGAATGATGCCGCCATCAGTGAATACCGGCAGGTGCTCTCGGTGAGCCCCCGTCGGCCAGGCATTCATTACCGGATAGGAAGAACACTGCTGGCGCGTTCCAGGCAGAACAATACGCCCGAGGATGTGACCGCGGCGGCGAAGGAATTTGCGCAGGAACTGGAAGTCGACGAGGGAAACGCGAATGCCGCGTACGAACTCGGGGAGATCCATCGCAGCGCGGGAGAGTTCGACGAAGCGCAAAAGTTCTTCGAACTCGCGGTGCAACACTTTCCCGGCTTCGAGGAAGCCCAGTTAGGGTTGGCGTCGGTTTTCATGTCCCTGCAGAAACCCGGGCTTGCGCTGCCGCACCTGCAGAAAGCGGTGACGTTGAATGCTGAAAACGAAGTTGCTTGGTATCGCCTGTCACAAGTCCACGGAATGCTGGGACACGAAGCAGAGCAGAAGGAAAGTTTTGCGGAATTCCAACGTCTGCGCACCCGCAAATCAAGCCAACAAGAGGCGTCAAAACAGATCTTCTCGCCAGACGAAGTCACACCGCAACAGCTTGATCCCAAGGCGCCTCAGTAAGCTATGCTGCGTGGGTGCCCCGGTCTACATATGAGAACCTGGAACGATGGCTGCGCCTTCTTTGACCGTGAGGAATTGATTGACCGCAACATTCGGAAGAGTCTGCCACTCGCCGCTGGGCCAACGAATCTTTACTTCGGCGCTCTTCGCCTGGCCCAACCCAAAATGGAGCCGGAAATCGTTGCAAGATAAAAAGCTCGACTGACTTTGCACTTCCTGCGTTTGAGTCGAGCCCGTAGCTTTGACGACTACCCGCCCGCCGATCGCGCTGCGATTCGATTTGGTCCCGATCAGTTTTACTTTCAACCATGAATTGTTGCCGGAAATGTCATTTCTCAGCAGTGACGGCGGTTCGTTCAGGTTGATCACCAGTATGTCGAGATCGCCGTCGTTGTCGAAATCTCCGAAGGCGCAGCCCCGGCTGTTGTGTGGTTCCTGAATTACCGCTCCGGCCTGGTCTGTGAGTTCCTCGAATCGCCCATTGCTCAGATTGCGAAACAACATCCTTGGATCTCTTGCGGGGAAGTCCGGATAGCGCTTCCCGATCTCCGGAAAAGTGTGTCCTGCCACCATGAACAGATCGGGCTGGCCATTGTTATCCAGATCGGGCATCCCGGCGCCCCAGCATACGAAGCGATTCTCCACCGCCAGGCCGGCGCGGCGGCTTGCTTCTTCGAAATTAGCGTTGCCGAGGTTGTGGTAAAGATCCGGGGTGTCTCCTTCGAAATTCGTTTTGAAAATATCGATGCGGCCATCGAGGTCATAGTCGCCGACTGCGACACCCATGCCGGCCTGCTCCTGGCCGTCTTCGCCGTAGGCAACGCCGCGGATAGCGCCTTCTTCGCGGAATGTGCCGTCGCGATTATTCATGAACAGGAGACTCGGGGTGGAGTCGCAAGCAAGGTAGATATCAGGCCACCCATCATCGTTGAAGTCCCCGGCGATGGCAGTGAGTCCGTAGCTATTTTTGGATGCGGCGATGCCGGACGCCGCACTGACGTCGGTAAACGTACCATCTCCTTTATTGCGGTAAAGGCTGTGATGGCCATAGGGAAAACCACGCGGTCCGCAGGTGACTGGAGTCCCCATCCAGCGGCAATTTGCGTTTTGCCCTGGCTTGGGAGAATTCTGCAAATCAAAATCAAGGTAGCTGGCAACAAATAAATCGAGATGTCCATCGCGGTTGTAATCGAGGAACGTGCATCCAGTGCTCCATCGGCCAGGGGAATCAGGGAGTCCAGCCGCACGGGTCACGTCGGTGAACGTTCCATCACCGTTATTGCGGTAAAGAATATTCTGGCCCCAGTAGGTAATGAATAGATCATCGAAGCCATCATTGTTGTAGTCCCCTACGCACACACCGCACGCCCAGCCCGTCTTCAACAATCCCGCACGCTCGGTGACATCGGTAAATGTGCCGTCGCGATTGTTTTTGAACAGACGATTGGTAGCGTCCGTGGGGGCATTGGAAAAGCGCGTGCCAGAGAGCAGAAAAATGTCGAGCCAGCCATCGTTGTCGAAATCGAGGAAGGCGCA
Organism: Terriglobia bacterium; assembly: GCA_963765715.1. Lineage (GTDB taxonomy): Bacteria > Acidobacteriota > Terriglobia > Terriglobales > Acidobacteriaceae > JAIQFF01. Next base: position 39,458 of record CAVXXN010000014.1, read on the forward strand.
TCCGCAGCCCAGGGTTTCAACGATGTACTCTTTGTGATCGCTTTCACCGTAGACGGTGATCGCGCGCAAGCCTGCTTTGGCCGCAACATCGGTGAAAGTGGAATTAAAAGGAAGGCCGGATGGCTTACTCCGCACCTGCGCAAGTGATTTATGAGGTGCGACACCCTGGCCCAAACAAGCGGTGGCCGTGGCGCCGAGCAGTCCGGTGAGAAAAACCCTTCGCGAAGTCGCCATGAAGAACAGCCGCTACTCCATATAAAAAACTTCTTTCATCATAGGGAAGCGTTCGCCGGGTTGAAGTCCCGGGATGGGCTCGAAATACTTGGCCATCTCCGCCTGCCAGCGCAAGTTTACAGGGTCGGTGGCCAGCGCGTCCCAGGCGGAATCGAAGTCGCTTACGAAATTGACCAAAATCAGGTCCTGATCGCGACGAAAAATGGAATAGTCCGAAATGCCAACTTCCTTCAGCTTGGCAAGCAGCTCCGGCCACACATGGGAATGATCCTTCTCATACCCGGCGATGGCGTCGGGCTTGATTCGCAAACGGAAAGCTACTCTCGGCAACGGGCTCTCCTCGAATTTTGTAGCCCGGCGTCTCGCCGGCTGTGTGGCGCCGTCCCGCCCGTCCATTGGACCGCGGGACGGCGGCGCCACAACTAGGGAAGCGTGACCACCGCCACTGAAAGTCCGTTCAGTGTGAGCTTCTCACTGGTCAATTTGGACGAGCCCGGCGGATCGAAGCCTGTAGTCTGATCCACGTAATCTTCCTGGCCGCCAGCCGCTCCGGGCACAGTGATTTCGAAGGGTCGATCCCGTTTATTGATCAGCAGAATCCGCCTTTTGCCGTCAGGCTTTACAACAGCCAGGGAATAAAGATACGAATCCATCGCACGGTTGAAGGGCTCCGTTTCGACAATCTTGTCGCCAGGTCCGAAATTGTCCCGGAGTAAGCTCAACAACCGGATACGGGAGTTGGGCTTTCCTGTGTTCCAATCCACCATAGAGACCGATGGAAACTGCGTTGGATAGCCCACAAGTTGCGACTCTCCTGCGACATCAACCCCCATGCGCGTCAGCTCTCCGAAAATGTAGGCATACATAGCGCAGGTCAGGTTCCAGTAGGAATTCGGAATCGGCTGCGTGACGTGCCCCGGCTGATCCTGCATGACGTCATCCGCGGAAATCGCGCCAATCTCATCGACGGTAGTTTTTGTGTCGGGAGACAGCCTCTTACGGATTGTCTCTATGTATCGCACCGTATTGAGGAAGCCGTCCGCATACGCGAAAAATGTGTAGGGCTGTATCGACGAGTTCTGGTCACCGGTCGGCACCGCATAGAAATGGTACGAGATCCACTCGAGCGGAATTCCGGGCTTATGGTTTTTCGGGTTCAGAAAGTATTCGAATTGTTCCGGATGCGTCGAAGGCTGTGCCAATGCAAGACCCACAAACTTGGTCTGGGGTGAGACCTTCCGGATGGACTCGACCACTGCGTCATAGATTTTCGTATAGGTTTCCGGCGTCATCTTATGCTCGAACTCAACCTCATTCAGCACTTCCCAGTAGGGGATGGAGTAGTGATATCCAGACTCATGACGCTTGCCCAACTCATCGGTAAATCCGCCTTGCGTGTACCAGGAAAAGAGGCGGCCGTAGTAGTCACCAATCTCCTTCATACTGGGATCGCGAGGCTCAGTGCCCTGGGTGTAGTCCCACACCGGCTGGTCTGGATCGGCAGGGTAGACAACGGGTTTGTCCGTCTTGAACATCCATTGCGGTATGGTGCTGAAGTTCAGAATGACGGAATGACCTTTGGTAGCGTCGAGGAAGTCGATGGTCATGGGATCGATTAGAGAGAAGTCCCACGAAGTCTTGCCACCCGCAGGGGGCTCGAGCTCGGCCACAGCCAATTTTGGATAGGGAAGCCAGGGAACATATCGAACATAGTCCGCCTGAATATCGCGCAAAGACTTGAATGCGTTATCGTGAATCTTTGACCCGCGGCGCAGTGGCGGATTTACCACCACTTGCAGGGTGGCCGTCGTCTTGGAGACGCCGGTCACTTTGTCCCAATTCGCAGAGACCTTCGCGGACTGTTCCTGCGCCGAAGAAGAACTGGAAACTGCGATGACACAGAAAAACATAGCCGACAACATCGCCAATAACAGGGGTGGCCGATATCGATTCAAGCGAATCCTCCACTCTGAAGTACGCAGCATTGTGCTGGGATTTGTGGCTAAATTCAATAGGAAAATAAACTTACTATTGACAACGACCGACGCAGAATACTACAGTTCAGCCGTTTACCGCGAGCGAGACTTGTGTCAGCCCACCTAGCCAATGGACAAGCCCAAAGCACACGCCGAGCTTAAAATTGGGCTGTTTGGAATTGGCTTGGAGGCGTACTGGGCACAATTTCCTGGTCTGGAAGATCGCTTGAAGGGATATGGGCAGCAGGTTGCCCAAAACCTCGAGCGGGCCGGCGCTCAGGTGGTGAACCTGGGCTTGATCGATACCCCTGAGAAAGCTCTTATCGCGGGCCACGAGTTTCGGCGAGCTGACGTCGATCTCATTTTTCTCCACGTCACTACTTATGCGCTCTCCTCTACGGTTCTTCCAGTGGTCCGGCGAGCCAAGGTTCCAGTTGTCATCCTGAACTTGTCCCCTTCTGCGGCCATTGACTATGACTGGTTCAACGGGTTGGGGGACCGCACCAAAATGACGGGTGAATGGCTGGCCTATTGCCAGTCTTGTCCGGTGCCGGAAATCGCCAACGTGTTCAACCGCTGCCGAATTCCTTTCTTTCAAGTCACCGGGATGCTCGAGAACGACCCGATTGCCTGGGGTGAGATTACGGAGTGGGTCGAAGCAGCACGCGTTGCCCACATCATGGAACACAATCGTCTGGGTGTGATGGGTCATTATTACGGAGGGATGCTCGATATTTATTCCGACCTAACCCAGCAATGCGCTTATTTCGGCGGGCATATAGAAATTCTGGAAGTTGATGAACTGGCCGCCCTGCGACGTCAGGTGTCCGACGAAGAAATAAAGAGTCGGGTCTTAGACTTCGGGAAGAGTTTTGAGGTGCAGGCCGATTGCCCGCAGGAAGAATTGGAACGCGCAGCACGTACCTCTGTGGCGTTGGATCGACTGGTTGAGCTCCACAAACTTGGGTCTCTGGCTTACTACTACCAGGGTACTGGCAACGCGGAGAATGAGGATGCAATCAGCTCCATTATTCTGGGTACCAGCCTGCTGACCGCGAGGAGCGTGCCGGTCGCCGGTGAATACGAAATCAAGAATGCCCAGGCGATGAAAATTATGGACAGTTTCGGCGCGGGCGGATCTTTCACGGAATACTACGCCGCTGATTTTGCCGACGACGTCGTCCTCATGGGGCATGACGGCCCGGGCCACATTGCAATTGCTCAAGGCAAGACGAAGGTGCGTCCACTCAAGGTTTACCACGGTAAAGTTGGGCGCGGGCTGTCAGTGGAAATGTCGGTCAAGCATGGTCCCGTGACCTTGTTGTCGGTGGTCCAGACGGTGGACGGAAAATTGAAGCTCCTGATGGCGGAGGGCGAATCCGTTCCTGGCCCGATCCTCGAGATCGGAAATACCAATAGCCGCTACCGGTTCCCGCTTGGAGCCAGAAATTTCATGAACGAATGGAACGTGCATGGACCAGCGCATCACTGTGCCGTGGGCGTAGGACATGTCGCAAGCAAGCTGAAAAAGTTCGGTGCTCTCACAGGCATTGAATGCATCCAGGTTTGCTGACGGATACAGGCAAAAAACAGGTGAGGGTCGGATCCCGAGGTTGAGATGAATCCAAATCCCGTAATTGGCGTGTTGTATCACTGGCTTGGCGGTCTGGCCTCTGGCAGCTTTTATGTGCCCTACCGCGGCGTAAACAAATGGGCGTGGGAGACGTTTTGGCTGGCCGGCGGATTTTTTAGCTGGATCATCGCTCCCTGGTGTTTTGCTCTGCTCTTGACCAAGGATTTGCTACCGGTCCTGCGTGAAACCCCGGGTATGGTCTTCTTCTGGACTTTTTTCTTTGGGCTTCTATGGGGGGTCGGCGGGCTCACCTTCGGCTTGACGATGCGGTACCTGGGATTGTCCCTCGGGATGGCGGTTGTGCTTGGCCTGTGTGCCGCCTTCGGAACGCTGATCCCACCGATTTTTCGTGGTGAATTCATGACCCAGGTGGCTGGGACGCCTTCGGGCAGGATCATCCTCCTCGGTATTTTCGTTTGCCTCCTCGGTATCGCCGCTGCGGGTTTGGCAGGCATATATAAGGAGCGGGCGATGTCGCCCGAACAGCAGAAAGAGACCATCAAGGAATTCGATTTAAAGAAGGGCGTCGGGGTAGCGCTTCTTTCCGGTGTAATGAGCGCTTGCTTCGCCTACGGGCTGGCGGCGGGAGATCCTATTAAGGTGCTCACGATCAAGCATGGAACTCCGGATCTATGGCAAGGATTGCCGGTGCTGGTGGTGGTGCTGCTAGGCGGTTTCACTACTAATTTTATCTGGTGCCTGATTTTGAATATCCGAAACAAGACTGGCTACCAGTATTTCACCTCGATTTCGCGTGAGAGCGATGACAGCCGTAAGGGTGAACACGAAACCATCATCGAGACTGCACTCGACGCACCGAGCCGGGAGATTGTGGAGGACATCCCGTCCGCGCGAAGGCAGTTTCAACGACAGTCGTCGGTGGCCGTGGAAGATGTGCCCGCTTCTAAAGACTTAAGCCCGGTGCGAGTGCCGATGCTGACGAACTACTTGCTTTGCGCGCTTGCCGGCACGACCTGGTATTTCCAATTTTTCTTCTACTCGATGGGCGAAACTCAGATGGGCCGGTTCAAGTTCTCCAGTTGGACTTTGCACATGGCCAGCATCATCATCTTCAGCAGCTTGTGGGGCATTGGACTGAAAGAGTGGAAAGGTGCTGGTGCGCCGGCCGGCAGATTGCTCGCTCTTGCGCTGGCCTTGCTGGTGGGCTCAACTGTCATCGTAGGTTACGGAAATTATCTAGGCATGTCTCACTAGATATTGCTTGCCGGCAATTCAGGTGACCCCGGACGTTCGCAAGATTGAATCTGCTTGAGAACACGCTTCCGAATTTGCAAATACCGTTCGCCACCAAGAGACAAGCCAAGATCAAGGTAGAATCATTGCGTGCCAGACCATCCGCGATTTGAAGGCCGTGCCGCGGTCGTGACCGGAGCAGCATCCGGAATCGGCCTTGCCATCGCGGCACGGCTCATTGCTGAGGGTGCGAAAGTCAGCCTGTGGGGCCGGAACGAAGCGGCTCTTTCCGACGCGGCGGCGAAGATGGGCGCCGCGCACCTAGTAATTCTGGACGTCACCGACTTCGATCAAGTCAGCGCGCCACTGACCAGGCCGTCTCCGCCTTGGGCAAGATCGACATTCTCGTTGCCAGCGCTGGCATAACGGGTCCGAACGCGACGTTGTGGGACTATCCTGTCGACGCCTGGCGTCAGGTGATTGATGTGAACCTGAATGGGCTCTTCTATTGCAACCGGGCGGTGGTCACATTACAACGCAATGGCTACGGCCGCATGGTGAACATCGCATCGGTTGCGGGCAACGAAGGGAATCCTAACGCCTCCGCTTATAGCGCATCGAAGGCCGGAGTGATTGGCCTGACCAAGTCTTTGGGCAAGGAACTGGCTCGAACGGAAATCCGGGTGAATTGTGTCACGCCCGCCGCGATTCACACCTCGATATTCTCTCAGATGAGTCAAAGCCACATTGACTTTATGCTCTCCAAAATTCCCATCGGTCGCTTTGGTAAAATCGAAGAAGTAACATCCCTGGTATGTTGGCTCGCGAGCGAAGAGTGTTCGTTCAGCACCGGAGCGGTATTTGATATTTCTGGAGGCCGGGCAACGTATTAGAGCGTTGAGCTTGATCTCGTAATTCTCTTGGCACAATGTCCCCAGACCTTCCTGATGTGCGTGGCATTAATCTCGATCCTCAAACTCGTTGCGAACACTACCGCGGACCAACTGACATTATCGCGATCCGGATGAAATGCTGTGACAACTACTATGCTTGCAGAGACTGCCACATTGCGCTTGCAGATCACGCGATCAAGGTCTGGCCGCATCAGGAATGGGACCAGGAAGCCATACTCTGCGGAGCCTGCGGTGCAAGACTAACCATCCAGCAGTACATGCAATGCGAATTTCATTGTCCGAATTGCGGAGGACAGTTCAATCCGGAATGTAAAAATCACTATCATTTTTACTTTTCAACCGAGTAACAGACTTAGAATCATAGCCAGCACTGGGCGCGCGACAACACATGACGACAAACGAACAACCGCACTTTCCTCTACCGCCTGATCTGCCTAAGCCCATCGATGACGGAGCGGCGAAACATCTCCTGGGCATGGCGATGCCTCAGCTGTCTCTTACGTCTACCCGGGAAAGAAGTGTTGATCTTTCACGTCTGAGCGCGCCAAGAACCGTCATCTACTGCTATCCGATGACGGGCGTACCTGGGAAACCGTTGCCCGAAGGATGGGACGCAATTCCAGGTGCTCGAGGTTGCACGCCCCAAGCCTGTGGTTTCCGCGATCATCACTCTGAGTTATCGGATCTCAAAGCCGAAGTTTTCGGTTCAAGCACGCAGACGCCCACGTACCAGCGTGAGATGGCGGAACGAAATCATCTTCCATTCGAAATCCTGAGCGACGCGGAATTTAAATTGTGCGATGCATTGCGGTTGCCGACATTTGAAGTTGACGGAAAGCGTCTTATGAAACGCCTGACACTAATCGTCCGGGATGGCCGTATAGAGAACGTTTTCTACCCGGTTTTTCCACCCGATAAGAGCGCCGACCAGGTCATAGCCTGGCTGCGATCTCATCCACTCGAGAGTGACTAGCGCTTGCCCCTGGTTAGATCCTCTGCCGACTTCAGTGTTCACTTCTCCAACTGGTTTTGGAGACTGTCATTACAGGGTCAGCAGGCTTAAATTCTGCTGAACCGCGTCGATTGAATGCCCTTCGTCCAGCGCCCTTTTGCTGCCAGCTGCTCGCTCAACATTCGCTTCTAACATTCTGATCTCGGTCAGGTTGAGCATGGGTTTGAGTTCCTCCGCCAGTTCGTGCGAACGCGTCTGCAAAGCTGCAGAACTCTCCTCTGCCATTCTGAGCCAGTAGTAGGCGGAAGCGGCATTCCTTTCAAATCCCGATTTCCCCAGATACGCGAGACCAAGCGAGAACTGGGCCGCCGCAAACCCCGCCTCGGCAGCTTTCAGGCAGCGCTGAACCTGGCCTTCGAAGTGAGTCGGATTGGTTTCTTCTTTGCTGTTGAAGTTGTCGCGAGCGTTGTACAGCAAAAACAGCAGTTCAAATCGATTCGACACATTCAGTTTGTCAAAGATGCGGAACAGATAATTCTTGACCGTATGCTCACTGAGGTGAAGTTGATCTGCAATCTGTTTGTTGCTTTGCCCCTGGGCAGCGCATTCCGCGACTTCAAGCTCCCGCTTGGACAGAACGCTGACTTTGTCATCGTCGATGCCGTCACACGAAGGGCTATTCCGCATCGCGCCCAAAAGGTATTCCGCTTCTTTCCGTCCCGCCCAAATTTCTCCGCGACTCACTCGCTCAATGCATGCGCGAAATTCGGCGGGCGGTTCACTGCGACTAAAGACTGCCTTGGCACCGCAACGGAACGCAGCCAGCACCGAGCTTCTGGTGTTGTCATCGATCAAAACTATTTTCTCGATATTCGGCTGACGCGAACCCAGGGCGCGGACAATTTGTAGTCCGGTTTTTGATCCGCCATCGAATTCCGCACTGATCACAGCAACATCGGGTTTGTGGGAGAGAGCAGCAGGCAGAACTTCATCTGCCACTGCCACTCCTGTCACCTCAAATTGTGGATCGCGGTTCAACGACTCGGCGAGCAGGTGACTCGCCATCCGGTTACGGTCGGAAATCAGGATACGCACACGTTTTTCAGCCATATTCAAAATGGGGGAGGTTGCTGCAGATAATGCCATGATGGGCCCGTGCTCCATTATTTGTATTTGATGTGGGGTGAACTCACGCTGGCCAGAGTGAGGGGAGAACGGCCCCGGGTTGTCGCCGTCAAAGGCGAACGGTTATGTGATGCGAGACCACGCGTAGATATCGAACACTGCGGCTTCGTGGGAGTGTGAAGTCGTTGCTCGGTTCGTTGCCATACCTAGAGTCTAACCGCCCTCTTCGTCACATTCAATAAAAATTGTTGTAGGCCACGTACAGGATGTTACGGAGTAATCCGGCCTCGTACACGTGGATGATCGCCCGCTTGCGGCATATCTCGCAAAACTCCTATGGTGAATCATCACTTTCGTAACAGGAAACGAGCACTGTGGTTTCTCCGAACGCGCGGAGGGCATTCCGTCGGTTTCAGCTTACCGTGCCCGCACTTTTTCGTTGGAAGGAGAGCGAGGAGCGTCGCGAAATCGGTTGTTGCACCAACATCGGAATGGGCGGTTTGTTTGTTCTTACTACGAAGTGTCCTCCGGTTGAGGCTGAAGTTCACGTTGAGGTAATGCTTCCGGCCCTTGATCCGGCGGTTCGCGAGGTTCGACTGAATTGTGTGGGCCGGGTTATTCGCAAGCAAGAATGTGGACGGCTAACCGCCGAAGGGTTCGCGGTGGCCGGCAGTCTGGAGTAGTAAGGAAGCGACTATCCGCTTGAAATGGTGGGTTTTGGTGGGAATTAAAGTTTTTATCTGCAGTCCCGATTGGGACTGAGAGGGCGAAGCTGCATCATTCCGCATTTGGCGACACTTCTCATAGAAGTCATTTGGTAAAGCATCTTCCAGCAAGATAATTCGACCAGGATTCCCAAACCCAGTTTCCAACGTAGGAGAGTTACTGTGAGTACTGCTCAATTCATCAACAGAGCATTGGTCATGGCGATGCTAGCTTCGCCATTTCACATTGCAGCACAGAACAGCCCAGACCCTGCGCCCGCGGTTGAGCCTGCGCCTCCTGCGAACGGTCATCAGGCAGATTCGAATGGCGATCGCCCCACGCTGCAGGAGAGGTACCCACGTTACCAGGTTACTCGAAGCGATGTCCTATCGTTGTCGTTTCCGCTTTCTCCGGAATTCAATCGACAGGTGACCGTGCAGCCGGACGGGTACATCAATCTTCAAAGCACTCGGAGCGTGTACGTGCAGGGAATGACCGTGCCCGAAGTCGTTGCGGCTGTGAAGAAAGCTTACGAACACGTCTTGCGGGATCCGATTATTGACGTTGATCTGGTGGATTTTCAAAAACCATTTTTCATCGCCGGCGGACAAGTTGGAAAACCGGGTCAATACGAACTGCGGCACGACACAACGGTGTCACAAGCCCTCGCATTGGCCGGAGGAATTTCAGGCGGAGGAAAGACCCAGATATTCCTCTACCATCGAACGGCTCCGGGAATGATGGAAGTTAAAAAGTTAAACGTAAAAGATATTTATCACGGAAAGAATGTGAACGAAGATGCGATGTTGCAACCTGGGGACACGCTTTACGTGCCTGAAAAATTCATCACCGTTTTCAGAAAATATATTCCGTACTCGGTCGGCACGTCGTTCAATCCGCAGTCAGCATTTGTCCCTTAGTCCATATACGCACTGCAGTTCTACCTTAGAAGGACAGCGATGAACCAACCCAACACAACGCGGTTACTGGAAGGGGCAACCAATAATGAGGCGACACTGCGCGATTTGGTGTCGCCATTATTCCGCCATCGGCGGCTGGCGATCACCTGTTTCCTGGGAGCATTCCTTTGTTCCATCGCGGCCGCGGTGATGCTGTCGGGCAAGTATGAATCGAAGATGGAGATCCTCGTAAATCGCGAGCGCCTGGACCCGGTAGTGACCACCGAATCCACCACTCAACTGCCTCAAATGGCGCCGCAAGTGACAGAGGAAGAAATCAATTCTGAAGTTGAGTTGTTGCAGAGCCGCGACGTTCTCGAAAAAGTGGTGCTCGCGTGTGGCCTGCGAAAAGATGGAAGCGCTTCATGGCTTGGCAGATTGCTACCCGGACACAGTCACGATAGTGAAGTCGACCGCGCGGTGGAATCGCTCGGCAAGCAATTGAAAGTGAAGATTGTTCCCAAGACGAACCTGATTAATGTGAGCTATCGGTCCAAAGTTCCCGCAGTCGGCATTCGGAGTTCTGAATACTCTTGCGACTCTCTATCTGGAGAAGCACGTCGCCGTTCACCGGCCGGCTGGTTCTTACGAATTTTTTACTAAAGAGGCAGACAGATATCGTGACGCTTTGCAGGAGTCAGAGGCTCGTCTGGCCAGTTTCGATACCCAGGAGGGCCTGGTCGCTCCTGATGAAGAACGCACCAATATGGGGCTGAAGCTCGCCGACTCCGTCGCGGCTCTTCACGCCGCGCAACAATCGGTGGCAGCCGATGAGCGCAGGATTCAGGATGTACAGGGCCAGATGCACAAGACGCCGCAGAGAAGCACCACGCAACAGGTGTCAAGTTCGGCGGATTTGTTGCTTCAGCAATTGCAAGGGACACTTCTTACGACGCAGGTCAATCGAGGTCAATTGCTGTTGAAATATGACCCGAGCTACCCGCTGGTCCAGCAAGCCGATCAGCAGATCAAGCAGACTCAGGCGGCGATCGAAGAGGCAGAAAAGACAAAATATGTGAACCAGACCACCGATCGCGATCCAACCTACGAATTTTTACGGGAGGACATGGCTAAAACTCAGGCTGACCTCGCCACTCAAAAAGCCACCGCAACCGCGCTTGACCGAACCATCGCGACCATTCGACAGAAGATGGTTGAGCTTGACCAGAAAGCCCTGAAACAGGCGGATCTGGTGCGTGAAAACAAAGCGAATGAATCGAACTACCTGCTCTATCTATCGAAGCGAGAGCAGGAGCGCACATCGGATGCTCTGGACAAGAAAAGAATCGCCAACGTCGCGCTCGCCATACCGCCAGCCATTCCCGCGTTGCCAGTGCATAACGCCATCATGATTGCAATCGGTGGGCTGTTCTTGTCGGTCGGGGTCGGGATGGGGGCCGCATATCTCGCCGAATTCATGGATCCGTCATTCCGCACGCCTAATGAAGTAGTTGAAATTCTCAAGATTCCTCTAGTCGTCGCAATCCCGAAGCTAAGAGCCTGAGTTAATTCCTTTCATTATGTTCCTGGACTATTACAAACTGCGCGAGCAACCGTTCGGGGTTACTCCCGATCCTCGCTACATCTATCAGAGTCGTACTCATCGCGAAGCGATGGCGTCCCTGTTTTGCGGAGTCACGGGTGGGCGGGGATTCATGGCCTTGATCGCAAGGCCAGGTATGGGAAAGACCACTTTGCTATTCCAGCTGACGAAACGAATTGACACTACGGCGAAAACTGTTTTTCTTTTTCAGACCCATGCGAGTCCGAAAGATTTTCTTCGTAGCCTCATGGCGGACCTGGGGCTGCCGGACGAGGATGGAGATCCAGTAAAAATTCACTCGCAACTGAACCAGATGCTGGTGCGTGAATACAGAAAGGGTAAACGGTTCGTCCTGATCATCGACGAGGCCCAGAATCTCGACAATTCCGTACTGGAAGTCGTGCGCATGCTTTCGAACTTCGAGAATTCCGCGCAGAAGCTGATCCAGATCATTTTGGCGGGACAGCCACAGCTTGCCCGCAAACTGGTATCGCCAGAAATGGTCCAGCTCAGACAGCGGCTTTCCATGGTCTCTCGCCTGAAGCCGTTCGGTCACGAAGAGACCTGCCTTTACATCGATCACCGTCTGCGCACGGCGGGTTATGAGTTTCAATATCCACTATTCACGCCCTCGGCAACCGCATTGATTGCGCACGCCAGTGGAGGGATCCCGCGGAACATTAACAACATCTGCTTCAACTCGCTTCTATTGGGACGCGGACTGGAGCGCATGGAAATTACCCGGCAAATGGTCGGTGACGTTCTTGCGGATCTGGATTTGTCATCCTTCGAAAATGAAGATTCGGTTTGCCTGGCGGACGCCGCCGACGAGCGGCACAACGAGCATATGGGAGTTGTTTAACAACCGAGTTGCCACTAGGAGTGGAATACTGTGAGCAAGAATTTTGAGTTGATGCAAAATATTGGGATCGGGCTGGAGAAAGATCCGACGCCGGAGATACCTCGAGCTACACCAATACCAGTCGAGAGACGCGGCAGTAGTCGTCTCAATACATTTCAATTCGACCAACACGCTCACGAAGAATGCTTGCAGTTGGTGCAACGGTTATTTCTGCTTCACGCCGAGCCTCCTCATTGTGTGGTGTTTGCCGGTGTTGAACATGGCAACGGCTGCAGCTGGATTTCCGCACAAACCGCGCAGTTGCTCTCTGAAAATACTCAAGGCACAGTTTGCCTGGTAGAAGCAAACTTGCGTTCTCCCTCGCTTGCCCAGATTTTTGGAATGACGAATCAGCGAGGGCTTACGGATTCTCTCCTCAGGGGCGGTCCCATCGCGGATTTCGCCAAACGCATCCGCCAGAGCAATCTATGGTTGCTCTCCGGCGGATCTGAGAACCCTGACCTTCCCATGCTTCTAAACTCGGAACGCTTGAAGGAGCGTTTATCTGAACTACGTATGGAATTCGACTACGTGGTCATCGACGCCCCGCCCCTTCGTCAATACGGCGATGCCGTGACCTTGGGATGGCTGGCCGACGGGTTGGTCATGGTCGTCGAGGCGAATTCCACGCGGAGGGAGTTTGCCCGGCAGATTGCCGAAACGCTGCAAGCGACCCAAATAAAAATCCTCGCTGCAGTTCTGAACAAACGAACTTTCCCCATTCCGCAGATTCTTTACAAGAGGTTGTGAGGGCACTTCCCGCTCAAAGAATCCCGGCGACGAGAACCTTAAGGGCCACCCCGATCCATTGAGGCTGATGATGTTCCCCCATACCAAAAGACTTTTTCAGAGACACGCGGCAAAAGTATTCGATATTTGCATCCTTGTAACTTCTTTTGCGTTGGCGACGGTTTCTCTCTATTCGTCGCCCGACACCATAACACTGGCCGGATTCATGGCCATGCGCATACGGTTGGGTACGATTTTGCTCTTCCTGCTGCTGGTTGCGATTTGGCACGGCGTATTCGTGATGTGCGGACTCTACGAGTCCAAGAGACTGACCACCTGGCGCGCGGAAGTATGGGAATTGTTACGAGCCACTTGCCTGGCCTCGGTCCTGCTTCTGGGCGTGGCAAGGATGTTCCACATCTTTATCGTTCAACCCGCGTTCGTTCCGTTGTTCTGGGTGTTTTGCACTTCGCTAATGGTTTCGAGCCGGTTGGGAGCGCGCTCGATTCTTCTGAACTTGCGGCGTCACGGACGGAATACCAGGTACCTGTTAATCATTGGAACGAATTCTCGCGCCATGGAATTTGCGAGACGAGTCTCGACCAGCCCGGAACTGGGTTACAAGATCGTCGGTTTCGTAGACGACGATTGGGATGGAATGCATTCTTTCACTGAGACCGGAAATCTTCTTTGCTGTGATTTCGATGGCCTAGCGGAATTTCTCCGACACAATGTCGTCGATGAGGCCGCAATCTACTTGCCGCTTCGCTCTTATTACAAGCACTCGGGGCAGTTGGCAGCCTTGGGCGAACATGGTACTGCGGTGAGATTTGATTCGCAGATTTTTAATCTTGGCCCGTCACATGCCTCCGCGCTTGATCTTGACGGCAATCCCGAGTTCATCATTGGCACGAAGGGTCAAGGGTGGCCGTCTGTAGTGAAACGCGGATTTGACTTGGCTATTTCCGCGATACTTCTCGTCCTGCTTGCCCCAGTCTTTCTAGTGGTCGCCATTCTGGTCCGGTGGACTTCGTCTGGTTCTGCATTCTTTGGGCAGACCCGCGTAGGTTTGAACAAGCGACAATTCCGAATGTACAAGTTTCGAACCATGACCGCCGACGCGGAGCAGATACAGGACCAGTTGCTTGCTCTCAATGAAATGACTGGCCCAGTCTTCAAAATCAAGGACGATCCGCGCATCACACCGTTGGGAAGGATATTGCGGAAAACCAGCATCGACGAACTGCCGCAACTCTTCAATGTCCTCAAGGGAGACATGAGTTTGGTGGGCCCGCGCGCCATGTCGCTGCGCGACTACCAGTTATTCGACCAGGATTGGCAGAGGCGCCGTTTCAGCGTGAAGCCTGGGATCACTTGCCTGTGGCAGGTGAATGGACGAAACAGTGTTCCGTTCGAAACCTGGATGGAGTTGGACATGCAGTACATCGACAAATGGTCTCTCTGGCTGGACTTCAAAATCCTTGCGCAGACCATTCCCGCGGTGGTGAGGGGCTCAGGAGCGGCCTAACCACGGTAATCCTGTAGCTCCTCGCTGCTTCGCGTTTTTCGGCAGATCCACCCGTCTAGCTTTCCTGCTACCCCTAGTGCTCGAGGCGGGAGCACTGGCCATTTCATACCAAAATGAAAATTCTACTCATCCACAATACCTACCAGCAGCCTGGCGGCGAGGACGTCGTATTTGAACAGGAACGTCGCTTGCTGCAGCAATACGGGCACCAGGTTATCAGTTACGAGCGAAGCAATCACGAGATTGAAAAGTTCTCGTTATCAGAAAAGCTTGGCCTGATCACTCGCATCATCGCCGCGGATGACAGCAAACTTGCCGTTCGCAAAATTCTCGACAAGTTTCAGCCGGACCTGGTACACGCCCACAACACTTTCATGATGATTTCTCCCTCGATCTACGAGGCCTGCGGCGAAGCTGGGGTTCCGGTTCTCCAAACGCTGCAGAACTATCGGCTGTTATGTCCCGCCGCTCTTCATTTTCGTAACGGGCACGTCTGCGAAGAATGTCCGGAATACGGCCTGCAGCGCAGCGTATGGCATGGATGCTATCGGGATTCCAGGCTGGAAACGGCTCCGGTGGCCCTTATGCTCAAAGACACATCGCGAGCGAGGAACATGGGCCAACGCTGTGACCGGCTATGTGGTTGCGACTGAGTTTGCCCGGCAAAAGTTCGTCGACGGTGGCTTGCCCGCCAGAGAAAATTTACGTCAAGCCAAACTTCGTCGATCCTGACCCAGGAGAGCGTGAGCTGCCGGGTGCCTATGCATTGTTCGTCGGCCGGTTAGCTCCCGAGAAGGGCTTGCCGACACTACTGGCGGCGTGGGGCCGGCTCAGAGCTCGATTCCGCTGGTGATCGCAGGAGATGGTCCACTGCGCTCAACCCTGGAAAAAGAAGTTGAGAAAAATGACTTGCGGCAGGTAACGTTTCGCGGGACGGCTGAACTCCCAGCAAACTCGCGATGCAATGAAGCAGGCAAGTTTCCTGATGCTTCCCAGCCTGTGGTACGAAGGTTTTCCGATGGTGATGGCGGAAAGCCTCGCTTGTGGAACACGCCGTCGTGGGTTCAAGGCTGGGCGCGATGCAGGAAGTCATTACTGACGGTCGCACCGGACTGCACTTCAACACCGGAGATCCCGCTGACTTGGCTGAGAAAGTTGAATGGGCATGGAATCATCCCTCTCAACTCGCCGCGATGGGACGGGAAGCTCGCCAGGACTACGAAGCACTCTATACCCCTGACACCAACCACTCGCTGCTCATGGCCATTTACCAGCAAGTCTTACAAGCTCAGTCGCAAACCAACGGCCACGTACAACCAATTCACGTCGCATAAATCAATCACATAACTATGCTGCCCAATTTTCAGGTACTTGGCGTGCGAGTTCACGCCGTTCAAATGTCCGATGCGATTGCCCAACTGCGCACGTGGATCCGAAACCGCGATAACGGCCGCTATGTCGCGGTCACGGGCATGCATGGTGTCGCTGAATCCCGGCAAGACCACTATTTTCGGAAGATTTTGAACTACCGCCGATTTGGTCGTGCCGGACGGAATGCCCCTGGTTTGGCTGGGGCGCTGGCATCGCTATTCACTCCGCAAGCGCGTAACCGGGTCCGAACTGATGGCAAGTTTCTGCCGTGAAACCGGACCGGCTTTCCGGCACTTCTTTTACGGCGGTGCGCCTGGGGTAGCGGATGACTTGGCACGCGTACTCCATGAAGAGTACGGCATTGTGGTGGCGGGAACCTACGCTCCCCCTTTTCGCCCGCTCACCGAAGATGAGGAAAGCGAAGTTGCGGCGCGCGTAGAGGAATCTGCCGCCGATGTTCTTTGGGTGGGGCTGAGCACTCCCAAGCAAGAGCGCTGGATGTATGAGCACAGGGAAAAGCTCAAGGTCCCGGTAATGTTGGGAGTCGGCGCCGCCTTCGATATGAATTCCGGAAAATTGCAGAGAGCTCCGGCCTGGATGCAGGAACATGGCCTTGAATGGCTCTTCCGCCTCATCGCGGAACCGCAACGCTTGTGGAGACGATATCTCGTCACGATTCCAAAAACTGCCTGGTTCGTGTGGCTGGAACTCATGCGAGAGTCTTGAAAATTCAGGAGTCTTCACCCTCAGGCAACAAAGTCCGGCACTCTCTCGAAAAGCTTTTAAACGCTGTCACTTCCCCAAGGAGAAGTCATACATATGAAAAAGCAACCAAGAATACTGGTTACGGGCGCGGGAGGATTTATAGGTCACCATCTGGTTAAGCGCTTGAAGGAGGAAGGCAATTGGGTCCGTGGCGTAGACGTCAAAACGCCGGAGTACGAATCTTCAGCTGCCGATGAGTTCGATGTTGTGGATCTTCGCAAGTATGACAACTGTCTGCATGCAACCCGAGGTGGAATCGGACAGGTTTATAACCTTGCGGCAGATATGGGAGGCATCGGCTACATCACCGCCTCGCACGCGGACATTTCGCGCAATAATATTCTGATCAACGCGCACATGCTCGAAGCCAGCCGTCTCAATGGCATTGACAGGTTTCTGTTCTCGTCTTCGGCTTGTGTTTACGCTGGATACAAGCAAACCAGCGCTGAGGTGAGCCCATTGCGCGAGGAAGATGCCTATCCCGCCGATCCCGGAACCTGGATACGGCTGGGAAAAACTCTTCACCGAAGAGTTGTGCCGTTACTATCGCCGGGATTACAAGTTCGAAACCCGGATCGTCCGCTTTCACAATGTGTACGGTCCCTTGGGAACCTATGAAGGCGGCAAGGAAAAGGCGCCGGCCGCCATCTCGCGCAAGGTCGCGCTTGCGGAGGATGGCAGTGAGATTGAGATTTGGGGAGACGGGGAGCAGACCCGGTCCTTCATGTACGTCGACGACTGTGTCGAAGGGTTGGTGCGGCTGATGGCATCCAACTATCACGATCCGCTGAATCTCGGCACGGACCGCCTGGTCACCATCAACGAACTGGTCGACATGATTTCTGCAATTGCGGGAAAACAGTTGATCAAACGGCACGATGAGACCAAACCGCAAGGCGTTCGAGGACGCAACAGCGACAACACACGGCTTTTCCAGACCCTCCGGTGGGAACCGGGTATTTCATTGGAGACCGGACTGGAGACCACTTATAAGTGGATTGAGAACGAATTGCGCGAGGCCAATCGCGTTCCAGTCGCGTATGCCCAAGCCGCGGGTTAGCGTGGTGCTCGCCTGACTTCGGCGACGTAATCGCTAAGGATGGCGCTCTGTATTAACAGAAGCGTCATCCAAAGCGAAACATGCTGGTCCAACACTTCTGCAAAGCGGAAGCACTCTCAAGATCGCGTAAGTTTCTTTATCATGGTCCATTTTCTTAGCAAAAGCCGACTAGCTCGCAATACTGTGTGGATGTCTCTGGGCCAGGGGCTTCGACTGGTTATTCAGGCGCTATATTTTGTAGTAATTGCGCGGTCTCTTGGGGCAGCCAACTACGGGGCATTCGTCGGAGTTGTGGCGCTGGTTGGCATTGTTTTTCCGTTTGCGACTCTGGGCAGCGGCAACTTGCTGGTAAAAAACGTCTCGCGGGACGCGAGCCTCTTCTCGTTGTATTGGGGAAGAGCGCTTGTGACTACCGCGATAGCCAGTTCTCTGTTTTTTGCCATTGTGCTCGCTCTCTCTCACTATGTTTTGCCGGGCTCGATTCCGTTTCGGTTGGTCGTGCTCGTAGCTGCCTCCGATCTGTTTGGACTCAGTATTCATCCAGCTCTGTGGACAGGCATTTCAGACGTTCGAACGTTTGAACTGGACTGCGACCATTAACGTGATGGGCAGCGCCAGCCGGCTTACGGGCGCTCTTATCCTGGTTACTATCCACCACCATCCCTCCGCTTTGCAGTGGGGCTACTTGTATTTTTCCAGTACCTGGGCGGTAGTACTCGCCGCGTTGTATCTGGTGTTCACTAAGGTTGGCATTCCAAAATTCAAGCTGTGGAGATCCATCGCGGAGATGCGTGAAGGTTTTTATTTCTCCGCGGGCTTGAGTGCGCAGACCATCTACAACGACATCGATAAGACCATGCTGGCTCGCCTCGGCACCCTCGAAGCCGCTGGCATTTACGGCGCGGCCTACCGATTGATCGATGTCACCTTCGTGCCGATACAGTCCCTGCTCGCCGCTGCTTACCCTAATTTTTTTCGCACCGGCGCCGCTGGAATCTCAGCGAGTCTCGGTTACGCCCGGCGACTGGTTTGGGGCGCACTTGCGTACTCCGTAGCGGCTTGCGTAGCCATCTTGGTCTTCGCCGGAGTGGTCCCCCTCATACTTGGCCCGGAATATAAGTTCACCGCGGAGGCGCTACGTTGGCTCTCATTGCTTCCGGTGCTCAAGGTCTTGCACTATTTTCTCTCTGACTCGTTGACTGGCGCAGGCTATCAGGGAGTGCGCACATGCATTCAAGCCGGCGTAGCGATCTTCAATGTGCTGATCAATCTTTGGATTATTCCGGCCTACTCCTGGCGTGGCGCGGCGTGGTCGAGTATCGCATCCGACGCGCTGCTGATGTGCAGTATAGGAGCCGCGGCGTTTGTTTTGTCACGGCGGGCGCGCGCGACGAAGCAGGATGCTCCGATCGAAACTACGGAGGAAAGCGCGCTAACCGTCATTTTGAAAACGGGTCATGCGAATACTCATTTTTCCCCGGAACATACGCTGCTCCGACAATCCGTACGGGGAATTGTTGTATCGCGATATGCCCAGCTTTGGGGTGGAGGTACATGGATTTTCGGTGTGGCAGGCACTATGGGGAAGATATGACGTCTTCCATCTACACTGGCCGGAATACTATTTGAACCGGCCTTTACTGAAAGCTCTGTTCGGATCCCTCCTGGTTCTGCTTTTAACGGCGTGGTTGCGGGCGCGAGGTACGCGCATTCTGTGGACGGTCCACAATTCCCACAGCCACTCACTTGCGCATCCGGTAATCGAAGCTTGGTTTTGGGAAATATTTACCCGGATGCTCGACGGCTTTGTCAGTCTCAGTGACTCTTGCAGTAAATGGGTAGAGACCGGCATTCCACATCTGCGAAGGGCGGAGAGCTCAGTAATACCCCACGGACACTACCGGCAAGCCTATCCCGGCGACGATGGATGCAATTCGCGCCCGCGACGCAATGGGGATTTCGCCGGCCCAGACCGTACTGCTGTTTTTTGGTGGAGTCTCCGCTTACAAGAATGTGCCGCACCTGATCAACACCTTTCGCAACTGCTTCTCTACCAGACACAATCATGCTGATCTCCGGCAGGCCGGAGCGACGGCACCGCCACCTGGTCGAAACCGCCGCAGAGAGCGATCGCCGGATCAAGCTTGATCTTCGCCGCATTCCCAGCAACGAGGTGCAGCTACTGTTCTCGGCGGCTGATCTGGTTGTGCTTCCGTTCTCGGACATCATGCATTCCGGGTCGGCCATGCTGGCGCTATCGTTCGACAGGCCTGTGCTTGTTCCTGCTCGAGGCTCGCTTCCGGAACTGCAAATGCGCGTCGGTTCCGAATGGGTGCGGACCTACGATGGTGAATTGACGCCGACGATATTGAAAGACGCAGCTGCATTGGGCAAAAGCTGCGATTCGCGAATCGCGCCCCGATTTGTCATGCTTTCGACTGGCCGCAAATTGTCGAAGCTACCATCGAACTCTATTCCCGGCTGTGTTCCCAGCCTCTACCACTGCGATCGCCGAGCCCGCAACCGCCAAGGTAGAACATGCGGCGATGTTGAAAGATCTTCCACCGGCGTGATTGTTAGAAAGTTCTCGCCTGATCGTGCTTCATGCGGATTTCACTCAAATTCTTAAATGACGCGTTCACTGTCCTGGTACTTTTCTTCGGGACGGGTGCGTTCATGTCCCTTATGTTGGACACTACCAACCCCAACGGCGCCGCCGATGGCAGCATGTTTCTACAGCTCGGATGGACTCTGATCTACATCGCGGTGTTGGTGCGCGCGGTCCCGCTTCGGCATGAAATCAAGCAGGCAGTAAAGGCCAATAAAGCACTGCTATTCTTAATACTACTTGCGATTGGCTCTACGATTTGGTCGGAGGATGCCGGGGTTACTATTCGCCGCAGTTTCGCAGTGCTGGGGACCACGCTGTTTGGGATCGATTTCGCAGTCCGTTACTCGATCCGCGAACAAGTCCGCCTGTTCGGAATTGCGGTGGGCGTGGCTGTAGGAATCAGCATCGTGGTGGAACTGTTCTTCCATGGC
Organism: Terriglobia bacterium; assembly: GCA_963765715.1. Taxonomy (GTDB): domain Bacteria; phylum Acidobacteriota; class Terriglobia; order Terriglobales; family Acidobacteriaceae; genus JAIQFF01. The sequence goes on from CAVXXN010000014.1 coordinate 60,089, forward strand.
CTGATTCCCACCGTAGACACCGCTTATCCCGACGCGTGGAACGGGGCCTTCGTTCAGAAGAACGAGTTTGCAAGGCTGGTTGTGCTTGCAGGAATCTTGCTTCTCATGCGCGCAAGACATTTCCTGGCCGCCATACTTATCGTCGGTGCCTCGTCAGGCGTGATTTTCCTGTGCCACTCCCGGACCGCACTGGTGGTGTTTGCCGCAATGCTTGTGCTGTTACGCGTATTTAAGCTGCGGCAGCGGAGTCCAAGAGCATTGATCGCGGGAATCGTGGCCGTCCTGGTCTTGAGCGCGCTGCTGTCGGTTGTCGTCGATATGGACAGTATGGCTGGGTTGCTGGGTCGCGACGCAACCCTGACCGGCCGCACCAACATCTGGGCGATGGCCCTGGAGAGCATCCAGGCAAAACCTATTTTGGGATACGGATTCAGCGCCTTCTGGAATGTCGCTCCCGAAGCTGATCGAATCAGTAATATTTTGCATTGGAAAATCCCGCACGCGCACAACGGTCTTATCGATCTCACGTTGCAACTCGGATTGGTCGGGCTTGCGCTTTTTCTGATGGTATTTTTCGTGGCGGTACGTCGCGCACTGGCTATTTCTTCCAGCGACCCCGCAAAGGAGGCAATGTGGCCGTTGGCTTACCTTGCCTTCGTCACTCTTTATCAGGTAACCGAAAGCACGATTTTCGTGGGGAATACGATTTTGTGGATGGTTTACGTTTCAACCGTCTGCTCGGTCAGCGTGGCTTTGCCGGCTGAATCTAATGTTTCCATCCGCGAGTCAGCCTTTGAATCAGGGCCCTTCACGGGCGGCAAGGAATACGCGTGACGTACGACTCATCTCGAACGGTCGTGATTTTCTGCGACCACCTTTTATATCTTTCGGAAACTTTCATTCGCGCCCAGGCGCAAGCGCTCCGGCGTTTCTCTCCGGTTTACGCCGGCTCGCGAAGAGTGGCCGGGCTCGAGCTACCGGAGGGCAGCACATACACCATCAATCCGGGCGGTCCTGCTGGAAAGATTGGCGAAGCTGTTTTCAAACTGTTCGGCAAGGCTCCAGGCCTCATCCGGCAACTTCAGGCGTTCGATCCAGTTTTGGTTCACGCTCACTTCGGTCCCGATGGGCTGCGCGCATTGCCTCTCGCACGTCAACTCGGCTTGCCCCTGATTGTGACCTTCCACGGATCTGACGCGACTGCCGTCAATCCCGCGCGAAATGAAGTTCCATTTGGACATAGGCGATATTTAGCCAACAAGAGCATTCTGCAAAACGGGGCTTCGTTGTTTCTGGCTGTTTCTGATTTCATCCGGGGAAAATTGTTGGAGCAGAATTTCCCTCCTGAAAAAGTAATTGTGCATTACATCGGAGTGGATACGAATTTGTTTTTGCCGGTGCAGGTGGAACCTGAACCCATAGTTCTTTTTGTGGGCCGTCTCTCCGAGAGAAAAGGCCCGCAATACTTAATTCAGGCAATGGCGAGCGTTCAGCAGGAAGATCCAGAGCGTCGAGTTGGTTCTGATAGGCGAGGGACCCCTTCGAAAAGAACTTGAACAACAGGCAAAAATCAGCTTGAAAAGATACAGATTTCTCGGCGCGCAAAGCCCGGAGGTTGTTCGGGAATGGATGAACCGGGCGGCAGTGTTTTCCGCTCCCAGCATTCGAGCAGAGTCAGGCGGAGAGGAAGCCTTCGGCATGGTATTTGCCGAAGCTCAGTCTATGCAAAAGCCAGTAGTTGCGTTCGCTTCAGGCGGCATCGTGGAGGCGGTTCAGCACGAGCAAACCGGCCTTCTGGCGCCAGAGAAAGATTGGCGGAAGCTCGCTGAATACTTGAGTCTTCTTTTAAGAAACGGCCATCTGCGACGCCAGTTCGGTGTGGCTGGCCGTGAGCGAGTGCTTCGGTTGTTCGATCTGGAAAAGCAGACTCGTGTGCTGGAAACAATTTATTCGAGGATTGCGGTCACGCACACAGCCGCGCGGCGGCGCGAATCAAACCCAAGGGAGGCGGTCGAAATATGCCACGAGTCCTGATCATTCAGGCGCAGATGAAGCATTACCGCATTCCTTTGTTCAACCAGTTGCACGAGCTTCTGCAGCGGGATGGAATCGATCTGAGAGTCGCCTACAGTCCCCCGCACGGCCTGCACGGAATGGTGCGCGATGACGGCGATCTTTCGCCGGAATTTGGACGGAAAGTCGCAGGTCATTGGTTGGCGGGTCGAGCCATCTACCAGCCGCTGTGGAGCGAAATCTCGGATGCCGATTTGGTGATTACCGGGCATGAGAATAAATACCTGATGAACCCGTGGTTGTTCTTGCTCTCCGCGCTTCGGCTCAAGAAGGTAGCACTATGGGGATTGGGGCCCTGCCTGGAAGAAGATCAATCCCAGATGTCAGACTGGCTCCGTAGGAAAGCGTTGATTGCTACGGACTGGTACTTCGGTTATACCAGCGGCATCGTGCCATACCTCAGACGACATGGAGTTTCCGCGGAAAGAATCACCGCCGTGCAGAATGCAGTGGATACCGGTGAGCTTCGCAAGAGTCTTGCGAGCATAAGCGACGATGAAGTCGCGAGAGCAAAATCCACACTGGGAATCCCACCCTGGATCACTGGGAATTTATTGCGGCATCCTGGAACCCACCAAGCACGTTCCTTTTCTCATAGAAGCAACGCGCCTGATCCGACAACGAGTGCCTGAGTTTCAATTGCTGATTATCGGAACTGGACCAGACCGAACCTGCGTCGAAGACGCGGCCGGCGCAAATCCCTGGATTCACTACCTGGGACAGAAGTTCGGGCGGGAGAAAGCGCTGGCACTTCGCATGGCCAATATCTTTGTATTGCCGGGGCGCGTGGGGTTGGCTGTTCTGGACAGTTTTGCTGCCGGGCTGCCGTTGTTTACAACCGACCTCACGATTCATGGCCCCGAAGAAAGTTACCTCATCGACGGGTACAACGGCCGGAAAACGGAGCACCGCTTGCACGCCTATGCGGACGCAGTTGTTGAGGCTCTGAACTCGCCCTCTGTACTGGAACGTTTGCGCCGAAATGCACTGGCAACGGGGTCGCAGTACACCATCGAAGCGATGGCACAGAATTTCAGGCGCGGCATCAAGCAATGTCTCGCGCTGCGTGGTTCCAGTCCGTTGATGGCTTCGGCATTGTCAGAATGAAAACTCTTCAGATCGTTTCGCTAGTCGTCTTTCTGCTTTTTGCGCCGGCAAACAAGCCAATCTCGTTGACTCCGCCTTCAACGCCGATTCCCGCGAGTTTGTTCGGCATGCATATCCACCATATGGTTAGCCTGCACGGAACCGATCGGCTAACGCCGTGGCCCAGCGTGCCGGTACCAGAATGGCGGTTATGGGATGCCAAAGTGACTTGGCCGGACCTTGAGCCTGGCAAAGGTCAGTGGCACTTCGACGATCTTGATCGATCCCTGGCGATGGCGGAGGCTCACCACGCGAATGTGCTGATGACCCTCGGCCTGACTCCGCGATGGGCTTCTGCTCGTCCCCATGAACCTTCCGGATACGCTGACGGCTATGCGGCCGAACCCAAAGATATCGAGGACTGGCGAGTGTTCGTGCGAACCGTCGCCACACGCTACAAGGGCCGCATCCACGCCTACGAGATCTGGAACGAGCCCAATGTGAAGAGATTTTGGACGGGCAGCATAGACCAGCTTGTCGATCTCACCCGCGAAGCTTCCATCATCATTCATAAGGTCGATCCTCAGGCCATCGTGGTTTCTCCTCCCGCGACTGGATTTCCTGGAATCAAATGGCTGCCGGAATTTCTAAGTAAGGGCGGCCAGTACGTCGATGTCGTTGGGTATCACTTTTATCCTTCTGCTAAAGCACCGGAAGCAACGCTGGTGCAGTTGGTCGACGCAATAAAAAAAGTCATGGCGGAAAACGGAGCCCAGGATAAGCCGCTTTGGGATACGGAAGCCGGCTGGTTGACGCCCGCGCAGATTGATCCCGAGATTGGCGCGGCTTACCTGGCGCGATCGTACATCGTTCTCTGGGCAGATGGCATTCAGCGCTTCTACTGGTACTCATGGGATAACCATGTAACAGTTGCTCTGCGGACGACAGAAAGTGACAGCCAGACGCTGACGCCGGCAGGTCGGGCATTCGAAACGATTCAGAAATGGCTGATTGGGGCTCGCATGGACTGGTGTAAAGCCGATGCCGACTCCACCTGGACATGCCAGCTCAGTCGAGACCAAGGTTCCCAGTGGATTGTGTGGAATGCTGAACAGACGAGAACCTTCGCCGTGCCGCCCGCGTGGCGTGTCAGGAATATCGTTCCGTTATTGGGCGACCCGCAGCAGTTCAACGGCACGACTGTTGAAATAGGTCAAATCCCGCAGTTGCTGAAACCGACCCCTTAGCGTCTTCATACGTTGGCAGCTCCGCTGGTCGCCGCGTTCTTTCCAGCTCGCCGGGCCAACTCGAAGTGAACCGTCCTCAGAACCACTCAGAATCATGATTCTCAAACGTTTTTTAGCTCCGCACGACCGGAACATTCAACTCGACTTCGTGCGAGGGCTGGCGATCTTGATCGTGATCGGGACTCACGCGTTAAGCTTGCCTACCTCGAACCCATGGTTTCGGGGAATGGAAGTTGTGTTAAAGACCTATGGATGGACTGGTGTTGATTTATTTTTTGTACTGAGCGGCTTTCTGGTAGGCGGCGTCCTGTTGAGCGAATACCGCAAGACTCAACAGGTCGATGTGAAGCGCTTCATCATCCGCCGTGGGTTGAAGATCTGGCCGCCCTATTACTTCTACATACTGTTTCAGACAGTCGTACACCGCCATCCGCTCGAATCGTTTTTGTGGGCGAATTTGTTCCACGTCCAGAATTATGCGGGTAGCAGCCTTAAGCATACGTGGACGCTTTCGCTCGAAGAGCATTTCTACCTGCTGCTTGCGCTGAGTTTTGGTTGGATGGTTCTGCGGGGATGGCCCGCCGGAAGAATGATCAAGGCTTTCGTCATCGCAATGTGTGTCGTCTTCGCCATTCGCTGCCTTACCTGGTCCTTGGGCTTCCAGGACATGGCTCGGCAAGCGACGCATACGCGAATCGATTCGCTCCTGTGCGGTGTGGTTCTCGCCACGCTGACTCAATTTTATCCAAGCCATTTTGAGTGGCTTACCCGGCGCAAGACTGGACTGATTCTTGCCACGACTTTCACCGTGGTTTTTATTGCACTGGTGCATGATCAGAAGTCGGCCCTCATGGACACAGTCGGATTCACTATTATTTATCTTGGATACGCTGCCTTTATGCTGTTGGTGTACCAGCACTCGGGAGGGTTGCGAGACTGGTTGCTATACCGGGTCGTGGCAAAGATTGGTGTCTATTCATATGGCATTTATTTGTGGCATCTGGCGGTACGGGATGCTTGCGCGCATTTTGCGCAGCGCTTTGGTCCTGCGCTGCAATGGCCAGTTGGGCTTGCGGCTCAATATGCCACCGCGATTGTATTGGGCACGATGTTGACCTTGTTAGTCGAGTGGCCATCGCTACGCCTGCGAGACAGATTATTCCCGGCGAAAGGTAACTTGCATTTGCTCATCGACTCGCCGCCGGATGCGAGCGTGTCGAGGGACGAGCATGCCAGAAACATAATCCCTTTGGGCGGGATTGCGACCGCGAACTGAGCAGGTTGTGTGACTGGCGGTCGAATGTTTCACGATCACGTGCAAGTGGGAAGAAACCCAGGCAAGAAGCCAGGTCGAGTCTAGTGTTGATGCCGGGACTCGCGACGGTCTTTGCCGGCTCCGATGAAAATAAGATAATGATGCTCAACTTCAGGCGCATTACCAGTCAAAAACGGTTCATTCCCCAGATTGATGGCTTGCGCTTTGTCGCCATTTCATCGGTAGTCCTGTTTCATCTTTACGCTTCTTTGAATCACGGCGGTGCCGTTCTAAATCCGGGTTTCGATGGCGCAAATGTGGGCATGTTGAGCAAGCGTGGCGTCGAGTTGTTCTTTGTAATCAGCGGATTCATCCTTGGGGTTCCGTTCGCGTCCGCTTATCTCCGCGGCACGGCGAAGATCAAACTAAAGCAGTATTTTCTCAGACGGTTAACGCGCCTTGAGCCCCCTTACATCTTAAGCTTGTTGGTGTGGGCCGGGCTCTTGCTTGTTGTGGGACAACAAAGCGGCCGCGAGATCATGCCGCATTTGCTCGCCAGCCTGGCCTATCTTCACAATGTGATTTACCAGAGCGACAGCACAATTAACGTGGTGGCGTGGTCGTTGGAAGTTGAAGTCCAGTTCTATGTGCTCGTTCCACTCCTGGCCAGTGTATTTGCTATCGGTGACACTCGCCTGCGACGCGCCATTATTGTTGTCCTTATGCTCGCTTCGGCGCTGCTTGGCGGCAGGCTTGTAAATACCTGGGGACAAGCGTCCATCGCTTATTATTTGCCGTTCTTTCTGGCAGGATTTCTTCTCTGCGATTTATACGTAACTCGAAGTGACTGGAAGCTTTCATGGTCCTGGGACTTGATAGCTCTTCTGGGTTGGCCGTTGGTCTGGTATTTGCGTCCAGGATTGAGCCACTTCGTACTACCCTTCATTATCGTGGCGCTCTACCTTGCGGCGTTCCGTGGGAGAGTATGTTCAGCTATTTTCAGCCATCCCCTGCTCACTGACATCGGTGGAATGTGTTACAGCCTCTATCTGTTTCATTTCCTCGTTATTTCCACTGTTTGCCGGATGTCAAAGCCGCTGCATCTAGGCGGCAATTTCTTGGCATACTATGCGCTTCAGTCTGTTGTGGTATTGCCGTTCGTGCTGATCTTCTGCGGGATATTCTTTCTGCTGGTGGAACGTCCATGCATGGATAAAGACTGGCCTCGTAAGCTGCGAAACCGCTTGTTTGTTTCCTCTCCTGCCCCGGTTGCTATAACCGAATAGAGCTGGTCTCCGCCGAACTCTGTCCTTACCTCTATTCCAGTTCAGAACAAACACTAACTTGCTGCCACGCCCGCTTTCCTTCTTCAGAGCGAAGTTGGCCCGAGGTGTGCCCAGTTAGCGAGAAGCTAGCAGCTAGTAGCCTTTTCGTCGGCGGAAAACCTTCTTGGCGGCGCGGGTAACAATGGGCGGGCACAACTCTTGGGCAAGTTTGAGAACCCTGGTTGTATCTCCAAGCAAGTTGCCGGGTTTACGGGAGCCAGACGGAAAAAGCGAACTGTGCGAAACAATGTCCTGAGCGCAGGCGGTATGGTAGTACACCACGAAAGAGCTGCGGCTTCGACCTGGGCAGGCGATCGGCGAAGGGACGCCATGAAAGTTCTGGTCTGCAATCTCAAAGATTACCGTCCGGTTGAATAACGGCTCCACCACAGCTTCGCACCGGGTCCCGTCATGGTTCCACATTTCGAACTGCCCGCCGTATTCGTGCTTCCAGGATTTATTCAGATACGTAATCATTGAAAGGCGCCGCGTTAAGCCGGTTTCATAGGCCATATTACGGTCGGCGTGCACGTCGAATTTTCCGCCCGGTGGCATTACGTGGTACCCGCCGCCCTGCAAATATGGGTCCGGCAAAAGTTCCTTGATACCGGTAATGTCTGAGAGGAAGTAGAGGAAAGCGGCTGAGTGCAGAAACGCGACGAACTGGGAACCGGTTTCGCCAAGCTCAACTGCGGAACGCAAACCATATTGTGTGAGGTGCCCATCATGACAGTACAAGAATTTATCCGCCGTCAACGAGGGCATTTCGCTCACCAATCGGTCGATTAACCTGTTCTCAAACAGATTGTCAATGACGACGTGAGGGAAGGGCCTGGCAGATTTGTACTCCGTCGCCAATTGATCAAGGCTCTGATCAATATTGATCTTATGGTTCAACAGAGAAAGGACGTCAACAGCGTAGCCGTGTGCCATATGCGCGATACTCTCCAGTTCCAACGAACCGGACTACTGCATAGGATGCATTCCGAGAGAGCGTAACTACCGCCGTGGCCAGATTGTCGGCGTGGGAATGAGACTGAAGTGACAGCCTTAAGAATAAATGATTGCAGCTGCGCATTCACGAAAAATCTTCGACAAACTAAAAGACAGGAAGCGTTAGAGAAGCAAGGACCATCGCACTAGTAACTGGTTACTGGTTTTGTGTAAGTCTAAAGACCCTAACCGCTGAATCACTCAACCAGAGTTAGCACGTCAGACGTCAATTGCCTTCCGGCGTGGGTCTGCTGGGCTTCGTCGCCAGAATCGCCTGCCAGTTGAGAATTGCGTTCCACACCAGACGGTGATCTCCGCGGTTCAGGTCGCGATGTAAGGGATTGAAGTTGAAAGCAACTACATGTCCCTGGCCAACCGGCATATCGAGAATCGCAGGACGTCCGATCAGTCTGCCTTCTCCCCACGCCTGTCCACTTACGACGAACGGAGCTCCATCACGATCGCCCCACTCCATGATGACGTTGCTGCGGTCTTCCGGCCCATCGAGACAGGTGGTGCAATACGCCATGCGGAGCCAGCTTCGGGGAGTATCGTACAGCGGAAAGTTTTGACGAAACACATGAGTGTGCACCGGATAGCCGTAAGCCAGTGGTGAGTCCGGCCGGTCGAAAGTTACCCGCACGTGAGCGCCCGGAGTGCGAGTGGCAGCCGTTTGCGCAGCGGCAGCCGAATCCGACCCACCACCCTGACTGCTGCGCGGAACGCCGCCGGAGGAACGACGCACTCCGCGTACGATGCCCGCCTCCAGCGGCAGCATGGATCCGCTGCCCAGGGTCACAAGCAGTCCGCCCTCTTCGACGAAACGCTGAATTTGAGCCAGGCCCTCCCATCCGATTCCACCTGTGATGTCATCCGTTTCCGCGGGCTTGCCGAAGCTGGGCGTCTGCGGAGTGGCTTTGTAAGGCATCGGGCCCCACGCTTTCGGCAAACCCTGAATCTGCTCCGCGAGTTCGAGATCGACGTGACCGTAAAGCAGGACGTCGACGCGATCGCGTAACGCGCCCGCGCGAATATCTTCATCTCTCAGATAAATGTAGGGAACCTTGCGTTGGTCGAGCGAGTAGCGGACCCATCCGATCGAGTCAGTGTCTGCCCAGGGCACCCACACGCCGATGCGCGCAGCCTGAGCTCTGTGTCGCGGGACATCAGGTGGCGCGGCAACGCTGACGAAATCCAGACCCAGTTCGTTCGCCATGGACCGGACTGCATCGGCTAACCCGTCTTGCGCTGGAACGATCCATGATCCGGCGGGAAAAGTGTTTCCTCCTGCAGTAAATTCCCGTTCGGCAATTTCGATTCCGAATTTAGCTAGCCGGTAACGGGCTGCGATCAGTCCCTCCTGCCCCGTATCTTTCATCAGGAACACCGGGCCAAGTCCCGCTACATTGCCTGCCGGGTGCGGCTCTTCGGTCAAAGGGGTAAGGGGTGCAGAGCGCACCGAAGAATCAGCCGTGGGAATCACGTTCAGTCTGTAGTGCGCGGGCAGCTCCCATGAGACATCATCGTAGGGCTCGCTGCCGTCCTTCGGGTAACGCTGTGGCGTGAGCAGGTCCACGGCATAATTGCGATACGGCTGGTCGAGTCGCACGACATAAGTGCCAGCTGGATACTCTCCGTCCTTCAGCTTTAACGTCTCCTTCGCGCGGCTCACCTCGATATGCTGGCCAAGAAGGCGTCCAACCATCTGTGCCACTCGAGTCGGGTCACCCTGTCCGTCGGGAATCAGAAACGCATACGGAGCTTCGTTCACACCTTTCTGCCAGGAATCCCAACCCTTCTTGTAAAAATTGTGAAGCATGGACTTCGCATTCATCGCGCTGAGATCAAGCGCTGCCAGCGCCGCCGTCTCCTGATAATTAAGATTGTCGCGCGCCGACCACGTTACGGCTCCGCTCGGCGGAGGAAGAGGCCGATACCACTCCATGGTGGCATCGTTCGGCGGCACCTCGCGGCGCATGGTCTCAGCACTTCCATTGCCCCACGTTTCATAGCCGCGGCCAATGCTGTTGTGGTTCATCGCAACTGAGTCGAGGTAGAGATGGGCGAACGCTTCACCGAAATTCCAGGTTGAAACGCCGGGCATGCCCATGCCGGTCAGCGTTTCCACTTCATGAAAGCTTAGTTCCAGAAATTCGGTATAGGTGATGGGATCGATGTTTGGGTTATACGGGCCGGTGCCGTTCCACGTCATCAGCATCGGCTCGCCTTCATGCAGATCATGGACCACAGTAGGATGCCACTCGTGAAACATCCGGTGAACCGCTTTCGTCGTCTCGTGGGTTTGCTGGTGAGTGTCGCGGTTGATATCCACAAAAGCGTACTTCGACCAGTAAGGAGGCGATTGGCGGGGCAGCGAGGCCCGATCGGTTTTGCCTTTCAGATACCGGTAGAACCACTCGACCATCTTGTCGCGCCCATCGGGATTGGAAACCGGATTGATCAGGACCACGAGTTGTTCGCGGATGCGCTTGATCATGGGTTGTTCCGAAACCGCAAGACGGTAGGCCATTTCCAGCATGGCCTCGGTGGATCCGGTCTCGTCCGAGTGAAGGGCAGCGTTGAAATAATAGATAGGGCGGGCACTCTGAATCAGCCGTTCGGCGGCTGCGGGATCGGTGCGTCGTGGATCGGCCAGGGAAGCGGTCGCGGCTTTCAAACGGTCAAGTTCGCGAATACCAGCTTCATCGGCAATGGCCAGCAGTACGATGTCGCGTCCTTCTTCGCTGCGGCCGATGGTGAAAACCCGCACCCGAGGCGAACTGGATGCCAGTGCACGGCAGTAGGCATAGGCCTTGGCGCTATCCACCAGTTCACCTGGCGCGCCCGCGATTCGTCCGAGGAAGGCAACAGGAGAAGGCACCGTCGCCGACTTGGGCAAGTAAGACACCCAGGGCGACAGAAATCGCTTGTCCCCTGTAGCTGCGGCAATCGCTTCAATCGAGCCGGATTCGGGTACGTCAGGAGATGCAGTGCTCTGCGCCCACGATACAGCCGCAAAAGCCTGCAGCAGGGACAACATCAGAACCAGGGGTCGGACCATGAATGTTTCCACTCTCCGGGGATGGATTGCGACCGGCAATGAAAGTCGCGAGTGGAGTTTACTACGATGGGTGTTCGGGTACTGATCGAGGACAAAATGGGACGAGTGCGGCGATGTTTTATTCGCGACCTTTGCGAACTTTGCGGTTAAAAGCTTTTGAACGCTAAGGACGCCAAGAAAACCGCAAAGTCCGCAAAGAAAGTCAAGGAGAGTGCGGGGATGATTTCTTTGCGTCTTTTTTGCGAGCTTTGCGGTTAAAAGCTTTTAACCCTTGAAGACGCCAAAACGCAGAGTGCGTAAAGAAAAATCAGAGTGAGCTTCGGTCAGAACACGATAGACCGATCGAATTCAACCTGATCCATCTCGGCCAGAATATCCGCATCTATGACTAATCTTCTGACCCGCACGCAGTTCAGAAGATCATCCAGCAAATCCACGCGCCGCGTGAGATACAAGACCAGCTCGATCCGTTTTTCGCTGCTCAAGTCCGTCACAATCTCAGGAATGATGGGTAGCACTGCCATAAATGACCCCTTTATATTTCCTCTTCGTTTGCCGCCCCTCAACTGTAAGGCAATCGATTTTTCGCGACGTTAAAAGGCTGCAAGAATCCGTCATCCCTCGGACATAGCAAGATCATGAGGCCGTTCTAAGGTTCATCGGCGAAAATGCAAAGGGATTGCTTGTGAGAAGATGAACCAGGGTCCACGAAAAAAAACGCATGGATTACGACGCAATTCTGGTTACTTCTTTCGGCGGTCCGGAACGGCCTGAAGACGTTGTGCCGTTTCTGGAGAACGTCTTGCGCGGAAAGAACGTGCCACGCGAGCGCATGCTCGAAGTGGCAGAACACTACTATCGTTTTGGTGGCAGGAGTCCGATCAACGACCAGAATCGTCAGCTCATTGCAGCCCTGAAGGTGGAGCTCGCCGAGCAGGGACCTCACTTGCCTGTCTACTGGGGAAACCGCAACTGGCATCCGTTGCTGGCCGATACGATCCGTCAGATGAAAGCGGACGGAGTACGCCGAGCACTGGCCTTTGTCACTTCTACCTACAGTTCCTATTCGAGCTGTCGCCAGTATCGCGAAGACATCGCAGGGGCGCGGGAAGCCGCGGGCCAGGGCGCGCCCGCGGTGGATAAAATTCGCATGTTCTATAACCACCCAGGATTTGTTGAAGCCATCACAGACCGCGTGCAGCGCGCACTCGACAAAATTCCCCTGGAGCGGCGTGCCGCGGCTCATCTTGTTTATACCGCGCACAGCATTCCGATGAGCATGGCAGAAACCAGCGATTACGAAAAACAGCTCAGGGAAACCAGCAGGCTCGTAGCGGAGCAACTGGGACGCAACCCAAACGAATGGAAACTCGTATACCAGAGCCGCAGCGGGCCGCCTACACAACCCTGGTTGGAGCCCGATATTCTCGACTCTCTTCGAGAACTCAAGGCACAGGGCGGCAGTTCAGATGTGGTGATAGCGCCAATCGGTTTCGTCTCCGATCACATGGAAATCATCTTCGATCTTGACACCCAGGCACGTGAACTATGCGAAGAATTAGGTTTGCAGATGGTGCGCGCGGAGACCGTCGGTACTCATCCAAAATTCATCAGCATGATTCGCGAACTCATACTGGAGCGTATCAATGAGGGACAAGCGCGGCGCGCATTAGGTTCGATGGGTCCGCGTTCCGACGAATGTGCCGCAAATTGCTGTCCCAGGCCTAGCCGCCCCGCAACTCGCTAAATATGCTCGGGCTCTGATTTTCTTTGCGTACTTTGCGGAGTTCTTTTGCGTCCCTCAGTGTTCAAAAGCTTTTAACCGCAAAGATCGCAAAGAGGTCACGGATGCTATTGGGAAAGTTTCCGAGCCAAGCCTATCCGGCTTTGCGAAAAGTAAGATTGATGCGCTGTGCACCCAAAAGATGATGGTGATTTTCCTTGAGTGGCAAGACGCCATGATAACGAAGCCTCGCCGGGCCGCCCCAAACCACCACATCGCCATGGGTCACGGGCACGCGCTTCGTCTTATCGGTGCGGTTCAATCCACCAAAGAGGAACATCGCGGGCACTCCGAGTGACACTGAAACTATCGGCGCACCGAAATCCCGCTCGTCTTTATCCTGATGCGGCGAAAGTTTGGCCCCCACATCGTAGCGATTGATAAGGCACGCATCGGGAGTGAAACTGGGAAACCCCGCTTCGGTAGCCGCATTCGTGGCAAGACTCAAAAAGGAATCCGGCATGGCAGGCCAGGGCAGGCCGCTCTCAGCATCGATCGGATCGTAGCGATAGCCGCTCCTGTCGGTCACCCAGCCAAGGGTTCCACAATTCGTCATCCCAACCGACATCCGATAACCCCCCGGCGTAGTCATGTGACGGAATGGCGCCTTAGCGGTCACCTCGCGCAGCGCGGTTAAAAGCGAAGCTTCATTCGCCAGAGCGAACCCGCGCAGGAGGAATGCCCCTTCAGCGAGATCCTCTTTTCGAGGCTCGATGTCGCTCATGTGCTCGAACAAGTTCAGCGTCATTCGTATCCTCTATTTTGCATCATGAAATATGATTCCAACCGTATGACGATGCCCTGACCGCAACCGGCTGACGCCGTGTCGCATGTTGACGCGGTAGTTGCCACGCGTACCTCTTACCGGTCGATGATGAACGCCGAAGGCTACAGCGTCCCCCTGCCGAAGTGAAACGACCTCTGCCCGAGACTGCATACGTGGTCGTTGTTCCGTCAGTACAAATTCCCCACCGGTAAAATCTTTCGTGGGCTCGGAAAGCAGGATCGCAATCTGTATCGGAAAAACGTGCTCGCCATAAATGTCCTGATGGAGACAATTGTAATCACCCTCGCCGTATTGCAGTAGCAACGGCGTCGGTCTGATTTGCCCGGCATCATGACATCGCTCAATGAAGTCAGCATGATCTTCCGGATAACGGACATCGATGCCCATCGCGCTGTTCCAGCGATGGGCGACCGGCGCCAACCGCGGATAAATCGTTTTCCGTAATTCAGCGATGATCTCGGGCAGGGGATAGCCGAAGTACTTATACTCGCCGCGGCCAAAGCCATGTCGGGACATCACCACGTGACTTCGAAAGAGGGCATCCTGCGAGTACAGTTCCGCTAAGGATTTACATTCGTCGACGGACAGAATGCGCTCGAGGATGGCACTTCCCCTCGAGTCAAGATCCTGCGAGACACGCGCCCAGTCGAGTTGTTCAATCTGGCGGATGGCGTCGTGGGCTGGAATGAAGATTTTTGCTGACGCAGATGCGCTCATAGGGATTCTTCTCCTGGAATTCACTATGAGTAATCTAGCAATTGCAGCCGGACACAACACTCCGATTCTTGCGGTCAAATTCGAGTAGGACCTGCGTCAACCAATCGCCGCTATTGAAGCGGGCATTCAGTTGGTCAAGCTTCGACCAGTATGTAATGGGCATCCCGCTGCTATAGAGGACATCCCCCCGCATGCCCTTGCCCGACTTTTTTGCCACCGCAGCTACTTTGACTAATTCGTCGGTCGACTTCAGTTCATCACCTAAGTCCACTGAAATCAGGCTGAAACCACCTCAATCGGGTGGGCATGACTGTCGATCAGTCCCCGAAACAGAGTTTTTCCACCCAGATCGACACGTTCGGTGCCCTTTCCAGCAGCCTGCAAAACCTCGGCCAGGCTGCCGACCGCTACGATCTTGTCCCCGCGGATGGCAATAGCCTCGGCATAAGGATGGTCGGGGACGCCTGTAAAGACCTTGGCGTGAAACAAGGCCCGTTCAGCTTTATCTTTGCCCTGGCCCAACGAAGTGGATGCAATGCAACACAGAATCAGAATTACCAGAAACCCAGCAACCCGGCCCTTTCCGTGCATCCCCAGCCTCCGTGCCCTTGTCAAATTGACATTCGTTCTGCAGAACCACTTTGCCGAACAAATCGACCGATAATATTATGCTTGTCCAGCAAGTTTCGCAGGGGATCGCGATCTGCATCATGGCCTCTGCCCTGGAAATGCTCCTACCACATAAGGCTTAAAACCTTTGACGCGAAAGTAATCTATCCACCCTGCGCAGACCGTTAGAAGATAGTTGGTTGATGTGGTCGTTTTCGTAAATAAATCCTGCCACACATGAATTGACGGGAAGCGGTTCTCAATTGCCAATGCTTGAACAATGTTCGCATCAGTTTGTCTGGCCCCGGCGGGCCAGCGATGGCCGCTACTACCAGGTCTGCCGTATTTGTGAGGCCGAATACGAATACGACTGGGAGAGCATGCGACGCATGCACGGCGAGGGCAACGGAAACACTGATGTGGCGAGCGTTGAAGTTGAGCAAGTCGAAGCCGAGCGAGAAGAGCCCAGGCTAGAGATCATCAAGGAACGCCGACAGATCACATTAAGTGTTCCGGCTCGGCGTGTTTCCAGCCCGACATTTTTGGTGGAGTTGGAGCCAGCCCATCGCGTCTTTATCCAGAACCTGGCCGAAACGATCCAGAATTGGAAGCAACTTCAGACCGCTGGCAAGCCTTGGTCAGTGCCATTCTGGAAGGATGTTCTCATCCAGTCGGACCTGCCTTGGCGGTGGTTTGGGAAATCACTGCTCGGCCATGTCGTTTTCGTAGCAGTTGTAGTGATCATGGTCAAGGTGTGGCCCTCCGGGCCGATTGAGCGGCCCACCGTATTTCACAAGTACGTGAGCTATTACACGCCGCCTAAGTCTTTTCCGGCGCTCGGAAGCCATCAGCCGCGCCCACGTACGAAATCCATCCGGGCGCCACAAGCGGTTCAAGCGCCCGCGATCCGGGTAGCTTCGGAGCACGGCCAGAAATCCGGACAGCAACAATCAGCCCTGAGCGCGCCCGAACTCACGCTGGGAAAGGGTAGTAAGCCAAAGATTGTGGGAATCGCTTCGCCCGCTCCGATCATGCCGCTCTCCGCCACTGGCGGTTCGCACATCAATGTGCCTGCGGGCCCAACCTGGGTGGTGGCGCCTCCTCCTGAATCAATCCAGGGGACGGGACGTCGATTGGGTCAGCTTCAGGCTTCGGCGGTAGCTCCGGCAGTTGAGGCCGGAGGGCTTCCATCCGGTCGGGGCAGCGGGACACCCGGCCTTCATGCGGGGGTGGTCGCCCCATCGCCTAGCGTCTCTGGTTCAAGCCGCCGTATTGGATACCTCAACATCGGCGAGTCGGCAGCGGTGAACCCAACGCCACAGTTGCCGACCGACACGCAGGGAACGCTTTCGGGAATGGGTAAAGGGACGTTCTTCGGACTCGGAAGCGCGGCGGTACCTCCTTCACCGTCCCTGCACGGCTCTGGAACCCTCTTCGGCAGTCGCGCCGGTTCACTTTCCGCCGGAGGATCGCAGGTTGTACCGCCCGCTCCGTCGGCGCAAGGCGCAGGTGATGGGGCGGCGAGTGGCCGCCTGGGTTCGTTGTCCTCAGGTTTGCAGGTTGTACCGCCGGCTCCGTCGGCGCGAGGTGCAGGTGACGGCGCGGCGGGTGGTCGAATGGGCTCGCTGTCTTCCGGTTTGGAGGCAGTACCGCCGGCTCCGTCTGCGCAAGGCGCTGGGAATGGGGCGGGCCGTGGCAGCTTACTATCCGGCGGCTTAGAAGCTGTGCCACCAGCGCCTTCGGTTCAAGGCGAAGGTGGGGGTTCGGGAAGAGGCAGCGGGAATTCGATGTCCGCCAATGCCCAGATGCAAGCCATGGCTCCAGGCGCATCGACTCAGGGCACAGGTTCGGGTTCGGGTGGGTCTGGTTCCGGTAGTTCCGGTGGGGATGGGCTCTCCGAGGAAGACGGCAAAGGGGTCGGATCCAATTCGTCTTCGGCAGGTATCGATCCAAACGAACCGGCTACGATCGAGATACCTTTGCGCCTGATTGCGCCGGTAATGGCCTTGCCGGGCTCTTCCTACTTCTCAAACTACGAGGTTTTCATCGCTGAGAGAAAGGTTGGCAAGGATCAGCCTCTGCTTATAAAACTTGTTTACGTCTCTCTGCCGTATCAGCAACGATTGTCCGAATACGCCGCCAAGGGCTCTACGGTGAACAAGCTCCGCATCACGCGTGACAAGAGTTGCGACGAGAGTTTGATGCAAATGACCTGGCCCGAAACAGATCCTCGCCCCGATTCTCAGAATTCAGCCGACTCTCCGGCGTTGACCCCGAAAGATCGAAAGGGAATGCTGCCCTGCTATCGCACCACTGCGGACGACTTCCGCCGGGCGGTCGAACACAAGCACTAGAAACTTGCGTTTGGTGAAGGATGATCTTCTTTGCGTTCTTCGCACCTCTTTGCGCCCTTTGCGGTTAAAAGCTTTTAGTTGAGATGCAACTGAATCCCCAGGATTTTACCCCGAACCAGTTATGTGGCAGACTCCTTAAGGCTCAGGCCCAAATATGTTTGGTGCGATCGAAGCTGGTGGGACAAAATTCGTTTGCGGCGTCGGAACTGGGCCATCGGACCTGGAGACGATTCAGTTTCCCACCACCTCGCCAGACGCCACGCTCGCCCAGGCAATTGAATTCCTTCGGGAAAAGTCCGGGGGCGAGTTGAAGGCAGTTGGGATCGGGTCTTTTGGGCCGATTGATCTGCACCGCACCTCACTTACTTTTGGCTACATCACCTCCACGCCCAAAGCTGGTTGGCAGAATTGCAATCTTGCGGGAACGGTGAGAGACGCTCTCGGAGTTCCCGTAGGTTTCGACACTGATGTTGACGCGGCTGCGCTCGGCGAATCACGGTGGGGTGCTGCCCAAAACCTCACCGACTTTCTATACCTCACCGTTGGTACCGGCATCGGTGGAGGAGCGATCATTAATGGACGTGTTCTTCACGGCCTGGTTCATCCGGAAATGGGACATATTCGCGTTCCGCATGACCGCGCGCAGGATCCCTATCCCGGTGGATGCCCTTACCACGGAGATTGCCTGGAAGGACTCGCCTCAGGACCGGCTATGCAGGCCCGATGGGGTAAGGCCGCACAGGATCTGCCCGCGGATCATCCGGCCTGGATACTCGAAGGACATTATCTGGCGCACGGGCTGGCGAACTGGGTCCTGACCCTGTCGCCCCAACGAATCGTGCTGGGTGGTGGCGTGTCGCGCCAGGCACAAGTGTTCAAACGCATTCGGCAGGAAATGGTGGAACTGCTGAATGGTTATGTTCGCGCGCCTGAAGTGATGCGCGATATCGACCACTATGTCGTCCCTCCCCAACTCGGTGGTCGCGCCGGGGTTCTAGGAGGATTAGTGCTCGCCGAGCAAGCCTACACTCGCCTCGACCGTGAATAGCGGAGACATTAAAGACCGGAATTATCTGGGAGGGCTCTAGCTGCCTGGATTGTCAGGGGATGCGCCCTGTACTTCTACCCAGGGCATTACGCACTCGAACTGTTCCAGTTCGATCTGCGCATCTGGTTCTTTGCAGTGATCTGAAGTGCGGCCGCAGGCAAGACAAAACCATTCCTGTGTCGCAGGATTCCACCTGAGGGTCTCGTGTTTCATCGACTCTGCGCCGTTCCGCCGGACTGAGTCATGGCCTTCGAAAGCATCAGTTTAAAAGTGCTCAAATGGGCGCAGATTTCCTCTCTTCGAGCTTGTAGATCAGAGACAGCATGTATCCTGCGTTCTCGTCACGCTGTTTTTTGGTCTCCAATCTGGTCTTGGCAGCGAACAGGTCGATCATCTGGAAAGAAGGAGCCACATAGATTTTTTTTCGGGCTTCCACTTCACGCGCCACAGTTCTACCTCCAGCCTGGGCTTCGCACTCCATCTGCGGACGTCAAAAAAGACTTGAAGGATGTTCCACGACCCAAGACTTTCGATGAATTGTTGCAAAAAAGAAACGCTCAGGAAGAAAAACGGGCGTCAAGTCGCTTTTCCGACGACGTGAAAAGTCTCGACTTGGAACTCGGGCGCAAAGTGGTGCTGAGATTCAACCCCAGGACAGTGGGTTGACATGGTGAAGCAGAAAGGACTAGGCGAAGCTGGTCGCCAAGAGAAGTTAGCTGAATGCTAAAGGCTGAGTGCTGAAGGCTGAGCGCTGGCTTCGGAAAGCTAGTTCGACGGTTCCAGAACGCCTTCGGTCGTAATCCGGCTGGCCTTGCGGATCTCGGCGGCCACTTTCACCAATGCATCATTGGTGCGGCCCGGTGTGTCATCCGAAATCATCGAGCTTGCGGCCAAAGTGAACAGCAGCGCGTCTTCCGGTTTATCGAAGTAGAGAACAACTTGACTCGCTGCCATGTGAAAACCTCCCGGGGAATTCTGCACGATCGTGAAGTAGAGAATCTCGATCAGAGGAAATCATAGGCCGAATCCGAGCCCGAATGGAGGTACTCTCTTGGTGCCTCCCCGATATCCGACATCGATTTTCCCGGTTTGCGAAGCATTTGCCACCATCGGCCAGCCAAGATGGGCCCTTTTTCGCATTCAGACATGGCGGCGTTTCCGCGAACAACCCGCTTCTTGCCATGATGCTACAGTTAATGCGTCCAATGTCTGCCCCAGAATCCCGCTTCGTAAAGGCCTGCAAATCGCAGCCCGTCGACCGGACGCCGGTGTGGTTCATGCGTCAGGCAGGGCGCTATATGCCGGAATATCGCGCCGTCCGCAAGCAATATTCCCTGATCGAGATTTGCAACCGGCCCGAGGTCGCGGCGGAGGTCACCATTAGAGCCGCGGAGGCTCTAGGCGTCGATGCGGCAATCATCTTCGCTGACCTGCTGTTACCCCTCGAAGTGATGGGTTTACCTTTTTATTTCTCACCAGGAGAAGGCCCGATCGTTGAGAGCCCGATCCGCGATCAGGCAGACGTCGCTCGTTTGCGTACCGACCGGGCCGCCGATCTCGGATACGTTTCGGAGGCGGTGCGGTTGGTTTGCAAGCACTTCGGATCGAGCCTTCCCGTCATTGGCTTCTGCGGAGCACCTTTTACGCTTGCCAGTTACATGATCGAAGGTGGCAGTTCGAGGAATTACATCAACACGAAGAAGATGATGTATTCGTCGCCCGCGGCTTGGGATGAGCTGATGCGCAAGCTGGTCTCGGTGGTCTCGGAGTACGCGGCCGAACAGGTGCGTGCGGGCGCCGACGTCATTCAGATTTTCGATAGCTGGGTGGGATGCCTCAGTGTGGACGACTACCGGCGGTACGCCCAGCCACGTACTTCCGAACTGGTGCAGTCTGTGCGCGACACCGGGGTCCCAGTCATTTATTTCGGCACTGATAGTTCAACGCTTCTGCCGTCCATGAAGCAAACCGAAGCCGATGTCATCGGACTCGATTGGCGAATCCCGCTTGATCAAGGATGGGAGGCGGTCGGTTCAGGAGCCGTACAGGGCAACCTCGATCCGGTGCTTCTGTTTGCCGATTGGAAAGAAATCAAACCAAGGGCGGCTGAAATACTGCGTCGGGCAGCCGGGCGGCCGGGCCATATTTTTAATCTCGGCCATGGCATCCTGCCTGAAACTCCGGTGGAGAATGTTAAAAACCTGGCAAAGTTTGTTCAGGAATATGTCGCGAATTATTAACCGCTTGGCTGGCATCAAAAGAAACGAAGTTTTATGAAACGCGTCGCCATCGTCGGCGGTGGGATTTCCGGGTTGGCCGCGGCTTTCGCGCTTGAAGAACGCCGCCGCGCGGGCGAGGCGGTATCATACGCGATTTACGAAGCCAGCCCGCGCTTCGGTGGTGTACTGGTTACGGACCAGATCGACGGTTGCGTGGTCGAGGCGGGCCCCGATTCTTTCTTGACGGAGAAGCCCTGGGCCGCCGATTTGTGTCGCCGCCTCGGCCTCGAAGATCAGCTCATCGGTTCCAACGACTCCGGCCGCAAGACTTATATCCTCGTAGACGGCAAGCTGATACCCATGCCCGATGGCCTGATGTTCATGGTCCCTACCAGCCTCGCGCCGACCTTGTTGTCCCCACTTTTTTCTCCGTCGACAAAATTTCGCATGGTCCGGGAATGGCGCTTCTCGAAGCGGCAATCGAACGGCGATGAGAGTGTCGCTGCTCTGGTCGAGCGGCACTACGGTGCCGAAATGGTCGACCGGGTTGCCGACCCGCTTCTCTCCGGCGTTTACGGCGGCGAGGCCTCGCAGCTTAGCGTGCGCGCTGTGCTGCCGCGTTTTGCCGAAATGGAGTCTAATTATGGAAGCCTAGCTCGCGGTGTGCTGGCCGCGCGGAAAAAGCTGACTCCGTCGGAATCAGGACCCCCTTCCATCTTTACGTCGCTGAAGAACGGAATGCAGCAGTTACCGGATGCGATTCTGGCACAGCTTTCGGCAGACAACTTGCACCCGAACTCTCTGGTGCAGGCGGTCCAGCGCCAGGACAAAGGCTGGGTGGTTTCCGCCGGATATATGTCGGACCGTTTTGACGCCGTCATTGTGGCCACGCCCGCGCGAGCCGCCGCCGTTCTGCTTGAAATGTCGAGCACGGATCTCGCCGCCGAGCTTCTGACCATTCCATACAGCTCCTCAGTAACCATGGTGCTTGCCTTCGACAAAGGAGTGCGCGATGCATTACCTCCCGGCTTCGGCTTTCTCGTACCTCGCAAAGAGGGCAAACGAATTCTGGCAGTAACGTTTCTCCACAACAAGTTTCCCTATCGTGCCCCCGAAGACCGTGCGCTACTGCGCTGCTTTCTTGGCGGCACCCGGGACGAACCGGCTGTGCAACTCCCGGACGAAGAAATATCGGGCATCGTGCGCGAAGAACTCCGTCAAATCCTGGGAATCACCG
This sequence comes from Terriglobia bacterium, assembly GCA_963765715.1. GTDB lineage: Bacteria > Acidobacteriota > Terriglobia > Terriglobales > Acidobacteriaceae > JAIQFF01. The sequence continues at coordinate 81,883 of CAVXXN010000014.1, forward strand.
CGGAACCGCTCTTCACTCGCGTCTACAAATGGAAAAGCTCCATGGCGCAATACAACGTCGGCCATCTGGAGCGAATTGATCGAATCGAGATCCTGCGGAAACAAATGCCAGGCTTGGCTTTGGCAGGCAACGCCTATCGTGGAATCGGAATTCCGGATTGCATCCGTTCAGGAGAAGAAGCAGCGGCAGAGGTTGTGGCGGCCTGATTTTCCGAAAACAAGCCGTTATATGTGACTTCACTCTTTACTTTCCGTTACGCCCGTAACCCGGGTAACTTTTCTCCTGTTGCAGAAACAACTGTCGTGGTTCAGGGTTATTAGAATTGGAGAATCCTATGCGTCGACAGATCCTGGCCCTGGCTTCGCTCATCGTTTTTGCGCTCTATCCGGTGTGGGCGCAGGAACAGAAGTCGCAGGAGGACATGCCGGGCATGAATAGCTCGGCACCGGAATCGTCGCCTGTCTCGCCAAGTGCTTCACCCTCCGACGGCCCAAAGCCGGCCGTAAAAACGCCAGAGATCAACACGAACGACACGGATATGCGGAACATGGACATGCGCGAGATGTCGGGCACTAATCCCGACGGGACAGCCCACGCCATGCGCTCCATGGAAGATCGTCAGATGAACATGGGGCCGCACATGAAAATGACGACCCTGCGCGACCTGCAACCCGGAGATCAGGAAAAGGCAGACCATGTGGTCGCTGCGGCGCGCAAAGCTGCCGAACAATATCAGGATTACAAGCTTGCACTGGCTGACGGTTACAAAATCTTCCTTCCCAATCTTCCGCAAAAGCAGTATCACTTCACCAATTATCGTTATGCTTACGAAGCGGCCATCAGTTTCAACCCTGAACATCCAACATCATTGCTCTATGAAAAACAGGGTAACGGTTACAAGTTGATTGGGGTCATGTACACTGCGCCCAAGAATTCCAACTGGACCGAGCTTGACCAGCGAATTCCTCTGAGCGTTGCGCAGTGGCACGCACACGTGAATATGTGCTTGCCGCCGGCGGACAAGAAGAACGAAGCCTGGGGCCGCAATGCAAAATACGGCTTGGCGGGATCTATTACCAACCGGGCCGACTGTGATGCAGCCGGCGGGAAGTTCATGCCCCAGATCTTCGGCTGGATGGTTCATGTGTATCCCTTCGAGCAAAAACCTGAAGACATCTGGTCCGTCGAACGTCAGACTCACATGGACTAACCGCCAGCCCCCGTCTTCGCGAAGCCTGTGGCTTTATCAAATTTGTTCCTCAAGATATAACCGCTGCATATTGCGCACGGTAAAGAAGATCAGCATGGCTGACATGCCGGTCAGCCCGATGACGCCTCCAAAGTCAAATAGCCGGTAACGTCCATGAAAGATCGTGGGGTGATACAGGAGCGCGACGTTTCCCGAGGCCAGCAAAATGCGGAGTTCAGTCGGTCCGAAGTTCCAGAACGAAAGCTGAAACTCTCCCAGCGTGTAGGTGGCCAGATAAGACTGGATGGATAGCATCAGAAACGCGATGAGTAAACCGGTGGCGATTGCCGGGTGCATGTATCCGGACAGTCCCAGCCCCGCCATCAGTGCCAGGCCGCCGAAGCTGTCGACGATGTGGTCCACGTAAAAGCCGTATTTCGGACGAAGTTGCTGCCGCAGTCGGGCTATTGTGCCGTCAAGGCTGTCCCCCAGCCAGTTGAGCGCCAGGAAACCGATAACCACGAGGAGCCAGTACCTGTTCCAGCGTGAGAGGGCGTAACTCGCGCCTGCCATCACCTGGGCTACAAATCCCAACGCCGTCAGGTGATCGGAATTGATCCAGGACGGGGTACGTTCGGCCATCCAGATCAGCGCTTTCTTTTCGATGCTGCTGGTCAGACCGTTATGGACCCGCCGGGCATCTCTGAATCCCTTGGTATGCCTGGGTTCGTCCCTGCCCGAGTTTGCTTGCTCAGGGAAATCAATCAATCGACTCGCCATGCCACCCTCCAGAGAACAATTTGCATGTGAGGGAGCGATTCGGCAATGCACGGCAGGTAAATTTCAGATCAACCGTAGATCAACAGGGTAAAACCGGCCTCAGCATAGCGCCGGCACAAGGGGAGATGGTTTCTTCGCGTTCTTAGGGACTTTTTTGCGACCTTTGCGGTTAAAAGCTTTTGAACGTTGAGGACGCCGAGAAAAATGCGAGAACGCAAAGAAAATCAGGGTCAATGGGTCGAGTAGCGTTAGCGTCCCTATTTCGCCTCGCCAGCGGATTCCTCGATCGCCTCCCCCAGCTGGCCTACCGCCCAGTCGATCTGTTCGGCAGTCATCATTGCAGGAGGCGCGATCAACAGGTGGTCCCCCGCGACACCGTCCACACATCCTTGGACGGGATACACCAGCAAGCCGCGTTTCAGGGCGCTCGCGGTGACTCGCGAAGCAAAATTCAACTTGGGATCAAATGGCTGTTTACTGGCTTTGTCGGAAACGAACTCGACTCCCCACAGCAAGCCGATCCCACGGACGTCGCCCACGTTCTTCAGGTCGAGCAGCGTGGTGATTGATCGCCGCAACTTCGCAGCTACAGTGTGATCGATTCCAGAATCGGCCGCGTGCACAAGCTTTTGCTGCTGAAGATGCTGGAGCACAGCCCGCCCCGCCGCCAGCGAGATCGAGTGGGCGTTGTAGGTAAAGCCGTGCAGAAATGTTCCGGAAGCAATGCCGTCCACAACTTTTTTCGTCGCGATGACCGCTCCCAGCGGAGCGTAACCGCTCGACAAGCCTTTGGCCGCAATCAGAATGTCCGGCGCGACGTCCCAGTGTTCAACGGCAAAGTTGCGGCCAGTGCGACCCATTCCGGTCATTACCTCGTCTGCAATCAGCAACGCTCCATGCCGCCGGCACACTTCTGCAATCTTCTGCAGATATCCAGGTGGCGGAATTACCGCCCCCAATGTTGCGCCGCTTACGGGTTCGAAGATAAATCCCGCCACTTCGCCGTTGTGAGACTCGATGGCTCTTTCCAGTTCAACCGCATACTCCAGCCCACAGTTCCGGCACCCGTCAGTGCAGTCATAGTTGCAGCGATAACAGTAAGGAATTCCCACATGCGCGAACTCGCGCACCATGGGTAAATAAATTTCCCGCCGCCGCTGGTTGCCTGAAACTGAAAGAGCGCCGAGCGTTGAACCGTGATAACTCTGCGTCCGGCTCAATACCTGATAGCGTTCGCCTTGTCCGGTTTCCACCTGATATTGGCGTGCCATTTTCAGAGCGGTTTCAACCGACTCCGAACCGCCGCAGGTGAAGTACACGGCTCCGCCGCGAAAGTTCTCCCCGGCAAACTCGATCAGTTCGCGCGCATATGCTTCCGCGACTGGCGTCGTGAACTGGCTGGTGTGGACAAATTCGAGTTGCTTCGCCTGCTCCGACATCGCAAGCGCAATTTCCTGTACCCCGTGCCCGATGAAATTTACCGCCGCCGATCCGGAAAAATCGAGGTACCGTTTGCCCTCTGTGTCCCAAACATAGGCGCCCTCGCCGCGGACCGCCGCCGGAAAAGTCCTGACGAAAGATCGCCGGAACACAGCGGAGCGGGTGGAATTCTGATTTACTGCCGGATGGGAAATTGGATCAGGCACAGCACGATTATCGCGGCGCCGAACTGGAGTGTCAAAAATGTCACCAGAATTTCCAGCGACACTACGAGCTATTCCCGGCTTAATCTCTCGAGCACGAACCTCGCAAAACACAAAAGGCCGGCTTTTTCAGCCGGCCCTCACGAAGCAGAAGAAGCGAACTACTTCTTAGGAGCGATTGCGTCCTTGGTGGCTTTGGCAATACGGAACTTCACCACGGTCTTGGCCTTGATCTGGATAGGTTCACCGGTCTGCGGATTGCGTCCCATGCGGGCCTTGCGATGAGCCTTCACCAGCCGGCCCAGTCCGGGGATCACAAAAATGCCATTCTTCTTTGTCTCTTTCACAGCGGTGTCGGTCAGCTGCTCGAGAAAAGCCGCCGCCGTCTTATTGTTGGTCTCAAGCTTCTCCGCCAGATGACGGACGAGTTGAGTTTTGGTCATGCCTGATGCCATGAAGCCTCCTCGTAAATTGAACTTAGATTTTCCTGCGGTGTTCGCATCTTATACCAGCGTTCTGTGGAAAAGTAGCGTTGCAGCCGCATTTTATGCGGATGTTGTTAAGCATGGTGCAAGAAAAGCCGCAAAAATCGCCACGATTAACGTCTCCCGGTTCCAAAACGGCCCATCTGTGCGGCGAATACAGCCGGTGAGCTTGGGTCGCACTCGTGCCATCGACTCTGATTTTCTTTGCGTACTCTGCGTTTTTCTTAGCGGCCTTAGCGTTCAAAATCTTTTAACCGCAAAGCCCGCAAAAAAATCGTGAAGCACACAAAGAAATCACCATCTCGTCCCATTGACTCTGACTTTCTCAGCGTACTGGTGCTTTTCTTAGCGGCCTCAGCGTTCAAATGCTTTTAACCGCAAAGCGCGCAAAGAAAGGCTCGAACCATCTGTCCATGTCAAACAGTGATGTCATAATGATTAGGAGGTTCTTCAGTGGTTTGTGCGATTTGCGAAAAGCGCAAGGAGAAACGCTTCTGTCCGGCCATCCATGGCCGCATCTGTCCGCAGTGTTGCGGCGAACAGCGTGAAGTGACGCTCGATTGTCCGAGCGATTGCGTGTATCTCCAGCAAGCGCGTGAGCACGAAAAGCCGCGTGGCATGGCCGATGTGAACCCCTCCGACATCTTTCTGCAAGTCGAGATCCCGGACGAATTTCTTTACCAGCGTGAGCACCTAATCATGGGGCTGACCTTTGCCTTGGCCAAGAGTGTTCGCGCCGATCGTAGCCTGAAAGACTCTGATTTGATCGCCGCGGTTACCTCGCTCGCAAAAACCTACGAGACGCTGGTGAACTCTGGATTGCACTACGAGAGCCCAATCACCAACACAGCCCAGCAGGCAGTCGCGATGGAAGTACAGAACATGCTGAAGGAATTTCGCGAGGCCGAGCAGAAACATTTGGGTTACGTCCAACTACGGGACTCGGAAGCTCTGCGAGCCCTCGTTTTCCTGGTGCGCATGGCATACGGACGTACGAACGGCAGGCCGAAGTCGCGAGCTTTCGCTGACTTCCTGCTCTCTCAGTTTCCCGAGAAGCCGGACGGGATTGCCGCCCCTGCAACCTCTGGCAGCATCGTGATCCCATAACTTTCCGAAAGACGGCCAGTTCGGCGGCCTAACCGTGTTTTATGAGGCGGCGAGGCAAAAGGCATCAACCACGAAGGACACTAAGGCACTCGAAGGAAGACAAACGTAGCGGCTTTCTTCGGGCCTTCCTTCGTGTAACTTCGTGTCCTTGTTGGTTGATGATTTTCAGGCATCAGACTGTTCCAAAACCATATCGAGACCGAGCGCGTCCCCTTGCGAATCGATGCGCCGCGTAGACGGGACGAATTCATCAGGCAGGAACACCTAGCCTTTGCTCAATCGCTTCACCGATTGCCCCGCCGGCAACTCATCCCTCAAGTCGCGGATTGGGTGGTTGAGTACCGGATGCAATGCTTCCGGCGCGATTTCGGCGAGAGGCTCCAGCACAAAGCGGCGCTCGTGCATGGCGGCGTGTGGAATCGTCAATCCCTTTATTGCCACGATCGAATTTCCGAAGAGAAGGATGTCGATATCGATGATGCGTGGACCTTTTTCCTGGACCCTCTTCCGTCCCATTTTCTTTTCGATGTCCAGAATGCCGCGAAGCAATTGTCGCGGCATTTTTTCTGTCTTGAGCGCGACCGCGCAATTCAGGAACCATGGCTGTGCCTCAAATTCTACCGGTTCGGTTTCATAAAAAGAGGATACCGCCGCCACTTCGCCCAGACTGCTCAGGCGCTCGATCGCTGTCTTCAAATTGGCGGCACGCATTCCCAGGTTGGAACCAAGCGAAAGATAAACCAGTTTGTCCACGATGGACTTAGTTTCGTGTTTCCTGACTGCGGTTTCCATATAAAAATCAGTCTTGTTGGAAGAGACCATGTCCACATCGCTGGCGTCCATTGGGACTATGGCGGTAAACGTCGTGAACCTTCGTCACTTTTACGTCGTCTGGCGCGCCGCTAACATCGGTGCTATGCCGTTGGAATCGCTACTTCTGAGCCGGGATCCTGAAGTGATTCGAGTTCTCCAACCCGCGCTCGAGAAATTGTCGATTGAAGTGGAGGTCTGCCGCGGGGTTAGTTCCGGACAGGAAATACTGCGCACCGAGAAATTCGACGCGGTGCTCGTCGATTGCGATGACCTCTCGGGCGCGTTGAGCGTGCTGGAAAGCTTGCGCAAGAGCGACAGCAACAAGAATTCCGTGACCTTCGCAATTCTGAATGGAGGCACCACCACCCAACAGGCTTTCCAGATGGGAGCAAACTTTGTTTTACAGAAACCCATCTCAGCCTTGAATGCGAGTCGTTGCCTTGGAGCAGCAGTCAATTTCATGATTCGCGAGAAGAGGCGCTATTTCCGTCATCCGGTTGAAATTCCAGCCAGCATCGCATTTGGCGAGGGTGAAAAGCTCAAAGCTACCATCACCAACGTCAGCGAGGGCGGGATGGCCATTTTCTTCCGGGGCCCGCTTCCGAAAGGCACCGTCTCCACTGCCAATTTCAAGTTGCCAGGCGTAGCGACGGCGCTGGAACCCAAGATACAAGTTGCATGGGTGGATGACTCGGGCCGGGCCGGCCTGCGTTTCACCGACATGCCCCGGGAATCGCGCGAACAGCTAGACCAATGGCTGGCCGAGCAAGTCGAAAAAACCGCAAAGCGTCCGAACTGAAAGCCCGGTGCCGCACCAACTTTGAGACTTGCGTCTCTCCGCCTCACCCATCACGCTGGAAAAGAAAACCAACTCAGGTAGAGGCCTATGCTTTCGATTCATGTGAGGATTGATCGCGCACAGCGTTTGGTGCGCATGCTGGAGCAGGATGCTCCTCTCTTGGCGCGCCGCGTCGCCGAGTTAACCCCGGCCTATCAACAGTCAGCCAAAACCTATGCCGCCCAAGTCACGGCCCAGGCCCGCGCCGAACTTGCCAAGCTCCTTGAAGAGGGTTCCTACTGGGACTACAACGATCCAACACCACACCCCGCTGACTAGCGTAGAAGCCAGCCATCGCCGGTTAATCGGCGCCTAGACCGACGGCTGCGCTACGGCGGGCATCAGGGGCGTGACTGTCTCCGAATCCTTCTCCAGCGTGGTTTCTTCCCACAGCGTTCGGTCACGCAAAATTCGTGAGACCAATGCTGTATGCATGGCGTGACCCGCCCGGTCCGCCACCACATTCCCCAAAATCTGCTTGCCCAGCAATGCCAGGTCGCCGATCAAATCCAGGACTTTGTGGCGCACGAATTCGTCAGGGAAGCGCAGTGGTGGATTCATCAACCCATCTCGCGTCAGAACGATTGCGTTTTCCTGGGATGCCCCTCGGATCAGGCCCTGCTGCCGCATGGCGTCGGCTTCATGCAGGAAGCCGAACGTCCGGGCAGCGGCAATCTCGGTTAAATAATTACCGTCCGAAAGGTCGACACTGAAAGTCTCTTTCCCGATCAGCGGATGAGGGAAGTTGATGGCATAGGAAACCGAATAGGTATCCGCGGGATACACGGCAATAAACTTGTCGCCCTCTCGGACTTCCAGTTCGCGTCGTATGCGCAGATAGGTTCGCGGCCGTCGTTGTTTGCGGATCCCCGCCTTGTGTATGGCTTCCACAAATGGGAGCGCGCTCCCGTCCAGGATAGGTAGCTCCAGATTGTCCAGTTCTACGATGGCATTGTCGATGCCGCAGCCAATCAGGGCAGAAAGCAGATGTTCGGTAGTGGAAATGAACACGCCTTTTTTCATCAAACTGGTGGCATAACTGACGCGCGCAACATTCCGGCTTACCGCTTCTAGTTCAAAGCTGTCGAGATCGGTGCGACGAAATACCACCCCTGAACCGGCTGGTGCCGGCAGGATTCGCAGGGTCACCGGAGCCCCGCTGTGAAGTCCCACACCAGCGCATTCCACAGCGGATCGGATTGTTTGTTCGTGTATCAAACCAGGGTGACGGACCAGATCATCATCTATCCAGCCCGTTAGATGAGGAATCTACGCCCTCGGGGAAATCTTCGCCTGTGGCTGATTTACCACACTACGTGTTTACGGCGGACAAAGGATTGTCGCGTCTGTCGCTGTATGCTATTGATTAAAAGATGCTTATGTGTAGGTTGAACGGGTTGGCAGAATCTAAAGTGTTACTGCTGGAGTAATTATTGTTTTACACCGTCTTTACAATCCACTGAAATTTTTGGCCGAAACGCGAACTTTACTGCTTCTTTTGCCCCGCATTTTGCCCGGGGCCGACATTGGCCTCGAATTGAGAGTCGCTTACTCCCTGGTTATAGCTGACCGACGTCATGAAGCGTTGTCCTGACATATCGCCGTTATAAAAACGGGTGACGGTGTACGGGGTAGGGATGCCTTGAATCACCTTGTAATTGTCGTAGACCTCGTCTTCCACATTGCGCTGTTTGTCGGTCGGGTCGCGCCAGGTGAAAGTCTTCTTCACCGGAAGATGGTCGGTAATATCGACGTATAAAGTTACGCCCTCATTGTGCGCGTTCATCACGGTGACCTGGTCGACGGTCTTACCTTCGGCCACGGTTTGTCCCTCGTAAAATAAAGCGACGCCCGGCTCGTGCAGCCACTTGCGCAACACCCAGTCCAGCGCGTATTTGCGTCGCCGTAAATATTCCGTCAGGTCCTTGGGATCCTCCGGGCGCGCGCCTTTATAGGTGATCTCGTATCCCTTATCACCGTTGTAGACGTAGATTACGTCACGTTGCTTGGTGAGCTCGATACGATCTTTGTCGGGAAATTTGTAAAACCGCCAAAACACGATGCCCAGGCTATTGGGCCGACCATGATAGAAGCTGTAGTTGCGGCCCTCCTGGGTCGTGTCCTGAAGATTGAGATAGGCGGATCCGCCCAGAGCCTGGATGGTCTGGTCCAGTACTGCCCTGGCTCTTCGCGCGTTTTCCTGGTCTACGGGAATGGACTGGGCAGGAGGCGCCATCTCTGACTGTCCGAAAGCCAGAGCGGCCAGCATTAAGAAAGATAGAAAGAACTTCATGTGGGTTCGATAAGTTTGATTTCGATAGGTTAGATGCAGAGAATCCGCCGGGAAATGCCCATGTAAGCGTACGCCGCGCCTTCCGCACATCGGGTTCGTACAGACCGGCAGAGCAGGGCGCTCACGGCCCGACTAACCCACCAGCACCGCTCCGCCGTTTACATTAAAAATCTCACCCGTGATGAAGCCCGAGAATTCCGAGCATAGAAAGAGTATGGGTCCCGCAATTTCCTCGGCTGTGCCCACGCGTCCCAATGGGATGGTGGCGAAGATGCGCTTACTGGTCGCGGGATCGTCCAGGGCAGCCCTGGACATATCGGTGTCCACCCACCCCGGCGCGACCGAGTTGACGTAAATCGCATCCCGCGCAAGTTCCGTCGATAACCCTTTCACCATGCTGATCAGGGCTCCCTTGGTGGCGGCGTAGTCGCAGTGAAACGCCTCTCCGCGCTGCCCAGCCGTTGAACTCACCAGGACGATGTGTCCCGCGGCGCCACCGGATTTCCCTTGCTTTTTCATTTGCGCCACGGCGTGTTTTACCAGCGCGAAGACGCTATCAAGATTGATGGCCATAGTGCTGCGCCACTGCGTATCGGCCATCTTGTCGATAGGCGCATCTTGCGGCGGCCAAACCCCATGATTCACCACCAGGAGGTCCAGGCGTCCAAACCGTTTGACTGCGGCCGTAACCAGTTCGTTGGCGGTTTCGGTGCCGGAAAGATTACAGGCCATGGCGGCACAGTTTTCGTGTCCAAGCTCTTTGACGAGAGCTTCGGCGGGAGCTTTGGCCTTTTCGTAGTTGAACATGACGCGCGCCCCGGCACCGACAAACATGCGCACCGCAGCGGCGCCAATGCCACGCGAACCGCCAGTAATCAGAGCAACTTTGCCAGAAAGAGAAAGAGGGATAGACATGCAGGAATAGTTTGAAGTTTTGGCTGGGAATTGGCAAGTGGTTGCCCGGCACGCCGAGGTCAGAGTCTCCATACTTTCTTAAAAAACACAAATCCGCCAAAGTCTTTGTAAGACGACCTCACAACCCGCACCGGGAAAATTCGCCGCTGGATTTTACTCGCGCGGCTGTAAGTGCGTCGTGTGGTCTCGCCAAGTCGTAATGGCCGCAACGCGCAGCACTCGTTCTGAATCGGGCAAATTCCTGTTATGGGCTACTGCAATTTGTCACCATTTGTGACACAAACTGGTCGCGATCGCGCATGGGTGAACTTTGAACTCGAACATTCTGCTTGAGACCGGTGACAAGCGCAGTGCAAGCAATCAGATTTAGCTTCGCGATGCTGGCATTCCCGCAGTGTGAATTGCGATGGCAGATCAACTGCACTTGATAACTGTGCGGAGATTAAGAGTTCACTAAGAAACGGAGCTACACAGAATACTATGCGTAAACAAAAAGGCTTTTCACTGATTGAGTTGCTGATTGTGGTTGCGATCATTTTGATCATCGCTGCGATTGCGATTCCGAACTTGTTACGGGCACGTATTGCGGCGAACGAATCGGCTGCTGTCAGCGCGGTTCGCACCATCAACACCGCTGAAGTTACCTACTCTACCTCTTACCCAACAGTGGGCTACTCGGCAGACTTGGTCTCATTGGGCGGCGCGTCCCCGTGTACCCCCGCAGTGGGTGGCGCTTGTCTGGTCGACAACGTTTTAGCGGTGGCCTCTGCGGCTCCGGGAAAGAGCGGCTTCGTTTATAAGGCCACTCCGGTTGCGACGGGCGGAATCAACACCGGTTACACAGTGGGAGCTTCACCCTTGACCTTCAACCAGTCGGGTGTGCGCAACTTCTGCTCGAACGAAGATGGCGTCATTCGCTTCAATGCGGGCGGAAGCGGCAGCACTCCGGTCACAACCAACGCACTCTGCGTTGCGTTCACCACCCTGCCGTAAGGGGTCGTCCGGTCCGTAAAAAAGCGAGAATCCCGGGAGCATCGGAAATCCCTGCCGATGTTCCCGGATTTTTGCGCCAGTCGATTAGGAATTCCAGAAAACGGAGCTCAGAAGGTCATGCATAAACAAAAGGGCTTTTCACTAATCGAGTTGCTGATCGTCGTTGCGATCATCCTGATCATCGCTGCTATCGCGATTCCAAATTTACTGCGGGCACGTATTGCCGCAAACGAATCAGCCGCCGTCAGCGCGGTTCGCACTATCAATACCGCCGAGGCTACTTACTCCACCTCTTACCCGACAGTCGGCTTCTCGGCCAGCCTGGCGGCATTGGGCGGCGCGGCCCCATGCACTCCGGCGGTGGGCGGTGCCTGCCTGGTCGATAACGTTCTGGCGGTTGCCTCTGCGGCACCTGGAAAGAGCGGCTTCGTTTATAAGGCCACTCCGCTTGCGGCAGGTGGAATTAACACCGGTTACACCGTGGGAGCTTCACCGCTGACTTTCAATCAGTCGGGTGTACGCAACTTCTGCTCAAACGAAGATGGCGTAATTCGCTTTAACGCTGGCGGGGCCGGCAGCGCTCCGGTCACCACCAACGCACTCTGCGTCGCGTTCACTACATTGCCGTAAATCAGTTCTCGAAACCTGGGGCAGCAAAAAGAAGAGCATCGTAGAAATCTGCCGATGCTCTTTTTATTTCAGTGATGACCATCGACGAGCGGGCGGATAAAAGTCACATTCGGCTCAAATAAAATGGGCCCGATGCGGTCAGGCCCATTGTCGTGCGTTCAGAGGGTTCTTTCTCTTCAGATAACCTTACTATCTCGAGCCGGGTGCACGACACAAATGGACGGCCCACGAAACTCGCTGTTCCCAAATTGGTGTGAGTACCGAATCTGAATTGATGCTTAGAAGGGAACTACTCGCTAGCAGACTGGCCAAGGCTAGACTCCCCAGCTTGACGTCCGGTCTCCCTTGAGTGCCCGAAGCAGTATGCGCACCAGCATTCCGTCGTAACGCGTCCCGCTCATTTTCTCCAACTCCGCCAGAGCTTCCTCGCTGGTTTTAGCGGTGGCAAACGACCGATCGGAAGTCATGTTCACATAGGCGTCAGTGATCGCCAGGATCCGAGCCCACAGTGGAATCTCCTCACCCCTCAGACCGTCCGGGTAGCCCATGCCATCGAACGATTCATGATGGTGTAGCACAGCCCCCTGCAACTTCTGGCAATCCGGCAATGTCGATAGGATTTCCCCTCCGACACGGGAGTGCCACTTCAACAGGCAAAATTCTTCTTCGTTCAACGGGCCAGGTTTGTTCAGGATCCGCTCGGGAACGAAAATTTTTCCCACGTCATGCACCCGTGCGGCAAACGACAGATCAGCGACTTCTTCAGCCGGTAGACTGAGCGCGCGTGCGATGATCTCGCTGTACCGGGCTACCATCTCGCCGTGGCCAGAACTGTTTTGTTCGCGCGATTCCGCCGCACCGGTCAGAGTTTCGATGGCCTCGCGCAGCACAATTGCGTCCCGGTCATCTTCAGTGATCATCTTTTTCAGCGCGACGAGCAAATCATCCAGATGCTTTGGGTCGGTATGTTCTCGTTGCAGGAAACCCTCTATGTACCCGGAGATCAATTGCCGGCGCACTCCGGCATTCCCTCCCTCCGAGAAATCCTCGCCGGTGGATACCTTGTTCCCGCCCGCGCGCTTTGAGAGGTACATGCCTTTGTCGGCCACGCGGACGATATCCTCCATGGAGAACCCGTGCACGGGGAAACTTCCGACTCCGAAACTACCGGTGATGTCGTGCTCGTGCAGCGCTGGGTCCTGCGCGATCCACAAACGCAGACGTTCAGCCAGGATCAGCGCCTGCTCCACGCCAGTCTCGGGCATCAGGATGATGAATTCGTCTCCGCCATATCGCGCTACGACGTTTGATTGCCGGCACTGTTGCTCCAGCAGGCGGCCCACCCGGGCAAGCACCAGGTCGCCTTCCAGATGTCCCTTGGTGTCGTTTACCCCTTTGAATTTGTCGAGGTCCATCAGTACTACCGAGATTGGACGGCCGGAACGGGAGGCACGCTTTAACTCCGAGCTTAGAGTTTCGAAGAAGAATCGTCGCGTCTTGATGCCGGTAAGCCCGTCAGTGATGGACTGCTGTTGTAATTTCTGAAACACGAACGCATTGTGCAGTGCCGTGGCCAGCAGATCGGCGAGGGTATTCATGATCAGCCGGTCTTGCGGCATGAAAGCGTCTTCCTTCAGGCTCTCCACGTTGAGCACGCCCATGAGGCTTTCGCCATACGCTATCGGGATACACAGCACCGAGCGGGCTCCCGGCATCACGCCCTGCAGTTGTGCCTCGCCGGTTGTTTGCACCAGCGCGGCTTCTCCGTTCCGCGCGACCCGGCCGAGAATACCCGTCCCTAGCGGGATGCGTTTTCCCAGGGCTTGCGCGGTGATTCCCGCCTCGGCTTTGATTTCGATGTCCTTGGTCACATAGTCGAGAATGCCGATCCCAATGTGATCAAAGCTGAAATTTTTCTGGATGTGGCCGACGATGTCCGCGAGCATCTGTTCGGAGTCGTCGCTCGAGATCGCTGTCTTCGAAATGTTGTTCAGGAAAGCAAACTGCCGGGCTCGCCGCTGCTCTTCCGCAAACAGGCGCGCGTTCTCAACCGCGACCGAAACCTGTCCTGCAGCGGTCTGCATCACTTCCAGATCTCGTTGTTCAAAGACGTACTCCCGCTCCGTGTTCAATGCCGCCATCACTCCAGCCGGACGCCCGCCGAGCAGAATGGGTGCTCCGCAAAAACATTTTGCCGGCCGCGGTGGCAGATAAGTCACTCCCAGCCGCTCCCGCGTCTTTTCCAGTTCCGCTCGGATCAATAGCGGCTGCCCGCTGCGAATCATGTATTCGCTCAAGCCATTGGCAACTTTGCGCGAACGTTTGGGCAACGTTTCGCCCTTTTCAACTTCCAGTTCGAAACGGATCTCGTCGCCTTCCTGAAACGCGATGTAGAAATCGCTGGTTTCAAAAATCTGGCCCAGTTCTTTCACCACCGTATGCAGGATCTCGTCCTGGTCAAGTCGTGAGCTGATGGCTTGCCCGATCTCTGTCAGTAGCGCGAACTCTTTTGTCCGGCGCTGCGCGTTGTGCATCACGACATAATTTTCCAGCGTCAAGCCAATCTGAAGTGCCAGGCCGATCAGCAACCGCAAATTTGACGACCCAAACATCCGTCGGGCCGTATGAGGAAACAGGATCACGCCGAAATTGTGCTCCCGGGTCTGCAGACTCACGGCAGTCACGTTGTAGATCCGCTCTTCCGTCAGCACATCGCGGAATTGCGTGAACCGGCCGCCGGGAAACACGGGCAACGGCTCCGGCATTTCAGCTACGCCCCGGAAGGTTACAAATCCGCCGCGGCGGTATGCCAGTTCGCAGACGTATTCACCCGCACCACTCTTTTCCAGCTTGCCGATGAACTCCGGCGAAAAACCACGCTGGACTGACGGAAGAACCGCGCGCCATCGCTCTGAGACGCAGATGACCGCTCCGCCCGCGGGTAGGGGTGCCACCAGGCGATCCAGAATGCTTTGCATGCTGGGGATCAGATCATCGGCTGAGAGCAGTCGAGTGGGATCAACGCCGAGGGTGGAAAAGGCCAGGGCATTCTCCTGCACCGCATTGCGCTCAGTTTCCGCCAGCACCATCACCATCGCGATTCCCAGGGACAATTGCGGAATCGGTCCCAACAGATCGAACAGCTGTACGTAGGAATTACTGAATTGTCCGAACAGCATCAACACCGACCACAGTGCCAGCGACATGGCCAGGAGGGTAAATGCGAGAGAGTTTTTCCGGTGCGCGTAGCTGTAGAAATAAAATGAACAGTAAAGGAGTACCAGCGCCACGCCGACTTCCAGCCGGAAGTTTGGCGGAGAAAGTTGTTCCGGGTGGAAGACGCCGCCCACCATGTGCTGCTTGAGATTCCAGAGACTGAGCCCGACTCCTGCCGCGCCCACTACCGCGTCGTACCAGCGGAAGCGGAACCTTTCCCGCATCAGCCGGGTCGAGATAAAGATGCAGAGCGCCATCGCAGCGAGCAGCAGCGATGCAAGCAAGTAAACTACAGCGGAAGGGTTGCGGAAGACACTCCAGGCATCCAGGACGTAGTGGAGCGAGTAGGCTCCCCAACCCAGTTGCCACGCACGAAAATAGTCCTGCCGCGTCTGCTCATAGAGGTAAGTGAAGACCAGAAAGAGCAGCAGAGCAACAACGGCCGGCACAACAACCATACTGATCGTTACGCTGTTCATGGCGCGAAACAGCTACCTCAGCCAGAGGAATAAGTGCTTTCTAACTATCAATGGTTTCACACCGGTTCAGGCAAGACAATAGTCTTGTGTAACGCGGCAAAGACACTTCGGAGTACTCGTTTCTCATTCCAGGCAAGCTACTTATCTGGAATGTGCAGATCGCGGATAGCTTGACCTTACATTTCCTCAGCCCGTACCATCGGGACACGTCCTTTCGTAACCTCATTTCGTAATGTCATCATCATTCAGCTCGTTGCCACGCGTCCGTTTCGCACCATCCCCGACAGGCTACCTACACGTCGGAGGAGCCCGTACCGCACTCTTTAACTGGCTGTTCGCGCGCCACTTCGGCGGAACTCTCGTCCTTCGTATTGAGGACACCGATCTGGAACGCTCGACTGCCGAAATGGTCGAGGGCATTCTGCAGGGCATGCGGTGGCTCGGCCTCGACTGGGACGAAGGCCCCTACTTCCAGACGCAACGTAGGGAAATGTACCGCGAGAACGCAGCGAAACTGGTCGCCTCTGGACATGCTTACTACTGCTTCTGTACAAAAGAGGAACTGGAACAGCGCCGCACTGCCGCAACCGCCGAAGGCCGTCCGCCGCGCTATGAAGGGATCTGCCGCACTATCTCCCGCGAAGACGGCGCCAGACGCAGGGCTGCGGGAGAGGCCGCAGCCGTTCGCTTCGCCGTGCCCGAATCGGGCAGCACTTTTTTCGATGACGCAGTCTTCGGCCGCGTGGAATTCTCCAACACGGAATTGGAAGACTTTGTCCTGCTCCGCTCCGATGGAGGCCCCACTTACCACCTGAGCGTTGTCACCGACGATGTGGACATGCGCATCACCCACGTCATCCGCGGCGCGGACCATATTTCGAACACCCCCAAGCAGGTTCTCCTCTATCAGGCTCTGGGCGCCCGTTTGCCGATATTCGCCCACGTGCCATTGATCCTGGGTCCTGATAAAACGCGCCTGAGCAAGCGCCACGGCGCCACCAGCGTGATCTCCTATCGTGAAGAGGGCATCGTGCCGGAAGCCTTCCGCAATTTCCTGGCGCTGCTGGGTTGGACTCCGCCCGACGCCGCGTCCGAAGCGACCGCGACAGAAATTTTAGGCGACCAGGATCTGATCCGCCTGTTCGATCTCGACGGAATCTCGCATTCCAACGCGGTCTTCGATCGCGCCAAGCTGGACTGGTTCAACACCGAATACATCCGCACCTACCCGGCCGAAAAGCTGTTGCCTTTGGTTGAAGAAGAATGGAACAAGGCAGGACTCGATCCCGCGCTGACCGACCGTGACTGGCTGCTCGCTACCATCAACCTGCTGAAGCCGCGTGCCCGCAGCCTCAAGGACTTTGCCACGTCGTTTCGCGCTTTCTTCACCGACACCTTTCAATCCGATCCCACAGCGGTCGAAAAATTCCTGCATGATGAACATGTGCGGCAGTTGCTGGTAGAACTCGGTGACCGCTACGCCGCTTCGCAGGACATCTTCACCGAAGCGGAAACCGAAAAGCTGCTCCGCGACTTCGCCGCCGAAAAAGAGATGAAGGCAGGTGCATTGATTAACGGCGCCCGCGTAGTTCTCACAGGTCAGGGTGTTGCACCCAGCCTGTTCGCCGTAATGACAACGTTGGGGAAAGAGCGCACCGTCGCCCGCCTGAAAGCCACTCAGGAGTTAGCCGCAAGAGCGATGACCCCGGAAGTCTGAGACCCACAATCAAGGACGAGATCGGTAAGGTCATGCTGTCGAAGATCGCGAAGAAAACTGGCCTTAAACCCGAAGATCTTTAGGGACGTAATTCCGTGCATCTAGGTTTTCCTCTACAATAATTTTACGCTGCAGACCTCGATTACAAGTGCCAGTAACAAAGAGGGCCCTTAGCTCAGCGGTTAGAGCAGTAGACTCATAATCTATTGGTCCCAGGTTCAAATCCTGGAGGGCCCACCAAATTCTTTCCTGTCTTTGCGCTCGCACGCCTCCTCCATTCTGGCTCCCTTTAATTGACTTGGGTATGCTTCCGCCATAGCATCCTTGGCACGATCGGGCGCATCCTGAAGGACGCCAAGGCGGAGTACGCAAAGCTGCGGTAGCTGGAAGATCAGGCCTACTTGCTCACTGACGTTATTTATTTTCCCCGCAATCTTCGACCCGGGCCGGGCATCTTCCTCGTCGAAGTGTCGTACACGTCCACTGCCCAAGAGACAACGATAACTCACTAAAAAAACTTCACACTGAAGTGTTCAGGGCGACAACCGCCACTTTGTGCGCGTGTACGCGATCCTGAAACCTTTACGCTCTGCGTTGCGTTGGGAATCGCTGCCCGGCTGCGCGACCATCATGGCCAGATCGCATCCGTGCTCGAAGGCGTATCGCATACGAGCGTGAAGCAGCGCTGCTTGCAGCCCACGACGCCGCAACTCTGGAACTGTAGCCGAGCCGCCGAACAGAGCAACCCCTTCATGAATGCACAGCACGCCCGCGGCGCCGGGCGTCCCTTCGTACTCAGCGAGAAAACATACCCCTCCTTCGCGTGCTGCGGCTACGGCGCCTAAATCCAGAAGAAAATCACGAAGTTCGGGATGTTCGTGCGACCAACCTCTCGCGCTGATTTCACTCCACAACTGCGCTTCATCCGGCGCGATGACCCTTACACTGACGGCACTCTGCTCCACGTGGGTCGGCTGTTCAACCGCTCGGCAAAGGACGTTGCTGATCTCGAGAGGCCTGTAGTTGCGCTTACAAAGCATCTCCAAGGCGGCGACCCCTGCGAAGGGACTCACTTCGTGGTCCACAGGCGCTCCGAGGTCGAGGAAGAAGCGCTCAATCACGTCCAGCGAGGCCGGGTCCAGTTCCTCGAATATGCCGAGGCCAAATGTCTGCGTGATGGGAGACTCGACGCCATCGAAAACCGCATACGCGCCAGCGCATTCAATCCATTTAGCGCCGCTGTCAGGAAATAAACGCCGTCGCGCTTCCGCGTACTGAACACACGCGTGCCCTTCGGCGCGTTCCAGGCGTCTCGAGAGTGCAAGGTCGGAAAACAGCATCGCCGTCGATTATGCACACAGTCGTCGTTGCCGCAAAACACTCTTAAGCGCTTTCCGTACTCGATACGCTTTTTCCGTCGCCGTTCCCACGGAACGAACTTCTGCAACCATTTTCCCCCAACCTGATTTACACTCTGCGGTCTATGGACAAACTATCGCGGCGCACGATATTGAAAGGTGCACTCTCGGGAGCGGCCCTGGCGTCAGTTCCGTCGGTGGCATGGTCGGAGCAGACTCCGCCCGTGCAGCGCAAAGGACGGATCAAACAATCGGTCTCCCGCTGGTGCTACAAGGAGACTCCTCTTGACCAGC
Organism: Terriglobia bacterium; assembly: GCA_963765715.1. Taxonomy (GTDB): domain Bacteria; phylum Acidobacteriota; class Terriglobia; order Terriglobales; family Acidobacteriaceae; genus JAIQFF01. The sequence continues at coordinate 100,633 of CAVXXN010000014.1, forward strand.
TTTGCGCCTACTCGGCGCAGATCGGTTTGAAGGCCGTCGATCTGCTCAATCCGGATGAGTTTGAAGTGCCGCGCCGCTACGGGCTGATCTGCAGCATGGGCTATGGCGGCGGAGGCGAGATCCCCAACGCCCTGAACCGGGTGGAAAACCACGCGAAGATAGAGGAAGCGTTTCGCAAAACTATCCCGCAAGCAGCCAAGGCCAGCGTACCCAACGTGATCACTTTTTCCGGCAACCGCGCCGGCATGTCAGATGAGGAAGGCGCCAAGAACACGATCACCGGACTGAACCGGCTGAAAAAGATCGCTGAGGACAACGGTGTCGTGATTTGTCTGGAGCTGTTAAACAGCAAAGTGAATCACAAAGACTACATGTGCGATCACACCGCCTGGGGCGTTCAGGTGATGGAAGGCGTGAACTCACCGCATGTCAAACTGCTCTACGACATTTACCACATGCAAATCATGGAAGGGGATTTGATCGCGACCATTCAGCAGAACATACAGTGGCTCGGCCACTTCCACACCGGTGGCGTTCCCGGCCGTCACGAGTTGGATAACACGCAGGAAGTCCAGTGGGATGGAGTCATGCGTGGTATCGTGGCCACGAATTTCCAGGGCTACGTCGCGCATGAGTTCGTGCCGACGCGCGATCCACTTACGTCGCTGCGCCAGGCGGTTGATTTGTGCGATGTGTGAGGCTGGTCTTCAAGTCATCAGGCGCGGTCTTAAGTCGGAGATAAGTCATTCAGCTTGTCATCTGAGAAAAACCAATCGTGTGGACTGCTGTTGTTCCGTCTACCACTGACTACTACCCACTACCACTGACATCGACCAGTGCCTGCTCCCGACCACCCTCTTCCTTTGTGAGATAATTTTATTTCGCTTATTCCTGCGAATCTGGATTGCGAGGCACTTCATGGCAGAGCATAAAGTCTTCTGCGTCAAGCTGAAAAAAGAGCTCCCCGGACTGGATGAACCGCCCTTCGACAGCGAACTCGGCCAGAAGGTTTATGACAACGTCTCTCAGGAAGCGTGGAGGGGCTGGACCGAGTTCTGCAAAATGCTGCTCAATGAATATCGTCTCAACCCCGCCCGCCGCGAGGATCAGGAAGTAATTGTCAAGCAGATGGAACAATACTTCTTCGGTGAAGGCGCGGCCCCGCCCAAAGAGTACGTCCCGCAGAAGTAAGAGCAGTGGTCGGTTGTCAGTGGTTAGTTGCCAGTGACAATTCTTGGAGACTCCGAGAACTAAACTGACCCACCACGCACTACCAACTGAGCACTAGCCACTGACCCTGCCATGCACAATTTTCGGTGCAATTTTAATCAACCCGTAACATTGCTTTGTTAGAACAAGATTGATGAGTTCCGCCGTCTATGACACGCTCATCCTCTCCGACCTGCACCTGGGATCGGAGATCAGCCGCGCCGAACAAGCTACGCGGATGCTGCGGGAGAACCGCTTCCGGCGCCTGATACTCCTGGGCGACATCTTCTCCGACCTCAATTTCGGCCGCCTCACCAAGCCTCACTGGAAGTTTCTCGGCTATATCCGCAAGCTCTCAAACCCGAAACGCGGCATCGAGGTCGTATGGGTGGAAGGGAATCATGACCGCGGACTGAGCCAGGTGATGTCCCATCTCGTAGGGGTAAGGGTCTATGAAGAGTATGAGTGGGAATTTGAAGGCCGCCGCCACCTGGCGATTCATGGGCACCAGTTTGACCGCTTTGCGGTCAACAATCTCTTGCTGAGTTCGCTGGGAACATTCTTGCATCTGCAATTGCAAAAGCTCGACTTCAAAGGCAAAGCCTTTTCCCGTTTTCTGGATCGTCAGGGCGCCCGCTGGTTGAGGCTTTCCTCCAAGGTGGCTTCCGGCGCGATTCTCCATGCCCAAATGCGACATGCGGACCGCGTCTTCTGTGGACACACCCACAAAGCCGAGTCCATTGAGCGCGACGGAGTGGATTACTACAACTCCGGCAACTGGGCAGATTCTCCGCCGACCTACCTGACCATTGACTCCGAGGGCGTGCGTATCCACGAGTACCACGAGTCCGCAAATGACTTTGACAGCGCCAGTGCGGAGGCCGCCGACGAATTCGGTTTTCCTGACGAAATCGCAGTTGCCAGTGGTCAGTGGTGAGTAGTCAGTGGTGGTTTTCACTGACCACTGACAACTGGCAACTGACCACTGATCACTGCTTACTGACCTAGAATCTGTCTGGTAACTTACCTCCGAAACGCCAAAAACCCCATTTTCCGCCCAATCCCGACCGCTCAAAGAGACATGTCCTTCTTTTTGACCCAAAGGTCACTTTCCGTACATCCTTTGCTGGGATAACCTGAATCCATCATTGGAATGGCGACGCCGGTTGCAACCACCGGTCCGAGGCGGCAAATTAGACATCGGCAAATCATTCAGAAGCAAATCAACAGGAGAGCCTGGTAATGCCAAGTATTCGGGTGTGTGCGCTTCCCCAGCTGGTTGTAGTCGCTGTACTTCTTGCCGTCACTGCTTCGGCGCAAACCCGAAACCGGATCGGACAAAATATTGGAGACACCGAACCCGTCGTGGTTTTAGGCGCCCATCCCCTGGCGCGAGCGGAGTTTGACCGGGGCCGGGTCGAAGGCAGCATGAAAATCACCCGGGCTTCCCTGGTGTTCAAGCTCGCTCCAGAGCAGCAGTCCGCTTTGGACAAACTGTTGGTTGAACAGCGGGACCCTCATTCCCCGAACTACCGCAAGTGGCTGACTCCGGAGCAATACGCCGCGCGTTTCGGCATGAGCAGTGGGGACCTCGCGAAAGTCTCCTCCTGGCTGAAATCGCAGGGTCTAAGCGTTGACGGCTACTCTCGCGCTCGCACCCGGGTGTTCTTCAGCGGATCCGCCGCGCAGGTCGAGAGTGCTTTCCGTACCGAGTTGCATCGCTATCAGGTAGACGACGAAACCAGGTTCGCAAATTCCATGGAGGTGTCTCTGCCGGCGGCGCTTTCCGGCATTGTGTTAGGCGTTCGGGGACTGGACAGCTTCCGTCCGCGGCCCCGGGCTGTCGTTGCCAGGCCGAATTTCACCTCCCACCAGACCGGGAACCATTTCGTTGCGCCGGCTGATTTTGCCACGATCTACAACCTCAAGCCTCTTTACAACGCCGGGCTCGATGGCACAGGGCAGACAATCGCAGTGGTCGGTCAAACGCAGATATCGACCGCGGATATCGATGCCTTCCGAAGCGCCGCCGGTCTGTCCGCCACAAATCTTCAATTGGTATCGGTGGACGGAAGTACGGGATTTTCCTCGGGTGACGAAGTGGAAGCCGATCTTGATGTGGAGTGGTCGGGCGCGGTCGCCAAGAATGCAGCCATCCTTTTTGTTTACGTCGGCAGCAACTCTAATCTGACCGTCTTTAATTCGTTCGAATTCGCCATCGACAATAATCTTGCCCCGGTAATCAGCACCAGCTACGGCAATTGCGAGGCGAACCTGCCAGGTTTTGTTCCAACTCTCCGGCAGGAGGTACAGCAGGCCAACTCGCAAGGCCAGACAGTGACCGCCGCGTCGGGTGACGCCGGGGCCGCGGACTGCGAATCACAAGGTGCTACCGTCGCCGTAAAGGGTCTGGCAGTGGACGCGCCTGCCAGCGTTCCGGAAGTCACAGGAATCGGAGGCACTGAGTTTAACGGTGACGCTGCGGGCACGCTTGTCAGCGGAACTCCACCGAACACCAGCGATTTCGGTCCCACCGCATTTTGGGGAGGTACTACAAACGCTACCGATAACCTCTCTTCTGCGCTGTCGTATATCCCGGAAATGGGATGGAATGACACAACTCTGTCGCTCGCGAACGGTGGCAGCCTTTCCGCCGGAGGCGGCGGGGTCAGCACGGTTTTCGCCAAACCAGCATGGCAGACCGCCCTCACTCCGGCTGATAGTCATCGAGACGTTCCCGATGTTGCCATCAGTGCTTCGCCAGACCACGATTCTTCTCTGATTTGTTCGCAGGCTTTTTTCGCTCCCGCCAGCACCCCGACAAGTTGCAGCAGCGGGTTTCGAGCCAGTGACGGAAGCCTGGCAGCGGTAGGTGGCACGTCGGTGGGCGCGCCCGCCTTTGCCGGCATTGTCGCGATCCTTAATCAGGCCACCCAGTCGAGCGGGTTGCAAAACATTAACCCGATTCTTTACAGCATGGCGGTATCGACGCCTTCGGCCTTCCACGACGTCACTACTGGCAATAACATTGTCCCTTGCACTTCCGGGACGCCGACTACCGGTGCCGCCGGCGCGCGCTGCCCGACCACGGCTCCCTTTCAGATCGGCTTCAGCGCCGGTACGGGATATGATCTCGTAACAGGATTGGGCTCGATTGACGCCAATGTGCTCGTGACTTCATGGCCGACTTTTGTGTCATCCCCGGACTTCTCGGTAGGAGGTAGCCCCGTTACCGTAGTAGGCCCAGGGCAGTCTGGAACTTCGAACATCACCGTGTCTCCGACCAACGGATTTACAGGCGCAGTAGCTCTTACCTGTAGCGGCCTGCCGGCAGGTGCGAGCTGCGCGTTTAGCCCAACTTCGCTGACGTCAGGGACGTCAACCCTGACGATTGCAACAACCGCAGCCACACCGATTGCAACTTCGAGCTTCTCCGTTATAGGTACTTCCGGATCTGCGAGCCACACAACCTCAGTGACCCTGATGGTCACCGCGGCAGCGACCCCGGATTTCAGCGTTACCGCGGGCGCTCTTTCGACGGCGAGCGTTGCGCCAGGCGCATCGTCGACCTCCATCATTACTGTCGCTCCAGCCGCCGGTTTCAGCGGCGCGGTGGCTCTGACTTGTGCCGTTACGGGGGCCGGGACACCCGCTCCCACATGCGCTTTAGCTCCTGCGACGGTTGCGAATGCTTCTGGCACTTCGACCCTCACAATCAATACGACGGCGTCTCACTCTCTTTCGAGCGGATTAGTCTCTCCCGATCATGGTCACGGTTTTGGGTGGCTGACAGCGAGCGGCGGCGCACTCTTTGCAGGGATCGTATTGCTCGGCGTGCCATCGCGTCGCCGCCGAACCGCGGGACTGGGGCTGATGTTGCTGGTATTCTTCGCCGCCGGCCTGGGCTGCGGTGGTAGCAGCAGTAGTAGTGGCGGATCCAAGACTGGCGGAGGAACTCCTGCCGGCAGCTATACGGTTACAGTCACCGCCACCAGCGGCTCTCTGACTCACACTGCCACGGTCGTCTTGACGGTGCAGTAGTGCGGATCTTATGGAGGACGGGCGTCTCGCCGGTCCCGCTTGATTTGGCAAGCGAAGCCACCGAAAACTTCTGTCATCCCGACCGGAGCGAAGCGCAGCGAGCGCAGTGGAGGGACGTGCTTGAGTCCACCACGCTGCTTACATCTTGAAATCCACCGCCGTAGTATTGGCTCCGCAAATCACAACCCCAACGCGCTCTCCTGGCTTCGGCTGGTAGCGCCGCGATATCAGCGCCGCCATGGCCGCTGCTCCGCCCGGTTCTGCGACCAGGCGAAGTACCCTCCACAACGTCTTTTGCGCTTCCACAATGGCCTCGTCAGAAACCAGAAGAACACTTTGGACATGTTCCTGAGCAATAGCAAACATCATCTCGCCAACCCGCTTCGGAGCCAGCGAGTCTGCGGCAATTCCACCCGCCTCCGCGTCCACCGGACGCCCTGCCTCTCGGGCCCGGGTCAGTGTGGGAGCGGCTTCCGGCTCGACTCCGACAATCTTGATTCGTGATCCGTACCAGGCAGCGATGCCGCCGATGAGTCCCCCGCCACCCACTGCCACGAGCAAGGTATCGAGTTCAGGATTCTGACTTTCGAATTCCAGTCCGACAGTTCCCTGACCAAGCAGCGTTTCAACCTGCTCATAGGCATGAACCAGCAGTGCGCCCGAAGCCGCAGCCCACTCTTCACTTGCAGCCAGTGCGTCGGCATAACGTTGGCCGATGACCACCAGGTCAGCGCCGTAACTTCGGATCCGTTCGAGCTTGGCTGGAGAAGCGACCTCCGGGACGAAAATTTTCGCCGGATGTTTCGACTTCATGGCGGCAAAGGCGACAGCGGCGCCGTGGTTGCCCCCGGAGGCCGCAGCGACTCCTGCCGGGGGAATATCGCGCGTCAGCATATTGGTGAATGCGCCCCGGGCTTTGAACGATCCTGAGTGCTGGAGCAACTCCAGTTTGAGGAACAGGCGAACGCCATCGACTCCAAAATCGGCGCCCTCGACTTCAACCACCGGGGTTCGCCGTATGTAGGGACGGATCACTTCATAAGTGGCGGTAATACTCTCGCGGTCGATTTTCGGCTGAGGCATAGCACCATGATAAAGGCATACCCCATCGCAAGTTGTCTGCCAACTTTTCAGCGCTGGCAGGGGGTCGGTTCGGTTGAAGTTTTATGCCCGTCGTACCGATAAGATTCGTCGTGACCACTCCAGCCCAAGCTAAAGTTCTCCCTTCGCCGAATGCACGTTTTGTTGCCCGTCAGCCGATCCTCACCCAGGACGAAAAGGTATTTGGATACGAGATTCTGTTTCGCGACGGAGTTGAGGATTACTTTCGTTCCAACGATCCTGAAGCCGCCTCACGCAGCACTCTCGACACTTCGCTGCTTATGGGGCTGGACGTCCTCAGCGATGGTCGTCGCGCTTTCATCAACTGCACCCGCGACATGTTGTTGAAAGACTACATGACTCTGCTGCCCTCCAGTCTGGCTGTCGTCGAAATTCTGGAGACGGTGGAACCGGATGAACTTGTCATGGCAGCCTGCCAACGCCTGAAGGCAGCCGGATACATGATCGCGCTCGACGATTTTACGGAGAACGATCCGCGCCATAACTTGACCGACTTCGCCGACATTCTCAAGGTGGACGTGCGCAACACGACTCCCGAGCAACGGGCCGCCATGGTGAAGCGTTACGGCCCGTGGAAATGCCGCCTGTTGGCGGAGAAAGTCGAAACTCGGGAAGAATTTCTCGCCGCCAAGAAGGCCGGATTTCTTTACTACCAGGGCTACTTCTTCCGCCGTCCGGAAACCATGAAGGCGCATGAAATCGCGGGCAACCGGCTGAACTACGTGCGCATGCTGCAAGTGGTGTCCAAACCTGAGCTGGAGCCGCGTGAGATTGAAAACGCGATCAAGGGCGAGGCTTCGCTTTGCTACCGTCTTCTGCGTTACATGAACTCCGCCGCTTTTGGCTTTGCCAATGAAATTCATTCGGTCCGCCACGCGCTGGCGATTCTGGGAGAACGGGAAGTCCGGCGCTGGGTCCGGCTGGTCGTAACTCTGGCAGCGGGTCAGAACCGGTCAAGCGAAATAGTTTTGTCCGCCCTGGTGCGTGCGCGTTTCTGCGAATTGCTCTCCTCCAAGGTTAAACATGGAGATTCCGATCTGTTCCTGCTGGGATTGCTATCCCTGATGGACTCGATCCTCGAGATTCCCATGAACGAAGTGCTGGACAGCGTTCCTATCGATCAGGAGACAAAAGAGGTTCTGCTGGGACGCGGAACCCACTTGCGCCCACTCTATCAACTCATGCTGGCGCAGGAGTCCGGTGATTGGAAGGGCGCTGCTGAACTGGCACAGTCTCTCAAGATTCGTGAAAGCGAAGTCGCCGAAGTCTACTGGCAGGCCATGCAGTGGGCGCGTCAGGTGAGCGGAAGCTGACGTTTTTTCACTCAGCAAAATCGTTTACTGACGCAGGCCCTGTGCACGGATTTCGACGGCCTCCGTGCCTTGCGAAAGTTACTATTGTGCAAAAGTAAGTCTTTTGGGACTTGCGCTTTATCCCGCGTGAGCGGTACCATCATATTGTTTCCAGCGGCCATGCTCTCTAGCTGGCCCTCCGCGCCCCCTGGCTCCAGACGCCATACGGAAAAGCGATCTTACGGAAAAAGATCCTAAGGGTCTTGCAGATTTTCGGATAAAGATCATTCACGCGTGAGTTCCAGCCGCACTGGGTTTCCGCACAGCTCTAGGTATGTGTGCGAAAGGGAATACTAGAGAGGTTGAATATCCAGCTACAAAATCGAGTCGCCCTTCGGGCGGACTGAATGCTGCGTTAAAAACGAGAACAATATGAATGCAGGACCCGGACACCCCTCTGGTGGTGGTGGAGGAGGGAGAAGCAAGCGTCGGCGCGGACGTCGTCCGCCCAATCGTGGTGGAGCCCCTGGTCGTGACCGTCAACAACAGGGCGGCGGCATCTACTCGGCTCCTATGGACCATAGCTATCGAGCCGCAATGAATGGCAACAACGGGTCGAGACCTGGACGAATGCGTCCCGGATTCGCTCCCGCTTATGCCCCGCTCGAGCCCGAACCCTTGCCTCAGGGCGACAATGGCAATTCGCGCATCTTCGCCTTTGTCGATGACCTGTTTTTCCAGGCCAAGATCCAGGAGACGGCGCGCAAACTGAATGTGAAGGTCGAATTCGTCAAAACTGAAAAAGATCTGCTCGATCACATGAAGCAGAACGGTGAAGAGAAGCCTTCCCTGATCATTTTTGACATGAACAACGCCAACGCAAAACCCCTGACCTTGATCCCGAAGCTCAAGACCAAGCTGAAAAAGGGGACGTCAATCATCGGGTTCCTGTCACATGTGCAGGGCGACCTCAAGATGAAGGCGCACGAAGTGGGATGTGACATGGTGCTGCCGCGCTCGGCGTTCTCGCAGAACCTGCCGCAGTTGCTGCGCCGTCACGGCGCTCCCGAACCGGCGGAAGAAGCCAGACCGATCTAAGAGAGGCTGGCGCGAGCGTTATTGACGACGCAGAACCAGCCAGTTGCTGCGTCCACATAACCCTATCCGGGCGGCCAACTCAGGCCTCGTCCTCCGAGCAAATGCACGTGCATGTGGAACACTGACTGTCCTGCGCCCGGGCCCACATTCAGCACGGTTCGATAACCATTCTCAATGCCTCGTTCCCGCGCAATCTGCGCTGCGGTCAGATGGCAACGCCCGATCATCTCCGCATCCTCAACCGACGCTTCCTTCAGTCCCCGAATGTGCTTCTTGGGGACCACGAGCACGTGCGTCGGAGCCTTCGGATCGATGTCCTCGAACGCAAACGTGTGTTCGTCTTCAAAAACCTTCTTAGCGGGAATCTCACCGGCAATAATCCGGCAGAACAGGCAGTCAGTCATGAACAAATCCTCGCGGAACTCCGAATTTCAGATCAGGGATTTAAGACTGAAGATTCTAACTCCCTCACGGCCAAGCCGAATTGAGATGTAGAGCCCCCTTGGGTCTTTCGGAAGCCCTCGAATTCCAGACTTGTAACATCCTCGAAGCCTTTAACCGCAAAGGGCGCAAAGAATTCAGCAGAGCACGCTAAAAAAAATCATTATTCAGCCGTCAATCATGTGACGGCGTCCGCCGGAATGTCGGCAGTCCCGGCCGCAAAAATCCCGGCAAAAAACGGAAAAAGTTTTCCTTGCAGGAGTTTGAAGGGTAAATGCTTTCCTATTACGAAAGGGCGGTAATCAAAGGCCAAAAATGAATTAAGCCATTCACTTTCATTGGGTTACACACTTGATTCGCCGATGGTAACAAACTGATTTTTTAATGTACGACAAGCGCTAAGTCCCTTAGTATCGAAGGATTACCAGCGCAGGCAAAGGTCTGCAGGACTGGCAAGCCTCGTGCATCAAATCTGGTATTGACGCTGGGTTATCCGAGTCTGGGATGGGGAAAGAATCAGTGAATTTCAGCAAACGCTCTTCGCTATTGGGGTTATTACTCGCCGTCGTCATGTCGGTGCTGCCTCCGTTTGGGATGGCTGCCACCGTCAGCACCCGTTCTCTGACCGCACGCAAAAAATCTCAGAAGGTAAGTGAAACTCCGCGCACGCGCAAACGCCTGACCACGCTGTCGCGCAGCCGCGCGCGCACCCGCGTTGTGCGGACCAGCCGTACGCGACGGCATCGCTACTACGAGCGTTTTACCGCCAGTTCATTTGTGGACGACAAGTTTGAAACCGATGTCACTGCCGGCGAGGACCCGGTTGTTCGTCAGGCCGCTATCGATGCTCTGGGCAATATGAACGGTACTGTGCTCGCGATCGAGCCCACCAGTGGCCGGGTTTTGGCCATGGTGAACCAGAAGTTGGCTCTCTCGAGCGGCGCGCAGCCCTGCTCCACCATCAAGCTGTCGGTGGCGCTGGCAGCCCTGAGCGAGGACCTGATCACAAAAGATACGCAAGTCAGCCTGGGCAGCCGCAGCCGCATGAACCTGACCACTGCTCTGGCCCACTCCAATAATGCCTACTTTGAGGCTCTGGGACGCCGCCTGGGATTCGAAAAGGTCAGCTTCTACGCTCACCAGTTCGGGTTAGGCGAACTGGCTGGCTACAAGATTCCGGGCGAGCAGTTGGGCTCCTATCCGCAGGAGGAGATTTCATCCAAGCTCGGCGGTGTAGGCAAGATGTGTTCTTTCGGAGAGGGCATATCGATGACGCCGTTGCAATTGGGCGCCATGGTTTCAGCCATCGCCAACGGCGGCACGCTCTATTACCTGCAGCACCCGACCTCTTCCGAGGACATCACCAACTTCGAGCCGCGCGTGAAGCGCCACCTCGACATCGCCCCGTTGATTCCTGAAATCTCGGATGGCATGGCTGGAGCAGTCAGCTACGGCACCGCACGCAGCCTGCGAGTCAATTTCAACGAAGAAGAAATCTTGGGCAAAACCGGCACATGCTCCAAAGCTGGCACTCGCTACGGATGGTTCGCTTCCTATGCCAAGACAGATATCGGACGCATCGTCGTAGTTGTATTCCTGCAGGGCGGACGACCAACCTTCGGACCGAAGGCAGCGGAGATTTCCGGCCGGATGTATCGCAGCCTCTACGACCACTCTTTCTTTCTGGCTCACCCCACGCTTCCGGCCGACGCCGCGGATGTGAAGCCCGTCAGTCAGTAGAAGTTTCGGTCGCAACCCGCAAAAGGCCCCTTTCGGGGCCTTTGCTATTTTTCGACTCGTGATTTACGGGTGTCATCCTGAGGGCCGCGCTTTTTGCGGGCCGAAGGATCTCTATTACGCGTCACTATCCTTGGATCAGAGCGGCAAGAGAAAGTTCGCATCTGCTGCACGCCAGATCCTTCGCTTCGCTCAGGATGACGCAGTCAATTGAAATTTATGCGTCATCCTGAGGGAGTTCAGTCCCGAAGGATCTGGCGTGCACACCGGCACCGCCGAAGGAACTCCAAAACGCTATGCGTCAGATCCTTGCTCCTACGGATTCGAAGGTGTCTGCGGGTCGCCAGCCGACGGTGCAGCGGGAGCCAGCACAAAGTTCTTCACGATGGGCGTGCCGTTCCCCAGCACCTGGTCGTATCCCCGGTCGGTGGAAAAGACGCCGTTAAATCCGTCAATGTTTTGGCGGTAGATCTTAAACGCGGAACCGAGCAGTTGCTGGGCCGCCGCGAGCGCGTAGATATCAAAGTTCTCGTTACCCACCCGGACGCCGCCTAGATTCTCTTCCTTCAATGCCAGGATTCCGGCAAACCCGGGAGCTGCGGCACTGGTGCCGATCACGCCGACGAACTCGCCGGCGAATGCTTCGATGACGAAGCTGCGATGCGGTCCGCATGGCTGAATAGCATCGTTTGGACATCCTCCCATGTGTCCGGCGATATCGGGAATAGTTCGTTTCCTGGAACCTGTTTTGACCAAGAATTGATATGCAGGCCTTGAGAAGAAAAGGCTCGGACCGCCGCCAGATCCCCAGACTCCGCCTGTAACCAGGTTTCCCGTGCCGAAGGGATCTTCGTCGATGAGAGGATCGTCGTCTGCATTCTCGCTCACGTAATCGGACTCAAGGCTGGGCGGGTTGAAGGTGGTGACTAGGTTCGTCCCGCCAACTGCGGTCACACTCGGACTGGACGCGGGATTTTCGATTGTCTGCACGTATGTGCCTGCTACATGAGGTGGGTCAGTAGGTGGGTCTGTGAAATACGAGAGCGCGGGCGCGTCAAGGGCTCCGTTGTCTCCAGAACTCGCCACAAATGTGATCCCCTGGGAATTGCCTTGCTTGAAGACATCTTCGTATACCTGGAGAATTCCGGTGAAGTCGGTGCCGTCGTTGTATTCGGGCGTGAAGAAAACTTCGGATTCGCCAAACGAAGAGTTCACGATATCGGCCACGTTGTCTTCAACGATCTGGGTGTACCCGCCGATAATGGAGTCGTCTGAAAAGTCGGCGAGGTTGTAAACGACGATCGTCGCATTCGGGGCCATGCCGCCAATCTGTTCGATATCGAGCTCGGCTTCCAGCGAGGCGCCACTATTAGGATCAAACTTCGATCCTCCCTGTAATGGCCGTCGAATGATGGTGGGAGGCGCCAGCTTCTCGTGCTTGAAGTATGCCTTGATATCCTTGTCGTTGAAGTCGGACGGAATCACGATGGCAACCGTGCGTCCCGCGCCACTCAGTTTCTTGAATGAAGGAAAGTCGTAAGCCTGCTTGAGATCGTCGAACCAATAGCCTCCATCGGGCGACAATCGGTTGTCGGGAACCGTGCCAGGCATGCGCCGGGAGTGGACGCGGGCACGGATCGCCGGCGCGAATCCCGTTACTTGCGCACCGACTTCTCTGAGCCCGGCCGGTAGAGTCAGCGTTCCACTAGCCATTATCCGCGGATGGCCGCCGGCTGTTGTGGTGTTTGATAGCGCCACGCCGAAGGCGTTCTCCGCGGCCTTTACAGATCCCTGCACGTGAAGGCCGTGGCTGTGAACGCCAGTTACAGACAACCCATACGATTTGAGCACATCGGTCAGCCGTGCCAAATCTTCCGGCTTAGGTCCGAATCGCGCGCGAAATTCTTGTGGGGTGATCCACTTCCGGTAGAGCGAGTTTCCTGGAGTGTGTTGCGCCGTCAACAACTGATCGAGTTCGGTTTGATTTCGGGTTCGTAAATAAACTTCGAAGTTGATCGTCTGGTTCGCGGACGCGTGGTTCTTCGCATGCAACATTTCAGCCGCGGAAAGATTTTGATTCACTAGCAGGGTGAGTAAGCCGGTAGCGATAACACAGGTTAGGAACCCGAAAGGTCTCATGAAGAAATCTCCTGATCAAGTTACGAGCTGGAGGGTATGGGCGCGCCATTTATGGAAAACAGGCATGGCGAAAATTTCTGCGAGGCGCAGAACATACAGTCCACGCAACCCGACAGTCAAGACAGAAACAACGCCGAACCAAATGTTCTGTGCAAATCTCGTTACTAAAAAAGTTCGCGCTAATAAAGCGTGCGAGTAATAAATTGCAAGTAATAAATTAAGAGACTGCGTCATCCTGAGCGAAGCGAAGGATCTGGCACGTGGAGTTTCGGAATCCCGCAGGCAGCGTCGGTGTGCACGCCAGATGCTTCGGGACTGAAGTCTCTCAGGAAGACGCAAGGCGGAAGAAATGAGGAATATGCTCGAGCGCGCACAACATAGGTCGAACACACGCGCGCTATTTCAGATAGGATCTGGAAGTTTCCTCAAATGCCATGAGGCTCTGACATGTCCGTGCAACGTCGGAATTTTCTGAAGTCCATCGCCGGTGCGAGTGTGCTGGGCCTCGTCCCCCGTAGCTTGCAGGCGCAAGAACAGGCCACCCGCGCGGCTCGCGGGATGACTTCCCCGCGCATTAAAGACATTGGCGTGATCGAATGCCAGCCGGCTGGTGTACGGCTGACCGTGGTCAAAATTACTACTGATCAAGACGGCCTCTATGGCTATGGCTGCGCCACTTTCACGCAGCGCGCCGATCTCGTCAAACCTGCCGTCGAGAAATATCTGAAACCGTTTCTTCTGAATAAAACCACCGACCGGATCGAAGACATCTGGCAGTCCTGTTACGACAGCTCTTACTGGAAGAACGGTCCTGTGCTGAACAACGCGCTCAGTGGAATCGATCAGGCGCTGTGGGACATCAAAGGCCGTCAGGCCGGCATGCCGGTTTATCAACTGGCTGGCGGCAAGTGCCGCGAAGCCGTCGACACATACGTACATGCCGACGGAGCTGAGTTCCAGGAGGTGGTCGACAACGCAAAGCGCTTCATGGCGCAGGGATTCCGCAATGTGCGCGTGCAAGTGGGAGTGCCGGGGATGGCCGGATATGGTGCGCGGCGAAGCGGTTCCGCCCTGAAAGCGCTGCACGATAAACCTGTTTTTGAACCGGCTTACTACATGCGGCGCGCACTGAAGCTTCTGGAAGTATGCCGTCAGGACTTGGGCGAAGAAGTTGAGTTGCTGCATGACATGCACGAACGTCTGTTGCCGAACCAGGCAGTCCAGTTCTGCAAAGACGCTGAAAAATTCAATATGTTTTTTCTCGAAGACCCGCTCTCGCCCGAAGACCTTGGATACTTCCGGCAGATTCGTCAGAATTGCGCAACTCCCATTGCCATGGGCGAACTTTTTAACAGCCCGCATGAATGGCAACCGCTCATAGAAGAACGATTGATTGATTACATCCGGGTGCATGTTTCGCAGGCGGGCGGGTTCACTCCCGCGCGGAAAATCGCGATCCTGGCCGAGCAGTATGGCGTGAGAACCGCGTGGCACGGTCCAGGCGACGTTTCTCCCGTCGGCCACATGGCCAACGTTTACGCTGGACATTGTCAGCTCCAACTTCGGCATTCAGGAGTACTCACCTTTCAACGCGCAGACTCAGGAGATCTTCCACGGCTGTCCCGAAATGAAAGACGGATATCTGTGGGTCAGCGAGAAACCTGGATGGGGAATTGAGATCGACGAAAAGGCCGCTGCCAAGGCTCCATTTCTCTCCGCGCCGGACAACCTAAACGGAGGATGGGGAGAGATACGCAAGCGCGATGGCACCGTGATCAAGCAGTAATCATCTGTCGGGCGTTCCCAATTTTGATAGTAGTCTCGTCGAGGTCCCGCCGAGCGCACCTCACTTGCGCCCACAACTCGCCCTTGACGCACCCCAAACGCCGAGAGTTATCCGCGTACCTCGTTTTTGGCATCACAGTCAGGTCATCGTCGGGGTGACAGCAGCGCCTGCGGCGCCGCAGCTTTGCTTTTTGGATGATATTGGGCGTGCGTTTCCAGATTACTGGTTTCATATCTTGCAAAAAGGAGATTTATGCTCATCAATCGAACACCGATTGCCGTACTCGTATTGGGTCTCATTACGTTGATCGCGACAGGCTGCAACCAGGGACAAAACAACGATCTCAACTACAAGACTGCAATCAACGATCACTACAAGGCGTTTCCCGTTTGTATCTGGTCTGAGTCGAAAAAGTTTCCGGTCCAGGCGGCGACTTCGGATGACGCCAAAACGGAGGGCTACGACGCACTCACGCAGGCGGGTCTACTGAACCGCACCACGGCGGAAAAGAAAGTGCTCATCATCGCGTCGAAGCAGGTGAATAATTACGATCTCTCGGACACCGGTCGCACCTCGTGGACTCCTGACTCTTCGCAGCCTGGTTATGGAAATTTCTGTTACGGAAATCGGGAAGTAACGTCGATCGACAATTCAACCGTTGGAACAAATGGTTCGGGCGCCAAGACTGTCGACGTTGCCTATCACTACAAGATCGCCAACGTCGCCAACTGGGCCAACTCGCCGGGGATGAAGACCGCGTATCCCAGCATTGACACAGCCCTCAGCTCCAATCCTGCCGACAGGGCAACCCTGGTGATGACGGGCGATCGCTGGGAGTTCGCAAAGTAGCTGGCTTGAACGAACAGTCCCTCTCCCATCTCTTTGAGGCCCGCGCTTCTGCGGGCCAAAGAGTGTCCATTTTGCTGGCTGACGACCCTCCAGGTTCATGATGCCAGCGGAACGGAAAATCAGAAGTAACTCAGCCACGCATCGCTCCGTCGCTGTTTCAGGCCCGCGAACCAGCGGCAAAGCGGATATAGAGCTATCACGACCGATGCCCAGACCAGATAAACAATTGGCAATGAGAATCCCCATCCAGGTGGTGGGGTGATGGGGAACTCGGCGATGGTTGGAGACTCGAACATCCAGTGGATCTGGCCGTAGCGCGCGTAACATACTGCGACCGCGATCAGATGGATCAGCGGCATGTGCAGCAAATAGTAAAACATCGGCACTTTTCCGAATATCAATGCAGG
Source organism: Terriglobia bacterium (assembly GCA_963765715.1). Classification (GTDB taxonomy): domain Bacteria; phylum Acidobacteriota; class Terriglobia; order Terriglobales; family Acidobacteriaceae; genus JAIQFF01. Next base: position 116,754 of record CAVXXN010000014.1, read on the forward strand.
TTGGAGAAAACGCGGCGTCCCGCCATCAACCGCCCAAAGAAATAGCAGCGCCGGACCGAGGGTCATCAGAAGGAACAAAAGTGATGGTGGATATTTGTTGGTGTTCAGAAATGACAATACGGTGAAGGCTGCGGATTTCTGTGTGGTCCAGGGAACCGGATCGCCATAAATATTGACGGCGCGGAGAATCAGGAAGGCTGCGGTTGCTCCCAGTCCCGCGCGCAGCAGGAAAGTCCTGCGCCGGTCGGATGCCCACGTATAGATCTGTCCCAGCGCATATCCAACCGCGGTGACTCCGACCCACGGGATGAGTGGGTACGCGACAAAGACGGAGTGCTGCGGGTTTGCCAGGATGAAATTGGGAGAGTGCAAAATCGACCACACTGGATTGGCCGACTGGATGGGGTCCAGCAAGTTGTGCGTCGCGATCATCACTAACCCGAAAGCGGCCACTAATGGCGTGGACAGATGAACGAGCGCCGAAAGAACGATCATGGCCCATCCCAAAGCCCACAAGACATTCACCACGGTTACGTGATAGTCGAGGTTGAATTGGAGCCCAAGGCAGCGAAACAGCGTCAGTTCCAGAAAAATCAACCACAATCCGCGGGTAAATAGAAACCGTGAAAGCTCGCTTTTGGACTTCTTGCGCAATGATAGATATGCGCCCGTCCCTGTGAGCAGAAAGAAAACCGGCGCGCAAAAATGCGTGACCCATCGCGTAAAAAATAATGGGATCGTGGTCTGAGTCGGATCAGTGGGGCTGAAAGGGGTCTGGCCAAAGAAATCGCGAGTGTGATCGATCGCCATCAGAATCATGATGACGCCGCGAAGCACGTCAACCGATTCGAGGCGAAAGCGCCTGGGGGCGACGGTTTGGTCCGCCGTCATACGTTGACTTTGAGCAACGGTGAATTGCTGACTGGACGCCACTTGCTTCCCTCGCAAATGTTAGACGACTTCCGTGAGAGAAAGGTAGATGTGTCGCGCGACGAATCTAAAAGGCCCCCCGTAGAGAGCTCCGTTTGGGCGGGAGGGATGGTTTTGGTGGCGGGGCCGAGCTTAGTCGACGCTTCGAATATCAATTTTTTCAGACCGAAGCTGCTCAGCCTCATTAGTTTGCGGCTTCCTGACAAAGACGTGGTAAGTAACCGCATCCCAGGCATTGTGAATCCCGATGAAGAGCAACAGTAGCATTGCCGCTGCCACGCCAAACATGGCTCCGGTCGAATGGTTACGAGCCACGTAAGCCGATGCAACAAGGATCGTGTACGCCGCCAAAGGGAGCGCAGCATGACAGAGCCAATCCTCGAACTCGGGCTTGTATGAGGTTTGTATCCGCATACGGCGAGTGACGACGATTGCATACGCAACTCCACCTGCACCCATCATGCCCCAAAGAACTGCGGCATTGCCGATGCGGTGCCATGGGGCACTCAGAGCCGCGGACAGCAGCAGCACAGTTCCGAAGTGAACAATGGTGGGCGTTGCAAACGCGTGGCCGGTCTGCGCCTGAACCGCGGTGCGAGGCATGTCAGCGACCAGAGCCATGACCACGAACTGCAGTCCGATTAGCGCTCCGGCAGACGACCCGACGATCACGTAAAAGTTCTCCCATCCGCCGAGTTCTGTCACGTGTCACCTCGAATTGAATTCAGACTCATAGCCGACACGCTGGCTGGCAGCGCCGCGTTCACGATCGCTTACGACATGAGACGTGGTCCCGTGAACGCGGCACCTTTTGCGAATCATTATGAAGCTTTTTGCATTGGGGCGAGAACAGCGACGTCGAGCTTCGAATAGTACTTTTTCACATCCTTCGCACCGTACTTTTCGCGGAATTTCTCCACGATGGATGACACTCGATCGGCTTCTTTGATTGGAACCGCCTGCAACTCACCTTTTGCACCGCCAGCATCGATTCGAATCGACGGGTTCTTCAACACGTTCTTGTACCACTGCGTATCCGACCCCTGCACCGGCACGAGATAGAGCTTATCTTCGTCCAGCACGAACCAAACCGGATTTGAAATGTCGCGCCCTGACTTTCTACCGGTCACAGTGATGTTAATTTCCTTAGATCGGGAAAGATGATCTCTTAGAGAATCTTTTGGCGTTGGCATGTGCACTCCTTCCTCTGATTATTCTGCTCGTCTGTTTGTGCGATCGTTTGGGATTTACTTACGATACTGCTCCTCGGTGACCTGCTCCATCCAATCAACCAGCTTGCCGTCCTTCTTTTCCTGAATGGCGATGTGTGTCATCGCTGTCGTCGGCTTGGCACCATGCCAGTGCTTCTCGCCGGGAGAGAACCAGACCACATCACCCGGCCTGATCTCTTCGATGGTTCCACCTTCGCGTTGAGCCCAGCCGCAGCCTGCCGTAACAATAAGGGTCTGTCCCAGCGGATGCGAATGCCAGGCAGTCCGCGCCCCCGGCTCGAAGGAGACGCTGGCGCCTTGCACAAACGCTGGATCAGGTGCCTGAAACAGGGGATCGATCCGCACTGTTCCCGTGAACCACTCCGATGGTCCCTTGCTGGATGGTTGCGAACCAACCCTTTTGACTTCCATTTTCAGGACTCCTCGCTTTCAGAGATTGCTCATGCGCTCGATGTGTTCCGGATACCGAGCCCCGTGCACCGTAATCTTTGCTGCGGCGCTTTCGATCTCACGAAGATCGTCAGTCGTAAGTTGGAACGTTGTCGCTCCAATATTTTCTTCCAGGCGGTGCAGTTTGGTCGTACCGGGGATCGGAACGATCCATGGCTTCTGAGCAAGTAACCAGGCGAGAGCGATTTGAGCGGGCGTCGCCTTCTTCCCATCGACGATCTTGCTGTCTGCGATTGTCTGCAGCAGATCGACCAGAGCCTGATTCGCTTTTCGGTTCTCCGGCGTAAAACGCGGGAGCTGACTGCGGAAGTCGGTGCTCTCAAGCGGAGTACTCTCATCCATTTTTCCTGTGAGAAAGCCTTTGCCGAGAGGGCTATATGGAACAAACCCGATCCCTAGTTCTTCAAGGGTTGGCAGCAGATCCTTCTCACGATCGCGATACCACAATGAATATTCACTTTGGACGGCGGTAACTGGCTGAACCGCGTGTGCACGACGGATCGTCTTGGCGGCTGCTTCCGACATGCCAAAGTGTTTGACCTTGCCCTGACGAATGAGGTCTTTCACAGCTCCTGCAACATCTTCGATCGGAACCTCGGGATCCACGCGGTGCTGATAGTAGAGATCGATAGCATCAACCCTGAGCCGCTTGAGCGAGCCTTCGATAGATTCCTTGATGTGCTCCGGTTGGCTGTTCAGCCGCACCCAACCGGGACTTCCGTCCGGTTTGAGCTCATAGGCGAACTTGGTGGCGATGACAACTTGCCCGCGGAATGGGAATAGTGCTTCCCCCACAAGTTCTTCGTTCAAATACGGGCCATAAACTTCGGCGGTATCAAAGAAAGTGATTCCGCGTTCAACTGCGGCGCGCAGAACAGACGTCATTTCCTTTTTGTCTTTGGGTGGTCCGTAGGAAAAACTCATTCCCATGCAACCTAATCCCAGAGCCGAAACTTCGAGATTGCTTTTTCCAAGTTTGCGCTTCTGCATTGTTTCTCCTTCACTTTCGCTGCGAAATTCCGTTGACCGTAAGACACCGCAAAATTAAAGCATAATTTCTAGAGCATTGAAGCTCGGCCTGTTCGATGGAGTTATTCCCGGCTTTTCCGAAGGCCAGGCAATATATCGCCTTGCCTTGGATGCGGTGCGGGTGGGGAGAGAACACTCAGAAAAGACGCGGAGCTTGGATGGGGCAACCTTCTGGACACGGTTCTCGGTCTTCCAGGGAAGTGATCGGGCAAAAACAAAAACGCCCAGCCTCCCGGCTGGGCGCCAACGGCCAACGACTGCTTTATCTTCCTATCTTCTTCTCGTCCTTTTCCACCACACCGTCCTTGATGTAGATCACGCGATGCGCGAATTCGGCGATGTCGTGTTCGTGCGTGACCAGGACGATAGTGTTGCCTTCCGATTGCAGACGATCGAACAGCGCCATGATTTCGTTTCCAGTCTGCGAGTCGAGGTTGCCGGTGGGTTCGTCGGCGAGGATGATTGATGGGCGATTCACCAGTGCGCGGGCGATGGCGACTCTTTGCCGCTGACCTCCGGAGAGTTCGTTCGGCTTATGCATCATGCGCTGTTCCATGCCGACCGCTGCCAGCGCGGCTTTCGCGCGCTCCACGCGCTCTTCGCCCGGAACACCGGCGTAAATCAGCGGCAATTCGACATTGTGCAGCGCGGTGGCGCGGGCGAGCAGGTTGAAGGTCTGGAATACGAATCCAATTTCTTTGTTTCGAATGCGCGCCAGTTCGTCATCGTCCAGTTCGCTGACCAGTTGGCTATTCAACCAGTACTGGCCCTTGCTTGGCGTGTCCAGGCAGCCAATCAGATTCATGAGCGTCGATTTACCCGAGCCAGAAGGTCCCATGATGGCGACATACTCGCTGCGCTGGATGCGTATGTTCACTCCGCGCAGGGCGTGCACCTGTTGCTCCGACCCCATGTCGTAGGTCTTCCACAGATCCACGGTGCTGATCATGCATGACTCTGGAGGCGCCGACACGACGGGCTGATTAAAGTTGATCACTTCTGCGGTTGCCATTTTTCTCTCCTCGTCCCCTACGGACACTCGCCCGCTCCGATCTCCCCCTACCGCTGCATCGAGTCTGCCGGCTGCCTGTTGGACGCTTAACTCAGGCACTTGTTAGTGAGCCGCCGGCAGTCAGTCTTAGCTCTCGTCTTCTTTTTTCTCTGGCGCTGCGTTGTCTATTTTTATGCTCACACCCGGCCGCATGGTGCGCAGCACTTTGTAGCTGCCGGTAACAATCTCGTCACCCGGTTTCAGTCCACTCAACACTTCGATGTCGGTGGTGCCGGTGATTCCTGTCTCCACCGGAATGAATTCGGCCTTGTCATGGCGTATGACGAAGACGCCTTGCACTTCATCCTTGTCCTGGTCTGTTCGTTTGGATGCTTCCTTCTGCGGAGCAGCGGCCTGTACTGAATCTTTCTCGTTATTGGCAGATTTCAAATCCGCCCGCGTGCGAACCGTCAGCGCCTGGATGGGAATGCTCAGAACATGAGTGCGCCTGTCCGTCGTGATCTTCGCCGTTGCGGAAAGTCCAGGTCGCAGGTTCTCCGGCGTGTCCTCCAGCGTTACCACTACTTTGAAATCCTTCGCTTCCTGGCTGGCCGAAGTTTGTTGCGAAGTAGAGACGCCGGTGGAACGAACGATGGCGTTGTCGCCAATCTCACTCACAATCGCTTTGAAGATTTTTTTGGGAATCGCGTCAATCGATACTTCCGCAGGCTGGCCCAGTCGAACGTTGACGATGTCGGTTTCGTCGACTCTTACTTCTGCGGTAATGACTGACATATCGGCCAATGTCATCAGCGTGCTGCCGGGCGAATTCTGGATTCCGATGACCACCGTCTCGCCTTCGCGTACCGGCAGGTTTGTGATCATGCCGTCATACGGAGCGGCGTAGGTCGTCTTTTGCAGCACGTCAGCAGCGTGGGTGACGTTCGCGGCATTCTGCGCGATGTGGCGTTCTGCGGAATCTTTCTGCGCTTTTGCTTGCGCGACGCGCGCTTCCGCTTGTGCCAGGCCTGCTTTCGCCGTTTGAAATGCAGCTTTCTGGCTGTCGTACTCCGATTTCGCGACCAGTGCGTCTTTGTACAAACCCTGGGCGCGCGTCCAGTCGAGCTGGGCGCGTTCGTAATCGGATTGCGCACGATTCAAATCAGCAGAGGACGTATTCAGCGCGGCGTCGGCGGCAATGGCATCCGTGCGGGCGGCTTCAAGGCCCGCCTGCATCGCATTCACATCCGCCGACGATTGCACGTTCTCCAGTTGTGCCAGCAATTGCCCCTTCTTGACCCGGTCGCCTTCTTTCACATAAAGCCGGGTAATCTTTCCAAAAGCATTCGCCCCGATGTTGACGTAGGTTTTCGGCTTGATTTCGCCGGATGCGCTGACAATCGAAGCCAGATCCATAGGCTCCGCCTTGCCGGTCTGCACCGTAACCACGCCTTTGCGGCTCTGATGCACCGCGATGCCGGCTATCGCCAGCACCAGCACGGCGATACCGCCGCCAATCGCTATTTTCTTTCCAGTGCTCATTGCTCCCTTGTTACGCCCTGGGTTCGTATCTCGGTGACTGGATCCTTCGCCTGCCCCGGGTTTTGAACAGGGCAGTTACGACTTCTGGATCCCGGCGCAACTGGGGACACGTCATGAGATACGACATTGCGGATACAAAAGTTCCAGTGGGGCCAACTGCCATGCGGGCAACGTTTGTGAGCCCCGATTATAACGTGTACCACCTCAATTGACGGTGTGTGATTGTACGCGGGTACCCGGCCGGTGAGGGGTCTGGCATCTTAAGGTGCACGGCTTACATCTCACGTTGGGGAAGAGCGATAACGGGCGCGATTTGCACAATCAGCTATGTCGCCTCAAGCTACCATTCGCGGGGCCTCCGGGCGAAGAAAATGCAAGCTCCAAAGCGCAGATTTTACAATCTTTACAATTGGTTAAAGGTCAATAGTTGGTCTTGCCTTAGGGGTACTAAAGTCATAGAATAACGTTCCAAGGGTTGTCCGTCGTCAGGAGTGCCACCTTATGTCCCGGGTAAGCTTTCTCAATCGTTTTGTTAGGGTTCTGGTTCTTCCGTCACTGATTCTGGCCTCGGTGTCGTTTGTTGCCGCTCAGGATGGAAAAGGAGATGGCTCCGCTCCGACTCCAGCGGCTGCCTCCGCTACGCAAGACGTCGCTACGCCGGCTACGCAAGGCACTACCGACAAAGGTACTCCGGAAAAAGCGCCCTCTGACGCCGACCCGCTTAAACGTCCACTCACCGACAAGCAGAAGAAGCAGAATTCCAAATCCCTGAAGATTGAGTTGAGCAAGACGTATAAGAAGTGGCTCGACGAAGACGTACGCTGGATCATCACGGACGAAGAACAGAAAGCCTTCAAGCTGCTCTCGAACGACGAAGAACGCGACCAGTTCATCGAAGCATTCTGGCAACGCCGCGATCCCACGCCGGACACCATCGAAAACGAATTCAAGGAAGAACACTACCGGCGCATGGCGTACGCCAACGAACACTTCGCCGCCGGCATCCCCGGCTGGAAAGCCGATCGCGGCCGAATTTATATTATGTATGGGCCGGCGGATGAGATCGAGTCGCATCCTTCGGGCGGCAGTTACGAGCGGCCGATGGATGAGGGCGGTGGCGAGACTTCCACTTATCCTTTTGAAGACTGGCGCTATCGCTATCTGGAAGGGGTTGGGCAGGAAGTCATCATTGAGTTTGTGGACACCTGCATGTGCGGCGACTACCACATGACCATGGACCGGTCAGAAAAGGACGCACTGCTTTACACGCCCAATGCGGGTCTGACTTTGTATGAACAGATGGGCATGGCCAGCAAAGCTGACCGCTTTACCGGCGGCGGGCTGGAGCGGTTGGGAACAGGCCCTTTCAGCAATAACCAGCAGACCAAACAATTTGACCGTTTGGAACAGTTCTACAAGCTGCAAAAACCACCCGAGGTCAAGTTCAAAGACCTCGAGGAAGTTGTCAGCCACAAGATCAGCGTCAATCTGATGCCGTTCGACGTGCGTACTGATTTCGTGAGGGTCACGGGCGATACCGTTCTGGTTCCGATCACGATTCAAGTCAAGAACCGTGACGTTACATTTGTGAACAAAGACGGCGTGCAGCGCGGGACCGTCAACATTTTCGGACGCGTCACCACGCTCACCGGCAAGATCGTCCAGACGTTTGAAGACACGGTGCAGGTGGATGTTCCAGCGGAGTTGCTGCCCAAGGTGACTGAGAATTCATCGGTTTACTGGAAGGCTCTGCCGTTGCGTCCGAACCTGTATCGGATTGACGTCGCGGTGAAGGATGTGAACGGGGACAGGTCGGGTTCGTGGAGCAGCCGGCTACCCGTACCCAGCTACGATGATGATCGCCTGGCGTCTTCGTCACTGATTGTGGCAGACACCATGCAGCCAGTTTCCACCAAGGAAATCGGTACCGGCATGTTCGTGATCGGCAACACGAAGATACGCCCTCGCGTGGCCTCCTCGAACGGCAAACCGGTATCATTCAAGCGCAACCAGAAAGTCTACTTCTGGATGCAGATCTACAATCTGGGCACCGACGACAAGACGCACAAGCCCTCGGCAACTGTTGAATACGATGTGATTAACGCGGCAACGAACAAGGCAGTGATTCATACCGTGGAATCTACTGACCAGATGGGCAATATTGGAGACCAGGTGACCCTGGAAAAACCTCTCTCGGCCTCCAGTCTTGATCCCGGGGTCTATCGCATTCAAATCAAGGTGAACGACAACATCTCCAAGCAGACGGTTGATCCTTCGGCGACTTTCGCCGTGGAATAACCGGACGCCTGGTCTCCTGAGGTGTTTAGTAGTGAAACTGGGGAAACTCGGGTTGAAGCTCGGGTTATTGGGGATCGCACTGGCGCTTCCAGCGCTGGCGGCTGATCGCCCTGACTACGCATCGATCTCAGGATATGTGCGCAATGCCGCCGGAGTGCCCCAAATGGGCGCCATGGTGGAAGTTCTGGGTTCTGCCGCCCACTCCCTCAAAATATTCACGGACGAAAATGGTTTCTATTCCGCCAGCGGAATTCTGCCAGGTGTTTACAACATAAAGGCGTATTCGCCGTCGTTCCTTCCCGCGCTTAAGGAGCGAGTTGGCTTACGCCCGGGCAGTACTGTACTGGTTGATCTTAAGCTCAGCGGGTTGTTCGAGGCGATCCAGTTTCCTGCCATGCGTGGCTCCGCAGCGAGCGAGGACGATGACTGGAAGTGGGTTCTGCGGTCGGCCGCCAATCGTCCCATCCTGCGCATGCTGGAGGATGGTTCTGTCGCTCCGGCGGAATCCAGTGATCCAAATCACGAATTGAAGGGGAGTCTTTCGTTCGTTGCCGGTTCGGCTTCTGAGGGTTTCGGTAGTGCGTCCGACATGAGCACCGTTTTCTCAGTGGAGAAATCGGTATTCGCTTCCGGAACGATGGCGCTGCAAGGCGACGTCGGTTATGGCAACGGGTCGCCGAATGCAGTGTTGCGCGCTTCGTTCAGCCATACTTCAGCCAATGGATCGAAGCCACAGATGGCCATTACCATGCGCCGGCTGGCGGCTCCCGGGATCGATTCCCATACCAGTGCGTTACAGGCGCTGGCGCTTTCTGCTTCGGACGAGTTCAGTTTCGGCAACGTGCTTGAGCTTCATTTCGGAAGCGAATTGCAGACGATCCAATTCATGGGACGGGTGACAGCGTTCCGTCCGTTTGGATCAGCGGATGTGCATCTTTCGCCCAACACCGTGGTGGAGTATCGCTACGCAACTTCGCAACCGGACAGCCGGATGGAAAAGGGTTTTGATTCGGCGCCAGCAGATTTGAGTGAGTCTGGTCCGCGGGTCAGCCTGGCGGCATTTCGGTCAACCGTGGAACGGGCCCATCACCACGAGGTTTCGCTCTCGCACCGCATGGGAGACACCAACATCCAGGTGGCGATGTACTCGGATAGCGTGGCAGACCCGGCACTGACCGGCATGGGCGATGCTTCCGCCGATGGCGGGGAAGTGCTGCCCGACCTGTTTTCCGAGAGCTTTACCTATCGCGGGAAAAAACTGGACACAAATGGAATGCGGGTCGTGGTACAGCACAAGCTGACATCCGATCTGACGGTGACCGGGGATTACGGTTACGGCGGGGTGCTCGATCTCAACCGGGCGGATTCCGGCCAGTCGGAGATTGCGCTGCAAGACGCCCGGCGGGACAGCCTGGTACGAAACCGTCATACTGCCGCGGCGAAATTCAGCGGAACACTGCCGGGTACCAGGACCAAGTTCATTACATCGTATCGCTGGATCAGCGGACAGGCGCTTACGCCGGTGGACATGTACAACGCGTCGGCGGGCCAATCAGATCCGTATCTGAACATTTACCTGCGCCAGCCGATTCCTGGAACCGGCTTCCTGCCTGGCCACATGGACGCGGTGATCGACGTCCGCAACCTGCTTGCGCAAGGGTACGTGCCATTGCTTGGCCAGGATGGGCACACTGTCTATCTGGTGCAATCAGCGCGGTCGATTCGCGGCGGCGTGGCGTTTTCCTTCTAGCGATATCTGGTTCAATCCTTCATCGGTTTGGTCGAGCGTATATGGCTTGTAGCTCCTAGCTCCTGGCCTCTAGCTCCTGACTGCTCGCACGTACCTCCATGTAAAAAGAAGAACGGCTGCTTCCCAAGCGTCTTGCTCTCGGTTGCCACGGGGTGATCGCAATTTGAAACCCGAAAGTTATCGTTTGTCAGAGAAACTTACGGCAGAATACGGATGCGTTGTGGCTGCGAATGCGTGTGTCACAACGTTGCGGCAGAAGCAATCTGCTTCAGATTGATGAAACAAATCCTCGATAGTTTCACAGGAGAATGAAGCGTGACGAAAAGAAATCTGGCTACCACCGTCCTGCTGTGCATGGCTTTGTCGTTTGTTGGAACCGTTTTTGCCCAAGCGCCCGTCGTCAATATTGACCGACGCCGACATGGCAATCTGGCGGCTGCTCAAAGTCTTATCGTCGAGGCATATCAAAAGCTTGACAGGGCACAGCAAGCAAACGAAGACCAATTGGGCGGACACGCCCAAAGAGCGAAGGAGCTTCTGACGCAGGCTGATCAGGAAATCAGACTGGCTGCGAATGTTTCGAATGAGCACGGGCGGTGAAGACTTAGGCTTCTAGCTTTTGGCTCCTGGCTTCTAGCCGCGTTGCGTTTCTTCGATTAGCATCGCCCCAGTTCTCAAGGGTTAGCCGTTGTGAGCTGCAACTGCAGCATCTTCTGCGGCATAGTCGAACTGCGCCACGGGCACGGCGTCCGGCGGGTTTTCCTGTTCCCAGCGTATTGTCCGACGGACTGCCTCCTCTATCGCCACCGGCTCCTGGTATCCCAGTTCCTGGCGGATACGCGCTGAACTTGCCGTCCAATGCTGCGCGGCGTTGCCGGGTTTTCGCGAATGCTGCGGAGTCTGCTCGACTGGGAGGACGACAAAGTCTCCATCCCACCGCAACGCTGCGGCGATCTTTTGCGCCCATTCGAGTTCGCTGAACGACGGCTCCTCGCACACGTTGTAGATGCGTCCCGCTGCGCGTTCATCGGTAGCGGCCAGCGTAATGGCCGAGGCAACGTTTTCGACGTAGCCCCGAGGTGAGTGCCAGGCAGCCAGCGTCTCGGGAAAAATGATGTGGCGCCGTCCGTCGGCAACGCGCTTCACCATTGGATAAAAACGATGCAGCGGATCGCCGGGTCCGTAGACCATGGGCAGGCGGAGAACCGTGCCGGGGAGTTCGCGGTCGTTCATCACTACGTCCTCGGCCGGAATTTTGTCGTAATCGTCCGTGACCCAGGGAAAGATCTTGCGCATGAGCTGAAGTTGTTCGGATGGATATAAATGAAGACTGTGCCGCAGCTCCGACTCTTCTGTGAGCGGCACCTCCTGCAGCGGGCCACTCTCCGTGCCATGCGAAATGCCCACCGCGCGGTACACGTCCATGCTGCTCAGCATGACGACGCGCCGCGTTGTGCCGCGGAAGATGTTCATGAGTTCTTCCGCTTGTGGCGCCGAACTTATGACCAGGTCGATGACTACATCGGGAGCAAAGCGTTTCAGTTCCTGAGCGCTGGCAGCGAGCTGGTTTCGGTCGCCGCGAATTTCATCAGCGCCAGCAGGAGCGGGCGTAATGCCACGATGAAACACCGCCATGTCATGCTCATGCTGCTTGAGAGTGGCCGCGACGAAGCGCCCGATGAAGCCATTCCCGCCAATTAGAAGAATGCGCATGGGAGCATCTAATAATCACAAGAAAACGCGCCGCTTCAGGTTTTCAGTGGGGTAGCTCATACCGTCCGTAGTCCAACCCGACGTATTCTGCTTGCCCGGTTTTCTTCAAAAGCTCATCGACTTCAGTAGCCGTCAAGCGGCGTCCCAACCGCTGATCGACATTCGCCAGGGTGTAAGACGCGACTGCGAGTACGGCAGTGTCCATCGCGAGTGCGCGCGGATCAATTTTGTCTACCGTGTCGGTGATTGCGTGATGGCGAATGTCCGCGTCTTCCGGCACGACTAGAAGATCCAGGCTGGGAATTCCTGCCACGATGAAGGTTTCGTCATCGTTGTCGAGGCTGCCACTAAGGTCGATGGCTCCTGCACCCAGAGGTTTCAGACGCGTGAGCAAATGCCTGGCTGGCTGTTGCAGATCGATCCGCCCATTCAGCGCGAAGCCGAGCGGCATTTGCGCTCCGCTATCCATGGTCAGAGCCGTCCAATGCTGATCGAGTTCGTTCTTGTGATTTTCGATATAGGCCCGCGAACCGAGGCAAGCCTGTTCCTCACCTGAAAAGAATGCGAAACGGATCGTAGCTTTGGTCTTCAAGTCGAGGGATTTCAGGATGCGTGCAACTTCCAAAATCGCAGCAATTCCGGAACCGTCATCATTCGCGCCAGTGCCTGTGTCCCAGGAATCAAAGTGGGCGCCGAGCAACACGATTTCTCGCGGGCTGGTCCCCGGCAGATCGGCGATCACGTTGCGTTCTTTCCCGGGGTTTTTGTCCAAGGAATTCTGAACATCAAGCTCGATGGTCACTTCGCTCTTTGCCAGGAGGCGGCGCAGGAGCAACGCGTCTTCTTTCGCAATCGACAGCATGGGCAGGGGAGCGCCGGGATAGATGCCGGCAGCCGAAGTGTAGAGCATGCGATCCGGCTTATCTGACTCAATCATCATCGCGACCGCACCGGCGTTGGCGAGTTCCTGGGCAATCGCGGAACGCCGCACAACATAATTAGGATCGACGGAGAGATCGTTGCCCGCTTTCAGATTCATCAACACGGCAGCTCCGCGCATCTTCGATAAATCTTCAGACAGCTTTCCGTTGGCCGCAAAAGTGGCCGCTACTACCGGGACCTGCACTTGCCCCTTAGTGCCAGGCGCCCAGCCGTAGGACTGCACAAATATTTTCTGTTTCACAGGAGACACCACTCGACCCGACGCCGGACCGCGCTGCCAGCCCACAGCCAGCGGATAGTCCTCGTAGTGAGCGTTATCAAATCCGGCGTCCTTCAATGCCTTCAAGATCAACTCGGCTGCGGCGTGGGACTGCGGGCTGCCGGTTACGCGTCCGCCGATTGTATCCGTAAGGGTTTCCAGGAAGGTCATCGCGCCGCCCCGAGCCAGAGCTGCGCCAACGATTCGTTCAGTGACTACATCCGTCTCGCCAGTGACACGCTGCGAAAAGGAAAAGCTGCCTAGAAGCAGAAGAATAAAAGTCGAGCGAAGCAAAAATGAACGAGTCGTCACTTTAGATAGCACTTGCACCCCCGGCGCATGAAAAACAGGGGAATTGTACAATGCCCGCAGCCGGCGGCAGACGGGTAAACGAGTTTGATCGACGATAGTCATTTTCACGAAAGGAATTCGCAGCCCATGATCTCGCGCAGAATGTTCGTTGCTTTGACGGGTGCGGCGATGGTTGCGCCGCCGGCTTTATGGGGCACTGACATGTTTCCTTCCTTGCTCGACCACATTATTCTTGGCTGCAACAATCTTGAAGCCGGTATTGCGTTTGTCGAGGAACATACCGGAGGTCGAGCGTCTTTGGGTGGAGTTCATCCGGGACTCGGTACGGCGAATGCACTTCTTTCGTTCGGCGACCGTCACTATCTGGAAATCATGGCGCCTGACCCCCATGCGACAGTTATCCAGCCATCATCGAAGGATAAGGTTGAATACCTGAAGAGATTAGAAACGCCACGTCTCATTACGTGGGCGGTGCATCCGCCCGATATCGAAGCGCTGGCGAAAAAACTTCGCGACTCGGGAATAGCAATCGTCGGGCCCGCGCCCGGCTCGCGCAAGCGTCCCGACGGGCGTGTCCTCAATTGGAAGACCTTCAGCCTGGCTGATGACGACCACGGGTTGTTACCATTCTTCATCGAGTGGGGTGCCGGTTCCGTTCATCCTTCGATGGATGCTCCTGCCGGTTGTCGTATAGAGCATTTCGCAGTAGTGGATAAGGACACCGGAGAGTTATCCAGGAAATTTCGACAGATTGGAATCGACGCGCTGGTGGAAGCCGGCGAGAAACCTCAATTGCGCGTGCGGATCTCTGGGCCGAAAGGCGCACTCGAACTGCGTTCCTGAAAGTCAACCAAATCTCGGCAGGCAAGCTGCCGTACCAACGGCCAAAGATTTCCTTACAACGCCTGACCTTCGCGCAACTGCCTTTCGCGCAGTTTTCCGCCCAGCCATGCGCACGGCAACGCGGTCGCGATGAGCCCAAGCGGATACCAGTGAGGTCCTAAAGAGGGCTCCCGGTTCCACGTCGCGATCGCGCCCACAAGACACAGGACAATGCCTACGATGCCGCCCATCAGGGCGTGGCGCATGGGCCGATCGGGCGCGAGCCGGGCGATGAGATAGCTTCCGATGACGCTGTACACCGTGCGATAGGCCGTGGCGAGAATGGACATCCGGTCTGACATCGTCTGACCCAGTTGCGGGAAGATGCCGACCACGTGAAGCAGTGCGTCGGTTCCGAGCGAGAGAAGAATGCCGACGAAAGTGCCGGCCACGACGGCGCCGATGCTACGCCCCGTGTGCCGCGGATGAGGTGTTTCATTCATGATGTCGCATCCCTTTTAGCTGCGTCTAACAAGTGCGCAGTGATCGTAACATCGCTTGCGAGATTGAACTCCTGGCTTGAATTCAATGATCGATTCGTTGATCCATGGAAACTGAAATTCGGCATTGTCCCAACGCGGCTTCGGTAAGACAAACGATAGGCGAGCGGGTTATAATCGGCGGCAATCTCACTAGACAGCACTAACATGTGTTTCGCCGCGGCGACCTGTCTTCGTCAGCCGGTAAAAGGAGAATTTCCATGAGAGTGAGGATGATCCTCGCTTTTGTCATTTTGGCGGCTACTTCGCTGTTTGCCCAAACCTTTCGCGGAACCGTTCTAGGAACTGTTACAGATGCCTCGGGAGCGGTCGTGGCTGGCGCCAAAGTGGCGGTGCGCAATGTGAACACAGGGCAGGAGCGCACAACCGAGACCAGCGCCGATGGCAGTTACAGCGTTCCCGAATTGCCCATTGGCACTTATACGGTCACGATTACGCAAACCGGCTTTCAAACCGCAGTCACGAACGGGGTAGTGGTCGATGTCGCCGTTGAGCGCCGCGTGGACGCAGAGCTGAAGGCAGGGCAAGTCTCGCAGACTGTAGAGGTGTCGGGCGAAGAGCTTTCGCAGGTGGAGACTACATCGGCACAGTTGGGCGGCACTCTCACCTCCGACGAAATCGCCAACGTGCCGGTGAATGGCCGGGACTATACCAAACTGATTTATCTGAATCCCGGGGTGGCCGGTTCGCCGGACCAGATCAGCGATTCTCCGGGATCGTTTGGCACTTTTTCGATGAATGGATCGCGCGGCCGAGCCAACAATTTCCTGCTCGACGGCACGGACATGAATGACGGTTATCGCAACGATCCCGCTATTAATGAAGCGGGCGTGTTTGGCGATCCGGCGACGATTCTGCCGATTGACGCGGTTGCCGAGTTGCGGGTGCTTTCGAACTACGAAGCCGAATATGGCCGCAACAGCGGTGCCGTGGTCAATATCGTGACCAAGAGCGGCACGAACTCATTGCACGGTTCGGCATTGGAGTACAACCGCACCAGTTCGGTGGGCGGCGCGCGAAACTTCTTCAACACGGCAGGAGCCCAGGATCCCTTCCACAACAACCAGTTCGGTGGTTCGCTGGGTGGTCCGATCATTAAAGACCATACTTTCTTCTACGTGGACTATGAAGGACAGCGAGAGTCGGGAGCGCAAGCGGGTCAGAGTTGCGTCCCTTTTCCGCAGCAGATTGCACACGATGTAGCAGTGAACGGGCCGGCGAATCCGGTGATTACTGCATTGCTGGCGCGCAATCCTTATCCAAGACCTAACATTCCTGGGGCAGCTTACAACCCGGTTACGCCGGACGATTTCACTGCTTTCGACACAGGATGCCCTACCGGAAACAACCTGGCCGTTTCTACGCTGTTCAACAACCGGGTCGACAGTTTTATTGGGAAGATCGATCACAACTTTAACGCCAGCAACATGCTGACCGGGCGCTACTACTTTGGAGACAGCGATCAGAGCTTTCCTTTCGCGCAGCTGGCTGGCGGAGTTCTGCCAGGCTTCAACACCACCACGCCAACCCGAGTTCAACTGGTGTCGCTTTCATACGTAAAGGTCCTCAACGGCAACCAATTGAACGAAGCGCGCCTGGGATGGAATCGGTTCAAAGAAGGATTTTTCCCGCAGGACAGCAGCTTCGATCCCTCGTCGATCGGATTGAATACGGGCGTCACTTCGCCGTTTGATTTCGGTTTGCCGCACATCTCGCTGGGAGGTTTTTCACCGATCGGCGCCACCAACTCGATCCCGCGCTCGCGCGTCGATTCCAACTGGCACTTCATCGACAACTTTTCGTGGAAGTCGGGACGTCATGATGTGAAGTTTGGGTACGAGTTCCGGCGCACAACCATTCAGCTGATCCAGGACAATACGTTCCGCGGAAAACTCGATTTTCCCGATCTCAGCTCGTTCCTGGAAGGTGTGCCGGACAGTGGCAAGCAGGTTGAAGGCGACACACTGCGGCATTCTTTCGAAAACAGTCACGGAGCTTACGTTCAGGACAGCTTCCGCGTGACATCGCGACTGACTTTCAACCTTGGACTTCGATGGGACTACTTTGGAGTTGTAAGCGAGAAGGATGACCTTTTTTACCGGCTGCAGTCAGCAGGGGGCGGAACGACAGTTCCCACTACTCAACTTTACGACAAGGATCTCAACAATTTTGCTCCTCGGCTGGCGTTTGCGTATGACGTTACCGGGAAGGGAAAGACTGTCATCAGGGCCGGGTGGGGCATTTTTTATGATGCCTTCGCGCAGGACATTTTCCTGGGACACATTCCGTACAATTGCGCATTTTGTCCGGGACCTGCCTATACGGGAGTTGGAGCGGCGGCGATCGGCGCCGCGGGTCTTACCGGCGGCGCAATCAACTCTACTACGCCGGTGTTCACCGGCTTCTCGGGGTTGAGCGATTTTTTCGCCACCGACCCGCACATTCGCACTCCCTACACGCAGAATTTCAATTTCAACGTTCAACAACAACTGGGTAAAGCTGTGTTCGAGATTGGATATGTGGGAGCGAAGGGTACGAAGTTGTTCCGCTTCCGCGATATTAACCAGCCGAGCCAGGCACAGATCACCGCTTTTGATACATCCACGGCGCCGGGAGGGCAGTGTGCCGGCTTAGTCGCGCCCAACTGTCCGATTGCTGGGTTCGATGGTCCTGATGGAATTAACTTCAATGTCCCGCGGACGGCGTTTCCGAACCTGTTCTATGTGAACCAGGAAGAGTCGACGGCGGGCTCAAGTTACAACGCGCTGCAAACCAGTTTGAGGATGAACAGCTGGCGCGGGCTGACGGCATCAGCCAATTTCGCGTGGTCGCACTCGATTGATAACGCGAGCGACAGCGAAGACTTTGTTCCCAACGCCGCCCAGCCGAATGACAGCCTGAATCCGAATCTGGAACGAGGCAATTCAAACTTCGATATCCGGCGGCGCTTCAGTGTGAATTTTGGTTATGAATTTCCCAAGATGAATGGGAGCTGGACACGCTTGAAAAATGGATGGGGATTTGACGGGGTGGTGAACCTGCAGGATGGCCAGCCATTCCAGCTAAATTACAATTTCGAGGGCGACTACTCGGGGTCGGGAGAGGGCTTCGATCGTCCGGATGTGGTTGGGCCAGTCCGGTATGGCACCGGCGCTTCGAGCGTGGATCTGTCTTCGTTCAAGGTGCCTTGCACTTTCGGAAATACTACGGGCTTTGGCGACGGCGGCGACAGCGACTGCGGCGCGGGCACTCGTCACTTCGGAGATCTGGGACGCAACTCATTGCGCGCGCCCGATTTCAAGGAATTCAACTTTTCGGTGTTCAAGAACACTGCGATTACCGAGCGGGTAAATCTGCAGATCAGGGCCGAGTTCTTCAACCTGCTGAATCATCCCAACTTTGCTAATCCGAACCTGCCGAATTTCATTACCGATCCGGCCAACAATGGCTTGAGCGCAACGGGACGCGGTATCGGTTTCCTGCCGCTTACGGCGACGGGCGATGTGGGTATCGGCAATCCTTTTCTCGGGGGCGGCGGCCCGCGCGGGATGCAGTTTGCGGCCAAGATCACGTTCTAGGCTTTGGCTGAAAATTCTGGCGGCTCCTCATCGATCCAGGCGAGGAGCCGTTTTTTGTTCCGTGCGAATGTTGCGGACCGCCGGCGATTCCGCGGTTTGTGATACGCTCGCTTCTTCCATGACAGATGGCAAACGCGAACGTCGATCAGGGAAGCGCCTTCCGGTGCGAATCCCTGTTTCCATTACGCCCTCGAGCGTGAATGCAGCCGCTACCGGCATGACCCGAGATTTGAGTACCAGCGGAATTTTTCTTTATACCGACTCGCGGATTGTTGCGGGCAGCGAACTGGAAATGGTTTTGATCCTGCCTCCGGAAATTACCAAGAGCGAACAGCAGTGGGTCTGCTGCCGAGCCTCCGTGGTGCGCGTGGAAGATGGCGATACCAAGGGGAGCTTTGGAGTCGCGGCAAGCGTTCACAGTATGGATATCATGCCTGAAATACCAAGCTAAACCACTCATTCACCGCGAGTTAGCGGCCTCCGATCCCGGCGGCCGAATGTTCCACTACGGAAAATGCCCAGATTCGACAGGTCGAAAAAAACCGAAATTTCCTGGTTGCACTGCACTACTTTTAGTGCATAATGCTGGCGCTTGAACTTGCCCAGGTTCAAGAATCCTAAAATTCAAGACTTTGATTTCCAGTCCGAACATTAGGGACCGGGAAGATTCGAGTGTGCGGCTATGTCGCTCGAAATGATCGTTGCCGGGGTCTTACGCGTTGTGACCCCGCTGGGACCTCGCTACATCAAGCCATCGATGGCGCAGCGGATCCACCTATTCTGGATATTCCGCCACTTTCAAATTCTGCCCTGGGAGGTGTTGACTCCTGCACAGCGTAGATTCATGGACGCACTGTGCATGAAGTCGCGATCCGTCCCACTGACTCGCGCGAACGGACTGGATGCGCCGCTCGTTGGAACTCTGGAGAAGTGTCAGCTTTCCGATGGATCTCTTGAGACAAAAGAGATTCCGGCTCGGCGTCCGGGCCGAGAAATTTCTGATGTGATTGCGTAGTTCACTCCTGCTTCGTACAAAGCTCAGCACCGGTCGTAAGCCGCGATCCGCGGCTCTTAATCTTCGTTCACTCAAGGAGTGCGAAGAGTTTTCGGTGAGCCTCGGCACGATGCTGTTGCAAGAGTTTATCGCGCTGCGGCGTTGGTGCCTCCACAATGCGCTGTGATAATATCTTCGAGGTATTGGCAGGCCGCTGATCGAGTGGGACCGGCACGCCGCTTCCGGCCTCCACCTGAGGCCATCCCACAACCGCAACGCAATCGGCGGGTTCGCAGGGACAGAAATTCCATCCATAGATGGGCGCGTAGCTCAATTGGCAGAGCAACTGACTCTTAATCAGTAGGTTGAAGGTTCGATTCCTTCCGCGCTCACCATTTAACCCTCATGTTTGGCTGCGTCTAAAAGCAATTCCGCAGATCCTTCGGGAATCACGTTTTCGGCACTGTGCCTAAAATTGTGCCCACTCAAACGCGAGAGCGCATTTAGCACCGCATCCTCGGAAGGGTGAACGTACCGTTGCGAAATGCTGATATTCGAGTGTCCCGCTACCCGGGCAAGCGTCCAAACGTCACAGCCGCTCTCGCCAAGGCGGGTGAGGAACGTGTGCCGGATCGAATACACCTCGAAGGGACGGACCTTCGCCTGCTTCAAGGTTTTTTTGTGTTGCAGTTTTAGGCTGTCGTGATTGATATGCCCGTCCTTCGTCTGAGGCGTTTTCGTATCAGGAGGACCTATGACAGGCAAATCGAAATGTAGATTCCAAGATCTTGCCCACGGTCTGCATTATTCTTTTTTCCGGCCATGACAGTGAGGAAGTTCGGCGACTATCGCGGCAAAGCCGGAATACACGCTGTAGTTCCAAAGAGCAAAGCAGTGACACACTTAATCGGCCGAATCTCTGATGGTGTAAACCGAGACCGTTTTCTCGGTCCCCAAGATGTTCCACGTTTTTAAATCCCTCGAACTACGGTCTTTACCCGATATTCATTTTTAAGCGAAGGAGTACATTTCGACTGCGTAAACTTTTTATAAAATGAAACCCGGGCGTCAATCGCAGTTAGCAGAAGGAGTCAACATGCCGCAATCCCCAATGCCAATTCCAGTCTCAAATCGGCAGACTTTGACGACTGAAAATCTTGGTAATAATGAATCTTTTTTGTCCGGCGTCTCATGGGCGGCCGTGATCGGCGGGGCATTCGCCTCCGCATCTTTAGCACTAATACTACTTTCCTTGGGTACCGGGCTGGGTTTTTCTGCGGTATCCCCTTGGTCAAATTTTGGTGCCTCAGCGTCGACCATAGGGAAGGCGGCTATCGCATGGTTGATTCTCACACAAATAATCGCCTCAGCCATGGGTGGATATTTGGCAGGACGGCTTCGTACAAAGTGGGCCAATGTCCATACAGATGA
The DNA here is from genome assembly GCA_963765715.1 of Terriglobia bacterium. GTDB lineage: Bacteria > Acidobacteriota > Terriglobia > Terriglobales > Acidobacteriaceae > JAIQFF01. Next base: position 137,587 of record CAVXXN010000014.1, read on the forward strand.
GGTCTACTTTCGTGACACTGCCCACGGCTTTCTGGTGTGGGCCGTTGGACTGGTAATTACTGCTTCTTTACTTGCATCGGCCGCCACTTCATTGACCGGTGCCGGGGTGCGCGATTCCCACGGCCCCATGAGCAGCTCAGTGGCAGATGCCTCGATTCTCGACCCGAGCGCATATTTTGTGGACACCTTGTTGCGCTCAAACGCAGCGCCGGACCAGAATCAAGCCGTAGTCCGAGGTGAGGTAGACCGGATTTTTTCTCACTCCCTCGCTCAAGGCGCACTGGCGCAGGTTGACAAGACCTATCTCGCGCAGGTCGTGTCCGCGAGGACGGGTTTGGGGCAGTCAGACGCGGAGAAGCGCGTGTCCGATGTTTTCGGAGAGGCTCAGCAGTCGGCAGAGATCACCAGGAAATCGGTAGCCCACCTGTCCTTGTGGCTGTTCGTGGCATTGTTAAGCGGAGCGTTTTGCGCCAGCTACGCTGGGACGATCGGCGGTAAGCAACGCGATAAGGTTCTCGTCTAAGGTAGGACCACCGTGAAGCGAAGTTTTGATTAAAGGAGACATTCGATGCGTTCAATCTTGCTTTTGTTGTTAGGAGTACCGATCCCGATAGTTATTTTGATCGCGCTGTTCAGCCACTGACTTTTGGCAGATCGTGCTATGGATGACGGGATGTGCTGTAAGAAGATGGCGGGCGACTGCGATCGTTATTTCGTCCGCAAACCTAGCCCTCCCTTGCTTCAGGGGGGGCTTGCGCTGTGATCGCCACGGCACTTTAAGCGGAGTAGTTGTTTGAAGTCTACGAACTATCGACGATTCGCGAGCGTCCGATGAAACACATTGGACACATCGAAGGTAATACGAATCTCGTACTGAGTTTCGGAAAGCCCGTGCTAGACCGCTTGAAATACGGCCAACTCCAAGCCTTCGTTGACTTGCCCTTTTACTCCACCTAACATGGCTCGATTCCATGATCGGCCAAACCATCTCGCACTATCGCATCGTCGAGAAGCTGGGCGGTGGTGGAATGGGTGTTGTGTACAAGGCCGAGGACATCAAGCTCCATCGCTTCGTAGCCTTGAAATTCCTGCCCGACGAAGTAGCGGAGGACGCCCAAGCTTTGGCCCGTTTTCAACGCGAAGCCCAGGCCGCTTCGGCACTGAACCATCCCAACATCTGCACGATCTACGAAATAGACGAGCAGAACGGCCAGGCGTTCATCGCCATGGAGTATCTGGATGGCGTGACGCTGAAGCATCGCATCGCCGGAAAACCCGCTCGAGACCGATGTTCTACTCGGTCTGGCCATCGAGATCGCCGACGCACTGGATGCAGCGCACAGCGAGGGCATAGTCCATCGCGACATCAAGCCCGCGAACATTTTCGTCACCAAGCGCGGTCACGCCAAGATTCTGGATTTCGGTCTGGCGAAGGTAACCGCCGCTGCCAGCTCTTCGAGCAAGATCGCTGCGGCCAACACGGAGACGGGCATGGTGGACGAGGAGCACCTGACCAGTCCCGGGAACGACTTTGGGAACGGTCGCATACATGTCGCCGGAGCAGGTCCGAGCCAAGGAACTGGATGCCCGCACCGACTTGTTCTCGTTCGGAGTGGTGCTGTATGAGATGGCGACCGGTGCGTTGCCGTTCCGTGGTGAGAGTTCAGGGGTCATCTTCGACGCGATCCTGAACCGCGACCCTGTTCCCGCGGTGCGCCTGAATCCTGACCTGCCGCCGAAGCTGGAAGACATCATCAATAGGGCGCTGGAGAAGGACCGCGAGCTGCGTTACCAGCACGCCGCCGACATGCGATCGGAACTGCTGAGGCTAAAACGGGACACAGAGACGCGGGACGGGTTGGATCTGCTAGTTCCGGGACGGCGCCGGTGGCACAAGAAAGTGGCTCTCAAGCAGCCGCTCCACAACCCGTGTCAGGATCGGGTTCGCTTTCCAGCTTCACTTCGTCTTCTTCATCGGATGCAGCAAAGATCACCCAAGCCCCCGAAGTTCGCAATAAAACGCTCTGGAAGGCAGTAACTCCAGCGACAGCCCTGGTGGTGGCGGCATTGATCGTAGGCGGACTTTACTATCGTTCGCATCACACCAAGCCGCTGACGGAGAAGGATATGATCGTGCTCGGCGATTTTGCCAACAGCACAGGCGACCCGGTGTTCGACGATACACTCAAGCAAGGCCTCTCCGTATCGCTTTCGCAATCTCCCTTCCTGAATCTTCTGCCCGACCAGAGAGTAAACGACACCCTGAAGTTGATGGGGCGGCCTGCGGGAGATCGGATTACTGAGGTCGTGGCGCGGGAGATTTGCTTGCGCACGAACAGCAAGGCATCGCTGGCGGGTTCAATCTCAAACCTCGGAAGCCACTTCGTGATCGGTTTGAAGGCGTTGAACTGCAAAGATGGAGATGTATTGGTATTGGAACAGGTCGAGGCTGAGTCGAAAGAAAAGGTTCTGACAATGCTGGACAAGGCAGCCGCGAGCCTGCGAAACAAGCTCGGAGAGTCCCTTGTTACGGTTCACAGGTACGACGTCCCACTTGAGCGTGCAACCACATCGTCCCTCGAGGCGCTACAGGCTTACAGCAAGGGGTGGAAGCCCTTTTTCGAGGGCGGAGGCAGCGAACCCATTCCAATGCTCAAACGTGCCATCGAGCTGGATCCGAATTTCGCTATGGCTTACTGCCTGCTCGGAATTACATATCTTAATATTAGTGAGATCGGCTTAGCCAGCGAGCATTTGCAGAAAGCATTCGAGTTGCGAGAACGTACCAGCGAAAATGAAAGGTACCTCATTTCTAGCATGTACTATCACAACATTACAGGGGAACTAGAGAAAGCCAAGCAGGTCTACGAAGAATGGGGCGAGAGCTATCCTAGAGATTTTGTGCCCCCCTCTAACCTGGCAATACTTCTCCAAGTTACCGGGCAGTACGACAAAGCCTTACCAAAATCTCATGGGAGCGTATGCGGTGTTGGGGCGTCTTGATGAAGCCAAAGCGACCTATGAAGTCGCGCTTTCTCATGAACATGATCACCCCTATCTCCACATAAACCGTTACGGGGTGGCTTTTCTAGAAGGGGACGTCTCTGAAATGGGACGACAGCTTGCGTGGGCGATGGGCAAACCGGGAGCTGAAGACGTATTACTCTCTCTGGAATCGGATACCGAGGCCTATTCGGGACGCCTCACGAAAGCGAGAGAATTATCGGCCAAGGCGGCCGATGTGGCAAAGCGTAACGACCAGAAAGAGACGGCAGCACTTTGGTTATTGAACTCGGCTCTTCGAGACGCCGAACTTAACAATTCGGCCCAGGCACTACAGCAGCTTGGTCCGGCGATGGTCCTTGCCTCGAACCGCGATTCGCAAATCGTTGCAGCGCTATCCTTGGCACGAGCGGGGGAGAGGGAAAGGGCAATTCGAATGGCTGATGAGCTTGCCAGGCGTTCGCCGCTGAATACTATCCTTCGTGGCTACTCGCTGCCTGCCATCCGGGCCGCAGTTGAACTCAGTCGCAAACGTCCCGAAAATGCCATCGGCTTGCTGGAAGCTGCGTCTCGCTACGAAATGGGTTCTCTCTTGCCTTCCGCCTCCGGGGTCACGGCGAGTTTCTATCCTGCGTACTTGCGTGGCGAGGCTTACCTAAATACGGGCCAAGGTGAGCGAGCGGCGACGGAATTTCAAAAACTCCTCAACCATCGAAGCATCGTGGGAAATTTCGTCCTCGGCGCACTGGCACATCTGCAATTGGGTCGTGCCAAGGTCATGAGTGGCGACAAAGAAGGCGCTCGTAAGGCTTACCAGGAGTTTCTATTTCTCTGGAAGGACGCCGATCCCGATGTCCCCATTCTGAAGGAAGCCAAAGCGGAGTACGCTAAGCTGCAGTGACCAGGAAATCTTCCTAATAGGGTTTGACGCGGATGACTGCCTGATGCGATCGAAGCGCTGTACTGGCGCAATTCGGGGGAACGCCGAGACCCCCCTGCCGCAGGGTATCGTCATGACATGTGGTCGTATAGCCCCCCACTTGATAAGCATGAGTGACCACACAAACACATCGATGCGCTGTGGCTTGCATTGAAGCCGCACAAAAGCTATTTGATTGAACTGAAGAAATCCGTGACCGTGGACGTCTTTCTCGGGTATCGGTCGAATTGCGATACTGCCGGAATCGAAATGCCTCACAACTCTTAATCAGTAGGTTGAAGGTTCGATTCCTTCCGCGCTCACCAACCCTTCAGCAGTGAAATTGCGGCTTCCGGCGATTCACAACGAAGCCGTTTTTAGTAGGCCTATACTGAGGACAGGAGGTACTAAAATGGCGGCGAACCCAGCTGTTCCCACCACGGAATTGCGGATTAACACAGAGAAGAAAGCCGACGAAACCATAGCCTACGCGTCGGGCAGGATCACATCGACAACGTCTGATCTGTTGCAGAGAACAATTCGCGGGCTCATCCCAGGAACCAAGCGCATTGTGCTCGACCTGGCGGAGGTCAACTACATCGACAGTTCTGGCCTCGGTGCTTTGGTCAGTGTCTATCTGGCGGCGAGCAGAGCAGAGTGTGTTCTGGAGCTGGCGAATCCGACGCCACGGGTTCGAGACCTGTTCGAACTAAGCAGGCTACAGGCGGTGTTCGAGAGTCATCGAAAATAACCGGTGGTTGACTCATGATTAAAGGTTCTGGCATCCGAAACGCCAACTCGAAAGCCACCTGGCGATTTCAAGCGGTGCCTGCGCTTAGTAGGCTTCAGGGCGTTGGCGTTGATGGGCGTATGTCCGAATAAGTTTTGATCCAGTGAGTACGAACCTGGGGTCTTTTCTTGTGGCCCTGCCAGTCAAAGACAATGAGATTCGTGTCCTGTTCTGGCATGTGGCAATCAATACAGTTGCTAGTGGCCTGATGACCCGTCTTCGGGAAAGCATCCGTTCCAGGCTTGTGGCAGCTCAAACACCGCTGCGAGAAAGCTTGCAGATCGTGCTGCTCCGCGTGGACGTCATGGCAAGTGAGGCAGGTCATCGTCGATGACTGGAAGCACCGGCTTCTTTTGAGCAGATCGACCTGGTCACCATGCACGTCAATTTGCGCGTTCGGATCGGAGCGCGGAAACTCAATAAATTTGTCGAGCGGTTCGCCTGGGATGTAGGAGAAGCTGGGGGAAACCGCGGTGCCATGGCCTGCATGGCACCAGGCGCAGAGGTCCATCTGCCGGTCGCGAGAAAATCGGCCGGGATTGAGTATGGCTGAACCAGAAACCGGAGGACCTTTGAGGTTTTCTTGATGAACATGCTCGCTGCCTGGCCCGTGACATTTTTCGCAAGTGATGCCGACCACAAAGCCGGTTTGTGAGTATCGATTGGTGGAGGACGGAGCCGATTCGAAATAAGTTGCATGACACTCCAGGCAGCGCGGAATCGCAGGACGAGAGAAATTCGCCACGCCATCCCGGTACCCAGGGCTGTTTACCCATCCAAGCTCCTTCCAGTAAGAAACCGGCAGTTGAAAGAGACGGTCATCTCTCCAGTACAAATAGGTTTGTCCCTTTCCTCCCGAACCTATTACCAAGCCAAAGCGTTCGGTATGTGATTCGCTGTAAGGAGGTATGCCCTCCACTGCTGTCTGGAAAAATTGGTCCCCTTTTTGTTCCATCCGGAAGAACAAATCCGGGTTGGACGTTTTGAGAATATTTGCGCCGGGGGTGAAGTCGCCGAGAATTGAATCCTTGCTCGGAAGTCTTGAGGTGAAGTAGTGGGCGGTCTGGTGGAAGGTCTCGACTTTTTTTTCATGACACGAACTGCATCTGCCGTCTCCGACAAAGTCAGGACGGGGAGCCGTTACTGGCGCGGCGGTCGACGTTGACGGAGTCTGCGGCTGAGTCTGCGTTTGGGCGGAGGTCACCAGTCCCAGAACAAATAGCAGAACACCAGTACGATACTTGGGGTTGAGCCGCACGGAACTAAAAGTCTAGCAAACAGCGGGTATGGATACTGTTAACAGAGATTAGCACTCGATTCGCATATTGCGATAGTTCGCCAACGATAACAGGAACAAGTGAAACACTAGTTCTTGTTGAAGCTCACTACCTTATCGGCTCCTGAGCAATCGATGCCGTGTCCGAGATAGATTAGGCCGCTGTCGTCGCTAAACGCCGCTGTTTTACACCATGTGGCTTTGTTATGCATGTCCGAGGGTCGCTTGATAGTCGCCAAATAGTGCGTGCCGTCTTCGCTGGTCGTGACCTGCAAGGCATAGGGTGCCATCGCGGATGGATTAAGTTCTTTGGTGACGACCGCAACACCACTCGTCGTGGGCTTCGCTGCGAATGCCAGCAATTCGTCGCTGGTAGCGAATTTGTGGTTAGCCTTGTTGAACTCGACTTGCAATGTATTTACCGAACGCATCCAGTTAACCAGCTTGTCGGGGTTTACATTTTTCTCCTGCGCCACTGTTCCCGACACCAATAGCACGACAAGAACGAAACTGGGAACGAACTGTCTCATGGGTGCACCTCGCAGAGAATTTTGGAGCCTGGATTCTGATACGCCTTATTGTCCTCCGTTCGATAAATGGCTGTAAACAGGGGACTACATCAATGTGTTATTGCGAGGAGCATCCCCAAAGTCTACTAAAAGAATAGACATTATAGGCATATAGGGGTACACTAGCTGCAATTGAGCAGCCTGGACTGAATTCATTTGTGAGTTGCGAGATGACGACTCGGCCGGAGAACATTTCGCCTTCCAAGATCGATATCGCCATCATCGGTGGCGGATTTACGGGCGCGACACTGGCGGCGCAACTGTTGCGATCCGGCGGTCCCTCTCTGTCGATCGTAGTAGTAGAAAAATCCGCATCGGTGGGGCGCGGCCTGGCATATGGAACCAAGTCCAACTCTCTCCTTTTGAATGTCCGCGCCCGGAATATGAGCGCCTTTGCGGACGATCCGCAGCATTTTCTTCGTTGGGCCCAGGCGAACTATGACTCTGCGGCCGGCCCTGGGAGCTTTTTGCCACGTGAAGTATACGGCCGGTACGTTGAGGCATTGCTAAACGAGGCATTGACGTCGAACGGCAGAGGACGTCTGCAATGGATAAAAGACGAGACGATTGGCCTTTCGCCGACCGGCGATGGTGCAGTGGAAATCGTACTGCAAAGTGGTAAACGTCTGCTGGCCGACCGGGTTGTGCTGGCAGTGGGGAACTTTCCTCCCGCGAATCCTCTGGCTGGGTTGGAGGCGGGAAAAGTGTCGCGATATTGGCGTGACCCATGGTCGGCCGAGGTGTTTGACGGGGTAGAGAATCTCGAAAGCATTTTATTGATTGGCTCGGGGCTTACTAGCGTGGACGTGGCAATCCAACTGCGCGCTCATGGCTATCGTGGCACCATCCATGTTCTTTCACGCCGTGGCCTGTTACCGCGATGGCATAAAGCCGTGGATGCCTGTCCGCCGTTCTGGAATGAATCCTCGCCGAAAAGTGCGCGAGGTTTGTTACGTCTCGTACGCGAGCAAGTGCGACAGGGAGAAAGGCAGGGAGTCGAATGGCAGAGTGTGTTCGACAGTCTGCGGCCTCTGGTTGGACAGATTTGGCAATCGCTCCCCGAGCAAGAGAGACGACGTTTTCTCCGCCACGCACGGCCGTACTGGGAGATTCACCGGCACCGTGCAGCAACCGAGATCGCCAGAACTATTGATAACGAATTGGCAGGCAGAACGTTTCAACTTCATGCCGGCCGCATTGCCGATTATCAAGAGAAGAACTACAAAGTGAACGTGACTTACCTCGCGCGCAAGACTGGCAAAGAGCATCGGTTGTCGGTGGATCGAGTTATCAATTGCACGGGGCCCGAGACCGATTGCCGTCGCCTGGAAGATCCATTGATCGCCGCTCTCCTCGCCCGGGGTCTGGCGCGTCCCGATCCGTTGTTTCTGGGGTTGGACGTCTCTTCAGATGGAGCGCTTGTCGATAGAGATGGCGCTGTCTCGCGCATGCTTTATGCAGCGGGGCCGCTCCGCAAAGGCAGTCTCTGGGAGAGCACAGCCGTGCCGGAAATCCGGCAACAGGTAAGCAAACTAGTTGAACATCTAGTGAAGGAAAGCCGCGATGAACGCGGCTCCCATCATCCATCGAAGGATCGATTACGGGCAGAGAACCTGATCGGAACGAACGCATAACCAGACGCTAAGAAATCCAAAAAATCAGGCCACGGAAGCGACCGGCTGGGCGCAATGTGCGCAGCGGCGCGCCTTGATCGGAATCATGCTGAAACACTCCGGACATTGTTTCGTTGTGGGGTCGGGAGGAGCGGGTGCCTTGCGAAGCCGGGCAAGCAGTGCATTCACCGGTACGACGACGAAGAAATAAACGGCGGAAGCGGCCAGCACGAACGCTACCGCGCTGTTGATGAAGTCGCCTATCGCGAAAACGCTGCCATTCAAGGTGAAGGCAACAGAGGAAAAATCCGGTTTTCCGACGACAGCCCCGATGAGAGGCGTGAGCAGGTCTTTGGTAAGGGCGGTTACGACCGCTGCAAATGCCGCTCCGATCACTACACCGACAGCCATATCGACCACGTTGCCACGAAGAACGAACTGTTTGAACCCGCTGAGCATAATAACCTCCATCGCCTGGATGGCGAACGCGGTCACTCTAAGACGGAGACGCAGTGATGGTCAAGATAAAGGCGTACGAAGTAAGGAGGCGGGTCGAGGCTTTGCGGACACTAGTTCGTCGTTTACCGGGCACGATAGAGTTTTCCGTCAAACTTGTAGGTGACGCGCTGAGATTTTTTTGCGCTCGAATTCGTTACGATCGTAAAGTCCCTGATGCCGTTGGTGATCGAGGGACCTAACTGAAAGCTCTCGGCGAGCGGCGCCTGGTCGTTTCCGAACAGAGAAATCCACTTGTTGTCCGCTTTGCGGAAAACCCAAGTCTGACAATTTCCGGTTCCTCCACAGAGCAGGTTAGTGCCCTGCGCGACGATGCCCGGAGCCTCCCCGAGATCGATCTTTCTTATGCGCACTTCTTTTGTCCAGGAGTCCGGGGTGTCATAGGCAGACTGTTCCAGTCCGGCCACGATCTCTCTTTCTTCATTCGTGGATAGTTTGGCGGCGGCGAAGGTGTCTTTCGGGCCGAGGCTTTGTGCCTGGGGAGGGGTGGGTTGGGCAAAACAGGATTGCGCTGAACGCCAATGCCGAGAGGTTTATTCGCATGCAGTCCTCGGGGTGTGCGCCCATTCTACCAGCAGGGGAGTTCTGTGGTTGGTGTTCACATGCGTTTGGCGCGCATGTACTGCACGCCAGATCCCTCGCAAGCTCGGGATGACTGCTTACTAAAAATGCAGAAGTTTGCCAAATCGTCAAACTATGGCAGACTTACGGGCGCACCGATCCAGAGTGAGAACCGCTCTGGCGGTGTGCGCTTTGAATGCGAATACAGGAAGAAGCCTCAATGAGATCGATCCTACGTTTATTGCTGCTCGCGGTTCTGCTTGGCCTGGGGCTGTGCCAAACCGTCCTGGCTCAGAACCGGTGTGACAACACGCCCGACTACTTTCAGCCGGTGAACAGCGGCGATGGGCAGAGGTATCCGCTGACGATTGGACCGCTGGTCTGGCATCTTATCGGCTCGGGCGTGTATCCGGTGAAGGGGTCGGATGGATTGACTCACCTGGCATTCGCGATGCAATTCACCAATGTGTGGGGTATTGCGGCAACGATTCAGTCGGTGGATGTGATCGATCCGTCGCATGGCGACAAAGTGACGGGGGCAAACCGCGTGGTTTCCGCAAAGGACGAGGATGTTACCGGGCAGGTAAAGCTCGCGTCGTTGCCGTCGACGATGGACAAGACGAATTATTCGACGAAGATCGGAGGCGGGGAGTCAGGCGTGATGTTTTTCGACGTGACATACGGCGAAGGCGACGTTGTGCCCTGCGCCATCTCGTTGCGCGTGCATGCTCTCCAGCCGGAGAACAAGCATCTGCCGGAATCGACCGTGACCAGTCCGCCGATGAAAGTCAGTTCGCAAGCGGCGATTGTTCTTGCTCCTCCGCTCAAGGGAGATGGATGGGTGAACGGAAATGGCTGCTGCGAGGAGATCGGGCCGCATCGATTCGTTATGAATCCGATGAATGGATCGCTGGATCCATCGGAACAATTTGCCATCGACTGGATCAAGGTGGATGCGCAAGGCAAAGGCTTTCGCGGTGATGGAAAAAAGTCTGAAGATTGGTTTTGCTATGGAGTTGACGTGCTCGCGGTCGGACCTGGGACGGTGATCGAGACGATGCGCGATCTGCCGGATGTACCGCCGGGCGTAGCGCCTACCAACCTGACGGTGGACTCAGATTGCGGGGAATCACGTGATCCTCGATCTGGGCGGCGGCCGGTATGCGATGTATGCGCATTTCGCTCCCCACAGCGTGACGGTGCATGTTGGCGACCACGTTCGTGCGGGCGACAAACTTGGTCTGCTGGGCAACAGCGGAAACACCACCGGTCCGCATCTGCATTTTCAGATCAGCGACCGGCCTTCCACGCTCGATGTGACGTCCCTGCCATTCGTTTTCGAAACGATGACGCTGCAAGAGCGGACTACAGCGAATCTGGGAGAAATCGATGACATGTCGATTAAAGGAATGCCGCTTCCGATGGACTCGAAAGTCGTCAAAAAGCCCCTTACGCGGATGATGCCACTCTCTCGCGACGTGACCAGTTTTCCGTAGATTGCTTCACTTGTCTTTTTTCTTTCGATTGGCCGTATCGAGTGCCAGGCCTGCAACACCCTGGCGGTCTTCAAGATCGGCGAGCAGACCGGCGTCGCTAAGATCGAGGGGGTGGGCATGCTTCCAGTCGTGCTGCACGACATCATGGAGCCGGCTTACAACGTCTTCATCGTGTACCTCGATGGCCAATTCACGGCGACTGTCGAAGCTGCCGGGGGCAAGGTTGATGGACCCGACGATCGCGCGTAGGCCGTCGGCGAGCAGCATCTTGCCGTGAAGCTTAAGGTGCTTCATCTTGCGGACTTTGATCCCGACATCGTCCATCACACGCAGGCCGCCGACACCTTCTATCAATTTTTCCTTTTTAAGCGTGTGCGGAGGGCGCGACATAATATGCACTTTCACTCCGCGCATTTGAGCGCGGACCAGGTGCTCGATGATGATGGGATCCTGGTACCGCTCATTTTGCAGGAACAACGAGTGCTTCGCGCCGTCGATGAATGCGGCGATACGATCGCGGCCGTTTCCCTTGCACCAGATCAGGTGAGACTTCTCTCCTGATTCAAAAGACTTGCGGTTCCAGTCAGCCTCAAAGCACGCTGTGACTTCGTCGACTTCATGGGCATGCGAGGTCACGACGGCATAGTCGCGAGTTTCGGTCAGGTTCCTGGTTTGCCAGTTCAGTGACTTTACGAATGCATGTTTGTCATCCACAACCATCGACTTTTCGTGGGTGACGTCGAATGCAGGATTGCTGTCAAGAACGTCGATTCCGCCGGCGGTAAGCGTCTTTCTGGTTTCCTCGTTATCTTCTTCGCCGCTGCGGCGAGCGGGATTCAGCATGACCTGAACCTTCACGCCGCGAGCCCGAGCGGCGAGCACAGCTTTCAGCAGTTCAGGGTCCGAGAATACGAACATCTTGATCCGGAGTGATTTTTGAGCGCCGTTGATGGCATCCAAAATCGGCTTCGCAGAGTCGTCAGGCAGAACAATCAGAGAACGAGACACATTGCCTCCAGTTGCGATTACTAGAATAGCAGCGCTAAAAGGGAAGAGCGCTATGACTCAGGGCTGGACTTTTGCAGGGGCCGTGTCGAACTGGCTGTTGCACAGGGTGGCGTAGATTCCCCCCAGCGCCAGCAACTCCTGGTGAGTGCCTTCCTCCGCGACGACTCCGCCATCCAGAACGATGATCTTGTCGGCGTCCCGAATCGTGCTCAAGCGATGCGCAATGGTGATGACCGTGCGCCCTTTCATCAGCCGTTCCAGAGCTTCGATGACCAACCTCTCGGACTCTGTGTCCAAGGCGGCGGTTGGCTCGTCCAGGATTAAGATCGGATTGTTACGAACCAGGGCCCGGGCGATTCCGATTCGTTGGCGCTGACCACCCGACAATGTGTCGCCGCGCTCGCCGACCATCGTGTCGTAGCCGTGCGCCATGCGGACGATGAACTCATCGGCGTTGGCTAGTTTTGCGGCTTCGATAATTTCCTCGCGTGTCGCTCCTTCGCGGCCGTAGGCGATGTTTTCGCTTATTGTTCCGCGGAAGAGGACGGTTTCCTGCAAAACGTATCCGATCTGGCTGCGGAGCCATTGCAGCTTATAATCGCGAACGTCTACTCCGTCGATCTTAACCGTGCCAGAAGTAGGATCGTAAAAACGTGGAATCAGGCTCACGATTGTGGATTTTCCACCTCCGGTCGGTCCGACAACGCCCACCAACTGCCCTGGTTCAATGCTGAAACTAACATCGAGAAGCACGGGAATTTCTGAGCTATAGCCAAACTTGACCTTGTCGAAGCGCACCGCTCCCAGGACTGGTGCGGGCAACTGGCGAGCATCCGGACTCTCCGGGATTACATTGTCGGCATCGAGAATGGCCCGAACCCGATCGACTCCGACCGCCGCCTGCGCAATGGAATTGGTCATGCTGGCGAGGTCTTTCACCGGCTTGAAGAATTTAGTGAGATAAGAGAGAAAGACAGTGAGACCGCCAGCCGTCATGGCGCCGGCAAGAATGAGCGCGGAGCCGCGCCACAGAACTATGGCCGTGCAGAGAGAAACCGTTACCGCCACAATTGGGGAAAGCAGTGCTTTTACTCGGCGGGCTTTGAGAGCAGCGTCCACGGCAGCGCGGCTGACCTCGCCGAGTTCCGCTTGTTCATAATCCTGTCTGCCGAACGCTTTCACCACACGCATTGATTCGAGATCCTGCTGCACGACGGAAACAATATTGGCCTGCTGCTTGCGCACTTCGTGGGTTGCGGCCTTTACTGCTTTCTTAAATCGGAATACAAGCAGCAGCATGAAGGGGGTGACGGACAATGCGATCAGGGTGAAATCCCAATTCAGCCAGAACATGATGACCAGCATGCCGAGGATGGTAAGCATGTCGACCACAATGCCGAGAGTCGCGGAAGAAGCGAAGTTCTGGATGGTTTGAACGTCAGAAGTGATCGTGCTCAGCAGGGCGCCGGTACGCTGGGTATCGTAATAGCTGAGGGACAGGCGCTGTAGATGGTGATAAGTCCGCATTCGCAGGTCGTTGGCGACCCATTGGCCTACGCTCTCCGTGTAGTAATTGGCGATGTAGGACGCAAGGGCTCCCAATGCAGCGATTGCCACAACCGCAATTGCGGCCCCTATCGCGATGCTCATTTTGCCATCGCCCTTCAGCAATGTCGTGAGCAGGTGATTGAGCCAGCCAGGAAGCTTATGATTTCCGACCACATTATCGAGGACGATCTTGAGGGGCCAAGGCGCGGCCAGGCTGGTGACAGTTTGTACCAGCATGGCGGCAAGGATGACGCAAAGGCTGCCAATGTACGGGCGGATTAGATCACGGACTAGGCGGTACACCCGGGAAACTCCTGAGATCGGCGCGATGCGGAGAGCGAACCGATGCGGAACGAATTGTAAGCGATAGAGTCCGCCCGGGAAAGGCTTCAGCGCGAAAAATGGCTGATCACTGGGACGGCTTCACCATTGAAGGAGAAAGCTCTCGTTTCGAAGGCTGTGCGTGCTGTGCTGGACAAGGGATTGATCTGCTGCGTGCCAGATCCCTCGCAAGCTCGGGATGACGACTTCCCTTTGCCGACAATTCTTCATTGAGGCCGACTTCAATTGATTGGATTGCGGGCTTTTCGCGTGTACTTTGTTTTCCACGCGAGCGGAACTCCTCTTCTCATGGTAATCCAGTTCTAAATTACCGTCGTAACCGTCTCGTAACCTCAAAAATGCCGGCAGCGCGCAGAGGTTCGCTGGTGCGTTCTTGCGCTCGGTGCCGGCGAGCCAGCTAAGCCCTCTGGACCGTGCGACTTCCGCAGGTATTGCGATTCCGATCGAATTCCATCGCGATCAGGTAGTAATGCCTTCGTATTTGGCAGTCCAGATGCTTTTGTTGTATGCGAAATCCCCGCTGGTCCGTACCAGAAGTGGATTCATGACCGAATTTTTGCCTATGCTATCTTTCTCCAAATTCTCCGGGTGGACTACGTCTGTTAGCCGCTGCTTTGCACAAGCAATCATCAAAGTAAAGCGATCCGTCGTTATGGTGGATCCACTTTGGCTGGTGTTGATTGTTGCACTGACCTTGGCCGGATGCGGAGGCGGAAGTGCCGGTGTGGTCGGCCGGTCCTCCAGTACGGTGCCGGAATCGGCGGCGATTTCAGTTTCTCCAAAAACGGCATCCGTGGTGGTCGGTGCAACAGTTCAGTACCAGGCGATCGTTAGCGACCATAACGGCGACGTCATGCCGGGAGTGGTAGTCACGTTCTCCAGTTCCGGTGGAGCGACGGTCGACAGCAACGGATTGGCAACGGGCACAGCGCCCGGGAAGGCAACCATCACGGCCAGCGCCAACGGCAAGAGCGCTTCGGTATCGCTGACTGTCAAAGCAGCTCCTGCCTCACCCGTGCTTACCCAAATTAGCGTTTCGCCTTCGACCGCTTCGATTCAGGTGGGACAACAAGAAAGCTACACGGCGGTTGGCTATGACCAATTCAACAATGTAATGAGCGGGATTACGTTCTCGTGGGTATCGGACGGCAGTAACGCGATTGCAATGCTGAACGGCAACGTGGCAACCGGAGTCGCGGCAGGAATGGTGCACATTACCGCATCGGCCTCCGGCGTCAGCAGCGCGCCGGCGTCGCTAACGGTCCTTCCGCCCCCGCCCGCATTGACGTCAATCGTTGTGACCCCGTCAAATCCTTCAATTCTTATCGGAGGGACGCAGCAGTTTACCGCCGTCGGCTATGACCAAAACGGCGCGATCATGAGTGGAATCGCTTTCGCGTGGTCGAGCAACAATCAGGGAGCGGCTACAGTCAGTACGGGAGGAGTCGCAACCGGTATCGCTCAAGGAACAGCCCAGATCACCGCGTCAGCCCAGGGCATACATAGCAACTCCGCCGTCGTAACCGTCAGCAAACCAGCCTCCGTGCTGACGTCGATCCAGGTATCACCGCCCAGCGCTTCGATTCAAGCCGGGAACATGACGCGCTTTAGCGCCGTGGGCTATGACCAGTATCAGAATGTGATGTCAGGGATTGTCTTCGCATGGTCGAGTTCCAATACGAATACAGCCACGGTGACAGCGATTAATTCGGAAGGTGTCACTGACGGCGTTGCCACAGGCTTAGCCGCAGGTTCCATCCAGATCACTGTGAGCGCCAATGGGGTCAGCACCACGGCTTCCTTGACGGTGACGCCTCCGCCGCCCCCACCGCCTCCGCCAATGGTGGCGACGATTAACGTCATTTCAAGCAATGGGTCCATCAACGTGGGCGCAACGCAGCAATTCAGCGCTTTGGCGACAGATCAGTATGGAATGGCAATGAGTGGCGTTGTATTTTCGTGGACGTCAAGTGATCCTGCCGTGGCGACCGTAGGCGCCAGCGGCCTGGCTAGCGGCATAGCGCCGGGCACGGTACAAGTCAGCGCATCGGCCCAGGGGGTGAGCAGTAACGCAGTGTCGCTCGACGTGACAACGGTTTCCTGTAAGTGCCCCATCACCATCACTCGACTTTCTCCACCTATAGCCTTGGTTGGGAGTGGAGACCTGATTCCTCTCACGATTACAGGAACAGGGTTTGTGAACGGAGCGGTGGTGAATTTCGGTTCCAACATTCTCGTCCCGTCTTCGGTAAGCCCCACAACGATCCTGGTGACGGTGCCAGCCGCGGAGTTGACGTCGTTAACGCCGCCAAATCACCCACTGGCAGTCACAGTGACGAATCCGTCGCCGAAGGCCGGAACCTCGGGACCTCTACCTTTCAGCATCACGAATCGCGGCCTTGTCTCCATCAATTTTGATGACGGATATCAATCAATGTACGACAACGCATTGCCCATTCTCGATGCCGCAGGATTGAAGAGTACGCAGTACATCATTACGCAGCAGGTTGGTTGGGACACCTACGTGACTCTGGACGAAGTTTTGCAGATGTACAACAACGGTCACGAGATCGGCGTCCACACCAGGACTCATCCCAACTTGACGACGCTCACAGAAGCACAGATGACCGATGAAATCGCAGGCGCGAAACAGGACATCATTTCGTGGGGGATCAATCCAACGACGCTTGCGTATCCTTACGGAGCCTACAACCCCACGGTTGAGGGCGTTGTAAAGAGTGCCGGACTGCGGGGAGCTCGTGATTCAGATTTGGGTTACAACAGTTCCGGGCTAGGACTTACTTTCGGAGGTCCGTTGTATCACGATACCCATCCGCTGTTGTTGTGGAGTGAAGCAGCGGAAAATGACATGAACACGACGCTGTCGGACATAACTTCGGAGATTGATTAT
The DNA here is from genome assembly GCA_963765715.1 of Terriglobia bacterium. Classification (GTDB taxonomy): domain Bacteria; phylum Acidobacteriota; class Terriglobia; order Terriglobales; family Acidobacteriaceae; genus JAIQFF01. The sequence goes on from CAVXXN010000014.1 coordinate 154,139, forward strand.
GCAGTGGCTAACAATCTGTGGCTGATCATTTTGTTCCACCGCGTCGACGAAACTGATCCCTGCTGTTCGTCCATCAGCGTGGACCACTCGCTTATTCAAGGGACGGTGGATTATCTCGTTAACGGGAAAGTTCCGGTGGTCACGAACAACGAAGGGCTGGTTATCGAGAATCTGGACGCGCAGGGCCTGCAGGGTGTAGGCAATCTCCGCCGGAACGCCAAGAAATAAATTACCGGCGCGCACGCGGTCGAAGTTGGTACTAGGCTTTCGCCGGCAGAATAATATGAAACACTGAGCCAGAACCAACCTGGCTGGTGACGCCGATCTTACCGCCGTGAGCTTCGACGATCGCTTTCACGATCGCCAGTCCCATGCCAGTACCTTGCACGCGGTACCGCTGATTCTTGCCGCGATAAAACTTATCAAAGATTAAAGCTTGTTCCATGTCGTCAATGCCGGCACCCTGGTCGGCGACGCTGAGCTCGAGATTGCCATCGCGCATTTCGGCGGTGATGCGGATGGGACATTCGGGCGGCGAATACTTAGCGGCATTTTCCAGCAACTGGACTAATACTTCCTTCATGCGGTCCGCGTCGAGGCGCACGATGATGTCCCGCGGCACGCGAATTTCGACGGGATGCTTGCCCATGGTCTGTTTCACGTCTCCAACCGCAGTCTGTACCAGATCGATGACGGGACAATCCCGCAGATCGAGTTGAAATTCGTGGGACTCGAGCTTGGCGACTTCGGCAGCCTCGCCGATCAGTCGGTTCAAACGGTCACTTTCCTCGTCGATGACAGTCATTAGTTCGCCACGATCACTCTGGTTCAGGCCAGTGTTGGACATAAGGCTGGTAATCGAGGCCTTGATCGAAGTGAGTGGAGTTCGGAACTCGTGTGTTACGGAATCCAGGATTGCGGAGCGCAGTTTCTCCCCTTCGCGGCTGGCTTCCGAACGGGCGAGAGTCTCCACTGCGTTCGCGCGCTCCACCGCGATGGCAATCAGACTTCCCATCGCGTCCAAAGTTTGGCGGGAAAGATTGCCGACTACACCAAGAGCTCCTACTGTTCTCACACCCATCTTCAGCGGGGTAAAACTCAGGTTGTGCGTGCGGTCCATCGTGGGCTCGCCGCGCGCGATGATGGACTTGAGCTGATCGGCGTTCAAGTCGGACGCTTCCACCCCCGCCCGATAGATATCTCCCTTCTCCGGTAAATAGATTGCCGCCGCGGAGACGTCGAAAGATTGAATCACGTGAAGCGGAATGGCGTTCAGCAGCTGCAGAACGTTATCCGCCGTCAGCAATTGCTGGCTGAAGCTGTAGAGGCGCTCGAGTTCGCGACGGCGGTTTACGGCTTCGTCAGTTTGTTTGCGCGCGCGATCGGACAACTGGCTTGCGATCACGGCAGTGCTTAGAAAGGCAAGCAGTCCAATCCAGTTTTGGGTATCCGAGATAGTGAACGTCCCCGTCGGCGGCAGGAAAAAATAATTGAATGCAGCGGTGGCGACGAATGCGGTGAACAGCGCGTAACGTAAACCCCATACGGCTGAGACAACCAAAACGAAGACCAGAAAAGTCAGTGCTACGGTGGTGGGATTTACCCTGAGCCAAGAGGTGTAAAGGCGCACGATAAGAAAGAGAACCGCTGCGCAACCTGCGAAACGAAGCACCATCCTCATCGCCGACTGTTTCACGATCAAGGATTGTAGCCGAATATCGACAAATTGAACGCTGTCCATCACAATAGTCGGCGATGAGCAAGACGCCAGAGCAATGGCTGGAAGAAGCTGCGCCCGCAAAGAAGGGCGGCACGCTAAAGCTGTTTCTCGGGTATGCGCCCGGCGTGGGAAAAACCTACAACATGCTCAGCGAAGCCATCCGCCGTAAGAGCCGCGGCGAGGATGTAGTCATCGGCGTGGTGGAGACGCATGGACGCAAAGGAGTGATCGAGCTTGCGTCCCAACTGGAAGCTGTTCCGAGAAAAAGGATCGAGTACAAGGGCACGGTGTTTGAGGAGATGGATCTGGAAGGAATTCTGGCGCGCAAGCCGGCAGTGGTAGTGGTAGATGAGTTGGCGCACACCAACATTGAAGGCAGCAAGCACCGCAAGCGCTATGAGGACGTTCTTGAATTGGTGGATGCCGACATTGACGTGCTAACGACGATGAATGTGCAGCACCTGGAGAGTGTCGCTCCCAGCGTGCAGAGAATCAGCGGGGTCACAGTCCGCGAAACCGTTCCTGACTGGATCATGAAACGGGTGCGGGAAGTGGTCATGGCGGACCTCACGCCTGAAGCGTTGCAGACCCGCATGCGACGCGGGGATATTTATCCGGTCGACCGTGCGGAGAAGGCGCTGGCGAACTTCTTTCGACCGGGAAATCTGATCGCGTTGCGGGAGTTGGCCTTGCAGGAAGTTGCGCAGGAGGTCGACCGCAGTCTAGAAAGCTATCTTGACCAGGAGGGCGGACAGCGCAAACTCGGTGTCCGTGAAAGATTCGCGGTGGCGATCAGTTCCAATCCCCTGGCCCAGCAACTCATTGCCCGGGCGGCACGGATGGCAAAGAGGCTGGATGGTGAGCTGTATGTTGTTTATGTGGACATCGGAGTCGACGACAATGAACCCAATCAGCGCACGCTGGCCGCGAACATCCGCTTTGCGGAAGCGGTGGGAGCGCAGGTGGCCAGGTTGAAATCACCGACGGTGGCCAAAGCCGTCGCCGGATTTGTCCGAGAAAAACACATCACGCAGGTCGTATTTGGACATTCCGCGGTGAAGGGCTGGAAGAGGTACCTTTACCTGAATGCAATCCATAAGTTTCTTAGAGATGCGCCACCGGTAGATGTTCATATCGTGACCCAGCAATCTTCCTAGGCCTTTATCAACCCATGGCAGAAAAGAAACGCATTCTGGTAGTCGATGATGAACCGCAGATCACGCGCGTTTTGCGGACCTCCCTTGCCGGCAGCGGATATGAGGTTCGCACCGCAGACGACGGCCATGCCGGCCTGCGAGTGGCGAGAGAATGGCAACCGGACCTGGTAATTACTGACATTTCGATGCCGAATATGAATGGAATCGAATTGTGCCGCGAACTTCGGGCAGAGTCGACGCTGCCGATCATCGTGTTGTCGGTAAAAGGGGAAGAGAAGACCAAGGTTGAGGCGCTCGATGCCGGGGCGGACGACTACGTCACCAAGCCGGTGGGTATGGAAGAGCTACTGGCACGAGTGCGTCGGAACCTGGCTCGAACGCGTGGAACGGAGGACACTACCAAGCGAACCATCTCGATTGGCGACTTTAAAATCGATGCGGATGCGTTTCGAGTAACCGTCAAAGACAAAGAGATCAGGCTCACCCCGAAGGAATTTGAACTCCTGCTGTTCATGGCAAGACACGCCGGCCGGGTAGTGACACATCGAACGTTGCTTCTCGCCATCTGGGGCGCAAACAGTGTTGAACAGCCGGAACATCTGCGGGTCCTTGTAGCACAGCTTCGCAAGAAGATAGACACCGAGAATACGCCGCACTACATCATCACCGAGCCCTGGGTTGGATATCGTTTCGAGCCAGCTGGCGAAAAACCGTAGCTCGCATTCTCCTCAGAATCCCACTTATCATTTCCAGCGTCTTCTCCCAGCTTGTTCTTGAATCGATCGGTTAAAACCCGTTGCTGCCCCGGATTGGACCTGCCTGTTTTCAAGCACTAGAACGCTTACGGCTTTTTTATGTACTTCTTATACAAAAATTACGCCCTGAACCATCCAATGTAGTGAGAGGCCACAATGCTTGGGCCGAACACAATTGCGAATTCTGCGGCGATCAGCATGTTGGCGGCCTGCGTTTTGGGAATTGGGTTCCTGATCCGCTTTTTCATCGGGCTGGCTGGCGAGGGGGACAAGATGCGGGTAGCGCATCCGTACACTCCTGGAGAAGGGAAGCCCATGGCGGACGCGCTTTACGAAAGACGCCGGCATAGAGTAGTTGAGGTAAATTCTGGAGCTCACCTTGCGCTTGGAGTGCTCAGGATTACGACAGCTCTGAATTCCGATCTCGGCCGGGGCAGGCGTCCTGCGACGCATCGCGTGCACTTTGAGAACAGCCACACTTATCACGTTGGTGGGAATCCAGTCTCACGGTTGCACCGGATGGAGAAGAGGGCATGAAAGACATCATTTACGTGGCAGTTACGATCGCTTTCTTTCTGGTTTCCATCGCCTATGTGAAGTTCTGCGATCGGATTCACTAAGGCAAAACACTCATGAATGCTGAATCAATCATCATGCTGATCGTATGTGCGGGATTAATGATTTACCTGCTGTACGCGTTGTTACGGCCTGAAAGGTTCTAGAAAATGACAGTCAATGGCTGGTTGCAGATCATCGTCTATCTTGCGGTGATATTCGCGCTGACCAAACCGCTCGGAATTTTCATGGCGCGCGTGTTTAACCGGGAGCGCACGTTCCTGGACCCGATTCTGCGTCCGATTGAACGGTTGATGTACAGCCTGACCGCGGTGGACGACGAACATGAGATGCGCTGGACGGAATACGCATTCTCCATGCTGCTGTTCAGCGGCGTTTCCATGCTGGTGCTGTACCTGATTCAGCGGGTGCAGTTGGTCCTGCCGTTGAACCCTCAGAAACTTGCCGGAGTGGTGCCTGACCTGGCTTTTAATACAGCGGCATCATTCACCACCAATACCAACTGGCAGAACTATGGCGGCGAAGCCACGATGAGCTATCTAACCCAGATGGCTGGCCTCGCTTATCACAATTTCACTTCCGCCGCGGTGGGCATTGCGCTGGCGATCGCGTTTATTCGTGGCATCTCGCGGCGCGAGAAAGGGACGATCGGCAATTTCTGGGTTGATCTGACTCGGACGACGCTCTGGGTATTACTGCCGGCATGCATTATTTACGCGATGCTGCTTGTCTCTCAAGGCGTGGTACAGAACTTCCGGCCGTATGACACCGCTAAGCTGGTCGAGCCTCAGCAGGTACAGAAGTTGGGGGCAGATGCGAAACCGGTAACCGGTCAGGATGGCAAGCCTGTGATGGACACCGTGACCGACCAGGTGATTGCCCAGGGACCGGTTGCGTCGCAGGAAGCAATCAAAATGTTGGGCACGAATGGCGGCGGATTTTTTAACGCCAACAGCGCGCATCCTTTCGAAAATCCAACACCGCTAAGCAACTTCCTGCAGATGCTGTCCATTTTCGCGATTCCTGCCGGGTTGACGTACACGCTTGGGCGGATGACCGGATCGGCGCGTCATGGCTGGGCAGTGTGGGCTGCCATGGCGATTCTGTTCTTAGCCGGCGTGACCACAGCCTATTGGGCGGAGGCAAAGGGAAATCCACTGCTCAAGGGAGTGGACCAACAGGCCAGCGTTATGCAGTCGGGCGGCAACATGGAGGGCAAGGAAGTCCGCTTTGGGATCGCCGACTCGACTCTTTTCGCGACAATTACGACCGATGCAAGTTGTGGCGCCATCAATAGCTGGCATGACTCCTACACACCACTCGGCGGAATGGTGCCCCTGGTTAACATCATGCTCAGCGAAACGGTCTTTGGCGGAGTTGGCGCAGGCCTGTACGGCATCCTGATTTATGTAGTACTTGCGGTATTCATTGCCGGACTCATGGTTGGGCGAACCCCGGAGTATCTGGGGAAGAAGATAGAAGCCTACGACGTCAAAATGGCGATGCTGGTCACGCTCGTTTTCCCGCTGGTCATCCTGGTACTGGCGGGAATTTCTTCGGTGGCCGGATTCGGAACTTCAAGCATCAGCAATGCGGGACCGCACGGCCTTAGTCAGATCCTGTACGCCTTCACGTCGATGGCGGGCAACAACGGCTCAGCGTTCGGCGGATTGAACGGGAACACCGCCTGGTACAACGTCGCGGGGGGGATGACGATGTTGATGGGGAGGTTCTTCATGATCATCCCCATGCTGGCGATTGCCGGAAACTTGGCGAAAAAGAAATATGTGCCACCGTCACTGGGTACGTTTCCGGTGACTACGCCGCTATTTAGCGTTCTGCTGGTCGGCGTAATTGTGATCGTTGGAGCCTTGACGTTCTTTCCTGCGCTCAGCCTGGGACCAATCCTGGAGCATCTTCTGATGCAGGCGGGCAAGACTTTCTAAGGAATGTTTGTGAGTGGCACGGGTTTGATGGGGAAATATGGCAGAGAAAAAAGCTAAAGCGATTTGGGATGTAAAGATCGTGCGAGGCGCGATCTGGGATTCGGTAGTCAAGCTGCACCCACGCAAGATGATGGGGAATCCCGTTATGTTCGTGGTGGAAGTGGGCAGCGTAGTTACGACGGTCCTGTTGCTGCGGGATGTTATTCGCCATCAGGGCGCATTCGGCTTCAATTTGCAGATTACGCTTTGGCTATGGTTCACAGTGCTATTCGCGAATTTCGCAGAAGCCATGGCGGAAGGGCGTGGCAAGGCACAGGCGGAAAGTCTGCGAAAAGCACGATCAGAAACTATAGCGAACCGGGTACTGGCGGATGGCAAGATCGAAAAGATTGCAAGTTCGAAGCTGCGATCCGGCGACCTGGTGAACGTTGTCGCCGGAGAATTTATCCCCGGTGACGGCGAAATTGTAGAAGGAGTGGCTTCGGTAGACGAATCTGCAATCACTGGGGAATCCGCGCCTGTCATACGAGAGGCCGGGGGGGACCGGTCGGCTGTGACTGGTGGTACGCGAGTGCTCTCCGACTACATCAAGATAAAGATCACCTCCAACCCGGGAGAAACATTCCTTGACCGCATGATCGCCCTGGTGGAAGGCGCCGAGCGCCAGAAGACGCCGAATGAGATTGCACTAAATATTTTGCTGGCCGGGCTGACAATTATTTTCCTGCTGGCGGTGGTCACGCTGCAGCCCTTCGCGATTTACTCCGGTGCGCCGCAGACGGTGTTTGTGCTGGTGTCGTTGCTGGTCTGCCTGATCCCTACCACCATTGGTGGGTTGCTTTCTGCCATCGGAATCGCCGGGATGGATCGCCTGGTGCAGCACAACGTCCTCGCGATGTCCGGACGAGCGGTAGAAGCGGCGGGCGACGTCAACACGCTTCTGCTGGACAAGACAGGAACGATTACATTGGGAAATCGCCAGGCTGCCGAATTTGTTTGCGCCGTGGGAGTTTCAGAAGCCCAGCTCGCCGATGCAGCCCAGCTGTCCTCGCTTCCCGATGAGACGCCAGAGGGTCGGTCGATTGTGGTTCTGGCGAAAGAACGGTACGGGCTGCGCGGTCGAGACCTCGCTTCGCACGAGGCGCATTTTGTACCCTTCACCGCGCAAACCAGAATGTCGGGAGTCAACCTTGACGGCCGTGAGATCCGTAAGGGCGCGTCGGACGCGATTTCAAAATACATCTCCTCGGTAAACGGCAACGGCCTTCCGAAAGACGTACAAGCAACCGTTGAGCAAATCGCTCGTTCGGGTGGGACGCCGTTGGTGGTCTCGGAGAATAAGCACGCGCTCGGTGTGATCTATCTCAAGGACATCGTTAAGGGCGGGATTCGCGAACGCTTTAGTCAGCTGCGTTCGATGGGAATTCGAACCGTCATGATCACGGGCGACAATCCGCTTACGGCGGCTGCGATTGCGCGCGAGGCGGGCGTCGACGACTTTCTCGCTCAGGCCACTCCCAAAGAAAAGATGGATCTGATTCGCCGAGAGCAGGCGGACGGGAAGCTGGTGGCGATGACCGGTGACGGCACCAACGACGCCCCTGCCCTGGCACAGGCCGATGTTGGCGTGGCCATGAATACCGGCACCCAGGCTGCAAAAGAAGCAGGAAATATGGTGGACCTTGATTCCAATCCCACCAAGCTCATTGAGATCGTCGAAATCGGCAAGCAGTTGCTGATGACCCGCGGAGCGCTAACGACATTCTCGATCGCAAACGATGTAGCTAAATACTTCGCCATCATTCCAGCAATGTTCGCGGGGACTTTCCCGGTGCTGACCGCATTGAATGTCATGCACCTGAAAACGCCGCAGTCGGCAATCTTGTCTGCCGTGATATTCAACGCGCTGATCATCGTTGCGCTCATACCTCTGGCGCTGCGCGGAGTCAAATATCGCGCCATGGGCGCAGCTGCGCTCCTGCGCAACAACCTTTTGGTCTATGGCGTTGGCGGGATCATCGTTCCGTTTATTGGCATCAAGTTGATCGATATGGTCATTACCCGCATTGGGATGGCCTGAAGAGAATCATCATGAAAAAAAATCTTCTGATTTCCGTACTCATGACAATAGTTACAACCGTGCTGCTGGGACTGGTTTATCCCCTGGTTGTCACTGGATTAGCGCAGGCATTCTTTCCGGAAAAGGCAAACGGTCAACTGATACGGCGCAATGGAACAGTGATTGGTTCGCACATCATTGCGCAACCTTTTGTGGGAGCAGGCTATTTCCATCCTCGTCCCTCCGCCGCGGGTGCGAACGGCTACGATGCCAGTAATTCCGCAGGATCCCAGTTGGGGCCGACCAATCAAAAACTTATTGACCGTGTAAATACCGACGTCGCTAGCGCTCAGGCGGAGAATCCGGGCAAGCCGGTCCCGGTTGACATGGTGACGACGTCTGCATCAGGCTTCGATCCCCATATCACTCCGGCCTCGGCCGAATTTCAGGTGCCGCGAGTCGCCAAAGCACGAGGAATGACGGAAGATGCGGTGCGGGTCCTGGTCGCAAACAATATTCAGGGACGGCAATGGGGATTATTCGGAGAACCGCGAGTAAACGTGCTGGACCTGAATCTGGCGCTGGATTCAATCTCCAAATAGCCGACAAATTGGGCCCTGATGCCCGCCGCAGAACCACCAGGGATACGAACGCCTCGCGAATGAGGCTGTATTCTTAAGGCTACGGCGTCGCCGCGAATGTACAAACTTGCCCAACAATTTAACGAGAGAGCAGCAGGGTGAGCCGTCTCACGCTCTTCGGACTATTTGCCGTGACGGCGATGTTGGTCTGTTACGCGTTGGAAAACCGCAGCCGTTGGTTCATCTTGGCCTTTAGCGTAGCTTGCGTGCTGGGCTCGATTTACGGCTTTTTGCAGGGGGCGTGGCCGTTTGGATTGGTCGAAAGTATCTGGGCGCTGGTGGCACTGCGACGCTGGTGGATGGCAGGAAAGTCAGCCTGAACTTTTCGAATAAACCAGAAGCAAGCCGTTACGAACTTTTGCGGTTGAACCGGCAAAGTCCCTGGGTGGCTCGAACCTTTCCGCAAGAAAGGGCCATGGTCTCGAAAGCGCGCTCATAGCGAAACTCTGGCTTCATGTAAGGCTTCTTAGCGACGGCTGGGCTATCGTCTGTATTTTTCTCTTCGCTAATTTTCTTGTCAGTCATAAGGCACGACCAATAAGGCATTCGCCGTAGTCACAGCTTTGTCTCAGACAGATTACCACCAATCACGACGCCATTGTTGCCTCTAATGATGTCCGCCCGCACTTTTTATCGGACCGGATCGAGGGACCAGAGCCAAAGAACTCCGTGAAGTTGTTCGCCGGTCAGTAAGGCGTGCCTTCCGTGGTAAATATGAAGCGTGCCCAGTGAAGATTGTTCCCGGCGAGTGGGTTTGGCGCGTGCGCTTTCTAAGCTCGGATACTGTTCCCGATCGGACGCCGCTGATCTAATCCGCTCCGGCCAGGTGCGGCTCAGCGGAACAATCCGGCGAGATCCCGAAACGCCGGTGCACCTCGGGAAAGACCGGATCGAGGTTGACAGCCAGCCCGTTGTCACTGCCCCCAAAATTTACCTCATGCTGAACAAGCCGCGCGGAGTGGTGACGACTGCATCCGACGAAAAAGGCCGACAGACCGTGTACGCATTTCTGTCGCCTGAGCCCGCGAAGAGCAATCTGCCGTGGGTGGCCCCGGTGGGGCGTCTGGATAAGGCCAGTGAGGGACTTCTCCTGCTGACCAATGATTCTGAATGGGCGGCGCGCGTTCTGGCGCCGGCAACGCATTTGGACAAGACCTACCACGTCCAGATCGACAGGGTGGCGGATACGGCGCTGCTGGAATCAATCGGTCGAGGCGTCAAGACGAAAGAAGAAGACTTTCTCCTCGTCAAGAGCGTTCGCATCTTACGTAGCGGCACGCGCAATAGCTGGCTGGAAATTTTGTTGGACGAAGGCCGGAACCGGCAGATTCGACGACTCCTGGAATGCGTGGGAGTTGAGGTCCTCCGCCTTGTGCGTGTGGCCATTGGCCCGCTCCCACTCGGAAAACTTCCCAAGGGTGAGGTTCGTGCGCTGACAGCCGCTGAGAAGCGTGCGATGGATGCGTCGATGATTAGCCGGAGTCGCTCTGAAAAGCTGGTTGTTGAGCCTGACTGAGGTATTCATTCTATGAACGCAATCGACGAGATCCTCCTTGATGAACGGATTACCGTGCGAAAGGCAGGGCGACCGCGCGCTGACGGAGGCTGTGTCGTTTACTGGATGCAACGAGCCCAACGGGCCAGCGATAACCCTGCGCTCAATATCGCGATAAGGGTGGCTAACGAACTTGAAAAACCGGTGGTCGTATTTTTTGCGCCGGTGCCATTTTATCCGGGAGCAAATCTTCGGCATTATTCTTTCCTTGCCGAAGGTATTCCCGACATCGCCGAAGAACTGGCAGCGCGGAATGTCGGATTCGTTTTACGACCTTATCCCGGCCACAGTTTGCTCAAGTTTTGTGAGGAAGTTAGTGCGACGATGGTGATCGGGGATGAGAACCCGATGCGTGAGCCGGAGCAATGGCGTGAGAAGGTAGCAAAGACAATTCGCGTGCCGTTGTGGACGGTTGATGCGGATGTTGTCGTGCCATCTAGGTTGCTGTTGAAAGAACAATTCGCCGCCCGCACGATCCGGCCCCGCATTCACGCGCTGCTTCCCAAATTTACGGCGCGGCTAAAGAATCCTGCGGCTCATGTGCGCTGGACTTCGCCACCGGGCTTGCATTCACTCCGGCCAAATGAAGATTTCCTCTCCAAATGGAAGCTGGATGGTTCGGTTGCCCCGGTTAAGGCCTGGCGAGGGGGAAACAGGCAGGGGATGCGTTTGCTGCGCGACTTCGTTCGTAACCGTCTCGCGGATTATCCCGAGGCCCGCAACCATCCAGAGCAGGATGGCACCAGCCGACTTTCGCCTTACCTGCATTTTGGACATCTCGGTCCGCATACGGTTGCAGCGGCTGTTCAGCAAAGCGATGCACCGGCGCGAGCGAAAGAGGCGCTCCTTGAGCAGGTCATCGTTCGGCGGGAGCTCGCGGTTAATTTTGTAAGGTTCAATCCGTCCTACGATTCTTTCGAATGCCTTGAACCGTGGGCGCAACGATCGCTGGCTGAGCATGCGCGCGACCCGCGCAGCGTGCTTTATAGCGAGGAACAACTGGAGCACGCCGAGACCCACGATCCCTTGTGGAATGCAGCGCAGAAACAAATGGTTTTGACCGGATGGATGCACAACTATCTTCGCATGTACTGGGCGAAGAAAATTCTGGAGTGGAGCCCGTCAGTATCCGTGGCTTATCAGCGGGCAGTTCAACTCAATGACCGCTATGAATTGGATGGGCGAGATCCCAATGGGTACGCGGGAATTGCATGGGCAATCGTCGGAAAGCATGACCGGGCCTGGTCAAATCGCCCGATCTACGGAAAAATCCGCTACATGTCGCTGGCGAGCACGGGACGAAAGTTTGATTCAGAAAGTTACATTTCGCAAATCGCGAAACTGGAAAAATCCGGAGCGGATCGTGTGCGGTGAATGCCTCTGAAAGCGCAGGCCAGAATTCAGTAACCACTAATCTTCAATTATTGATCTGCGCGCATGAACTCGACTTTTGCCAGCGCCTTCGCGGCCAGTTCAAGTTTCTGCAGGTCATCGAGGGTGAAATCCGGGCCGGATGAGGCGAGATCAAAGCCTTTGTGGCTGATCTGAATCACTCCCAAAACCGCGTTGTCTTTATCCAGAACGGGAGCTGACATCAGTTTGTGAATCGTCGCGGGACGAAGTTCCTCGCCGCTTTCGCCGCTTGGCTTGATCGCTTCAAAAATGTTTGCATGTTTGACGGTCGTGAAGTTGTTGAATAACTCCACCTTCCTGGTGACCGCAGTGTGCGCGGCGACCGCTGAGGAACTTGAGATCGGAATCGATCCTGCGTTGGCAAGCTCAGCAGGAAAAAGAAACCTGAGCAGTCCCATTTCCAGGTGCAACAGGCCAACCTCGTCGGTGCGCACTCCGAAAAGCTTCGCCAGTTCAGCGCAACATTCCGCGGGACCACGAGCATTTGCGAGTTGACGTTCCAGCGCCTTTTGACTTAACTCGACTCGAGCGGGCGCTGCTGCGGTTCCACCTTGACCCGAAATTGGATTGTCTTTTCCCATTTTCCTAAACAATAATCCCATCGCAAAAACTTTTGCGGTGACTCCATGCTGACGTTACTGACGAATCTCTTCAAGTTACCGAGGTACTGCGGGGAGCGTCTGAGGCTCTTGCACTAACCCTTAGTGAGCGGAAACTGCTTTTCTCGCCAGTCGCGAATGCCTCCATCCATCGAGAGTACGTTCGTGTAGCCCATTTTCTGGAGGTTGTCGGCGGCGAGGGCAGACCGGTATCCGCCGCCGCAGTACAGGACCATCGGAGTGTCCATCGCCGGTACCCGTTCCTCAATGTCGCGCTCGATAATGCCTTTACCCAGGTGAATGGCCCCGGGGAGGTGGTCACTGGCGTATTCGCTCTCTTCGCGCACATCGATCAATACGAAGTTTTCGCGACGATCGAGCCGGGCTTTGACTTCATCAATACTGGTTTCGCGAATGAGTTTTTTTGTATCTTCGACGATCTTCAAAAAACGGGCAGCATGCTTGTGTGCCATAAGATCCTTAGTAGCGCGACAAAATCATTTTATCGAATCGCGGAGGGCAGGAACGGGCTGGGAGCGAAGAACCCGGGAGTGACCGCGAAACCCGCCCGCTTGCGTCGTCTTCTAAGGAGGGTTTTATTCGGAACCTGCGGCGGCGCCACGCGCTAACGGAGATGAGCTTGCCGTACCGGAGCTCAGGAATTTCTGCAGATCAGATTCCAGCTTCTGGCGGTCTTCTTCTCCGAGTTCCGTGAATTCGAACGGCTGAAGACAACCCTGGGTGGCCCACATGGGAAATAGCATAATCGCCCTGCTGCGGATGGTGCTTTCACTGACGTGAAACATCACTTCGACGCTGATACCTTCATCCAGCGGTTTTTCCAGGTGGACCATGCCGCCCGTGAACGAAAGCTGGTGCAGGCGTGCGCGAACCTCCCGTCCATTATCCAACCGAAGCAATGCCAGAACTGTTCCCGCAAGTTTTACCCGCGGGGCGAGCCGGGCCTTGTCAGATCGTTTTGGTCGGGACATGATTTCCGCTCCAACTATGCCACCGGAAACTCGAGGAAGGCAGATTACGAAAGAAGCGGCACTAATTCCGCAGAAATGTTCGCTTTGTGTTCGCCTTTCACCGAGTTGTGGCCACTATCCTGCTCATTCGTGACAATCCGGAGATGGATCGTTGCAAGTGCTGAAGAACCACGGGCAAGTCACGGCTGGATTCTGAATGAGATGCAGCGGGCGAACGGGTAAGCATCAACCGATTACTGGAGTTACTTTACCCGCGTGCCGCCCGGTCGTAAGCTGCGACCTTATGGCACTTAACGCCTTGCTGATGTGCGGCGACAACCACTCACTTCGCCTTCTCGAACAAGCCCTGGACGAGGTTGAGATGGACCCGGAAGTTTGTCCGTCCGCCCCGGAGGCTTTGGATCGCACCGTGACGCAGCATTATTCCGCGCTAGTTCTGGACTTCGATTTGCCCGGCGCGGCGACTGTCGCCCGGATGGCGCGGCTGGTGCCCTCAAGCCGCCGACCGGTGATTTTCGGAATGATTGGCGCATTCACCGAGATTTCGGAGACTTTCCAGGCGGGAGTCAATTTCATCATTTACAAGCCGCTGGCTTTCGAGCAGATCGTCCGCTGCCTGCGTGCTGGGCGTGGATTCATGCGCGCGGACCGGAGACAATCGTCTCGTCAGGAGTTGGAATCCCTGGTGTATTTGCAGTTCGGTATCGCGTCGCTGCCCGCCATGATGCTCGACTTGAATCAGGACGGGCTTTCGTTGCAAGCCCCCGAACCTCTGCCGCCCGTTCAGCGGGTGCCCGTACGTTTTGTTCTGCCCGGTACCGACAATATGGTGGAGGGCATGGGTGAGGTGGTTTGGGCGGATGATGGCGGCCGCGCTGGAGTTTTGTTTTCCCAACTAACGCCAGCTTCAAGAAAATATCTGAAGCAATGGCTGGTGGAACGGGAAAGCAAAATGAAAACCATCGCGCGCGTTCCTCGAAAGCAAAAGTCACGCCGCGCAGTGGCCGGTTCCCACTAGCTTCCTTTTTCTCGACTGACTCACTTCGACAGATTGCTGCTGGCTGCATGCTAGACTCAAACCTCTCTCTTGAGATCGCATGCACGAACTGAACTTCCTCACTGCCGTTTCCATGGCTGATCTGATCCGGAAGAGGGAACTCTCTCCTGTCGAACTGGTGGAGGCACATCTCTCCCGCATCGAAGAATTGAATCCAAAGCTGAATGCTTTTGTGCATGTTGACGCCGAATCCGCGCGCCGACAGGCAAAAGTCGCTGAGACGGCAGTTGGCAACGGCGAGCCGCTAGGACCACTGCATGGTGTTCCCCTGAGCATCAAGAGTTCGACTGGAAGTTTCTGGTCTGCGCTACGAATCGGGATCGAGGTTGCGAGCGGGAACGGTTGCGGCGCAGGATGCTCCGTTAGTGAGTCGTTTGCGTGAAGCCGGGGCAATTATCCTGGGAGTGACCAACACCCCGGAGATGCTGATGGCCTGGGAGACGGACAATCTTCTTTACGGGGGGACCAACAATCCGTGGGATCTTTCGCGCACGCCCGGGGGGTCGAGCGGTGGAGAAGCGGCAGCGATTGCCGCCGGGATGTCGGCAGGAGGTGTGGGCAGCGACGGTGGCGGATCAATTCGCGTGCCCGCCCACTTCAGCGGCATTTGCGGGCTGAAACCTACTCCGGGCCGCATCCCCGCCACTGGACATTTTCCGGTCTCAGCCGGGCCCATTCGCATTAATAGGGGTGGTGGGTCCGATGGCGCGAACGGTGGCTGATTTGAAAGTGTTATTTCGAAGTGATGCAAGGTCCGGACTACGGCGATCCCTCGGCTGCTCCGGTGCCGGTGCGCTGGCCCGAGGAAAACGACTCTGAAACGAACCCGTATCGGATACTTCGAAGATGATGGCCGCACTCCAGTGACCGCGGAGACGCGTGCGGCGGTAAGAGCGGCGGCTGCCGGACTTGAGCGCGCTGGATTCAAAGTCGAATTATTTCGTCCGGAAGGACTCGAAGAAATTCGAGAGCTATGGTGGAAGATATTCGGCGTCGTCGGCGGGATGCTGCTCGGCCCGATGATGCGGGGCCATGAACCTGAGATCAGCCCGTTGCTGAAGCAGTTTTTCGGCTGGGCGGCGGCCGAACCCTCTCATAGCGGCCAATCCTTGCTCGATACCTGGGTACAGCGCGATCTGGTGCGCATGCGGTTATTTGAGCAGATGCAGGAATACCCGGTCCTGCTTTGTCCTGTCGCGGCCATTCCCGCGTTTCGTCACGGAGAGCGGAGTTGGCAGGTCGAGGGAAGAACCGTTCAGTATCTGGATGCCTGGAGTTACACCGAGTGGTTCAATCTCACGGGCATGCCGGCCGCGGTTGTGCCGGTGGGGAAGTCGCCGGAAGGATTGCCCATCGGAGTACAGATCGCGGCGCGGCCGTGGGAGGAGGAACTTGTGCTCTCAGTGGCCGCGATTCTGGAAGAGCAGTCCGGCGGCTGGACGCGCGCCTCCAATCTAGTAAGATTGGGTGCCGGGATTCTCTATGCTTCGACGCACCCTCATCGCAATCGTCACTCTGACGATGTTCGGCTATTTTCGCGGCGACCGAACAAAAAGCGGCGAACCTCAACCCCCAATCCCGCTGAAGCGGCGCACCTCAATAATGTGGGTGCCGCTTACATGAACCAGCAGCTGTTCGAGAAGGGTCTTAAATATTTTCAGGATGCCGCAGCGCTTGATCCGAATTTGCAGGTTGCGCCGCTGAATCAAGGGATCGCGCTGCTTAATATGACCCGCATCGAATCGGCGAAGGCGCTGATCGAAGCGGCGGTTAAAAAAAATCCCGGCGATGCGCATGCCTGGTTCAATCTTGGATTGCTTTATAAGAATTCCGACAACCCGCAGGGCGCGGTGGACGCATTTCGCCACGTTACCGAGATTGATCCGAACGACGCCGATAGCTGGTACTTTCTGGGAGCCGCGTCAGCGCAGCTCAAGCAATATCCCCAAGCCATCGATGCTTTTCAACATGCGCTCAAGCTGAATCCGCTGCACGCGTCGAGCGAATTCGGCATAGCGCGCGCCTACCAGCAGTCGGGCGATGCGGCCCAAGCCCGGGAGCATCTCGTCCGGTTCCAGCACATTACGCAAAACAAACTGGGTTCACCGATCGGCCTGGCGTACGGAGATCAAGGGAAATATTCGCTGGTGGAAGAGTCGGCTTCGGCGCTGGAGAAAGCGTTGCCGGCGATCCCGGTGCGTTTTGTGCCAGTGGCGGATGCGGCAGGGCTAACCTCAAAGCCTTCGGCAAATTCCAACAGTGACCTCGCTTCCTATTTCGGCCCGGGCGCATGTTTTCTCGACTATGACGGCGATGGCAAGCCTGACATCTTTCTCGCGGACAATGGCCCCCAGGGCGGCATTGCGCTTTTTCACAACACAGGAAGTGGCAAGTTCGAAGATGTGACAAAGAAAGCCGGATTGGACCCAGCTGTCCACGCCATCGGTTGCACCGCCGGCGACTACGACAATGACGGGGCGGTCGACCTCGCCGTAACCACGAATGGCAGCGTGCTTCTGTTGCACAACGAGAAGAACGGAACGTTCAAAGACGTAACCAAAGCGGCGGGAATCCAGAATGACGGTCTGAACATCGCTCCTACGTTCATCGACTACGACCATGACGGCGATCTCGATCTTTTTATCGCGCAGTACAATGCAGACAAGTACTTTGATCCGCGCCGAAAAGGGGACACTGCGGGCGGTGATGTTTCGACGCCTCAGCTCAACCGGGTTTGGCGAAACAACGGCAACGGGACCTTTACCGATCAAAGCGAAGAGACCGGCCTTGCGGGTAAAGTTCCAACTTTGGCTGCGGTCGGAAGCGACTACAACAATGATCGGGCCGTCGATCTGATTTCAACTGGTTGGTATAAAGAGCCGACGGTTTTTCAGAACCCAAGAGAAGGAAAATTCAAAGTTGAAATGCTTTGGCCAGGTCCTGACGTGCCGACTGTCGGCGTAGCGGTCCTCGACTTCGATCATGACGGATGGATGGACACGGCCTTTACCCAATTATGGGCGGGTGGAGTAACGCTTTGGCGAAACAATCATGGCAACAAGTTCGAAGCGGTGGAGCTTCCCAAAACTAATTGGGTTCGCGCGTGGGGAGTCGCCGCCTTCGATTACGACAACGACGGGTGGGTTGACCTTGTTGCCGTCGGCGAAACAAAGGAAGGCAAGGGCGAGGTTCGTCTCTTCCGCAATCTCGGGCCTGACGGCTTCAAGGATGTAACTGCCGATGTCGGTCTCGACAAAATCCAGTTGAAGGATCCACGCGCGGTGATCACTGGAGACTTCGACGGCGACGGCGCCACCGATTTGCTCATCACGCAGAATCACGGCCCGGCAGTGCTTCTTAGAAATGAAGGCGGCAACAAGAACAACTGGCTGCGTCTTTCGTTCAAGGGACTGGCTGACAACAAGAGCGCGATCGGAACCAAGGTCGAGGTTTTTGCCGGGGCGAATCGGCAGAAATTTGAGATCGCCGGTTCCTCGGGATATCTGGGTCAGAACTCCGCCGACATCGTGGTCGGGCTGGGCCATGCCAAGGAAGCCGACGTAGTGCGAATGCTCTGGCCCTCAGGGGTGATCCAGGATGAAATTCAGATCGCGGGCATGAAGGATCACAGTTTCCTTGAGATGGATCGTCGCGGCAGTTCGTGTCCCACGCTTTTTGCCTGGGACGGCACTCATTATGAATTGATCGGGGACATGCTGGGCGCCGGAGTGGTCGGTCATTGGGTTGGTCCCGACCAGCGCGACATTCCGCGGCCGACGGAATACATCCAAGTGCCCCGCACTTCGCTTCGTGAGAAGGACGGCAAACTGAGTTTCCGTTTCATGGAACCGCTAGAAGAAGCTGTGTACCTCGATCAGGTAAAGCTGTTGGCCGTGGACCATCCCTCGGCGGTTGACGTGTGGCCCAACGAGTATTTCGCCAGCAATCCGCCCTATCCGCCGTTCAAGGTGGTCTACAGCCGGGATGCGCGTCCTCCCGCGGGAGCCTGGGACGAGCATGGACATAACGTCCTGCCGAATTTGCTGGCGCATCGCTTCTTCGGTGACTTCGAGGTGTTGAAGTTCGAAGGCTTCACGAAAACGCACACGTTGGAACTTGATCTTGGCGCGCCCTATCGCGGTGGACCACTCTGGTTGCTCATGCACGGCGAGATCGAGTACTTCAGCGCCACCAGCATGTACGCCGCGTACCAGGCAGGACTGGAGCCACTCGCTCCCTACGTAGAGGCGCAGGATGCAAACGGAAAATGGGTTCGGGTGATTGACGACATGGGATTTCCCGCCGGTGGCCCTCGAACCATGACCGCCGATCTTACCGATAAGCTGCCGCAGGGAACGCAGCGTATCCGCATTACCACGAACCTTCAGATCTACTGGGACAACATCCTGGTGGATCGCACCGCGCAGGATCAGGACTCACGCCTGACGCCAGTTCCGCTGGCGCGTGCCGACCTCCGCTACCACGGCTTTCCGCTGAAGATCGAAAACCAACCACCGGGCAACGTCTCGTACGTGTACGAGAAAGTAAGTGCAACCGGTCCTTACGCGCGCCCCGCAGGTACTTACACGCGTTACGGGGACGTTCTACCGTTACTCAGCGGCTATGACGATCGCCTCGCCGTGTTTGGGTCAGGGGACGAAGTGGTGCTGGATTTTGATCCGGCAAAGCTCCCTGCATTACCAAAAGGCTGGGTGCGAGACTACTTTTTCGTGGCGAACGGCTACGAAAAGGACATGGACTTTTACGCCGCCGAGGCGAGCACGGTTCAACCTCTACCTTTTCGCAGCATGGGCACGTATCCATATCCGAAGGGCAGATCTTTCCCGCTTGACCAATCGCATGTCGACTATTTCCTGAATTACAACACGCGGCATCTTTCCGGGAACGAACCGAAGAGTTACCGGTTCGACTATCCCCACTAACCCATATCATCTCTCCGCAATAATCCCATGTCATCCTGAGCGGAGCGACTGCTACGCGAAGCGAAGCCGCTACGAAGTCGAAGGACCCCTATCATTCAATGGCCGTCTGGGACCGCGTGGGTTTTCCATGCTAGTCAAAAATGCTCCGGTACCGAGAGATATCTTAGCGGCGGGGGTCGTCGACTGCGTTGAGTCATTCGCATTGCAAATAACAGAGCTCCGCTTAGGGTGACAATCCTTCAGCGATTCGATGTGCGCGGCAATGTTTTCGTGACGTAAAACAAGTATGAAATCGTTTTAATAGTTGACAGCACTGCACGCGGCATAATCCAATACGCGGGAATGGCAACCACCCCGACCGTTACAACCTCCTCCTCCGGACCCCGACTTCGTAGAACGCTGACGCTTTGGGACCTGATCGTTTACGGCATCATCGTGATCCAGCCCACAGCGCCCATGCCCGCATACGGCGTTTTCAGCAACGCCGGCAGAGGACACGTGGTTACCTCCATCCTGATCGCCATGGTCGCGATGGTTTTCACCGCGATGAGCTATGGACGGATGGCGCGGGTCTATCCCAGCGCCGGCTCGGCCTACACCTACGTGGGCGCGAACTGCATCCCTCGCTTGGCTATGTGACTGGCTGGAGCATGACGATGGATTACATTCTCAATCCTTTGATCTGCACCATCTGGTGCTGCCAAGGCGATGGCTGACTTGTTGAGCGGCACACGATATCAGATTCCTTATCCCGGTTTACTTTGGCCGATCATATTTGCCGTGTTATTCACCGCGCTGAACTTGCGCGGCGTCAAACATCGGCGCGGATCAATCAGAATACTTGTGTGCCGTCATGGGAGCGGTCATCGTTGCCTATTTCTGGTACACCATCCGCTACATCTTTCATCTGCCGCAGTATCCTGAAGCCTACTTCTTGCGTCCGTTCTACAATCCCGAAACTTTCACGCGTGAGCCGTGTGTTCCACGGCACGTCGGTGGCTGTACTCACCTACATCGGCTTCGATGGAATTTCAACCTTGTCTGAGGAAGTTGAGAATCCCAAGCGCAACATTTTCCTGGCGACCGTCCTGGTCTGCGTGATCACGGGATTTCTGGCTGCGGCCGAAGTCTATGGCGCCCAGCTGTTGAGCTCCCAATACTTGTTTTCAGCGGCCGAAGTCGAGAACGCATTCAGCCACGTGGCTGCCATTGCGGGCGGGCCTTTGTTGACCAAAGTGATCAGCCTCACGCTTTGATTGCGACCATCGGCTCTGGCATGGGATCGCAACTCGGCGCGGCGCGGTTGCTTTATGGCATGGGACGCAGCGACGCGATTCCTAAGAAGTTTTTCGGCGCGATCCACCCGAGGACGAGGATCCCCGCGAACAACGTCGTATTCGTTGGAGTGATCGCTCTGGTCGGCGCTTTTCTCATCACTTACGATGTCGGCGCAGAGTTGCTGAACTTCGGCGCGTTGATTGCGTTCATGGGCGTGAACGTTGCCGCGCTCACTCACTATTACATTCGTGGTAATGACCGCAGCCTAGGGCAGTTGATCCCTCCGATACTCGGCTTTTTGATTTGCCTGTTCATCTGGGTTCACCTGTCAAACCTGGCGATGATCGTAGGGTCTATCTGGATGATCGCGGGCATCGCATACGGTGCCTGGAAGACGCGCGGGTTTCAAGCTGACCTTGTGAATTTCGATGTCCCCTCAGAAGAAAGCTGAGAAGAAAAAAGAGGCCGGCGAGCAGGGTTCGCCGGCCACGCCAAGCTCCGAAGCCGGAATTCCGTCCAAGCCGCGGTTCTTTCCCTCCTTGCCCAATTGGCATGCCTGGCTCGAAAAACACCATGAAAAGCATCAGGAACTTTGGGTAGGTTTCCACAAGAAGAAGTCCGGCAAGCCCAGCATCACATGGCCGGAGTCGGTTGACGGCGCTCTTTGTTTTGGCTGGATCGATGGTGTGCGCAAGTCGATTGACTAGAGCAGCTATGTGATTCGCTTTACGCCGCGACGTCCACGAAGCGTTTGGAGTTCGATCAACATCAAACGCGTCGGCGAACTTACCGAGCTTGGTCTGATGCGTACGCCCGGCATGCAAGCTTTTGAGAAGCGAACGGGAGACCGCTCAGAGATCTATGCTTACGAGCAACGCAAGGGCGCCAAACTCAGCGGCGCGTACGAAAAAGAATTTCGCGCACACAAGAAAGCGTGGGCATTCTTTCAGGCGCAACCGCCGTGGTATCAGAGAACAGCGAGTTGGTGGGTGATCAGCGCCAAGAAAGAAGCAACACGAGCTCAAACGGCTGGCCCAGCTTATTGAGGATTCAGAACACGAACGAACCATCCGCGAGCTGCGCAGGCGACCCGGCAAGAAGTGAGGCAAGCAATTTCAGATTGCCGGATTGTCGAATTGCAAATTTGACATCCAAACGCATCGAGCTAGATCTGGTCGAGTATTCCTAAAATTCGGCAATCCGGTAATTCAACAATCCGTAAATTCTCCTCACTCAACATTCCACCCGCTGACTTCCACTGACGGTTGGGCGGTTCCGAGTTCCTGCGCGCGGTAGGTCGCGGTTATTTCGCGCCTTTCGCCGGGCAGCAGCGAAACATAGTTGTCCTGCCAGATGACGGGGAGAATTTCATCTCCGCCCTTGCCCTTATTTACTTTGAGACGCACAAAGAAGGCCAGGCTCTTGCTGGGATTTTCCAGGATCACATGGGTGATCGCCTCTTCACTCCGCTGCCTTTGCGTTCGGTATGGTGCGCCAGATTCAGTTTTACCTTGGGCAATTGCGTGAGCGCGGTGTAATCGGCGTAGGAAGAGGTTGGAGTCGTGTACCAGTTTGACTTCTCCCAATCCAGCGTCTCTGGCTTGCTGGAGAGCCAGTAGAAATTCGAGCCGACGAGCTTCCCGCTGGCGTCTTCCACGCGTAAAGACCAGGAAGTACGTTGGAGCTGAGGCCGTCGATTTCGGGCAGCGTCAAGAACTTTGTTGGTGCTGTCGGCCGCGGCGTCGAGCGCAGTCTGTTGTGAAAACTTCTCACTCATGTCGAGATTGAGAACTTTCGTAGTGAGCTTCAGACCCTTGGCGTCGGTGTACTGACTGCTCACCATCCAGATCGAGTGATCGTCATAGCCATACACCGGATGCAGCGATTCCATCGACTTCTTGGCGCCAAAGTAGCCGCCTCCCGGACGCAAGTAGAAGTCATACAGGTGCCAGATCATCGAAGGCCAGGCGTTATTCAGCATCCACTGGATCACGCCCGTAGAAACGTATTTGTTGCGGCTGTAGGCTTCGTACATGGCCCGCACGCCTTCGTAAGTCTGAAGCTGCGCCTTTAGAGCGTAGTCGTCGACGCTGGTCGCCTGCCCGAAGCGTGCGTTGAGCGCGTCACTGAAGACGTGGATGTCTTTGAACGCGCCACCGCCGGCGTGATAGTTCCAGGTGTCGTCGATGGGCCAAAGATGGTCTTTGCCCACCATGGCGCGAATACTCTCCACCGGCGGCACCGCCGGACCCATGCTGGTTTCACTGTTGAAGCCATAGGCCCCGCCGCATCCGCCCTGGTTGCACTGGCGGTTTGAGTCGGTTTTGTCCGTCTGCCAATAGGAAGGGGCAACGTACTCGTAGGGTCCAGTCATCTTCACGCCGCTCTCGCCGGAGTAGCCTGCGAGTTTTGCGGTGGCGGAAGAGATCACCGGGTTCGGCCACAGCAACTCTTTTTCCACTTTAAGATAGGTCTGCTCGACGTCGGGCGGCGGCGGATTGTCGCTGCCGTTCATCCATGCGACCAGGCTGGGATGGCTGCGCAGACGGTAAATCTGGTCGCGCAACGACTGCTCCGCGATGGTGAAATCCTGCGGCTTCCAATTTGGCCAATGTTCCCAATGATCGCAACAGCACCAGCCGGCGAGAACCAGGATGCCCCGCTCGTCCGCCAGATCGAAAAATTCTTTGATCTCCAGCTTGCCTTCGAGCCTGATCGTATTCAGGCCCATGTCCTGCACGTAGCGGAACTGGTCGCGCAAGCGCTGCGGGCTCTCGCGCAGCATCATGTCGGAAGACCAGCCGCCGCCGCGGATCAGAATATTTTTGCCATTGACGGAAAACAGCCGCCGGTTGGCCGCCAGCACTTCAGA
The DNA here is from genome assembly GCA_963765715.1 of Terriglobia bacterium. Taxonomy (GTDB): domain Bacteria; phylum Acidobacteriota; class Terriglobia; order Terriglobales; family Acidobacteriaceae; genus JAIQFF01. The sequence goes on from CAVXXN010000014.1 coordinate 177,702, forward strand.
CTTGACCTCGCGAATTCCAAACCTGGTCTCTGACTGGTCCGAGGGCTTGCCGTCTACATCGAATTCCATGTTGAGGTTGTACAGTTCCGGCTTGCCCATCTGCGCCGGCCACCACAGGCGTGGATGGCTGATTGCAAGTTGGGAAAATTGTTCCGGCGCGAACACCACGTCCTTCGATTCTCCCGCCGCGAGTTCAACTTCCTGGGAAAATTCGATTTTCTCGATCCGGCCCTTGAGCGTTCCTTTAACTGGATGGCTGGCCGCGTTCTTCAGCAGTGCGGTCACCGTCAGTTCGGCCTTGTCGTTCGCGGGCGATTCCACTTTTGAAAGCACGGTGGGGTAACGGAGCGCTACGGGGCCGCTGGTGGTTATCTCGACGTCACGCCACAAGCCCATGTTCTTGTCAGGAGGAGCAGGATTCCAGTCCACGAACGTGATGGCCAGATCGTTTTCCGTGGGAGAGAACACCTGAACCGCCAGCACATTCGGCTTGCCCAGAAGGGCTGCGTCGGTGATGTTGAATTCGTAGGTTCGCCATGCCCCGGCCACGTCGTCAGACTTGGCGATCTGTTTGCCATTCAGCCAGATGTTGGCGCGATAGTTGATTCCTCCGAAATTCAGCCAGATGCTTTTGCCCTTGAAGCTTGCGGGCAGAACAAATTCCTTGCGATACCACCAAGGCACGATGAACGGACTGTCCTGCTGCATGGGGATATTGGAAAAGTTTGAGCCGATGGGATACGTCACTCCCGGGAAACGACCGCAGGTTCATCCCGAAACCCGGATCGGGATACACCTTGTGCTCGACCAGCGCCGCGACCACCGTCGTGGGTACGGTTACGGTGTACCAGTCTTTGGGCTGGAACGACGGGCTGGAAAGAACCTCACCCTTCTCGTCCACTTTGCCGGACGACTGCAGGCTCCATCCCTCGCGCAGAAGAAGCGTGGAATCGTTGCGGGGGCGGGCTGATTTGGTTTCCTGCGAAAACAGGAGACCGCCGAACGACAGGAGCACGATGCACAACAGGGCGCACTTGTTTGCCTTCATTATTTTCATCAAGAGATCCGCGGGAGAGGGGACGTTTTTCAAGGGCGCTCCATTACGACGGATTGGGCTCGCAGCTTCACAGAACGGCTCTAGCTTAATAACACGTAGTATTAATACGTTTCAATGGCTGATTTTCTTTAAGCGCAGGCGCGGACGTCCGGTCCGAGTTTCTTCGTCATCGCGCGTCCCGTTGCTCGTGTTTGTCCAGGTCGCTGCCAGCGGGGCGCTCACGACGGCATTGCCTAGTTTATAATCAGTAATTCCGCTTAACTCCCTGGAGTGACAAGAAAATGATTCGATTTCTGCAAACCCCCGGCCCGATAAAGAAAATAGTTCTTGGCGGCCTGTTGACGGTCATTTGCGCAGCCATGGCGATTACGCTGATTCCCGGCGGCCTCGGCGCGGACGTTCTCGGAGTTGGTACTCCGGGGCAAGGTGTCGTGGCCAACGTGGCCGGTGATCCGGTGACCGCGTTGGAAGTCCAGCGCGAAGCCCGTCAAATGCTGCGCCAGCAGTTCCCTCAGGGTGGGGAGCAGGCGACGATGTTGCTGCCATATTTTGCGGAGCGGGCTGCCCAGAATCTGATCAGCCGGCAGGCCATTATCGTAGAAGCACAGCGCGTCGGATTGCGCGTCAACGACGAAGAAGTGCGCGATGAATTGCAGCACGGACGCTACTCTCCCACTTTTTTCCCCGGCGGCAATTTCGTCGGACAGCAGCAATACGAGGCCATTCTTCAGGGCGCGGACCTCAGCGTGCCAGTGTTTGAACAAACCATCAAGAATGACATTCTGCTCGACAAATTTCGCAACCTGATCACCGGCAGCGCGCTGGTCACTAATGCCGAGGTGCAGCAGGAATTTGAGAAGCAAAACGTCAAAGTCAAATTCGACTACGCCGTCCTGCGCAAAGACGATTTACTGAAGCAGATTCAGACCAACGACGCCGAACTGAAGGCGTTCTATGATCGCAATAAGGCCACCTACAACAACTCCATTCCGGAAAAGCGCAAGGTCCGCTATGTCGTGCTGGATATGGCGAAAGTCCAGGCCGGCACTTCGGTTTCGAGCCAGGAGTTAGAGTCTTATTACGAACAACATAAGGATGAGTACCGGATTCCCGAACAGGTCAGCGTGAGCCACATTCTGATCAAGACCCCACTGCCAGGTCCGGATGGCAAAGTCGATGCCAAGGGCGTGGAAGAAGCTCACAAGAAGGCGGAAGACATATTGAAGCAGGTGAAGTCTGGCGGAAACTTTGCTGACCTTGCCAAGAAATACTCTGAAGATCCCGGCAGCGGGAAAAATGGCGGGTCGCTCGGATTCATCGGCCGTGGCCGCACTGTGCCCGAGTTCGAGAAGGCGGCCTTCTCACTCGACAAAGGCGCAACCAGCGACCTGGTGCAGAGCAGTTACGGATTCCACATCATCCGGGTTGATGACAAGCAGGCCGCCCACGTAAAGACGCTCGCTGAAGTGAAAGATCAGATTGAGGAAAGCATCAAGCAGCAGAAAGCTGCGCAGGCGGTGACGAATCAGGTCAACGCATTGCTGAACCAGGCTCGCACTGATGGGATCGAGAAAGCGGCCGCCGCGAAGGGCTTGCAGATTGTCGGCACCGACTTCGTCAGCAAGACGGACGCTTTACCTGGCATTGGCAATTCACCCCAGTTCATGAACGCCGTGTTCGGGCAGGCGGAAAAGTCTCCGCCGGACCAGGTACAGTTGCCCCAAGGTTACGCAGTGTTTGAAGTACAAGCGATCAAACCGGCGGCCACTCCGGCCTTCGACGAGATTCGCAGCCGGGTGGAAACTGAATTCAAAAATGAACGCGTCGCCACTCTGCTTTCGCAGAAAACCCAGGAACTCGCCGACCGCGCCAAGGCTGAGCACGATTTGAAAAAGGCGGCCAAAGAAGCTGGAGCTGTGATCAAAACCAGTGAACTGGTGCAACCGGACGGACAGGTTCCCGACATCGGTTCGCTTTCAGGTGGGGCTGCTGTGGCGTTCACCATGAAGCCGGGTGAAATCAGCGGTCCGATCACGAATGGCAACACGGGCGTCGTCCTGTCGATCGTCGACCGGCAGGAACCGGCGCAGCAGGATTTTGAAGCCAAGAAAGACCAGATCCGGGATTCGCTGCTTCTGAATAAACAGCAGGAAATATTTGGTCTGTTTATTACAAACTTGCGTACCATGCTGGAGAAGTCCGGAAAGATCAAGATTAATCAGGACGAGTTGAAGAATCTTACCCGCGCGCAGGTCCAGGAACAGGGAGAGTAAAGGCGGGAGCAACCTGATCGCGCATTTACTGGTAGCATCGAATGTAGTTCAGAACGATGCTATTCCCCCGCGCTACCGGCATTCTGCTACACCCGGTCTCCTTCCCGTCTGTCGGTGGTATTGGGGATTTCGGTCCCGCCGCCTATCAGTTCATAGATTTTCTCGCAGCGGGGCGCCAGGGCCTGTGGCAGGTGCTTCCGCTGGGTCCGCCAGCGAACGGCAACTCTCCCTATTCCTCCACTTCGGCATTTGCCGGAAATCCACTGCTCATCAGCCTGGAGCGTCTGGCAGAGCGTGGCTGGGTGAAATCTTCGAGCCTGGCTGGACTCACGCAGAAAATTGGCCCGATTGATTACGAAGATGTCTATCAGCGCAAGCTGCCACTGATTATTGAAGCGGCCCGATCATTTCTTCAACATGCGCCATCCATGCCGCGCAACCGCTTTGAGAATTTTTGCAGCGCGAACTCCTGGTGGCTGGAAGACTTCGTTCTGTTTGACGTCTTACGCGAGCGTTATGACAGGCGGGCATGGAAGGAGTGGCCCCGCGAACTGGCAAGCCGCCAGACGGCAGCTCTTGAAGAGGTGAAGCATGAACTGGCGGCGGAGATCGATCTGCGCCGCGTAATCCAGTTTTTCTTCTTTGAGCAGTGGCGCGCCCTGCGGCTTTACTGCGCTCAACGTTCCATTCGCATTGTGGGCGATATCGCGATTTTCGTGGATCACGATAGCGCGGATGTCTGGTCGCACCGCGATTTCTTTCGATTGAGGAAAGACGATTTCGAGCCGGAGGCGGTCTCCGGGGTTCCGCCGGATGCCTTCAGCGCCACTGGCCAACGTTGGGGCAGTCCTCTCTACAACTGGCACGTGATGAAGGCGCGAGGCTACGACTGGTGGATTGATCGCCTTCGCTGGGCGACTCAGACTTGCGACTACATTCGTCTCGACCACTTCCGCGGTTTTGAGCAGTTCTGGGAAATTCCGGCGAGCGATCCGACAGCTGTAAACGGCCATTGGGTAGACGGCCCGAAAGATGAATTGTTCAACACGCTTCGCGACGCATTAGGCGGGTTGCCGTTCTTTGCCGAAGATCTCGGCTACATCACTCCCGCTGTACACGCATTGCGCGAGCGCCACCAGATTCCAGGATGCGCGGTACTGCAATTCGGCTTTGGCGACGCCGGCGCGCACGTCTATCTCCCGCACCGTCTCAGGCGGGATCGAGTCGTCTACACCGGCACTCACGACAATGACACTACCGTGGGTTGGTGGAAGTCAGGCACATCGGAGACCGAGCGCAGCGCGATTCGAGCTTACGTCGGCGAGAACGACGCGGACATTCATTGGGCCCTCATTCGACTCGCACAGGAATCGGTCGCGAGTTTGTCCGTGGTGCCGCTGCAGGATGTGCTGGGATTGGGCAGCGAGGCCCGTTTGAATACGCCCAGCGTTTCCGAGGGCAACTTTCGCTGGCGCTATCAGCCGGGAGCACTTACGGATGCTGTGGCCAAAAAACTGGCCGCACTCGCCACGGTAACCGACAGGCTGCCGCCGCATGTTCTGCCGCCGCCAGGCGAAGATTTCGTGGCATGAGAAAAAGCCGAGACCTTGCGGCCCCGGCTTGCAGTTGGTGGTTGCCCGGATAAAATCTGAGAGTGATCGAACGCGCTACGCGGTACGACGCGGTCGTATGGTCAGGTCTCTCACCTGCGCCAGTACGCTCGACAGCTGCATCCCGTTCAGCTGCGATATGAAGGGCAGCAATTCCGCGATAAACTGGTCCTTCATCAGTTCGCCGATTTCCTCCTGCCGGTTGCGTTCGCCGCCGGACAGTAGATCGGGCACGGTGACTTCCAGCGCGCGCGCTAGCCGTTCCAGTGAGGAAAGCGTCGGAGTTGCCTTCTCGTTTTCGATCTTGGACACGTAGGTACGGGGAACCGACATCCGCGCTGCCAGTTGCCGCTGGCTGAGCCCGTTACGCAGGCGTAGCGAACGGATGGAAGTTGCCAGGTTCAGGTGTCCGCGGCCGTTGCCATGCGCCGGCATCATCGTCGGCGGGGGCGGTGCCACTACAATTTCCGGCTCCTCTTCGTCTAACGAAGCGCGGCAGCGGCGGCAAAGATCATTGGAAGTTCGAAATTGGACCAACAGGCAGTGATCGCAACGAACTACTTCCCTTGAATCTACAGGTGCAAGGGTTGTGGCCATCTAGGTGTGGGAGTTGCCAGAGCGGGGGCGTTCCCAGGAACGAAATAAACTTCAAGAAAAAATCGTCGTTCCAACCTGCAGCGTAATTTGAGGTACAACACCTGTGGATGTCAAGAACAATTCAGGGTCAAACACAAAGCTGATAGCAATCAAACCAAAGTTAGCCGGAGAAAACACGGAGAAAACAGGTAAGAAATCATGAGCAATCGAGAACAGGCGTGGGGGTTACTAACTGAGTTCACCCAATCTGAAAGTTTGCGCAAGCATGCGCTCGCTGTTGAAGCCTGCATGCGCGCGTATGCGCGCAAATTCGACCCAGACAAAGAAGAACTTTGGGGCACGGTGGGGCTCTTGCATGATTTCGATTACGAGAAATATCCCAGTCTGGATGATCATCCCTATAAGGGAAACGAAATATTGAAAGAGCGTGGCTACTCGGACGACATCCGCCGTGCCATCATGTCCCACGCTGAATACTCCGGCGTCACCCGGGACACTCCCATGGAGAAGTCTTTGTTCGCCTGTGACGAACTGGCTGGATTCGTTACCGCGTGCGCCCTGGTCAAACCCGGAAAATCCCTGGCCGAGGTTGAACCCAAATCCGTTCGAAAGAAGATGAAAGACAAAGCATTCGCCCGCAGCGTTAAACGCGAAGACATCGTAAACGGCGCTGCCGATCTCGGAGTTGATCTGGACGAGCACATCGCGTTCTGTATCGAAGCGCTAAAGGGGATCGCCCCTCAACTCGGATTGGATGGCAGCGCCGCTCAGGCAAGTTAGGATGACCCGCCATGCCTCGCTCCTGTCGTCACCAGCGGAACGTGCTTGGCTCCGCACGAGCCTGTACAGTTCACCGCCGGTGTTATGTCGGGCCTGCACCGCCAAAAACGGCAAAGTCCTTGCCGCTTTGCTATCCAAATCCATCCATTCAACGTCTAGCAACACGAGACAGCCTGACGTTTCTCATTCCACATCCTCTGTATCGAGATGCGTGTATGCGTCGGCTGTGACGCCCGCGCTCACATCAGTTCCAAGGAGAGAATCCAATGCGCCCAAGCAAGCCAACGCACCTGGCACTCGCAGCAATCGTCCTTTTCACCGTTACTATGTGGACCGCGTGTGACAATGCAAAGACACCGGCATCTTCTCCGTCTGCGACCGCGGACGGCAAAGTCCCGGTCACCACCAAATCGGAAGACGCGAGAAAAGAATATCTGCAAGGGCGTGACTTGTCCGAAAAGCTGCTGGGGCAGGAATCTTTGCAGCACTTCGATAAAGCGATCGCACTCGACCCCGATTTTGCTACGGCGGAGTTGGCCCGCGCCAACAACTCGCCCACGACCAAGGAATTTTTCGAACATATGAATAAGGCGGTCAGCCTGGCGGACAAGTCCTCCGACGGCGAAAAAGCCTCGATCCTGGCGGCGCAAGCGGGATCGAACGGCGACGTGACCAAGCAGAAAGAAGATCTGGAAAAAGTCGTGGCAAGCTACCCCAACGATGAACGGGCGCAATTCGCCCTCGGTACCTTCTATTTCGGCCAGCAGGAATACGGTCCCGCAATCGAACATTTCAAGAAGGCTACGGAAGTGGCCCCTAATTTCTCGCCCGCTTACAACATCCTCGGCTACGCCTATCGCCAGCAGGATGACTATCCCAACGCCGAGCAGGCCTTCAAGAAATACATTGAGCTGATTCCTAACGATCCCAATCCGTACGACTCTTACGCCGAGATGCTGCTGAAGATGGGGAGGTTTGACGAATCGATCACTCAGTATCGCAAAGCGCTATCGGTTGATCCGCACTTCGTACCTTCACACTTCGGAATTTCGGCTGATCTGACTTACCTGGGAAAACGGCAGGAAGCGGAAACCGAGTTGGGGAAAATGGCTGATGAAGCGCGCAATGATGGCGAACTCCGGACCGCATTTTTCGGCCTGGCGGTGGTTGCCACGGACGGCGGGCAGTTGGACAAGGCGTTGCAACAGATGGATCGGGAATACGCGGTAGCAGAAAAGAAGAACGACAAGGCTTCTATGGCGGCCGATCTTCAGGCCAAGGGAAACATTCTGGCTGAGATGCAGAAGTATGACCAGGCCGACCAGACATTTGCGCGCTCACTAAAGCTGGTAGAAGAATCCGACCTGTCGCAGGACATCAAGGACAATGCGAAACTTCTGCATCACTTCAACCTGGCGGCGCTGGCAATCGCGAAAAAAGATCTCGCGGCTGCCAAAACTCACTCAGAAGAATTTCGTCAGGGCGCCGAGGCGTCAAAGAATCCAGCGCAGGTAAAACAGTCCCACGAACTGGCTGGAAGAATTGCGCTTGCTCAAAAGGACTACGGAAAAGCGATCGCGGAGCTCGAACAGTCCAACCTGCAAGACCCGCGGAACCTCTACCGCCTGGGCCTGGCCTACGATGGAAAGGGCGATCACGCAAAAGCGCAGGAATATTACAGCAACGTGGCGAAATTCAATTCGCTCCCGGCGTTGAACTACGCGTTCGTCCGCACCAAGGCTGAAAAACTGGTAAAGAAAACGTAGTGTGTTCGCATACGCTCGCGAAGGGGCGGGTGTCCCACCCGCCCAGCCGAGCGAAGCTCGGCAGAGTTCTTGAACGTTTCCCCACATGACCAGCAGCAAGCCTCACCGCAGCGCCGCCGCCACCTTGCCGCTCGCAATCAATTCAGCGATCCGCGCGAAGTCCTGATACATTACGCGATCTTTATCCATCGTCGCGCACACCGAGCGAATTGCCGCGTGTGCAGCCTGCCCGCGCTTCGAGGTTTTCAACGGCGCCAGAAAGTCCAGCGCCTGGGCCGCAGCCATGGCTTCAATCGCCATCGCATTGCGCGTATTCTCTACAATCCTTTTCAGCTTCAGAGCAGCGGTCATCCCCATGGAAACGTAGTCTTCCTTGTTTCCGGAAGTCGTAATCGAATCGACCGACGCGGGATGCGCCAGCACTTTGTTTTCGCTGACCAGTGACGCCGCCGCTGACCTGCGGCATCATGAATCCGGAGTTCAGCCCTGCTCCCGGCGCCAAGAATGGCGGAAGCCCTTCGCTCAACGCGGGATTCACCATTCTCTCCAGCCTGCGCTCGGAAATTCCGGCCAGAGCGCTGAGAGCGATCCCCAGGAAATCCAGAACAAACGCCATCGGCTGTCCATGGAAGTTTCCTCCGGAAATCACATCGGCTTCGACTGCACGAAACCCGCGCTCCGCTGGGCGAACGAGAGAGTCCATCTCCTCGCGCGCTTTCAGAAATACCAGCGGATTGTCGACTGCCGAGTTGACCTCGATCTCCATCACTTCGCGGCAATGCGTCAGGGTGTCGCGCACCGCGCCGTGTACTTGCGGCATGCAGCGCAGCGAATATGCGTCTTGCACGCGGTCGCAATCGCGATGCGATTCGCGCAGTTGGCTGCCTTCGAGCATCTTGCGCAGATTCGCGGCTGTCTTGATTTGTCCGCTGTGGGACGCGCCTTGTGAATGCGCTCGTCGAAGGCCACATCCGTGCCTCGCAGAGCGTCCAGCGCGAGTGCGCCAATGACGTCAGCCGTATCGGCCAGCGTCTCGGCCGCCAGCAGAGCCAGCACGCCCACTGCCAGCATCCCCTGCGTGCCGTTGATCAGCGACACCGCTTCCTTGGCTTCGAGCACCAGCGGCTTGACTTGCGCTCGCCGCATGGCGTCGGCTGCCGGGATGCGCGCGCCTTTTTCATCCAGGCATTCGCCTTCGCCGATCAGCGCCAGCGCAAGATGCGCTAGGGGAGCCAGATCGCCGCTTGCTCCAACGCTGCCCTGCGACGGCACCATTGGAGTGACGCCGCGATTCAGCATCTCGCAGATCGTGTCGATGATCGCGCTGCGCACGCCGGAATGACCCTTGGAAAGGGAATTGGCGCGCAGCAGCATCATGGCCCGGGTCTCGGCAATGGATAGCGGCTCTCCAACTCCCGACGGCATGAGACCGGAGCAGGTTCACCTGCAGTTCGCGAATCTGGTCGCCCGCGATGCGAACGTCGCTGAGCTTGCCGACTCCGGTGGTGATTGCGTAAGAGACGCGATTCTCCGCAACCAGCGCATCCACCACCGCGCGCGCCCGGTCGACAGCCGCGCGAGCGTCAGGGGCAAGAAGGACGGCGCGGCGCTCGACTGCGACTTCCCGCACTGCTTCCAGCGTGAGATCGTTACCGTTAATGTGAAGAGCTTTCACGATGCAGGTTTCCGCTTTCTGAATTGCCAAGTTCCAAAGACAGTTCACTTACTTTCCCGCCGCTTCCTGAAATACTTTCAGAATATTTCGCCGGCAGCGGTGCGGCTTTCATCTCTGCATCCATGACATGTGCGTGGTTTCGCCCTCGGCCAGCAATTCGCCGTCGCCGGCTCGCACCAGTTCGTACCCAAAGATGAATCACTGACTCGCGCACATTTTTCAAATGCGTCCGCACGATGATTTCGTCGTCATACCGGGCCGGACGCCTTGTAGCGGCAGCGCGCGTCCACCACGGGGATAAAGCATCCGTGGTCGCGTTCCATGTCGCGGTAGGTGAAACCCAAGCTGGCGCATCAAGTCCACACGCCCGATTTCGAACCAGATGAAGTGATTGGCATGATAGACCACGCCCATCTGATCGGTCTCCGCGTAGCGCACTCGCAACGCGACTTTCGCACACGGCGCCAGCGTGGTTCTTTCGCTTGGCTCACTTGCCGCTCCAGCGCGGTTTGCGCTTTTCAAGAAACGAGGTGATGCCTTCGCGGAAGTCGGCGGTGGTGCGAATGCGAGCGTTGTCCTGCACCGCCTCGCCGATCTGCTGATCGAGTTGCCCGGCGATGAATCCATTGATCAGTCGCTTGGTTGCCCGCATCGATGACGGACTATTTTCCATAAGTTGCGCCGCCAGTTCGCGTGCCCGTGTCATCAGCTGTTCGGGCTCCACAATTTCGTTGACCAGTCCATAGCGATGGGCCTCGGCTGCATCAAACAGCCGTCCCGTCAAAAGCAGGTCGCGTGCAATCTTGTGTCCCACTTGCCAGACCAGCATCGAAGAAACGATGGCCGGGACAAATCCAATGCGCACTTCGGTGTAGCCAAACTTCGCTTCGGGCACGGCCAGCGTGAAATCGCACATGGTGGCAAATCCGGTGCCTCCCGCAATGGCCGCCCCGTTCACCGCTGCGATGGTCGGCAGCGGAAAATCATAAATGCGCCGGAAGATGCGGGCCATGCGCTGTTGAATCTTCGACGTTTTCGTCGCGGGTCTTGCCCGAGCAGATTTTTGAGTTCGTCCAGATCCATGCCGGCGCAGAACGCCTTGCCCGCGCCGGTGAGAATCAGCGACCTGGGCTGAAGATTGCTCGACCTCATCGAGAGCGGCCAGCAGTTCTTCGACAAGCGCAAAACTGATGGCATTCCGCTTTCCGGCCGGTTGAGAGTGATCGTCGCAACGCCGGAATCGAAAGAAAGCTGAATGGTTTTGTATGTCCATGTGTAGCTCGTAGCCGCTGCCATCATCGCTGAGCGAAGTAAATCGTTTCGCTACGCGAAACGATTTACGTAGTCGAAGGACCCCTATCGTCATCGCGTACTCCGGAAGTAGTGACGCTTCCCCTACTGCTGAAACCGAGCAGCAATTAATCCGCCGCTGCCGCCGTGTACCGCGCGCCAATCTCCGCTGTCACCCGCAACAACACGTCCAGCGATTTCAGCGCAGGCAACTCCGCGCCTCGTTGCTTTAGCGCTTCGACCACTTTTTCCGTCGCAATATTTCCCACCAGCGCATCCTGCGCGAAGGGACATCCGCCAAGTCCACCCAGCGCGGAATCAAACCGCCGGCAACCCGCGTCATACGCGGCCAGAATTTTCTCCACGGCCTGATCCGGACGACTGTGCAGATGCACTCCAATTTCAAGATAGTCGTACTTCGAAATCACCGCTGCGAACAATTCGCGAATTTGCGCCGGCCCGGCCAGTCCTACCGTGTCGGCCAGCGAGATCGTGCGAACGCCTTCCGATTCGAGAAGATCGACTGCATCTACTACTTCGCCAACGTTCCAGGGATCGCCGTATGGATTGCCAAAAGCCATCGAGATATAAACCACTGTGTCGAGCCCGCGTTCCTCGGCCTTTGTTGTTGATCTTTTCCAGTTCGTCGATGGCTTCTTCGAGCGTCTGATGCTGATTGTTCTGCAAGAAAGTCGGCGAAACCGAATAAGGAAACCCGAGCGTCCGCACCGCGCCGGTGGCGATCGCGCGCTGCGCGCCTTTCTCATTCACCACAATGCCAATAATCTCGACATCGTCGGGCGGATCAAGCTCTTTCAGCACTTCTTCCGAGTCGGCCATCTGCGGCACAGCTTTCGGCGAGACGAACGAAACCGCATCAATATGCTTGAATCCCGCGCTGATCAAGGCTTTCAGATAGTCGGTCTTGATGTAAGTGGGGATCTGCCCTTGCAGCCCCTGCCAGGCATCGCGCGGACATTCGACGAGTTTTACCAGATCAGGCATTGAAGAATCGGCCACGGATCTACGGATTCGTCAATGAACTTTTGCTATTCTGAGATCCGTGTAAATCCGTGCTGAATGCTTCAAGTTTGCAGCACTCCGACTTTAAACTCCGGCACATCGGGATTCAGCGCGGCAGCTTCAAGTGCCTGCGTGATCGCGTCCCGCGTTTCTACCGGATCGATGATCTTGTCGATCCAAAGTCGCGCTGCGCCGTAACGCGGATCGGTTTGCTCGTCGTAAGTCTTCTTCGTCGATTCGAACAGTTCTTTGCGTTCTTCTTCGCTCAGCTGTCTTGCCGCTGCGTTCCAGTTGCTTGATCTTGATTTCGACCAGCGTGCCGGCGGCGGCGTCGCCGCTCATCACCGCGTAGCGCGCTGTCGGCCAGGCAAACACGAACCGCGGATCGTAGGCTTTGCCGCACATCGCGTAGTGCCCCGCGCCGAACGATCCGCCGACGATCACGGTAATCTTGGGCACCACGGAATTCGACACCGCATTCACCAGCTTCGCGCCGGCTTTGATGATGCCGCTCCACTCCGCGTCGCGCCCCACCATGAATCCATTTACATCGTGGAAGAAAACCAGCGGAATCAGATTCTGGTTGCAGTCCATGATGAAGCGGGCGGCTTTTTCCGCTGACTCGGTATAGATCACGCCGCCGAACTCGATTCGCTTGTGGCCTTCATGGTCGGTCTGCTGCGCGTGCAGTTTTTGATTGGCAACGATGCCGACAGCAAATCCACCGATGCGCGCGTAACCGCAGATAAGCGTTTTGCCATACTCGGGTTTGTATTCATCGAAGCGGCTGCCGTCCACGATGCGCGCCAGAATTTCTTTCATGTCATAGGGGCGCGCCGGGGAAGAATCATAGATGCCATAGATTTCTTCGGCGGCCAGCGCCGGCGGCTGCGGCTTTTTGCGGTCCCAGGGAGATTGCCGCCGGTATCCCCACTTCTCGATGATGGCGCGAATGCGCGCCAGGCAGGCTTCATCGTTGGGCTCGCGAAAATCCACGGTTCCGCTGATCGCGGAATGCATGGCCGCGCCGCCCAGTTCTTCGGCGGAAATCTTTCTGTCCGATCGCAGCTTGCACCAGCGCCGGCCCAGCCAGGAAAAGCCCGCTGCCGTCGGTCATGAGCACGTGATCGCACATCACCGGCAAATATCCGCCGCCGGCCACGCACATGCCCATGATGGCGGCGATCTGCGGAATTCCCATCGCCGACATGACGGCATTATTGCGAAACACGCGGCCGAAATCGTCGGTGTCGGGAAAAACATCTTCTTGCAAAGGAAGAAATACCCCCGCGGAATCGACCAGATAGACCGTGGGAATGCGATTTTCGATGGCGATATTCTGCGCGCGAATCACTTTCTTCGCCGTCATGGGGAAAAATGCGCCGGCTTTCACCGTGGCGTCGTTGGCGATAATCATCACCAGCCGCGTTTGAATGCGGGCCAGCCCGGTGATCACTCCGGCAGCCGGTGCGCCGCCCCACTCTTCATACATTCCGTGCGCCGCGTAAGCGCCAGAGTTCAAAAAATGTTCCGGGATCGACCAGCAGATTGATGCGTTCGCGGGCGGTAAGGCGTCCTTTGTTGTGCTGGCTTTCGATGGCCTTCGCGCCGCCGCCCTCGCGAATCTTTTCTTCTTCGTTGCGGACCTGCGAAACCAGGTCAGCCAGAAAGCGCATGTTGGCTTCAAAGCGCGCGGAAGTGGGGTCGACGTGCGACTCGAGGACGGTCGAACTCGATGGCAACTCGGGATCAATGCGTTCGTTCATAAAAGAATCTAAAGAGCTGAAACCGATTACGGTATAACAGCCGGAGCGACGCGCAACCTCAGGTCGACGCGCAAACGTCAACCACCAGGTCGCAAGTTTCGCTACGGATTCTTTTCGATCCAGCGGTCCAGCCGGCATCCGTCTTCCTCCAGCAGAAAACTGCCAGATCCAAAACATTCGCCAAAAATGCGATGCGACTCGGGATCGCGCGCGGCCCGCGTGATCCATTGCTTTCCCACCTGATACTGACTGGCCGTAAACCATCTTCTGCGGCAGAACCTCCACCAGCCCCGCTTGCAGATAGACGACATAGAGCGCAAAAGCGGGATCGTCTGGATTTTTGGCTGGGTAACTGGTGGGAATGATCAACTCGTCCACTTCCCGCAGGTCTGCTGGCACTTCGATCTTGTGCATGCCCGCTGGCAAGCCGAGCGGAATTTCGAAATCGGCAACGGGCTCGGTCGCGGCGTAAATGCGTTCACTGGATTGTTTGAACCAGCCGGCAATTTCCGCGAAGTCGAAGGCCTTTAAGTTGATCGGGATCGAAACAGACGAGGCGAATACTGCGTCCTTCGGGACACCAGATGCCCAGGTGCGACGGCGGAACGAAAAACGGACGGCAATAGGTATTCAGCGCCAGGCGCGGCTTTTCAGGCTCCTGTTGCAGCGCGAGCGAGACCAGATAACCCAGCGGTCCCTCACTGCCGTGATGGGTCCAGATGAAGCGCTGTCCGGAAGCAGAATTGAATGCGGGAAAAGTTTTCCAGTACCAGGGCGTCGGTCCGATGGTGTGCTGGAGAAGTTCTTTCAAACGCGAGGTGCTGATTTCGGCCATTAAGTAGCCGTGGGCACGCCGCGCGGCTTGACGTTGGCGCGGATGAACTGGACGATATCATCCATCGCGGTGCCAGGCTGGAAGATGGCGGCGACGCCGGATTTCTTGAGGCTATCCACGTCCTGATTGGGAATGATGCCGCCGAGCACGATCAGCACGTCGTCCATCTTGTTTTGCTTAAGCAGGTCCATCACGCGAGGGACGATGGCGTTGTGCGCGCCCGAAAGAATCGAAAGCCCGATGACATGAACGTCTTCCTGCAGCGCCGCGTTCACGATCATCTCCGGCGTCTGCCGCAGGCCGGTGTAGATCACTTCCATGCCGGCATCGCGTAAAGCGCGGGCAATGACTTTGGCGCCGCGATCGTGTCCATCAAGGCCGGGCTTGGCCACCAGCACGCGGATTTTCGGCTCGGCCATCGCCTCCATTTAACCACAGAGGCCGCAAGGGAGCACAGGTTACCGGGGATTGAGAATTTGGATCGCAGATTGGAAAGCTCCTTGCCGTAGTGACTTTGACGTCATCCTGAGCGAAGCGAAGGATCTGGCGACTGGCGTTTCGGAACTCTTCGGGCAGTTCGGGTGTGCACGCCAGATCCTTCAGGACTAAAGTCCCTCAGGATGACGTGAAGTTCATTAGGCGGTTCCTACATCGTTTTGACGTCCAGGCTCCGCCATAGATACCAGCACGCCACACTGCGATACGGCTCCCAGCACTTCGCAATCTTTTCCATCTGTTCAGGCTTGGGCATTTTGCGTTTTTTGTAGTGCTTCTTGATCGCCAGCCCGGATGCCGTAATCGCCGGTAGCCAGGACGTTGGGACGCCGCAGGGCAAACATCAGAAACATCTGCGCGGTCCACACGCCAACGCCTTTGACTTGGGTGAGGTGCTTGATGACTTCTTCGTCGCTCATCTCGGGCAGTCGCGAGAAGTCGAGTTCGCCGCGGGAGGTGCGCTGCGCCATGTCTTTCAGGTAGGACGACTTCTGCTTCGACAATCCCGCCGAGCGCAGCTGTGCGTCGGTCAGCTTGAGTATCCCTTCAGGCGTGAGCGGATCGCCCGCCAATGCGGCGAAGCGTTTGAAGATGGTGACTGCTGCCTTCCCATGCAGCTGCTGATAGACGATGGCCTCGGCCAGACTGTGAAATTCGGGCGGACTAAATTCCATGCGGTACGGTCCTACGCTTTCGATGATGGCGGAGAGGACGGGATCAGCATTTCTTCAGATGTTGAATTGCTTTCCGCATGCCAATATTTTGACGCTAGGTCAGATCAAAGAAGATAGCAGGCAATGGCTCGTGTGGTTGCGGGCGACTCGCCCGCGAGCATTAGGCTAAGCGCGAGCATCAGCCTAAGAAAGATACTGCAGAGTCGTCTTGATCAGCTCGGTGGTTCCCCGGTAAGGATCGCCCGCGTCATCCCACTCCATCGAACAATAACCTTTGTAAGCCGTGCCGCTTCATGATCCCGAAGGTCTTTGCCATATCCACCTGAAATGTTCCCTTGTTGTTGGTCTCCGAAGACTTCACGTGCGCGATGCAGTAAGCATGGGCAAACATGGCATCGATGCCACGATATGCGTAATCAGGATTCTTTCGCGGCAAGGGTGTTGCCGAAATCCGGGCAGGGCGCGCAGCCACGGGCTGTTCACTTTTTCGATCAGCTTCACCAGAAAAAATGGATCTTCGCTGACCGGGTTGTCATTCTCCAGATTCACGACGACATTTTTCTCCGACGCATAATCCACCACGCGTTCCAGGCTGTCTGCGGCGACGCCCACGTCTGGCCGCGTGCCTTTCGCCTGCGGGATATTGGTGCGAATGCTGTGCGAGCCGAGAATGACCGCGGCATCCACCCACTGCTTACTGAAAGCGATGGCCTGTTCACGCTCCGCACGGTCGGCGGCGTACGGACTATGTTCACCATCCACGGCAATGTTTGCGACCGCGGCGCCTGCCTTTTCAACCGCAGCGCGAAACTGTTCAAGGTATTTCGCATCGGTAGCAGGGAAGTGCCCGGTCCAGGGCTCGATCTTGTTGACATTGAATTTCTCGATGACATGCGCCGCGAAGTCTTTGAGTTCGATGGTTGGGTTGCCTTGTTTATGCTCCGGCCCGGCAATGAATTCGCGGAAAGGGTAGGAAGCGACGGCGATTCGCTGCCGCGGTTCGGAGGGAAATTGCAGGTCTGGAGCGGAAGCGGCCTGGCCTCAAGGTCGGATAGAGCCACGCTGTGGCTGCGGTAGCTGCGCACTGCCCCATGAATCGTCTTCGAGTAGTCGGCGACACGCGGGTCAGTCTAGCACGGTTGTCTTGCGAGTTCCGGGACGCGGGCGAGGGCGCCCGCGCCACATCCAGCGCAGCACAACCGTTTACTATTGAGTGCTTCACGAAAGGTGATCATGATAACAATCGTTTCTGGCCTTCCCCGTTCGGGCACTTCTCTGATGATGCAGATGCTGGCTGCGGGCGGAGTCCCAATTCTTTCAGACGGCGAACGCCGGGCTGACGTCGACAACCCGCGCGGCTATCTTGAGTGGGAACGCATCAAGCAACTCCCCAAAAACTCTGCCTGCATCGAGGAAGCGGAAGGCAAGGCGGTGAAGGTGATTTCGCAGCTTCTGCTTTCGCTGCCGGCGGGGCATGAGTACCGCGTAATTTTTATGCAACGACCGCTGCCTGAGGTGATGGCGTCGCAGGACGAAATGCTGCGCCGGCGCGGAACTTTCAACCCGAGTGAAGACAACTCAGTGGTGTCGCGGGCTTTCCAGGACCACCTGTCGGATGTGTACGCCTGGCTCAACAGCAAGCCTCACGTGAAAGCATGCAGGCTGCAGTATCACTCCGTTTTAAATGAGCCTAAGAAAGCGGCAGAGACGGTAGCGGCATTCCTGGAGATGCCCCTCGACATCGAGGCGATGACGCAGCAGGTGGACGGGACGCTGTACCGGCAAAGGAACAAGCAGCCGGCAAAATGAAGAAGTGTTCCACGTGGAACATTCCGTACTCATATTGTGGTATGTACATTAATGTACAACGTCAGGGCTAAGTTAAGCTGGGGAAACACTTTACAAGCCCTGCTCAAATTCATAATGATTTTCAGTCGTCCAAACTTGAGGTTGCAATTTGTGACCTCAAGAAGAGGGCTTTATACCTAGGATTTGGCTGGAGGGAGCTGGAACCCGATTTTCCGCTTTGATCCTTCCTCCGGGATCATGAGTTCCTTGATTGCGTCGATGAGGTCCTGGATCGCGGTGTCATGGGTTTCGAGTCGGCGGTCTAACTCATTGATTTTGGCGGCGAGTTGGCGGTTTTTGACCAGCATCTCGCGCATCCGTACGAAGGCACGAACCACGAAAACACTCATGTCGATGGCCTGCTTGGAGTTGAGCACGGTCGCGGCCATGATGGCGCCGTGTTCGGTGAAAGCGTAGGGCGGATAACGGCGTCCGCCATGCTTTGAACTTGAGATCACAATTTGTGATCTCAAGATTTGATCTTCTTTAGCCGTGAGTTGGAACATAAAATCCCCCGGAAACCGTTCCTGGTTGCGTTTTACCTGCTGGTTTAACTGCCTGACGGTGACACCATAGAGTTCAGCGAGGTCGCTATCGAGGATGACTCTCTGGTGGTGGATGATCAGGATGCGCGATTCTACCGGCGGGGATAGAGTTGCTCGGCGTTTTGGCATGGAAATTGGTCTTTATTGAGATCGCAATTTGCGATCTCAAGATTTGATTCTCGTTCCCCTTGAGGTCACAATTTGTGACCTCAAAGATAATCCTGCTGATGTTGAAATTGGAAGTGTTTTGAGGCGCGCCGGTCTCCTGCAATCAGGTGATGCTTACTTCGGTGTAGGTGCCGAATACTTCGCGGAGGGCTTCGCAGATTTCGCCTACAGTGGCGTAGGCGCGCACGGCGTCCACGATATAGGGCATGGTGTTGGCTGGGGAGATGTCTCCATTGGCCGGCGAACTTGGATCCTGGGCCGCGGCCTTCTTCAAGCGCATCGAGAGCGCGTTGCACTTCTTCGTTGGAGCGGCGGGCGCGCAGGGCTTTCAGCTTGATGGTCTGCTGCCGGGCTACGCTTTCATCGATGTACAAGGTGTGAGGCGGAGTCTCTTCGATCACGAATTCGTTGGCGCCTACGATGATTTTTTCTTTCGCTTCGGCGGCACGCTGGTATTGGTAGGAGGCTTCCGCAACTTCTTTTTGCGGATATCCACGCTCGATGGCTTTGACCATGCCGCCCATGGCGTCGAGCTTCGAGAAATAGTCGAATGCGCCCTTTTCCATTTGCAGGGTCAAGCTTTCCAGGAAATATGATCCGCCGAGGGGATCGACCGTCTGGGTCACTCCCGATTCGTAAGCGATAATCTGCTGGGTGCGCAGGGCAATGCGGGCGGCTTCTTCTGTCGGCAAGGCCAGGGCTTCGTCGTAGGAATCGGTGTGCAGGGACTGGGTTCCGCCGAGAACCGCGGCCATGGCCTGCAGTGCGACCCGGGCGATATTGTTCATGGGTTGCTGGGCGGGCAGCGAGACGCCTGCGGTCTGGGTGTGGAAGCGCAACAGCCAGCTGCGCCGGTTTTTCGCTTTGAACCGGTCCTTCATTACCTGGTACCAGATCTTGCGCGCGGCGCGGTACTTGGCGATCTCTTCGAAGAAGTCGTTATGGGCGTTGAAGAAAAAGCTCAGGCGGGGACCGAAGTCGTCTACGTCGAGTCCGCGCCGTTGCGCCCATTCCACGTACTCAACGCCGTCGTACAGAGTGAAGGCGAGCTCCTGCAGCGCGGTGGAGCCGGCTTCGCGGATGTGATATCCGCTGATGGAAATGGTGTTGAATCTCGGAGTGAACTTTGAACCGAATTCGAAGGTGTCGACGACCAGGCGCATCGACGGCGCAGGAGGATAAATGTATTCCTTCTGAGCGATGTATTCCTTGAGGATGTCGTTCTGAAGCGTACCTGAAATTTTCTTCCAGTCGGCGCCCTGTTGTTCAGCGACGACCAGGTACATCGCCCACAGGACTGATGCCGGGGAGTTGATGGTCATCGAGACAGTCGTTTTTTCCAGATCGATGCCGCCGAAGAGGATTTCCATGTCCTCGAGGGAATCGATGGCTACGCCGCATTTGCCAACTTCACCCTCGCTGGCAGGGTGATCGGAGTCATAGCCCATAAGGGTGGGAAGATCGAATGCGACCGATAGGCCGCTGCCGCCATGCTCCAGAAGATACTTGTAGCGCTGGTTGGTTTCTTCCGGCGAAGCGAAGCCGGAGAACTGGCGCATGGTGAAAAGTTTGCCGCGGTATCCGCTGGCGTGAACTCCGCGGGTGAACGGCGGCTGTCCGGGAAAGCCAAGATATTTTTCCGCGCTCCAGTCTTCTGGCAAGTCGGCCTGAGTGTAGAGGCGACGGATCGGTACGCCGGAAATGGTGGTGAAGCGGGCGTTGCCGTGCTGGTCGAGATTGGTGCCGGTGGCTGAGCCGATGGGCTTTTCCGGAGACTTCTCCAGCGTGGGGAGAAGAGTTTTTTCGGCCCAGTCTTTTTCGGACTGCGAAGGATGGCGGTCCTCGAATACGTCGGCGATCGGGCTTTCCGCGACTGGCGGCTTAGGAGACTTCTTGTCCGGCATGGGAGGCTCTTTTTGATTATAGAAGAGTGGGGTTGTGGGCGAACATTACTTTTGGGGTTGGGGGGATGGTGTACGGGTGGTTCGCGACGAGAGAATCGCATTCCGGAAAGCTGACCTCAGTGGCTGAAGCCACGTTGCTCAGCGGATCAGGCGGCACGACTGAAGTCGTGCCCTTCCCTACATTCGGATTGAACGACTGAGCCGTGGCTTTCCGACATTCGGATAGGACGATTGAAGTCGTGGTCTCCCGCGGGCGCGTAAGGATGAGTTCCCCGGTTTATTTCGTTACGGCTTCTTTTTGCAAGCGGTCCTGCGCTGCATCGTAGCTTTCGCCGTAGATGGAGGGGACTTTGGCTCCCATGGGCCGGAGGTACATGGAGAGCTGTCCTCGATGGTGGATGGTGTGATTCATTGCAACCTGGACGAAGGCGACCGCCGGAAGCTGGAATATGCCGCGAAAGTCGATCATCCTGGCCAGCGGTTCACCGCCGGCACTTTCGAGGTTCCGCAGGTTTTCGGCGAAGGTTTCGTCAAACCAAGATGCAATTCCGGCCGAGTTTGTGATGGACTCCGGCCGGTGGATTGGAGTGAAATCAAACGCGCCGACGGGTATGCCACTGAAGAAACGTTTTTCCGCTGCCACGATGTGCCACGCAAGCTCCAGAGCGGTTTTAGAAATAGCGTCGGGACGATAGTCTCCCTTGTCCAGTGGGATGGCCTCGATCACTTTTTTAGTGGTCTGGTGCTCCAGTTTGAGGGTGGGGAGTGCTGTGTTCAAAATGAATTTTGCCTGATCGGGGGTGAGTTGCGGAGCGGACATGAAATCGATCCTTTCCAGGTGACTTGTTTTGATGTTGCCGGTGCGAGCGGAACGCTCGCGCCAGTGTCAGATTAGGGACCACAGACTGGCGGAGTGGATGGGCCGCCGTCAGGTTTGTTTGGACCCGGTTTTTTGGGGACCGGAGGCAGCACGATGACAGGCTCCGTCTCTGGCGTGGCGGGGCCCTGGCCACCATCACCCAGGGCTCTGGTTGTCACCGTGGCTCCGGAGGCTTTCCGCAGATCCCGCAGAATGTCCTGTCGGTCATGGCCGGCGTACTCGCGGGCGAAGCGGGTCAGAGCTTCGGTCAGGATGTCGTGGTGATGCAAAGCTCCTAAACCTTCTTCATGGGTGATATTGAGCCAGAGGCGGTGCACGAGGTGCACGTCTTCGGTTTTCAGCGAAGGGGTGTGGGGCCCGATGTGGAACGTGTCCACTTTGCGATCGGGACGAACCACCTGAAAAATGAATTGCCGCTTGGGCTCGGGCATGGCTTCCCACGCCTGTCCCAGGAAGAACGCCTGTTCCTGTGAAGTCATCTTGCTGGAGAGACCGGAGACCACGGCGGAAGCTTCCAGGTTGTTTGCGGTCTGAACGATGGCCGACCAGGGATCGCGGGCCGGCACGACCAGGAGCGAAACGTGTTTGCCGAATCCTTCGGCGACCGAGACGGCACGGGTAAAGAGCTGCTGCTCGTAATCGCTGAAGATCTGCTCGGTGGAAAGATCGTAGGCAGCGGTCCCGAACTGGCTGACCCGCGCCGACATGACGACAATATCCTGTTCCTTGGTGTCGATACGCTCGAGCGCCCACTTCAGGTGATTCAGGGTGTTGTAGTCACGGACCGTCACCATCACGTTGCCGGGACGGATTCCCAGACGCGAGCGCTCGACGGTGTCGCTTTGGAGCAACTGGAAGTGCTCCTTCATATGCTGCTCGGCGAGGGCATGCTTGCTGCGGTTCACACGCTCCGAGATGGTGAAAATCAGGAAGAATCCAGCGGCGAAGGAAACGCCGGCCACCGTCGCGATGGACTTGGTGAAGAGGTTGACGATGGCGGTCGACAGCAGTACCAGGAAAACCGACGCTAGCCCGAGAGGAATTTCATGGCCCGCTATGGTGATGTTAGGCGGAACTTTCCATCCACGTTCGCCCTTGTATTTGACCCGCAGCACCAGCATGGCCAAGCTGTTAAAAGTGAAGCTCCAGATGACGCCGAAGGCGTAAGCCTCGCCCAGCAGGTAGACGTTGCCATGACTGACCAGAATGGTAAAAAGCTGGAGAAAGACGACCAGGTTGACGATCCGGTAGGTGGTGCCGAAACGCGGATGGGGTTGACGGAACCAGTCGGTAAGGACGCCATCTTCCGAAATGCGGTTGAGGACGCCGTTCGATCCGATGATCGCCGTATTCACCGCGCCGGAGAGGATCAGGAAACCGACAACTACGACGAACGCGCGGAAGAACAATTTGAGCAATACCGGGCCGTACTGATACATGGCGAGCCCGGCGATCAGGTTGTCCTTGTAAATCGGGATGCGGACGGAGTCCGGGATGATCATCACGAACAGCAGGGCCGTCAGTCCGGTGAATACGAAGCTGTAAACGGCGATGATGATGGCGGCGCGTTTCAGGTTCTTGAGCTTGGGATGAGCAAGCTCGCGATTGACCTGCGCGAGCGATTCCTCGCCGCTCATGGCCAGCACAGAGTGTCCGAAGGCGATCAGGATGCCGAGGATGCCGAATTTTCTGGCCAGGTCCTGAGCCAGGTCGGTGTGCTTCATGAAGCCGAGGGCTTCATTGCTGAAATGCAGGTTGTCAGGTGTAGGCAGCGGGACGGGCTGAAATCCCTGCTTCATCAAAGTCAAAGCGGACCAGCCAAGCAGCATGATCACCATCACGGTGGTGATCTGCATGACCCGTAACGCTTTTTCGCTGGACTCCTGAATTCCCTTGGTGTTCTGCCACCAGAAATACAGGGTGACTAGAACCGCGAAGACGACCGATGTCCAGTTGACGTCCACGTGCGGCACGCCGTGGAACATGTTGTGCATGGCACGAGGGACCCAGCCATGGGCGTCGGCGGTGGCGAAAGTGTCATTGATGAGACCCGCGATGTATTGCCCTGCGGAAACGCCTGAGATGGGGCCGGTGAGGATGTAATCGAACATCAGGGCGGAGACGCTGATCTTGGCCAAGGTGCCGCCCAGGGCTTCCTTGACCACGCGGTAGACGCCGCCGCGGACGAACATGGAACAACTCTCCACGTACACGGCGCGCACCGCGAACGAAAACAGCATGACTCCCAGAATGAACCAGGGAGCGGACTTACCGACGGCCTGCTCGGCGATGCCTGCGGCGTAGAAGGCTGAAGAGCCCAGGTCGTTGAGGACAATGGCAGCGGCCCGCCAATAGGAGATGAAAGTTAGCATCACCGACGTAGCTACGACGATGCGAACGCGGTTCGCGGTTGAGCCAGCGGGTTGTGGAGGAGATGCCATGCTCGGGCGGGTTAATTCGTGAGAGGGCCGGAATCGCTAAAGGCTGGCGGCATCTTCATGTTTTGAGCGCCATCCAAGGCCAATACGATCGCGGGACCGAATGCTCCTGTGGTCAATCACTGTAGCAGATGAATTGTATCCCTGAGGTGGGACCCAATGCGCGTCAGCTATGTTAGCCCATTGGCAGGGCTGGGGTACAGTCCTGTGTCGCTTCCCGCATAGCGCTCTTCTGGTCGGCGTGCCGTAGGGCTTTAACCACGAAGGACACGAAGTAACACTAAGGAAACCGCGCCGTCGGATTTCCTTTGTGATCCTTTGGTGTCCCTGGTGGTTGATGAAGTGAGGTCGACGGCACTTTGTTATTCTTTCTATGTGTTCCGAATGGGTATTTGGAGAATCCATAAAAGCGCCTGGCTCCTGATGTTGCTGTCGGCCGGGCTGCAGATTGTGGTATTTCCGTTGCCCAATTTGTATTTTCTTTGCTGGGCCGCGATCGCTCCACTTGTGGTTGCACTTTTGCGTGCCCGCGAACCCGACACGTTGCAGCTTCGCGCCGGGGTCAAGCTGTTGCCGGCACGTCCGGTGCAGGGCTTTTTGCTGGCTTACTGCTGCGGAATTATTTGGTATGCCGGAACCTGCTACTGGATCTTCAACACCATGCGCCAGTATGGCGGGGTGGGGACGCCGGCCGCGCTGGGGCTTCTGTTTCTTTTCTGTCTTTATCTTGCTCTCTATCACGGTTTCTTCGGATTACTGATCAGTCTTTTGGCGAACCCTGCAGGGAAATGGCCCAGCAAGGAGGGATCGATTCCTGGGCCTCGCCGGGTTCTTCTGCTCGCGCCGTTTCTGTGGGTCGCGGTGGAACTGGCCCGGACTCGCATTACCGGATTTCCCTGGGATTTGTTGGGAATTTCCCAAGTGGACAATATCCCCCTGGCGCGTATTGCCACGGTGACTGGGGTGTACGGGCTGTCATTCGAAATCATGGTGGTGAATACAGCGTTGGCGGCTGCGTTTGTGATCAGGGGAGAGAGGGGGCAACGCTCCAAGCGCACGCCGCTCTTGCTGGCGACGGCCGCGGCAATGATTGTGTTGCAGGCCGGACGATTGATCAGTCCGCCGGCGGTGCCCGCCGACCGTACTGCCCGCCTGGTGCAGGCGAACATTCCGATTTTGCAGGGTGGCGACTGGACCAAGGAATATTTCGACGGCACGCTGCGCGATCTGAGTCTTTTCAGCCTGACTAAACCGGGGAAAGACCAGAACAACTTCGGTGCTGCTGCAGACTCTTCCAGTGCATCGGCGGCGTCTCCAGATTTGATTGTGTGGCCAGAGTCGCCGGCCCCGTTCTATACGACGGATCCCGCATTTCGCGATAGCGTCAGCAATATTGCGCGACAGGCGCAAACCTGGATGGTGGTTGGAAGTTTGGGCATTCGCAAGGCGGGCGAGACACCGCTGCATGCCACCCAGCTTTACAACTCTGGGAGCCTGGTAAGTCCGGGCGGCGAGTGGGTCGGGCGCTACGACAAGATTCACCTGGTTCCGTTCGGTGAGTATGTTCCGTTCAAACGGGTGTTCGGGTTTGCCGGAGGGTTGACCAAGGAGGTCGGCGATTTTTCTTCCGGCGGGTCGCGTGCGCCGCTGCAGACGGGCGATAGCAAGCTGGGTGTCTTTATCTGCTATGAGTCCATTTTTCCGGATGAAATCCGGCAGCTGGCGGCGAACGGGGCGCAGGTTCTGGTAAACATTTCCAACGACGGCTGGTATGGCGATAGCGGGGCTTACGCGCAGCACCTCAAACAAGCGCGCATGCGAGCGGTAGAGAACTATCGCTGGTTGTTGCGCGACACCAACACCGGGGTGACCGCTTCGATCGATCCTTACGGACGGGTAGTGGCCAGCATTCCCCGCAAGGTCCGGGCTGCTCTTGATGCCAACTACGCCCTCACCAACGTAACCACGTTCTACACCCGTCACGGGGATTGGTTCGCTTATCTCTGTGCGATAATTTCGTTAGCGGGGCTGCTTTTTCATTTCCTATTCCGCGACAGGACAGAACCCTAATATGCATGAAGAGCTCGAACAGGAATATTCAGGACTGAAGGACAAGGTTCGTGATCTTCGGGAGTACCTTTGACGCAGGCACGCTTCGTGAACAGCTAGTCGAAGTTGAGAAGCAGGCTGCTGACCCTGGTCTTTGGTCGAATCCGCAAAAATCCCAGCAGGTAATGCGTCAAAAGAAGCGCCTGGAGAACGTACTGGCCACCGAGTCGGATTTGGTGCGCCGGGGCGAGGACATTTCCGCCTACTTCGATCTCGGCCGCGAAGGCGAGAATGTGGAAGCCGACCTGCGCCGCGAGATCGATGGGCTTAAGGGGTTGGTTGACCGCCTCGAAACCGAAAGCCTGCTTTCGGGCGAGAACGATGCACGTAATGCCATCGTGACGATCCATCCGGGAGCGGGCGGCACGGAGTCGCAGGACTGGGCCGACATGCTGCTGCGGATGTATCTGCGATGGGCGGAGCGGCGCGGCTTCCCAACGGTGCTTTACGATTACCAGCCGGGGGAGGAAGCGGGGTTGAAGTCGGCGACTTTCGCGGTCAATGGAGAGTACGCCTTCGGATTGTTAACCAGCGAAATTGGCGTTCACAGGCTGGTGAGAATTTCTCCGTTTGATCAGGCGAAACGGCGGCATACATCGTTTGCCAGCGTGTACGTGTCTCCCGAAATCGACGACAGTATTGAGATCGTGATCAAGCCGGAAGACCTGCGCGTGGACACCTACCGCTCGGGCGGGAAGGGTGGGCAGCACGTGAACACCACCGACTCCGCGGTGCGCATGACCCACATTCCAACCGGGCTGGTGGCCAGTTGCCAGAACGAGCGTTCGCAACACAAGAACCGGGAGCGGGCAATGAGCATGCTGCGCTCCAAGCTCTATGAATACGAACTGGAGAAACAGCGAGCAGCCACCAAGAAGATCGAAGACTCCAAGCTGGACATCGATTTCGGCTCGCAAATTCGTTCGTACGTTTTACAGCCCTATCGCCTGATCAAAGATCACCGCACCAAAATGGAAGTCGGCGACGTGGATCGGGTACTCGATGGCGACATTGAGCCTTTTATCCGCGCCTATCTGCAGATGCGACGGGGGGAAAAGGGTAATTAGTCGTCAGTCGTCAGTTTTCAGTCGTCAGGAAAGTCGAAGTCGTGGCTTCTAACGACTAAACACTGTTAACCGACGACACTGACGACTGAAGACCGACGACTGAAGACTGAACTCAGGAGTTCGAACCTATGTCCCGCATGATTGATCTCATTCGCGCGTCGGCTGTGCCTTCGAATCTGATGCAGTCAGCCTCCAAGGGCTCGCTGGCTTTGCCCGCCCCGGAAATGATTGAAGTCCTGGTCCACCTGGCCGTTCACAACAGGATTTTCGGTCAACAGGCACAACTCACCCTTGCCGGTTGGGATGAAGAGACATCGCGAACTGCCGCGAGCAATCCATCCACTCCGAAAGAGGTATTGAACTATCTGATTTCGCCGGCAAATCTTCGGCCGGTGTTGCTGCCGGCGCTGCTGGCGAATCCATCGGTGTCGGAGGAGTCGCTGCTCGAATTAGCGCCGAGCGCGAGCCGGGACGCTGCCGAAATCATGTTGAAGAGCCCGAGAATTACGAGTTCACCCGTGATACTGCATGCGCTTTTGTCGAACGTCAATCTCACTGGAATTCAAAGCGAGACCATACGGAACCTGATCAATCCGGTCGCGGCAGAGTCGAGTGAGCCCGAAACTGTACCCGTGAAGGATGAGGCGTCAGTGGCAGAGGCCGCCGAAGCGCCATCCGCGGGCTTGGATGAGGTGTTCCACCTGTCGACAGGGGAAGATAGCCAGGAAGGCGATGCGCTTCTGGACGATGGGGTTCTAGCATATCTTTCCGAACACGCAAACGAGATTGCCGCGGAAGCGAACCACGCGTTTCAACCAATTGGCGGAATTTACGAAGAATTTATGCCGGTGGCGGAAGAGCCAGCCGCGGAAGCTCAAGTGGCTGAAGAGGCGACAGCAAAGAG
The DNA here is from genome assembly GCA_963765715.1 of Terriglobia bacterium. Classification (GTDB taxonomy): domain Bacteria; phylum Acidobacteriota; class Terriglobia; order Terriglobales; family Acidobacteriaceae; genus JAIQFF01. Next base: position 205,406 of record CAVXXN010000014.1, read on the forward strand.
CACGGTGGCTACCGGGGCTGCGGCAAAAAAGGCCCCGAGTAAGAAGACCAGCCTGAGTCCAACGGAGCAACGGGGCAGTGCATTGCAGAAGATTTCCAAGCTTGATATCAAGGGCCGCATTCAACTGGCGATGAAAGGCAGCAAAGAAGAGCGATCGCTTTTGATCCGAGATGGTACCAAGATTGTGGCACTGGCGGTGTTGGAATCGCCAAAAGTCAGCGACGGCGAAGTGGAGAGATTTGCCGGGCAGAAGAATGTGCTCGAAGCGGTGCTGCGCGGCATCCCGATGAAGCGGAAGTTTGCTAAAAACTATTCCATCATCCGCGCGCTGGTTTTCAATCCGCGAACCCCGTTAGACCTTTCGCTTGGGCTGATGAAGAACATACTGGTTGGCGATCTCCGAAACCTCTCGAACAACAAGGAAGTTTCGGATACGGTCCGCAAGCTGGCTACAAAAATGTATAAGCAAAAAGTGAACACCACCGGTAAGAGCTAAGAGCGACTTTAGGGCCCGGATGTTCGGGCAAGAGTTACAATTTGTCCATGGCCTCCCTGCCGCATTCGGATCCCATCGCGGACCTGCTCAAACGATCCCAAACCATCGCCGTAGTAGGGCTTTCCAATAGCCCATTGCGTCCCAGCCACGGAGTGTCTGCGTACATGCAGTCGCAGGGCTATCGCATCATTCCGGTAAACCCGACCATTCACGGTTCTTTGGGTGAGAAGTCGTACCGGTCGTTGCTCGATGTGCCGGAGAAGATCGATATCGTGAATATTTTTCGGCGGCCGGAGTATGTGGAGGAGATTGTGGATCAGGCGATCCAGTTGAAAGTGCCTGCGATCTGGATGCAGGAGTCAGTGGTCCACGAGAAGGCGGCGGAGAAGGCGCGTAAGGCGGGCATTTTTGTAATCATGGACCAGTGCATTTTGAAAGAGCATCGGGCCCGTTTCCGGTGATCTTAGAAAAAACAGCATTAACCACTAAGGACACTAAGTATCACTAAGGAAACCCTGTCGCTGCAGTCCCTTCGTGTTACTTCGTGTCCTTTGTGGTTAATGCCTTAGGCTTTTACGAAAATTACCGTGGCGTCGTCGTGGAGACCTTCGCCGTTGGCGAAGTTGCGGACGTCGGCAAGGATAGTTTCTGCGGAAGCATCCGGCTGCAGGACATGATCTCTCATGCGTTCTGCGCCATACTCTTCGTCCGACCCGTCCGTTGCCTCGGTAATGCCATCGCTGTAGAACACCAGCTGTGCGCCTTCGGAGAGTTGGACCTGACTTTCCGAAAATTCTCCCGTTCCCAAGCCGAGAGGCATTCCGCGCTCGCTGTCAAGGAAGCGCGCGCCCTGATCGTCTACCAGAAGGGGCCGCAAGTGGCCGGCGCTGGAGAATGTCAAGGTGCGCGCCGAGGGATTCAACACGGCCAACAGCATGGTCACGAACCTGCCGGAAGGAAAATCCTGGACAAGCAAGCGGTTTAATTTGGTCAGCACTTCTCCCGGACCGGTGCAGGTTTGCGCCAGCGAGCGCAACATTCCGCGCGTCGCGGACATCAGCAGAGCCGCTGCGGTACCTTTTCCAGAAACATCCGCGAGAACCAGCCCCCAACAGCCATCGTCGAAGGGAATGAAATCGTACCAGTCTCCACCCACCGCGCCCGCAGGGATGGACAGGCCGGAGATTTCAAACCCGGGTATGTAAGGCGAACACTTGGGCAACAGAGCCTGCTGGATGATGCGTGCCTCACGCTCTTCCTGGCTCATGCGCTCGCGCTCGTGGCGTTCGTGCTGGAAGCGCCGGGCATTGTGTACCGCAACCGCCAGGTGATCGCACAGCCCTTGCAGCATGCGTAACTGCTCGCGCGGGAAGGCGTCTAATTCATGATGCGAAGCCGAAAACACTCCCACCAGCTGTCCATCGACCAAGAGTGGGATGGCTACTTCGGAAAGAGTGGACTCCTCGCATCCGATGTAATACGGGTCTTTGCGCACGTCGGGTGCATAACGCATCTGCAACGTGGAGGCGACGTATCCGACCATGCCTTCGGTGCCGATCTTGTAGCGTTCTCCTTTGCCGTGACTGGTGCAGCCATGCACGCCAGCCGCCTCCAGCTCGCCGCGTTCCGCGTCGTGCAGATAAAGGTTGGTCTCCACACATCCAAAGGCGCAGGAAACGTCGTTAACGACGTGATCGATCAACTCATCAAGATCGAGGATAGACGTGATTTTGCGCGACCACTTCTGCAGCTTTTGGAGATGTTCAACCTGCTCGATTTGTATGGGGCGGACGCTGACAGGATCGGTGGCGGTCATGGCAGGTCCAGGGAATGAAGCCATAGAAACTCCTTTGCAATGTCAGCGAAACGAGGGAAGAACTTGCTCTTATAAGATGCTGGGGGCTATGTCCCGGATTCTGTTTTAGGCGCTGGAGAAGCGCCTTTTGCAGCCTGTGAACGCCGGCGTTTTATCTCGTCCAAGCGTTCTTTTATGCGCTTTTCAACCCCTTCGCTGGTGGGATGGTAGTAGACACGATCGCGAAGATTGTCGGGTAGACATTGCATGTCAGCCACTTTGTCTTCCAGGTTGTGCGCGTATTGATAGCCCTTTCCGTAACCAAGGCCCTTCATCAGTCCGGTGGGCGCATTTCTCAGGTGTAAAGGGACGGGTTCTGCTGCTGTGCGTTCCACGTCGCCTTGTATATCGCTATAGGCGGTATAGAGCGCGTTCGATTTGGGAGCAATCGACAGATAAACCACGGCCTGGGCCAATGCCAGATTGCCTTCCGGCATGCCGAGAAAATCTACGGCGTCGCGCGCGGACATGCATTGCCCAAGTGCGTTGGGATCTGCCAGGCCGATGTCCTCGACCGCCATCCGTACTACGCGGCGGGCGATGTACAAGGGATCCTCGCCGGCTTCCAGCATTCTTCCGAGCCAGTAGAGCGCGGCGTCTGGGTCGCTGTTTCGTACTGACTTGTGAAGAGCGGAAATCAGGTTGTAGTGTTCTTCTCCGGCCTTGTCGTAACGCAATACGCGCTTCTGCAACGCATCGGAAACAATCTCGTCCGAAATTTCAGCGCCAACTTCTTTGGCATCTCGTCCGCGAGCCAAAGTGGCAGCAACTTCCAGCACGTTGTAAGCGCTGCGCGCGTCGCCGCTCGAATAAGCCGCGATCTTTTTCAGGACATCATCACCTGCTTTCAACTGCATGCTTCCCAGGCCGCGAGTCTCGTCGGCGAGAGCACGCTTGAGCAGTTCAACGACCTGGTCTTCGGTGAGAGGTTTGAGCACATAAACCCGGCTGCGGGAAAGCAGCGCGGAGATAATTTCGAAGGAGGGATTCTCGGTGGTGGCGCCAATGAGGCGGATGTTCCCTTTCTCCACGTGAGGGAGGAATGCATCCTGCTGGGCCTTGTTAAAGCGGTGAATTTCGTCGATGAAAACGATGGTGCGCGTTCCGTATTGTTTTGCGCGTTCGGCATCGGCCATGACCTGCTTGATTTCCTTGATACCGGTCAGCACGGCGGAAAACTCGATGAACTCGGCCTTGGTCATGTGGGCGATGATTTGCGCCAGCGTGGTCTTGCCGGTGCCCGGCGGTCCCCAAAAGACGAGAGAGCCGATGTCATCGCGTTCGATCTGGGTACGTAGCGGCTTGCCAGGTCCGACGAGGTGTTCCTGCCCGATGAATTCGTCGAGCGTGCGCGGGCGCATGCGATCGGCAAGGGGACGCGTACGGTCTCCGGGGTTGCCGTCGCTGCCCGGGATGGTTTGGAAGAGGCTCATGTCTAAAAAATCATTAACCACTAAGGACACGAAGGTTCACAAAGGAAACACAGAAGGGAAGCCTTATGTTTGTTTTCCTTCGTGTGACTTCAAGTCCTTCGTGGTTGATCCCTTTTGCCTTGCTACCTCATACAACACGATACTCGCTGCCACGCCGACGTTTAACGAGTCAACCTGGGGCGCCTGCGGGATGGCCACGACTTCGTCCATTGCTTTGATGATGTCGCGAGATACACCGGCGCCTTCGCTGCCAACAAAAATTGCCAGGGGGAGCGAGAGATTGGCCTGATCCAGCGGCGTGCCTTTGTGCGATGCGGTGGCCACCAAGCGGAAGCCGACGGTTTTGATTTGGCCGATGGCTTCGGAAAGTTTCAATCGCGCCAGGGGCAGCCGGAATACCGAACCTGCTGAGCCACGCACAACTTTCGGATTAAAGGGGCTGACCGTGCCCTCGCCCAACACGACGCCACTGGCGCCGAACGCCTCCGCGGATCGGAGGATTGTCCCAAGATTTCCTGGGTCTTGTACACCGGCGATCACCAGAACAGGCCCTGCCTGGGAATTGGCCAAAACATCTTCGAGCGAGAATTCCTTCCATCGCGCCAGAGCAGCCACACCCTGAGGCGAATCGCTGGGGACGATGCTGGCGAACAGTTTGTCCGGCAACAAGAGGGTTTCGACGTGGGCGCCTAGCTGAGAGAGCAGACGGTCGGCCCTGGGGGCTGCGGACTCGTTGAAGAATACCGCGCGAAAGCGCAAGCCGCTACGAATGGCTTCTTCCAGAATTCGCAGGCCTTCAATGGCGCAGTAGCCGTCCGGGGTAGGCTCGGCGCGAGTGAAGGCTCGCCTTAGTTCTTTGACCAGAGCTGTTGTGCTTTCCTTCAACCCGGCGTAGGCGGGAATTCTGGGCCCCGGCTTTGGTTGTGGTTTCTTCCATGTCTGTCCGAACTTCAAAAGCATTTAACCGCAAAGGACGCTAAGAATGCCGCCGAGGACGCGAAGAAGGGCTGGCCGCACCAAACTGTACCACCACTCTTTGTTCCTTTCGGTTCCTCTCGGTTTTCAGCGCTTTCCCATGTTATGTTAGCTTTCTTGATTTTAAGACCTGGGCCTGGAAGGGACCTGCAGTGCGCGTAGAAATCCTCAAGATTAATTGCGATAACCCGGAAGCGTCGCTCATCCGGTATGCGGCGGACCAGATTCGCGCGGGTGAAGTTTTGGGAATGCCAACCGACACGTTCTACGGGCTGGCGGCCGATCCCTTCAACTTGCGGGCGGTAGACCGCGTGTACGACATCAAATCGCGATCGCGCCACAAACCTTTGTCGCTGCTGATTGCCGATGTGGATCAGGCTGAGCAGCTGGCTGAACCTCTTACCGAGGAATTTTATGCGCTGGCGCGGCGCTTCTGGCCCGGGCCGCTCACGATCATCGTAAAGGCCTCGTCGCGACTTCCGCTCAAAGTGACGGCCAATACCGGCAACGTTGCGCTCCGTGTGCCGAAGGCCACGATTCCGCTAGCGGTGGTGCAGGCGGCGCAGATTCCGATTACGGCGACGTCCGCAAACCTCAGTGGCGAGACCGAATGTACGACAGCGCTGGCGGTCCGCGATCAACTGCAGGGTCGAATCTCAATCATTGTGGATGGGGGCACTTCGCCCCGGGAAGTGGCTTCGACCATCGTCGACCTTACCGACGAAGAAGCCCGCTGGCGCATTATGCGGGAAGGCGCCATTCCTGCCCAGGAGATTTCGGAGTTTTTTGCGCAAGGATGAAAGACCAACCAAACCGGCTCCGGCATAATCCCTGGCCTTTATGGGTGGTGGCGCTGGCTGCGGTGGGTTTGGTAGTTGTCCTTGGAATCAGCAGCATTCTGATCGTGCATGAAGCTGGTTTGCAGGAAGTTCATCCGGCGGACGCGATTGTCGTCTTCGGCGCGGCTGAGTATGCGGGGCGACCGTCTCCTGTCTTACGCGCCCGGTTGGATCATGCCTACGATCTGTTCAAGCGCGGCACGGCGCCGGTGGTCATTACTACCGGGGGGGCGGCTGCGGATCCCACATTCAGTGAGGGCGGAGTCGGCCACGACTACCTGATGCATCGCGGCATCCCCGAAGCCAAACTCATCGCTGAGACCCAAGGCTCGGATACGGCTTCCTCGGCCGAACGCGTCGCGGTAATCATGCGGACGAACCACATGCGCAGTTGCGTGGCGGTGAGCGACGCGTATCACGTATTTCGCATTCGCAAACTGCTGGAGCATGAAGGAGTGCAGGTATACGTGGCTCCGCGTCCGGACTCGCGCCCACATTCGAGATGGCAACGAATGGTAGCGGTGCTGAGAGAAGCGGCCAGTTACGTGGTTTGGCGGCTTCATATTCCTGCATAATGACTACCAACCCATCTTCTTGCGTAACTCCGCAACATGCGCAGTGTGATGCCGGCCATGCCAGGAATAGAGAGCAAGGGTTTTCTCCAGCGGCACCGGTCCCATCTCGGGGTGGTTGAAGGTGCGCTTCCAGTCTTGTGGTGGAATCGAGCGCAACAGGTATACCCAACGATCATGTAGCGAGTCGAGCAGGATCAGCGAAGTCTCCAGCGGCGTCGACTGAACGTCGGGAAGTTTGGCCCACCGGTCTTCCATGTAAGGCTTGATGGTGGGAACGTCCTCGGTCAAAGCCAATTTGAAGCGGACGTAGGCGTTCATGTGGCTTTCCGGCACGTGATGAACGACTTGCCTCACCGTCCACCCGCCATCGCGATATGGCGTTTCAATCTGCGCGGGGTTGAGACCTTTGACTGCGGCGCGCAGGGCGGCGGGAGTCTGTGCGATGTCGTCGATGAGTTTCTTTCGCTGCTCCGGATCCGGCGGGCCGTCGAAATGAAATTTTCCTATGGGATAGCGCGGGTCGCTCATGTTTGCTATTTCCTCCGTCACACTCAATCAGAACTCTTCGTGATAGAAAACGCGAAAAGCTGGGGAAATGCAATGGAGAAGGACGAGCGAGAAAAATTCCTAGACATAACAATCCTGGGAAAAGCTGTCGGGAGCGTCCAACGATGGTCATAGTTGGTCTTATCGCCCGATTAACACAATCCCAATACCACTTGTATGCTCTCCGAACACAAACACCGGGACGCTGTATCCACCAAACCGGGACCTGGTACGCCATCTACACGAGTAGATCAAAACACAGAATGACGATGCGTATCGGATTGGCGCTACCCTGCAACGACTTGTCGAACACGAATGCAGTGAGTTTTTGCTCGACGGCCCTCCCGACAGTCAGAGTCCGTGAATCTAACGCACTCAATTGCAGATAATTTTCCCTTGCGTCAGGCTTGCGACCGTTTTCTCTGAAAGGCCGGGTTGATAGCGTTGGTAGGCTACGGAGTAGGCGTCTGTGTCCTCGCCGGCAGCACCCGGATTGCCGGTCACAATAATCAGAATTGTTCGATCTGAATTGTAGAATGCAGTTTGCGTGCGGGATTGATATCCGCTCACTTTGTTGAAGCCGGAAAGATGCGAGGAATACCAGGCAACCACCTTGCTGACTTTGATAGTTTGCTTCGAGAAGTAACTAGCGGGAGAAAAGAGAGAATAGAAATTCCCCTGCATTTTGCTCTTGCAAACGCGACTATCCGGCATTTTTACTGGCTCGTTGCCCGCGCTTTGTACTACAACAGTGGCAGGAATTAGAGGAAGACCCGTCAGCGGATCGTTCGTAAGTACTTTTGCCTGTCCTGCGGCGTTCGCGAAGGCAAGTACAAGGATTGTTACGACTACGATTGCGTTCTTCATCGATTTCTCCATTCTGAAAATCGTTCGTGCAACAACCTGAAACGACGGTACCCTCCAATAAAACATGCAGGCCCAGAGAGACTAGGGATTTCGTGTTGCGGAGGTTTACGAACGAGCAATTAGACCGATTGTCGGGTCAGTTTGACGGTTAACTCTTCTTTTTGCGGGAGCGACCCAGCAGCAAATAGATCGTCGTCGTAATCAGGAAAAATCCCAGAACCACAAAAGGTCTTATGTTGGTGCTGCTAGTGCCACCTTCATTATTCAACGGCTTCCCTAAAGTGATGGATGTGACGAATGCCTCGACAAATCCAACGAACACCCTACCCAACGTCTGGCCAAAGAAATCGTGACCGCAATCGCAAACAACCAGACCGTAAACAAATCCAGTTGCAGGCAGACAGGCAAACAAAGCAAATATCGACGACAGCAGCAGCCTGACTTGCGTATTTCTTGACATAGGTCCCATCTGGGGAAATTTTTGTCAGCGCCATATCCCCACTATGCGGGTGCTGGCGTTCAAGATCAACGAATCAGCTTCTTAACTGTCGATTAAACCGTGAGGTGGATTTTGCTTTCTTAGCTACCTTGTTTAACAACCACGTAACTAGTGAGCGTCCAGGTTTCGACGTCGTCGTATGTCGCGGACAACCATCAATTCTTGATCGTCCAATAGGCCCCGCCTGCGCCGTCCTCTTTGAAATCGATATCGACCGGATATTGTTTGCCACAACCCTTGACCAGCCACTTCTCCCGCCACTGTCTGGCGCGGGGCGCGCCTGAGAAAGGTGTTACGACGTAAGGCGCAACATCGTCAACTTTGTCGCATCCCAGTGTGGCCACTTTGCCTGTGACCCCTTGCATCGTGTCGCGCATGAGTTGCGGACTCGTCAGCGTGCCTTTTTTAATCGTACCGGCAGGCAGGTCTGTGTTACTAGCAGGAAGGGATGGGCTAGTGGAGGCCTTCACAGACGACACCATGTGTGAGGCATCGAACTGCAGAAGCTGCTGTTCAACGTCTGCAGCGTTCTTTGTTACCCATTCATTCGTCGTGCCGGCAGCTGTCTGGCCGTAGGACCGGTGGGTATAAAACACCCCGACAGCTTCTTTGTCGACGAGGACGAAGCGTATCGCATCGAAATCCACACCATGGGGGGTTGGCATCACTGTGGCCAAGAAATGCTGGCCCGGTTGCTGGCCCTGAAGCGGAAACCGAAATCGTTCGCAGGACCGTGGCGTTCTGGTCTTTGGCGATCGCCAGAACCCGGCTGGTGATCGTGGCCAGAGCCTCCTGGTCATGGGCCGCGGGATATAGATCGAGCGACAGCATGTCGGTAAAGGAATGAAGGTCCTCCTGGCCCGAGGGCGTGAAATCGTATTTGTTGCCCTCCGATGAGCGCAGGAAGTATTCGGTGCCCCGGAACGTAACCTTGGCCTGCGCCGCTGACTGAGCAGCGCGGCGGCAGCCAAAGCTCGTTGGCGCGTGCGGCATTGCTGCGGCAGCAAGTGCGGTCACCGTCGCAGCCAAGGCGAATGCAAAGAAGATGGATCGGCGTTTCATGATTTCGTCTCCCTGTTTGGTGCGACGAGCGTCATAGGGTCTCTCGCGTACTTGTGACGAGTTTGACAGTGGTTCTGTTACTGGCGAGAGAGGATGTTGCAAGTCGGGAGCGGAGTCAACAAAACAGTTCTTTAAATCTGGATTAACCGCGAAGTGACTGTTGGGCGGTCTTTTAGAGAGACATCTTAACTCCTCAATTCCAGGTCGACAGACTTGCTACGAGCAGAGAACAAGGCAGCAAGTCCCATTGTTGATGAAATCGCGATTACGCTCATCGACCAGATTGCGAGTTAAAAATCAGGGTGGCGGCAATCACCTTCAATCCAGCGGAAGCATGTATCCCGGGGTTCCGCCCAATCGTCCCCCGAAGGCTTGAGCGTCTAACATTGCCATGTCCCAGGCAATCCACGAAACGGGCGTTAGTCGTATCGTCACATCATCAAACGATTCAAACACTGGCCCGACGTGGGGATCGGACATCGCTGCTGCACTCAAATATCGGCTGTGTAGGCGTCGGTTTATGTCCTGGGACTCTCCGCCTGAAACAAGTTCCGCTCTGCCCGCCGCAGTCACACCCCGCTCTGTTCCTGGTTTTCGCGCGTCCACCATCAGCGAAGCTTTCGGTCGCGCGATCACATTACGAGCTTTCTGGGTTTTGGAAGACGTTGCGATAAACAGACAGCCATCCTCGAAGAGATACCAGACCGCAGTCAGGTGGATGGTTCCATCTGCGTTCTCGGTTCCGAGTGTTGCAACGTAGCGTCCTCGCAAGAGATCGTGGAAATTCGGGTCCAACTCTTTAGTCGCCATTTTGCCCTCCGTCGCGGTCGTCCAATCCGGCAGAGGACAATGCTACTACTAGTCCTTGCATCCCTGAGCCAGCAGCCAAGGTACCAATCGGATTGGTCTTGCGGCGATTATCCCGCGATCTTCATAGCAGCGGAATGCGCGTACTCCAAAAAGCAAAAGCTATGACTAATTTCTTCTTGGATCCGCGTCGCAGGGCGGATCCGACTGGACTGATGATCAGGTTCGACGCCACTCGCAGAGCACTCGGTCCCACCCTCACATACAAGCCACCGCCGTCGCTACAGCCTTCCCAGGCCTGACCCCGCGCCAAAGGGGCGAGTAAAATAGCCCTCGAGCGAGGTCGTCAATGAAGGCGATGCAGCTAAATAACACAGAGCAGGGACCACGGCTCATCCTCGTGGATTTACCGAAACCGGAAGCTGGCTTAGGCGAGATATTGGTTCAGGTTCATGCCGCTGGTGTCACTCCGACAGAATTGCTTTGGTATCCCACGACACATACGAAATCAGGAACGACGCGCGAGCGCGCTGTGCCGGGGCACGAATTTTCGGGAGTCATCACGGCGATCGGCAAAGATGTCGAGGACTTCGAGGTTGGCGACGAGGTCTACGGTATCAACGACTGGTTCGGTGATGGAGCTACTGCGGAGTTCTGTATTACGCTGCCCCAGAATATTGCGCGGAAGCCCGCAACCTTAAGCCATGAAGCTGCCGCCTCGGTACCGATCGGCGCCTTGACTGCGTGGCAGGGGCTGAAAGATCGCGCGAAGCTAAAGCCAGGCGAGCGCGTGTTAGTCCACGGAGGCGCGGGCGCAGTTGGCCTGTACGCTGTGCAGTTGGCGCATGCACGCGGCGCCCACGTCATTACTACCGTCTCAGCTCAGGACGTCGATTTCGTCAAGCAGCTCGGAGCAGACGAGGCGATTGACTATAAAACCTCCCGGTTTGAAAAGGAGGTTCGTGACGTGGATGTCGTCTTCGATGCCGTCGGCGGGGACACGCTCGAGCGCTCATGGGGTGTCCTCAAGTCAGCTGGACGCATGATCACCATTGCTGCTGACGCCGAAGGCACAGCCGACCAGCGAGTGAAAGACGCTTTCTTCATCGTCGAGCCGAATCAAAAGCAGCTGGTTGAAATCGCTAAGCAGATTGACTCTGGACTTCTTAAAGCGTTCGTCAAGACCATCGTTCCTCTGAACGAGGCTTCGGCTGCGTACAGCGGAGCAATCAAGGACAAGAGCAGACACGGGAAGACCGTCATCGCTGTTCCCGCATAACGCTTGCTCAGAGCTGAGAAGAAGAAACTTGCTATCTCACCAGCGCAAGAATCCGCACTGGGGCCGCCGATCCGCCGGTTAGTTTCATCGGCGCGACCATGGCGACTGCGCCGTTCGCGGGCATGCGGTCAAGATTCGCCACGTTGGTCAGAACGTATAATCCACGACCCAGCGTGTACTGGTTTACTGCAGGAGTTTTTGACGAACCAGGCTGCAGATTCGGCGCATCCGTGCCAAGCCCGAGAGCTGTACGTCCCTCGGCGAGAAAGCGGGCGGCGTCCTCGGAATATCCAGGGAAGTGCATCACGCCCCTGGCATCCGCGTTCCTATAATTTTTGGCGGAGACCCAGCGTGGTCCCCATCCGGTACGAGCCATCACAACCGCGCCGAGCGGGATCTGACCGTTGGCCTGTTCCCAGCGGGCGATGTCTTCCACGGAAATCTGGTAGTCCGAATCGTTTTTGACCTTGGCGCTCACATCGAGAACCACCAGCGGCGCGATGAGCCGGCCCGCCGGAATCTGGTCTACGGTCCACATGCGCGCCGGAGCGTCAATTCGGGTAGCGAACTGTTCGGAGGCCGGGACTGAAGTTCGTCCGGTCATGGCCCCATTTTGCAAGGGGGAGGCGGAAGCCGACGCAGATTCGGTGCCGGGCAACGAATGGGTTAAGTCCACGACCTCGCGGAAGCCACCAGGTTGGCTGCTCCCGGGGCGTTGCTGCGCAAAGAGAAAGAGCGCCAGCGCCAGGACCGACCCGACTACAAATGTCTGAATCCTCATTACTCAAATCGACTTTCGTTGCTTTTCGGGACTCGTCGAAGAATTTCCGGCAAACCCAACCAAAGCAGTGAGATGCGAGCATCCTTGGGCAAAGATGCTCTTCGTATTCTCGCGTGGAGGGTAACCTCCCACAAGTGACCATGAGTACATGACCTGCCGGGGTAAAAAACCGAATCCCTTGTGTTCTCGGCTAAAAAGCGAAGTCACAGGAGTAGATACGTCGCGTGCAATGTTGAGGTTCCCGAGAGAACCCAATCGATACTAAAGCGAAAGATTGGCGAAAATTCGAGTTAACCAGAAAGAGACCAAAGCGGCCACTAAAGTACTCAAGAAGTTGACGGCGTCATTGTTGAGCAAGTGTCGCCGTTCCAACCAGGCTCCCAGAATGCTGTCTGCAACCGTGCCCAGAATGGCGGCAACGACAGAAATCACGAGCCACGAGCGGGGAAGTACTCCACCAGAGAAGCAAACAGTGCTGACGATCACCGCGGCGGCGATGCCGGCCAAGGTTCCGATCAGTGTCACCCCGCCATTCGTGCCTGCGGGAACCGACTTCCAAGTGGTGATTAACAAGGCTTTCCCGACCGAAGGCCTGTCCCAGTTCGCTCGAGATGGTGTCGGCAGCGGCCTCGGAGAGCGAGGCAGACATAGCGAGCAGGAGGATCAGATTACGGGTGCCAAATCTCGCCGAACCCATGGCATAAATCGCGGCGCAAACGGTCGCTACACCGAGATTCGCGATGACTTGCGAGGCATTCCGGCCCTCTCGTTTTTCGGCCACGCCAAGGGTCTGCTTGCGCTGGTAGCCGATTCGCGTAGTTATCCAGGCGAGTGCGAAGACCGCGATCAACGCGGTAAATGCGGCGGGACCGCCTCCGACGAAGAGAATGAAGCAACAAACGGCTCCGGCAAATGCGCCGGCATTGGTGACTCCGCGCATCCAGCGGGCCAATGCAGTGAAGGATAGCGTCACTAACGCACCGACTGCCCACCGGTTGGAGAGACTAGTCAGGTCGAAGCTCATGGACGCACGTTCATCGAGGGAAGAAATTTCGCGGGTCAGACGCTCCGGTCACAATAAGGTGAAGACCTGCATTTCGCAAACCTGGGGCGGCTCAGACAGCTATGTTTGACCAGCTAACCGCGGGCACAATATGTAGCGTCATCCAGCAAGTAATCCTACAGGTAGTGATAGCTCTTCGGTTACCTGCCGCGTCAAACCGCATCAAAGTCTGGTGGGTAGATTAAAATTCACTACGCTGGCGCGTCCTTCGCGCATTTCAAGTTAGAGGAGAACTATGGCTTCCTCGGTTTGGTCGGGGTATCTGACATTCGGATTGATCTCCATGCCGGTACGTCTTTTCTCCGGCGCGCGCAGCAGTGGGATCTCCTTCAACATGTTGCATCGCGACGACCTGCAGAGGGTCAAGCAGCAATATTACTGTCCTGCGGACAATCGCGTGGTGGAGCGGAGCGAGATCGTCAAGGGCTACGAATTTCGCAAGGGCGAATACGTAGTGATCGAGCCCGAAGAGATCAAGAAGATCGAGCCGCAGACAGCCAAGACGATGGAAATCCTGGAATTCGTAAAGTCCAGCGAAGTGGATCCGGTGTTTTTCGAGTCTTCTTACTACATGATCCCCGAGGAAGCCGGACGCAGGCCCTATGCATTATTGACCAAGGCTCTTGAAGAGAGCGAGTTCGTAGCCATCGCCAAGTTGACCATGCATAATCGCGAATACACGGTGTTTCTGCGGCCCCACGAAGGCGGCCTCATGCTGCACACCATGTACTATGCGGAAGAGGTCAGGTCGGTTGAGGACTTTGGCGCGCCCGATGTTGAACTGAAGGATGCCGAAGTCAAAGTTGCCCATCAGTTGATCGAAGCGCTGTCCGCGGAATGGGATCCGGAAAAATATCACGATACTTTTCAGGACAATCTGAAGAAGCTTATCGAGACCAAACTGGAAGGTGGAACGGTCGCAGAAGTCGAGAAGCCGAAAAAACTTGCTCCGGTAGTGGACCTGATGGCCGCGCTCAAACAAAGTCTCGCCGACATGGAAGGAAAGAAGAAGCCGGCGGCAACGGCGCGGGAAGCGGCGTCCGGCAAGAAGTCACGGGGCAAAGCGTAGACAAGTTTCGGGGATTGCCCGTGTGGGCCCTGGTACATCGTTTCTATTGAAGCGAGAGTTGAATCGACTCCCGCGAATATCTTTTCTCCCCAAGAGCAACCAAACGGTCTCAGATCAGGAATCAACTTCAAGAGCGGCGGACGATTGTCTTCGTTCCACGCGTTGGTCGCTGGCGCATATTCCTACCAACCATTAAAATGGAACATCTTCCAGATCATTGTCAGATCATTGTGAGTTCATGCGACGTTTCGTTGGGGTGGGAATGAAGTTTCGGTTGAAGACCCGGTTGCTTGGCATTGTGGCGCTTTCTCTAGTTGCCGCAGGGTGTGGCGATCAATACCGTCCGGTAGCGATACCGATTGTCGGGCCTCCGCCCGATCCCGCAGCTTTTCATTTCGTCTTGGTGCTGAGCGACAACGGTACCCACGATCCGGGTGCAAGCAGCAATCTGGATGTCGGGGGTGACACAAACATCGGAGTGGCCCGCATGGGGCTGGGTCCGACCCACGCTACGTTGCTTCCGAGCGGGAGCCGGGTGTACGTCGCGAATAGCCTGGAAGACACGATTTCTTCTTACGCGCCAAGCAGTCCGGCATCAGTCACGACCACGTCACTGCCCCCAGGGTCGAATCCGATATTTGTGCACACTACCGAGAGTGGCACGGTTTATGTCGCGAATTTCGGCACTAACACAGTGGCTGCGAGTCTCAGCTCTTAGCAATGTGATGTTAAGCCCGCAGATCGCTGTGGGTGTGCACCCAGTGGCTTTAGCGGAGACGCCGGACGCCAAGAAGCTTTATGCGGTCAACCAGGGGGACGGGACGGTGAGTGCGATCAGTCTGGTGGACCGAACCGTGGTGCAGACGATTGCAACCGGAGCCAATCCGGCGTGGGCGGTCGCGCGCTCCGACAGTGCCCGGGTGTATGTGCTTAACAGTGGTCCGGGTACGGTTTCCGCTATTGATACTTCCACGGATCTCATCATTGGTACTGCGCAAGTTGCCCCGGGCGCGAATTACATGGTTTATGACGGGAAGCGCAACCGGTTGTACGTCACCAATCCGACGGCAAATACTTTGACCGCACTGGATGTATCAGCGGATCCTCCTACGGTTTTATTCACCGTGCCGGTGGCAGCCGGACCGATTACTGTCGCGGCGCTGCCGGACGGTACTCGCGTCTATGTGGCCAGTGTTTCCCTGACCGGTGGTAATGCTACTTCGCAAGCCACGGTGGTAAATGCAAACAGCGGAAGCGTGCGGAGTGTTATTCCACTGGCTTCGGTGCCGGCGGCTTGCGGCGTCGGACGATTCGAGCTGTTCACCGCGGCGTCAGCCGACAGTTCAAAAGTGTACGTTGGCAATTGCGATGCGCGAAGTACCAGCATTATCCGGACTTCCGACGACGTAAAGGTGCTCGACATGGCGGCACCGCTAAGCGTTATTACTCCGCCCAACGGAGGCAATCCGCTGTCACAAAACCCGGTGTTTGTCGTTCCGGGTCCCTGATTGTCTATCCATCAATCGAGAAGGCTAGGATCTCGAATTTTCGTTGGAGACTTGCTCGAAGATCAGCGCTGATCTGTCAGCGATGGCTCGAGCTTATTTGCCCGCTGCAGCGGCGAGGTTGTTTGGCTGTTGCGCGCTATAGCGCAAGAGCGATGTTCATGAACATGCTGCCCCGGGCGGTTTCAAAACTGATCACCAGCGCTTCGGTGTCTTCCGTGCTGGCGGGAGCGTGTTCGGAAGTGAGCAATACGGGTGGATGGACACGGAAATGAAAGCCCTGGTCATTGAGAGTAGTCACGGCATTTCCTGTGACCTGATTGGCGAGCTCACAGACAGTTTCGCGGACCAGGTCAACGGATGCCGACACGTCCCCGCCAGCGAAATGGCTGGCTACGCGGACGGCAGTCTCGGGATCGAGATCAAAAACAATTCTGCCCTCGATGTCCCCGGTGAGCGACACCTGGGCGGCCACGCCTTTACGGCGGTAGGCCTCCTGCTCCATGCTCAGGTTGCCAATGGACATGGGGGATTGCAGTCCTTGCGCCAACACGGCGTCCGCCGCGTTGATGAACGGCTGAATCAACTCCATCTTCATTGTTAGGCTCCCGCGCCCGCGGCTGAGGCGATCGCTCCATCCTCGCCCAGCACGTATTTGATCACTTCATACAGCACTTCAGGCTTGACGGGCTTCTGCACAAAGTGGCGCGCGCCGCGTTGCAGCGCTGCCACGATATTTTCCTGATAGCCGACGGAAGACACCATGACGATGCGGGCTTCGGGATGCTTGCCCACGATCTTCTCGGCCGCCTCAATTCCTTCCATCTGCGGCATGGTGATGTCCATGAGCACGATGTCGGGATTGGTACGATCGTATTCGGTGATGGCGGTCAGTCCATCGCCGGCTTCGCCTGCGACCTGGCCGCCGAAAGTTTCTACGATGCGGGCCAGATTTTTCCGTGCGAAGACCGAGTCATCGACGACAAGGTATCGGACCGGTTGACCGTCCTTGCTGCGTTTGAGAGATGCAAACTGCTCCATAAACCCTCCTGCTTATTCAAAACTTGATTGCACAATATTCAATACCTGCAAACCAAAACAGCCAAACATACAAGCATTTCAACTCAATCTTGTCCCGCTCCCGCTGCTTTGCTGTTTTCGCCCGATCCGTTGGTGAAAGTACGTCTACGTTCCGTCATACACTGCGCCTGCAAGGTGTTCGCCATCATGTCGAGGCCGACCACCCGGAGCGCGAAGCCCCGTTCGATCGCAGCTTTGGGCATGCCGTATACCACGCAGGATTCCTCGTTTTGCGCGATCGTCATTCCTCCGGCAGCTTTGACAAGGCCGAGGCCTTGTGCGCCGTCGTCGCCCATCCCGGTCATCAGCAGGGCCAAACCTTTCGGTCCGAACTCTTCCGCCAGGCTTTTGAACAACACGTCGGCCGAAGGACGATGTCCGTTTACCCTGGGCTCATCGCTCAACACCGCGACATCTCCGAGCGGCAGGCGCTTGATCTTGATGTGACGGCTGCCGGGACAGATGAGCACGCGTCCCGCGAGCAGAACGTCGCCCGACTGCGCCTCCTTGACAGAGATCGCGCAGATTTCGTCCAGACGCCGGGCGAACATTTCGGTGAAGCCTTCCGGCATGTGCTGCACAACAACTATCGTGCCGGGAAAATCTGCCGGCAATTGCGAGAAAACATATTGCAGGGCCTGCGGTCCGCCGGTCGAAATGCCGATCGCGATAACTTTGCTCGGGGTTTTCTTGGCGTCGAGCGGCGGTTTCGAATTCAGCCGCGAGGGTTCGGCCATTGCCCTGACTTGTACTCCCCGGCTCTGGGCAGCGGCTTTGATCTTCCCGATGAGTTCGGCCGCAATCTCCGGCATGCGAGCGTGCACGTCAACCGGCTTGGCCACAAAATCGAATGCGCCCAATGACAAGGCTTGCAGGGTGATCGAAGCTCCCTGGGTGCTATGGGAGCTCACCACGATGACCGGCAGGCGATGGCGACGCATGATTTCCTTCAGCATGTCGATACCACCCATGCCGGGCATTTCCAGGTCGAGCGTCACGACCTGAGGCTTCAGTTCTTCAATTTTTCTGAGGCCGAAGTTACCGTCCATCGCGGTACCTACAACCTCGATGGAACCGTCGGACTGCAGAATCTGTGGAATGAGCTTCCGCATGAGCGCGGAGTCGTCCACCACCAACACTCGCACTGGCGTCATGGACGCACCTCGGACGGGTTCATGACTGCGATTTTGCGGTCAGCATGGGAAAGGAGAATTCCGGATACGACACCTTCGTCCTGCTGAGGACGGTTCTTGCTATAACGTTCGACGATGGCGGGAACGTTGACGATCAGAACTACCCGGCCATCGCCCAGTATGGAAGCTCCGCTTATCAAATCTGTTGCCACGCTCTGATCGTCCAGTGCCTTGATGACTAGCTCTTGCTCTCCGCGAAGATCGTCGACGATCAGGCCAAGTTTGCGCTCGCCCACAGAAATGACCAAAACGAAAAGCTTGGCGTCTTCGGAATTTGTTCCGGAAGCAGGCGCGCGTCCCAACCGCACCACCGGGAGGACCCGATTGCCTAACTGCAGAACTTCGTAGTTATGTATCTGGTGCACGTCGGATTCTTTGGCGCGGGCAATCTCAGCAACCGCGTTTAAGGGGATGGCATAGAGCCGTTGTTCCACGTTGAATAACAAGGCACGGATAATCGCAAGGGTCAGCGGCAACTTCAGCCGGAACGTCGTGCCCTTCCCGGCACGAGTGTCCATCTCCACTGACCCTTTCAAGCGATGCAAAACGTTTTGCACGATGTCCATGCCGACGCCGCGTCCGGAAACCTCGGTGATCTTGTCGGCGGTGCTGAATCCAGGTTTGAAGACGAGCGCGAGAATTTCAGACTCGCCCATTCGGTCTGCTTCTTCTTCCGGCACCAACTTGGTTTCGATGGCTTTGGCTTTGATCTTGTGGGAATCAATACCGCGGCCGTCGTCGCTGATCTCCACGATGACCTGATTGCCGTGATGATATGAGGACAGGCGAATGGTGCCGCGAGCAGTTTTTCCGCAGCGAACACGTTCTTCAGGACTCTCGATGCCATGGCTGATCGCATTTCTAACCAGGTGCGTAAGCGGCTCGGCGATCGCGTCCAGAAGACTCTTGTCCAAATCGGTGTCCTGGCCCCGCATGACCAGATCTACGTCCTTGCCGCATTGTCTGGCCACATCGCGCACCATCCGCGGGAAGCGCCGGAATAGCTGTTCCAGAGGAACCATGCGGATTTTCATGACCGAACGCTGCAAGTCAGTCAATACGCGGGACTGGAATGCCATGGCATCACTTAAGCGTCCACGTAAAACGTCCTTGGGAAGGTGGGTGGCTAATTCCGCAAAGGCCTGTTGCAGCATGGATTTGCCAATAATCAATTCCCCGACCAGATCAAGCACGCTGTCGATGCGTTCGGCATCCACGCGCAAAATGTTTTCCGAATGCGTGTGCCTGGTTTTGTCCAGAACCGTTTGATCTTCCCGGGTTTCGGACACAGGATGGGAAGAATCCGCAGAAGAAACCTCGCCTTCACTGGCGGCCTCGTTTTCATGAGGGGCGGAGGAAGTAGAGGCCAGTGATGGCGCGATCAGTTCAATATTTACTTCGGAAATAATCGACGGGATGCGGCAATGGACAGTCAACTGCTCGACCGTCTTGAGGCTTGAAATTAAAAGTTCCAATCGCTTGGCGCTCTCAGGCGAGTTCGTATCGGGTCTGGTCCCAAGAATCTCAGCAGAGGTCTTCAGCGAATTCAAAACCATCTGCCGGGCGGCGATCGGCATCAGGCAATGTGGATCGATACCAGCTTTGATGTGGTAAACGCTTCGTCCCCGTGCCTGCGCATTTTGGATCGCCAGCTTCTCATATTCGGTCCAGCTTGGTGTCACAGCGACTTCTGGTTCGAGAGGAACGGGAATCTTCTTTTTCGTAAGCTTCGCGTTTGTAGATTTCGCGTTCGGGCTGCTCGTTCTTGCAGCGCTTGCAGCTTTAGGCTTCTGCGATAGCTCCGCAATCATTTTCGCCAGCGGTGCGGTTGAAGGCAGCTTTCCTTTATGGTGGTAGGCGGCCAGCATCGCCCCGAAGATATCCGCAGCGGCGAAAGCCACTTCCGCGAGACGATCATGCGAGGTCACGGATTCGAGGGCCAGAGCATCTTCGAGCTGTGCGCCGCATTGCTTAGTTCGCGAAGGCCACAGGCCGCCGAATCCCCCTTGAGAGTGTGAACGGTGCGGCGGATACTGCGCACCAGTTCAACATCGCCAGGCTGATTTTCCAGTTTCAGGGCTTCGTCGTTCAGCGACTGCAGCAACTCCTGTGAAGTTTCGAAGAACAACTCCCTCATTTCGGCGCCGCGTTCATCGGAAGAGTGAGTCATTGCTGTCACCTCAACCTTCTGGTACGCGGTCCCGCTGTTGCGATGCACCATGACGAATTTTTCACTTAGTGACAGCAGGCTTTCCGCGTGTCCGACGAACAGATGGCCGTGAGGATTCAGACAACGCGCAAATTTTTCCAGAAGACGCTTCTGTTCGGTTCGTCGAAATACATCATGACGTTGCGGCAAAAGATTACGTCGTTATGTTGAGGCAAATACTCTGTTTTCAGGTTATGAAAATCGAAGTGGACTAATTCTTTCAGAGCTTTCTTGACGGCATAGCGTTCGCCGGTCTTATCGAAATAGCGTAGCCGATAGCTGTAATCCACGCTCGCCATCTGGGTCTCGGAGTAGAGTCCTTCCTGAGCCGCGCGCAAAACCGAGTAGCTGATGTCGCTGGCAATAATCTCAACTCTCCACGGCGGTGGGATTAGCGGTTTCGGCGACGGCGCGGGCGTAGCAAGTCGGATTGCGCAAGCTGAAGTACGCCAGGCTGTCGGCGACCAGCATGGCCAGGGTGTAGGGCTCCTGGCCGGTGGAGCAGCCGGCGCTCCAGATGCGCAACGAATAGTCCCGTTGTGCCTGCTTGCGGCGGATGAGTTCGTCCAGCGTGTGCTTGTGGAATAGCTCCAGTTGCGCTTTGTTGCGGAAAAAGCTGGTCTCGTTGACCGTCAGGTTTTCCAGCAACAGGGCGAGTTCGGCTTTGCCCTCTTTGCTGATCAGCAGGCGGTAGTAGCTGTAGAAAGAATCGAGATGGCATTCCTGGAGCCGCCGCTGCAAACGGTCCTGAAGGAAATGAGTGCGGCGTTCGTCGAAGTGCATGCCGCACTCCTGGTAGACGAGCGCCTGCAGAAGCTTGAGCTCCGCTTCCGTGAACTGCGCCGCCATCGTGGGTGTGGCCATCGGTTCGAGTTTGTCCTTGCTCTACCCTAGGGAGGTCTACTTGCCTGCACGGCGCCGCGCGCCTCAATCTTTCCGGCTTCCGATTCAGTCTTGCGTGACAGCCACCGTTTTCCAACAGCTTCGTCATGTCCAGCAGCACAATCAGGCGTCCTTTGATATTTTCCCAGTCCGGTCACGCAATTGAGTCCGCCATCCTGTAAGGTTGTCGGAGAAGGCTCGATATCGGCCGCTGGAATCTTGAGAACTTCGGAAGCGGAATCCACGATCAAGCCTGAGAGGCGGCCACGGTGTTCCACCACCAGAATGCGGTTGCGCCGGTTGCCGGCGGTTTCGGGCTCGCCAAAACGTTTGCGAAGTCAATTACCGAGACGATTTTGCCGCGGAGGTTGATCACGCCTTCGATGTAATCGGGCGCGTCGGGCACCGCGGTGATCTCGGGCACACGCACGATCTCATGCAATGAAGTGATGGGAACGCCGTAGGTTTCGCGCCCCACCTTAAATCCGACAATGTGCAGTTCAGGGTTCATGCTAGTCCGAATTCAGGCGCGAGCGCCGGCTGCGGCGCGACGTACGTTATGAGTCGGCTGCTCTTCGAACGAGTGGATGGACTGTTCCGTCTGCTCCAGCGCGAAGCGATGCATGGCATCAAGCAGACTCGCGTGACATCTTGGACATCTGCTCGGCCGATGCCGCCAGTTCTGTGGAACCGGAAGTGGTTTGTTGCACCAATTCGCGCATGCGCTCCATGGCTTTGACCACGGCTTGCGCTCCGGAAGCCTGTTCTTCGACCGCCGAATTGATCTCGTGCGTGATCTCGTTCAAGCGGGTTGTGGCGCGGGCAATCTGCGACGAGCCGTGCGACTGTTCGTTGGTAGCGGCGCCAATCTCCTGCGCGAATTTGTAGACCTCGGTGACTACGTTGGAGATCTTGCGCAGCGCGGTATTCAATTCCTGTCCCAGGCCAAGCCCGTCATTGACGATGCTGGTGCTGCGGTCCATGTTTTCGACGGCCTTGCGGGCTTCTTTCTGAATGCTCTGGATCAGCTCGGAAATTTCCTTGGTGGACTGCGCGGATTTTTCCGCCAGCTTGCGAACTTCATCGGCAACAACGGCAAAACCCAGGCCGTGCTCGCCGGCGCGGGCCGCTTCGATGGCCGCGTTGAGGGCGAGCAAATTGGTTTGTTCAGCCAGATCGTCAATGACTTCGATGATCTTGCCGATGTCGTCTGCCCGTTGTCCTAGGACGTCGATGATTTCGCCCGACGAACGGATGGTGATGTTGATCTTGTTGAGCCCGTCGGTGGCCTTCTCCATGGTGGAGATGCCGTTGTGAACTTCTTCCCGCGAACGGTTCGAGATATCGAGCAGGACTTTGGCGGTGTCGGCCACGCGTTGAATCGAGGCCACCATCTCGTCAATCGAGGCGGAGGTTTCGCTTACGCTTGAAGCCTGGGTCTGGGTGTTCTTCACCATGTTCTGCACGTTGACGCTCATCTCGTGCATGGTGCTGGTGACTTCGTCAATGGCGGATGCAGTTTGCAGGCTGACTTTAGCCGAATCGTCGGAAGCGCCTGCCACCTGGCTGGAAGCGCTGGCTACCTGGGAGGCGGCGTCTCTCACGTTGCGACCAGATTTCGCAAACCGGCGACCATGCGCACGATCGCATTGCCCAGGGTGTCGTCCTTGGAACGGGGTGTGATATGAACCGACAGATCTCCACCAGAATAGCCTCGGAGACCGACGCCATCTCCTTGAGGTATCCGACCATGCTGTTGAAGGTTCTTCCCAGCTCGCCGATCTCATCCTTGCGCTGGATATCGATGTGGTGATCCAGGTCTCCGGCAGTCCCGATTTGCCGAGTAACCTGCATGAGCTCAGCCAGAGGGTCGGTAATTGATTTCGCGGTGCGGAAAGCGATGATTGCGCCGAGAGCCAGCTGCCGCCAGAGTGCTCAACAGTGCGATTCCTATCGTCCAGTTGCTGGCGCTTTCGTCACTTTGCCGGCGCTCTTCAAGTACCTTCCGGCTTTCCTGGTCGGCCGTGTCGAGAAATTCGGTGGAAGTTTTGATCCAGCTCGCAGCATCTTTCTGCAGGTAGAAAATTTGAAGTTCCGCGACCGTGGAGTTTCCCTTGATCCACATCTTTGCGTTTTTGCATCAACGGCTCGGCGAAATCCCGCGCCCAGTTCTGCTCTGTCTGCTGGACTTTGGCCAGGGCGGCACGCTGCTGTTCGGAAGTGGAGAGAGCATTGGCTGCTTGTATGCGGTCCGCTAGACCGCGAATTCCATCAGCCACGTGGTCCGATTCGCGGCTGTCGCCGCTGAGGAGGTAGTTGGTCAGATACAGGCGGTTCTGCATGATCTGGAATCTGATTCGGTCGGTAGCGTCAGCCAGTTCCAATGCTTGCGAGGCGGCGGCCTTGGCGCTGTGCTCGCGGTGAACGGACCAGAGGTTCACGCCAAACAGCACCACGACCATTGCAAGCACCGCTCCGAAGGCCAAATAAAGTTTCTTGCCGATCGTCATGCCATTCCTCCGTACTTTGTTCTCGCGCTCGCCCAAGGTTCGGTGCGAAACACTCTGATTTGGATTTAGTCTTGGGGCTGAAACTTAAATTCCACGATCCCGCTGCTCTCGGTCGGAGCGGGTTCGAACTTCCATTGCTTCATCGCGTCCACGGCTGCGTTGACCAGAACCGGATGTCCACCTACGACCTTGGTGCTTTTCGACCGAACCGTTTGGAGAAACGACAACCGACAGACGGACTATGCCCGCTATGCTCATACGACGAGCCACATCGGGATAAAGGGGCGCCACCTTGCTGCGTGGCTTGCGGTTCAGTTCGTCGGTCTTAACTTCCTGTTGTGCCGCTACTTCAGCCGGATGGGTGAGCGCGGTGCCCGCCGTCGCAAGCGCGAGCCCGAGCCATGCGGCCGCTATCCACCGATTTGTTTTGACCAAACGCACGAGTTTCTCCTGGACGTGGGAGATTCCCCGAAGTGCAAGTGCAATGACCATGCCAGGGGGGCGAAAGCAGATACGCGTTAGTAACACATACCTAAGTGATTGATTAATAAGACTTAAACCTTTTAAGGGCGATTGTATTTTGAACCCCGGCTTTGACCGACCGTCTCATCGCGCCTTGACCATCTCAGGCTGAGACGATTTCACCTACTTACGGTGTGATTTCCCAACTCGGCACCTGACTTCTTATTCGCTTGACTCAAATTGAGATTGCACGCTAATTTGCTTGTATATCAACTACTTGTAAATCCTTTTGGGGTGAACGGTGGCAGCCTGACCATGTCGGCCGGAGAAACAACCGTGGCGCAAGGCAGCAGCCCGCGTTCGGATGACGCGTTTCAGCAATTGTTGCTGAAGTTCTCAGCCGCCGCGGCTGATGGAACGTCCCCTCCTGCATTGATTCGCCTCTTTTGCCAAGGCACCCGCGAGTTCTTTCAGGTTGACGGAGCGTATTTCTGGCAGCGGGTATCCACCGATGAGTTGATGGGAGCTGAAGCGGACGGAGTGCGGGCGGACAAGTTCCGAGGGACCAGGCTTACGGCCAGCCAGAGCGCCGTGGCTATCGAGGCTTTTCAGCAACGTAAGGCGGTTTTAAGAAACCATCTTGATCCTTCCCGTTACCTGATGGCTGCAGAGTTTGGCGCCCGCTCCATCATGGGGGCGCCGCTGGTAGTCGGCAATGAAACGATCGGGGCGGCCACGTTTGTTCACTGCACGGATCCGGACTTTTTCAATGAAGACCTGGCCGCCAAGGCTACGATCCTGGCGGGGCAGCTTGGAAGTCTGCTGGAAGCCAGCCGTCTTACCCAGGTATCTCGCGAGGAGCACCGGCGGACTGAGATTCTGGCGGAAGTGGCGCAGGCGCTGCATTCCGCGCCTGAGTCGGCCGCGGTGGTTGAGGCCGTCGCTGACCGCTTGCGGGTTCTTTTGCGAACACGGCTGGTTTGCATCCTGCTGCGGGAGTCGGCGGGGTTTAGCCTGCGTGCGGTGGCGGCCGAATCGCCGCAACTGGCTGCTTCGGTGCGGGCTCGACATGATCGTCGAGGATTGCAGTTCTCAGCTGACCTTGGCCAGCCGCGCGGTGGCGGCAGGTGAGCCTATCAGTGTCGCCATCGATCCGGCGACCCACTCGCTCGGTGAACTGGTTCCTCCCGGGATGCTTATCGCTGCGCCATTCCGGACCTCCGTAGCTCAGGGGGCAGTGCTGGTATATCCCCGACTGGACGGCGTATTTACACCAGAAGAGAAGGCGCTAGTTTCCGTCGTGGCCGGTTTTGGTGCGGTAGCGATTGCGAATGCGGAGTTGTACAACACGGCCCGTGGCCAGGCGCATGAACTTCACCAATTGCTGGACATTTCCGCCGAATTGGGCTCGATTGGTCAGCTGGATGAGTTTCTGCAGCGCTTTGCGCTTCGCGCGGCGGACTTCCTAGGTTTCGGTCGTGGCTTTATCGGACTGCTGGAAAATGGTGCGTTTCATGTTCGCTGGGCTGCGGAAAATAGCCGGACGCGAGAGGTCGATTTCATGCTTCCGGGTGGACCCGCGACCGAGACTCTACTCGCCAGAGAGGTTTTCTGGTCCGACGAGCCTAGCAAGCTTCCCGGAGTCAATCTTGAAGTCTTGACCAAGTTTGAAGTGCGGCAATTGTTGACAGTCCCGCTTCTCGATACCACTGGTGAGGTTTTGGGTATGTTCGGGGTGCTGGATCGGCTGGACGGATCGGGCATCTCGGAGGAAGACATTCGTCGCGCCCGCGCCCTGGCGGCGCAGGTTGCGGTCGCGCTCGAGGTGACACGCAATCTTCACCAATCCGAACAGCATCGCAAGCGGGCCGAAGCACTGACCTCGCTGGCCCTGGAATTGAAGTCCCACCTTAGGCTGCCGGAGTTCGTCCAGAGTTTTGCCGGCCGGGCCGCCGACATTCTGGGGGCGCGTCGCGCCTCATTGTCGGTCAAGCAGGACATTGGTCTGGAAACCCTGCTCCTTCACGATACCGATGGGCGTGAAATCCGGGACCCTGCCATGTTGCGACGCTACAGTCATGCTCTCGAAGATGCACTGGCCCAAAAAAATGGGGCGATAGTTTCCGCCACTTCAACGGAATTGTTGGGTCCGGCGCTGGCTGCGGAATTAGGCGGGACCGATTGGACCCTGGTCAGGCTCGCCGGAGCGTCAGGAGAACTGGTTGGAGTGCTGTCCCTCGAGGGACGGACCCAACCTTTGCCCGACGAAGACGACCAAGTGTTGCAAGCGATCGCAGGTCACGCTGCTGTAGCGCTCGAAAATGCCCGCCTGTTCACGCGGATGGACCAGGCCAATCGCCACTGGATCGAAATATTTGACGCGATCAGCGATTTCATCGTCGCTCACGACGAAGCTGGCAATGTTTTACGCGTGAACCGCTCCCTCGCCGATTTTATTGGAGTTGCTCCGCAAGCGCTTATCGGAGTGAACATGTGCGCGCTTCTGGCGCTGGGGGACGCCCCGCCGTTGCGCTCCTGTCCTTTTTGCAGAAACAGCGTTGACGGAGATGACGAATATGTTCATCCCGTGCTGGAACGAACTTATCTAGTGTCCACATCTCGCGTACATGGCGCCAGCAACGAGGGGATGCAAACCATCCATGTGCTCAAGGACATCAGCGACCGCCGGGAAGTGGAGCAGCGCTATCGCGAGCTGTTCGACAATATTCAGGAAGGTCTTTTCTTTTCGACTCCGGACGGACGTTTCATCGAGGTGAACGACGCGCTGGTTCGAATGCTGGGCTACCTCAGCCGGGAAGATCTTTTGCAGGCCGACGTTCGTACCCAGGTTTATTTCTCAGTTGACCGGCATGAGGAACTTGCGCGGCAGATGCAGGAACACGGCGTCGATAAGAAATCATGAAGAGGCATTGCGACGTCGAGATGGATCGATCGTTTATGTGCTGATAAATGCCTTTGCGGTGCGTGACAGCCAGGGTCGAATCACGCAATACCGCGGCTTGATGCTCGATATCAGCGGTCTGAAGACTTTCCAATCGGAATTGCAGCGCGAGCGCGACTTCTCCGGAAAGATTCTCAACAACACGCAGAGCCTGATCCTGGTGGCGGACACTGCCGGACTGATCAGCTACGCCAACCGCCGCTGGTATGACATGGGCTACGAGCAAAAGCAATTGCTGGGGCGTCCGCTGGAAGATCTGGTGGCGCCGACTCGACGCAGCAATCTGACCGATGCCCTCAGCGCGACTCTGGCTGGCCGTCAGGTGGACAATCTCGAACTCCAGATCCTGCGCGGGGATGGAAGGATCGGACATTTTTCCGTCAACCTCAGCCCCATGCGCGACGAGCAATCTCATGTAACCAGCCTGGTCGTGGTGATGACCGATGTCACCGATGCTGCAAGTCTGCAATCGAAGCTGATGCATGCGGAGAAAATGGCGGCCGTGGGGCAGTTGGTTTCTGGCGTAGCCCACGAGGTCAACAATCCTCTGACCGCAATTCTCGGCTTCGCCGATCTGTTGATGGAGAACTCCGAGGTTCCGGAGAGTGCGCGCAAGGATTTGCGAGTTATTTTGCAGGAAGCACAACGCACCAAGCAGATCGTCCAAAACCTGTTGAGCTTTGCGCGCCAGATGCCTCCGCAACGAAAGGCGCTGCAGCTGAATCCCATTCTGCGGCGCACGGTTCAATTGCGCTCATATGACTTCCAAAGCCACGGTGTGGAAGTTGTCGAACATCTGGACCAGGAACTACCCAACGTGGTCGGCGACTCTCACCAGCTGCAGCAGGTGTTTCTGAATATCCTGAACAACGCTTACGACGCGGTCAGCGAAGTAGGCCGCGCGGCGCGGATTGAAATTTCCACCACGCGTAACGGTAATTCGGTTGAAATTTTGTTCCGCGACAATGGGCCTGGAATTTCGCATCCCGATCGCATCTTCGATCCCTTCTTCACGACCAAGGAAGTGGGAAAGGGGACTGGCCTGGGACTGAGTATCTGCTATGGGATCGTGCACGAGCATGGCGGCGAAATTCTTTGCCACAACAATACCGGCGGGCAGGGGGCCACGTTTGTCGTGAGTCTACCTGCCACGCCAGAAACGGCCTCGGTCGGGGCCGCTGCCGGAGTCATACTAAGATGACCACACAAGCTGTTGCCAAACCTGCTCTTCTGCCGGTCTTGCTTATCGAGGATGAGCCTGCCGTGATGGCCTACGTCCGCGCCACCCTGGAACGTAGCGGATACTCCGTAGTTTGCACCGAATCCGGCGCCGAAGGCGTACGGCTCCTGGAGACGGGACAGTTCCTGGGCGTGGTCTCCGACATGCGGACGCCGGGCGGAGTGAACGGGGCCGATGTTCACGCCTGGGTGGTAGAGCACCGTCCCGAACTGACCGACCGCATCGTCTTCATCACCGGTGATATCGCCAACGAAGAAACCGTCGCTACCCTGCGCGAGACGGGCGCTCCCTGCGTGGAGAAACCATTCCGGGTGCAGCAGTTCATCTCGGTAGTCGAAAAAATCATGGGGAAAGCACAGTGAGCGAAGACCTACGAATCCGCCTCTTGATCGTCGATGACGAGCAGAGCATCCGCCAGCTCTGCATGACCGTGGGCGAAGCCCTCGGGTTCATATGCATGGAAGCCGATGGCGGAGAGTCGGCGCTGGCCTTGCTCGAAGAACAACCCGCGCACATCATTCTGACCGACATGGTGATGCCCAACATGTCGGGTCTGACCTTTCTCGAGAAGGTAAAGAAAATGCTTCCGCGCACCGAAGTTGCGGTGATGACCGGTCATGGCTCGGTTGAAACTGCTGTGCAAGCCATGAAGCTCGGCGCCTACGACTACATAAGCAAACCTTTCTCACCACTAGAGGAGCTGCGGCTGTTCCTCCGCCGCATGGCGGAGAAAGTACGCCTGGTGGAAGAAAACGAATTCCTGCGCGAGCGGATGGACACAGAAACGGAACTACACGGCATTGTTGGCGCGTCCACCAAAATTCAGGATGTGCTGCGCATGATTTCGCGCTTGAAGGACACGCATACTCCGGTCCTGATTACCGGTGAAAGCGGCACTGGTAAAGAATTGGTGGCCCGGGCAATCCACTTCCGCGGATCTTTGGCCAAGCGTCCATTTGTCGCCGTGGACTGCGGATCACTAGTGCCCACATTGATCGAGAGCGAATTGTTTGGCTACGAAAAGGGCGCGTTTACTGGAGCCATCAAGGCGCGCACGGGATTGTTTCAGTCCGCCAATGGCGGAACGATTTTTCTCGACGAGATTGGCGAACTGCCGCAAGAGATGCAGGCTAAATTGCTGCGGGTTTTACAGGAGAAAGAAGTTCGTCCGGTGGGAAGCAATCAGAAGGTGAAGGTAGATGTGCGCGTGATTGCCGCCACCAATCGCGATCTTGAAGTGGAGTATCGCAACGGCACCTTCCGCAAAGATCTTTACTTCCGGCTGAATGTGGTGACCGTGCGTTTGCCTTCGTTGCGCGAACGTCGTTCCGATATCCCGATGCTGGCGCACTGGTTTCTGGAGCGGTACGCGCGCGGCAGTTCAATTCAGATTACGACCTCGGCCATGAAATCGCTGCTGCAATACGACTGGCCGGGGAATGTTCGCGAACTTGAAAATTGCGTTGAGCGTGCAGTTGCCCTGGGTGATCAGCGAACTATCGATTTTCATGATCTGCCGCCATCCATCACTGCTGTTGTTCCTGACGCGGAAGTGAATGAGGAGCCTTCCATGTCCCGGCTCTCCAGCACTGATCTGGAAGATATTGAGCGCGCGACGATTCAGCGTGTGTTTGAGCAAGTGAAGGGCGACAAGGCGCTCGCCGGCAAGATGCTTGGCATTAGCCGGGCCACGCTCTATCGCAAACTGAAACGGTACAACATTGGCGGACGGGATGAGGTTACGGCCAGCCAGGCTTTGCAGTAGATTTCAAAATGGGGCGATGAGACAGCGTTTCATTGTGAGACGCCGCAGCGATACCTGGTCCGCTAAACCTTCGGGACCATCCTGAGCTATGCCCTTGAAAGTGAACAACATATGGTGCAATCCCCTTTTCATCGACTTTGGCCTCGCTCGTGCACTCTTTACTGCGATGCGGTCCGGGTGCCCTCGCCAATGCTAACCGGCTGGCTCGGGGACCCAGGCCGCGTCGACCCTGGAGATCCGAGGTATCGCCGTGCCCACACAGGCCACTGGCAGAGCGCGCGTCAAGCAGGAGAGCTGCGCTGCCAAATTGGCGAAATTCTTTCCGGAGGCGAGTCCGGTTCGCATTCCAGTGCGGCTGACTCGGGTGGTGGGAGAAAAAGCTTCCACGGAAAGCACTGTGATTGAATTTGGTACGGCACGAGAGGTTCTCTTCTCGTCAACGCTGCCACTCGAATTTGCCGATATGCTACGGCTGCAGAACTCCGATGGCACGCTTGACGCCGAAGCTTCGGTGGTAGCGCTGCAATATACCAGCGGACGAACTGCCGTTGCGGCCCGCTTTACTCAAGAAGTTTCCAACTGGATCGTGAAATCATGACTCTGAAACCAAAAAAGCATGACCTGGCTACGGAGTGGGCTGAAGCGCGCCTGCTCTATCCTCTGTACAGCGCATTGGCACGAGAGTTTGTAATCGATTTGCCCGCGTGCGATGACCTGGAGGCGGGACGCGACGATCCGCCGCAACAGTCCGTAGAGCAAGCTCGGGAGTGGCTGCTGGAAATGGACCAGAAGATACAGGTCCATCAATTGCGCCAGTTCCTTCAGACCACAAACCTGACCAGCGAAGAAGGTCTGCAGACTTTGCTGGAACATCATCTGCATCGCGAGACGCGCCTGGATTCGGACCGTGACAAGATTGATTTCCTGCTTGTCCAGTATTTTTCGCACTGCGCCCCATCCCGCCTCGAAGATACTGATGTGGACTTGGCTTACGTGGCTCAGATGCTGGACCCGGTCCTCGGAAGCGTGGATTTGACCCTTCCTTCGTGGCTGCATCCACTCGATGATTTTATCCAGGCAGCCGACGCATGCCGCAGTTTGAATGAGCTGCTGACCAGCGGCACTCTGGAAAAAGGCAGAAAACTTAAAGTATCGGTGGCAGACGACTACTTTGAACCAATCGCAATGGTCGCATTCACCCGCTTCAGTTTTCTGATGCGGCGAGTTTTTTTCCGTCTGATGCATCAGGACCTGAATACAATTCTGGAAGGGTTGCGGGAACTGGAATCACAAGGCGTGGCCACACTCGATTGCCGCTCGGCGCAATTTTCCGCCGATGAGCCCGTGGTTCGCCTGCGCATGATCTGTCAGTCCTGGAAGGTGATGTTCCATGCCGAGTACTCTGCCGGCAGCCCTCTGCGCATGCTTGTAGATCTTCGCAACGTAGTGGACGCGGCGTTGACGCGACCAGCCAAGAAAACCACCAGCGCGGAAACATCAAAGCCGCCAGCCCTTCGGGCAAGGGCCGCCGCTGCCGGAGCACAGTTTACCCAGGCCACTTCAGATGTGGCCGAGTTCGAAGTTAATGCGGTTCCAGAGGGGCACGACGATTCGGATGAGGCTCAACAGCAATCGGAAGACGACAGTAACGTTTAAAGAAGTCATTCGGACGCACGCTCAGGAACGGAGACGCGATTGGACCAGGCCACGGTAATAGTAATTTCAGACGATCCGGAGTTTTCGCGCGTCGTCATGGATCGTTGGCAGGGTGAAAGAAATGCGCCTTCATTTACTCTGATGAGCGCCGACGTCTGCCGCGATCTCGATTCGGATGGCTTCGATCTCGCTATCGTCGGACCCCTGCGTTCTGCAATGCTTTCCGCTGTATTCAACGCGCTGGACCCGGCAGAAAAGCCGGTATTGCTGGTGTGCAAGAACAAGCAGTCAATAGACACCAGTGAGCCTGGACCGGACGTAAGAGTACTGGTGCAGCAAGAAGGCTGGCTGGATGCGCTGGTGTTAGTCTCGGCAGAAATGTTGCGGCTTGGCGACGCTCTGGCGCGGGCCCATCGGGCCGAGTTGGCTGGAAAGTTGCTGAAGCAACATGCGGCCTTGGGCCGCTACATGCTGGACGTGCGTCACACCCTGAACAATTCGCTCACGTCGGTGCTGGGAAACTCCGAGTTGCTGGTACTCGATCCGGGATCGCTCTCCGCGGGCGAGCGCTCGCAAATTGAAACCATCCGCAACATGGCGATCCGCATGCACGAAATTCTGCGCCGCTTTTCGTCAATCGAAAAAGAACTGAACGCGGTCGAGAAGCAGGCTGAGAACGAGGCCAGAACCAAGTCCCGCGCCGCGATCGCAGGATCCTGAAGTAGCCCGGAAAAAAGGGCAACTGCAAACACTTAACATACCTTCATATCCTCACTACCGGTGCGCCCGCTTTCTCACATGCTCGAATCAGAGCTTCATCAAGCGTTGCAAGTGCCAATCCATTCGTAAGAGCCAGGTCTAGATAAGCTGCGTCGTAACTGGTAAGTCCATGGGTGCGGCTAAGGGTTTGGATTCTGTTGAAGACAAATTCGGCGGGAAAAGCCTCGAGTGTTATGGGCAGCTCCGCGAGGTCATCGAGAAAGAGTTGCGTCAACTCTTTGGAGATGCGCTTCCGCTTTTCTCCAGCGAGCAATGCGTTCAATACCTCGTGCGGCCAGAAAGAAGGGGCCACGGCAGTGTCGCCTTGCGTAAACCGCCGCGCAATATGCTGAGCCAGGGTGGTGTTTTCGTCGGGGAAGCACCAGCTCAAAACGATGGAGGCGTCGAGGACAAGCCGGCTCACCGGCGCCCTTCATTGATCAGGTCTTTGATTTTGAGCCCGCTCAAGGACAACTTATGGCGTTTACCGAAACTCGCGAGCCTCGCCGCGGCGTCGGCTGCGGAGCCGGTTGACGTCGACATCCGCTCTTTAAGCAGCTCGCCTAAAAGGCGTGAAACGCTAGTATCCCGGCGCGCAGCCTCGATTCGGGCCCATCGAGCAACCTCTTCTTCAAGGGTAACTGTAACATTCCGTAAGCGATTATTAGAGGACACGAAAACAGTGTAACACAAAGTTAGTGTTAAAATGACCGCTGGCACGTTACGATTGATTTGCTAACTTTAGACAAACAAGAACTCCTTGGTGCGCAATTCTTTAATCGCATCCCTCAACTTTGCCGCCTTTTCAAATTCAAACCGCTTGGCCGCTTCGCGCATGTCGCTTTCAACCTTCGCGATGTAAGCATCCAATTCGTTCTGGGACTTAAAGTCAGGCAAGCCCTCCGCCTCAATATCAGTGAGGTCGGCGTAATCGGCCTCAATGATCCGCGCCAGGGTCATGTCGAGCGGACGGATGATCGATTCCGGCGTGATGCCGTTGGCTTCGTTGTATGCCACCTGGATAGCTCGACGGCGGTCGGTTTCATTGATCGCTTTGTTCATAGAATCGGTCATACGGTCTGCGTAGAGAAGGGCCCGGCCGTTTAAATTGCGGGCGCAACGACCGATGGTTTGAATGAGTGATCCACTCGACCGGAGAAAGCCCTCTTTGTCAGCATCAAGAATTGCTACCAACGAGACTTCGGGCAAATCCAATCCTTCGCGCAGCAGGTTGATGCCAATCAGTACGTCAAACACGCCTTTGCGCAGATCACGCAGGATCTTCACCCGCTCCAGGGTTTCGATCTCGGAGTGCATGTAGCGGCACTTGACGCCTACTTCGCTGTAATACTCGGCAAGATCTTCGGACATTCGCTTGGTGAGCGTGGTAACCAGCACGCGTTCGCCTCGTGCCACGCGTGCGCGAATTTCGTGAAGCAAGTCGTCAATCTGACCCTTTACCGGTCGAATTTCAACCGGAGGATCAACAAGTCCCGTGGGGCGAATTATCTGCTCCACGACTACGCCAGCGGATTTTGTCAGTTCATACGGGCCAGGCGTGGCGGAGACGTAAACCATCTGGTTCATTCGATGTTCGAACTCTTCAAACGTAAGCGGGCGGTTGTCGAGCGCGGAGGGCATGCGGAACCCGTATTCAACGAGCGTTTCCTTGCGTGACCGGTCGCCGTGGTACATGCCGTGTAGTTGCGGCACTGTCTGGTGAGACTCGTCGATGAACATCAGGAAGTCGCGAGGAAAATAGTCGAGCAGGGTCGGAGGCGGTTCACCGGGCAAGCGGCCTGTGAAGTGTCGGGAATAGTTTTCGATGCCATGGCAATATCCCATGGCCTTGATCATCTCCAGGTCATACATGGTTCGCTGGTGAACGCGCTGCGCTTCAACCACCCGTCCTTGCTTTTCCAGTTCAGCTTCCCACCAGAGCAGTTCTTCACGAATCGATTGTGCAGCTTTGTCACGGGTCTCTGGCTTCATCACGTAGTGTGTTTTAGGGTAGATAGGGAGGCGGACATATTTCTGTTTCACCGTGCCGAACAACGGGTCAATCTGTGAAAGCGATTCAACCTCATCTCCCCATAACTCAATCCGGTACGCCATGTCGTCATAGGTGGGGAAGATCTCAATTACGTCACCGCGCACGCGGAAAGTGCCACGGCGGAAATCGCCGTCAGTACGCTCGTACAGAATTTCCACCAGCTTGCGGGTAATGTCCTCACGCTTGATCTTCTGACCCTTCTCCAGAAAGAGAAGCATGCCGTAATAAGCTTCCGGCGAACCCAGGCCGTAGATACAGCTCACCGAAGAGACGATCAGGCAATCACGGCGCTCAAAGAGTGATCGGGTCGCCGACAGTCTCAGTTTGTCGAGTTCGTCGTTGATCGTGGATTCTTTTTCGATGTAGAGATCAGCGGCGGGGACGTAGGCTTCGGGCTGGTAATAGTCGTAGTAAGAAACGAAATATTCCACCGCGTTATGCGGAAAGAAGCTTTTGAATTCATGATAAAGCTGAGCTGCCAGAGTCTTATTGTGCGCCATTACGATGGCAGGGCGATTTGCCTGCTCAATCACTTTGGCCATGGTGAACGTCTTGCCGGAACCAGTTACTCCCAGCAAAACCTGGTGCTGCTCGCGGTCGTAAATGCCTCGGACGAGTGACTCGATGGCATTGGCCTGGTCACCCTGGGGCGTGTAATCACTGACTAATTTGAAGTCCATAAAATAGGCCGACCCGCGCACAGAAGGGAATTTCGGTGAGTGGGCATCTCTTGATTATAACGCGGAGCAAGGAAGGGAAAATTGTCAGGGAAACCGGGTCAACCAAGGATTTTCATGATCCCGGCCTGCCATCGATCTCACCTCAAAATAAAACGGCGCGAGCGTTGAGTCTCGCGCCGTCGCATTTGTTCGGGCGGATTTGTGTTTACGGCAGCTTGAAGTTCACCGTGATCTGGGTTTGAACTTCCACTGGCTCGCCATTGAGGAAATAAGGCTTGTACTTCCATTGCTTCACCGCGTCCATGGCGGCGCGTCCGAGAATGTTTTGGCCGCTCAACTGCTTAAGTCCCGTGATCGTTCCGGTTTTGGAAATGTTTGCCTGAAGTTCTACTGCACCCTCTACACGCATTTGCAGGGCTTGGGCCGGATAGATTGGCTGAACTTTCTTGACAATCAATCCCTGCGAAACACCCTGCGAAATCCTGAGCGTTTGCTGTGGAGCTTTCTGAGCATTGATCGCATTCGTATTCACGAGACCGCTTAAAGCGGAGCTGTCGACACCGGTTGCAATACTTGTCGGCGCGGGCGCTTCCTCTGGCTCCGGCACAGCTTCAGTTTTGGGCTGGTTAGACACGCCGTTGTTAACTACAAGAGCCTGGTGCTGATTCAGCGGGGGCGGCAGCAGATGGTTTAACGGTCGTGACAGCGCTATCAGTGCCAGGAGCTTTAGTCGTGACTGCCGCAGACGTTTTGAAACCAGACACTTCGGCTACAGACGCCCGCCGAGGGTTTCGATGAAGAAAGCGCGCCCGGTGCGCTGGCAGCTTGTTCCGGTGACTGGGACGCAGCCTGTCCAGTTGAGGATTGAACCTCAGTGGTGGGCGAGCCCGGAGCCGGTGGCAAGGAAGCGGTTCCTGTTTCCGCGGGAGCGATTGAATGCGACGCAGGCTGGGACTGTCCGGACTGCATCTTGCTCCAACCAAAATAACCAGCAGCAGCAACCGCCAACAGCACAACTGCGATCAGTAGAATCTTTTTGCTGCCACCGCTGTTAGATGCTTCTTGGCCGCGGAAATCTGTTGGAGCGTCCAAGGATGAGAAGCTTGGTGCCGGCGTCTGCGCCTGGGCCGGTGAGTGTGCTTCCCAGATTTCGGCGGCGGATGGCAACTGCTTCGTCTCGGTTGCCGGCGCGACGTGGGCTTGCTGCGGGGTTGCCTGCTGCGCTACTGCTTGCTGCGGGGTTGCAACCGACTTCGATCGAGCGCGTGTGACTTTGGGTTCCCGGGCGCGAGCGGGCGCTGCTGCGGCTCCGCTTCCCGCGTGTGTCGCGGTGGCATGACTCGCTGCTGGATTGTCAAACTCAGTTTTTCCCGCAGCTTCCGCGGCACGACGCAAAGCTGATGCCATCGGTTCCGCCATCGGTTTGGAGCGTGGCTGCCATGCGTATTCCTTCGACGGGCTGGCATCGGTCGCTATTTGCTGTACCGGTTCAGGAGTGGAAGGGGCAGAATCCGGCATGTACTCGAGCAAAGCCGCATCGACCGTGTCGGGTGCTGGTGTCGGTTCGGCGTCAAGTTCAAAAGATGCGCTGGCCACCGGAGGCGCTGCCACTGCACGCGGAGCCATAAATTGCGTTGGAATTGGAATGTGCTGTGTCGCTATCGCTTCGGGAACGTTTGCAACCCCGGATGCAGGCTTCGCAGTCTGTCCTTTGCGAAGCAAGCCGCGGGCGACGCGCAGCGTTGCCTTGGATTGCTCGACATGAATTGGTTTGGTGAGCACCAGATTCGCGCCCAGGCGGAACGCCTTGGCCACGCCAGTCTGTCCCTCCACCATCGCGACCGATAATGAAGACTGGTTCGAACCGGAGTTGCGTGCGCTCTTGAACAGCAATGCCGCATTCTGCTCGTTGTCGCAGTCGACGACGATGGCGTCGAAATGTTGGGCCATCAATTTCTTGACCGCGGCAAAGGGCTCGTTGCAAGGTTCGACGCTGAATTCGAGCTCACTCAAAACCTGGCTGACAACGCGAGCCGTTTTCTCGTCCGGACAGAACAATAGCGCTTGGTAACTCATAGTAGTCAATCGTAGGTAGGGGGTTCGGGGCCAGCAAGTTACTGAGGTAATTGGCGGTTACAATGGCGGCGATGCGCGTGCCACTTTGGCTCAAGATTTTGTGGACTGTCTGGGTATTCTTGTGGGCGCCGGTGTTCTGGAGGCAATATGGCGCGCAGAACTTGCTCTATTTCTGTGATTTGGGAAATTTCTTCATCGCGGCCGCTCTCTGGATGGAGAGTCCCCTGCTGTTTTCCTGGCAGGCCTGCGGACTGCTTCTATTCCAAAGTCTCTACACCATCGATTTATTAGGTGCGACCATAAGCGGCAAGCACGTCATCGGTGGGACCGAATACATGTTCGATGCGACAGTACCGTTAATTGTTCGGCTTCTGAGCCTCTTCCATGTGGCCATGCCGCCACTTCTGCTCTGGGCAATTCGAAGATTGGGTTATGACGCTCGCGGATGGATGTATCAAACCTTGACCACGTGGGTGGTCGTGCCGATCAACTATATGTGGCGGCCGGAGCGGGATGTGAACTGGGCACGCGGACCGTTCTTCCACGAACAGCACGTCGTGCCGGGATGGCTGTACCTGTTGACTTACTTAATCGTTGTGCCGCTTTTGGTCTATTGGCCGACGCACCTGGTGCTGCACTGGTGGACTTCGAAACGTAAAACAATCTGAGCGCCCAGTGATTGGATTATCGAGTCGCGTGCTCTGCGACCATGTTGAACGCGCGCTGGGCCGCTTCCAGCAGAGCTTCCGCACCGACTGGTTGGCGGGTTGCGTTTTGCATCCAGAGGTCAGGAGTTACGGCGCCCATCTTTGCCATGCGTTCAAATTCAGCGCCTAATGCTCCAGCTTTCTTCATCTGTTCTTCAATCTGAAACGCGATCAGGTGACCGATCGGATAATCCGGCAAATACAGAAACGCGTCGATCATATGAGAGTAGACACCCAGCAAAACGACATCGTCTTTATGAAAGACGGGTGCGTAGTACCGGTTCCATATGTCTTTGGAGATCTGTACTACCGCGTGATTCAATTCTTCCGGTGATGCTTCTGGATGATCGTACATCCAATGCCAGACCGCCATATCAACCAGCGCCACCCCGGCAATCTCGCAGGTTCCCCAGAAATCATTGAGGATTTTTTCAGCCTGGCTCTTTGCGTCTGGCGCGGGCAGTCCCAGCAATTCAAGGTCACGGCTTTGGAACAGGAACGCGAAGGCTTCGGTAAATGCCGTGTTGGGAACCCCTTTCAGGAAGATGTAGTCAACGTCATTCAGGGACAAAGTCTGTTCGACATTGTGTCCCATTTCGTGGGCCGCCACGTTGAAACTCTTGTAGTTCATGCCGGCCTTTTCCACGCGCGTTCGCAGATGGGCTTTTTCGCCGCGCATTGCCGCGCCCATGGCGTGTCCGGCTCCGCGCGCCGGATCAACAGCAATGTTACGCGCGAGGTATTGGGCGCGCTCTGAGGAGAAACCCAACTTCATTAGAAGGTTGGGGATGTCCTGCTGATAGGCTTGTGCTGTCGGATATCTTTTCGCAACCATCTCATCCAGCTGCGCTTCCGTATACTGGCTCCCTGGCCGGAAGCCGCTGTACCAGATGTCGAACGGTTCGAGCGTTCGCCTCAGGCGCGCTTCGATCAACTTCGCGACATGCGGAACCAGGGGCGAAGTCACGACTTGCTCCAGCATCGCCTGAACCCTGGCTTCGGGAATCTCACGGTTCTCATCGAAGCGGCGAGCGATCAGCGTTCGCGCAGTCGGTGAATACGGGTCTGCCTTCCTCGCCGCAAAAAACGTTTTCTGCAACATCGTGTACCGGGTATCAGGTTCACGCGCATTGCTGAAATTCTCGGTTTTCGCTGCCGCATCGGAGTCGTTCACGTCCGCCGGCCGGACTTCGTTTGTGACTGGATTCCAGTCCGCGGCGGGATTGTTGATTACGACCTCCGGAATCGTCTGGGTGACAATGCGCTCCATTACTCGCTGGATGATTCGCTGCTTGGCCAAGCCGTTCGTCGAATCCGCATAGCTGGCTTTGATTTCGTCACGCAGACTCCAGTGGCTGAGCAGCCGCATCTTCGGCGGGAACAGCCGCCGCCCTTGGTCATCGAGCACATGGTGCATCCAAATGTTGTATTCGGAAATGTATTGACCGGTCTGGGCTTCGGCCTGGGCCATGGCCAGGTTCACGTTCGCTGGAATCCGTTTGGAAAAGCTTTGTGCGAGACGAACTTCCGCCCACTGCCTTCGTGACCACGACGGACCCTCTCGCAGGCGTTCCTCAAGAGTCGTCAGTGGGAAATTCAACAGGACGACAAAGGCGAGCTTGTTCTCAAAGAAATCGTCGGCGACGTGGGCTGATGGATCGTAGCCTCCAAGAATTTCGTCAAGCGGAAGCACTGGGCCAAGATCGAGATCGAGTTGTTGGCGAAACTCACGATTGATCTCGTGCAGGTGCCCCTCCAGTTGTTCCAGCATGTGCTCGAGACGGTTAAAGATTGTATCCAGCGTGGCCCGATCGCCCGCAAAGTTCGTGCGCGCGAAATCCTCAAAAGTGGCTTCGTCGCCATCTCCCGCACGCCAGAATTTAGCAACCTGTCGGAGACCTCGCTGAATTCGTGCGCGCTGTCCGTCGCCATGCCTTGCGGTTAACTCGGCATTCAGTTTCGAAACGGAATTTGTCGACCATGATGGCGATACTTCGGGGTCAACTGTTGGACTCGCGGTGGAAGCAGGCATCGAACCCCCTAGAGGAATCTATCTGTCGCAGAAAGGCGCCACGGCAGCCGTCAAGCAGATCAGAGGCTACCGTGCGCGCCGGACTTACGTTTTGTGTCCCATTGCCGATCCGGGTTGCGGATAAGGAAGCGAGTTACTGAATTCCGAGATTTCGGCTGCCGGGAAATCGGGGAAGGGCAACTGATTGCCCTCTCTCCATTTTTGTACCAAGCGGGCGACCCTCTCGGCCTTCTCCTTGTCCACGCCAGTATCGCGGCTAAGGTAGACAGTTTGCGACGGGAACGCTAAACCGGTTCCAGCCGCATCAATAATATCCATGATCCGCAACAGCATATCTTCGCGGATCGCCATGAACTCGTTGTAGTCGCGGGTGAGGACATAGCAAAACACCTCCATCGTCAATGAGCTCTCATCAAATGCGACAAAGCGATTCCGCGCGCCCTCTGTTTCCACCTTAGGATGTTCGTACAGCAAGCGACGGATCTGGGCGAGTACGTATCGCATCTGGTCGGCCGAAGTCTCATAACGCAATCCCAGCTTGGTGTTGAACAGGATCTTATCGCGCCGGCTGAGATTCTCCACGTTGATGGTCGCCAGCGAGCCATTTGGAATAAAAAGCTCTGTACGATCTGGGGTACGGATTCGCGTGGAGCGCAGGCTGATATCTTCAACTGTACCGGTGCGATCTCCAATTCGGCAGACATCACCGATGCTGATGACTTCATCGCCGAGCAGAGAAACTCCACCGAACAAATTTTCCAGCGTCTTCTGTGCGGCGAAAGCGACCGCAATACCACCGATGCCCAGTCCGGCGAGGGGTGTGGTGAGGTTGAAACCTAGAATGCCGAGGACCAGAAAAATGGCGAGGACAAAGATTGCCGCTTTGAGCACGCGCTCGCCCAAAAGCATGAGAGAGCCAGTGCCCATCCGTCCTGAGAGGACGGCACGCTGGCGGACACTTCGCATCACCTCTCTCAGAAAGCGCCATAGCAGCCAACAGAACGCGATTGCCGCCACCACCCCAGCGATCTGCTGGTAGCGGTGCCTGGGCAGCACGGGAATTCGAATATATGACACCAGAATTTCGTGGATCAGCGTGCCCAGCAACAACCAGAGCGGACGGACGAACGAATTCCACGCCTGCGCCACGGCATGCTGGCGATATCGTGCCCAGCTATACCAGGGCAATCTCAGAATCTGTACCGCAATCCATGCCAGGAGAGCGGCGACCGGAATCGTCAGCAAAATTGCGAGCCATTGCCACAGGGGAAGACCCAGGAACTCATTGCGCACTAGGACTTGAGGCAGGTGAGTTTCTACCTGGTGGACTGCGGCTTGCTCGTAGAGCTCAGGAAGCTTGGCCAGGGTGTCAGAGGAAATGAGCCAGATTCTCCCCGCGTCACCTTCGGTCGTGCGGACAAGAACAAGATCGGCTTCAATGTCGCCCGCGTTCAGCGTGCCGACTCGCTGCTTGTCTAGCGGCATGCCTTCCTGCGGCGTTCCCTCCGGTTGGTTACTGATTCGTCGCAAGTCACCGGTAAAAGCGCGGTCGATCACCAGCTTCAGCTTCGTGGCAACATCTTCGCCTTGCGTCAGCCGGCGGGCCGGCGGCAATTGAAGATACTGCGCCGCGGTCGAATAATTTCCGGACTGAGCGGCCTGGAGAAATCCATACAAAGTGCCGCTGGGGGTATTGCGCCCGAGAGGATCGAACGCCGCCCCCTTCGCTGCGTTTGCTCCAGTACTGCTCGTTGTCTGCTGGCCGGGCAACAACTGGAAGGCAGAGGCTGGCATACCAGCGGAGGCAATGGTCGCCAGAATGAGGGAGACTAGCCAGAGAACTCGTTTCAAGAAAGCAGGCATGATTCTTTTCCCGGAAATGGCATTGTAATGTAGGCCACGAGCGTCCTCGCTCATGCGCTTAGATGGCAACTCCGCTTGAGCGGAACGCCGACGCCCATCTCAAACCATTTTTGGCGGGGCGAATCTAACTTTTTTTCGGGCGGTAGATATCGGTTGCGGTCCCGAAGAAAACTTCCGCAGAATTCATCAGCGTTTCCGACAAAGTTGGGTGCGGGTGAATGGTGAGCGCAATGTCTGTGGCGATGGCCGCCATTTCCACCGCGAGCACTCCTTCGGCGATCAGTTCTCCGGCGCCCGCGCCGACGATGCCCACACCCAGAACGCGCTCGTTAGCTGGATCCAGGATAAGTTTCGTCATTCCTTCGGTGCGGTCGAGGGTCATGGCGCGCCCGGACGCAGCCCACGGAAATTTCGCTACCTTGATCTCGCGGTTGTCCTTTTGCGCTTGAGTCTCGGTGAGACCGCACCACGCGATCTCGGGATCGGTGAAGACCACAGCGGGAATCGCAGCCGGCTCGAAAGCTACCTTGTGCCCTGCGATGGCTTCGACGGCGGTGCGTCCTTCATGGGTGGCTTTGTGCGCCAGCATGGGCTCGCCC
Organism: Terriglobia bacterium; assembly: GCA_963765715.1. Classification (GTDB taxonomy): domain Bacteria; phylum Acidobacteriota; class Terriglobia; order Terriglobales; family Acidobacteriaceae; genus JAIQFF01. The sequence continues at coordinate 247,785 of CAVXXN010000014.1, forward strand.
ACGAGATCGCCAATAGCGTAAATTACGGGATCGTTGGTTTGCAGTTGCTTGTTCACCTGAACAAATCCGCGCGCGCCGATTTGCACCTGTGTCTTGTCGAGACCTTCAATTTCGGAATTAGGTTTGCGACCTACCGATACGAGTACTTTGTCGAAGACTCTCTCGCGCTCTTTGACTTCAGGCCCGTCAAAAGTCACGCGGATGCCGTTCGACTCCTGTTTCACCGAAGCAACGGTGGTATTGAGCAGTATGGAGTCGAGGCTCTTTTCCAGGCGTTTGTGCAGAGGAAGAACGAGGTCGCGGTCCGCGCCGGGAAGCAACCCGGAAAGCATTTCAACAGCTGAAACCTTAGACCCAAGAGCGGCATAAACTGTACCCAACTCGAGACCGATGTAACCGCCTCCAATGACCAGCAGAGTAGCTGGTACTTCAGTCAGATCAAGAGCGGAAGTAGAGTCCATGATTCGCGGACTGTCGAGTTTGAGGCTGGGAATGATGGCGGGACGGGATCCAGTCGCGAGGATAATGCGATCAAAGGTAAGACTCTGAGCAGCGCCGCCCGGTTTCGAAACTCTTAGCGTGTTCGAATTCTCAAACGCTGCGCGCCCCTGGACGTATTCGACCTTGCGTTGTTTCGAAAGCGCGCCCAGGCCACCCGTCAGCTTCTTTATTACGCCCTCCTTCCACGAGCGCAACCGGGCTAAGTCGATCTTGGGATCAGCAAACTCGACTCCCCAATTTTTGGCGTGGCGAGACTCATCGATAAGCTTGGCGACATGCAGCAACGATTTTGAAGGAATACAGCCGCGGTACAGACAGACTCCACCCGGATTCGCTTCCGGGTCGATCAAAGTTACCGTCATCCCCAGATCGGCTGCGAGAAACGCCGCGGCGTAACCGCCAGGGCCGGCACCCACTACGGCAATGTGCAAGTTTGAGGTTTCAGTCATTCCAAAGGAAAGGCATTAATCACGAAGGACACGAAGTTTCACGAAGGAGTTCCTTGAATTCCTTTGTGTAACTTCGTGTCCTCTGTGGTTCATAGATTTTCATCCCTGCACCGACAGCAGGAAGGGTTGCTCAAACGCTTCCGCAATCCATCGCAGGAATCGTGCGGCATCGGCGCCATCAATCAGCCGATGATCATAGGAAAGAGAAAGCGGAATTACTTGCCGCGGCTCGAATTTCCCATTCATCCATATCGGCTCCATGCTGGCTCGCGACAGCCCGAGAATCGCCACTTCGGGATAATTCACGATGGGGGAAAACCCAGTCCCACCGATTCCGCCAAGATTGGTAATGGTGAAAGTTCCGCCTTCCATCTCTGCGGGCGTTAGCTTTTTGTCTTTTGCCTTGCGGGAAATCTGGGTCAGTTCGGCAGCCAGCTCTACGATATTTTTCTTATCCACGTCGCGAATCACTGGAACCAGAAGGCCGCGATCTGTGTCCACGGCGACGCCCACGTTGATGTATTGCTTGTAAACAATTTCTTCCTTCGCCATGTCGATGCTGGCGTTGAACTGTGGAAAAACCTTCAAAGCGGAAGCGCACACTTTCAGCGCGATTGCGGTGACCGTCATCTTGCCGCCCGCTTCCTCCGCCTTGGGCGCGAAGCGAGCGCGCAATTGTTCCAGCTCCGTGATGTCGGCCTTGTCCTGTTGAGTGACATGCGGAATCGTGGTCCAGGCTTCCCAGAGGTGCTGCGCGGTCTTGCGCCGCACTCCGCGCATCGAGACCCGTTCAATTTTTCCAAATTTGGTGAAATCGGGGAGCTGTGGTTGTGCGAACTGGCCGGTCTGTGCCGACTGGCCCGCGGCGGAGGTGAGCAAAGCCTTCGCGCATGCCTTGACGTCATCTTCGCTGATGCGTCCACCCGGACCGCTGCCTTTCACTTCGTGAATATCGACACCAATCTCTCGCGCGAGCCGACGAACATGTGGCGCGGCGGGCGCGGGCGCGCGATGCTCGGTGCCCGCTACCTTGCCTAACTGTTCCGGCATGGCGAAGGGTCTGGACGGATGGGCCGGAGGATGATCCGGCAGAAATACCTGGGCCGCGGTTTTTCCTTCAGCCTCTATGGCTGCCTGAACCGACAGGCGAGCCTCATGCTGCTCGGAGAGGTGTTCCACTGGAGCGTGCTTGGGTTTTTCCGCCTGTCCGACTCCGCCACCTTCCAGGGTGAAAATGACCTGGCCTACTTTGACTTTGGTCCCTTCCTTGACCTTGATGTCTTTCACCGTGCCCGTCACGGACGATGGAACTTCCACCACCGCCTTGTCAGTCTCCAGTTCCATCACCGGTTGGCCTTCGGAGACCTTCGAACCCGGCGAGACCATCAGACGTACCAAATCCCCCTGATCAATGTTCTCCCCGAGTTCTGGCAGCTTGAATTCAGTTGCACCGGTCGTGGATGGTGAGGGTGTTGCTGAAGAAGTTGCAACCGCCCGAGCTTCGGTCACAGCCGGCGGTTTTCCTGCCTGTGCCTTCGACGGAGTTTTGGACCCGGCAACTTTAGCCTTCGCGCCGGCGCCGTTCTCGACAGTAAAGATCACTTGACCAACCTTGATCTTCTGTCCCTCTTTCACGCGAATTTCCTGCACAGTGCCGGTCACAGAGGAAGGCACTTCAACCACAGCTTTATCAGTTTCCAATTCCATCACTGGCTGACCCTCAACCACGCTGGCGCCAGGTGAAATCATCAGGCGGACCAGGTCACCCTGGTCAATGTTCTCGCCGAGTTCCGGTAGCTTAAATTCTGTCACTGAGTATTCACTCCCACGTAACTGCCCTGTAGCAACGCGTTCGGAAGAGCCAGCAGTATGCCGGCGCGTTGCATTCTAAGTATTTGCCGGATTTGCTTTCTCCGGGTTGATCCCAAGTTCCTTGACTGCTTTCTGCAGCGCATCAAGCTTAATCTGTTTCTCACGCGCCAGTGCAGTCAGCGTCGCTAGCACAATGTGCTTCGCATCCACTTCAAAGAAGTCGCGGAGTGCCACCCGGCTTTCGCTGCGCCCAAAGCCGTCCGTACCCAACGCCACCAGCGGACGCGGGAGCCATTGTGAAATCGACTCCGGCAAAACCTTCATGTAATCCGATGCCGCCACCAGCACTCCGGGTGCATCTTTCAGCGACTGAGTGATGAATGGAATGCGCGGAGTCTCACCAGGATGAAGCATGTTCCACCGATCGCAGTCGTTGCCGTCCCGATACAGCTGCTTGTAGCTGGTTACGCTCCAAACGTCTGCGGCCACACCGTATTTTTCTTCAAGAATCTGCTGCGCTTTCAGCACTTCGTACATGATGGTGCCACTGCCGAACAGTTGTGCTCGCAGTTTGGCATCTTTCTTTGTCGAGGTACGAAACCGATAGAGCCCTTTCAGGATGCCCTCTTTGACGTCTTTTCCTTCGGGCATTTCCGGCATGGCCAGCGGTTCGTTGGTGACCGTCAAGTAATAGAAGATGGACTCCTGATCTACGTACATGCGCTTGATTCCATCCTGAATAATGACGGCAATCTCATACGCAAACGCCGGATCGAAGGCAAGCAGATTGGGAACCGAGAGCGCCAGAACGTGGCTGTGTCCGTCTTGATGCTGAAGGCCCTCGCCTGCAAGGGTGGTGCGGCCAGCAGTGCCGCCTACCAGGAAGCCCCGCGTTCGCAAATCGGCCGCGGCCCAGATGAAATCTCCAATACGTTGGAAGCCGAACATCGAGTAGTAAATGAAAAACGGGATCGTATTGATCCCGTGGTTCGCGTACGCAGTTCCGGCAGCGATAAAAGAGCAGATGGATCCGGCTTCGGTAATGCCTTCCTCGAGGATCTGTCCATCTTTGGCTTCCTTGTAATAAAGAAGCGTGTCCATGTCCACCGGCTCGTAGAGCTGGCCGACACTCGAATAAATTCCTACCTGGCGGAAAAGCGCTTCCATGCCGAAGGTCCGGGCTTCGTCAGGGATAATCGGGACGATGAGCTTGCCGATCTCCGGATCGCGCAACAATTTCGAAAGCAGACGGACGAAAACCATGGTGGTCGAAACTTCGCGACCCTCCGTACCTTTAAAGAACTCCTGGAAGTGCGATTCGGCCACTGGCGCGATGGGCTGGGAACGAACTTTGCGCTCCGGCAGGTATCCGCCCAGCTGCTTGCGGCGCTGCTGCATGTAGACGAGTTCCGGACTGTCATCCGCAGGCCGATAGAAGGGTGCATCGTTCAGTTCTTCATCGGGGATGGGGATTCCGAAGCGCGAACGGAAAATGCGCAATTCATCTTCGTTGAGTTTTTTCTGCTGGTGAGTGATGTTCTTGCCTTCACCAGCCTCGCCAAGTCCGTAGCCCTTGATGGTCTTGGCCAGAATGATGGTGGGGGCGCCCTTATGCTCGATTGCTGCCCTGTACGCAGCATGGACCTTGATGGGATCGTGTCCACCCAGCCGCATGCGGGAAAGTTGCTCGTCGGAAAGATGCTCAACCATCTTCAGCAGGCGGGGATCGCTGCCGAACAGGTTGTGGCGGAAGTAGGCGCCGCTCTCGACAAAATATTTCTGGTACTGGCCATCCGTGATCTCGCCCATGCGCTTGACCAGAATTCCATCCCGATCATTGGCGATGAGACTGTCCCAGTCACTGCCCCATACGACCTTGATGACATTCCAACCGGCACCGCGGAAAATCGCTTCCAGTTCCTGGATGATTTTGCCATTACCTCGCACCGGTCCATCCAGACGCTGCAAGTTGCAGTTCACTACAAAAACAAGGTTGTCCAGGCGCTCGCGCGACGCCAGGGTGATTGAGCCCAGGGATTCGGGTTCATCCATCTCGCCGTCACCCATGAAGGCCCATACTCTTCCACCTGTTGCCGTCTTTAACCCGCGATTCTCCAGGTAGCGAATGAACCTGGCCTGATAAATCGCCTGAATCGGTCCCAGTCCCATACTGACCGTGGGGAACTCCCAAAAGTCAGGCATAAGCCACGGATGGGGATACGAGGAAAGTCCTCCGCCTTCTTTCAATTCCCGGCGGAAATTTTTCAGCTTCTCTTTGGGAATTCGCCCTTCAAGATAGGCCCGCGCATACATGCCAGGCGCAGCGTGGCCCTGAAAGTAAACCAGATCACGATCGCCAGACTCAGTTTTTGCCTGGAAGAAGTGATTGAAGGCTACTTCGTATAGCGTGGCGGCGGAAGCAAACGTAGAGATGTGGCCGCCAATTCCTTCCTGATTCTTATTGGCCTTGACCACCATAGCCAGGGCATTCCAGCGCACCAGGCTCTTGATGCGGCGCTCCATCTCCTGGCTGCCGGGGAAGGGAGGCTGCTGCCGCGAAGCGATCGTATTCTGATAAGGAGTGGTTGCGGTGAACGGGAGATTCACGCCAGCCGCGCGCCGCGCGTGTAGCGAGAGCTGTTGCAGCAACCGTCCAGCCCGCTCCGGGCCGCCCTGGGAAAGCACGTAATCCAGTGAATCCAGCCACTCGCGAGTCTCTAGTACTTCCACTCCGTTAGTTTGCGTCTCAGCCACGTCTGGTTTTCTCCATCGATGAGTGCGGAACTTTCTATGATAGTCAATTACGAGGAATTTTGCTGGCATGCCGCCTGAGCTGTCGGGCTGGAACAAACATTTTGCGCGTCCGCGCAAAAAGGAGGCAGCGCCTATAATAAAGGTTCGCTGTGCTGCCGAAGCACCAATTCTTGCGGCAATCATGTACCGCAACGTCGATGAAACACATCCAACTGCAACCTGTCGTGGGAAATCAAAAGAGGAGAATCAAGATGTCCAAGAAATCAGCTTCAGGAAATGGCGGAATCACCGCCCAGCCACATTTTCATCAGAAAGCTCCGGAAATTCAGAAGTACGGCACTGTGAGCCACGCATTGCCGCTGGAACTGGAAGAGCCGGTCCGTCTCGAAATGACAGAGCACCTCAACCAGCTCCTGGCGGACACCATGACTCTGCGCGATCTGTACAAAAAGTCGCACTGGCAAGTGGCTGGTCCGACGTTTTATCAACTTCATCTGTTGTTCGATAAGCATTATGCCGAGCAGCTGGAATTAGTTGACACCATCGCCGAGCGCATTCAACTTCTCGGAGGAGTAAGCCTTGCGATGGCTCCCGATATTGCCGAGACCACGCGCATCGAGCGTCCTCCACGGGGACGCGAAGAGGTCCCGGTGCAACTGTCGCGATTGCTGGATGCCCACAAGATCATTATCGGGGAGTGCCGCGAACTCGCGGAACGGGCCGACAAGCTCGGCGATGACGGAACCAACGATCTCGCGGTCAGCGATGTGTTGCGGACCAATGAGTTGCAGGTATGGTTTCTCAGCGAACATCTCGTGAACATGCCGCTGTCTGACGTTCGAGACTAATTCTCGAATCGAGGGACGAACTTTATGGGGGCTGACTTAACGTCGGCCCCCATTTTGATGCGGTCGAGAAACCACAATTGAACGACGCTACCCTCAAGGCGTGGGAATCGTGGTTTGCGACTGGTTTGAATACCTGCTTTCCTTTCCATCGGCGCTGATCGCCGTGCTGACGTAGAAATACGTTTCTCCACCCTCCACCGAGCCGTCCAGGTAACTCGGGCTGACATTCACCACAGGGTTGATCTTCTTGTAAGGACCCCCGGAGGTAGAACTGCGATACACGTTGTATCCCTTTACTTTGGAGGGAGCAGGGTTCCACTGAAGACGAACTGTGTGTAACGAAGCTGCCGTACCCGATCCTTTTAAGGTCTCCACCGCCAATGTGTCAGCGGAGTTGCCGGCAAAGGAAATATTCCCTGATGCTGCGCCGCTGCTTTGAGGCGTGAAGATCAGCGAGACCGATGCAGTATGACCGGCGGCGATCGTCATGGGTAGAGATACCCCACTCAGATGAAACTCCGGGCTGGTGGAAGTTGCGGAAGCGATAGTGACGTTTGATGCCCCGGCGGCAAGCCGCACCGTCAGAACCTTACTCGTTCCGACCGCTACTCCGCCAAAGTTCAAAGCCCTGGCACTTGAATTCAAGCTTCCGCCCGTGACCCCGGCGCCAGACAGCGTAACGGCCAAATTTGATCCAGCCGCACTCGAGAGCACATCAATTCTTCCGGTCATGCTTCCCCTGACATGCGGAGTGCATAGAACCCTGAAAGTGACGCTTTGTCCCGCATTGAGGTTTACTGGAAGGCTGAGATCCCTCACTCCGAACCCGGGCCCAGTCACCTTGACCTGCGAAATGGTTAGAGTCGAATCGCCGGTATTTGTCAGCGTTTCGAATTGAGCCTTGGGTTGACCCCGCGGAATGTTTCCGAAGCTGATGTTCGACGAACTGGCTATCAGGGTGCGGTGGTGAGGACTGTTTTTCTCAAAATCTATGGAAAATGCAAGGCTTGCCATCATCATCACAAAAAGCGAAACAGTGAAAGTTATGGTCGGGAACTGAAGGACAGGGAAGCGGGGATTGTTTTGGGGGAATGGCATCACCCAGTTGTAATTTCTTCCCCTAGGACTTCGAAGATACCACTAGGACATCTTGAAAATCACAAGTTCCAATACCCTTTACGTCGTGTACCAGGTGTTCGGGTAGCCGATGGGTGATTACGGCATATGACTATCAATTTCGGTCGTGTCACGAACTCCTTCGATTCTTGATTTATGGTTTGCGAATCGAGGTTATGATCTGGTGAATGACTGAACCTCTGCACAAGAAGGCAATTCGCCTGGTGCGTCAATATGGCTATCTGGGCGCGTGCACCCACGCTGTCAATGTGATCAGGGAAAGCCAGGCCACGCGTCAGATGCAACGCAAGTCAGCGGCCGAAGAAGCGGCCTTCGACGCGAGGCGAGGTGTCCGCACCTCTGCCCGGATCGAACCCGATACGCTGAATGTGATTGGCCCTCATCGCGCATCGGCAGTTCGATATCAACCGATTTCAGAGGGTTCATTCCACTCGGTCCTTGCCGCACTCACTCATGTTCTCAATTCCGCTCTTCCGCTTTATAGTTTCGTGGACCTGGGTTGCGGCATGGGGAAAGTCTTGCTCCTGGCGTCCGAACACCCGTTCCGTCAGGTGATCGGCGTAGAATATGCGCCCGATCTCGCGGCGATTTGCGAAAAGAACATACGTGAAGACCGGGCGGCGCCGGATCGCCGGGCAGGATCGGTGACAGTAGCCGTGGGAGACGCCGCGGAGTTCGCTTTCCCTGAAGGTCCGCTGGTGGTGTTTCTGTTCAACCCGTTCGGTACTCCTGTGCTTGCTTCAGTGCTCAAGAATCTCTGCAATCGCTCGCGTGCCGATGAAACTTTTGTCGTTTACCATAACGCGGAGCATGCCCGGTTGGTGCAGGAAGCAGGTTTCGTCGAAGTATGGGCCGTCGATGGAGACCGCATTTTCAAATTGAGCCGGAACGCATAGCTAGCCTTTCAAAATGGGCCGGAACCCTTAATATTTTATTCGACGCGGGCACCAGGTGTTATCGGACGCCAGTGAGTCAAGACTGTAGATGCTGAAAGCGCATTGAGTTCTCCCGAATTTTCAATGAACAAGGAGAAGTCTCCGTGACACAGGAAGAAATCAGGCTAGCGGAATCGGGAGAGCGCAAGAAGCACTGGAAGCGCTGGGGTCCTTACCTGAGTGAACGCGCATGGGGAACCGTGCGGGAAGACTACAGTCCCTACGGGACTGCGTGGGAATACTTCCCGCATGACCACGCCCGGTCGCGCGCGTATCGCTGGAACGAAGATGGTTTGGCCGGCATCAGCGACCGTCGACAGTTGATCTGTTTTTCGGTGGCGCTGTGGAACGAGCGCGATCCCATCCTGAAGGAACGGATTTTCGGGCTTACCGGCAACGAGGGCAATCACGGCGAGGACGTAAAGGAATACTACTTCTATCTCGATAGCACGCCAACCCACTCGTACATGAAGTATCTGTACAAGTATCCGCAAGCGGAGTTTCCCTACCATCAGTTGGTGGACGAGAATCGCCGGCGCAGCAAGAAAGACCCGGAGTACGAACTGCTCGACACAGGTATTTTTAACGAAGACCGCTATTTTGATGTTTTCGTCGAGTATGCCAAAGCAGATATCGAAGACATTCTGATCAAAATCACAGTCGCGAACCGCGGACCGGAAACAGCCAGTCTGCGGCTGCTACCGACGGTCTGGTTCCGCAATACATGGTCATGGGGAAGGTCGGGATCCACGGCCGCGAACTGCACCAGTCAACGCTCTCCATCAATCCGGCGATCGAACTCAATCATGATCAAACTGGCAATCGCTGGCTACATTGCGAAGGCTCGCCGGAACTATTGTTCACCGAGAACGAGACCAACGTCGAGCGGTTGTTTGGTGCTGAAAATCGAACGCCCTACGTCAAAGACGGTATCAACGAGTACGTGGTGCACGGCAAAAGAGATGCGGTTAACCCGCAGCACACGGGTACCAAAGGTGCGGCGCACTATCCGCTCACCATTCCGGCTGGCGGCAGTGTCATCGTCCGGATGCGTCTCGCGCCTTCTGATTTCAAGGGGGCGAATGCTTTCGAAGACTTCGACACGATTTTCGCACTTCGCCAGCATGAGGCTGACGAGTTCTACCGCACCGTCATTCCCCAGGATCTTTCAAGCGACGCGCAGAACGTGATGCGACAGGGATTTGCGGGAATGCTCTGGTCAAAGCAGTTCTATCACTTTGTTATCAAGAATTGGCTGGAAGGAGATCCCGGCAATCCTGTCCCGCCTGTGGAGCGAAAGCACGGACGCAATCACGAATGGACCCACCTCTACAACGCGGATGTTATTTCCATGCCCGACAAATGGGAGTATCCGTGGTACGCCGCATGGGACCTGGCGTTCCATTGCATCCCTCTGGCGCTGGTGGACTCAGACTTTGCCAAAGATCAATTGTTGCTGATGTTGCGCGAGTGGTACATGCACCCAAATGGACAGATTCCAGCGTATGAGTGGGCGTTTGGTGACGTTAATCCTCCTGTGCACGCCTGGGCGGCCTGGCGGATATATAAGATCGATAAAAAGCGCAATGGCACAGGTGACCGTTTATTTCTCGAGCGGGTATTCCTCAAACTGATGTTGAATTTCACCTGGTGGGTAAATCGCAAGGACGCCGATGGCATGAATATTTTTCAGGGTGGTTTTCTGGGCCTGGACAACATCGGAGTTTTCGACCGTAGCGCCCCACTGCCCACCGGCGGATACATTGAACAGTCTGACGGAACGAGTTGGATGGCGATGTATACCCTCAACCTGCTCGCGATCGCATTGGAGCTCGCCACGGAGGAGCCTTGCTATGAAGACGTGGCCAGCAAGTTCTGGGAGCACTTCATTTATATCGCCCATGCCATGAGCCATCGTGGCGATGACCACATGGGCCTGTGGAATGAAGAAGACGGCTTTTTCTATGACGTTTTAAAACTCTCTGATGGCTCCCAGTTTCCCATGAAGATACGTTCCATGGTGGGATTAATCCCGCTATTTGCCGTGGAAACCCTGGAGCCGGAAGTGCTTGAACAACTGCCCGACTTCAAGCGGCGGCTGGAGTGGTTCATCGACAACCGGCCTGACCTCACGAAAAACCTTGCCTGCATGGACACCGGAGGAATGGGCGAACGCAGATTGCTGTCCATCGCCGACCGCGACCAGTTGCGAAGCATTCTAAAATTCATGCTGGACGAACGCGAGTTCCTTTCTCCGTACGGCATTCGCGCCCTTTCGCAAAGTCATCGCGACAATCCCTACAAACTGGTCGTCGAAGGAACGGAGCACTGCGTGGCGTATGAGCCCGGCGAATCTACCACCGGGCTATTCGGCGGCAATTCCAACTGGCGCGGTCCAGTCTGGTTTCCGGTGAATTATCTGCTGGTTGAATCACTGCAGAAGTTCCACTACTACCTGGGGGACAGTTTCAAGGTTGAGTTTCCCACCGGTTCCGGAGTGATGATGAGCCTGTGGGACGTGGCGGGCGAGCTGTCCCGGCGTATGACCAGCATCTTTCTTCAGGACGACAAAGGACGCCGCCCAGTCTTCGGGAATCTCGAGAAATTCCAGACTGATCCTCATTGGCGCGATCTGGTGCTGTTTCATGAATACTTCCATGGTGACAACGGCGCAGGTATCGGCGCCAGCCACCAAACTGGATGGACTGGAGTGGTTACGAAGCTGATGCAGCAGAGCGGTGAGTCGCGCGAACAATTCCAACGGCCGACGAACGCCGACCCGGCGCTAGCCGACGCAGTCGCGGACTGAATTGACCATCCCAGAACAGCGCGCGACTCGCGGGAATACCCATCTTAAACTTCGCTGCCGTAGACGGGGATCGCCGCCCCGTTCACGTCCTTACCCGCGTCTCCGGCCAGCCAGACGATCAAATGGGCAATGTTGGAAGGCTGGACCCATTTGGTGAAGTCGGCCTTCGGCATCGCCTTGCGGTTGGCAGGCGTGTCGATCGTGCCTGGAAGGATGACGTTGGCGCTGATTCCCGCGTCCTTGTTTTCCAAAGCCACCGTTTTTATCAACGAAACCATCGCAGCTTTTGACGCGCTATACGCTCCTACACCCGCGCCGGGTTCCAACGCTGCACGACTCCCTATTGCGATAATGCGTCCGTTGCCGGTTTTCCTCATCACCGGAAGAGCCGCGCGCAAAAGATAAAATGTGGCCTTGAGATTCACGTCAAACATGTGCTGGAAGGCCGGTTCGTCAATTTCACTAATGGATTGACCACCGGCAAAGCCGCCGACGGTGTGGACCACGACATCCAGTCTGCCAAAGCGCGCTATTGCCTTGTCAACCACTTCCTGTGTTTTGACCAGCGTCGAAATGTCCGCTGGAGCGGCCAGAAAGCGGGTGTCATCGAAATCCGATTGTTGAATTTTAGTAGACACGCCCACAACGGTCGCGCCAGCATCGAGGAATGCCCGGGTCACGTGTTTCCCCAGGCCACCATTGGCTCCTGTTATCAATACGATCTTGTTTTCCATTTGACTTTTGTTCCTCAACAGCAAGGGATGGACTTGGGTGCGAAGAGGGCCGGATCAGGAAAAAGGGTGGAGGCGCGGGTGAGAATCGAACTCACGTATAAAGGTTTTGCAGACCTCTCCCTTACCACTTGGGTACCGCGCCGTATTGCCGGGTGGAAAAAGCCTCGCGGCTGCGGGGCTCCTCCTCTGAAAATTTGGAGCGGGAGACGGGGGTCGAACCCGCGACATCGACCTTGGCAAGGTCGCGCTCTACCACTGAGCTACTCCCGCTTGGCGAACTTGATTATAAACAACGGGACAACATTGCAGCAATGACGCGTATCCGGACGCCGAAGACTGTTATTTCCTCCAGTTTTGTAGGGTGCGCGGAAAACCTCATCTGGCTAAGCCTTGGACCCTGCATTCTGCTTCGGCATCACGTCCTTTGGCATGCCTTCGTTCGCCAGCGCCGTGATCCGGTTCCGGACGTCCCAAAGCTCTTTGTAAAACAAATGCTCCATCCGCTGGTGTAACACTTCCACGGGAGTGCCCATTGTGCCGATCACACCGCCGCCGATGATGCGTTGCGCCAGTTTCAGGTGATGAAAACGAAACAGGTGGACGCGCTCATCAAAATCAAGCAACCGCTCGGCCACATCATGCAAACCGAAGAATTCCTGGTGACGGCGGTACAGTTCGTCCACGGTGATATTTGCCTTACTCAATTGAGCGTTAAAGGCTTCGCCCAGCCGCGGCCCGATGTGGAGCATGGCAAGGAACCCGGGAGAATCAAGGCCGCTGCCGTGTCCCAGCCCGGCGCGGATCAGATGGTAGTCATAAGGCGTAATCGTCTCCAGTTCGTGCAACATGGAGATGGGATATTCCAGCATGTGATTGCCGCGGCGTAAAAGCAGGGCTGAGTTGAAGAAATCACCGTCAGCGATAAGCGCGCGAGCCCGATCCAACTCCCAGGAGACGCCCTTCAGCAGCAGTTCCGATGCCTGATGAATGACCTGAAAAGTCATTTCATCCGCGTGCAGGAATTCCTCTGCGCTCTTCTGCAAAGACAACAGTTCATCGGTTCGCAGGTAGCGCTCGTAGTCCGATGCGCCTTTGCCAGGCAAAATCGGTTTTTGCAGGTCATGCATAATTTTGTCTCTCGCGGCAGACTATGTCGGGATCGATATGGTTTTCCCGCTCAAGCCGGGTGGCCGGTCCACTGCGGATCTTTTTCCGGGGTCACGATTTCGCCGTCGCGCATGTGTATGATGCGATCCCCGTAACTGGCGGCCTCAGGATTATGCGTGATCATGAGCACGGTTTGGCCGAGTTCCTGATTGGAGTGTCGAAGCATGGCCAGCACGATCTCGGAGTTTTTCGAATCCAGGTTGCCGGTAGGTTCGTCCGCCAGCACAATCGCCGGCTTGTTGATCAGAGCCCGGGCCAGCGCTACGCGCTGCTGTTCGCCACCCGAGAGTTCCGATGGACGGTGACGCAATCGTTTGTCTAAGCCCAGCAAACCGACGATCTTATTGAAGTAAGCTATGTCGCGAGTCTCTGTCGTGCCCGCGATGTCCAGCGCGATATCGATGTTGGACCGAGCATCGAGCGTCGGCAACAGATTGAACTTCTGGAAAACGAAGCCAATCTTGCGTTTGCGCAAGCGTGTGCGCTCGGCATCGGAGAGTTGGGCGAAGTCATCGCCGTCAATCACGACGTGGCCCCCATCAGCCCGTGTCAGTCCTCCCAACAGGTAAAAGAGCGTGGATTTGCCACTGCCCGAAGGGCCGACTACGCTGACAAATTCTCCTTTTTGCACGTTGAAGGAAATTCCACGGAGAGCGGGAACTTCAATTTTTCCCACACGGTAGGTCTTGCGCAGCTCGACGGCTTCGATAAAGGCAGGCATCCAACTAACCGATATTACACGAAGCCTGCATCGCGCGGACTGAAGTCGGCGATGAAGGCGACGACTAGTTGGAAATTTGAGATTTCTACGGGCTCGCCTGAAGCTAGGCGGCGCCGCTCTGACCCGCAGCCTGGGTGCTGGTCTGGGCGCGTTTGGGACCGCGCTTGCGCACCAGCAATAGACGGATCCGCTCCAACAGTTCTGCCGGCGCATACATCCCCTTGGGGAGAAATACATCAGCCCGGGTATCGCGATCGTAAATCCGTACTTTCCCGGAGAGCAGAATGGCGGGGGTTTGAGGCGAAAGAGTTTTGACGGCGTCGATCAGTTTGCCTCCGTCCAATCCGGGCATGATCAAATCTGTCAGTACCAGGTCTACCCCACCTTGTTTGAATTGCTCCAAAGCTTCCTGCCCGCTGGTGCAGGTGACTACTCGATAGCCCCGGGTTTCAAGCATCACTTTCCGGATGGAAAGTGATTGTTCGTTATCGTCGACGCAAAGAATTGTTCGTTTCGGCTTCATTCCCGCTTCCGCAGTGGCGGCCACAAGGTGGCGCCCGCAAATCCAAAACTCATTTTACTGAACTGTTGTGGGAGAACTCAGAGCGAGAATGAATCCTAAAGCCAGGAGAGCCGACTGTAAAGTGTCGCCGATGCTAATGGTCAGTTAGCCCCATTGAAAAAAAAACGAGCTTGTGCATGGTTCCACTTTTTCCCGACAATCGCACGATGTCGACTCAGAAAAAAACTTCTCCACGCAAAACTTCCACAGCATTTCCTCCCACGCGCACGTTAACCACTCTGTCATCCACGCGAGATGCGCGGACAAAAATGCGACTCGGACGCAGCATTTCGACTCCCTGCTCGATGAGTACGCGCTCGTCGGCCTTGGCCACCTTGTTTGTGACCATCCATGCTGCGGCGCAGCCGGCGGCGGACCCGGTTGCCGGATCTTCTCCGTTGTAAAACAACATTCGAGCATGCAGTCGGGCCGTGGGATCGACCGTCTCTCGCGTGACGAAATAAAAGAATTTTCCTCCGCCCGCGCGCTCGAGATATTCGCCCGCGCTCTTGAGGTCTACCTGCAACCGGCGAATGGCTTCCAGCCCGCGTAGCGGAACCACGGTGAAAGCCATTCCCGTTGATACCGTCTGGATGGGCAAAGAGGGATCAATGTCGCCGTCACGCAAACTGGTGGCGCGCACTACAGTTTCTCGATCGTGCGTGGGGCCGAAGGTGGGTCCCACCTGCGTCATTTCGCCGAAGACGGGTTGTCCTTGGGTTTCCTCGAACCGCACCGGAACTTTCCCCACGTTAAGTTCGAGCGCAACCTCGCTCGCTCCCGTCGAACCGCGCAGCCAAAAAGCCGTTCCCAAAGTGGGATGGCCGGCAAAGGGCAGTTCTTCCTGCACGGTAAAGATCCGGACCCTTACTCCACGCTCGCGTTCGATCGCGGGCTCGCGCGGCAAGATAAAAGTGGTTTCGGAAAGGTTCATCTCCCGAGCCAGCGCCTGCATCTGCTGATCGCTCAGTCCGCGCGCATCAGGAAAGACTGCAAGCGAGTTCCCCTCGAAGGGTTGGGAAGAGAACACGTCGAGTTGCGCGAAGGAAAAGTGGCGAAGGTCTTTTGTCATGCCGCTGTCTCGTATCTCCACAAGTTTGACTCATTTTATGGTGCCGGGTATTCTAAATATTGCAATGAATCTGTGCTCCACGCCGGCTGTTCTATGTTGTTGTATGGGGGCGCCGGTGTGTGGGTAGCGCAGTAAGTTTCCGACACCCACCCGGCCAAACCGGGTGGGTTTTCTTTTGCCCGCGTTTCTAATTCCTTGAAAAGCGATGCGGGAGCAGATCGAAGACCTAGTCCTAGGACTAACCAAATCAGCGACTGAGGAGATCAATCATGAGTGCCGATACCGCAACTGCAGACGTCCCGACAGTACCCCGCATCAATGACACGGCGCCAGATTTTACCGCCGAAACTACACAAGGAACCATAAAATTTCATGAGTGGATTGGAGACGGTTGGGCCATCCTGTTCTCCCATCCCAAAGACTTCACCCCGGTGTGCACCACGGAACTCGGCACGATGGCCGGGCTTGAGCCTGAGTTCGCCAAGCGCAATACCAAAATTATCGGGCTGAGTGTGGATCCGGTGAGCAGTCACGGTAAATGGGCGCTCGACATTGAAGAGACCCAGGGACACAAGGTGAACTACCCGATGATCGGCGACCCTCAACTCAAGATTGCGAAACTCTATGGCATGTTGCCCGCCGGGAGCGGGAGTACGTCCGAAGGCCGCACGGCGGCGGATAATGCCACAGTCCGTACTGTTTTCGTAGTCGGACCTGACAAAAAGATCAAGCTGCAGCTTAGTTATCCGATGAGCACGGGTCGCAACTTCGATGAAGTGTTGCGCGTTCTTGATTCCATCCAACTCACGGCAAAGCACAAAGTATCGACGCCGGCGAACTGGAAGCCGGGTGGCGACGTGATCATCAGCGGCAACGTTTCAAACGAAGAGGCCCAGAAGCAGTATCCCGGGGGCTGGAAGTCGCCCAAGCCTTACATCCGCATCGTGCCACAACCAAAGT
The DNA here is from genome assembly GCA_963765715.1 of Terriglobia bacterium. Lineage (GTDB taxonomy): Bacteria > Acidobacteriota > Terriglobia > Terriglobales > Acidobacteriaceae > JAIQFF01. The sequence continues at coordinate 264,246 of CAVXXN010000014.1, forward strand.
AGTGGTAGTGAAGCCGTAGTCCACTGAGAGTGCCCCTGTTTTCGCGTGCTTCGCGAGAAATGGGGCACTCTTAAATTTTTGCGCGGAGATACTGATCGGGCCACTTCTGATCCTGATGAAGGAAAGAAGCCGCATGCAGTGGAAGATAAGGGTCGCGCAGCGATTCCCGCGCCACTAACACCAGATCAGCCTCGCCATTGCGCACGATTTGATCCGCCTGGTTGGCTTCGGTGATCATGCCAACCGCCGCAGTCGGGATGCCTGCTTCACGCCGGATTCGGGCGGCAAATGGAACCTGGTAAGCGGGACCGACCGGTATTGCGATCCGCGGTGCAATCCCACCTGAAGAACAATCGATCAGATCAACTCCTAGAAGCTTCAGAGCGCGGGACAGCTCAACGCTTTCGTCGATCGTCCATCCTCCCTCAGCCCAATCGGTGGTTGAAAGGCGTACGGATAACGGCAGAGCGTCGGGCCAAACCGCGCGGACAGCGATCACCACTTCTTTCAGAAGTCGGGTGCGATTCGTGAAACTGCCGCCGTATTCGTCATCACGGTGATTGCTGAGTGGCGACAGGAAAGAGTGAATCAGGTATCCGTGTGCAGAGTGTATCTCGATTATTTTGGCTCCTGCCAGCAACGCGCGACGGCTGGCGTCGGCAAAAGCCCGAATCACAGCCGCGATGTCGCCGGCGTCCATCGCCGTTGGCGTCTGCCATCCAGCATCGAAGGGCAACGGGCTCGGTGCTAGGATGGGCGTCCATCCGCCGGACGCGGGATCGGCCGGTACGCCACCTTTCCATGGCACGGTCGTACTCGCTTTGCGTCCAGCGTGCGCCAACTGAATTCCGGGAACAGCGCCTTGTTGCTCGATGAAGCGAAAAATACGCGACAGGGCCTCCGCGTGATCGTCCTTGTAGATCCCCAGATCCCCCGCGGTGATCCGGCCATTTGCGACGACAGCGCTGGCTTCTGCCATCACCAGCCCCGCGCCTCCCACGGCGCGGCTTCCCAAGTGAACCATGTGCCAGTCATTGGCAAATCCATCTTGAGAACTGTATTGGCACATCGGTGATATTCCTAAACGGTTTTTGAAGGCAACTCCACGCAGCGTGAGGGTTTCGAACAGATGAGACATGTCAATTCGATTCCTTGATATGTCATTCGGTCGCTTGAAAGTGTCGGCTTGTCCTCCGGAGTGCAGGCTTTCCCGAAACCTATGCAGCAAGCGAGCGCTCCGGCTAACATAGACGGTCCGCCCTCGCCGGCGGAAACGGAAGCGCATGGGTTCCGGTGATCCTCCCGGTCTTCAAAACCGGCGGGCGGCAGGTTTCCTGTCGCCGGTGGGTTCGACTCCCACTCGCTTCCGCCAATTCGCCTCAGGCTTGCCTGCGTTTGTTGCAGGACCTCCAGCATCCCACCAAGTTGCGCTAGACTCTAAGAGTCTGCCTCGTGGTCGATCGTTGAAGTCGGTGGACCGCGGGTATTGCAAGTCTGTGAAAAATCGATTGTCAAGACGGGCGCGAATGCAGCTGGCGCTAGGACTGGGGGTCGTCCTGCTCCTTGCCAGCGGACTTGCCGCCTACGATGCGGTTGTTCGGCTCCGTGCCGCGCAAACCTGGGTGAGCCATACCCGCGACGTACAGACTGCTTTAAGCGACTTGAATAATCTCTGCACCAGAGCTGGCCGGGCGAGGACCAGGTACATCGATTCCGCAGACGAAGCTTTTTTTCAGGACTACCAGTCCGCAGTATCAGACATTCCTGAGAAGTTAAAACAACTTCAGAACTTTACCGCGGACAATCCCGACCAGCAGGAGAATTGGACGCGGCTACAGGACATCACGACGCGGCGTTTGAAATTGCTTGACGAGTCAATGCAGTCGAGGCGCAGCGGATCTTCTGATCTTGCGAAGCAGGCGGACCTCCGCCAACAAATTATCGTTGTATCCGCTGAAGCGGACGCGTTGCTCCAGAGAATGCAGGATGCAGAGCAACAACTTCTGGACCAGCGGCGTGACCATTCTGAACGGCTGTTTCGTACCACCAGCTTCATATTGGCTACGGCTTTTTTGCTGGCGCTGCTCTTGTTCTTCCTCCACTATCTGCTTCTTAACGCCGAATTGAGCGCCCGCGAGCAGGCAGAGGAGTCATTGCGCGGCCTGAGTGTACGACTTCTGGAGCTCCAGGACCAGGAGCGGCGGAAATTTTCTCGCGAGCTTCACGATAGCCTCGGTCAGTACCTGGTGGGAGTGAAGATGAATTTGACGATGCTATCCAACTCCATTTCCGCCAACCCGCTGGTTACGGAATCTTTGGATTTGCTGGATCAAGCCATTACGGAAACCCGCACCATCTCTCATCTGCTGCATCCCCCGCTGTTGGACGAAACCGGGTTCGAATCCGCCGCACGCTGGTACGTGGAAGGGTTCGCGAAACGCAGCGGTATTCCGACCAGCCTGGACATTCCAGACAACCTTGGGCGCCTGGCGGAATCAGTTGAACTGGCATTGTTTCGCGTTCTCCAGGAAAGTCTGACGAATGTTCATCGCCATTCGAAGAGTCTCAGAGCCGATGTTTCGCTGCGATTATTCAAGAACGAAGTCGTGCTGAGAATCAGAGATTACGGGAAAGGTATCCCAGCCGATGTGATGGACCGCTTTCATCACAATCGAGCTCACGGTGGAGTAGGCTTGGCGGGTATGCGGGAGCGTATTCACGAACTTGGCGGGCGATTGGAAATGGATTCGGATGGCGACGGCACCCAGATCATAGTCAAGATGCCGCGATCGGAGCGGAAGAGTGCCTTAGGCATTTCTGCCGATTGATGACTTAGCTTGAGTGGGTTGATTCAAAAAAGGCCGCGCGCGTTCTGAAACGCGTACTTTCGGGGCTCAAGCCTCAGCGCTTGGAACTCAGCGAGACAAACTACCACGCGGATCACACCTTTTTGCGCAGATTACTCGAGGTGCCGCCGGCTGCGGGCACGTAGCATTTGAGGGCGTAATCCATCACCATGCGATCGGCGTTGAACCGCCAACCTAGAGTGCGGATAGTGCGTTTCATCCGCTTGATCCAGCCGCGGGGCAAGCCGTCGCGGTCGCGATCGTAGTAGAGCGGAATTACTTCCTCGCGAAGGACACGGTATAAATCCTCTCCATCGCGTGTGTCGTGCACGCTCATGTTGGAGTGAGTTCTTCCAGTGCCAATTGCGAAACCATTCAGGCCATCGTAGGCCTCTGCCCACCAGCCATCGAGAACGGAAAGATTAAGGCCACCGTTCAATACCACTTTTTGACCGCTGGTGCCTGATGCTTCGAGCGGGCGACGGGGGTTATTCAACCAAACGTCCACGCCCTGGACGAAGTGCCGTCCCACGTTGATGTCGTAATCTTCGACGAATACGAACTTGTCGGCAAATTCCATGTGCCGCATTAACTTCGCGATTTGCTGCAACATCTTTTTGCCGGGTTCGTCCCGTGGATGCGCCTTGCCGGCGAAAATGAACTGAACCGGACGTTTAGCGTCGTTGACCATGGACGTGAGCTTTTCAATGTCTGCCAGGATGAGGTCGGCGCGCTTGTAAGTAGCGAAGCGACGCGCGAATCCGATGGTCAATGCGTCCGGACTCAGTACCCTGCCCAGTCTCTGCAACATTTCGGGAGATTCGTCCCGGCGCTCGGCCTGGTCGACGACACGGTGCCGTACAAAATCCAGCAGACGTGACTTCAGGTGCAGATGCGTTTCCCAGAGTTCAGCATCGTCCACGCTTTCTATTCCTTCCCAGATGCTGGGATCGGAGCTGTGTTCCTGCCAGCCAGCGCCGAAATGCCGGTCATAAAGACGGAACATTTGAGGGGCGAGCCATGAAGGTACGTGCACGCCATTGGTGATGTGTCCAATTGGAATCTCATCTTCCGGCTTTCCGGGATAAAGGCCGGTCCACATGGCGCGGGATACCTCGCCATGCAGAGCGGACACCGCATTGGCGCGCCGCGACAGCTTCAGTCCAAGCACCGTCATGCAGAAGTCTTCGCTACCGTTGCCGGGATTCTCTCGTCCCAGTTCCATCAGTTTTTCAGGAGAAATTCCCAAGCCTTCGCGCAAAGGACCCAGGTGCTCTTCCATCAGTTCGGGATAAAAACGGTCGTGTCCGGCAGGGACGGGAGTGTGAGTGGTGAAAACTACCTCTCGCGATACACGAGGCACCGCCTGGTCGAACGTCAGCCCCTCGTCTTGCATGCGGCTGCGGATCGCTTCCAGTACGGCAAACCCGCTGTGTCCTTCATTAAGGTGGAGAACTCCCGGGGTGATACCCATGGCGCGGAGGGCGCGGAACCCACCGACCCCGAGCAGCAACTCCTGGCGAATGCGGATGCGCGAGTCTCCGCCATAAAGCCTAGATGTAAGTTCGCGGTCTTCAGGCTGGTTACCTTCAATATTGGAATCGAGCAGAAGAAGATCGCAGCGCCCCACTTTCATACGCCAGACTTTGGCGCGAATCGGTCCGCCGCGGGTCTCGACTTGAACGGTGACCGGTTCGCCGTTCGTGCCAATGGCTGCTTCCATGGGCAATTTGCTGATATCGGTCGAAATGTATTCTTCCTGCTGCCAGCCGGCGCGGTCGAGGCGCTGGCGAAAATATCCCTGGCCATAGAAAAGGCCTACGCCGATGAGCGGGATTCCGAGATCGGATGCGCTTTTGATGTGATCGCCCGCCAGCACTCCCAGACCGCCGGAATATTCCGGAATGGAAACATGCAAACCGAATTCGGCGGAAAAATAACCTACTGGACGTGGACGCAAAACGCCGGCATGTCTTGCTCCCCAGGTCCGGTCTGCTGCGAGATATTCACGCTGGCGACGATAGGCGTAATTGATCCGGCTGTGCAGCACCAGTTCCTGGGCGCGCCTCTCCATTACAGCGAGAGGGATTTCCGATAAGAGCGAGACCGGGTTGTGATTGACCTGCCTCCATCGCACCGGGTCGATGTCGCGAAATAAACTGCTGGTGTCATGGTCCCAACACCACCACAAGTTTCGGGCAAGGGCCCACAGGCGCTCCTGAGCTGGCGCAATGAAGCGGTCCAAAGTACGAGCCTCGCTTACCGCGGGCGCAACCTGCGACGCAGCCTGGGTCAGCATGCGGACTTCGTCATCGCGAAATGCACGGGGGTTGGTGGTCTGCACCACCAGAACGCCCTGCAAAACTCCACGGTCGATTAGGGGAACTCCAAGAAAGGATTCGTAGCCGTCTTCACCGGCTTCGCGAAAATACTTGAAACGTGGGTGCTTGTTGGCATGCTCTTCAGCAATTGGGCGTACCTGTTCGGCGACCAATCCGGCGAGACCTTCGTGGATTGCCATTCGGAGCGTGCCGATGCACTGTGGCCGCAGTCCAACCGTCGCAGCCAGAACCAGGTTGGCGCGATCGGGTTCCAGCAGGTAAACCGAACAGACCTCAGTCTGGAATCGCTTCGCAATCAGGGCGACCACATTCATCAAGGTCTCGGCCGCTTTACCGCCTTCGGCCGCCAGATTGCCGATCTCCTCCAGGGTCAAGACATAACTATCATCATGCGCAGGAGCAGGTTGGCTCATGTTTTGAGTTTCTCGTCCTTCGTTCAATTTGGGATCAGGGCGCTGCCAATGCGCACTCTTTCAGTGTAACCGCTGGAATAGGACGCGCCTAGGTTACGACTGTGCTTCCCAGTGACCCAGGTTGTTCCGGGGGTTGCAAGTGGTAAATCTGGTGAGAAAAATAACGCCTCTTAATCGGGATTCCCGATGCGAGAAACATCGATTTGTCATTGATCCAATTCAGCTACCGCAAAAACCTCAAAGGTTCAAAATGGGGAATTTCCCGAACCGAATAATTAAGGAGTCTAGCCGCGTCAATGAATGAATTGCGCGGAGCATAGGACAATTTGCCAGGGGCGAAAGTGGATATTGGCTCTAACTCTTTCAAAACACGTGGTCCGCTATTTTGGCACGGCAACTGCACGTATCTCGCCAACCCAACTTCCAGGGAGGTATGCATGACCGCAACTACAGGTTCTAATCACTGGAGACAACTGGCGGAGGCGGCTCGTGATGAGCAAGATCCCGAGCTACTCATGCAGTTGATTGAGCAATTGAATCAGGAACTCGAAGAACGCGCGCAGATCTTGCATCCACAACCTATGGAATTGGACAGTTAAATGCGGCGTGCATCAATCAGCCGACTGACTGCGATTTAGCGCGAATACGACCCGGAAAATCAACTCTAGCGCCCCTGGCGGCAATTCCTTAGGGGCACGCACCTGTTGGTATTCTCGTCAATTGTAATTCGTAAAGATCATTCTTCCCCGGTGAGACTGCTGTGCGACGGCTCGCCACGGTTACCGTGCGGCAGGCTTGCGGGTGCATGCCTGGCTACCTCACCCTCTAATAATCCCAGTTCGAAGTTCGCGTATAGTCGTCTTGTTGTGAAGTCGCAGCGGGAGATCGCTTCATGTCGGAGTGGGTAGGCAAAGTTGCTTTGGTGACAGGTGGAACCTCAGGCATCGGGCGCGAAGCCGCCGTGTTGTTTGCGAAGCGGGGAGCCAAGGTAGTCGTTGCCGGGCGTCGTGAAGCGGAGGGGAAAGCCACCGTCAATCTGATAAGAACGGCTGGCAGCGAAGGATTATTCGTCCAGACAGATGTAACCAAAGCCGCAGACGTCAAGACACTGCTCGAGAAGACAGTCTCGGCGTTTGGAGGATTGGATTGCGCCTTCAACAACGCCGGAACCGAGGGCAAATGGATTCCGATTGTTGATCAGGCCGAGGCGGATTGGGATGAAACCATCGCCACTAACCTGAAAGGTACGTGGCTATGCCTGAAGTTCGAACTGCAGCAGATGCTGAAACAAGGCCGGGGCGGAGCCATCGTAAACAATTCGTCGGTTGCGGGCTTTATCGGAAGCTACGGAACGGGGACCTACGCCGCCAGCAAGCATGGAGTGTTGGGACTTACCAAGGCCGCCGCTCTTGAGGTTGTGAGAAATGGAATCAGGGTCAATGCGGTTTGTCCCGCGGTGATCGAGACTCCAATGGCTGACCGTATCTTTGGCAAGCCTGAGGCTCACGAACGGGCAATCGCGTTTCACCCGATGGGCCGGCTTGGGACATCTCTCGAAGTCGCTGAAGCAGTTTTGTGGATGTGTTCTACCGCCGCTGGCTTTATGACTGGACAATCGCTGGTTCTGGATGGCGGATTTCTCGCCGGACCGAACCCGTCCTGAAACTCAAAACGCGGAATTGGAAAAAGAAAACGAACTAGAAGGAGCACTTCGTGATCAGGTGCAGCCGTAATCTGATTTGGCTGGTTTTGTCAGCAACTCTCGCTATTTCTCCGGTGGCCGTGGCCCAATCCACCGCGAGCGAGCCGAAGGTCGTGATCGTGGATGCCGCGGCACCGACCCATCCTTTTCCCCATTTCTGGGAGCACATGTTTGGATCGGGTCGGGCCAGCCTGAGTATGCGTGATAGCTATCGGCAGGATCTGCGACAGGTGAAGCAGATCACGGATGTCCAGTACATCCGTTTCCACGCCATTTTTCTCGACGAAATGGGTGTGTACGACGAGGACAGCGCGGGCAAACCGGTTTACAACTTTTCCTACGTCGACCAGGCCTATGACGGGCTTCTGCAGAATGGAGTGCGTCCTTTCGTTGAGTTAAGCTTCATGCCCAAAAAACTGGCATCCAGGGACGCGCCACATGCCTTCTGGTACAAGCAAAATGTTGCGCCACCGAAAGATTGGGCGAAATGGGACGACCTGATTTACCAGTTCACCAAGCATCTGGTGGACCGGTACGGCTTGGACGAAGTCCAGAAGTGGTACTTCGAAGTCTGGAACGAACCGAATATCGACTTTTGGGTTGGAGAACCGAAGCAGGCGACGTACTGGGAGCTTTACGATCACAGTGTCACTGCCGTGAAAAGGGTAAGTTCGAGTTTGCGTGTGGGCGGTCCGGCCACCGCGCAGGCTGCCTGGGCCGATGCCTTTATACAGCACTGTGTTGAGAAAAAAATCCCGGTTGATTTCGTTTCGACTCACGTTTACGGCAATGACGGCGCGCAAGACGTCTTCGGTACCAACGAGAATATCCCGCGCGAGCGCATGGTGTGCCGCTCGGTAAAGAAGGTGCATGACCAAATCAAGGCCTCGGCCATGCCGAATCTTCCATTGATCTGGAGCGAATTCAACGCAAGCTACAAGAATGAGACGGAGATTACCGACTCGACGTACATGGGCCCGTGGATGGCCGACACGATCCGTCAATGCGATGGTCTGGTGGACGAAATGTCCTATTGGACTTTTTCGGATGTCTTCGAAGAGCAAGGCGTGGTCAAGAAGCCATTTTATGGAGGCTATGGGCTGATCGCCGCCGGCAGTATTCCAAAGCCCGCTTTTACAGCTTTCAGGTTGCTGCATCAGTTGGGTGATCAACGCATTTCGCTGGACTCCGACACGGCGCTGGCAACCCGAGCTAAGGACGGTTCGTTGGTGGTTGCGGTATGGAACCTTGTCCCCGCAGATCAGCCTTCGTCAAATTCGGGAGGGACGGCGACGGTCGTAATAATGAAGATCAAGAACTTGGGCCGAGCACGCCATGCTTACATTTCCAGAGTTGACGGGGAACATGGCGATCCACGTCCACTTTACGAAAAGATGGGCTCACCTGTTTATCCCACGCAGTCGCAACTGCAGGAGTTGCGCAAGACTGCTATGCCGGGAGCGCCTGAAGTACAAGATCTGAAAAATGGAGAGTTTAAGCTGACGCTTCCGGCGAATGGCTTGGCGGTGATTTCGATCAGGTAACCTGGCCCAATCGCGGAAGGGCGAACAGGGTCCCGCTGGGTGGGGTGTAACTCTATAGCAGAAAAAACCTTACGAGGTTTTTCGGCATCTATTGCTGTGCAGCCGCCTGGGTCCACTCAGACGGGCTCAACATATCTCGACGTCCATTCAACATGCACTTCGCAGGGATCACTTCAAGAAACTGTCGAAGTTGATTAGGATTCATGCATGGCGGAGCACAAGAGTTTCTGGAGTAGCTGGGAGGAGCGCCTAACAGCGCTGCGCAACACCCCGCCTGTGCTGAAGATCGTTTGGCAGTCCGGACCCGGTGTGGTCATCTTCGGACTGGTTGCCCGCCTCTTTGCTTCGTTGTTGCCCCTGGCCCTGCTTTAGATTCCAAAACTTATTGTTGACGCTATCGTTCATGCCCGGACAGTGAATCAAGTCGTATCGCCCAGACTGTGGTGGTTGGTAGGGGCCGAATTTGGCTTGGCGGTTTTGACCAGCATTCTCGCTCGGGCCATTGATTACTCGGACTCGATGCTGGCGGACAAATACACCCGGTACGTAAGCATTCAGGTGATGAAGCACGCGGCCGAACTGGATCTGATCGCCTATGAAGATCCGGTTTTTTATGACCGGCTGGAGCGGGCGCGGGTGCAGGCGACTGATCGCCTGGGAATGATTCAGCAAATTGGGCGGCTGATCCAGTTGGTGATCACAACCGTCACACTATCAGCCACTATTATTGTCTATTCGCCGTGGTTGATGGTGTCTGCTGATCGCCGGAGTATTGCCCGCGTTTCTCGGGGAGAGCCATTTTGCATTTCTTGGGTATGCGAAGAACTTCCGTCAAACGCCCGTCCGGCGCCAGCTGGATTATCTGCGGCTGATTGGAGGAAGCAAAGAGGCCGCTAAGGAACTCAAGTTATTTGGCCTCAGCAAGTTTCTCACCGAGCGCTTCACCCAGCTCTCCGACGGGATCTACGAAGAGAATGTGGCTCTATCGCGTCGCAAACTGATTGCCGGAGGTTTCCTCTCGGTTATCGCGACCATGGGATATTACTCGGCCTATGCGTTCGTGATCTGGAAGACGTTATTGGGCGCTTACACCATTGGCGTGTGGTACTTGTTGTCCGGCGCGATCTTGCAGGCCAGCAGCAACATTCAGCAGATCTTCTCTACGGTTTCGGGAATCGCGGACCAAGCCCTTTTCCTTACCGATCTGCTGGCTTTTTTCGACATGCAACCTACCATTAGGTCAAAGCCGGATGCACTGCCGGCTCCCCGGCCGATTGTTCGCGGATTCGAATTCCGCAATGTCTCGTTCCGGTATCCGGGAAGCTCGCGCATGGTATTGAATGGACTGAACTTCCATTTGCATCCCGGAGAACGCGTCGCGTTGATCGGCGAAAATGGCGAGGGCAAAACTACCATCGTGAAGCTGATCACCAGGCTCTATGATCCGGTCGAAGGCCAGGTGCTGCTCGACGGCGTCGACCTTCGGGAGTATCGTCTTGAAGACTTGTACCGTGAGATTGGCGTTATCTTTCAGGACTTTATGCGTTATGAGATGACGGCGCGGGAAAATATCGCCGTCGGCCGGATTGATGACATCCATGATCTGAAAATGCTCGAAACTGCCGCCACGAAAAGCCTGGCGGACGCGGTGATTGCAAAACTTCCCGGCGGGTATGAACAAATGCTGGGTCGCCGCTTCGAGACCGGTGTAGATCTTTCCGGCGGGGAGTGGCAGAAAGTTGCGCTGGCCCGTGCCTATTTGCGTGACGCACAGCTTCTGATTCTGGACGAACCCACCGCCGCCCTCGACGCGCGCAGCGAGTTCGAAGTCTTTCAACGCTTTGCCGAACTCACAGCCGGAAAAATGGCGCTTTTTATTTCTCACAGATTTTCAACCGTGCGCATGGCAGACCGCATCGTAGTTCTGGAAAATGGCAGGATCGCCGAAGAGGGAAGTCACGACGAACTGGCAAGCCTGGGTGGACGGTACAAGGAAATGTTCGAAATGCAGGCCGCCAGTTATCGTTAGGCTTGAGCCGATCCACCACACAAAACAGTTGCTGTTAAAGTTCAGAAGCAATGCCGCCAGACACCCATATCGAGATGTTGAGCGCCGAAGCCGAGCGTGAACCAGAGCCGCCCAAGGAATCTCTGGCTGACCTCGAGGCTCTTGGCACGGCTGCTGCCGAGCTCAGCCGGCGGCTGGTCTGGCTGCCCGGACCGCACTCGTCCAGCTTTTTTCTGGATCGTCACCGTGCACTTCAACGGGCACTCAAGCCGGTACTGGACGCTTTCATGGGGCCGTTGCCCAAGACTCCCGTCGGGGACGATTACCGCTGGATCTACGACAACCTCCGTCTTATCCACTCCAACCTGCGGGGCACAAAGGAAGGTTTCAAGCTGGTTCAGAAACTTCCCCATGTCCGCACCCCCGACGGCGTTGTGACTCCACGGGTACTGGCTTTGGCCGGGGGATATCTGGCGGCCACGCGGTACGAGTTCAGTGAGCGGTCGTTGAACTTCTATGTGCAAGCCTTTCAGCAAAAGTCGGCGCTGAAACTCCATGAACTGTGGGCTCTGGTGCCGGCGCTGAAGTTGGTCTTGCGGAGGAGATTGCGGCGCGCGGATCGAAAGTCATGACCGATCCCCAGGGCTCTTATGGAGTTGGAGTGTGTGTCAACAGCCTCAGGGAGATCAGCCAGGCTGGATGGAAGGATATTCTTGAGCCCTTCATCCTTTTCGATAAGGTTCTGCGCGAAGATCCAGTCGGTGCCTATCCGCAAATGGATTTTGAGAGCCGGGATTTCTACCGGACCGAACTTGCGAAGATTGGTGAGCACTCCGATCTGACCGAGATGGAAATTGCGGCTACGGCTGTGACCCTGGCTCGCGAGGCACAATCGAGACAACATGGCAGCGACCGCGCTGAAGGCGCGTCTTGGGCACGTGGGCTACTACCTGGTGGGTGAAGGGCTTCCCGCTCTGGAAGAAAAAGTTGGTTTTCAGCCTCCGCTCGGCCGGAGGATTGTGTCTTTCTTACGCCGGCATCCCAACGAGTTTTATCTTCCCGGAACGGAAGTGCTCACGCTTGGCGATCATGTCCGCGATCGTGTTGCTCCTGACCAACACTTACACCTCTCCCGAACTCATCTTCTTTTCGATGTTAATGCTGCTTCTGCCCTGTTCGCAGGGAGCGATCCAGTTGGTGAATTATCTGGTGACGTCTCTGCTGGAGCCGCAGATTCTCCCCAAGCTCGATTTTTCGGAAGGGGTTCCCGACAACTGCACCACGCTGGTAGCTATTCCGAGTTTGTTGTTCAACCGGGAGCAGGTAAGCCACTTAGTGGATGATCTGGAGGTTCGATTCCTCGGCAACCACGATCCCAATATTTATTTCGCGCTGCTCACCGATCTGCCCGATTCATCCGAACCCTCCAATGAAGACGACCCACTGATCGACTACTGCGGGGAGTTGATCACCGAACTCAACGCAAAGTACGCCGGACAGGAAGAGGGATCATTTCTTCTATTCCACCGCCACCGCGTCTATAACCCGCGCGAAAGAGCCTGGATGGGTTGGGAGCGAAAACGCGGCAAGCTGATGGACTTGAACAAACTGCTGCGGAATGAGCACGACAGTTTCCCGGTAAAAGTAGGCGACCTGTCCATCCTGCCGCGAATTCGTTTCGTGATCACGCTGGATGCCGACACTGAGTTGCCGCGCGGATCGGCGGATCGCATGATCGGGGCGATGGCCCATCCCCTCAATCAGGCGATTATCGATCCTGATCCGGAGAAGAATATCGTAGTGGCGGGCTATGGGATCCTGCAGCCTCGCGTGGGAGTGAGCGTACAAAGCGCCTCGCGTTCGCGGCTGGCCAGCCTGTATTCCGGCGAGACAGGATTTGATATTTACACGCGTGCGATCTCCGATGTTTACCAGGACCTATATGGAGAAGGAATTTTTGCCGGCAAGGGCATCTATGAAGTGGATACGGTGCAGGCGGTACTGGAGCGGCGTTTTCCGCGCAATGCGCTGCTCAGTCACGATCTGATCGAAGGCGCCTATGCGCGCGCCGGGCTGGCAACCGACATCGAAATCATTGAAGACTATCCGTCACATTACAGCGCCTACAACCGCCGCAAACACCGCTGGCTGCGCGGGGACTGGCAAATTACAGGATGGCTGCTGTCGAAGGTGCGCGGACGAGTCCGGGCGGAAAGTTCCCAATCCAATTTCGCTGGTTTCACAGTGGAAGATTCTGGACAACCTGCGCCGCAGCCTGGTAGAGCCTGCAACTTTTCTGCTGCTGGTATTCGGATGGCTGATCCTGCCGGGAAATCCGTTGTACTGGACTCTGGCGACGATCGGAATTCTGTTCGTTCCGGCATGGTTTCAATTTGCTTTCAACTTGATCAAGGCCGTGGTTGAGCACAAGCCGGAAACAATCAAGGACGCGCGGTCTGCGCTGATTACAACCAACGTCGGCATATTCTTCACGCTCTGTTTCCTGCCGCATCAGATGTTGCTGTCACTCGATGCGGTAGTCCGCACGCTGGTCCGGCGCCTGGTAACGCGGCGGCGCCTGCTGGAGTGGGAGACGGCGGCAGAGACCGAACTCAGCAAACGCAAAAAAACTCCCGTAGACGTTTATCTCGAATGGATACCTGCGCTTGCTCTCGGATTGGGCATTCTGGTCTTTTTTGCCAGGCGCCAGGCTTTTTATGCCGCGCTCCCGATCCTTATCCTGTGGGGTTGCAGCAAATGGATTTCGATGTGGTTAAATTTGCCTTCCCGGCCAACCCAGAATGAAACGTCCGGCAAGGAGGAGTTGTTTCTCAGCGGGGCTGCGTTGCGTACCTGGCGGTACTTCGCCGAATTCAGTACGGCTGAGCATAACTGGCTGATTCCGGACAATGTGCAGGAAGAACCCGCCGTTGTCGCGGGCCGCATGTCGCCAACTAATCTGGGATTCCTCCTGAACGCCCGGCAGGTGGCGTGCGAGTTCGGATTTCTGACCGTTCCTGAGTTCGCCGAACAAACTCTGCGAACCCTGGCGACCGTAGCCAAGCTTCCCAAGTCCCACGGACACTTGCTGAACTGGTATGACACGCGTACGCTGCAGCCGCTTCTACCTCGGTTCGTTTCTTCGGTCGACAGCGGAAACCTGGTGGCATCTCTATGGACGCTTCGCCAGGGATGTCTTGATCTCTTGCACCGCCCGCTACTGGAGCGGCAACTGGCGGAAGGTTTGGCGGATCATCTTCGTATTCTGGAAGAACGGGATGCCTTTCCCCACAAGCGTCTCAGGGTCTTTGAAACCCAGATGAAGAAAAAAAGCTGGCTTCCGCGCCTGCTTACGCCTTCAGAAGAGGGGCTCCTCGAAATAGATTCCTCACATGTGAATTCGAAGCATGAGGCAGAGGTGCGCTGGTTCGCGGCTGAGTCTCTGTCCCGGCTCAGAAATCTCAGGAAAGCAGTGCAGGTTTATGTTCCGTGGATGCTGCCGGAATTCGTCCCGCTGTGGAATGATTCCACACTGAACTTCAAATTCGATTCGGGAAGCCTGACAGTCGAGAGGCTGCCGGAAATTGTCGATGCTCTGAATGATCGTTTGCAGTTTGCTCTGGACCATGCCAACGGTTCCGGGGATCGCAAGGAACTCTATCAACGGCTGCAGGCGATGCTGCGGGGATGCTCGTTCACGAGCATTGGATCTGATCCGTGATCTGAAGGAAATCGCAAGTGTGGCGGCGAAGCTGGCCGGCGAAATGGACTTCAAATTTCTCCTGGATCCGCGACGTAAATTGCTGTCACTTGGTTTTGAGGTCGAGACGGGCAAGCATCCTACCGCGTGCTACGACTTGCTGGCATCGGAAGCGCGCATCGCGGTATTTGCCGCAATCGCCAAGGAAGATATTCCGCAGGACGTCTGGTTTCAGTTGGGACGTTCCCACACCCGCGAGCACGGACTCCCGATTCTTCTTTCCTGGACCGGGACCATGTTCGAATATCTGATGCCGGTGCTCTGGATGCGGACCTATCCCAATACTCTGCTGGATAATTCGCGCATTGCGGCGGTGCGTCTCCAGCAAATCTATGCCGGGGAGAAAGGCATTCCCTGGGGGATTTCGGAATCCGCTTACGCCAAGCGTGATGAAGCCGGGAACTACCAATATCAGGCTTTCGGCCTTCCCAAAATTGCGCTGCGCAATGCCGAAGAAGAAGCGTTAGTGATCTCGCCCTACTCCACATTCCTGGCTCTTAACGTCAATTCCGGGGAAGCAATGCGTAACCTGCGCCGCATGGCCGCGGATGGATGGTTGAGCGCTTACGGCTTCTATGAATCGGCTGACTACTCTTCTTCAGGCCGTCATTCGTGGCGCCATCGCCATGAACTGGTGCGTTGCTGGATGGTTCACCATCAGGGCATGAGTCTGCTCGCCATGGCGAACTTCCTGCACGATGGAGTCGTGCAACGATGGTTTCATAACGATCGCCGGGTACAGGCGACGGAACTGTTGCTGCACGAAAAACCGCCAGCAAGCGTTCGTCGAGAGTTCGACGGCGCAGCGGCTTGAAATTAATCTTGAAGCAAGTTTAGAGAATTGGATCGAGCGGAAGTTTGTCCACAGCTATGAACTAGCGGTAGCCCGATATTCATCCACAATGTCACCGTCGGGTAATTCAAGACCCCAATTGTCCCCCGATGAGCTAAGACCTTCTAAGCCCACCTGATATTCATTAGTTCCTTCGAGCGGCTTTACCCAAACCACGCGGAACTGAATCCGGCGCTGTCGGTATTGCAGCGTGAGCTTTTCGCCCGCGCGCAAAGCATGATGAATCGCGCCCAATCGAGCGCCGTTTGGAGTGATGTCCAGTGTGTGCACTAGTTCGTTGACCGGATTGTTGGCCGCGTCTTTTCCCGATATGCGCACCGGCAAGACGACCTTGATTCTTTTTTGGCGGCGCTTTCCGACATCTTTTCCCACGTGAAGATCTCCCGGGTTTAATGACAATGCTTTTGTCGCTCTGCTGAGAGCCGCACTTAATGGGCCATTGAATCGCCGGCTAGACAAAATTTACCGCTCGCAGAATCAGGCATTTAGGAAGAGGTAATCATCAGATTCGGCGGAACAAACGAGCAGAATGACATTCTGGAGCAAGGTGAATGACAATTCCTGTCAAGGTGTCTTGCCTTCCGAGGGACATGAGTCCCTCGTTTTACCCCGGCGCGGAGTTGCCGCTATCATGTCGAGCATGCCCAACAAGGTCAGCTGGGGAGTCCTGAGTACCGCTGCGATCGGAGTTAAGAAAGTAATCCCTGCAATGCAGAAGGGCGAGTGGAGCGACGTGACTGCGATCGCCTCCCGCGATCTTGGCCGCGCTGAAAACGCGGCTCGCTCGCTCGGCATTCCCAAGGCATATGGGTCCTATGAGGATCTCCTGGCCGATCCTGAAATTGAGGCAATTTATAATCCGCTCCCGAATCAACTACACGTCCCCTGGTCGATCAAAGCAGCGGAAGCGGGGAAGCACGTCTTGTGCGAGAAGCCGCTGAGCCTGACGGTCGCGGAAGCCAAAACGCTCCTGGCAGTTGAGGCGCGTACCGGAGTGAAGATGGGTGAAGCTTTCATGGTACGCACCCATCCGCAATGGCTCCGCACGCGAGAGCTGGTTAAGTCCGGCCGTATTGGTGCCCTTAGGTCGATCGTTGGTTTCTTCAGTTATTTCAATGTCGATCCTGCGAATATTCGCAATGTTCCCGCATATGGTGGCGGCGCGCTGATGGATGTCGGATGCTATCCCATTAATACGTCGCGGTTCATCTTCGGCGAAGAGCCTTCACGGGTTCTCGGTCTCGTTGAGAGAGATCCAGTCATGAAAGTGGACCGGCTTACCTCGGCCATCCTCGATTTTCCATCGGGACAATGCACGTTCACTTGCAGCACGCAGCTTGTGCCGCATCAGCGGATGCAATTTCTGGGGACGAAGGGCCGCATCGAAATCGAGATTCCTTTCAATGCTCCCAAGGACCGTCCGTGCCGAATTTTCATCGACGATGGAGGCGAATTGTTTGGCAGTGGGATTACAACGGAGACCTTTCCCATCTGCGATCAATACACAATTCAGGGGGATGCATTCTCCAGGGCCATTCGTGAAGGCGGCGAAGTGCCAGTCTCGATTAGCGACGCAGTGAAAAACATGGCAGTGATCGAAGCCATTTTTCGTTCAGCGGAGTCGGGCCGGTGGGAAACTCCATAAAGTCATCGCGATTCCGCGACTATGGGCGTTAGGGGAACTGACCTAGTCGCTCTTGCTACTCAACGCATCTGTCGGGGAAGACAAAGATTGACTTCGCCAAGCTGGATTTGAGCGTTTCTTCGCGATAAAACCGACTCAGGACGCCATCTTTCCAGATCAAAAGATCGGCGTTGTTTCTCGCGAACTCAGCCCATGTCTGCCTTCTTCCCGCGCGCGCCATGCGCTCCTGAATCAGCAAAATGTAGGCCCAGGTTATCGTTTCGTGGTATAGCATGGCTTTTCCGTGGGAGGCTGCGAATCTTTTCAAGGCGGTAGAAAATCGGGACAGCGCTTCCAAGGCAGGGTACTCCACGAGGTAGAGGAATGCCACTCGAACGTGCTCGCGGTGACGAAACTGTTCAACCGGAAGCACCGCGCGTTCGAACCCGTCCATCAATTCCTGGTCTGTTAAATCCAGCTCGGTCATTTGGTATTCATGTTGCATTTCAAAATCTGCTTTCGTGAATGCGATTAACGGCGCGCCTTCGGATTCCGCTTCTTAGCTGAAGAATGACTTACATGTTCCTTCAATTGATGGCTGGCATTGGCATCCAGGTCGAGACCATAAAATTTCTTTAACGCTTTGATTCGATCGAGAGACTCGCGGCTGAAAGGAGTCTTGCCGTCAAATGAGTGCAGGACGATTCCCTCCAGCAGGTCGCCGAGGGTCAAGTCGTGGTACTCGGCAAACGCCTTTAGCACTTTGAGTAAACGTTTTTCCATCCGCACGCCGGTCTGAACCCGGACGACTACCAGCTTGTCTGCCTTGGCCATGATGGTACCAGTGTACCAAGATAATAAATAAAGACGCAAACACTAAGCCGCAGCGAGATACGGGAAGCGTATATCCGACTCGGGGCACGCGTTAGAGCGCGACCCGCGAGGGGTCCGACCCCGGTGATTCGAGTGGCCCGATTCACTGCAGAAGTAGGGGTCCCTCGACTTGCTCTCACCGCGCAAGCGCGGGCTCGAGGCTGCGCTCGGGATGACAATCGGGTCGAGCGTTCGGTATCTCAATAGATTTCTCTTATCTCCTCCATAAATTTATGTTTTTAAAAATATTTGTGATAGGCACGAAAAGAATTATGCATTGGACTCGAATGGGTCGTGGGCCTTACTGTTCGCTCGCTGAGTACAAGGCCGTGATCGTCCATCACCACCGACCATGGCCAGGGGAGAAAGCGGGCAGTCTAGATGAAGCGAACCTTCCAACGGAGGGTTGTGATTATTGCTATGAGCCTTGGATTTATCTCCAGTTCGGTGTGCAAGGTTCTCGCCCAAGCCGATCCGGCGCCGCAGGCTTCGCCTGACCTGGCTAGCCGCATTGATTCGCTGGAAAAACAGCTGGCGGATTTGCGCACTCAGATGGAAGCACAGAAGGCCGCTGCTGCAGCCCCACTGCCCGCATCGGCGGCGGTCGAAACGCCACCAGCTGCCACGCCGGCGGTCGCTGCCCCTGCGCCAGTAGCTACCACTCTGGCTGGACTTTTGGGGCCGACGACTTTGAGTGGATTTGTAGACGTCTACTACGGCTACAACTCGAATCAACCTGCCGGGCGCACTACAGCGTTCCGCAACTTTGATATCAACTCGGGCCAATTTGGCCTGAACATGATCGAACTCGTTGCCGACAAAACTCCCGATGCTGCTGCAAGTCGTGTCGGTTATCACATTGCGCTGGGTTTCGGGCAAGCAATAAACATCGTCAACTCGACCGAACCCGGCCAGTTCTCGACGGAATCAAACTTCGATCAATATCTCAAGGAAGGGTATTTGGAATACCTTGCCCCAGTTGGCAAAGGACTTCAGGTCAATGTTGGAAAGTTCGTGACTCCGGCGGGTGCGGAGGTGATCGAGACCAAGGACAACTGGAATTATTCCCGCAGCCTGCTTTTTGCGCTGGCGATACCGTACTTTCATTTCGGGGCGAGTGCCAAATATGCCTTCAATCCGAAGTTTGCCGTCACCGGATATCTGGTGAACGGATGGAACAACAGTATCGACAATAACAGCGGCAAAACCACTGGATTCAGCGCCGCCTGGACTCCGACCGCGAAATTCAGCTTTACCCAGAACTACCTGGTAGGTCCGGAACAAAACAATGACAACGGTAATTTCAGGCATCTGTTTGACAGCGTCGCAACTTATACACCAAATGCCAAACTCTCCCTGATGGCCAACTATGACTTCGGCCAGGACCATCCGCTGGGAGTGTCCGCCCACTGGAGTGGTATCGCCGGTTATGTGAAATATGCTCCGGATGCGAATTGGGCGCTGGCGGCCCGCGGCGAATACTTCAGTGACAACGGAGGCACGCAGACGGGAACGCCCGAGAACTTAAGTGAATTCACTTTTACGCTTCAGCGAATGTTGGCGAGCAAGATCATGACCCGGCTTGAGTTCCGCCGCGACATGTCTGACCGGGATGTCTTTCCCTACCGGACAGGTCTGCTAAGAGATGCGCAAAACACTGTCACGCTGGGCATGGTGTATGCATTTAGCAGCGCAGATGCAAAGTAAGTCCAAGCAGAATGATTTGAAATTCGAACTTCTTCTTTACCCGATGCCTGAAATTAATTGCCAGAGAGATGAGACACGACTTTCACCCAGCGGCAGCAATGCCGTTGTTATGTGGGCTAGCGGCTTGGGCTCAAGTCAAACCACCCCTAGTACCAGCACCCAGGCCGCGCCCGCACCAAGAGTGGATTGCAGCAAGCAAATGTTATGCGAGCAGTTGGAGCTTCTCACAATTCGAGTAATGGAGCGATGCTATGACTGTTGACTCACGCAGGGGTCCCAAGTTGTCTCTGGGCCAAAAGTTTTCCAGACTTGCAGGTCGATTGCGGGACCCGGAATGGCGCAGCTATGGAGGGACGTTGCTGGCCGGCAAAGTGATGGGCGTCGGCCTAGTGCTGGCGATCATGGCTGTCGTCTCTGCGGCATTCTTTACTCACGTCTATGCTCAAACGGCAGCGCCTGAGGTCAAGGCTGCTGACGTCGTTAATCCGCTGAACACCGCCTGGACGCTAATCGCCGCCTTCCTGGTGTTCGGCATGCAAGTCGGTTTCACCATGCTGGAGGCTGGGTTCTGCCGCTCCCGTGAAACCGTCAACGTACTCGTAGAATGCGTAGTCGACACGTGTCTTTGCGGGATTCTCTTCTACGCTATTGGTTTTGCCTTCATGTTTTCCCACGGCAACGGCTTCATCGGCTATCACTGGTTCTTCCTGCAGGGTGCGCCGGCTACTTACGAAACAACCGGCGTCGCCTTCCTCGCAGTCTGGATTTTTCAGTTTGCCTTTGCAGATACATGTTCAACTATCACCTCGGGCGCGATGATCGGTCGCACTGGATTCGTCGGCGACCTTCTTTATAGTGTCTGCGTCACTGGTTTCATCTACCCGATCATTGGACACTGGGCCTGGGGGCCGGATGGATGGCTGGCTTTAATGGGCAGCGACGGCCACTTCTTGCCCTCGCTGGGTATGGGCTTCCATGACTTTGCCGGCTCGACCGTGGTTCACACGATTGGAGGAATGATCGCATTAGCCGGTGCGATCGTTCTTGGGCCGCGGCTGGGAAGAAAGTTCAAGCGCGATGGCGGCGCACCCATGCTGCCTCATGATCTGACAATTGCGGTCAGCGGCGGTCTTCTTCTGTGGTTCGGCTGGTATGGTTTCAACCCCGGCAGCACCCTCTCAGCCATGGACTTCGTCGGCATCGGTCGTGTAGCCACAAATACTACGCTGGCGGCCTGTGCAGCGGGTCTCACCTCCATCTTTTATGGTTACATGAAGTTCAAGAAATGGGATGCCAGCTATACCACCAATGGATTTCTGGCCGGGTTGGTGGCTATCACTTGCCCTTGCTACTGGGTAAGTCCGACAGGCGCGGTTGCGCTCGGCGGAATCGCTGGAGTGCTGGTGATCCTGGGTGTAGATCTTTTGGAATGGCTGCGCATTGATGATCCCATCGGAGCGGTGCCCGTTCATGGGCTCTGCGGCATATGGGGAACGCTGTCCCTGGGCCTGTTTGCTTCTGGTCAATACGGCGCAACTGGACCGATCTCCCCTGACAACTCCGCGCCGCTGACAGGTTTGTTTTACGGAGGGGGATTGCAGGTACTCAAAGCGCAAATCATCGGCAGCGCTTGCATCACCTTCGCCACATTCGGGGTTGCTATGGCTGTAATGCTCGTGGTCAATGCCATGGGTCTGCTTCGCTTGCCGGCAGAAATGGAAACCTACGGGATGGATCTGCACGAGCACGGAATTTCTGCCTATCCCGAATACGTCATCTCAGCCCTGGGAGCGCCTGGCGGCATGAGCCAGGAACTTCCGCATGCCCTACCCAAGGCTCACATGACAATGCAACCGATACCACGCACAGGTACCATGTAACGTGCTGATCGATGTCAAGGCAGAAATGAACTCCGCATTCCTGCCTTGGACAAACCCGGCGATTTGAGAGGATGATTTGAGAGGACAAAGATGACCAAAATCGAAGCTATTATTCAGCCATCCAGATTTGAAGCAGTCAAAGAAGTCTTGACCGAGCTGGGTATTGAAGGCATGACGATATCCGATGTACGCGGTCACGGAAGGCAGAAGGGCCACACCGAAACTTATCGTGGCAGGGAATATAGCGTGGATCTTTTGCCCAAAATCAAGCTCGAACTCGTCCTGCCCGACAACCTGGTCGATCCGGTGATCGACGCTATCGTAAAAACAGCATCCACGGGCAAAATAGGAGACGGTAAAATCTTTGTTTCGAAGATCGACGAAGTAATCCGGATTCGAAATCAGGAACGTGGGGTGGCCGCACTCTAGCACCTCGCCACCTCAGACCACCGGAGTCTCATGCCACTGTTGGCGAATAGCTTGGCGTCGCCGGACGCATATCAGCAAGAGTCTGAAAGCATACGCGAAAGATTCGAACGGTCGCACAACGGACAAGCAGCCGTCCGCGAGCGTTCGGATCTTACAGACTCTCTGATATGCGAATTATGGAACCAATTTTCCGCGAGTTCACCCGGGACGGAAAAGATCTGTCTTGCCGCTCTCGGCGGTTATGGTCGCCGGGCGCTATTTCCCTATTCCGACGTTGACATCCTTTATCTTCACGAAGCGCCGCTAAGCGAGACCGCTCAACGGCAGATCATTCCGCGCGTCTCGCAGGCATTGTGGGACCGGCATCTTCGAGTCAGCCCCACAACCCGTTCCCTGGCAGAGTGCGGAAAGCTCTATCGTGACAATCTCGAATTCAATATTTCCCTGCTGGATTGCCGCTACCTGTGCGGGGACGCCGGATTGTTTGAGCAGCTTAAGGCTCGTGTAATTCCGAAGATGGTAAGGCGCGAAGCGCTTGAGCTTCAGCAGAGGCTCACTGATCTGACATCAGCCCGTCACAAAAAGTATGGTCACACCATCTTCCACCTCGAACCAAACATAAAGGATTATCCCGGCGGCCTGCGGGATTATCAGGTCGCATGCTGGCTTAACCTGATTTCAGAGCTGGAGAAAAATGGAGTCTGGCCTGCACCCGAGGAGTCTGCTGCCCAGCGCTTTTCGCGAGGAGTGCCGTGCCGCTCTGGATTTTCTCTCGGCGGTTCGCTGCTTTCTTCACTATCGCCAGGGCCGGGATTTGAACGGACTGACCTACGAACTGCAGTCGGAGGCTGCGGCTGCCGGCATTGGGCTTCCCGGCGGAACTCCCGCTGCGCCCGCCGCTTGGATGCGAACTTATTTCCGTCACGTCCGCTCGATCTACAGGCTCACGGTGTTGTTTGATGAAGTGCCGCCGGCGCGCTCCGGATTGTACCGGCTGTTCGAGAATCGAAAATCACGGTTGTCCAACGCGGATTTTTCCGTGGTGGAAGGCCGTGTGTTTTTACGCCAACTCTCTTCCGTGCAGGATCCGTCCGTGCTCTTTGGCCTTTTTGAATTCGTCGGCCGTCACGGCCTGAAGCTGACGGCGGAAACTGAGCGATGCGTCGAAGCCGCGCTGCCAGGTTTTCGGGATTGGGCTGAGCATTCCTCGGACATCTGGTTACAGTTTCAGCGGATCCTGGTGTCGCAATATGCGGGTACAGCTTTGCGGGCAATGCACCGGTTAGGCGTGCTGGTCCTGTTGTTTCCGGAATTTAAGGCGGTCGATTCGCTGGTTATTCGTGATTACTATCACCGCTACACGGTCGATGAACATTCATTCGTCGCAATCGAGAATGTGCACGCGCTGCGGACTCCCGATAGTGAACTGGAGCGCCGGTTTCACGACATACTGGACGGTATCGAACGTCCTGACCTTCTCTTCCTGGCGCTTCTGTTGCACGATGTAGGCAAAGGCATGTCTGCCGATGATCACGTTGCGGGAAGTTTGCAGGCGTCCGCCAGTGTGTTGGATCGGCTGCGACTCGAACCCGCCGACCGCGATACCGTAACGTTCCTGATCGCGAGCCACTTGCTTATGTCGGCGACGACCCGGCGGCAGAACATTTTCGATCCCAAGGTAGTCGCAGAGTTCAGTGAATCCGTCGGAACGACAGAGCGTCTGAAGATGCTCACGCTTTTCACCTACACCGACATTAAATCCGTGAATCCGGAGGCGTTGACCCCGTGGAAAGCGGAGATGCTCTGGCAGCTCTATGCCGCCGGGTTCAACCATCTCAGCCGTACAGTAGACGACCAGCGCCTGACCGCGGAGACCGCCAACAGCGAACGAATCAAGGAAGTGGTCGCTGCGGCGGGAGAAATCGATGCGAAGCACATCACTTCGTTTTTAGAAGGCTTTCCCAAACGTTATCTGCTGATACACACCCCGGCCGAGATTGTCACTCACTGCCAGATGTATGACCGGCTCAAGCTCAAAGATGACGAACCCCAGATCGACATCGTAGGTCGCGAAGGTTATTTCGAACTTGTCCTCCTTACTCTTGATTGTCCCGGTCTCTTTGCGCACGTTGTAGGCACCCTTTCATCGTGGGGAATGAACATCCTCAAGGCTGAAGCCTTTTCCAATCGCGCTGGAGTGGTGCTCGACACGATCCGTTTTGCTGATCGTTTTCGCACGCTCGAACTCAATCCGTCTGAAGTAGGCCGGCTGAAGCGGAGTCTTTCTGATGCAGTCGCGGGTGAAATCAATGTAGTTGAACTAATGGAAGCGAAGTTCAAGCCGGGAGCAGCGAGTCCAAAAGTAAAAATCGAGCCGAGTGTGCAGACCGACAATGAGTGCTCGCAACACAGCACCCTGATCGAAATCATCGCTCAGGACCGCCCCGGCCTGCTCTATGACATCAGTTCCACCATGGCGGAGTTAGGGGTCAATATCGAGGTTGCGATCATTGAAACGCAAGGTCAAACCGCAACCGACGTTTTTCACGTCACCTGCGCGGGCGCAAAGTTGGATCTCAAGCACCAGAAGGAAATGCAAGCTGCTCTGTTGGAGCAGCTGTAAATTACGTCTGACTCGGCCTTGGAATATTCCGCTGGATACTACGAACTGCTGGCCTTGGATTTGCGCTCTTCGAGATATCGCTGTAACGCATCCTTCCAGTGGGGCATGACTACGCCATTCTGCCGCAAACTCTCGGGTGAGAGCACGGAATATTTCGGACGATGCGCAGGACGCACAAACTTGTCGCTGGTGGTTTCATGGATTACCGTTTGCAATCCTGAATCTGACGATGATCTCACGGGCAAATTCGTACCACGAACACTCGCCGCGCGTTTGTCGCGTGCACAATGCCCTTGGCATCTTCGTGGCAAAGCTGAACTAGCGCACGAGCCAGGTCGACCGCGTAAGTGGGCGAACCTCGCTGGTCGCCAACCACCTCCAGTTGGGGACGGCTTGCAGCCAGCTTCAGAATCGTGTCGGGAAAACATTTCCCGCCATTGCCGAACAGCCACGAAGTGCGGACAATGCAACACTCCGGCAGAATCTGGGCCAGTTGCAATTCCGCCTCGGCCTTTGATTGCCCGTAAACGCTCTGCGGCTTCCGCGGATCGTTGGCGCAGTACGGTGTCGTCTTTGTTCCATCGAAGACGTAGTCTGTGCTGAGAAAAAGCAGCCGGCTGCCGTGTTGTCGGGCGGCCCGCGCAACGTTTGCGGCTCCGCGACAATTGACGTTAAAGGCGAGATCGCGATTGGTTTCGCAACCGTCGACATCGGTGTAAGCTGCGGCGAGAACGATCCATTCAGGCCGGCTGCGCGCGACCAACTCCAGAACCCGGCTCTCATCGCGGATGTCGCCGTCGGCCGAGCCGAATCCTGTGATCTCGTCACTTGTCGATCTCGGACATCAGAGCTTTACCCAGCAAGTCCGGTTGCGCCGAAGATTGTGATTCGCATGAAGCAGATTTTCTCGGTACTATCGCTCTGTGAGCGACCGAGCGGCTTTAGGAGTACTGCGTGGCGATCCACTTCCGGTAAGCTCCCGCTGGTCACATCTTTCACCCACTCCTCATTTTGCAAATACCATTGAACGGTCTTGCGGATCCCGCTCTCAAAATTCTCGCGCGGCTTCCACCCCAACTCGCGCTCGATTTTGCGAGCGTCGATCGCATAACGCCGATCGTGTCCCGGCCGGTCTTTCACAAACGTGATCAGCTTGCCGGTGCGGAACGACGCGGATCGTTTGGACAGCATTCATCGAGAATCGAACAGATGCTTTCCACAATATCCAGGTTCCGCTTTTCACTGCCTCCGCCGATGTTGTAGGTTTCTGCCGACCGTGCCTTGTGCCAAAACCCGGCGTATGGCCTCGCAGTGATCTTCCACGAACAGCCAGTCGCGCACATTCTGGCCGTCTCCGTAAACCGGCAATGGCTTGCCCGCTCGAGCGTTCAGGATGACGAGCGGAATCAGCTTTTCCGGGAACTGATAAGGACCGTAGTTGTTCGAGCAATTCGTGGTGAGAGTGGGAAGGCCGTAAGTATGGTGATAGGCGCGCACCAGGTGGTCGGCGGCCGCCTTCGAGGCCGAATACGGGCTGTTCGGGGCATACGCCGTGGTCTCGGAAAACGGCGAATCATCCGGACCAAGCGATCCGTAAACTTCGTCCGTGGATACTTGCAGAAATCGGAAACGATCGCGCTCCTGCGGCGTCAGTTCGGCAAAGTACGCCCGCGCCTCTTCGAGCAGACAGAAAGTTCCGTGAACATTTGTGCGGATAAAATCTTCCGGGCCGTGGATGGACCGGTCCACATGGCTTTCTGCCGCAAAATGAACGATCGCGCGGGGCTTGTGAAGCTGGAGCAACTCTGCGCACGAAGTCGCGGTCGCAAATGTCGCCCTGAACGAAGCAATATCGCGGATCGGAGGAAACACCTGACAAGTTGCTTGGATTGCCAGCATAAGTCAGCTTGTCAAGGTTGACCACCGGAGTTCGCTCCTGCTCAATCCATTGCAGAATGAAGTTGGAGCCGATGAAGCCCGATCCTCCGGTCACCAGAATCTTCTTTTCCATATGGACGGACAGGGCCAAAGACGCCGCTTCGGATCGGTACTAGCCTCTCTAATTGTAAACGAACAAGATTCAGGCTGAGGGGTATTGGCATACCTTCCCGGAGATAGCGAACTTATTCCGGCCCGTAAATCTGGACGACAGCCGCCGTTAGGCGGCTTGAGAAATGCCAGCCTCTTTGGCCGAGGCTGGTTTTGGCAGGGTTGTTTCGCCGACCAGTTCCCGGTAGACGCTTTCAATCTGTCTCGCCACCCGGCTCCACAAGTAGTGCTCCCATACCCGCTCTCGGGCTTTGCGGGCGGCAGCGGTCCTGACGCCGGGTTCGGAGATCAGCAGTCGCAACATTCGTTCCAGATCGGCGCGGTCGCCATGTCGGAAAGTAAAGCCTGAGCCTTCCACCACTTCGCGGTTCTCCGGAACATCGCTCGCGAGCACGCAAACGCCTGCGCCCATCGCGTCCAGCAGCGCCAGCGAAAGGCCTTCAAGATCGGAGGGCAAAACGAACAGCATGGCATTTGTGAGCAGTTCATCCAGCGCTTCGCCTGACACCCAGTCAAGCACGCGAACTCGTTCACTCTGCTGAAGGCGCAGTTGCTTCACATAGGCATCGGAGTGGCTCGAACCGCCGGCTAGCACGAGTTTTACAGGTGACTCGATTTGTTGAAACGCCTGAATCAGAAGATCGCAGTTCTTTTCCGGTGAGAATCGCCCTAAAAACAAGACGTACGCGTCAGGGTCCAATCCCCACTCTTTCAGTCGGGTTGGCGTTCGCCGTTGACGCAACGTTGTGCCATTCGGGACATAAGCGGGTTCGGTTGCATACCGTGTGCGGTAATAGTCTTGAAGCGTGCGTGAAACCACCGTAGTCGTGTTCGGTAGCTTGATCGCAGCTCGCTCGCCCAGCCGGAGAATGGCAGACGCGATTCGTCCCCACTTGCGCCGTTGCCAGTCCAAACCCTGCACCGTTACCACCGTCTTCTTCCCGAACAGGCGGGGGAGGAAGGAAAACAGAGCAGGGCCCAGGCAGTGGTAGTGAACGACATCGAAGTCATCGAATAGCGCATGAATGGTGCTCAGGAATGTATGCACTACTGTGTCAAGATGCTTCGACCGGATAGTGGGTAGTCGAACCAATCGCATGCCGTTATGTTCAGGCTGAGGAGGACTGAAGTATGTCCGGCAGTAAACAGTAACCTCATGCCCCATCTCGACCAAGCGTTTTCCAATCTCTTCATAGTAGGTTTCGATCCCGCTGTATTTGGAAATCACGCCACGCCCGCCGATAAATGCGACTCGCAGATTCGTTTTCGTAGGTGATCTGATCTTTGCTCCATCCAGTTTGTTGGGCGAGGGTGACAACTCCTCATACAGTCGTGTTATCGCGACATAATGCTTCTCAGGTGAATGATGCTCGGCGACGAGGGCCCGGCCAGCCGCACCCATTTCGACCGCCAGTTCAGGATGCTCGACCAGAAATGAAATCGCGCGCGCCAACTGGGTCACGTCCCCCGCGCGATACAAGATGC
This sequence comes from Terriglobia bacterium, assembly GCA_963765715.1. Lineage (GTDB taxonomy): Bacteria > Acidobacteriota > Terriglobia > Terriglobales > Acidobacteriaceae > JAIQFF01. Next base: position 292,384 of record CAVXXN010000014.1, read on the forward strand.
CAGTCTTGCCTTCATGTACCAGCTCTCGGCGGGATCCCAGGTCGGACGCGATAACCGCGCGCCCGTGGGCATAGGACTCGAGGATGCTTTTGCCCAATGTTTCATAAGCTCGAGTGGGTAGTACGGTGAAACGCGAGGACGAAATCATTTCCTCCAGTTGTTCCCCATCCATGTGGCCGACAAATTCCACGTTGACCAGGTCCAGCTCCCGCGCCAACTGTTCAAGTTCCAGCCGCTGCGGTCCCTTGCCGGCAATCTTCAGCGAGACATAGGGCAGCGGTTTGCATGGCTCGTAGCAGATCACACAGCCCTTTCTCGGGAGAAAGACGTCCGAAATATAGGATCGATGCGTTCGGCGATGCCTCGAGCGATTCACCGGCGGGCAATTTCTGGAAATGCGGAAGCACATCGATTTTCTTTGCATCCCATCCGTTCTCGACCAATTTGTCTTTTACGAAATGGCTCGGCGCAAGAAACCGAGTAACGCAATGTTCATAGCTCCGCAACCATTTGTGCAGATACGCCTCGGCCGCCAGCAAGAGATTTGCTCCGGGCGGTCCGGCGTAGCAGCCTTCGGTCATTACCCTCCAGAATTTGCCTCCCTGGCAACGCTCGCATGCCCGTCCGTGGGATACCATGTTGTAACTGGGACACAGCAGCTTAAAGTCATTCAAGTGGTAAACCACCGGAACTCCTTGCACTTTCAGTTCCCAAAGAATCGAAGGAGAAAGGTGATGGTAGATATTGCGAACATGGGCCACGTCGGGTCGGAATTCCTCCACCATGGCACGTAATTTGTGTCGCGCCTCGCCGGAATAGAGCGCACGGGTTGCCCGTCTGGCATTCGCCACAAGTCCCGAGCCCTGGCTTTTGAAGTCGATGGGCGTTACGAAGTGCCGATCGTACTTTGTGGTTGCGCCTCGAGCATCGGCCATTGAGAAAAGCGCGACCTCATGTCCGTGCCCGCGCATCAGGGCCATCAGTTCGAACAGGTAGACTTCGGTGCCGCTAAAGGCAAAGTTATATTTGTTGCAGTACAGGATCTTCATGGGAATCGGGTCTCGGATGGTTCGCAATGCGAGAAACCAAGAGGTCGGCCAAAGACGCCAGGTTTTTCTCCCGGTCGAAGTGTTCCAGCACAAGTTGGCGCGCAGCCTGACGTAACCGGGTCAGCCCCGAAGATGAATCTCGAATCATCTGTATCTTGGCAACCAGATCATTCAGCGATCCTGCGCGATACAGAAAACCGGTCACGCCGTCCTTGACCAACTCAGGAATGCCCGTGATTGCCGGAGCCAGCACGGTTTTGCCGTGCGCCATCGCTTCCATCAGAACCAGTGGGATGCCTTCGCTGCGGCTGGTAAGAACGACCACGTCGCACATTGCGTACCGAGCATCCAGTTGCTCCCTGCCAAGGTGGCCAAGCAACTTCACTTGCTCGTCGAGTCCCAGATTTCGTATCAAGTGTTCCAGCCAGGAACGCTCTGGTCCTTCCCCTGCGATCAGACACAAGAACTTCGTGCCTCGGGCTTTCAGTTCATAGCAGGCTCGCAACAGAAAGGAATGGTCTTTGACGGGATGCAGTCTTCCCACCGCCAGCATCGTCAACTGGGCAGGATTCTGGCACGTCGAAGGGGGCATTACGACTTCTACTGGCGGATCCACGCCCAGTCGCTGGACAATAATTTTGCTCGACTCGACAGTCGCATAATTTTCCAGGATGAAGCGTCGGTTGAATTCCGAGACCGTTACGCAGAATGCACAAGTGTGTAGTTTGACGTCCAGATAAACGGCGTGAAGCAGCAGGTCGGAACCGTGCAGTGTCATGCTGAACGGGATGCCCAGCAATCGAGCCGCGACCATCGCGATCCAGGAAGAGAAGTATCCGTGGTGCACATGAATGTGCGCTACTCCGCTATCCTTCAGCTTCAAGGCGTAACAGGCGCCCAGTAGCGTGTGCAGCAACGCGTGTACCCGGCGATACAGGGATTCATTACCGCCGAGAAATATTCGCGCGAATAAATCTCCCACCGAACCAATCCTGCGAACGCAAAGGCAAATCGCACGAAGTACCAGTACAGGCCCCGGGAGTTGAATGTACAGAGTTTCTGACTCCCAGAATTTCAGGTTACTGTTCGAGGCGGTTTCGTCTGATCCGGCTCGAGTGGGACGACGAGCACTGCTGGGGATGACCTCCATTCCGCGCCGGCGAAGTTCCGCGATTTCCTCAAAGACATAGGGCTCAACCGCAGAAGGAAACTGGTTGGCGAGATAAGCGATGACAGGCATTGAAGAAAACGCGCGGAAAGGGAAGTGAACTTACTGATGCGACGCTGATGTGCTGGCGACCCTTGCGATGTTCCGGGATTGCGGAGCGATCGATGTGGCGCCGTCGCATGGTGCGGCATCGGTAGTAGAGTTGTGTCCGCTCGTACGGGTGTTTGAGATCAACAACACTGGCTTGGCGCCGATTTCCAGCCAGCGGCCTCGTAGGATGTGGCGAACGTTTGCCAGATCCAGGTATGAGCCATAGCCGGGCGAAGCCAGGTATGAGGAATGCGCGCAGACGCCTCTGGTACAGGATTTCGACGCGTCCCACACCGCCAGAGTTTTTGTCCCGTCTGGTCTCGTGAGCGGGCATGAGTACACGGAGCCCGCGGAGGCGCAGGGCCTGGTCATGATGTTGCCTGCCATCCACGAGTAAACATTGGCGTAGGCGCTGGCAGCCGGACTGGTACAGCCAGCGCCGGAGCCAAGATCGTTGCAGCCATTGATTCCGCTCTGGCTCCATAAGCGTCCCCAGGAGTTTCCCCATGCGTACCAATACATGCGCTTGAATCCGGCTGACCAGCCCAGTAGATAGACGCGGGCGACGTAGGCCGACTGCATATCCAGATCAGGTTCCTTGGTTGCCGTGTCGCCCCAGCTTCCTTCCGTACTCCACACAGGAAGTCCAGTTGCTTTTGCTGGAAGGGCTGCTCGCAGTGCACTCCAATGACTGGCAACTATTTCAGCGGACGCGCAACAACCGTTGCGATAGGTGTAGTTGTGGGTGGCAATGACGTCGGCGCTAGTTGAATTAAGACTGGTCGCACCGGGCAAAGATGACGATAGAGATAAAGATAAATATGTTGTAAGAGCGTTCAAGTCTGCACCGAAAGCCTGCGCACTCGGAGTCGTCACGATAGCGTCCGGCTGGAGGCCCACCGCCGGTACATGAAAACTTTCCGCTGTGCAGTTCTCGCCCGTGGCCGTGATCGTGGTAGAGCCCTTGAGAACGCAGTAAGCATCCTGGGCCATACGTAACATTTGCGCCTGTGATCCCGTCCACGATTCGGTGCTTCGACTGAATTCATTCCACATTTCGTAAGCGGCAACTTGCGAGTATGTGCTTCGTATTCAGCGCCGCGACATGCGAGGTAAGTTGGTAAACAAAGCTGCGCCATGCCTGATTAGTGCCAGTGCCATCCGAGTTGAGGTCTGCTGGCGGAGCGCAACTGCCCGGTGCTACGTTCGTATAGTCACACCAAGTATTGACCGGCTGACTTGAAATCCAATTCGGCGTCCCTCCTAAAACCAGCAAGACGTCGGATAAGCCGTGTGCATGCGCGAGTGCCAGGTAATCGTCCAGAGTTGAAAAATCATAGACTCCTCTCGCCGGATTCATCTGTTGCCACCGTGTATCGGTGTCCCACAAGCGCAAGCTGCCGAATGGAACTGAAGGCCAAGGCTGCGATTTGACGTAATGCATGCCGAAGTATTGCGGAGGCACAATGGTCTGGCTCGAGCCGAAGCGAGCCACACAAAGGATGCTGATCACTAAGAGTGACAGCTTTGCGGTCATACAGGCGATACGCCAGCCGGAGATTCAGTCGGAAGGGCATCGAATCGACTGTTCGCAGAGCGATTCTGCGCGGCCAGGATTCCGGCAAGAGTGAACAGCAGACCATTAACAAACTGGTAGTTCATCACCACGAAACACCCATTCAGCAAATACACTCCGACCAACACCGGCCACAACGAACGAAAATCTTGATCAAGAAAAGTCGCGTCCGCTGAAGCGGAGCAGTGCCTCTTCTTCGACCCTAGCCAAAGCAGATCGACAACGACCCACAGATACAAGGCCAATCCAACCAGACCGTGCTGCACCGCAATTTCAAGATATGTATTGTGAAAGAAGAAGGCTTTTTGATGAAAGTCGTTGACCCGTTTCGCCAGTTCAGGCTGCAAATCCTCGGCGCCCCATCCCAGCAACGGTTTTTCCAGGAACATCTCCACTCCGGTCTGATACATAACCAGGCGAAATTCGACAGGGCTGCGTTCTTCCAGGCGATCGGAGATTGAAGTCTTCCCATTGTCAAAACTGAAGGCAATCAACAAACCCGCGCCAGCGGCGACAATCAGGCAGACGCAAGCCCTGCGAACACGCGGACTGGAAGACATGAGGAGCAAAAAGAGGATGCTGCTGGCAAACGATAACCAAACCGCCCGCGTTTGAGTGGCAAGGATAGCGAGGGGCAATGCGACCAGCAGCATCAGTGCTGACAATCCTCGCAAGCGTTTGCGCCGGAACGAGTCCATGGCGACCAGCCCCAGCATGTTCAAGGTAACGCCGTTCGCCACCGCTTGAAGAAACGGCCCGCGGGCACGATCGGCATGAATGCCAATACCCTCGTCGACAATGTAGCGAGGCAAAATCAGCCCCTTCATGCCGCACAGAAAGAGGATTGCAACGAAACACCAAATATCCCAGCACCACCAGCATGAAGGTTTCGAAACGATGCACCGCGGCTGGTTCATCGAAAATAGAGGCCGCAACGTGGTAGAGCGCGAATGGCACCACCCATTTGGCGGCGAACACGCTCCAATTCTGTACATCGAAAGGCTGAGAGAGAACCGCGCCCAAGCCGAGCAGCAATAGCGCAACCATCGGCCACATCACTGGATTTGCAAGGCTCCCCCGCCTTTGTAATACCAACGCCCGCAACAATGCGACGAAGAGAAGTACAAAAAATGCGATGCGATCGATCCAATAGAAATGAATGTCCGGAGGGCTAAAGAGCATTGCCGTCAGGGCCGCAATGAACAGCAGAGAAGGCGCCACTATCAGCGCGTGCACAGGACGAAACAACGCGACAGCAGACCAATCTGCCAGCGCAGGAAGGGAAAATCTTCTGATCGAAATTGGTGCGGTAAATTCCAGGAGTTCCACGCTAAGCGCCGGTTCCACGAAGGACTACGAGCGCTGTCTTCCACAAGATCTGTAAATCCAGCCAAAAATTCCACTTCTCGATGTATTCGAGATCAAGAGTCATCGCGCGATGAAATGACGGATCACGTCTCGCCGTGACTTGCCAGAGCCCGGTGAGGCCGGGCGTTACGTCGAGCCGCCGAAGGTGATCCAGGCGATAGCGTTGGAAATCGTCGACCGGATGCGGTCGTGGACCAACAAGGCTCATCTCGCCCTTCAGCACATTCCACAACTGCGGTAGTTCATCGAGACTGTAGCGCCGGAGAAACCGGCCCAGACGAGTGACGCGAGGGTCGTCCGCAATCTTGAAGCACGGCCCCCGGCGTTCGTTGCTTCCTCGCAAGCCGTCTTTCAGTCGCTCGGCATCAGCGACCATGGTGCGGAACTTGTAGCAAACGAACTTTCTGCCCTTCAATCCTACCCGCGCGGCTCGGTAGAACGCTTGACCGGGCGACGTCGCCTTGATTGCCAATGCAATCAGCACCATTAGCGGTGCCAGGGTCAAAATCGCCAACGTTGAAACCGCTATATCGAGGAGTCGTTTCGAGAAGAGGCGGGCCGCCACTCCCTCCTCCTCATGCAGCGTAAGTACCGGCAGGTCGCCGAAATAATCAAGAATGACTGGGCGCGGTTTTCCGTGCTGGCTGCGATGCGATTCACAATCATATAAATCCGGAACGACTCGGATATTCAAGCGATTCCGCCGCGCCTCTCTGACCACGCGCCGCGCAACCTCAGGTTGTTCGGGAATCGCAAGGATCACTTCATCTACGAATTTCATCCGCGCGATGCGAGCAAGGTCTTGCAAGCCGCCGAGCACGTCGCCCGTGACGCGTGCGCTGTCGTCCAGGAAACCAACGACCATGCGACCGTCGGGTCGCTCGCGTTTCAGAACCTCGGCGAGTTCACGACCCAAGGGCCCGGTACCAATGATAAGGACGTTCCGCCCCAGCCCGCGGCCTGCTCGTGCATGGCCACCTCGTTGCTCCCACTTATCGTCGACGGCAGCCAGACCCGGGAAGGCCGTTCCGCCAGCGGCAATGACTGGCTGCACTTTCCGCGTAAGGATTCCGCCGGGCATTTTGACTGGAATTGGCCCCGGTGAAGGTGGTCGGCCTTGGTTTCCGGGATTGAATGCTGAAGGAAAGGACATTTCAAACCAGCTCGAGTTCGTATCCCGTAATCGTGACCGCCAGGGAACGTTGAATACATTCAATCGAGATGACCAGTGTCTCTTTGCTGCTCTCGGCCAAAATACCCTGTAAACCGTCGAGGCAGCCCCCTTTGATCCTGACCCGCTGTCCGACTCTCAGAAATGCGCGCAACGCGCAAGGAACCTTCTCCGCCAGCAGCCTTCGCAGGTCATCGATTTGCCGCGATGGAATCGGACTGGCATTCCCTTTCACGTTCACAAACCCAATGACTCCTTCGGTCTGCAACACATTCACCCGTGAGCTCGCTGAGGACTGTAGTCGAACAAACGCATATCCTGAAAATAACGGCAGGGAAACGGTCTTTTGACGATCACTCCAGCGGTGGATCTCATTCAAGACCGGGAGAAATGTTTCTATTCCTTTGCTCTGCAGTTGCGCCGCAACTTTATTTTCGAAACGGTACCGAGTTTGGATTGCGAACCATGGATTTTGAAGTACAGGCTCGACGGCCTCTGTTTCCGGCATCAATAGTTTGGAAGATGTGGTCATGGAACGTCGAGTGGACGCGGGCGAAGCTCTGCTAATTGAGTCCCAATCGAGTTTGTAGCGCGTTTCCCACAGAGAAAACTTTCAAGTAAAACGCAAAGCTGCCTGACGAAAAAGAAGCCTGATCGACGCCTGCCCGCCGAGACGTGAATTCCCCGCAATTCACGGATCTGACCCGCCAAAGACCGTTGCAGCAAATTTTTCTGTTCGTGTTCTACGTCACAACCTCCGGTAAATTCCTTCAGGTATGGGAAACTTTCGCCCCTTCAGTACCGAACCTAATATTCGCGTGTTGGACGCCCGCAACATTTGCAATGTTCGTTGCGCCGCCGCCCTCCGCGTGGAATTGGCTTCCAGGACCAGAATCACGCCATCGCTCAGATAGCCGAGCAGCGCGGCGTCGCTGCACAACGCAGCGGGAGGACCATGAAGCACGGTGTAATCGAACTCCAGCCGCAATTCCCTCAGCCGGGCGGGCAACCATTCCACTGAAAGCCCCGATTCGTTCTCGCCGAGGAAGGCTTCCTTCGGTACTCGCCAAAGATGGCCTGAGATTCTCCGGGCGGCGTCGCGGAACGGCCGGAACCCGGAAGGTCGAAGAACGGTCGCGGTTCCATATGCTCCGTCGCCTTCCACCGAAGGCAGGTGGGCTTCAACGATCGCCACATTTCCCGGAACCTGAGCGGCCAGCGTCTGGCCGACCCGCAAACAGATTTCGCCGGCGTCTCCGTTCTCAACGGTACAGAAGACAACCTGCCGCGCAGGCTTCGGCCATCCCGGAAGAAAAACTTGCCGCACCAGGCCACGGATCTGCTCCTCACCAAAATGATCTGGGTTCCAGTGGCCCGGGGATCGCACTTCTGGGATTCGCGGGTCGATCACTTCGGTGTCGAAGATATCGCCTGCTAACGCGTGTTCCAACATGTCTGGTTGTGTGCTCATAATCGTTCCTCAAGAAGCTGTCCCTGCCTGCTCCAGTTCGGCGAATCCCCGCGTACTCAAGGCAGCGAGGCCAAGACCGGAGTACCCAAATACGCGATCACTTCGTCCGGTGTCCTGAATCCGGGATTGAGATAATCGGCTGCGAACATCAGTCCGGAGCTTATCGTGCCTCCGAGCATTGCTCCTAGCACACAGAAAATCCAGGCGGCCTGGGCAGGCAGCGCCGGCGCGCGTGGCTCTTCGGCGACAGTCACGTTCAGAATGCCACCCTGATCCATGGCATCTTCGATCCGTGCCTCCTCACGCTTGTTCACATACAGCAGATATTTCTCCTCTGCCAACTTTAATTCTCCGAGCAGTTGCTCTTGCCGTATCGCGTCGCCCCCCAGTCGTTGGGCGCTGTCGCGATAGCCATTTATCTGGATGCGGATGGCCTGCCCGTGGGCCTCGAGCGTTTCCAGTTCGACCTGGGCCTTGAGCAGTTCAGACTTGGCCCATTCGTGATTGCTGTCGGGATTCGAAGTCTGGTCACGTAGTGGCAACTTGTCTTCTGTTGCAATTGTTTCCTTGGTCTCGGTGATCTGCTCGTCAACTTCCTGGACCAAACGGTATGAAGGCTGGAACTTGGTCAGCAACTCGGTGCGCTTCAATTGCAACTCAAGAAGTCTCGACTTCATCTTTTCTGCCAGTTGGGGATTATCGGCATTGCGAATCAAAGTGACGACTCGTTCCGGCAATGACTGCAGCTTTAGCTCAAGGCCTCGGATACGTTGTCGGGTCTCGGCGATCGTGACCTGCGTTTGCCGGCCATTCGCCTCAATGTCGCTGAGTTTCTGCAAAGCCATGTCGCGCTCTTGAGCAGCCGAGACCACGCCTTGATTGCTGCTGAAATCCATCAGGTGAAATTCCGCGTCCAGCAATCCCTTCCTGGACTGAACTACCTGCTGTTCAAAGAATTGGAATTCTCCCGAAGGACGGCGTACCTGCTGTTGCCGTTGCAAATAGGCGTGGGCCAGCGCGCGCAATACAGTCGCTGCCTCCCCGGGATCGGATGACGAGTAGCTGATCTCGATGAGATGTGACTTTCGCACGGGCTCGATTTTCAGCCGACGGGCCATGCGCCGGACCGCGCGGGCGAGGTGAGCTTCCTCGCTCACTCCGGACAGTTGTTCGAACCATCGCCAGCCGCTGGAGAGTCCAACAGACCGCACGACCTGGCGAAGAATCTCATCGTCACGCAGCAACTCCACCTGGGAGTTCAGCTCTTCCTCGGTGACTTCTTCCCGCTGAAGTAACGGGGACGACGAAGGCGTGGGTGTTACTGGAGCGTCCACGCGGCCTCGCTGGACCAGCACCTTCATGTGCGCCTGGTACGACGGCGCAAGCACCCCATAAAGGACCACACCTAGAAAGATTGCCGCAAAACAGGTCAGACCCAGGCGGCGCTGCCGGAATATCACGGACAACAGGTCGCGCATGGTAGGGGAGATCGCGGACACCGGCTGGCGGATGATCGTGAGCTGTTCTGCCATTCAGAATTCTCGAAGCCCTGGCGGCCTGCTGTTAGCTGTTTTGGTGTCGGGCTGCGGCTGGATCCCGCCTGATGGCGACGTGAGCCCGAGAAGCTTTCAATTCGGCGTTCAAAAAAGACTGCTACATCCGTCTAAAACTGGCTCGGGTTTACATACGTGCTCAGACTGGACGTCGGCAGGTAGCGCCGGATTTTTGAAATCCAGTTCTGCGGAACGTAAACCAGATCGCCTGCTCTAAGATGGAAATCCTCCACTAGATTCCGCGAGTTCAGCATTTGTTTGACATTCAAGATCCGGGCCTCCGTTCGCTCGTCGGAAACTCGGCGAAACAAAACCACCTGCGAGTGCTTCGCCTGATCGGTGAATCCTCCTGCCATGGCCACGCCTTCTGTCACCGTGGCGTCGCCGCGCAGCTCGTACTTGCCCGGCCGGGCAACCGCGCCAGTAGCGATGAAGTAGGGCTTCTCGAAATCCTTGAGATCAACGCTCACTTCGGGATCATGCAGCGTGGCGGAATATGCCTGGCGAATTGCTGCCCGCAGTTCGGATGTCGTCATGCCCTGAGCATAGAACTCGTCCAGTCCCTTGAGTGGCACGAACCCATCCGGTTGCACGCTCACGGTCTGGTCAAACTCAGGTGCGAAGGTGAACTTGATTTCAATCACGTCGCTTTTCCGAACCCGGTAGAGCGGACGGCGGTTCCCCATCTCGTCTGGACGCGATGCACCGTCCGCTATGCTGGGTTTCGTAGGCTCCGGTGCCCCTTCGCTCGCTTTTGATTCTTCCGTCGGCTGCTCCTGGGCCACGGCTGCCACCGAATTTGCCTGTGCTGCGCAGCAGAAAATCCAAACCACGCAGATCAGAAGTTGCTTCATTCTCGCCCTCGGACTCATCCGCTGTTTTATGAATGTCTCTGCGGTCACTTGGAGCTTGCAAAATATCCCCGCGCACCCAAAGCAACAAGACATGGGAAGTGTTGCCTACGAAGGTAGGCGTATGGGGCATCTTCACTCGAATGTGGAAGCCTGAGTGCAAAGGCAATGCATTTCCGCGCCCCAAAATCAGCGTCTCGGTTGCCACCCGCGCTCTTTCGAACGTTAGAACGGGCAGAACTGAAGGCTGGGAAGGCACATTGGGTTCAATGTCAATGGCTCTTTGTTCTCTAACTCTTTGGTAGTACCTCCAAAAGTAGACTAGACAGTTAACTAATCCAGGCCGGTGGTACTCCAGGACTGCGGGTGCCCCGTCCAAGCCCCGCTTGGGCGGGTCTTTTTTGTGGCGGACAAACAGATCGATGGCATCTGTCAGCCCGGGCTCATTGTGGGCGGGTTTCCCACAGGTCATTCAACCATTCGCAATGTTGATACGTCACAGACTTGCCAATCCGGAACACGTAGTCTGGCGCCAATCTAGTGCGTACCGCCGGATTGGACCGGAGGGTTTAGTGCTTTACAAGAAATTATGGAATCTTCAGGCAGTTCGGCGTCAAGCCCGATCGGAGTGCTGGTCGCAGACTCCAATCAATTGCAGTCTCAGCTTCTTGTAAGAGAGCTGCGCCGGCGGCCGGAATTTCATGTGACTTCGTGCGTCTTCGACGCTGATGCAATCCTGCAAGTGATTGGATCGACGCCAATTGAAGTGGCGCTTCTCAACGCCAACAGCCCCATAAACGGTTGGCCTGATATGACAGTTGTTCGCAGGCTGCACCTCGCCCATCCCGAAGTGGGAAAAGTAATTCTGCTCAGCACCTACGACCGCGATGTTGTGATCAATGCCTTTCGCTCGGGCGCCCGTGGCCTGTTCTGTTTCGCTCAGTATCCCTTTCGGCTGCTATGCAAGTGCATTCATAGCGTGCAGGGCGGAGAGGTCTGGGCGAATACGGAGCAGTTGAAATATGTGATCGAGTCGTTGAATCAGGTGCCGTCGCTGCATATGGTGAACTCCCGTGGCATTCGATTGCTTACCCCCCGTGAAGAGCAAGTGGTCGCCTTGGTTGCGGACGGCCTAAGCAATCGCGAGGTCGCGCAAGAGCTTTGCCTGAGCGAGCACACCATCAAGAAATATCTCTTTCGGATCTTCGACAAGCTTGGGATTTCAAGTCGCGTCGAACTGGTGTTGTATGCGCTGAGCCACGGCGGTTCGCGCCAGGCCGAATGGGTGGCTGGAGCCAGCGCTTAGAAACTTGGGGAGTCAGCGACCGGAATTCCCAAACTGGAACTATTTTTTATCTGGCATCTTCTTGCAGACAATCACTGTATGCCCCGTCTTTGAATCAATCCGCGTAGTGACCGGTTCGCAACGGCAAGTGACCGTGTTTGCATTTTCCTGTTTGCTCACGACGCAGTGCTCGATCGCTTCGGCGTTTGCCGGGGGCATCTGACTGCGAACGGGAGCTGGCGCTGCAGGCTGGGGTGGAGGAGGGGGAGGAACCTGCGCCACTGGTTTCTTCCTGGCGGGACAGCCAGCCAGTAAAAGAACCCAAGCGAGAATCAGAATGGACCAGAATTTTCTCATCGCCAACCAATAGAAAACTACCCGCCCAATATAACCTTGCCTGGGTGTCGGAACCTATAGCATTGAGGATGCCGGATTACATGGGTCACGTCGCTGGTGGGAACACGGCCTGCGGATAAAGCCAAGGCAGGGCAAATCGATGTAATGTTCCACATGGAACATTATGTGATTACGTAAATGTACGTACAATATAATGTTGCTATTGACCCGAAAGTCTTTGGTTTGTAAGGAGTACGGGAAAGGCAAAGGCGTTGCTCCCGGGGCGGATGTCAAATGCTCGCCCGAATAGCCGGACGATGAAAATCCCCGCCCAAGCGAAGCTTGGACGGGGCACCCTCGAGCTAGATGGATAGGGGTGTACCGGGGAGGGGCCCTACGTTCACTTACATCAGGGCGTATAGAAAACCGTCGGTGCTGCCCACGTAAATTACATCATTTACCACCACCGGGGACGACAGGATCGCGCCAACACTCATCATCTTGTTCACGCCGGTTACCAGATTGTCGTAAAAGCTGTCAACGAAGGCGGCCTCGTAGTTCGGAGTTCCGTCTGCCTTCGTGAGTGCTGGGCCGTTCTCTCGCGACGCGTCTGTCTCAAATGTCCATGCCAGCTTGTGGCTCGCCAGATCGATGGCGAGAAGTTTGCCCTGGTGTGAGCCGATGTACAACATCCCCCCGGCGATCGCCGGAGAGGAAAATAATGGCCAATGATTGAAGTTCAAGGAAAACGCGGGAGCGCCGGTCTTGGCGTCCATCCCATAGACCATCGCGGTGTCAGAGGTTGCGAAGTAGACTTTTCCGTCCAGCACTGCGGGTGAGGTGATGACCCATGAGCCTTTATTGTTGAAAGCCCATTTTTTCTGTCCAGTGGCTGCATCTAGCGCGTAGAAGTTTGAATCGCGGCAGCCAAAATACACAACGCCATCCTTGACGGCGGCAGAAGATTGGATGCCTACCTGGTTATAGATGTCGTGGTCTTCCCCGGTCTTGAATCGCCACTTCTCTTTTCCAGTGGCAACATCGAGCGCGTAGAAATAACTGTCCCAGCTTCCAATAAACAATGTGCCATCAGAGATCGCCGGGGAGGCGTGGACGACGTCTCCGGTGTGAAAGCGCCACCTTAATGCGCCAGTAGGGGCGTCCAGAGCATAAACGTTGCCGTCACCGCTGCCGAAATATACCGCTCCATTCCAAACTGCCGGCGACGACAGGTAGAAATCAAACGGGTCGGGCATTGTCTCTCCCGCTGGTTCTGAGCCGTGAAGGTGCTTCCCTGCAAATCGGCGTTCTCCTTGAGTCTGAAACTTCCACTTTAGTTTTCCGGTCGCTGCATCCACCGCATAGAACCTGCCGCTGTAGGTGCCCATGTAAACGGTCCCATGATCGACTGCCGGTGAAGCGGTCGACCGCACGCCCAGCTCGAGTTTCCATTTTTGTGATCCGGATTCTAGATCGACCGCATAGAGATTCCCGTCGGTGCTCGCTACATATATCGTGCCATCGGCCACTGCGGGCGACGAAATTACCTGGCCGCCAGTGCGGAATTTCCATTTGATCCTGCTGAACTTCGGGACGCCGGGAGCATTGTAGACGCCGGTGTGCGCCAGGTCTCCGCGAAACATAGCTGAGTCCTGGGCGATCGCTGGCAGGCAAGAGAGCAGGGACGCAAGCAGGGAAAGAGGAACGATCTTCATGCGGGATAGACGAGGTAACTAAGGGAAGGTCATCTCTGAACTTACGAGCCGGTGTGTCCTGGGCTTCGATCAGTCTGACTGCAAAAATAAAGACCCGCCCAAGCGGAGCTTGGACGGGGCACTCTTGAATTCATAACCTGCCTTTTTCTTCTAGTTCTCTGTGGGCACTGGAACTCTCGGCGGGGCGGGCACGTGCGGTGGCCTGGGGGGCGTTGGCGCCTCGGCCACTGCCGATCCCTTGCGGAGCTCTATGCCTCCGTGCTCATTGTTGATGACGAGATGGGGGCCGCCAACTCCGATGGTCCCGCTTGCGGTGGCCTGGTCGTCGCCGTTGTTGACCTTGAGGGAATCAAAATCTGATTCGATTTCGCCGCCGCGTGAGCGAGCATCAACCTGAAACGTTGCCTTATCGGGAAGATAAATCTGGATATCGCTGTTCCGAGTACTCACCTGCATGCTTCCCAATTTGTTCACGTGGATTTCAACGGCGCCGTTTTCATTCTCCAGGCGAACATCGCCATTGACTCCTGACAACCGAACATCCTTCGACCGGGTCAGCAGGCGGAATGGACCGTTCAAATCGTTCGCCCGCATGTCGCCCGAATCCATATCAAGGTCGCCAACAAGCTTGGAGAACTCCATGTCAGTGCGGGCCGATTTGAAGCTGACTTCTCCGGTAATTTGAGAAAGCCTGAGTTCATCGAACTCGCCGTTCAGGCGCGCCGCGCCTTTGACATCCGACACAGAGACGTCGTCAGCCCGTCCCTGCACAGATACGTCGCTGGAAACTTGCGAGATTCGCGCCGATCCATGGGTCACGTTCAGAGTGACCTTGCCGACGATGTCGGAAGCAGTGACATCGCCATGCTGGCTGGAAATTTCGACATCGCCGTCGCGACCCAAAACGCTGACATCGCCTCGCCGCGATGTAATCACCAGGGCAACTTTCCGCGGGACGCTCACGTCCAGGTCGGACGTTACCGCGTGATCGCCGGAGCCCTGGGTATTGGCGTTGACTGTAACGGAGTGGTCTCCGACCGTAATCTGTGGTTTGGTGCCAGGATTCAACTTGTCCGCTTCCTGCTGGTTGTCGGCGTTAATACGTTTGTGCGCCGTGACTCTGATCTGGTTGTCGTCCGAGACTGTCACATTCACCGTACCGTGCTCGTTGACGATGCGCAGGTTCGCGTCCGCCGGAAAAGCCTGCTCCATCTCGTCTTCGTAAGTGTAGTTGTGTCCGAAGAGTTGAAACTCGTCGTTACCCAGGTTCATGTGTTCACGAAGCGAGTCCAGGTTCAGACGCGAAGCCGAGGTTGCGGACATACCGAACACGATCAGGAAGACCAGCAGAAGAACGCCGCCTGCTCCAATTCCCTGGGGCCGCACACCTTCCCTTTGTGCCTGCTGGTACTCGACCAACTTGATCACTCCCCAGAGGATAATGAATGCCGGCCAGTAACTCCCGAACCAGCGCAGTAGTGGCTCCGGATGGAGCACATGCATCGTGGTGAGCAGGAGCACTACTCCCAAAAGGATCAGCACTACGGGGCCCGCTATGGAGCGGCGGGGTCTGCGTTGTGGCTGTTGTTGCCACGCTGGCGGTGGAGTTTGTACCGGGCTAGCCATTCTTTACCTCCGGCTTCACTTCCGGGTATGACGGTTGCACTTCGCCGCTCACAACGCCGGACGGTGGCATCCCACCCTGTGTGGGAGGCGGGCCATCAAGCGGTCCCGGTCTCGCCGAACTCTCGAATATTTTCACCAACCCAATCACAATCAATAACAGCGGCAGGGTGCGGCCAAACCGGATCACGCCCATGCTCTCGAGCAGGAACTGAACCCCGAGCGTGAGCAGCACCACTGGTCCCATCAATCCGCGCCGGTTTCTCGTGCGATCAAATCCCGGAGGCACTTGCCCGATGAATCCCAGCCGTCGGAACAAAAGAAACCCACCGATGGCTATCAGGACCAGCGGCCAGACGCGGTGAAGGCTGAAGTCCCAAATGTCGAGCGTATGCAGCAGGAAGATTGCGCCCAGCCCGATGAGGATCAGTGCTCCGACAGGAACCTTGCTGGCATCGATCCGGTCGTTTGAGCCGAATCCGGAACTGAATGTGGTTCCCAATCCAAATGGGTCCGGCGGTGGTTGCCCCATTTGTATCGCCCGGGCGGTACGTACAGAATCGATAATCTGATAAAAGTAAAACCCCGCGATAGCCAGTCCGAATATCGTGCCCATGGCCTCGCTGCCGCCACTCGCTCCCAGCACGAGCAAGGTGAAGATCACCAGGTGAGCCAGTCCTTTGGCGTACTGGCCGGTGTAAACCGCGCCCACGCCGAAGGGAAAGAATCCCGCCAAAACTCCTGCCAGGGCCGGATTCGGACCCGATCCAGCTGCTACAGCGGCTGCCGGCGCCGGCGGAACGAAGCCCGCTGCCGGCGGTGGTACGTTCGGCTGCACTCCTTCGAGTCGAGCGGCCAGACAAGTTTCGCAATAGATCACTCCGTGCACTGAGCGGGTGCAGTTCGCGCACAGCGGTTTTCCGCAAGTACGGCAAAACGCCACCGACGGAATCTCGGGATGGTTGGCGCAGTTCATGAAAGCCTCCTGTAAGTGGTCGCGGTGCCTACAGGGGGGACATTAGGGAGGGAAGCCAATACTGGCTGGTTCTCTCCCTGGCTGTAGTTGCGTTCCTGCTTCTTCTCAGGTTCTCCACTGGTGTTGTTGTCTTTCTGTTCCTTTTTCTGCTCCGTGGTGCTCGATGCGGCAGGCGCGGTGACTCGTTTGAGCTCCCGCATCCGCGATTCGATCTCATACACGAAGCGAATATTTTCGTAATACTTCACTACCCGGCCCGACGTCTCGTAATAGGTACGCCGGATCGCGCTTGGCCGGAGGCTGACTTGGCGAACATCGCTCACCTTGACTCCGGCCAGGCTGAGTGAAATCGAGAGAGAGAAAAAAGCCATTCCAAATGACATGGCGAAGCGCGGCTGGCGGGCCACTCCGAGGACAGGGGCAAACACCGGCCGAATCCAGGTCGTGAGTCTGTCTGCCCAAGACGATTCGGATTGGGTACGGCCGACGACGCGCTTGCTCTCGTGGCCTGTCGTAGCCACCAAAATATTGTGGACAAGGTTAGCGGGCGGCTCTACTTCCACCAGCGACTTCATCCAGCGCCGTCCGGCGTCGGCTTCGGCCAGCAACGGACCGCATTCCGCGCAAACCCGGGCGTGAGCCTGGAAACTCTCCAGCTTGGGCCCGGTTAGGGTCGCATCCAGGGCATCGTTCAGCAGGGCGTCGAACTCGCCGCACTGCATACCGTTTTTGGTTTCGCCTGGCATCAGATCACCTGCCTATATGTACGTTGTAGCAGGCGTGCAAGTTCCGCTCGCCCGCGATTTATCCTTGATTTCACCGTACCCTCCGGAACCTTTAGTACCGTGGCAATGTCCTTGTAATCCATGTCCTGCAGGTCGCGCAGGATGACCGCTTCTCGTAATTCGGGGGAAAGCTTTTGCAAGCCGCGATGCACCAACTCGCGGGTTTCGCGGCCCTGGACGCCGGTATCGGCCGACGGGCCCTTGTCTTCGATCTTGTCGCTAAGCGGCATCGCATCCTCGTGCTCTGACGGGGCCGCGTCCAGGGAATCGGTCATCCGGTCCTGCTTGCTCTTGCGGAAGTGGTCGACCAGCAGGTTGCGCGTAATGGTCGTGACCCAGGTCATGAAGGCACCGCGCTCCACGTCGTATGTATTGAGGGTGCGAAACATTTTGATAAAAACTTCCTGGGTCAGGTCCTGAGCGTCGTCGCCTGAACCGGCGAAACGATAGCAGATGTTGTAGATACGCCGGTTATAGCGCTGCACGATCTCCTCCCATGCCACCACGTCGCCGGCAACACAGCGGCGGACCAACATGGCAACGGCCTGGGCGTCTTCCAACCCGCACTCCCTGGAACTCCTGGTCTGTTACCCGGACGACACCCGGGTGTTAACACCACAATCTAGTATACGTTTTTGTGGGCCCAAAAGTTCTACATTCTATTGAGGCTAGGCATTGTAACAGGGCAGGAAAATATGGGGCGAATAAGAGGCGAACATCATGATGAAGCGTGGACTAGACTGAAAAACAGGGCCTTACGATCCAACCGAGGAGGGCTCTTCCACGCGCTTGATCCGGACTACCCTGGCTGCCTTCCAACCAGCGAGCCGCCGCAAGGCGAGGGTTAATCCGGTAAATACCAGGAATGAAGCCCCAGCGGAGGCAACGGCAGCAACGCTTTGTCCGGGAAGTCCGAAGGCTTCGCCGGTGTGAGTGAAGCGAGCCCAGGCACGTAATTGGCGGCCACGGTTGTAGCTTGAGAACGGCTCCCAGCGAACGACAGCGCCGCTGCTGGTGTTCAGGGTGAGTTGGGAGCGGAGATCGGGCCGGCCACCATTGCCCTGATCGATGGCAAAGGTCAGCGTGTCCTGAGGGATATTGGAAAGGCGTATGCCAATGGTTTTCCATCCCGGGACCTGTTGTTCTGCTCGAGCGAGCAGATTTTCGAGGTTGCCGAAGTGGGGAGCTTCCGGATCTCGGTGTTTGCCCTGATGGAACCCTTGTTCCGGAAGGATTTGCGCCGCAGTCTGATTTTGCGGCGGTGGTGGCGGATTCCCGGTCATGCGGTAAAGAAGATTGTTTGCCCATCCGTAGGACATGATCACGCCGGTAAGCACGATCAGGAATAAAGGCGCGAAACACCAGAATCCGAAAGTATTGTGCCAGTTCCAATCGCGCGCCCGTGCCCACGGTCCTCCTCGCAACAGGGTTATCTTTTTCAAATTTCTCCAGTTCCATTCCTTCGGCCACCACAAAAAGGGGCCGCTGCTGACCAGAACGAGGAAGATGAGAGTGGAAGCTCCCGTGACGGCCCGTCCCGACTGTCGGCTTTCCGGGCTCGCAGCCAGCCAGCGATGCAAGTCCTCCACCTTGGAAAAGAACGCGCGAAGCCTTGGCGACTCTTCGCCAAGCACCTGGCCGGTGTAGGGATCTACGAAAAGGGTGCGTTCGCGGCCAAAGTCAAAGGCCACCGGAGCCGAGGATTCCGCCCGGACGGTGATTCCCGACGGCATCCGTCCCTGCGCTCCTTGCAGCTTTGCCAACAAATCCTCGAGAGGCAAACGCTGCGTTCCTGGGGCGGGTTGCGACTGGAAGCTGCGATCCGCGCGGTTGAGGATTTGGCGCTTGAAGGCGAGCAGAACTCCGGTCACCGACATGACGAAGATCACCGACCCCGCCAGGCATCCGGCAGTGAGGTGTATCCAAAACAAGAACCGGCGAGGAGTCATCGAGAGATTTCCTGGCTCAAACTTCCGCCCAGCGGCGCAGCAGGTTGTGGTAGACGCCGGTGAGCTGCACCACTGCGGCATCGTCAGGTTTGGAGGGGTTGATTCGTTGAATGGCGGTGTCAAGGTCAAATAGCAGGGTGCGCTGACCGTCGTCCCGAACCATGCTCTGGATCCAGAAGAAGGAGGACATCCTCGAGCCGCGAGTGACAGGTGTCACATGATGCAGGCTGGTGGATGGATAAAGGATCATGTGTCCAGCGGGCAAGCTTCACGTGATGCAGGCCGTAGGTATCCTCGACGACGAGTTCGCCGCCGTCGTACTCATCCGGTTGCGAGAAAAATAACGTGGCGGACAGGTCGGTGCGGATTCTGTGTCCGGTTCCTGTGACTTGCCGGATCGCGTTGTCGACGTGCGTGCCGAAGGATTGTCCGCCCTGATAGCGGTTGAAGAGTGGAGGAAACACACGCGCCGGCAATGCGGCCGAAACGAACAGCGCATTCTGACCCAATGCATTGAGGATCGTCTCACCCAACTGGCGCGCTGCGGGATGATTTTCCGGCAATTGCATATTGTCCTTGGCTTGCGCGGATTGGTGGCCGGCGGTGACCCGGCCGTCGACCCAATCCGCCTGCTCCAGGATTCGCCGAGCTTCGGCTACCTGCTCGGACGTAAGTACTGCGGGAATGGGCAATAACACTCGTGGGTTCCTTTGGTGATCAGAATTTGAAATTGACACTGAGCAATGCCGAACGCGCTGCGCCTGGCACAATGTGCGCCGGGTGAATCTGGTCGTAGTAATACTTGTCGGCCAGGTTGTACACGTTGGCGCGCAGGTCGATGTGCTCGGTCAAGGGATACTTCACCATGGCGTTGAACACCCAGTAACCGGGCACTTGTTTCACCAGACCGGTTGTGGGGTCAAGCGGAACGGTGGAGCTTGCGGTCCGGCTGTCCACAAAGTCGGCTCCTCCACCGATCCCTAGGTGCCAGGGAAGGTCATAGGTGTTCCAGACGCTGAAAGTGTTTCTGGGTACGTTGGCCAGTTGCGCGCCCACTGCGAGGGGAAAGAACCGGGATGCGATTTCCTTGCCATCGAGGTAGGCATAGCTGGCCAGGAGTTCCCATCGGCTGGTCAGATATCCGTTGGCCTGCACCTGGAAACCATTCACCCGTTGAGTGCCGGCCAGAACTGTCAGCAATGCGTTGGTCGGGATCAGTTTCGCGAGCGTTTTCCTTGGTGGTGCGGAACACCGATGACCGAAGCGACAACCTGCGCGAGAAGAGATCCCACTTGGTTCCGACTTCGATGGTTTTGTTTTCTTCCGGCGCGATAGCGGCCGTGCTGGCGCTGAGCGCGAGCGTCTCGGCCGATGGATTGAACGAGGTTCCGTAGGCGAAGTAGATGCTGCCATTCGTTACCGGCTTGAACACCAGCGCGGTCCGCCAGCTGGGCATGACATCTGCCCGCTCGAGGCTTGGCGAGTTCAGTGGCAGAGGTTGATTTAATGTGGCGTCGAAGCGATCCACACGGACGCCACCAGTTACTTCCCATTTGGGCGCGAGCGCAACAGTATCCACGGCATAAACGCCTACGCTGATCGCGGTGACATGTACGTCTGTTCGTCAAGTTGTTCAGGATATCGCCCGAGAATGCCTCGCTGGTATCGGGATGAAGCAGGCCGGTTTTGGGGACCGAAGTGGGGAGCGATCCGGTAATGTCGTAGCGCGTGCGGTGCGGCGAGGACGTTTCGCGTCCGCCCTCCGCTCCCGCGACCAGCGTGTGCCGCAAAAATCCGGTGCGGAATCGCATGGTGACATCAACCTGATCTTGCAGGAAGGTTTCCAGACTGTTGACTGCAATCTGGTTGCGATTGACCTGAATTTCGTCCAACGGGGTTGTCGGCGTCACCTTGTCGCCGTCAAACGTGGTCCCGATCTGCGCCTCCGTAATGCGAAGGTCGCGATGATAGTGCGCATAGCGTGCCTGGTTGCGGAAGGTGATCTTGTCGGAGAAATCATGGTCGAGCTTGATCGTGCCTAAATCCACATTGGTTCTCAGATAGTTGCCATGTTCGAAACCGTAGTAGTTGCGGCGGTCGACGGGCGCCGGACCATTGAACAACCAGGGAATGCCATAGTCCGGTGTGTCGTCCGCGCCCTGGTGCAGGTAGCTGAAAGTCAGCCTAGTGGGAGTGCCCAGTCCGAAGGCCAGAGAGGGAGCGATTCCGAAGCGGCGGTTTTCCGCGATGTCGCGCCCGGCAAACTTCGATTCGTGACCCATGAGATTCAGCCGGAAAGCTGTTCCCGACCCGAGGGACGGCAGCGCACGGTCGATATCAGCCGTGATCCGCTTGGTCTGATCGGTCCCCAATTCAACATCTCCGGTCAGGATGTGGCCCGTTTGCGCGACCTTGGTTTCCTGGTTCACCACGCCACCGGTGGAACCGCGGCCGAACGCTATGGATGAGGGGCCCTGCAACACCGCGACCTCCTGCATGTTGAACGGGTCGCGATAGTAGCTGCCGAAATCCCGCATGCCATCAAGAAAAATGTCATTGCGGGCGGTGAATCCGCGAATCGTCAGGCTGTCTCCTTGCGCGCCACCCTCTCCTGCGGCCAGACTGATGCCGGCGACGTTGCGCAAAGTGTCCCGCAAAGTGGTTGCGCCCTGGTCCTGAATGACATGCTGGGGAACCACGTCGATGGACTGCGGAGTGTCGATAAGGGGCTGGGTTAGAAGTGGCAGCGTGTCTTCCAGAGTGGGTGCGGTAACATCGATCGCAGTCGCCATTCCCTGAATTTCAAGCGTGGCTTTATCCGGTCCTGTCAAACGATAGCCAATGCCTGTTCCGGCAAGGAGTTTCTCCAGGGCAGCCTGCGGGGTGTAAAGGCCCGCAACGCCCGGCGACCAAATTCCACGCATAGAGTCCCGGGGCACGGTCACATGAAACTGGACGGTTCGTTCGTAGGCGGCCAGGACAATTTCCAACGTGCCCGGCGGAATATCGAAGTGGCGAACCGTTAGTCCTTGAGTCTGGCCGGACGCTTGCACGGTGGGCGCCGACCGGTCCTGCTGGGCGTGGAGTTTCAAGAGGGCGTCGCCGCTGAAGGTGGTGTAGGCAGCCATGGTGCCGACCGCCATCCAATATCGGGCGCTACGGCGGGTTTTGTCGGCTCGCTTCTTGTTCTTCTTGATCTTGATCCTGGTCTGGCTCACTTTGGCTCTCCAAGCATTTGATTGACCCGTGGGCTGATTTCCCGCTATCGTTTAACCCTAGATGCAAACCGGTTGCAATTACCGAGAAGGTTTCTCCTAGTTGCAAATCTGTTGCAACTACTTTTGTTAGTATCAATCGTGCACTGGCTGTTTAGACCTGTCAAGACAGGCCATCCGATTTTGTTGCAATCCGTGTGCAACTAGATGACACAAGCCGCATCCGCAGCACGTGGGGCGGACGCCGTCGGGAATCAGAATTCGGGTTGCTGGCTCCCCTCAGCTCCGAAGACGGTTGACGGGATTAGCCAGCGAACCTCAGCGGCTAAAGCCGCATTTCGTTGGGCGGTTGGTGGCACGACTGAAGTCGTGCCCTTCCCGCAACCCCGCGCCACGAGCATTCGCAATAAGGAGAATCTAAACGCTAGAAGGCATAGCCAAAGCCTCGCGTAGTTGCGCGGAATCTAGACGAGGTGGGGTAGGTGCGGCCGGTGGAGATTACTCGCTGGTGAAGTAGTCGACGGTCACTGGATTTTCGAACAGGGAATAGTCGCGGGTCACGACGGTGATTCCGCTTTCGGTGACGAAGTATCGCTGGCGATCGGCTTCGGTGTCATATCCGATGGTGGTGCCTTCCGGAATGTGGACGTCGCGGTCGATGATGGCCTTGCGGATGCGGCAATGCCGCCCAACATTCACGTGGGAGAAGAGAATGCTGCTGTCCACTTCGCTGTAGGAGTTCACCCGCACATCGGGCGAGAGCACGCTGCTCTTCACCAGACTTCCGGAAACGATGCAGCCTGCGGAGACGATTGAATCCACCGCGGTTCCGGTGCGGCCCGATTCGGCGAAAACAAATTTTGCCGGAGGGTACTGGCGCTGGTGAGTGCGAATGGGCCAATCGGAGTCGTAAAGGTTGAATACCGGCGACACCGCCACGATATCCATATTGGCTTCGTAATAGGCTTCGAGCGTTCCCACGTCGCGCCAGTAGAGCGCTTCCTTCTTGTTTTCGTCAACGAAATCGTAGGCATAAACACGATAATCGTCCGCCATCTTGGGCAGAATGTCCTTGCCGAAATCATGACTGGAGGCAGGATCTTCAGCATCTTTCAAAAGCACCGGAATCAGCACATCGGTGTTGAACAGGTAAATGCCCATGGAGGCGGAAACTTTGTCGGGATTCGACGGCGAACGAAGCTTGGTTGTCTTCGGCTTTTCCTCGAATCCCAGCACGCGATGATCGCGGTCCACGTCAACCACTCCGAAACGCGAAACTTCATCGGGATCGATCTGGATCGTCGCCAGAGTCACGTCCGCGCCGGAGTCGTTGTGCCGCTCCAGCATCAGGCCATAGTTCATCTTGTAGATGTGATCGCCGGACAGGATGAGCACGTGCTTGGGCTGCTCAGAGCCGATTGAGTAGATGTTCTGGTAGACCGCATCGGCCGTGCCCTGGTACCACTGATCGCTCACGCGCTTCATGGGCGGCAGAACTTCGACGAACTCGCCCAGTTCGACGCCCATGATGTTCCAGCCTTCGCGGACGTGGCGGTTCAGCGAGAGGGCTTTGTATTGGGTGAGGATGTAGACGCGGCGCAGGTCGGAGTTGATGCAATTGGAGAGGGTGACGTCGATGATGCGGTAGATGCCGCCAAAGGTGACGGCAGGTTTGGCACGGTCGCGAGTCAGAGGATACAGGCGCTCGCCCGCGCCGCCGGCTAACAAGACTCCCAGTGTGTCTTTCATAGCGTCTCGGCTTTGATGTCGCGTGCAGACCCGGAGGAAGCCCGGTGGTTTCGTTATTTTACCGGGCTACGGAACGCGACAGTGTAACAGATAGGGAAAGAAGCCGTCAGTCTTCGGTCGTCAGTCGTCGGCTAAGGCTCTTAGCCGAAAAATCCGAGACCGCGAGAGATCTGAGATAGCAATGAGAAGCTAAGAGCGGTTTGCTGAAGACTGACGACCGACGACTGCTTACGCAGCATCGTTTTCGATCTTGATGCGCAGCGACTTCAGGAATTTGAGATCTTGATCGCTGATCTTGAATTCGGGATTGGTGGTGAGCGTGGTGACCATGGAGGTCTTGTCGTCGGACTTTTCGCCCGGCTTGCTGACACCGATTGTGGCTTCCAGCACCAGGAAAATGTCATATCCGCCGTCTTTGATCCTGGAAACGACTTCAGCGATCTGTTCGCTATCGGCCAGCGACTCGTTGATTGCCTCGCCCAGTTCCTTCATCAGCTGCTTAAGTTGCTGGTCCACATTCCCCCCTGGGATAATGTCGGCCGCTTGCCGACTCCTCTCTACTACTTAGATGCCGTAATCGGTTACCCGGTTCTAGAGTTCACCGCCCGTCATTGTAACCCCGAACACTGCTAAAATCGACGCTGATGACGAAGCTCTCGACCGTACCGCAAGTTGACCATTCTGTCGCGAGTCGTTGGCCAGTCTGCGGGACGGAATCGGACCATAAGCGCGGTGTCTCAAGGGTGCGCGACGACGGCGAGTCATTTTGGCCGCGTCCTGCGCCAGCTCTGGCTGGAAGTCACGGGCTTTGTTTTCCTGGCGTTAGCCTTCATTGGCGGCGGTCGCATTGATCCGTGAGTATCGCCCGCTACCAAGCCGGTCAAACCACCACTGCGACGAGTGGTGGTTGCAATTGTTTTCACACTGACATTTGTGTGGTTCGGTGTGACATCGTTCTGGCGGGTATGGAAGAAAGGTTGACATCAGGTCGTCACTCTTCGGTCTTCGGTCGTCGAGAAACCCAGCGCCCGGCGATTTTCTGACTACAAACAGACGACTCGCGATTGCTTTTCATGACCGACAAGCTCAAATCCGCTACCGGCACTCCTGCTCGATCCTGAGACTTCATCGCATATTCCAATTCGCGCGATGTACACGCCTTCCGATCTGGACGGGCGCGACGCGGAAAGCGACTCTCCTACCCCGGCGAATATCCCTTCACTCGCGGCGTGCAGGCGACCATGTACCGCGGTCGCCTCTGGACCATGCGCCAGTACGCGGGCATGGGCGACGCCGAGGAATCCAACAAACGCTACAAGTATCTGCTGGCGAATGGAACGACCGGACTTTCGGTTGCTTTTGACCTGCCTACGCAGATCGGCCTCGATTCCGATCATCCGCTGGCGGTTGGGGAAGTTGGAAAAGTTGGTGTGGCGATCGATTCGATCGAGGACATGCAGCGCCTGTTCGATGGCATCGATCTCACCAAAATTTCCACTTCGATGACCATCAATGCGACGGCGTCAATTCTGCTGGCGCTCTACGTTGCGGTTGCCGAGCCGCCAGGGCGCCGACATTCGCAAAGCTCTCCGGAACAGTGCAAAACGACGTGCTGAAGGAATACATCGCCCGCGGGACATACATTTACCCGCCGCAGCAGGCCATGCGCATCATCACCGACCTGTTTGCCTGGACCAATCAGAACGTTCCCGAGTGGAATACGATTTCCATCTCCGGTTATCACATGCGTGAAGCCGGGTCTACGCGCCGTCCAGGAAGTGGCGTTCACGCTGGGCAATGGCATCGCATATGTGCAGGCGGCTGTCGACGCCGGGCTCGACGTCGACAAATTTGCCCCCCGGCTTTCGTTCTTCTTCAATGCGCACAATAATTTTCTGGAAGAAGTCGCCAAGTTTCGCGCTGCCCGCCGCATGTGGGCGCGCATCATGCGCGAGCAATTCAAGGCGCAGAATCCGCGTTCCTGGATGCTGCGTTTTCATACCCAGACCGCCGGCTCCACTCTCACCGCGCAGCAGCCGGAGAACAATATCGTGCGCACCGCCTTCAGGCGCTGGCGGCGGTGCTGGGCGGCACGCAGTCACTGCATACCAATTCTTACGATGAAGCTCTGGCCCTGCCCACCGAGCAGGCGGCGCGCATTGCGCTTCGCACCCAGCAGATCGTGGCCTACGAATCCGGGGTTCCGCAAACCATCGATCCGCTGGCCGGATCGTATTACATCGAATCCCTGACCAACGAAATCGAGAAACGCGGGCCAACGCATATCTGGACAAAATTGACGCTCTAGGCGGCATGATCAAAGCCATGGAGCGCGGATACGTGCAGCAGGAAATCCAGAATGCCGCCTACGAATACCAGCAGCAAGTCGATCGCGAGGAGGCGGTGGTGGTCGGAGTGAACCGGTTTGCGGTGGAGGAAGAAAAGCCGATCCCCATCCAGCGCATCGACGAAGTCGCTGGAGCGCAAGCAGGTGGAGCGTCTGCGCGCGTTGCGCGCCCGCCGCGATTCGCAGCTCGTGGGAGAGAGTCGCTGAGACAAATCGAAGATGCCGCCCGCTCTGGCGCCAACCTGATGCCGCATATCCTCGCTGCTGTCGAAGCCTATGCGACGGTCGGAGAAATTTCCGACACGCATGAGAAAGGTGTTCGGAGAATACAAAGAAGCGGTTGTTATTTAAATTTAAGCTTCTGCGAAAGCGCCATCTCCGGAACCGCATGGAAAAGCGCGGCTTCGGCGGTCTCTCTGAAACCATCCGCTATACTTCTTGCTTCCCGAGGACGCTCATTGGATCGCAATCGCTATGTCGCTGTGGTGGTTGCTTTCCTGATCGGGCTCGCAGTTGTTCGTATTCTCTCTGACCTACAAGGTCACTGCCCAGGCATTCGACGAACCCTGCCACGTTGCCGCGGCGATTGAATTTCTGGATAAAGGCACTTACACGCTGGACCCCGTGCATCCGCCTCTGACGCGGATTGCGATCGGTATCCCGCTTTATTTAGCGGGAGCGCGCTTTCCTGATTGGCCAGCCAGCGACCCAAGGATCCGCAACTACAACGACGTTGGAAATTTCGTCCTCAACCGGGGTGGGCGTTACCTGCGGAATCTTTCACTGGCGCGAACCCCCATCATTCCGTTCTTCATGCTGGCCGTCGTTCTGGTGTTTCTCTGGACGCAACACGAGTTTGGAGATTTTGCCGCGGTCATGGCGGCATTCCTTTTCACCACACTTCCCATTGTGTTGGCATTTTCAGGCCTGGCGTATACAGACCTGCCTACAGGCTGTATGCAGTTTGCCGGTCTCTTCGCATTTACAACCTGGTTGCAGAGGCCGAGCCGGCGCTCAAGTCTGCTGCTGGGATTGGTTGTGGGCCTTGCTTTCCTCGCAAAGCTGACGACTGTGTTGTTCCTTCCGAGTGCGGCGGCGGCGATCTTTTTGTGCAAGTGGTGGATAGAACGTCGAAGTAAAGATGGAAGTGGCACCGTTCAAGCCGGCAACGCGGCAAGGTGGCGGGTTGAGATTGCGATTGCGCTGGCGGTCGCCGTGGTTGTGATCTGGGCGGGCTACGGATTTTCCATCGGACACATTCGCCAGGCCATACAGATATCGCCGGAGTCGATGCCCTCATTCCAACATTTTCCCGGGCCGCTAAGGAACCTCGCTCGAGATGCGATTGAGAAAGATTTTGTACTGCCGGCGCCGGCTTTGGTGAGCGGTGTCGCCACAGCCTGGGTCCTGAACAAGGGCGCTCCCGCAGCGTATCTGCTCGGCAACGTCAAACACGGCGGATGGTGGTACTTCTTCTTTGTCGGCGTAGGGGTTAAGACGCCGCTTCCGATGCTGTTCCTCTGCGTTGTCGGACTGTGGGCGATCTTCGCCCGGCCCGTCCGGTGGACGGCTGTCGCACCGGTCGCTGCAGTCGTTGCAATCTTGTTCGTGACCATGTTTGTGAAGTACAACGCGGGGGTTCGCCATGTAATGGTGCTCTTTCCTCTTCTGGCGGTCATTGCCGCTGGTGGCGCCGGATTTCTTTGGAAGGCGCCGGGCAAATGGCGGTTGTGGGGGCGCTCCGCGGTTGCGGCGCTGCTGCTTTGGCAATGCGTCTCCAGCCTGGCGGCTGCGCCCGACTACATCGCCTACTTCAACGAACTGGCAGGCCGCGATCCCAGCAAGATTCTGGTAGCGGGTTGCGACCTGGATTGCGGACAGGACCTGTTTCGCCTCTCCCGGGCATTGCACGACAGAAATATCTCGCAGCTCCATCTGTCGGTCTGGAGCAGTGCCGACACCTCTCAAATGGACTTGCCTGCATTTCAAACACTTGAACCGTTCCATCCTGTGACCGGCTGGGTGGCGATCAGTTTGCGCGCGCTCCGTCTTGGGGATGTGTTCCACACTACTTATCCTCCGGACGCCTTTGCCTGGCTGAATCAATATCAGCCGGTGGAGAAAATCGGAAAGACGACTCTCCTTTACTACATTCCCCAGATAGCGAATACCGGAGCAGGTGCACCCGGGCCTTGAATCTCACTCCCCGCCACAAGTTCATGTTTGCATCGCGGCGCAGTCTGTCTACAATGGCTCAGCGCCCTTAAGGTGAAATTGAATACACCGCTCACCCATTCCCGCCGTTGGACGGTGATCGCCTCCGGTTTGCTATGCGGAGCGCTCGCCCTGATTGTCCTGTTCACCAACCGGGGAGCATTCTTCAGCCCGCTGGCGGTTGTGGTGATGGGCGCCGTTGGACTGGCTGCGGTCCTGTTGCAACTTCGGTTGCAGAATCGGAATGAGACGCAACTGTCACGTTCGCCGGCGTGGCTGAATGTGCTGGGAATCCTGTTTGCCCTCACGGCGTTCTTTGGAGACATGCTGCGTTTCAGACCAGAGCTCATTGAAGCCCTGGCCCTGGGAGCTGTCGCAAGTTTTGGAGTCAGCGGAGTGATTATCCTGCGCAGTTTTCGCAAACGCGTCGCGACGAAGTGACCTTCGCGGTTTACGGCTAGGTCTGTTTCTTCACCTGAATCCCCAAATCCCTCAACTGCGCTTCGCTGACCGGAGTTGGCGCGTCCACCATCAAATCCACCGCGCGGGCGGTCTTGGGAAAAGGAATGACTTCGCGGCAGGCTGTCGGCGCCGGCAAGGATCATCACAATGCGATCCAGTCCCAGCGCAATGCCACCGTGCGGGGGCGTGCCGTACTCCAGCGCTTCCAGGAAAAATCCAAAGCGGGACCGCGCTTCTTCTTCAGTCATACCCAGAGCGCGAAAGATTTTGCTCTGGATATCCTGGCGATGAATACGGATTGAGCCGGACCCCAGCTCAGTCCCATTCAGCACCACGTCATAAGCCAGCGCACGGATTTCGCCCAGCGGAGACTTGGGATCGTGGATCGAATCGAAACTGGTCTCGAGCTTGGCCATGTCTTCGTCGTGCAGCGATGTGAAAGGATGATGCGCTGCGTTCCAGCGCTTGCTCTCTCCGTCCCACTCGAACATGGGGAAGTCAGTGACCCAAAGAAAACGGAAATCTCTGGCGGGATCGCCGGTTTTTGCAAATGCTCCATGTTTTGCCGCGTATTTTTGCGCAAGATCGAGCCGGAGTTGTCCGCAAGTCTGAAAAAACTGAATGGCGCTCTGTTTCGAATCTGCTTTGCGCGACAACAAGCAGCCACAAATCGCCGGGTTCGACTTCCGCAGCCTTGAGGATTCGTTCCAGCGAGGCCGGATAATCTTTCGCGAAACGATTTGGGTCGGTCATCAAGCTGTACTGATGAAGTGCCCTGCGCGTGCGCGAAGGCTCCATAAGTTCCGATGGTCCGCCGCTCGGTTCCGGACATTTCGCCGGCTTTCGGAATGCGAATCAATACAGGAGCGACGTCCGGTCCGACTTTGAATGCCGAGGCGAACTTTTCCAGATCCTCAGGGGTAAACGCTTCTCGCACATTGACCATGGCGGGCAGGCGCATGTCGGGCTTGTCATTTCCGTACAGCCGTATCGCCTCGTCGTAACTCATGCGTGGAAACGGCGTTTTGATCTCGCTTCCAGCGGCTTTGAATGCGGCACGTCAGAAAACCTTCGACTACCTCCCAGACACGATCGGGCTGCGGATATGACATTTCCAGATCGATCTGTGTAAACTCAGGCTGCCGATCGGCGCGCAAGTCTTCGTCGCGAAAGCAGCGGACGATCTGGAAATACCTGTCGAAACCCGAGATCATCAGAATCTGCTTGAACATTTGCGGCGACTGCGGCAACGCGTAGAAACTTCCCGGCTGCACCCGGCTGGGGACGAGATAATCACGCGCGCCCTCGGGAGTCGAGCGCGTCATGAATGGAGTTTCGATTTCGAAAAATCCCTGCGCCGAAAGATAGGTGCGAATGGCCAGCGCAACTTTATGCCGCAACTCGATGTTGTACTGCATGAGCATCGCGCCGCAAATCGATATAGCGATACTTGAGGCGCATCTCCTCATTGGGAAGCACGGTTTCGCTGGGCAGGAATGGCGGCTGCTTCGATTCGTTGAGGATCCGGAGTTCCTCGGCGATCAATTCAACCTCGCCTGTGCCGATGTTCTTGTTGACGGTATCCGGAACCCGTTGCTTGGCCGTACCCGATACGGCGATGACGTACTCGTTGCGCAGCGATTCAGCTTTCTGATGAATCGCGGGGTCACGTTCTTTGTTGAAAACAACCTGGGTCACGCCGCTGCGGTCGCGAATATCGATAAAAATGAGGTTGCCCAGATCGCGCCGCCGGTTGACCCAGCCCATGAGCACGGCCTTCTTGCCCGAATCCGCGGGACGCAAGTCTCCGCACATGTGTGTACGTCGTAGATCGCCTAGAAAATCGAGCAAGTTGTGCCCTTCACTGGAGAAATTGTGTTGCAAGCTGAATCAGAGATTATAGAAGATGTGGGCGCGAGCGTGCTGCTCGTGCGCTTTAACTGACTGCGGGTTTTTATCAATGCTCAGTCGACCGGCCGCGCGGCTGTCGCCTGCTGAAACCGCAGGCGCCACTGGTCATCCTGCTTTACCCACAGGTCGGAGATGTGCTGGTAGCGCGGGGCCATGCCGGGCGCGTCGCCCTCGGGCATGTGAATCACGCAGTCGTAGGTCACGATGGCGGCTTCTTCATTGACTGGTACGACGCGCAGATTGTACGCGTAATAGTCTTTTAGCTCGCCGTCGTGCGCGCTCCCCATAATCTCCTCTTTGTCGTGAAGATGGCCTTCGCTGCCGACCGCGACGAAATCATCCGTCAAAGTAAGTTTGAGGAAGTTCACATCTTTGGTTTTCTGGGCTTCGCCGACGGCTTTCGTGTTGGCAATCAGCGTTTGTTCCAAGGAGCTAAGAGGCTTGGATTGGTTCCGTGAAGATTGCGCGAAGCCGACCACTGAAAGACAGAAAATACAGGCAATGAAAAAGAGCTTTCTCATTTGCTCATCCTCTTTATTGTGCCGGTTCAACATCATTGGCAGGCTGAATCGCTTTCACCAAATCTGCACGCGGGACCGAAACCTGCTCGCCGGTCGCCAGATTCTTCAAGGCGAACGATCCCGACTTGGCCTCATTTTCACCGACGATCAAAATGAATCTCGCCCCGACCTTGCTGGCAGCTTCAAAGGACTTCTTCAGCCGGAAGGTTTCGTCCCCAAGTTCGACGACCAGATCAT
This sequence comes from Terriglobia bacterium, assembly GCA_963765715.1. Lineage (GTDB taxonomy): Bacteria > Acidobacteriota > Terriglobia > Terriglobales > Acidobacteriaceae > JAIQFF01. The sequence goes on from CAVXXN010000014.1 coordinate 324,006, forward strand.
GCTGGCGCAACTCCCGCGCCAAGCGCGCGGCCTCTCGATCCATGCCGTTTCCCAGAGGTGCAATGTACACATCCGGTTTGCGCTGCACAGCACCGGCCGACTCCTGCAACGCCAGAACCAACCGGTCTTCACCGATGGCAAAGCCGATGCCGGGGGCGGGCGGACCTCCCAACGATTCCGAGAGTCCGTCATATCGGCCACCGCCGAGGATCGCATTCTGCGCACCCAACGCTCCGTGGGTAAACTCGAACGCCGTGCGCGTGTAGTAGTCGAGCCCGCGGACCAGGCGATCGTTCAGCGTGAAAGGAACTCCGACCGCTTTCAGGATTGCCTGCACCTGTTCGAAATGCTGGCGGCAGCCTTCATCCAGAAACTGACTGATGCGCGGCAGCTTTTCGATGATCGGCTGGTCCTCTGGAACCTTGCAATCAAATACGCGCAACGGATTGGTGACGGCGCGGCGCTGGCAGTCGACGCACATACCGGAAACCACCGGTTCGAGTGCCTTGCGCAAAGCTTCGTTGTAAGCGGCGCGATCATTGATGCAGCCTACCGAATTCAGTTCCAGCGTCCAGCCTTGAATGCCGAGACGATCGAGCAATGTTGCCAGGAGTTCCAGCACTTCCGCATCGCGCGCGGGAGATTCGCTGCCGGCGCTGGTCGGTCCAATGACCTCCGCTCCAATTTGGTAGAACTGGCGGTAACGTCCCTTCTGTGGCCGCTCGCGCCGAAACTGAGGGCCGATGTAATAGAGCTTCTGCAGCCCGCGTTCCCATAACTTGTGTTCGATGTACGCCCGTACAACGCTGGCGGTATTTTCAGGCCGGAGGGTCAGTGACTGGCCCTTGTCGCTTTGCGCGCGTCCACGGTCCTCCCATGTGTACATCTCCTTCGCGACAACGTCTGTCTCCTCGCCAACACCACGTGAAAACAGTTCAGTGGATTCAAAAATTGGCGTGCGAATCTCCTGAAAGTTGTAGGCGCGAAATACGTCGCGCACCTCGGCTTCGACAAAGTTCCACAACGCCGTTTCCGGCGGGAGAAGGTCGCGAGTTCCTCGGACAGCTTTGATCATGGTTGGTCGATTCGTCTTTGGTCGTTGGCCTGGGCCAATGTCATCCAGAGCGGAAGTCGAAGGACTCCTTGCAGCTTAATCTTGCTCTGGTCGTGTCCTGCGCGAGAATCTAGTGGTACAGACGGTTGCGTTCGAGTAGAGATCCTTCGACTGCGCGACTGCTTCGCAAAGCGAAGCAGTCACTCCGCTCAGGATGACAGATTCCAGGGTCTGGGACGACAGATTACAGTGCCGTATGACAGATTATGAGCCAGCATTACCGATTACAGCGCCGGTGTTCTACGCGCGCTCCTTCAAATACGATTCCTTGTACTCCAAATAGTTATTCGCGTACCGCATGATGGTCTCTTGGTCCTTCTCTTCCAGTTTGCGGCGAAATTTTCCTGGGGAGCCCATCCACAGCGATCCTGGCTCGACAATCGTTTTCTCTGGAATCAACGTGCCGGCGGCAATGATCGAACCTGCGCCAATCTGCGCGCCGTTCAGGATGATGGATCCCATGCCGATCAGGCAGCGGTCTCCGATTCTGCAGCCATGCAGCGTTACCGAGTGGCCCACTGTCACATATTCACCCAGGACGACGTCGTACTGCTCCTTCATGCCGTGCAGGACGCTGCAATCTTGGATATTGGAATGCGCGCCCACGCGAATCGAGTGCACATCGCCTCGCAGCACCGCATTCATCCAGATGCTGGCGTGTTCTCCCAAAACCACATCGCCGAGGATCTGTGCGGAGTCGTCAACGTAACAAGACTCCGGGATCACCGGCGTTTTCCCTTTGTAAGGACGAATCATGTTCGAAGCGGACCGCGCTCAAAATTAGAGGGAAATTGAACATAACACGGGCGTGGCTTGCGGCGTAAGGGGCGGACCTCAGGCTGAAGACAGTTCGTGCCAGTCGCGCGCACCCAAGAAAAATCGGCGGAAAGCAGCGCTTCCCGCCGAACATTTCCTCGGATTCAACTGCAACTACAGCGCAGCGCAGATCGACTTCACCTCGGTGTAAAGCTCGAGTGCGTCGTGACCCATTTCGCGGCCCCAGCCGGACTGCTTGTATCCGCCGAAAGGCAGCGCGGCGTCGAAAACGTTGTAGCAATTGATCCACACCGTGCCGGCGCGGAGTTGCGAAGCCAGGCGATGCGCTTTTCCGATATCGCGCGTCCAGATTCCCGCAGCCAGTCCGTAGACGGTATCGTTGGCTCGCTTTACCACGTCATCGTAGTCGGTGAACGGGATCGCCGAGACAACGGGTCCGAAGATTTCCTCGCGCACGACCTTCATATTTTCGGTGGTATCGACCAGCACGGTGGGTTTAACAAAATACCCTTTGTCACCATGCCGCTCTCCTCCGACGACAGCTTTCGCCCCCTCGGAAACCCCGGATTCAAGGAAACCGCAAACCCGATTCAGCTGCTCTTCTGACACCAGCGGTCCCATATCGCTCGATGCTTCCCAGCCCGGCCCGACATTGATCTTTTTCGCTTTCGCGGAAACACCTTCGACCACTTCGTCGAAAATGCTCTTCTCTACGTACAGCCGGGAGCCCGCACAGCAGCACTGCCCGTGATTGAAGAAAATCGCGCTAGCTGAGCCGGAAATTGCTGTCTTCAGATCGCCGTCATCAAAGACAACGTTGGGCGATTTTCCGCCAAGTTCCAGCGATACTTTTTTGAGGTTCCCGGCAGCTGCCTGAAGGATCAATTTGCCGACTTCCGTGGACCCGGTAAAAGCGACCTTGTCGACATCGGGATGCGCCGCGAGAGCAGCACCCGCAGTCTCGCCATATCCCGGGACAATGTTCACCACACCGTCGGGAATCCCAGCCTCCTGAACGAGTTCACCCAGACGCAAACAGGACAGCGGCGTTTGTTCGGCGGGCTTGATCACAACCGTACATCCGGTCGCCAATGCCGGGCCAAGCTTCCAGGCCGCCATTAGCAGCGGGAAATTCCACGGAATGATCTGACCGACCACTCCGACGGGCTGACGCAGTGTGTATGCCAGAAACTTCGTTCCGGCGGAAATCGGAATTGTGTTGCCTTCGATTTTGGTCGCCCATCCTGCCATGTAGCGGAACAGGTCCACCGCCAGCGGTACGTCCGCGACGCGCGCGACCTTCAGGGGTTTGCCGTTGTCGAGCATCTCCAACTCGGCAAATTCCTCGAGATTTTGTTCCAACAGATCGCCGAGCTTCCAGATGGCGCGTCCCCGTTCCGAAGGACTCATCTTTGACCATGGTCCGGTTTCAAACGCTGCACGAGCTGCCCTGACGGCGCGGTCGATGTCCTCGCGATCCCCTTCCGCCACACGAGCCAGAACCTCGCCCGTAGCCGGATTGTAGGTCGGGAAGGTCTTGCCAGAAGCGGCTTCCACCCACTTCCCGTTGATGAGCATTTTGCGGTTCTTGGAAATAAAGTTTGCGGTTTTGTCGCCCACCGGAACGCTCGAAACTGCAGTCGCCATAATTCTTCCTCCTGAATTCCTAAGAATTGTAGTCCTTTCTGCAGCCAAAAAAGTGGTGCAATTTATGGGGGACGAGGGTAGGAAGCAGACGAAGAGAATGACGAGTGGAACATGGAGTCGGCGGGCAAAGCCGGATCAGACACCGGATTGACACCGGCTATTACGAGCAGGATTAGTCGGAGACTTTGTAGCCGCACGCTTGCCGGCAAGGTGGGCAATAGTAAAGGCTGTCACTGCAAAGGCGGATATCGACTTGTCCCTGGCAGGAACAGCAGTACTTTTCGCAGTCACACTTTTCTTCGGTCATCTCGCACTGCATGCAGCGATACTTGGTTTTCGTCGTGGTAGTGGCCATGGGCGAACTCTAGCGCGGGCCGGACTGGAGCGAAAGTTCCCTTGGTAACCGTCAGTTGAAGCCGCCGCCAACCACGTGTTAGGGTAATCAGTCTCACCATTTCAGCAGCTCAACCACTGCGTTTAACCGAGGTTTCATTGCCCGCTGTTGAGGCGACTACGCTTACCACCCGGAAGACCGCGCTCAACCCTGTGCACCGCCAAATGGGCGCAAAAATGGTGGAATTTAACGGCTGGGAGATGCCGGTGGAATACCCTTCCGCTGGCGGCATCATCGCCGAGCATAACGCCGTGCGGTCGGGTGTGGGCATCTTCGATGTCAGCCACATGGGCGATATACGTCTTGCCGGTCCCGAGGCCCTGGCGGCAGTGCAGCACATTTCGATGAATGATGCCTCGCGGCTCGCGGTGGGGCAGGCGCAGTATTCGGCGCTGCTCTATCCCCAGGGGACTTTCGTTGATGATGTGGTTGTTCACCGCCTGGCGCAAGACGAATATTTGCTGGTGATCAATGCGGGCACCCGCGAAAAAGACTTCAATTGGGTGCGCGACAACACACGTCAGTTCAAATGTGCGGTTGAAGATCTCTCTGACGACTTTACTCAGATTGCGATTCAAGGTCCTAAAGCCATGAATCTGTTGCAGAAGCTGACCGACGCCGATCTCTCATCCGTGAAATTTTACTGGGTGACCCGGGGAACGGTTTGTGGACTGAAAAATACTCTGATCGCCCGTACCGGCTACACCGGAGAAGACGGATTCGAGATTTACGTCCCCAACGATAGCGAGACCAGCGCGCGCGTATGGAATGAGATCCTGGAAGCCGGAAGGGAATTCGGTGTAGTGCCGTGCGGTTTGGGTGCGCGCAACACGCTGCGTCTCGAAGCCAAATTACCGCTCTACGGACACGAGATTTCCGACACGATCAATGTTTGGGAAGCCGGCCTGGACCGATTCTGCAAAATGGAAAAGCCAGACTTTATTGGCAAGGCGGCCCTGGAAAAGGCCAGGAATAACGGTGCCGAACGCACCTTGATAGGGCTGGAGATGGTTGACCGGGGTATCGCTCGCGACGGCTACAAAGTGCTCGACAACGCCGGCAAGGAAATAGGCTATGTAACCAGCGGTTCACCGGCGCCGTTTCTGAAGAAAAATATTGCGCTCGCCTACGCGCCGGCTAAATTTGCCACCGTTGGCACCCAACTAAAGGTTGAGATCCGGGGGCAGGGAGTGAATGCTGTTGTGGTGCCGACTCCCTTCTACAAGAAACCGAAAAAAGTTTGATCACATACGACTGAGAATCCAAGGAATTCAAGAGCTGAAACCCAGGAGCCAGAAGCGACATGCCCTATCCGACTGACTTTAAGTACACGAAAGAGCACGAGTGGGTTAAGCCCGACGGAAAGAATGCCACCGTTGGAATCACAAACCACGCCCAGGAGTCTTTGGGAGACATCGTCTTCGTTGACCTGCCGAAAGTTGGTTCCGAGATTAGTTCCGGCAAATCCTTCGGTTCGGTTGAGTCGGTGAAGGCGGTATCTGATTTGTACGCGCCGGTTTCTGGCACGGTGACTGAACTCAATGATGCTTTGGCGACTGCGCCGGAAATGATCAACAAGGACGCGCACAGCGCCTGGATGATCAAGCTGGTTTTGAAGGATCCGGCTGAACTGAATTCTCTGCTCTCCGCCGCCGACTACGAGAAGTTCGTCGCCGAGGAGGGCTAGTCGTGTTGACGGCAGCACAGCCGGGCCGTCGCCCAGTCCAGCAATCGAAGTGACTCCCAGATACATCTAAAGAGGGCCATGCGCTATTTACCCAAATCGCCCGCTGACCGAAAAGCCATGTTGGAGGCCATCGGTGCACGCTCGATCGACGATTTATTCGCACCCATTCCCACGGAATATCGCCTGGAGAGGGATCTTAAAGTCCCGCGTCAAATGGCTGAGTCCGAGATCGTGGACTGGTTCCGCGAGCGCTCCCGCGAGAATGGTGACGGCTACGCAACATTCCTGGGCGCCGGCGCCTACTACCATTACCGGCCCGTCATAATCGATTCGCTCATTTCGCGCGGCGAATTCCTTACTGCCTATACCCCCTATCAGGCTGAGATTTCGCAGGGAACCCTACAGGCCATTTTCGAATTCCAGAGCATGATCTGTGAGCTGACCGGCATGGAAGTGGCCAACGCTTCGATGTACGACGGCTCCACCGCCGCCGCCGAAGCGGCCATGATGGCGGTGCGTGTCACCGGCAGAAGGTCAGTGGTGATCGCCAAAAGCCTCCATCCGGAATATCGCGAGGTGCTGACGACCTACGCCCATCATCAGAATCTTCCACTCTCCACGTGTCCGTTCGATGATTCGGGACGCTTGAATTTGCGGGAGCTGGAAAAATCAATTACGTCCGACACAGCCTGCGTGCTGATTCAATCGCCGAATTTCTTCGGAACAATCGAAGACGCCTCTGCTGTCGCTGAAATCGCGCACAAAAAAGGCGCGATGCTGGTGGTGTCGATTGCCGAGGCGGTTTCCCTGGGAATCGTTGAACCACCTCGCCAGGCGGATGTAATCGCGATGGAGGCTCAATCTTTTGGCGTTCCTCTCGGCTTCGGCGGTCCCTATTGCGGGGTGATTGCGACTCGCGAGCAGTTCGTCCGGCAAATGCCCGGACGCCTCGCCGGACAGACCACCGATCGCAACGGCAAACGCGGTTTCGTGCTGACACTGGCTACTCGAGAGCAACACATCCGGCGCGAAAAGGCGACGTCGAATATCTGCACCAACCAGGCTCTGGTAGCACTGATGGTCAACATCTTCATGACCATTTACGGCAAGGTTGGTCTCAAGGAACTGGCCAAGCAAAATCTGGCGAAGACTGCGTACGCCGCCACGCAGTTCGGCAAACATGCCAAGGTGCTGTTTTCCGGAGCGCCGCGTTTCAACGAGTTTGTGCTGCAGACCAGTGAGGATCCCCAGGCCATCAACAGCCGCATTCTGGGACACAAAATCATCGGCGGACTTCCGCTGAAGAAGTTCTATCCCGAGCTCGGTAACGCGTCCCTGTGGTGCTGCACCGAGTTAACAACGCGCAGCGCCATTGACACTGCCGTTGGCATGGTCGCCGAGAGTGAGCGCTCGGTTGCCTCCGCCACTCAGGAAGCGGACGTGCAGGAGGTGACGCGATGACCCATACCCCCCGAAAAGCCACCCGGCACGTGAATCAGAATGAAGGTCTGATCTTCGAGAAGTCGTCGCCTGGAAAGGCCGCCTGGAGGCTGGCTCCGCTTGACGTTCCGGAAGTCGATGTCGCAGCGCTGTTAGGTTCATCGGAACGAAAAGATCTGGGAAACATGCCCGAAGTGAGCGAAATCGAAATCATCCGCCACTTCACCCGAATGTCCACCTGGAACTACGCGATCGATCTCGGCATGTATCCACTGGGTTCCTGCACGATGAAGTACAACCCGCGGGTCAATGAATTGGTGGTTCGTCTCGAAGGATTGGCCAACGGTCATCCTTATCAACCGGAGAAGATTTCCCAGGGCGCGCTTCGCATCATCAAAACGCTGAGCGACTGCCTGCTGGAAATCACTGGCATGGATGCGATCACGATGCAGCCCGCCGCCGGGGCGCATGGCGAATTGACCGGATTGCTTATGGTTCGTGCCTACCACCAGTCAAAAGGCGTCCCGCGAAAAAAGATCCTGATCCCCGATTCGGCCCATGGCACGAATCCCGCTACCGCTGCGATGGTGGGGTATGCAGTGGAGAATTTGAAATCGAATGCCCAGGGGATGGTAGACGTCGCCGCATTGACCGCTCAGATGAACGAAGACGTCGCAGCGCTCATGCTGACCAACCCCAATACCCTCGGCGTGTTCGAGCAGGAGATCCATAAGATCGCGGAAATCATGCACGCCAAGGGTGGTTTGCTCTATATGGATGGCGCCAACATGAACGCGTTGGTGGGCAAAGTCCGTCCCGGCGACTTCGGCGTGGACGTGATGCACCTGAACCTGCACAAGACATTTTCCACGCCACACGGAGGCGGTGGTCCTGGCTCAGGTCCAGTCGCGGTGCGGCAAATTCTCGAGCCGTTTCTGCCCAAGCCGGTGTTGGTCACGAAACCGGATGGCACGCTGGCCTTCGACTACGATCGGCCGGAGTCGGTGGGCCGTGTGCGAGCCTTCTACGGCAATTTTGGGATGTTCGTCCGCGCCCTGGCTTACATTCTGGCGAACGGCCCCGACGGCTTGCGCCAAACTACCGAAGATGCGGTTTTGAACGCCAACTACATTCGCAAGGGACTGCAAGGGGTTTTCGATCTGCCATATTCCACGCCAAGCATGCATGAGGTCGTTTTCAGCGACAAGCTACAGGCGAAGAAGGGTGTGAAAACGATGGATATCGCCAAGCGCCTGATCGACTACGGTTTCCATCCCTACACGACCGCGTTTCCGTTGATTGTGCCTGGCGCCCTGATGATTGAGCCCACTGAGAGTGAATCCATAGAAGAAATGGATTTGTTCGTCGAGGCGATGAAGTCTATTGCGGAAGAGGTCGAAGAAGATCCCCAGATGGTTCTGGATTCGCCACACTCCACGCGGGTCTCTCGTTTGGACGAAACTGCCGCTGCCCGCAAGCCCATCCTAAGGTGGAAACCCGTCGCCTAGTGTTGAAGCATGCAGCGGATTACAAGATAGATGCTGGCCGAGAACCTCTGCAGTCCTCCGTGTCCTCTGTGGTTAAATTCTTACGTTGCCTGAAAAAGCTCTACCATCCGCGCCTGAACAGCCCACAGCTCTTTTCTCATCTCCCGAAAAGCGCAATGTAATTCTCTGCCTTCTCCTGGTAGTTGCAACGCTGGTGCTGTACAACCCGGTAAACCGTCATCCCTTCGTGAACTACGATGACGACGTCTATGTCACAGAGAATCCCCACATCGAGAACGGCTTGCGAGCGGACACGATCGCCTGGGCTCTCACCTCCACTGACCAGGCAAACTGGCATCCGCTCACATGGATGTCGCACGCAGTCGACTACAGTCTGTTTCACCAGAATCCCGCCGGCCATCATTTCACAAGCCTTCTGATTCACGCGGCGAATGTGGTTTTGTTGTTCCTGCTGCTGGCATATTCAACCAAGCGGATCGGACCGAGTCTTTTCGTCGCACTGATGTTCGCGATTCATCCGATCAACGTTGAATCAGTGGCCTGGATCGCCGAGCGCAAGAACGTGCTCAGCACATTCTTCTTTCTCGCGGCGATAGGCGCGTATGGCTGGTATGCCCGAAAACCGCACTGGACGCGGTATTTGGCGGTGACAGGCTTATTCGTTCTGGGGTTGATGTCCAAGCCCATGGTTGTGACTTTGCCCTTCGTGCTGATGCTGTTGGATTACTGGCCCCTGGGCAGAATCCGCGGAGTTCCGGTTGGAACTCTTGGGCCACCTCAATTCTCTCCGGCAAAGCTATTGATGGAGAAGCTTCCACTGCTCGCTCTGTCCGCTGCCAGCGCCATTATCACGGTTAAGGCTCAGCAAGCTGGCGGAGCGATGCGTTCCACTGTGCAGTTTTCGCTGGGCGTGCGTCTGGAAAATGCGGTTGTGGCATACGCAATGTATTTATGGAAGATGATCTGGCCCTCGCATCTGGCGCCAATCTATCCTCATCCCGGAGATTCCCTGGCGGCTTGGCAGGTTGCTGTGTCAGTGTTAGTGCTGCTGGCTGTTACCGGAATCGCGCTTGCATACAGGACGAAACGATATCTCCTCACGGGCTGGCTGTGGTTTCTGGGGACTTTAATTCCGGTCATCGGCCTGGTACAGGTTGGGGATCAGGCGATGGCTGACCGCTATGCCTACATTCCACTGATTGGAATTTTTGTGATGATCGCCTGGGGCGTCGCTGATCTGGCGGATTCACTCCGAATTGGCGTTTCGCTACGTCTGGTTGCGGCAACATGCGTTCTGCTCGCGCTCTCGCTTGCGACCTATCGCCAGCTCGGCTATTGGTCGAGCAACTACGATCTTTGGAGCCACGCGCTCGCGGTTACCGACAGAAATTTTATTGCGCAGGACAATCTAGGCGGAGCGTTATTACTGCTCGACAGGCCGGACGAAGCCTACGCGCACTTTCAGGCTGCGGCCGAAATCAATCCAAGAGATCCCATGAGCCGCTCCAATTTGGGCGCCTACCTTCAGGAGCATGGACATCTCAACGAAGCGATCGAGCAGTACAAACGCGTTATTGGAATTACGTCTGACGCCGGCTTGCTGGCCGGGGCTTACGCCAATCTGGGTGCAGCCTATCTTTCGCTTGGCGCCGATGATCAAGCCCGTGAGAATTACGACCAGGCGCTGCGGTTCAACCCCAGCCAGTCCAATGCCTATCTGGGGCTTGGCCGGCTTACTGGAGAAGCAGAACAAACTGGATGAGGCCATCAGCGATTATTCAAGAGTCAGTCGAGTTGCGCCCGACGGACAGAGGGTTCATGTTTCTGGGGCACGCGTTGGAGAATGCGGGTCGTCGATCGGAGGCGCTGGCGGCCTATCAGCAGGCGCTGAAACTTTCCCCTGAATCGGCCGAAGCGCAACATGCGGTGGATGCGCTCACCTTGAAGGCGCGCTGATTCCACCGCATGCAAGCCTCACGGCAGGCTATTTCTTCTCGGCGATGTCCACGCTGGCGCGTGTGGTTTCCCAGTCCAGGTGCATGGCGCAGTTCGAGCCTGTCTGGTCGAAACCGATGGTGAAATTCTCCACCGGCGAGGGCAATGGCGAAACTTTCATGTCCACGCGAACAAAATCTTCCCCTTGACCGGGATAGGGTATGCCCCACTCGCCCGTCTTTTTGCTGATGATGAGGATCCATTTATCGGCGTTGGGGATGGTGAAGATGGTGTAGCTGCCAGGAGGAACGTCTTTGTCTCCAACCCGCACATTGGTGTCCGTGACCAGCGTCGTGGCTTCGTTGGCGCCGGCACGCCAGACTTCACCGTACGGTACGAGGCTTCCGAAAATCTTTCGGCCTTTCATCGCGAGGACTTGAGTAGTCGCTCTTGACGGACTTGCCGTCGGAAAACTTGCACTGGGCCTGGGCCGACGGGCTGGGCCGTTTGCTCTGATCTTGCGCGCATGGCAAGCAGTGTGAGTACAGGCAACAACAGGGCGGCGAAGGCGATACGTTTTGTCATCTTTCTCTCCTTGGAACGTTTGGCACTCGACAATCAGCAAATGCGAATGTGTCGACAAATGTCAGTCGCCAGTTGCTAAGAGCTTTGACGTAACGCTGGAAACTTGGACAGCGCACGCCCGCAATTATGCGCCCACCCGATCCACCCGCTACAATCTCACCATGCCGGTATTCGACGAGAAACAGGAAGAATTGGAACACTACGAGACCATGATGGGCGTCCCTCGAGGGCGTTTGGCCGTGACTATGGACATGATCACCGACGCCATGGCGCTCGTCGGCCAGCACGGCGTCTACTGCCAGAGCCACGCGCTTCCCCGGCAAGCCGGTGCTGGACATTCAGATCGTCATGAAAAGTCTTACCGATGCGAAGGAGCTAATTCAGAGCGTGATGGCCGAATTGAACAGGCAACAGGACAAGTAGCGTCGGGACTAACGTCCGAGCTTCTGATCGAAAAATTTCGCCATCAGATCCAGGCATTCCTTCGTTTCCGGCAACTGAAAGTGATACCAGAAGGCGTGCGGCAACGCCTCAAAGACAACCAGTTGCGCATCGTTACCCGCGCCGAGCAGAGCGCGATGAAAAAGAGCCGTATCACTCAAGAGCAGATCGCGCGTGCTGGTGACCAGCAGCGTGGGCGGCATTCCAGTAAGGTTCGCGAATAATGGAGACAAGACGGGATCCCTGCGATCGGCGGTGCCTGGATAAGGATCGTTGGGAGGCCGCTTCGGATCCATCGGCTCCAATCGTCCGGGAAGTCCGTCCAGCGTGAAAATCTGCCGCGAGTCGCTGGGACGGCTGAAGTCGGTGAGTACGGAGAAGGCGCCCAGTGCGGCTGGAAGCGGTAGTCCCAATTGCTTGAGCCGCACCGTAACCTCACAAGTCAGAATTGCTCCTGCCGACGTGCCGAAAATTCCGATAGCGCGTGGCTTGTAGGTTTTCAACAATTCCCGGTAGACGGCGACCACGTCGTCCACCGCGGCTGGAAAAGGATTTTCCGGCGCCAACCGGTAATACACCGATACAACTTTGATCTTGTCGAGATAAGAGATCGGAATGCCTTCGATGAGGGATCCGGAATCGGAAACAAATCCCCCGCCATGCAAGTTGATCAGCACACGTCCGCGATTGGCTTCCGGCATCGCAAGAGGAGTGATGACATCGGTGCGAACTCCCGCTATGTTGGTTTCTTCGACGTTAACGGGATAAAGCTTGCGGGCTTCGTCCGAATCTTTCTTCCGCCAGGTGTCCGTGGCGGCGCGTCTTTCGGCCAGAGTCTGCGGAGCAGATTCTTTCTCCGTCAGCGAAGCTAGCCACTTCTGCGCTTCCGGGCTGACGGTCGACGGCATGGGCACCACGCGAGTGACATGCGCGGTACCATCGGCATCAAAAGTGGCGGAGTCTGCTTGCGAAGCGGGATCAGACTGCGCGGCAAGCGCCAAACAAAGCGAAAACACGGCGGCAGACAAGCAAAAAGCAAAGCCTCTCATGCCGACATTTGTAGCAGACCGGGGCGGATAACGGAATGAGGATATATGACTGATGTCCTGATTTTCGGTCAAGGGATGAGGAGACGCTTCCGCGTGATCAGTACACGCACGCGCCACGCAAAATAACGTCCGGCCGATTAGGCCAGCGTGTACTTGCCTCGCTCGATCATTTTCTGCGCAATCTCCTGCCGCAATTCGATGGTGTTAAACGGCTCGTGTTTTGCCAGACGCCGCAAAATCGCCAATTGCGTGCGCAGCATGTCACCCTCTGCGACGGCTGCGATAACTTTCCTGGCTGCTGATTCGATCTTGTCCATGGCCTGCGAGAGATAAACGCGAGTCATCGCAATCGGAAGAGTTGCCGTCGACTCGTTCGTGCTTTCCACCATCTTCTGCGCTCGCAAAACCGCAGATTCCATGGCGTATGTCTCAATGACGATGTCCGCAATCGCGCCCATGACTTCCTGCTGATCCTGAATCGCCTGCATGTATTTCTGCGTCGCCGCTCCCGAGACGAATAGCCCAAGCTTCTTGGCCTGCGCCACCAATCTGCGTTCTTCCGAAAGCACCCCTTCCAGTTCTTCGCCCGCGCTGGGGCCGGCCAGCACTTCGTCCATCAACTTCTTGATCGCGGGCATCAGCGGCAGTTGTCCCGACATGGCGCGCTTGAGCAGAAAGCCGGTAATGATCAGCCGGTTGATTTCATTGGTGCCCTCGAAGATGCGATTGATGCGGGCATCGCGGTAGGCGCGCTCGGCCGGATATTCTTCGACGAAGCCGTAGCCGCCATAGATCTGCATGGTCTCGTCGACCACATAATCGATCATCTCCGATCCCCAGACCTTGATGATCGAGCACTCGACTGCGTACTCCTCAATGGCTTTGCGAGTTTCTTTGGCGGCGTCGGGGCTGGACTTGTCCACTTCGGCGAGAGCAACGTCCATCATGCCCACGGTGCGATAGACCAGTGCTTCGCCGACATAGATCAGGGTGGCCATGTTGGCCAGTTTTTCGCGGACCAGTCCGAAATCGGCGATCACTTTGTTGAATGCCTTGCGCTGCTTGGCATATCCAATGGCATTTTCCAGCGACACCCGCGCGCCACCCACGCACATCGCGCCCAGCTTGAAGCGTCCAACGTTCAGGATGTTGAAGGCGATGACGTGGCCCTTGCCGATTTCGCCGAGCACGTTTTCCACCGGAACCTTGCAATCATTGAGAATCAGTGGGCAGGTGGAAGATCCGCGGATGCCCATCTTGTGTTCTTCCGCACCGACCGAGAATCCGGGAAAGTTCTTTCCACCAGAAACGCAGTGAACTTTTCGCCATCAACTTTGGCGAACACGGTGAACAGGTCGGCGAATCCGGCGTTGGTGATCCACATCTTCTCGCCGTTCAGGATGTAGTGTTTGCCGTCGGGCGAAAGTTGGGCGCGCGCGCGGCAGTTGAGCGCGTCGGAACCCGGAAGAAGCTTCCGACAACGCATAAGCGCCGACAATTTCTCCCGCGGCCAGCCGGGGCAGGTATTTTTTCTTCTGATCTTCGGTGCCGAAATAAACGATGGGCAGCGTGCCAATGCCGCTGTGTCCGCCCCAGGTGGTGGCAAATCCGGCGTATTTCGCGATGTGGTCGGCGATCACTGCGGCCGTGACTTTGTCCATCTCAAGGCCGCCATAGGCTTCAGGAATCTCGGCTGCACTGAGCCCCAGATCGCCGGCTTTCTTCAGCAGATCGCGGGTGATGGAGAAATCCTTGTGCTCCATCTTCTCGGCATTCGGCAGGATCTCGTTGACCGCGAACTCTTCCGCCGTCTGCCCGATGAGCCGGTGCTGCTCGGTGAAATCTTCGGGAGTGAAGACTTCGTCAGTTTTACGTTCTTCAAGAAGAAAGCTGCCGCCGGAGATTTTGGTGCTGGGAATTGCAGTCGTGGCCATTGAGAAACCCCTTTAACCACCAAGGACACGAGGTAACACGAAGGAACCGCTCTTCGCGAGTCTTCCTTTGTGTTACTTCGTGTCCTTGGTGGTCGATCGCTTTACTTCCAACCCGTACCGTTCACGAAGCGCTTAATTCCATCCTTCAAGTGCACAACGTTGAAGTTTATAAGCAGACCGATGGATTTACCACTGAGTTTCAGGTACGAAAGGATTTGGGCCTGATGGACAGGAGAGATTGCATCAACGGACTTGATTTCCACTATCACAGAATTCTCGACCACCAAGTCCATTCGATAGCCGAGATCGAGCTTCACCCCGCGATACACGACAGGAAGACCAACCTGAGCTGCAGACTGGAATCCGGCGTCCAGGAGTTCATATTGCAGACATGCGACGTAAGTGCTCTCGAGAAGACCAGGGCCAAGCGCAGAATGGACTTTCATTGCAGCAGTGATGACAGCGTGGCTGACTTCTTGGGCAGTGACGCTGCGGAACGGGCGAAGTAGCCATGGTGCACGTTCCTCCGAAGAGGAAGTGTTCGCCTCGGCCCGCCGAACCGCAAGGTTATCGGTCACTCCTGATTGTGATTTCCTTCGTGGTACTTCGTGTCCTTGGTGGTTATCCGGGTTTTGTGTTATGCGAGGTTCTCGAATATCCCCGCAGCGCCCATGCCTCCGCCGACGCACATGGTCACCATGCCCGTAACGTGCATTCCGCCGCTTCAGTTCGCGAATGATGCGTGGCGGTCAGCTTGGCTCCCGTGCAGCCCAGCGGATGTCCCAAGGCGATAGCTCCGCCGTTCGGATTGACCCGCTCGGGATCGAGGCCCGCTTCTTTGATCACTCCCAGCGCTTGCGCCGCGAAAGCTTCGTTCAGTTCGATCACGTCAATGTCGGAGAGTTTCAGTCCTGCCAGCTTCAGCGCTTTGGGAATCGCGTACACCGGACCCAATCCCATTTCTTCGGGCTTGTATCCAGCGGTGGCGAAAGAAACGTAACGCACCAGAGGCTTAATGCCCAGCGCCTTGGCGCGCTCGGCGGACATCACCACCGCCGCTGCCGCGCCGTCAGACATCTGCGAAGAATTGCCCGCCGTCACGGTTCCCTTGGCATGAAAGACCGGCTTCAGAGCGAGCAGAGCTTCAAGCGAAGTATCGGCGCGCGGGCCTTCGTCCACTTTGAAAATAATCTCCTGGCGCTTTGGCTTCGAGCCATTCGGAGTCGTGAAGCTGACTGGCACCGGCACAGTTTCATCTTCGAATTTGCCGGCCTTGATCGCTGCCAGCGCTTTCTGATGGCTGCGAAGCGAAAATTCGTCCGCGCTCTGACGCGTGATTCCGAAGCGCTGCGCCACTCGCTCGGCGGTAAGACCCATCGTCAGATAAGCGTCGGGATAATGGTCCACCAGCCAGGGATTCGGCGAAATCTTGTGCCCGCCCATCGGGATCATCGACATCGATTCAGTGCCGCCCGCGACGATGATTTCCGCGCCGCCAGCTCATGATGCGTTCGGCCGCCATGGCAATCGCCTGCAATCCGGAAGAGCAGAAGCGGTTGATCGTGATCGCGGACACTTCAACCGGCAGCCCGGCCCGCAGCGAGGCGATGCGGGCCACGTTCATGCCTTGCTCGGCTTCGGGCATGGCGCAGCCCAGGATCACATCTTCGATTTCTTTGGGATCGACCTGCGGCACGCGTTCAAGCGCGCCTTTGATGGCGATCGCGGCCAGTTCATCGGGACGAGTGGCGCGCAGCGTGCCTTTAAAGGCGCGTCCCACAGGCGTACGAACGGAAGAGACAATGACAACTTCACGCATGAAAACTCCTGACAACATATTAGATTGTTCAGGAGTGATATTTGACTGAACAATTTCGGGGAGGAGGCGCCCTTGCGAGGGCGGATAAAACCTGGCTAGAACAAGCAAGGCGAGACCGGAGCGCTCCCGTGCTCCAATACGTCTTATTCCAGTGTCACCGACTTCACCAGGTTTCTCGGATGATCTACGTCCAGCCCTTTCTTCACCGTCATGTAGTACGCAAACAGCTGAAGAGGCACAATTTCCAGCAGTGGCAATAGAAGTTCGGGAGCTTGGGGACAAAGATGGTGTGGTCTGCGAGACGCTGCAACTCCTCATCGCCTTCGGACGCAATCGCAATGACACGCGCCGACTGCTGCTTGAATCCACGGATGTTCGCAAGATTTTTTTCGTGGCGAAGCACCGATCCGGAGTCGTTACGATCGCAGGTGGCGATAATGACCACCGGCAGGTTTTCGTCAATCATCGCGTTGGGGCCGTGCTTGGTTTCGCCGGTAGGGTAGCCTTCCGCATGTATGTAGGAGACTTCCTTTAGCTTGAGCGCTCCGTCCATAGCCACTGGATAGTGAATGGCGCGGCCCATGAAAAGAAAATCTTCAACCTTGTAAAACTTGTCCGCCAGCCGTTCACAAGCCGCCGGTGCGGATTTCAGCAGGGTTTCCAGTTTTTCGGGCAGGTCGAGCAATTCACGAATGTAAAGCCGCCGCTGCTCTTTGGAAAACTTGCCCCGCATCTGCCCGAGATAAAGCGCGAACAGGTAGAGAACGGCCATCTGCGCGGTGAAAGCTTTGGTGGAAGCTATGCTGATCTCCGGTCCGGCGTGGGTGTAGAGCACGCCATCGGCCTCGCGGGCGATTGTCGAATCCACCACGTTGGAGATCGCAATCGTTCGCGAGCCTTTTGCTTTGGCCTCACGCTGGGCAGCAGTGGTGTCGGCGGTTTCACCCGACTGCGTGATCACAATGGTCAGTTCGCCAGGCCCGATCAGAGGGTTGCGATATTCGAACTCGCTGGCGTAGTCCACATCCACCGGGATGTTGACAAGGTCCTGAATCATATACTGGCCCGCCATGCCCGCATGCCGGCTGGTGCCGGACGCCACAATGTTGATCCTGCGCAGGGAGCGAAGTTCATCCGTGCTGATGCGGACTTCATCCAGCCGGACTACGGATTCTTCCAGTGACACGCGGGGCGCGATGGTATCGCGCAAGCCCTGCGGCTGGTCGAAGATTTCCTTGAGCATGTAGTGGGGAAATCCACCTTTGTCAGGCATTGCATTCTCCTCAAGTTGAGCTGGCGCGGTCAGATTCCCGTTCCGCGAATTACGGTCTTCTTTACTTCACCGGCCGGGCTCAGGACCACAAAATCGGCAGGAGCGCCGGGTTTCAGAGAACCGCCTCCCTGCAGACCAACCACCCTGGCAGGGTTTATGGTGGCCAAACGAAGCGTCTGCTGCAAATCCCATTGCGCGAAACGCATCACATTCCGCACCGCCAAATCCATGGTAAGCACGCTGCCCGCCAGATTTCCCCCGCTCATGCACTTGCCATCCTTCACTTCCACTTCCAGCGAACCCAGGCGATAACGACCGTCGGGCATGCCGGTGGCCGCGGTGGCGTCGGTGATGAGTACGGCCTTGTCCGGCCCCTTCAATTTCAGAAATATTTGAACCACGGCCGGATCCAGATGAATTCCGTCCACGATGATGTCCGCCGACAGCCGCGAGTCGGTCAGAACTTCGCCCAGAATTCCGGGATCGCGATGACCCAGTGGCCGCATGGCGTTGAAAGTGTGCGTGGCATGACGTGCCCCGGCGGCCACTCCGGCACGGGCAGCGCCAAGTTCAGCGTCCGAGTGGCCGAGACTCACGCACACTCCACGCTTAGCTGCCTCGGTGATGACCTCTATAGCGCCCGGCAATTCAGGCGCGATGGTCAACACGCGAATGTGGCCGCGCGCGGCTTCCCAAAAGCGCTCGAATGCGGCGAGGGAGGGAGCCAAAAGATCCTCCGGGGGATGCACGCCCCGCCTGCAGTGGCTGATGAATGGTCCCTCAAGATGAATTCCGAGCGGCCGGGCCCGTGGCTCACGTGGAACCGTTTCGGCTTCGGAGGCTTCGATCGCATCCGCCAGAGACGACAGCGCGGAGAAAGTTTTATCCAGCGGAGCAGTTACGGTGGTGGGGAAGTAGCTGCTAACGCCGTGGGATGCGAGCAGTCGCTCCACCGGGGGCAGTACGTCTGCGCCAGCTTCCATCACGTCATGCCCGCCGCCGCCGTGGATATGGATATCAATGAAACCGGGCGCCAGCACTGACCCTGGGAAATCAGCCACTCGGCTACCCGACGGTACTTCGCGCCGGCTCTGCGACGACACCTCAACGATCGTGCCGTTCTCGATCAGCAGCAAAGGCTGCTCAATGCGCTCCAGCGGCGTGAATAAAGTTGCGGCAGTGATCGCAATCATGGAAGGGCAATGCTATATAGCAAAGACATTCTATAGGAAATTCTGGCGGACGCTTTCCGATTGCATAATGCACAGGTTGAGACACCCGCCACCGGCCATAGGATGGCGTTAGGCACCCCGAGATCCAATTCGCGGACCGGCGTCGGGTGCTATACTTTTTATCGGAATTAGAACCTCAGGCCTTCGTTTCTTCGGCCCATGTGGTTCCAGTGATAGCGTCCGTTCGATCTTGTCGGGGAGTGGCTCAGCCTGGTAGAGCACCTGGTTCGGGACCAGGGGGTCGGAGGTTCAAATCCTCTCTCCCCGACCAACACACGATTACTTCCGGTTTGCGCGTTATCCAGGACTTGGGCGTCAGAGGATGAAAGCTGGATTGCTTGTACGAAATGCCGACTACACTTTTAACTTGAAAAGACCACCCCATGTGGCTCCCCGGCGCCCGTCCACCCATGGGCCACTTTCGATTGCGAAGTCAAAGCCGGGTTTCCCGATCGCGTCATGAAACGCGTTGTCCATCGTGAGAGCGCCGGTTGACTGGTCCAGTTTCACCAGATATAGGCGTGCCTGATCCCCAGTCACGACCAAACGTCCAGTCTTACGTGCTGCATCCCCTGTCCAGGCGAACAGGTAGTGGCCCGGCGCATTGGTCTGTTGCTCTTGCGACTGCACCTTGGAATGAAGGGTGCAACACATCAAGGCAAGTGTTATCAGAAGACGCCGCATGAGGAACTCCGCTTGTAATGAAAATCCCAAACAGCAAAGCCTATCAGATAGGCCCTGTCTGACAGTCAGTGAAGAGTTTCCGCGAAAGACAGTGCCGGCCAGTGCTTGCGGAAGGCGGGAAGTGTTCGACTGAAATGCCTGCTGCCGTTACCCGAAATCACCGCATAAGAAACAGGACGTAGAACGCGGTCGGGATTCCTTTTTGGGGTCGTGACTTTAGTTACTCCGCCGAACCCTTCTGACCATTCGGTGCCGAAGAACCTCGCCCTACAATCTTAAAGAATGCAGTTGCGTGTCCGTAGCGTACTCCCGTTCTACTATGCCCGTAACCAAACAAGATGCGAACCGTGGGGGCGCAGTATGGCTCTACAAGCCATGGCTGGATTTAGTCGTAGGCTGCGGCGCATGGTCTGTTCCATTGTTGCTGTTTACCTACTTCACTTCTGCGGCCAGCACGCTTACCTGGTCTACCGCGTTCTATGTGTTGGCATTGTTTTTCAACTATCCGCATTACATGGCGACCATCTATCGCGCCTATCACACCAGAGAGGATTTCAATAAATATCGAATCTTTACAGTTCACATCACCCTGCTTCTGGCGTTGACTGTGATCTTGTCGCACGTGTGGCCCCGCGCGCTGCCATGGATCTATACCGTCTACCTCACGACGAGCCCCTGGCACTACAGCGGCCAGAACTATGGACTATTTATGATGTTTGCGCGGCGGGCCGGCGCGCAGCCGTCCACCAACGAGCGGCGAGCCCTTTACGCAACATTCGTAATTTCATATGCCGTCCTGTTGTTGAACTTTCACACCGGACATTCCGCCGATCCTCTGTTCATTTCGCTCAACATTCCACGGGCGATCAGTTCGCGCGCCCAAATAGTGCTGGCGATCGCATTCGTGGGCTGCTCAACTTTCGGACTTTCCCGCCTCACCGCGCAGGCCGGCTTCCGCAGGATGATCCCATCACTCACGCTCTTTTCCACCCAGTGCGTGTGGTTTCTGGTGCCGACACTTCTGTCTTTACTGGAACGATTCCAGGTTCCGCAAAGCCGCTATAGCACTGGCGTACTTGCCGTAATGCATTCCGCGCAATATCTCTGGATCACCAGCTACTACGCCAAGCGGGAAGCAGCGGCGACACCGGACCGCCCGTGGCGTCCGTTTGCTTATTTCTCTATTCTCGCGGTCGGGGGAATCGCACTCTTCATTCCCGGCCCTTGGCTCTCTAGCCTCGTCTTCCATTTTGATTTCACGCGAAGCTTTCTGCTTTTCACTGCGCTGGTAAATATTCACCACTTCATCCTCGACGGTGCCATCTGGAAATTACGAGATGGACGCATCGCCGCCCTGTTGGTGAATTCCCGTGCGCAGATTACGGAACGCGCAGCTGAGGCGGGGGGCAGAACCATGACGGCATTCCGGTGGTTCGCCGGATCGAGTTCAACCGCACGAGCTCTGCGAGTTGGCGCCGCGTCAGCGCTGCTGGTTTGGGGTACTGTCGATCAGGTGCACTATTACTTTGCTCTGCACTCGGGCAATCTGGCCGATTTGAAGCGTGCAGCCGCACTTGCTCCCTACGACGCTTCGCTGGAGATACGCCTCGCTAGAGAAGCAATGAAAGACGGCAACTCCGAGGATTCTGTCGCTGCCTGGCAATATGCGATCAAGGCGAACCCGGCTGATCCCGCGCCTCGCGACGCGTGGTTGAGATATCTAACGCAGGGAAAACGGCTCGATGAGGCATATCAGCTCACGGGGAGTTGGCTCAAGCTTGCGCCGATGGATGCAGGGTCTGCTGGTAAATCACGGCATCCTCGCCCAGCAATTCGGGAATGCAGAGGAAGCAGAACAGAGCTGGCAAAAAGCTCTCCAACTCGACCCGTCGAGGGCGGAGGCCGAGCTCTATTTAGCCGCTGAACTGGAGAAGCAAGGCAAGCTGGAAGCGGCAATCAGTCACTACGAAGCCTTCCTCACAAAGGTTGTGCAACATCGTGCATCCAGCACGCCGCCCGCAGCAAATCTGATCAGCGTGGCGTTGAAGTTGGCAGATTGCAACAACCGCCTCGACCACCCCGACCTGGCATTGCGCTACTACAAGATGGCGCGCACCCTTGCAGCTCAAACTGGAGAAAAGAAGTTGGAGAGCTTCGCCGATGTGGCAGAAGCTTCATTACAGGCCAAGCTTGGTCAAACCGCAATCACACTGACCCTCTATCAGAGAGCGCTACAGCTTGATGCCGAACTCGATGATCGGCACAGTGAAGGGGTTGATTGGTACATGTACGCGATCTTTTTGCGGGACACCGGCTTTCCCCCACGCCTGGTCTATGCGAGTCTGCTCAGGTCCGACACCTTGCTGGCGTCCGACCCAGAGGATCAAGCGGTAACTGAAGCACGTCAGGCCCGTAAAGAACTGGAACAGAAACTCGGTCCCGAGGCATCCGCCATCAATCGTAAACCTGAGCCTATACTGCGCGAAGCGCTTGCGCTGAACTACTAGCAGAATTGACGCCTTTTGTAGGACCGCCCTCCCGGCGTCTGTCGCGTGGGCGTCTCGCCCGCGCACTGAGCGCAGAATGCCCTCAGGCCGGCAAGATGCGCGGCGCTAAGCCTATCTCAATCTACCCCGCCTTGCTTCGTCTTGTTGTATAAAATCCTGGGCAACTTTGTAATCCATGCGGAAAGAAGGATGCGATGAAGCGAATCACTCTCATTTTGGTTCTTTTGGTTTCCCAAGCAGTTTGGGCGCAGGACTGGGCACGCGCCCAGTTGGAAAAGTCTCCCCGGCATCGGGAATGGATTACGGTGAAACATGATGGCCGGTCGGTTGAAACATTCGTGGTGTATCCCGAGTCCAAGGACAAGCGCCCGGTAGTAATTCTGATCCACGAGATTTTCGGCATGTCGGACTGGGTCCAGGATCTGGCCGACCAGGTAGCCGCTGCCGGTTATATCGCGGTCGCGCCTGACCTGCTCTCGGGTATGGGCCTCAACGGCGGACGCAGTTCTGCCTTTGCCCAGGACAAAGTCACGGAGGCGGTGAGCCATCTCGACCCTAACCAGGTTACTGCCGACCTGAACGCGGTCGCCGACTATGCCAACAGGATTCCCGCGTCGAATGGAAAATTATTTGTAGCAGGTTACTGCTGGGGTGGAGGTCAGAGCTTCCGCTTCGCGACCAATCGGCATGATCTGAAGGGTGCTTTCGTGTTCTATGGTTCGCCGCCCGACAAAGATGCCATGGCAAAAATCAATGCGCCGGTTTACGGATTTTATGCCGGCAATGATGCGCGGATTGATGCAACTCTGCCCGACACGGCGGACCAGATGAAAGCGGCGGGAAAGACGTTCGAGCCGATTATCTACGATGGCGCAGGACACGGCTTCATGCGCGCCGGCGAGGCTCCCGACGCCAGTGATGCCAACAGGAAGGCCCGCCAGGATGCATGGACACGCTGGAAAGACCTTTTGAGCAAATAGGCTCGGCAGCGATCAAGAGTTGTGATCGCCGAACTCCTAAATCCCGTAATTCACACCACGAAGCGCGTCCTGGTAAGCCTCTCGCGCTTTGGTCGCACGGGTGTGAGCATCGTGTTCGTTGAAGTGCGCGGTGTCCCATTCCTCCATGGCGGTCATGGAATGATCGGGAGTTGCTAGCGCTTCTTCGGCACGAATGCTGTTAACCCAATCATCGGTGGCTTTTTTGTAGAGAAGGCGCAGTTGATCGAGATTTTCCTGACTCATAGGAACAGGACATTAGTGCTGTCCCAACTTCGGGTCAATCATCCCGCCTGGAATTTTACCGAAAATTAACCTGGATGGATCGGGGCTACCCACGGTCCAACCTTCCGCGCCCCTGTAGGCAAAACTTTGCGGTCAAGTAAAAATCACGATGCGGGATCACCTCTGAAAACGAGGTAGAATGCAGCCGGGGAAGTCACTGCCCGGCGCCACCGCGCGGCCTCTTTCCCTGTTCCGGGCCTGAACAGGTGAGGCGATGGCTGACCTGCCCCTTCAAAAAAAAAGTATCGGAGCTTCATCGATTGCGGAGATCGAAGTTCTCTGGATCACCGCCGGGTTGGGCTGCGATGGCGATACCATCGCGATGACGGCCGCGACTCAACCCAGTATCGAAGACGTTTTGACGGGCGCCCTGCCCTGGATTCCCAAAGTCAAGCTCCACAATCCCTTTCTCGCGTTGGAGAACGGCGATGATTTTATGAGGCCGTTTCATCAGGCTGCTACAGGCGAGATTGAAAATTTCATCCTGGTGGTCGAAGGATCAATACCGAACGAGCATAATAAGGAAGAAGGTTACTGGGCGTCGTTGGGTACAGACCCCAAGACGGGTCAGCCGATCACAACCTGCGAGTGGATTGATCGTCTCGCGCCCAAGGCGTGGGCTGTGGTAGCCGCTGGAACGTGTGCCACGTATGGCGGAATCCATGCCATGGAAGGAAATCCCACCGGCTGTATGGGGCTTCCGGACTATTTGGGCTGGCGATGGAAGTCCAAGACTGGAATCTCCATCGTTTGTGTTCCTGGCTGTCCGGTGCAACCCGATAATTTCATGGAGACCCTGCTCTATCTTCTCTATATGGCGGCAGGACGCGCTCCCATGATTCCTCTCGATGACGCGCTCCGTCCCACCTGGCTTTTCGGCAACACAGTGCACGAAGGGTGCGACCGAGGTGGCTTTTACGAGCAGGCACAATTCGCCGATGAGTACGGCTCACCGCTGTGCATTGTGAAACTGGGTTGTTGGGGGCCGGTTGTGCAGTGCAATGTTGGGAAGCGGGGATGGATGGGCGGCATTGGGGGCTGTCCCAATGTAGGAGGAATTTGCATTGGTTGTACCATGCCCGGTTTTCCCGACAAGTTCATGCCGTTCATGAACCAGCCACCGGGTTCGCTTTTGTCATCGGCTGCGGTTCAGACTTACGGACGCGCCATTCATGCGTTAAGACGCTTCACCCAGGCCTCGCTGAATAAAGAACCAAGCTGGCGGCGGCCAGTTCGCGGGAGGCTGCCGGCAGTTTAGCCGCCGTGTTGCCGTACTTATTACTTCATAGTGATTGAAATTGCTCTGCATCTGCTGGCGCGATTGAATAGATGTGGTTTTACCAGGAGTACAAATGGTTTCATTTTCGTGGATGAATAACGCGAACAGCGCTCCACGGGATGATCATCCTGGAGCCGCCGATCCCGAACCTAACCCTTCGCAGGCGGAGGAAGTTCTTCAAGTGCTGGCCGGAGTTTTTAATCATCACAATCCCCCTGGTGCGAGGCGGATTGTCTATCCGCCAGAAAAACCAGACCAGGGATGGTCCGCCGATGGGCAACTCCCAAACTTGGAGGCCCGGTATCGTGCTCTCGTAGAACAGATCCCCGCGGTTGTGTTCATGGCATACCTGGATCAGGGAATTGGCGAAGCTTACGTGAGTCCGCAGATTGAAGCCGCACTGGGCTTCTCACAGGAAGAATGGCTGGAAGATCCGGTGCGCTGGTATAGCCACATCCATCCCGATGACAAGCAGCGCTGGAGCACCGAAGCTGCGGAGATGTTTCTTACCGGAAACCCTCTGCGATCGGCGTATCGCGTGGTGGCGCGGGATGGCCGTGTCATCTGGTTTCATTGCGAAGCCAAGATGATTCGCAAAGAGGACGGCGAACCCTGGTTCATTCACGGCGTCGGATTCGATATCACCGACCTCAAGCGGACCGAAGAGGCATTGCAGGAAGAGCGAAACGTCGTCTCCGCAATTCTTCACACCGTCGGGGCTCTCGTAGTGGTTCTCGATCCTCAAGGGCAGGTCATCCGCTTCAACCGGGCCTGCGAACTTACTAGTGGATACTCGTTTGCCGAGGTTTCCGGCCAGAAGATATGGGATGTGTTTATGGTCCCGGAAGAAGTCGACCGCTTCAAATCAGACTTTCAGCAGCTTTGTTCAGACCAGCTGCCGAGTGACTATGAAGGCTACCTGGTGAAGAGGGACGGCACGCGCCGCCTGATCTCGTGGTCGAGCACGGTGCTGCCTGGCAACGACGGAACTCCGAGCTATATTATCGCCACTGGAATCGATATCACGGAACGCAAGAATCTTGAAAAAGCAATTTTAGATGTCAGCGGCCGTGAGCAACGCCGTATTGGACAGGATCTCCACGACGGCTTGGGCCAACACCTTACCGGCATCGCATTCATGAGCAAGGTGCAGGAACAAAGGCTCGTGGAGAAAAGTTTGCCGGAAGCGGGCGATGCGGCAAAGATCGTGAAGTTGGTAAATGAAGCCATTAACAAGACGCGTGAATTGGCGCGAGGGTTACTGCCAGTGGTATCCGATGCGCGGGGATTGATGTCGGCGCTGCAGCAATGGGCCGGCGAAGTGGAAGATTTGTTCGGAATCTCCTGCCGTCTCGAGTGTTATGTTCCCGTGCTGATTCACGACGACACAGTAGCGACTCACCTGTACTATATCGCCCGGGAAGCGGTAAACAACGCGATCAAGCATGGGCATGCCAACCAGATCGTCATTCGCCTTGCCTCAGACGACACGCAAGGGGCGTTGAGCATCAGCGATAACGGTTCTGGAATCGTGGATATTCCAGCCAACAACGCGGGCATGGGACGCCATCTGATGAATTACCGTGCCAGAGTTGTTGGCGGGTCACTGGAAATACAGAGAATTCCTACGGGTGGCACCATGGTCACATGTCTTTTTCCAATTCAACTTCCGGCCGGCGAACTGGGAAAAAGCTGAGGATTAACGAATGAAGACAGAGACAGGGATCAACTTCAAATTGCAAAACCAGGCATCGCCAAGAAAAAACAGGATCCTGGTGGTCGATGACCACCCGATTGTACGGCAGGGCCTGGCGCTGTTGATCAATCAGGAAGCCGATATGCTGGTTTGCGGCGAGGCCGAGGAGGCCATGGGCGCGATGCACGTGCTGGCTTCGTCGAAGCCCGATGTTCTCATTGTCGACATTTCTCTGAACGGCCCAGACGGTCTCGATTTGTTGAAAAACGTAAGGACTACCCACCCGACCCTTCCCGTACTCATCCTCTCGATGCATGACGAATCGATCTATGCGGAACGCGCGCTCCGCGCCGGAGCCAATGGCTACATCATGAAGCAGGAGGCGACCGAAAAAGTTTTGGTGGCACTGCGTCGTATTCTTGCCGGAGAGATTTATGTGAGCGACCGCATCGCAAACAAGATGCTCAAGCACTACATCACGGGATCAGGAACGTTGCGGCCATCCTCCATCGCCGATCTCAGCGATCGTGAACTGGAAGTGTTTCGCCTGATCGGCGAAGGGCACGGAACGCGCCAGATTGCGGAAGAATTGCATCTCAGCGTGAAAACGGTCGAATCCTACCAGGCCCACATCAAAGAGAAACTATCCCTCCGCAGTGCGCGCGAACTCATGCAGCATGCGATTCAGTGGAACATGAACGAAAAGATCGCGTAAGTAAACGCCAGGTTGCGACAGAGAATCGCAGCAAACTGCGCCTGATCTGTCCTTTTTTGAGCCTATTCCCAATTCGGGAATCGAAAACTCTCCCCATCAGGGAATCCCCGATAGAAAAATTAGTGTTTCCCATGAAACTGAATAAGTGGTCATCCCGCTTGTAGCCGTTCGTCTTGTGATTGATTCTCTGTACGTTGCGGTACAAAAAACGGCAACTCCATTACTCATCTGCACGCAATAGGGGAATCGCCAGTCATAAGAGTTATCTACTCCCAACAAAACGCAATTCGAGTTTCCTGGCCTCGGTTTGAGGTTGGAGAGGAGAGTCCAGATGGCAGCGGAAACAGTTCCGTACGGTCGAGTTACACAAAAACCATCGCCCGTCGCTGAGGTTCACATACTCTGGATCACGGCCGGTCTCGGTTGTGACGGAGATTCGGTTTCAGTCACTGCGGCTACTCAACCCAGCATCGAAGACGTTTTATTGGGAGCAATTCCCGGGCTTCCCAAAGTACACCTCCACAATCCCGTTCTCGCCTATGAGAACGGAGACGAGTTCATGAAGTTCTGGTACATGGCAGAAAAGGGCCAACTGGAACCGTTCGTCCTTGTGGTTGAAGGCTCCATTCCCAACGAAAAAATCAAAAAAGAGGGCTATTGGGCGGGCTTGGGTACAGATCCAAATACCGGTCAGCCGATTACGACCAACGAGTGGATTGATCGCATAGCGCCCAAGGCTCTGGCGGTGATTGCCTGCGGTACCTGCGCTACCTACGGTGGAATTCACGCCATGGAAGGAAATCCGACTGGCGCGATGGGTCTCGCCGATTATCTGGGTTGGGATTGGAAGTCGAAAGCCGGGCTGCCTATCGTCAATGTCCCTGGATGCCCGGTGCAGCCGGACAATTTCATGGAAACCGTCCTCTATCTTCTGTATCAAGTAGCAGGACTCGCCCCAATGATCCCTCTCGACGATCAACTTCGCCCCACGTGGTTGTTCGGCAAGACCGTTCACGAAGGCTGCGATCGCGCCGGCTACTACGAGCAAGGTGATTTCGCCGAAGTGTACGGCTCCCCCAAATGCATTGTGAAGTTGGGATGCTGGGGTCCGGTGGTGAACTGCAACGTGCCCAAACGCGGCTGGATGGCTGGGATCGGCGGATGTCCCAACGTAGGCGGGATTTGTATCGGTTGCACCATGCCGGGATTCCCGGACAAATTCATGCCATTCATGGATGAACCGCCTGGTGCCAGAGTCTCCACCTCAGCGGTCGGAGCGTACGGCCGCGCGATTCGCGCCCTTCGCAGCATGACCCAGAACACGGCTAACAAGGAACCGAAATGGCGTCATTCAGGTTCACAACTGACGACGGGCTACCACCCGAGGTCTTACTGAAATTCACCAAGAAACCCACAACGAGAGATAAGGAGCGATTGAATGAGCACCATCACCGCACCGACGAAAGATGTTCCGGGGAAAAAGGGAAACTTGGTGGAAATGAACTGGGACCCGATTACCCGGATCGTGGGTAGTCTCGGGATCTTCACCAAGATCGATTTCGAGAACAAGCACGTGGTCGAGTGTCACAGCACGTCGTCTATTTTTCGCGGGTACAGCATTTTCATGAAGGGCAAAGATCCCCGCGACGCGCACTTCATTACCAGCCGCATTTGCGGAATTTGCGGTGACAACCACGCCACCTGCGCCACCTACGCGCAGAACATGGCGTTCGGCGTGAAGCCGCCTCCGATCGCCGAGTGGATCGTCAATCTCGGCGAAGCTGCCGAGTACATGTTCGATCACAATATCTTCCAGGACAACCTGGTCGGCGTGGACTTCTGCGAGCAAATGGTCAAGGAGACTAATCCCAAGGTCTGGGCCAAAGCACAATCAACGCCCTCGCCGCACGCCAGTGCACACGGCTACCGCACCATCGCCGACATCATGACTGCCCTGAATCCTTTCACGGGCGCGTTTTATCGTGAAGCCCTGGTCATGAGCCGGATGACGCGCGAAATGTTCTGCCTGATGGAAGGCCGGCACGTCCATCCATCCACTCTTTATCCAGGCGGAGTCGGAACCGTACCAACCATTCAATTGTTTACCGACTACCTTGTCCGCTTGATGAAGTATGTCGAGTTCATGAAGAAGGTGGTTCCACTACACGACGATCTGTTCGATTTCTTCTACGACGCCCTCCCCGGTTACGAGGAAGTTGGACGGCGGCGAGTGTTGCTGGCTTGCTGGGGATCGTTCAATGATCCTGACGTCTGCGACTACACCTACAAGAACATGACCAACTGGGGTCGCGGCATGTTCGTCACTCCGGGCATAGTGGTTGACGGCAAACTGGTGACCACCGACCTGGTGGACATCAATCTGAATATCCGCATTTTGCTGGGCAGTTCTTACTACGACGAATGGAAGAACCAGCAGACCTTCGTAAAAACCGATCCTCTGGGAAATCCGGTGGACAAGAACCATCCCTGGAACCAGACGACAATTCCCCGTCCGCAAAAGCGTGACTTTGGCGGCAAGTACACGTGGGTAATGTCGCCGCGGTGGTTTGACAAGCGCACCGGCGACCACCTGGCAATGGACACCGGCGGCGGGCCGATCGCTCGTTTGTGGGCGACTGCTCTCGCAGGTCTGGTCGACATCGGATACATCAAAGCCACTGGGACCAGCGTCAAGATGTACCTGCCCAAAACGACGTCTCTCCCTGAGGTTGAGTTCGAATGGAAGATTCCCAAGTGGAGCAATGCCATCGAACGCGACCGCGCGCGAACCTATTTCCAGGTCTATGCTGCGTGCGCCGCACTGCATTTCATGGAAAAGGCGCTGGCGGAGCTGCATGCCGGTCACACCAAAACATGGACTGAGTTTAAAGTCCCAGAGGAAGCGATCGGATGCGGATTCCACGAGGCGGTTCGTGGCGTGCTTTCGCATCATGTAGTCATTAAGGAAGGAAAGATCGCGAACTACCATCCGTATCCGCCTACGCCCTGGAATGCTAATCCACGCGATATTTATGGCACTCCAGGCCCTTACGAGGATGCGGTGCAGAACACACCGATCTTTGAAGAAAACGGTCCCGACAAGTTCAAAGGGATCGACATCATGCGCGCGGTGAGAAGCTTTGATCCGTGCTTGCCCTGCGGCGTGCATATGTATCTGGGGAACGGCAAGGTGCTGGAAACGCATCATTCCCCAATGTTCGGTCTTCAACCTTGAAGTTGCCGCCATGGTTGGATAGGGAGTGAGGGTCGTAGCTCTAAGGAATCGCCAGAAACGGTCGTGAGAGACAACTGGCATCTGAAAACTGCACTCTCACTCCTTATTATTTTTTGGATTGCGCACGTGGGTTGATCGGGCGCGTGGCGTTTCGGAATTCAGCAGGCCGGGCCGGTGCGCACGCCAGATCCTTCGGGATTGAAGTCCCTCAGGACGATGCGGTGGAGGGGGATGTAGTTCCTCAGGATGAAACATTGACGTGCGACATGCCGTAGAGCATCTGACTAGGAGGCTTGTGACCGACAGTAGAGATTTTCAGGAAGACATGCAACGGATCGGCGGGTTGGTCCAGGAAATTGACTCGATCGCCGATCCTGCAGTGCGGGCCACGACCAAGGATCTGATCCAGTCGCTGATGGATCTCCACGGCACCGCCTTGGAGAGGGCGCTCGATATCGTTGCTGACGCTGGCGAGCCTGGGATGGACATCATCGGACGGTTGGGACGCGACCCCATGGTGAGCAGCGTTCTGATTCTCTACGGGCTCCATCCCGATGACCTTGAAACCCGTGTGGTGAAGGCGGTGGATCGTATACGTCCGCAATTGCGGAAGCAAGGCTGCGAAGTTGAACTGGTGGGTGTGAACGACGGTGCGATCCGATTGCGTGTTGAGTTTGGTTCGCACACCTGCGGATCAACCGCCAAGACGGTGCAGGCAACCCTTGAGGGAGCTATTTACGACGCGGCGCCGGATATGACCTCACTGGTGATTGAGGGTTTCGAAGAGAAGCCATCTTCAGGATTTGTAGCTCTGGATAAGTTGATGGGAAGTGCGTCAGCTCTTGAGCCACAGGGTACGGATTGAGAGCAGCGCTGCCGGCTCACCGAAGCGAGGGCAAGATGCCCTCGCGACAGCCGACAGGATGCCGGCGATACCGAGGAACGAGTTCATGAGCGCGGGACAGTTTTCAGGATCGGCTGATGGTTTCGGAACGCTGCGGCAGTTCGCGCGGCGTGAACGTCCGCTCGAGCGCTGTGAGTTATGCAGCGTCGGATTATCGCCGGTTCATTCGCATTTGATTGAAGTCGCCCAGCGCAAGCTTCTGTGCACCTGCGAAGCTTGTGCCATCCTGTTTAGCGGTCAAGGCGTAAAGTTCAAGCGCGTTCCTCGCCGGGTGCGGTCCCTTTCTGAATTCAACCTGAGTGATGCCGAGTGGAACAGTCTGATGGTTCCCATCAATATGGCTTTCTTTCTGAAGAGCAGCCTTGAGAACCGGGTTGTGGCACTTTATCCCAGCCCGGCGGGAGCGACTGAATCGCTGCTGCCATTGGAATCCTGGAACGAGATCGTGGCGAATAATCCGATTCTCGAGGAAATGGAACCTGATGTAGAAGGGCTCCTGGTCAACCGTCTGGGCTACTCCCGTGGTTATTCAGCAGCGGCGTATTTCATGCTGCCCATTGACGAGTGCTACAAGCTGGTTGGCCTGATTCGGCTGCACTGGAAAGGTCTCTCGGGAGGCACGGAAGTCTGGCAGGAACTTGGCGAGTTTTTCGCCAATTTGAAATCGCGAGCCGTCGAAGTTCATGCCCGGCGGGAAAAGACAATGCAGGCGGGGGAGGAATCTCATGCCTGATCTGAAGTTCCAAGTCGAAGGAGTCGAGGTCATCGGCAACGCCGCCACCCCGTTGCTGGGGTTCAAACTGCGTCTGACTGACTCCAACCCGGAGCAAACGATTCATACAGTCGCATTGCGTTGCCAGATTCAGCTCGAAGTCACTCGCCGCAAGTACACGCCAGGAGACCAGGAGCGATTGCTCGATCTGTTTGGCGAGCCCAGCCGTTGGGGCCAGACGCTCCGTAGTCTTTTATGGACGCACGCCAACCTTGTCGTGCCTTCGTTCAAGGGAACCACGCTGGTCGATCTTCCGGTGCCGTGCACCTTCGATTTCAATGTGGCGGCTACCAAATATTTTGACGGGCTCGCCGACGGCGAAGTTCCCGTGTGCCTGCAATTCAGCGGTACCGTTTTTTACGCCAGCACCGAAGGTGGTTTGCAGGTAGCGCCAATTTCCTGGGACAAGGAAGCGCGTTTCAAGCTGCCGGTAAAAGTATGGCGCGAAATGATGGAATCTTATTATCCCAATAGCGCGTGGCTTTGCCTTCATAAAGATGCTTTTGACCGTCTGTATCAATACAAAGTGAAACACGGCATACCTACCTGGGAAGAAGTGCTCGAGAGCGTAATCCCGGTGGAGGAGACGGTGGTCTGATGAACCTGCACGCAGTCGAACAGATTGCTAAAGCGGTGCTCTATGAGGGATACATGCTTTATCCCTACCGCCCATCGTCGGTGAAAAATCAGCAGCGCTGGAATTTTGGCGTGCTCTGTCCACAGTCTTATAGCGACTCGCAGAAGGGCAGCGAAGCGTGGACGATGCAGACCGAGTGTCTGGTCGAAGCCAGTTCGATGACCGGTCTTGAGGTGCGAGTACGCTTTCTGCAATTAGTCGCGCGCTCAGTCGGTGAACTGACCATGCCGGTGAGCGAGATGTTGGATGGCGAGATCCCTGAGCTCCGGTTTGTGAACAGGCTCGTCGTGAATGAACGTGTCTACCAGCCATGGCAGGAGGCGATCGAGCGGGAAGTGGTTCTTCCGGTGTACAACGTGGAAGCGCTGGGTTACCGGCTGTTCCCCGGTGCATTCAGTTTCCCGGCAGAAAAGCAGTTCGAGTACCTGCGCGATGGGAGCGGACTGATCGCAGGTGTGCTGGTAAGGGAACGGGTAGCGCTTTGCGGCGCGGTTGAAGTGATGAGCGAAAAGGTGGGAGCCGGAATCTTCAAAGTCAGCGTGCGGATTCTTAACACCACACCTTTTGAAGTAGCGAAGAATTCAAATCGTGACGACGCCTTACTCAGTTCACTGGCATCCACTCACACCGTCCTCGGGGTAGAGGATGGACGATTTATTTCTCTGCTCGCTCCCCCGGAACCGCTTCGCGAGGTAGCGGGGAGTTGTTCGAATATTGGAAGTTTCCCCGTCCTGGTAGGCGAAGAGGGGCAATGCGACACGCTGCTGTCGTCGCCGATCATTCTCTATGACTATCCCCAAATTGCTCCGGAGAGCGCTGGAGATTTGTTTGATGGCACCGAGATTGACGAGATTCTCTCATTGCGGATCATGACCCTGACCGACGAAGAGAAACGCGAGATGAGCCAATCGGACGAGCGTGCCCGCCAGATGCTGGAGCGGACCGAGACCATGCCGGTTGAACAGTTGATGAAGTTGCATGGAGTTCTTCGCGGGCTGCGCCCGGTGAAAGAAGAGATTCAATGAACGAGTGGGAATGGCAACTCCTGGAAGAAAAAATTCCGGTCGATCAACTGGACATTTTGGGAGTCGAGGTGCGGACTGGGAGCCGGGTGCGACTGCGTCCGCGCAAGGGCGGCGATGTGATGGACATTGCGCTCGCCGGGCAGGTGGCTACTATCGAGTGTATCGAGCAGGATTATGAGGGCAAGTGTCACGTCTGCGTGGTTCTCGATCAGGATCCGGGACGAGACATGGGATTGCTTCGCCAGCCCGGCCATCGCTTCTTTTTTGCCGCGGAAGAAGTCGAGCCGCTTTCGGAGGAAGAAGCCCGGGAAATCGCATCCGTTCAGAAGCCCAGCATACTCGTGGCCGGGATCGGAAACATCTTTCTGGGGGACGATGCATTTGGTGTCGAGGTGGTCCGGCGCATGGCTGGCCGCAAACTTCCTGAGAGCGTGCGGGTCTCTGATTTCGGCATTCGCGGATTCGATCTCGCTTACGCGCTGCAGGATGGTTACCAAACCACGATCCTGGTGGATGCGTGTCCGCACGGCCAGGCGCCAGGCACGCTTTATGTGATCGAACCGGATCTGAAAGCGTTGGACGATCCCGAGGCGCCGCAGCCCGTTGTGGAAGCCCACGCCATGAATCCGGTGAGCGTTTTGCGCATGGCCCGCGCCATGAATATTGAATTGAAGAATATTCTGCTGGTCGGATGCGAACCTGAAACTCTCGGTGGCGAAGAGGGTCAGATGGGATTGAGCGCGCCAGTTGAGGGTGCGGTCGACGAGGCGGTGAAGCTGGTGGAGTCGTTGGTAGAGAGAATCCTGAATGGTGACCGGCCTGGTTCCAGGGTTGCCGCGAATGGTTAAGACGTTCTCAATAATTTTAAGGAGACGGGCAATGGAAAATGGCAATGGCAGCTTCAGCGACAAGGACACGTTATTCATGCTAAGCGGTGTGGCCCTGCTCGTTTTCGGCGCAGGCTTGATTCTTACCAATCCGATCGCGCGACGTTACATGGGACAGCTGGGTATCGGTGATCTGGCAAGCCTGGCCTTGCCCGATCTGGATCGCTACTTGAAATTGCGTGCCATGTAGCGGCTGGGAGGCAAGCTGGGTAAAGGATCAGGGGGCTCTATTTGTCTACCATAGGATCGCCGCAAGCCGCGAAGGTCCGCTATGCGATCGATGCCAAGAGTAGTACATTCAGCGTCCGAACTTTTGCCGGTGGAATGCTCTCGGCGTTCGGGCACAGTCCGACGATTGCGATCCCGGATTTCCAGGGCGAAGTGGAGTGGAGTTCCGGCGATCTGGTGGACGCGTCGTTGCGACTGGTGATTCAAGCGGCTTCGCTGGTGGTCACCGACGACATCAGCAATAAGGATCGCCAGGAAATCGAGCGTCGAATGCAGGACGAGGTTCTGGAAACCGATGGCTATGCCGAAATCATTTACGAATGCCCCAGAGTCTCGGCCGTCCAAAAAATCGGCGAGGGTACGTACTCGGTGACGATGAATGGAGAACTGTCCTGCACGGGAGTACACATAGCCAGCCGGTTTCCGCGCGGGTGACGCTGAACGGGCGATGCTTTGCGCGCTGCCGGCGACTTTTCCGTACGTCAGAGCGACTATGAAATCAAGCCGGTTTCGCGGCCGGCGGCGCGGTCAAGCTGAAGGATGAACTCAAGCTGTCCTTCGACATTATCGCGCGCAAAGCAGTGAGAAAGCGTCGTTGGCCGTTGTCGTTGGCAAAGCAGACTGACGGCGGACGTCAAGACGTGACGAACGACGAGCTTGAGGTTTGCCAACGACAACGACCGACAACGCAATTCGGAGGAAGCGGCATGTGTTTAGCAATACCTGGAAAGATCGTTGAAATCTCTGCCGACAATACGGATTTGGCTTTGGTGGACGTTGTTGGTGTGCGGCGCAAGATTGATTTGGGATTGCTTCACGATGACAAGCCTATGCCGGGCGACTGGGTACTCATCCATGTTGGCTTTGCCATGAGCAAGATCAGCGAGCACGACGCACTCGATCAGATGAATACTCTGAGGATGCTCGGCGAGATTGATGGAGCAATGCAGGAAGTTCAGGGCTATGGCCTGGATGAGGCAGATGACGTTGACTTGATAAAGGATGTAGACCTGGATGACTTCGACGTAAGTAACACCAAAATTAATTAACACCCGCCCGCGACCAGATCGCGAGGGAACGACCTGCATGAGATATGTTGATGAGTTCCGCGAACCCGAACTGATTACCCGGGCCACCAACGAGATTCGGCGTCTGGCCGGCAGCGAGCGCCATTACCGCATGATGGAAGTTTGCGGTGGTCACACCCATGCAATCTATCGCTTCGGGCTGAAAGATATTCTTCCTGAAAATATCGAATTGATTCACGGGCCGGGCTGCCCGGTATGCGTCCTTCCCATGGGACGCATTGACGATGGTTTGTCGATTGCGCAACAGCCCAATGTAATTTTCGCGGCCTTCGGCGACATGATGCGCGTTCCCGGGACCCTGGGTAGTCCGCTCGAGCACAAGGCGCGCGGGATGGATGTCCGCATCGTCTATTCGCCTGCTGATGCGTTGAAACTTGCCCGTCTCAATCCCGACAAGCATGTAATGTTTTTTGCCATCGGCTTCGAGACCACCGCTCCCTCCACCGCGCTTACGATGATGCGCGCCAAAGCGGAAGGCATTCGGAATTTCTCGGTGTTCTGTAACCACGTAACGATAATTCCCGCCGATCCGCGCCATTCTGGATTCGCCAGACATGCGGCTGGACGCCTTTATCGGTCCGGGCCACGTTTCTACCGTGATCGGGTGCAGGCCTTACGAGTGGATTGCCCAGAATGAACGCAAGCCAATCGTGGTTTCCGGTTTTGAACCGCTGGACATGCTGCAATCCATCGTGATGCTTCTACGCCAATTGAAGGCTGGAGAAGCCAAGGTGGAAAACCAATACAAGCGCGTGGTTCCCTGGGAGGGTAATCGCGCTGCGCTTCGAGCCATGGCCGAGGTCTTCCAGTTACGTCCATATTTTGAATGGCGCGGGCTGGGTTTCATCTCCCAATCAGCCCTGCGTATCAATGAGAAGTACGCCGAATGGGATGCAGAGCAGCGCTTTGAGGTCCCGGGGATTCGTGTGACTGACCCCAAGGCAGCGCAATGTGGAGAAGTTCTGAAAGGCGTACTGAAGCCGCATCAGTGTAAACTCTTTGGCCGTGAGTGCACGCCGGAGCATCCTATCGGCGCACTCATGGTGTCATCGGAAGGATCATGCGCCGCTTATCACAGCTACGAACACCGCAAGGCAGCGATGGTGAGCTTGAGCTCGATCGCCTGATCGCTCCGGCAGCCGTCGATACCGAGCCCGTCCCATCCGGTTTCGTGATACCCAAATCGAGATGGCGCACGGAGCCGGAGGCAAGGCCAGTCGAAAGCTGGTTGAAGGTCTTTTTGCTCCATTGCTTTTCGGCAAGACGCCCGGGCCGTTAGGAGACGCCGCCCACGTAGACATCGATGGCACAACCGTCGCGATCACGACCGACAGCTTTGTGGTCAAGCCGCTGAGTTTTCCCGGTGGCTCCATCGGCGAACTTGCGGTGAACGGAACCGTCAATGACCTTGCCGTCTCGGGTGCCAGGGCAGAGGCTCTGGTCGTAACTTATGTCCTGGAAGCGGGACTTCCGACTGCAGTTCTTGAAGCTGAAGTTCGCGCCATGGCAAAGGCCGCGCGGGATGCGGGAGTGCGCATTGCGGCCGGAGATACCAAAGTAGTCGAACACGGCAAAGCGGACCAGATGTATGTGACGACCACCGGCATCGGCCGGCTGTTGCACGGAGTGACCATCGATCCCCGTTCGGTGCGGGTCGGTGACAGGATTCTGCTCTCCGGGCCCATCGGCGATCACGGCATTACAATCCTGCTGGCGCGCGGTGAGCTTGATCTCGAAGCCGATCTTCGCTCCGACACTCGTTCTGTGCTTCCTCTGGTAGAAACACTGATTCGCGCTGCAGGACCGGGAATTCGATGGATGCGCGATCCGACACGCGGAGGCGCCGCAACCTCACTCAACGAGCTGGCGCAGGGATTGCGGATTGGGTATGGTCCTTTTTGAAGACCAGATTCCGGTGCGCGATACCGTTCGCGGCGCGTGTGAGTTGCTCGGACTCGACCCGCTTCACATCGCAAATGAGGGTCAGTTCCTCGCGGTTGTTTCTCCGGACTATGCCGATGCAGCAATCAATGCTTTGAGCCTGGCGCCGGGCGGAAGCGAAGCACAGGTGATCGGCGAAGTTCGCGAGCAGCCCGCGGGTACGGTGCTGGTTACGACCTTGTACGGTGGCAGCCGGATCGTGGATATGCTGGTTGGAGACCCGTTACCCCGAATTTGTTGAAGTTTACGTATGCCCACGACAGATAAACTCGCGCTGCGGGTAGAAGAGCGGCTGCTACTGCGAAATCAGTTGTTCGAAGATGTCTTCGCGAGCGAGGCCCCCCGCCTGGCGGAAGCATGCCGCGAAATGTCGGAACGTTTTCTTCGCGGAGGGCGTTTGCTGGCCTTCGGGCGTGGGCCCTGCGCTACGGACGCGCAACACGTCTCGGTCGAATTCGTTCATCCGGTCATCGTGGGTAAACGAGCGCTTCCCGCGCTCGATCTTTCCATTCTTTTTCGCCCATGGATGGAGGCGATCCTCCGCCCCGAAGACATCGTGATGGGATTTGGTCCGCCCGAAGGTGATCCCGAAGTCTGGGCCACTCTCCGACAGGCGCACTTGCAGGATGCGATGACGTTTGCTTTACCGGGCCGGGAAGGGTCTTACGGCCTGGACGCAGGGATCCAGGACCATTTCATGCATCAGGAGATGGTTGAAATTCTTTACCACACGCTGTGGGAGACGGTGCACGTCTTTTTCGAGCATCGTGAACTGGGCCACGACGTCGGAGCTTCTGAATTTCTATATCCATTTCTTGGCAAGGAGAAGCAGGGAACCACAGACCTGGTTGCTGAAGTCGCTGCTTCGATTCTGATGAAGGTGCAGGACGATTCCAGACTGCGGACCCAGGTAGCGAACGAAGAATCCGAGCAGATCGGCACGACTGCGCTCGCAATCCATGAGCGTCTGCAGCGCGGAGGCAAGCTCATCATTTTCGGAAACGGCGGATCAGCCACTGATGCTAATGATTTTGCCATCGACTGCGTGCTGCCGCCAGTCGGGTTTAAACCTGTCCCTGCGGTTTCTCTGGCTCTCGAACCGGCGAATATTACGGCCGTCGCCAACGACATCGGCACCGATGCCATCTTTCTGCGCCAACTGATCGCGCAGGCCCGTCCGGAAGATGTTGCGGTGGCGATTTCGACCAGTGGCGGATCGCGCAATATCATCCTCGCACTGGAAGAGGCACGGAAACGGAACCTCTTGACCGTGGCGCTTCTTGGTTATGACGGTGGCGAGATCAAGCGCAAAGGGTTGGCTAACTTCCCGGTAGTGGTGGAGTGCGACTACATCCCTCGCATTCAGGAGATTCAGGCTTCGATCTACCATGTGATCCGCGAATCGTTGGAGGAGCTGAGCCGTGGCCAAGCTTGAACTTTTTGGAAGCGCGCGCTGTCCGCACACGTCGGAAATGCGCGACTGGCTGGAGTGGAAGCGGTCAGATTTTGTGGAATACGACGTAGAAGCCGATCCCGCGGCCCGGGCGCGCATGCGCGAGGTAGCCGGCGAGCCAGCGCACCGTGCCAATCCTGGTCGAGGACGGCAAGGTAGTGCAGGTGGGATGGCAAGGTCACGGTTGCGTCGTCGAAGCATAACGATAATTACACATGGCGAGTGCCTGTTCGATTCGAGTCCGCGGAGTGGTGCAAGGCGTGGGCTTTCGCCCATTCGTCTACCGTCTTGCTCGCGCGAACACGTTGAGTGGGTGGGTGCTGAATGCGGAAGAAGGAGTGGAGATTCATCTTGAGGGAGCCGAGATTGGGCTCGAAGCTTTTGTCCGTGACCTGAAAACCCAGCCGCCGCCGGCCGCCAGCATTGCGGAAATAGAAGTGCAACCCGCCGAATCAGAGGGCTTGCGCGAATTCACTATCCGCAGCAGTGAGCGCAAGGAACATCCAACTGTTTGTATTTCACCCGATTTGCCCGTTTGCGCAGATTGCCTGAAAGAACTCTTTGACCCAGCCGATCCGCGTTACCTGTATCCCTACATAAATTGCACGAATTGCGGTCCACGTTACAGCGTGGTGCTTGCAACCTGCCCTACGATCGGCCGAATACGACCATGAAGGCGTGGCCGCTTGATCATTACTGTGCCGTGGAATATCGACAATCCTGCTGACCGCCGTTTTCACGCCCAGCCCGTGGCTTGCGCGGCCTGCGGGCCGGGCTACTACTTTGAAGTCGGCGATGCCGCCGGGCAGGGAAATGACTGACAGTATTGCAAGCCGCGGCGCGGCTTCTTCGTCCGGCAGAATTCTCGCGCTCAAGGGGTTGGGTGGATATCACCTGGCGTGCGACGCCCGGAAACCATCTGGCAGTCGCGGCTTTGCGCGAGCGTAAATATCGAAAGGAAAAACCGTTTGCCCTGATGGCGCGGGATGTTGACGTCGCGCGCACGTCTGGTCAAGCTTTCTCCCGAGTCCGAAGCATTGCTCACTTCCACTGCGCGTCCCATTGTATTGTCCCCGGCAAAGATTGATCTTGCCGGCGTCGCACCTTGTAATCACGAACTTGGCATTATGTTGCCTTACACGCCGGTGCATCACTTGCTGTTTGCCGCCGGCGCGCCCGATGTTCTGGTCATGACCAGCGCAAACCGATCCAGCGAACCAATCGCCTATGAAGACAAGGACGCTCTCGAACGGCTCTCTGGAATCGCGGACGCGTTCCTTATCGGGCAGCGGCCCATCGCACGCCGCGTGGACGATTCGGTGGCGCGAGTGGGTGCGTTCGGTCCGGCCGTTCTGCGCAGGGCGCGGGGCTATGCTCCCGGCGCCGTCACCACTCTTCCGGTCAGCCGCCCGATTCTCGCTGTAGGCGCCGATTTGAAAAACGCCGTCACCCTGGTGGTGGATGGCCAGGCATTTGTCAGTCAACACATCGGAGATCTGGATCACTACCAGTCATTGCGCGCTTTTCAGGAAACAATACACGATCTGATCTCGATGTACGAAGTCCGGTGGGACGATTTGCTGGTGGTGCACGATGTTCACCCGCAATATGCGTCGACGGTTCATGCCATGACCCTCCCATCAGCCGAGACTTATCCGGTGCAGCACCACCGCGCGCATATTGCTTCGGTTCTTGCCGAGCGAAGTGAATGGACGAAGCGTGTCGCCGGGGTGAGTTTCGATGGCACAGGATACGGTGATGACGGGGCTATCTGGGGTGGCGAGATTTTTGTCGGCAGCGTGGAAGGAAGGCTTTGAACGAGTTGCGCATCTGCGCCAGGCTGTCTTGGCCGGAGGCGACGCCGCGGCAGAGTGTCCGGTGCAGGCGGCTGCCGGATTTCTTGCTCAACTTGATGGTCTCCCCGACTTCGCTGCCGCGCCCTTTTTGTTTCCTGCCCGCTACCGTAACGCTCTGGAATTGATTCGCAAGGATGTCCGAACCTTCCCCACAACTTCGATGGGACGTCTGTTCGACGCTGCTGCCGCGCTCATGGGCTTCACCCGCGATATCACTTTTGAAGGTCAAGCCGCTATCTGGCTGGAACAATTGGCACGCAGCGCGCCTCTCCGGGAAGGCTATCCATTCCCGTTTGCTGGCGGGCAATTGGATTTTCGTCCCTTGCTCCATGGAGTGATCGAAGACCGGGTTCGCGGCCGCGATGTGCGAGAAATCGCACGAGCATTCCAGCGAGGTGTCGCTCAAGGTTTGCGCGATGCGTTAGTGTAAATTCTCAAAGCTACATTTGGATACGGTCGTCCTCTCCGGCGGAGTTTTCCAGAATGAACTGCTTCTGGAGGACCTGAAAACGCTGTTGAATATGCGGAATTGCAGGTGTGGACGAACCATCTGGTGCCGGCCAACGACGGCGGGATCAGCCTGGGACAGGCGGCGCTGGCTGCGTTTGGTCAGTTCCATGGAGAGGAACAACCCCACGACTCCGCCGAGGAACCGGTCCATGCATGAACTTTCCATTGCGATGAGCATCGTGGAACTGGCGCAGGAGGAATTGGACCGGCGTGGCGGGCGGATCAATGCAGTGCATCTCAAGCTGGAGCGCTGTCGGGCGTGGTGAAAGAAGCGCTTCTTTCTTCGTACGAGATGGCGTGCGAGGACACTCCTCTGCAAGGTTCGCGTCTGGTTTTTGAGGAAATTCCGGTGGTGGTGTTTTGTCCGAACTGCAAAGAGCGGCGAGCTCTCAGTTCGGTGCAATGGTTTTGTTGCTCCGAATGTGGAACGCCTGCGTCGGAGATCCTGGAAGGCAAAGAGCTGGAAGTCACCGCATTGGAGATACAGTAATGAATCCGGAACCACGACTGGTCGAAGTGAGAAAGAATGTGCTGAAGCAGAATGACACCGTCGCGCGTGCCCTTCGCGAGCGCTTCAGGGCCGCCGGTGTTTTCGTCGTGAGCCTGGTCTCTAGCCCCGGCTCGGGGAAGACTGCCTTCCTGGAGAAGACGCTTACCCTGCTTCGCAAGAATTATCGCGTGGCCGCGCTGGTCGGCGATCTGGCGACTGAAAACGATGCGGTGCGTCTCGCGCGAAGCCAGGCGCCGGTAAAACAGATCACCACCGGCACGCTATGCCACCTCGAGGCAGCGATGGTTGCGAAAGCACTGCAAGAAGAAAAGTGGGACCTCAATCAGCTGGATTTTCTGTTTGTGGAGAATGTTGGCAATCTGGTCTGTCCATCTTCTTATGATCTTGGGGAGGATCTTCGCCTCGTGTTGATCTCGGTGACCGAGGGAGAGGACAAGCCGCTGAAATATCCCACCATCTTCAACAGCGCAGATGTGGCGATCGTGACGAAGACTGATTTGTCCGATGCGGTCGAATTCAACTGGGATACAGCTTACGGCAATATTCAGGCAGTGCGTCCGGGCATGCGCGTTTTCAAACTCTCTTCAAAAACCGGAGACGGAATGACCGAGTATCTGGAATTCATGACGGCACGCCTGGCCGACTTGCGATCTGCGGCAACCGCCTGACCTGAGGCCCTGAATCCTCGCCGACTTCCGCCTTGGCGTCTCGGTTTGAGCCTCAAAAGCCCCTCTCAAGAGGTGTGTTGGACCATCAAAACTGCTTGCACACTGTGCGCGGGCCAGTGGTAAACTTCGCCCATGCCTCCCAAAAAGAAAACTTCCAAGAAGCGCTCAGCAGCCAAGAAAGCAGCCAATAAGAAGGTGACGCCGAAGAAAAAAGTCACCAAGAAGCCAGCGAAGAAGCAGGCGGCGACAAAGACTGTAACGAGCTCTGCCAAGAAAAAGTTATCTGCCAAGAAAAAGCCAGTGGCGAAGCGGAAGGCAACCAAAAAAGTTGTCGGGGCCAAACAGTCCGTCAGCAAAAAGAGCATTTCCAGAAAGGCGACTTCCTCAACCCAAAAAGAGGTTCGACGGAAACTTGGAAGCACAGATGCGGATATTGATGGAACAGAGTTTTCATTGAATGAGCCTCGGTCGCGATCGGGTGGCCAGTCGGGCGACCTGCAGGGGTTGTCCGACCGTGAAACTGCGAACTCAGAAAGCGTGGATGAACTGGTAGAGGAAGGTAACGCTTTCGAAGCCGACGCAGTGTTGGGAGTAGAGGAGGCCGGAGACCCAGAGGAAGTTCATACCCACGAAGTTCCGGAGGACGACGTTCCCGAAGAATACCTGGATCAAGACGAAAAGTAGCGGCGATTTGCTCTGCCGAGCCGGCCATTTGCCCCGTGCAATGCGCTTAAGCAGATCGGCTTAGTAGCACTACGCGGCGGGTCCGCAGCGCTATCACTGTGCTGGAGCTTTGAAACACGATTGGCCGGGCTGAGATGATGCCTTTCCCCTCCTGGACTGTAAGGAATTGATTGGGCTTGATATTCGCGATAGAGTCTTTTTGGCCGCTGGGCCATACGATCGTCATGCTCACAGTCTTGCCTTCTTCCGGCTTGCCCAGGCCGAAGGTCAACGGCAATTCGCTCTGCGATAAATAGCTCGAACCGGTCTTCACCATGCCGAAAAGATGAGCGCCCGTGCTGGTTTTGACCGTGACTTTGGCGCCGATGCCGTCGCGATTCGATCGCGTGCCGACAGTCTTCACCCGCAGCATGTCATTCTGATTTCCGTTGTCATTGCGCAGCAACCGCGCCGGACCGTTATTGGCCGTGATCAGCAGATCCAGATCGCCATCATTATCAAAATCGGCATAAGCTCCGCCGCGGCCAACGATCGGCCTTTGGCAGCGCCGGGCCAAGTTTCGCGGTCACTTCTTCAAACTTGTTCTTGCCCAGGTTGCGGAAAAGATGCGGCGGCTGAGCGTATTTGATGGTCGGTTGCACCACGCTGACGTCGTCGGAAACGTGACCGTTGATGGCGAGAAGGTCGGGCAGCCCATCGAGATCGTAGTCAAAGAAGAATGTGCCGAAGGTGAGTGACTTCGTCGATATTCTGGCGATTCCGGTAGCGCGGGCTTCGTCGGTGAACAGGCCCGAGCCGTCGTTGTGATAAAGCGCCATGCCCTCATTGGTGAAATTGCCGATCACCAGGCTTTGCCAGCCGGAGTTGTCGTAGTCGGCAGCGTCGGTTCCCATGCCGGCGCGGGTTGTGCCGGCGTCGCCGTACGCCACTCCCGCCGCGACGCCGACGTCGGTGAAGGTTCCGTTGTGATTGTTGTGGTAGAGCTTGTTGGGTTCGGTGTCGTTCGTAACGAGAAGATCGAGCCAGCCGTCGTTGTCATAATCCAGCAGCGCAATGCCGAGCGCCTTGCTGGTGGGATCATAAAGGCCGGCTCGTTTGGTCACGTTCTCGAACGTTCCATCGCCCTTGTTGTGAAACAGGGTCGAGCTTTGACCTTTATAGGTCTGCGGCGTGCAGTAGGATTTGTTCTTGTTGTCGAGCGTGCAGTATTGATCGGTCTCGATCGACCACTCGATGTAGTGGGCGACGAACAGATCCAGCTTGCCGTCATTGTCATAGTCAAACCACACCGCGCTGGTGGAAAATCCCGGATCGGCGACACCCGCTTTCGCGGTCACGTC
The DNA here is from genome assembly GCA_963765715.1 of Terriglobia bacterium. Classification (GTDB taxonomy): domain Bacteria; phylum Acidobacteriota; class Terriglobia; order Terriglobales; family Acidobacteriaceae; genus JAIQFF01. Next base: position 368,744 of record CAVXXN010000014.1, read on the forward strand.
CGCGAACTTGCCGTTGCCCAGATTGTGAAAAAGATGATTGGAGCCAACAGCCGTAATGTAGATATCGACCTTTCCATCGTTGTCATAATCGCCGACAGCGCAGCCCATCCCGTACATTTCCAACGCGAGCCCGGCCTGTCTCGTCACATCGGTGAAGGTGCCATCGTGATTGTTGTGATAGAGCGCGGGAAAGGATTTGCCGGACTGATGCCCGGGCCAGTCCATTGAATTGATGAGCAGAATGTCCTGCCATCCGTCGTTGTCGTAGTCGAGAAAGCAGGCGCCGCTGCCCATGGTTTCCGGCAGATATTTTTTTCCGAAAGCGCCGGTGTTGTGTTTGAAATGGATGCCGGCTTTCGCGGTCACATCGGTGAATTCGATCGGGCCGGAGGGGCGCGCTGTACTGCGCTTCTGGAACGGGTGATGCCGGGGCGGTTGCGGGGCTGGTGAGGCCGTTGCCGGCGCTTCGACGGCGGGCTTTGGCGCAACGTTTTCGGGAGTGCTCGAAGACTTTTGTTTGCAGCCTGCCAAAACAGGATTAGCGGCAAGGGCCAGCACAACACAGAATCCGACTTCGACGCTTCGAGATATTCCGGTTCCTCGTCATGGGTGCCATCAATGTGGGCGGCGTCAACTTCGCGGCGCTGGCGCGCCGCGAATCCATCCAGATTTCGATCAGCATGGCAGTTGGCCCAACGATGAATAGCGCATAGAAAGGAGCGTAAACGATTTGCTGCAAACGCATCACCATTTCAACCAGCGCGACCAGAAACACGACGACACATTGCCAGTTCTTCGATCGCACCGTGGTTTTCGGATCGGTAATCATGAAGAAGATGAAGAGCTGGTACATCGGTCCGGTGATCGGCGCAATCTCGGATTGCCACGGGCTGCCGGTAATCCAGCTTCGCAGAAAAGCGAACGCGATGAAGGACGCCACATAGATGCCCGTGATGTGAAACCTGCGCAGGCGCCAGATGATCACCGAGCCCAATATCCAGATGACGACCATGGGCAAAAGGTAGTTTCCCCACTGAATGCTCAGACTGGCGACAGTTTCGGGAACCAGGAAAAGCATCACGGAAATGCCGAAGTTCGATGGATTCCAGATGTGGCGGCCTTTGACCCGCAGCACGTATTTCGACATGATGGAGATCGCGCTGCACAAAGCGTAAGGCCAGAATGCGGGCGAGCGAACCAGAATTCCGACGCTGATGCCGGTGATGTACGCGCTCGCCGGGTGCAGCCACTTGTGATAAGAAAATGCGGCCCAGCGCCATCTCCAGTCGCGATGCTCACGACGATCGCCAGCAGAGTCTTCTGGTAGCTTTCGAGAATGCCGAATGACAGGTGCCCAGCCAGCAGGATGCAGGTGATGAAAATCGGAGCCAGGTAGCGATTTTCGAGACTGAGCCATCGCTTCCACTGCGGCCTGTAGCCGGTGACGGGTAGCGGGCGCGAGCGCAGGTTTGCCGGACCGTTCGCTGGTCTGTTGCGTCATGCGGGCTCCTTGATCTTATGCAACTGGTCGGCGGCAGGCTTATCAATGGTTTGTACTTTACCGGATGGCCAGCGAATTACCGCCTTTTCAATCTGCGGATACTTGCCCAGTCCGAAATGCAACCGCCGCTGATTTTGCGCAGCAAAACCGCTGCCTCCTGAGACTTCCTGCACCTGCTGCTGGCCATTCCAAAAAAGTGCGACCCGAGCGCCGATCGCACTGCGGTTGCTGGCGGTTCCTTCCAGTTCGAATTCGATCCATTCATTTTCCGGCGTGACCGTGTTTTTGTAGACCAGCAACGGTCCATTTTGATTCGCGACCACGACGTCGAGCACGCCACGGTTCCACAGGTCGGCCAGTGCGACGGCCCGGCCGTCATGAGTGTCGGTGACACCGACCGCCTGGGCGACATCCACAAACTTTCCCGCGCCATCGTTCAGCCACACGCGTTTGTTCTGGTATCCCGACAGACTGCGGCCCTCAAATGCCGGCCAGTTCTTGGCATCGCCGATGATCGTGCTGTTGCCGCCGGCGACCTTGGAAAAGTCGTACCAGTAGCTTCGATTGCGATCGAGCGAGATATAGCCGTTGGTCAGATATAAGTCGAGAGTTCCGTCGTTATTCAAATCGCCAAACTGGGCGCCAAAACTCCAGCCACCGAGTTCAACACCAAAATCGCGCGCCAGGTTTTCATACTTGATGGCGTCGCCCGAAGTTCCTTCCTTCGGCACCCACAAGTTATTTCCCTGAATCAGGATGCCATCTTCCGAAATATTGGAAACATAAACGGAATATCTGCCCTGATTGAAAATGTCGCCAAACGCGGCGTTCATTCCACTCTTGGGTGCGAAGCCAACGCCGGTCTGCTCGCCTACTTCATGGAACTTCTTTCCGTCGTTGAAGTAAAGTTCCGAAACTCCATAATCGTTGGCGACGAACAGATCAGGATGCCCGGTGCCTCGCAAATCCGCGGCTGCTGCAGCCAGTGCCCAGCGGCGGCTGTTGATGCCCACTTTCTGCGCTGACTTCTTCAAACTTTCCATTGCCGAGATTGTGGAACAGATACTTGCGCCCGCCATTCTTGGCATACTCGAAACTTTCGGGCATGATGCGCGTGGTGGTGAGGTGCCAGAGATCAATGTCCTCGGAATAGTAGCCACCGACGAAAAGATCCAGCAGTCCGTCGCCATCGTAGTCAAACCAGATCGCGGTATTGGCGTTGATCCATGGCGGCAGCCCTGCTTGCTCGCTCACGCGTGTGAATCCGTGACCGTGGTCATTGTGGAATAGTTCGGGGCGTCCCCATTTGATGAGAAACAGGTCTTCGTATCCATCGTTGTCGTAGTCGCCCCAAACGGCGCCGGTGGAAACTCCGGTGCCGGGCTGGTTGACATCGGCAATTCCCATTTCGCCGGCCACGTCTTTAAATGTGCCGTCGCCCATGTTCCGGTACAGGGCATTCTTGCTTCCAATCGCGCTGTTGGTTACATAAATATCGGACCAGCCATCGCGATCGAAATCCACAATTGAAACTCCGGCTCCCATGGACGCGACCTCCGGCATGATGGGAGCCAGTTTGGGATCGAGCGCCGGGGATTGATGAACGAAATTGATGCCGGCAGCTTTGGAGACTTCTTCCAGGCTGAATCCATGACGTGCCAGTGCAGTTTGCGCGCCCATCCGCGATCGGTCCGCGGCACGCCGTGCTGCAAGACGCTTCATGGCGAGCGGAGTAATCAAGAGCCCGACGAAAAGGATGCTGACAGCAATTCTTGCGATCCGGGTACCTGTCATTGCGCTGAGTTGCTCCGCGCCGGGACATTCCGCAAGCTGTTCTTGAATACCTCAGGAGTCACGTAGCGCGTGTGATAAGTCTGCCAGTCTTCCGGATGATGGCGGTAGACCCATTCATCTTCAAGTTTGCCGGGTCGCGTGGTGTACTCGTTCTTCGCGTGGTATGGCAACGGCAAGACGGTTTTCGAGAAAGTTGAGTTATAGTCGCCGTCCTTGATCCAGCCATCCCCCTTGATTACAAAGTCGCGTACCCAGCCAGCCGGAGGTGGTGGCTGCTCGGGAAAGCGCAGCGACATTTCATCTCCCGAATTCACGATGACGTAACGGTCATCAATTTTTGACACAAGCTCCCGAATATCGCCGTAGCGTGTGTAGTAGCCAATCAGGTCGCGCCAATGCTGCTTGGTCCCTTCAATCTGGTTATAGTCCGGGACTTCCGGCGCCCCCGCGCCTACCGGCATGTGCATCACGGAGTAGCCGCGATAATGAAGATCGGCCACAGCCGGATCCAACGTCGTTTCTTTGACGGGCGCATCAGGAGCGCCTTGTGCCCAGTGAATCGCGTCCCAATAAATTTCAAGATTGGTCCGGAGGCGCACTTTGCGTGGAGTTCCAGGGCGAAAGACATTGGTCAGATTGAACAGAACCGTTTTCTTGCGGCCTGCCGGAAACCCGAGATTGTCTTGCGCCGTGACCCAGCCGCCGCGGCCATCCGGCACTTCGACGCTCATACCGTGAGCACGCCAGCGGCTGCCCTGGGTGATAGCAACGTTCACCGATGATTCGGTGTCGTGGATTGAACCCTTGCGCAATCAAGTAAAGCGGACCGCTCTTCGGTGCATCGTCGCCGAGATCCACTTCAAGATAATGATCGCGCGTCAATCCCTGAAACTGCCCGCGCCCAAAGCTGCTAACCGCTTTTCCGTCGAGATCGTGAACTAGATCCGTGACGTCTTGACCATTGTCATCGATCGCGCGAGCGATATTGTGCGGGGTGGAGACCGTCGTAATACCCAAGCTTCGCTGGCGGAATTACGAATCGTTCGTCGACATAAATTTCAGTTCCAGCCGGGTGGTCAACCGTCATGAGTGCGAGATAGTCGTAGTAGTAGACCTCCCAAAGTTCGGCGGTGACTCGAATATCGTAGAAGCCGTCATGCGGCACAAGTTGATCGCGTCCGATTTTGTACCACTCTCCGGTCGCGGCTATGTTTGCCGACCCGAGAGTATTGATGCGCAAGCCGATGGCCGATCCCCATGGAACAGCGTCCTTCACAAATTCCATTTGTTTGCCGTTGATAGGCGAACAGAAACGGACACGAAGCTTTCAATCGCTGTTCGGTGACAACTTCCTGATCGGCTTTCACGCCAAACTCAGCGCGCACCGTGCCATTTGGCCAGATGACCCGGACGACCTCGGCGGTTGTTTGTTCGCCCAATCCGAAATGAACTTGCGGCCCGGCGATCGGTTGCTTCTGCACCAGTAAGTCCGGAGCGAATTTCCACTTCGCCGCCAACTCCGAATGGATTGATGCGCTGGTCGCCGACGGCCTGTGCAGCGTGCGGCCGCACCACCTGCCAGTGATAATTCTTCGAGCTCTGATTGACTGCCTCTACTGGTTGTCCATCCGAGGACAAACCCAGCAGATCGAGTTTGCCGTCGCCGCTCAGGTCCGCGATGTCAAAAACCAGTGCGGGTTCGGTCAGTTGCTTCAGCAGGACAAACTTCCCCTGTTCATCGCCCAGCCAAATAAGCGTTCCGCCGGCTTTATTTGGGGCTGGTGACGCCGGAGATAAAACGAGATCGAGTGCTCCATTGTTATCGAGATCAGCCGACCTGGCAGCTTTACTTCACCAGCAAGATAGTTCGCGGCGTCCGGCACGCGAGCGATTTCAGCGGTGTCCCAACTCTCTCCTTCGTTCTTGTCTGAAATGCGAACGATGACGCCATCATCCTGAACGGCCAACAGATCGAGTACGCCATCATTGTCGGGATCCGCCACAGCTATCGCTTTGATCAACGGCAAATTGGCCGGAAGCGGGCGCTCGCGAAATTGTCCCTGGCGCTCGTTCATGAACACATGAAGCTGGTTTGCGCCATCGATGATCGCCGCATCGGGATTACCGTCGCCGTCCAGATCCGCCCAGGCAAAACCGCGAACGCCTGAAATGCCGGCGAACGGGTGAATAGCCAAGAACGTACCGTCTCCGTTATTTCTGAGGACGGTCGGAACTCCCTTACTCGCGCCGAGCACGATGTCGAGATCGCCATCAGCCTCGATGTCAACCGCCCACGCGCCGGTATAGGCCGCATCAGTCACGGATTTCGGCAGTTTGGTCTGTGGCGTCACATCGTGGAATGAATTCGGATTGTCCTGCGCCAACAGGCGAACTCCACCTGCACCTGCAAGCGCGAGGTCCGTTTTGAAGTCGTAGTTAAAATCGAGCGGCACAATTCCTTCGGATGCGGGCGCGACGGCAGCGGCGCCACCCGGAAATGGAAAAGTCGCGCCTGTGGATAGGCGAACTTCACGACCGTTGGCCACGGCAACGGCGGGTGGGCCCGCGCTGCCTAACTGAATCGCTCCAATCCAATTCCAGTGACCGCTTGCAAGGCTGCTGATGGGCGCTGGATTGAACGTGAGCGCGGTGTCTGCCGGTGCTGGTTTGAAGGTCGGAGACTCTAGTCGCAGGAAGCGGGTGAAAGGCTCAGCCTCTTCTCCTGGCGCTGCTTTGATCGCCTTGAGACTCTGGCGATATTCGGGGACTCGCACGCAGCACATTGCGCAGGAAAGTTGTCTGGGTCGCGGCGAGATGCAAGTCCTGGCCTTCTGCGGCAGATTGCACTATGGCTAGTTGATGTTGTACTTCCGGCGGCCATGCCGCGGATCGCGCACTTATTTGAGCGACAGCTGACTTCAACGTAGCGACGTCACCGCGCTTCGCGGCGATCCGGCTCAATTCCAGAAGCGCCGCAAGGTTATCTGGCTGGGCCGTGAGAATTTTCTGGATGAGTCCCTGAAATTCCGCGTCACTATTGGCGGCACTCTGCCGTTCCGTCTCCTCGGCAAGTTGATAGATGGCCCGCAGGTTTTGCGGATTCAGTTCTGCGGCTTTGCGCAAGTTGGCAATGGCTTGTGTGGAATTGCCGCGCTGGCTTTCCAGAATTCCCAACAAGTCATAAACATGGTCGTTCTGTGGCGCCAAATCGCGAGCCCGTTCCAGGCGTTGCGCCGCGGCGTCATAGTTTCTCTGGCGAAGTGCGAGGATCCCCCAGTTGGCCCAGCCCGCAGGCTCGGCGGGCACCAGTCGCGTAAGTTCAGAGAGCCTGTTGTCGGCGTGCACATCGTCTCCAACCTGCAACGCGGCCAGGCCTACATAAAATGCCGAAACTACATCACCGTATTCTTTGGAAGATCTGTCGGGGAACTTGGGACTGGAGTGACAGCTCGTGAAAGTGATGGCCATGGCTCCGCCAAGAGCGAACAGGACCAAGTGGCGGAACTTCAGGCCCCTGGCCGTAGTTGCCGGAGCAGTCTCCGAATTGAAGGTGTTCATCAAATCTCTCCGCTCTTTTCCGCATCCAGTTTTGATTGGCTCGCAACGCGCCGAAATCGAAACCATCACTACGCGGCTTGCAACTTTTTTATGCGATTGCGGCGTCGCGACATGCCTCGCATCCAAAGGAACCCGACTGCCAGGAACGGCAGTAGAAAAAACAGGAGGTCCCACTTACCAAACCCAACCGGAGTCGCTTCCACGCGAGAAAACTCTTCTCCCCGGCTTTGCGAACTATCCAAAATCAGGTGAACGCGCCAGAACTCGTCACGATCAAATTCCACGACGGCTTTGTATTGTAACTGCCCGCCGTTGTCGTCCCGGTTGGCAGTGTAGACAACCTCGGGAAGACGTCCACTCTCTGGTTGAACCCCAATCTGTACCTTGAGGTCTTTCGGCACCGTTCCCCCGGCGATCGGTTCGACAAAAACAAAAAAGGTGCCAGTGCCGACATCCGGGTGCGTCCAGAGAGAAATCACGCAGGGTCCAACCCTGCGGTTCTCAATAATGGGGAACGGAGGACCGTTGTGGGCGCTGGCCGGCACAGGAAATATCAGCCAGAATACAAATAAAAACCAAGCCCATCGTAGCCCTTCGAAATTGGTTTCGAATTTCATCTTCGATCTTATTCGTAATGACTACCCGCTCATCATCATCGTGGCGCGCATCTCCATGGGCTGGAACATCAGCCACATCGATGCGGCCCAGAGAAACAGGCCTACGGTCGCCCATGGAATAAACGCGCGCATAGGTTGGTGGGGTGAATCTTCCTCCGCCAGACCGTAGATCACCGCGAGCGAACCGGCAAAACCAAGCAACAGAAATCCGATTTCAATGACTTGAACGATGTTTGGCGGCAAACCTGTAAGCGTCCAACGTGGCTCACCTAACAGAGGCCAACCCAAACTCGCAAAGGCGCTTTGGGTCACCGGGACGATGGTGTAAAGGCCAGTCAGGAAGTGAAATCCATAGTGGGCCAGCCACATTCCGAAGCCCATCGGAACGAGACCGTAACTGTATCTCACCATCAGCGGCAACAAGGCGCGCGGGCTAGCTGACAAGCGACGCGTTAACCAAGCAGCCAGGCCCAGCAAAACGACGGGTTCCAGAATCAGAAAGAAGGTGAAGATGATGCCTAGCAGCCGGCGCTTCGTGACTCAGGTGCAAGGTTCGTCCCAGCCAGCCCTCCACCGCGTAGACAGGGCTCACCATTCCAAATGCGTTGAGCAGGGCGCCGAAAGTAAACACAATCGCCAGCGCGGCCAGATCCTTGCGCCGGGAAAAATATCCAATCCCAGATCGCAGAGGATCAGTCAACAATTCGGTCCCGGGTAAGCGGCTCAAAATTCCGACGTTATCGTGCGGACAGGCGTGAACGCAGTCCAGGCAGAAAGTGCAATCCATGTTGCCGACCTTGCGAGGCTGGAACAGCGCCAACTCGCAGCCGCGAATGGTCACCAGGTCCGAGGCCGGCTTGCGACGTCCACGAATGCAATCGAGAGTATGACAGCGGGTGCATACGTCGTGGTCACGAACCTTGACCTCAAACGGGGAGAGGGTTGAGGCGACAAAATTGAACTGCCCGATCGGACAGACGAACTTGCAGAACGAAGCGTGCTTGAAAAATCCGTCCACCACCAGCACGGTAAGAAAGTAGGCGATGATCAGCCAAGCCGTCCACCATGGCGATGACCACAGATCGAATAGCTCATAGGTGAAGAGAATGAGTACGAAAAGGGCGACCGAGAGCCACTTGTTTCGCAGTGGACGCGGCCAGTCGAAGCGCGGCTTGAACAGGCGGCGTGCTGCCTGCCGGACGAGCATGAACGGACAAGCGAGGCAGAAGAAATTTCCGGCGCAGAGCAACACAAGCACCAGCACGCCGCGAAAGTGAAGCCAGCTAAGAGTTGTCGCCAGATTTTTGGGTGCAAGTGTCGGCCCGAGCAGTCCGTGCAGGATCATGACCACGCTAACAATCAGAAGCGGAGCCTGAAGCAAAGGGCGAGCATAGCGCCAGGCGAACAAACGGCCCAGGCCGGGCACTCGCATTAAATCAAAGGGCAGAGATTCTGGAGTTTCGAGGGCCGGGATGGAAGATGGATTCAACAGCTTGCCTAGTTGGGTCGGACGCCGCTTAGCTCTATCTGGCGTTCCAACTTTTGCCCTCCGGGCAGTTCAATATGCAGGAGGATAACCCAATCTCCCGCCATCTCGAATTTAAGATGTGCCTGGTAGCGGCCGGGCGCGATCTCGTTTACTTCTCCGAAGACAGGAGCCATGCCCGCATGTGACATATCCGCTTCTACCGCGATATGCGCTCCCGCAATCGGTTTCGCGGCGGAATCGGACAGCCGGAAGGCGACCGTAACGGGCCCAACCCGAGCGGGTTCGGGCGAGATTTCGTGCTCAAGCCTGATCGTATGCGACGAGTCCGCTGGCCGGGCGCAGGCGGCGATGAACAAAGTTGCGACGCAAGCGCACAACAGACGACATCGCCACTCCATCAACTGTGTCAGGCAGCCTTTGCCGAAGCGCTATGACCCCATTCGCACGTGCAAGCTGGGTTCCCCTGCTCCCCCTCTGGAGGAAACATGTGATAGTACATCCCGATGACCATGGGGACGAATACGATCGAGTTGTAGAAGAGGTGAAGTTCTACGCGTGGGAAGAATAGTTGCAGAACGCTGAATGGCACCGGCTTGCCCCAGAAATTATGGTGAGTCGTGGCCTGCCAGATCAGCAGAAAATGCTCGATGTGGTGCCAGAACTGGATCACTAGCGCGATTGTCCACCAGGTTCGCGCTCGTCCGGTAAATCCTTTGCGGAGCACCCATAGGCCAATGAGCATGACCAGGGCGTAGCCGTAGTGCAGCGTTTCAGACTTGATTAGGTTGGGATACCACAGTCCAACCAAACCATTGGCCTTCGGCCGCGGCCATCCCATTACATAGATCTGGTATGCCTGGAAAAGGTGTTCGGCCCAGTGTGCGAGGACGATAAACATAAAACCCTGGAGGGCACGCTCGTGCCACGTGGTGTTCAGCTTCTCGTAGAAGCTGGCGTTGGCCCCTGGCGAGACATGAATGTTGGGAACCGCGGGGCTTGAAACGGCCATCAGGATTCTCCTTCGAGCTTTGGACTTACGTCCGAAATGTGACCACAATCACACTCTTGCCCATTTCTGGTCAATAGTTGAATTGTATTAGCGGCCTTCGCGGGCCAGCAAAGGTCACTAGAAGTGAAAATTGGTCTCCAAAAAGATCAGCTGCCCGTTTGCCTCATTGGGATAAATCTTTGCAATTACGGTCTTTCCCCAGGCATGGCCGTAGTAGAGAGTGGCGCTGAAGGCGCGGGTGAACTGGTAGTCGGCGCTGATGTCCCACACGTTGCCTAACCCGCGAAAATTATTGCTGGGGCGGCCCGTGTATCCAAAGGTCAGTGGTTGAAACGCACCTCCGCCGGAATACCAAAGATCGGCGGCATTGGCCAGCCGGAGCGCGTGCAGTTCACTGCGCAGCCCAAGCTTGGCCGCCGGCTTCAGATTCAGGGTCCCGTAAAAGTCCTCGTTATTCATCATGTTGTAAAAGGGAAAACGTGCGTACTGGCGAGGAGTCGTCAAGACCTGGAAGAAAGTCCCGTGGGTCGAATCCTTGGGATTTCCATCACCGCTTCCATAGGAGTAGCCCGCACTCAACCATGGTTTGAGATGTTTAACCGGAAGCTGCCATCCTGCTTCACCGACAAATGCGCCCGAGCGCTGCTTAAGGGTTCCCCACGAACCACCCTGGAATACACCCCAAGCCAGAAAATCGAACTTGCCGGCGTTTGTGGTGTTGACGACCTGCACGTAGTCTCCGCCGTATGTGGCCAGTTGAATCTTGTTCAGGTCGGCGGTCCGAACAGGCGTGGGCCTATTGTCGGTCTTCAGCACCGTATTGCGGTCATCCACATAACCTAAACCGAAGACGCGCAATTGGGCCGAGCCATGCGAAGTATTGAGCGACCGGGTAAAGGCGCCGTAGTAAACCTCAACGTCAAGCTCGGGCATTCCATCAACCTGGAAAACTCCTGCCGTCGGCCTTGCGGCAAAGAACGTGAAATTGTTCGGGCCGCCATTCAAGGAGAATTGGCCCCCGTCGAAGGTCCGCTGGACCGCAGCGAAAGCGAAATTGGAAATCAGGCGGCTTGAAATACGCGTTTGAACGACAGCCGCTAGCGTCGGATCCGGAGCTTTGACTTCGGTGCCGTCGAAATATTCAAAGCGTCCCAGCTTGAGTCTCGTTGGTCCAAGATGCTTGAAATCGACATAGGCTTGTTTCAAGAATACGCTGGCGTTGTTTTGCTGGTTGCCGTTGGCCACGTAATAGTTCGCTCCCAAGCCGAGCTGGCCCTGGGGCGCCGCGGCCACCGCATCATTTGGGAGACCGAGTATGGACGCTTGCTCCAACTCGGCGAACCAATCGAGACGTTCCGTGGTCTGGCCGATACCAATACGCAGCAGGGAATCCCACAAGCCGTAATCGCTGTTGCCGGTTTTTCCTTGAAACCAGTTCCAACCTTCGGCGCGAGTACGCCAGTTGATTGAAATCTCAAACGGACCCAGCTTGTGCTTTGGCGGCGGAGCCTTTTTATCCGCCGACGGTTGCGGAGCCGCTGGAGTGCCTGATGGTGCGGAAGAACCGGCCGGTGTTCCCAATGCAGATATCTGCGTTTGCTGGGCGAGAACGACGCTCGAAAGGATTGTTATCAAGACCAGGCATTTTGGTAGAAATCTCATTTCAAACTCCACGACAAAGACTGACTCAAGGGAGAGTGCATGATTGATCGCCCACAAGCAATGAAAGGGACGCCTGCTATTGCGGAAGAATTTACTGTCGGAAAGGACCCGGAGCAATAGTAAGAAGATACTAGAGCGTTAGAAAGAGGCTTCGCGGGGAAACCAACCAAACTGTTTTTGCGGTAATCAATCAGTTGAAACGTCACATTTGCAAAGCCGAGTGCGCGCTATACTGCCACACCTGATGGCCAACATACTCTATGGGGTCAACGGCGAAGGATCGGGTCACTCGACCAGGGCGATGGAGGTTCTTTCTCACCTGAAAGCAAAGGGTCACACGCTCCACGTGGCGTCCTTCGATCGTGGAATGCGAAACCTTCAGGAACGCTTTGAAGTTACTGAAATCTATGGCTTGCGTCTGGCGTATGTAAACAATCAGGTCCGGTACCGGCGCACGGTCCTACAAAATCTCATGGCGGTAGGACAACGCGCCAAAAGCATCGCGCGATTGTCAGAGTTAGTCGACACGTGGAAGATTGATGTCATCATCACTGACTTCGAGCCTCTCTCTTGCCATCTGGGACATCGTAAACGGCTGCCGGTGATTTCCATCGACAACCAGCATTGCCTGACGAACACGGAGGTTTCCTATCCGCGGAAATACCGGCGCGACGCCGCGCTTGCGAAGCTGGTCACGCGGGTCATGACGCCGCGGGCGGACGAGTATCTGGTCACTTCGTTCTTCATTTCCCCGATAAAGCGTCCGCGGACTTTCCTCTTTCCACCAATTCTTCGGCAACAAATCCTCAACGCTACTCCTACGAGCGGTGAGAATGTTCTGGTCTACGTGACTTCGCCCGCACCAGCACTGGCAAGACTGTTGAGTACGGTGCGCTGTCCGTTTCGCGCGTACGGATTCGGGCGCGAGGGGCAAAATGGCAACATTCTTTATAGAAATCCGAGCGCCGATCGATTCCTGGAAGATTTGATCACCGCGAAAGCCATCATCGCGAATGCCGGATTCTCCCTGATGACGGAGGCTTTGCACCTGCGGAAACCTTACCTCGCGATTCCGATCAAGCATCAGTTTGAACAGATCTTCAATGCGTACTGGCTCGACAAGCTGGGATACGGCACGTATTGGGACGAACTTAGCAAAGAACGAGTCGAAGCCTTTTTGTACAACCTGCCACGTTACAGTGAACAGCTGACTTCGTACCCGCGCAACGGAAACAAAGCGCTGCTCGATAAAGTGGACGCTCTGATCGCCGGGTACACCCCATCGCCAGCGGAGACAGTCGGAAAAGGACGTAGATGACAGCACCGGAAAATGCCCGGCTTCCAGAACTGGAGACGCAACCCAAATCCCCAGCGGTGCTGGAAACGATTGCTCTCATTAGTCTGGCAGTCGCTGTGCTCTCGCTTTTTCTGTTTGCCTGGATTGCCGAAGATGTTTCGCATGACCGCACAGTGCATTTCGATCACGCCGTGCGAATGCGGATTCATGAGTACGCCTCTCCCGGCCTCACCAAGGCGATGATCGCGGTCTCCTTCATCGGCGGCGACGGACTTATCATCTCTGTCATTCTTGCGATTGTGGTGTTTCTCTACTTCCGCTGGTGGCGCGCATCGTTATGGCTGGGGGTTACCATATTGGGCGCGCTGGTATTGGATTTGTCGCTGAAGTATGCGTTCCATCGTGCCCGTCCCACTCCATTTTTTACACATGTACCGCGCACGTACAGTTTTCCCAGCGGGCATGCCTTGTTTTCGTTCTGTTTTTATGGTGTGCTCGCGGGACTGCTAATGGGACGTATTCGCTCCCGGTCGGCGCAGGTTCTCATCTGGCTGGCGCGGCGACTCTGGTAGCCGCGATCGGGTTCTCTCGGATCTACCTGGGTGTGCACTATCCCAGCGACGTCATCGCAGGATATCTTGCGGCGTCGCTATGGGTCAGCACTCTACTGACTTTGGACCACATGCGGGCGCGACGAGGGAAAGAGAAGAAACCTCGTTCCGCGCGACAGGGGGCATAAAAACGCCAATCAATACCTGAGCTCAAGCAGCCTTTTTGAGTGACCTGACCTCAGTCAGATTTCCTGAACGTACGTCGTAGATCAGGCCATAGATCGGAATCGACTTCGGTATGAGCGGATGGTTGTGAATCCGTTCGATATCGTCAATCACGGCCTGTTTTTGGTCCCTGAAAGTTAGCCACTCAATGTACTCGGCCTCGCGCGAACCCGGTCCGCGTCCTATGTCGCGAAATCCCTCTGGGGTTACTTCGGCCGTTTCCAGGCTTGAGGCGAGCAATTTCCGCATGACTTCGTTGGAAAATGACTGCATCCCGCAATCGGTGTGGTGGATGACAAAGAATTCTCTGGTGCCGAGCAGTTTGTAACTGATGATCAGTGACCGGATCGCGTCGTCACTGGCGCGACCTCCTGCGTTTCGGATCACGTGGGCATCGCCCTCAGCCAAACCTGCATATTTTGCAGGATCAAGCCGGGCATCCATACAGGTAAGAATCGCGAATCGGCGGGCTGGCGGCGAGCTCAGTTTTCCCTTTTCCTTCAAATCTGCGCTGTGCTTTCGATTGGCTTCGAGAACTTCATCAAAAACCTGACTCACGGGAACCTCCTTTGAGGTTGGAAAGTTTAAGTGGACAAGCAGAAGGCCCATGATTTCGTGATCACGGGCCTTTGGGAACTTGAACTTCTATCTTTCAAATTCGAGGCTGCGATCACGACAACGCGCGCTTACAACAACAGGCATTGCCGCGGGTGCCACGGCGAAACGTCAATAAAGCGAAGGCGTTCATTGGAGCTAAGTATAGCCAGAAGCCGTTTAGAGGTCTATTGAGCGCGTGGTCACGCTAACTTCCGCATCTGTGTGCGCGCCAGATCCTTCGGGACTGAAGTCCCTCAGGATGACGCACGGGAGAGTTCAGGATGACCCACGAGACAGCCTAGGATAACGTATGGAAGAGAATCAGGTGCCTGCAGAAGCTTCGTGTGCTAGGGCAGTGACGCCGATTTTGGACTTGTTCACTTTCACGAGCAGGGCAGAAATGGCCAGGTGATCGGCTGGTTTCGAAAAGTAATATCCTTGTGCGAATCCGCAATCGAGAAGTTTGAGCTGGTCAACTTGCTCTTCTGTTTCCGTTCCTTCCGCCACTGTGACCAGCCCGAGGTTCTGGGCCAGCATGATGATGATCTGCACGATCTTGTGACTTTCCGGGTCGCTGTCCATGCGCGAGATGAAAGCGCGATCGATTTTCAGGGAATTGACGGGAAACTGTTGCAGGCGGCTGAGCGACGAATATCCCGTGCCGAAATCATCCACGCTCAGGCGAACGCCGAGGGCCTTCAGTTCCGAAAGAACAGAAGCCGCTTTCTCCGGATCGTTCATGGTGATGGTCTCGGTAATTTCCAACTGTAGAGTGTCGGGATCGAGCCCTGTCTGTTTGAGAGTCTCTCCGATTCCTTTCGCCAGGGTGGGACAGAGAAACTCCTTGCCGGTGATGTTCACGCTCATGGTCAATGGCAGTTCGGCAGGGAATTGAGCTTGCCACAATTTAAGTTGTTCGCAGGCTTCGCGGAGCAGCAGCCGATTCATTGGAAGAATCAAGTCCGGTTTCGTCGGCCACCGCGATAAATTCAACCGGGCCGAGCAGGCGATCTCCGCGCTGCCATCTGGTCAAGGCTTCGAACCCTGTGATCCTTCCGGTCTTCAAAGAAACGATCGGCTGGTAGTGGGTCCTGAATTCTCCCAGTTCGAGGCCCTTGCGAAGCTCCGTCTCCAACTCCAGGCGCCGGACCGCTCCCTCATGCATGGCGGTGTCGAAGACTTCACAGCGAGCCTTGCCGCTTCGTTTGGCGCGATACATGGCAATGTTGGCGTCACGGAGCAGGTCTTCCGCGTGCACGCAGTTGGTCGTGCTCAGAGCGATGCCAACACTCGCATTCACGACAATTTCGTATCCGTGTATTAGGAAGGGAGCCGCCAGTCTCGCCTGCAACCGTTCCGCTACGCGTATGCCGTCGCTCGCATGGCGGATGTCTTCGAGAAGGACGGTGTATTCGTCACCGCCCACCCGGGCGAGCGTGTCATCTTTTGGGGATGCGGTCAGCTGCGGCCGGGCGATGGTGTCGATTTCCCGAAGCGAGGCGGTCAATCTCTTGCCGATTTGAACCAGAACTTCGTCGCCGACCAAGTGTCCCAGGCTGTCGTTGAAGACTTTGAATTCGTCGATATCGATAAAGAGCACAGCGAATTTGTAATCCGTATGACGCTTGGAGAGCGTGACAGCCCGCTGCAGGCGATCAAGGAAAAGCGCGCGATTGGGAAGATGAGTAAGCCCGTCGTGAAAGGCGCTATGGGCGAGTAACTCTTCCGCCCGTTTACGTTCACTGATGTCTCGATTCACGATTACAAGTTTTTCGGTTTCGCCCTTTTGATTGCGAACCGCGCTGGCTGTCGATTCAAGGATGCGCCAGGTTCCATCCTTGTGGCGTATGCGGTATTCCATCCGCTGTCCGTGACCGGTGGTACGAGCCTTGTGCGCAGCTTCCAGTACCTTGGCGCGATCATCGGGGTGAACCTGATCTATTGACGAAGTAGTCCGCAACTCATCCGCCGAGTATCCCAATACGTGCTGATAAGCAGGACTGTTGTAGATGCGGTGACCCGCGCCATCCACGACGGCAATCATGTCAGCGGCATTCTCGGTGATCAATTGGAAGAGTTGATCCCGCTCCGCCAGCCTCCGCCGGATTCGTTGCAATTGCAAGTGCTGGTACAAGGTGTAAATGTCGAATAACAGGACTACACAAGCCAACCCTCGAACCCACTCTTTGAGATTGGTCCAGTAACTGCCTTCCACTTGGGGATGCAACTGGAAGAATGTCAACGAGACGATTCCGAAGGTCAGTACGAGAGTGACGACAACTGCCAGCGACCACAGCCACCACTCACGGCCCTCGATTTGCCATCGCTGGATCGGTGGAGTGGTGGGCTTATTTTGATTAGCTGTGAAGGTGTGTTCCTGAGTCATGCGAACGGTCGCTCTCTCGCCACTAGTCAGATTCTAGGCCGCAGGAACCGGGGTGAAAGTTACCGAAGTTAAAAACGGGTAACACCTTGTCATGTGATGAAACGGCTGCCTACTATTCGTAAAGAACGAAAGTAAGGCAACCGTAATATTTCATTCCCAAAATAGATCGCTTACGCGTTTGCTGAGAAGCCGGTTAAATTGGGTTGTGACGCTGTCGCCGTCATCGAGCCATTGGTTTCGGAAAATTGCATCAGGTCCTGTTGCAATGTGCCGTATGCCTGTTGAGCCGCAGACAGATTGCCGGGCTGCAGCGATTGTCCAAGTTGTGTAAGCAACTGGCTTACTGCACTGCCGCCGCCACCACCGCCGTGATGGTGATGTCCATGCCCGTGCATTGCTGCGTTCTTGAAGTCCTGCTGAATCGTCGCGTAATCCTGTTGTGCTGCTGCGGTGTTTCCGGATTTAAGATCGGTTGAAAGCTGGTTTAATGCCTGGGCAATGGGGCTGTTGTTCTCGGCCGAAGTAGTTGAATTGTTTTGCGGACCGAGCGGTTGCAGGGTCGCAAAATCCGTTTGCGCTGCAGCGAGATTTCCTGACTGGAGATCCTGGCCGAGCTGTGCGAACGCCTGCTGAAACTGCTGCTTCTTGTTCTGAACGGTCTGAGCGCTGTAATCAAAAAGATTGGTGCTGGAAATGCCTGCTACTGACATCGCTTTCTCCTCAGGTGGGACAGTTCGTCCCCGAGTCTTATCGGCAATGCTGCTTTGTGCCATTGCCATGAAGCATTAATCAGTAAGGCAAGTTAGACGCCAAAAATTCTGAGCATTGGAAGTGTCAAATCCGGACAATCTACGGCACTTAGAGGATCATTCAGGATTGAGCTTTCCTCGTGGTGCGGCAAGTGGGCAAAAGTTGCCTCGCCGTAACCCGGCAAATCTTGCCTGCTTGTCATCACATTGAGGAGCGCGGCATGAAGAACCGCAGATTGATTGATGCAATCTACAGAACGTTTTGGAACAACGAATACTGATGGGTGCCTGCAATTTTCTTGAAGGAGTGACTCCTGGCCAGAACGGATTCCAGTAGCGGATTGTGATAAAGCACAAATGCGGACCGCGGATTTTCTCGCAGGGAGCTCTCCAGATTAGCCATGACTTCGATCAGCCCGGATTCCGGCAGAGGGTTGAACAGATAAAGAACAACCGGTTCTGCGGGAAAAACGAATTGGCGGACGTCGCCAAGTACGGTTTCTACCGCGAAGCATTGCTGCAAATCGCTCTTATAAGCTCTGATGTTTTCATGTGCGACCCGATGCAAGTCAGAGAGTAGTTCTACCCCGATAATGCGGCGGAAGGGATAGTCGGCAGCCATTAGCAGTACGCGGCCTTTGCCAGAGCCCACGTCGATGAACGTGAAATTTCTGAAATCAATTTCAAGAATCGCCATCATTTGCTTGAACAACGCCGGCTCCGTCGGTTGATAAGCGGAGTGAAATTCTCCGAGCAGACGGTCCCGCCAGCCCACAGTCGCGCTGGTCGTGTCCACGTGATAATCCCAGTCATAGTCGGCGTCACCATATCGCTGGCGCCGGTGTGCGGGCGTGGATTCCAGCACAAAGTCCCAAAGCGCACCGCCAAAGCTGCGCGCGGTCGGCCAGAATCCAGCGCGCGCCAAGCCTTCTCTCCACCACTGGCCTGCGGTGGAGACAATGCTCAGTGTTGGTGAAGAGGGCATCTCCGACATGTTATATGCTCGGGCGGCCAGGGCCAGCTTCTCGCATCCTCAAAGCGTCCGCCGCAACACTTTTCCTGAAATCAGCGTCTAACCACCCATGGCAGCGGTGTGTCATATCGTGCGCGGTTAGTGTCTGCTGTTGACGGGAAGGTATAATTATGGGGCCGCAATTATTTCGGAGGAAGTCATCATGAACCAGCGCGCAAGCGCTTTTTTGGCGCAGTTGAAGGCCAACCGTCCCGCATACACGCTTTCGATTCTGCTTACATTGACCCTCGGTATCCTGATCGGGACCGTCATTTCCTATGGGGTCAAGGGGCAGGACAAAAAAGCCAGCAACTCCTCCGATGCGGCGATGTTGACGGTGCCTTCGCCTCAAATGCTGTCGAGCCAGTTTTCCCAGATTTCCAAGCAGCTTGAACCCAGCGTGGTGAACATCAACACCGAGTCCACCATTAAAAGTCCCAAACGCCGCCGCGGCCAGAATGACGACGATGCCAATCCGTTCGACGATTTCTTTGACCGGTTTTTTGGAGGACAGGGTGGACAGGGTGGGCAGGGAGGACCGGGTGGCGGCGGGAACGGCGGCGCGATTCGTGAGCGTTCGCTCGGTTCCGGGGTGATTGTGGATTCCAAGGGTTATATCGTCACCAATCGGCACGTTGTCGATAAAGCCGACCGCATTCGCGTCAAGCTGCAGGATGATCCGCCGGGAGTACTACACGAAGCCAAAGTCGTAGGTTCGGATCAGGAAACAGATCTCGCGGTTATCAAGATCGAGAGTGAAAAATCGCTCCCCATCGCAAAGTTGGGTAACTCAGACAGCATGCAGGTTGGGGATTGGGTATTAGCGGTGGGCAGTCCTTTTGGGTTACAGGAAACCGTCACTGCCGGGATAGTCTCCGCGACCGGACGCAACATCGTCCCTACCCGACAATTTCAATCTTTTATTCAGACTGATGCAGCAATTAATCCCGGCAACTCGGGCGGTCCGCTAGTGAACATGGCGGGCGAAGTGATCGGCATCAACACAGCGATTCTCACTGACACAAACGCCTACGCTGGCGTGGGATTCGCACTTCCTTCGAATACCGTTGCGCAGGTTTACAACCAGCTGGTTGGTCCGGATCACCGGGTATCGCGTGGTTCGATTGGAATCATGTTCAACGCGCAGGAAAACCCTGCCATCGCCCGGGTCTACGGAACCGGTTCGGGAATCACCGTGTCGGACGTTACGCCTGGCAGTCCCGCTGAACAGGCGGGAGTGAAAGTTGGGGACACCATCGTCGCGATCGATGGGAAGCCGGTTAAGAATGGCGACGAACTTGTGTCCGACATTGCCGGCCGCAAACCGGGATCGAAGATTGTCGTCGGATTCATACGAAACGGAAAGAAGCAGGAGTTGACGGCCACCGTGGCTGACCGGGCCAAACTGTTTGCCGCGCGCCTTGGCGACGATGACGACACCGGAGTTGAGACAGGGCCTAAGGAAAGCAAGTTGGGTTTAACCGTGCGCTCGCTTACTCAGGAGATGGCGGATCGCCTCGATGTTCCTGCGAATAAAGGCGTCATCGTGCAGGAGGTAAAGTCAGGCTCTTTCGGTGAAGACGTCGGATTGAGCCGGGGCGATATCATCCTCGAAATCAACAAGCAGGCTGTAGACAATGAAGACCAATTTACCCGCGTCTCTGGCGCGCTAAAGAGCGGTCAGGACGTAGTTTTCCTTGTCCGTCAGCGTGGCGCCGGGCGTCAGGGAGGGACGATCTTCCTGGCCGGCACGCTTCCGTAATCCGTCGGCTACTCCAAAGGGGCTGACCTAAAAGAAGCTGGTGCTGCGATCAGGGATGGTTTACCCTGCCTGCTCGATCAGAATTGCTCAGGCGGCTTCGAATTTGAGATTTGACGGTTCCATTCCGGGGAGACTTTTAGGCGCGAGCAGCGTCATGCTTCTGGTGTGTGGGATCGCGTCCGGCCAGGCCGGTTCCAATGCGACTGGCAACCCATCAAAGGCCAGGCTGCTGACTGTTTCGACTTCTTCGACCTCTCATAAGAGCAGGAAGTTACGCAAGAAAACGAGCGCCCGTCAGAAGGGCCAACAGAAGATCGACCCTGCGCGCGCCCGCGAAATCCAGGAAGCGCTGATTCGGGAACACTACATGGAAGGTTCACCTACCGGTACTTGGGATGCGAACTCGCAGAATGCGATGGTGCGCTTCCAGGCGGACAACGGGTGGCAGAGCAAAGTGGTCCCCGATTCACGCGCGTTGATTAAACTTGGTCTCGGGCCAGATCACGAGCACCTGCTAAATCCGGAAAGCGCGATGACGTCGCAACCCGAGTCGCCGCGCGCGTCACCTTTGCTGAACCAGACTCCCGCCGTAGTAGCCCCGCCGCAGAAGTAATAGTCGTCGTTCGTCATTCACCATGAAGCGCGGTCATCGACCCCGACCGATATTTTTCTTCATCACCGGATCAGGGAAAAATGGTAGAGGTTTGTCGCTGATCACGGCCCGGGGATTGTCGTCCACCAAAGCCTTAGCCACGTCGGGGCCGCAAAGTTTGGCGACTTTTTCTCTGGCTGCCGACAGAGCCGGGATGCGATGTTTGGTGTCATGCGCGTCGGTAGCGAGCACATGCACGGCGTCCCTTTCGAGTAGCCACTCGGCGACGCGCGCGGCCTTCGTTCCCCAGCCGCCGGTCAGCGCGGAAGCCGTCACCTGCACGACACAACCCTGATCGACCCATTGCAAAATCCGTTGTTGCGTCTCCTGCAGAATTGGATTTCGTTCTGGATGAGTAATCACGGGAGTGATGCCCGCGTCCGCCATCTTGGTGAAATATTCATTGATTTGCGTCGGAATGCTGTAGTTGCTCAGTTCGACCAGGAGATAGTGTGAATCCTCAATGGTAAAACGCTCGGGAGTGATCAGAACCTCTTGCAGGTTGTCGTATGAAAGATGAAAGTCACACCCTAGGCTCAACCGCGGAATGTGGCCAGCCAATACCCGGAGATATTCGAGGTTGCTCGCCAGATGCTGGCGGTTGTACTGGTAACGTTCGTTGGCATGAGGGGTGGCGACAATATGCTCAATACCATCATCGGCGGCCATGCGACACATCTCCAGCGACATGTCCCAGGATTTGGACCCGTCGTCCACGTTCGGCAGAATGTGGCAATGGATATCGATCACGTTGAATTCCGCGGGGGAGTCACTCAGTGATTTAAACAGATTCTAAGGGTAAGAAAAAGAATGGAAGGGTCACGTTTCCCTTTCCGTCAAACTTTGGTAATCATAGTAATCGGTGATATGCGCGTCACAACATTGGCTCAGCTCCATGCTTTCTTGAATATTCTATCTGGTGATCTGCTTGTGGATAAGCACGACAGGACATCGTGAAAAACAGCCGGCTGATTTAATCGTTACGGCATTACAACTTTTGTTAGTTCTAGA
The DNA here is from genome assembly GCA_963765715.1 of Terriglobia bacterium. Lineage (GTDB taxonomy): Bacteria > Acidobacteriota > Terriglobia > Terriglobales > Acidobacteriaceae > JAIQFF01. The sequence continues at coordinate 390,616 of CAVXXN010000014.1, forward strand.
GGTGAGCATTGACGGATCATACGAGTAGTCCCTTGAAGTCGGCGGGAACGATAACGCTCGGCGAATTGACGGTCAAGCGCCTGGGTTACGGCGCCATGCGTCTAACCGGCCCCGGGGTTTGGGGGCCACCTAAGGACCGGTCAGCAGCGATTGCTGTCCTCCGCAAGGCGGTTGAGCTGGGCGTTAATTTCATCGACACCGCGGATTCCTATGGTCCTGACGTCAATGAAGAACTGATCGCAGAAGCGTTGTCGCCTTATCCCAAAGACCTGGTGATCGCGACCAAGGGAGGCTGGGTTCGTTCCGGGCCGGGCATTTGGGCGCACGACGCGACCCCAAGCCATTTGCGGAAGGCGGTCGAAGGCAGCCTGAAAAGACTGCGCCGCGAGCGGATCGATGTTTATCAACTCCATATTCCCGATCCCATCGTTTCTTTTGAAGCATCGGTCGGCACGCTGGCCCAGTTGCAATCCGAGGGAAAGATTCGGTTGATCGGCCTTTCAAATGTCACGCGAGAACACATCGAACGGGCTCGCAAAATTGTTTCCGTTGTTTCGGTACAAAACCGCTACAGCTTTGCCGATCGTGAATGGGATTACGTTGTGGATTACTGCGAACAGAACGGAATCGCGTTTATCCCGTGGTTTCCGCTGGGCGCGGGTTCAGTCGCGAAGGAGACCGTGCAACGGATCGCGGACGCTCACGGAGCCAAGCCCATGCAAGTCGCGTTGGCCTGGTTATTGCAACGTTCGCCACTAATGTTGCCGATCCCAGGAACTTCGTCTGTCGAACACCTCGAGGAGAACATGCGCGCCGGGTCTTTGCGGCTGACGGAAGAAGAGTTTGCAGAGTTGTCCGCGGTTCCGGAATTAGTCTTCACCAGGTAACAACAACGCCACTCGTCACAAATGCGAGACAAATGGGGTTGCCACTTAACTGTTCGTGGAATTATTTGCCCATAGTCAGCACGACCCGGAAGCGGGCGCGACCGCTGCTCATCTGATCGTAAGCCTCCGCGACCTTTTCCAGCGGATAGCGTTCAATCATCGGGCGAACGCCAGATAAAATGCTGAATTGCAAAGTGTCCTCGGAGTCCTTGGCAGAGCCTGAGGGCCATCCTTTGATGTCTTTGCGGGGGAGTATGAGTTGCAGAGGAGTAACGGTGATCGGGTCTGATCCGGCGCCGACCACCATCAATTTTCCGTCGGACGCCAGTCCATCTACCAGGGACGAGACCGCTTTTGAATCAGGGGCAGTCGCAAGGACGACCTTCGCCCCGCCAAGGGCTTGCAACGCCGCCACAGGTTCTGCGGCTGCAGTGTCGATGTAGTTGTGTGCGCCCAGCTTTTTGGCCAGCGCTTCCTTGTCGGCGCCGCGGCCAATGGCGACCGTGCGGAAACCCATCTGACGCGCGAATTGGACGCCCAGGTGACCCAAGCCACCGATCCCTTGAATTGCCACGAGTTCCCCGGCTCGTGCTCCGGAATGGCGAAGCGCATTGAATACCGTGATGCCTGCACAAAGCAAGGGTGCAGCTTCATCGGCAGACAGATCGTCGGGCATGGCTGCAACGGCCTCAGCCGGAACCACTACATATTCAGCGTAGCCACCGTCGTAGCTGATGCCGGTAATCTTCTCAAACTTGCAAAGGATGAAGTGGCCCCGCCGGCAAGGGTCGCACACGAAGCAGTGCCCGCCGTGCCACCCGACGCCGACACGCTGGCCAGGCTTCCATTGCTTTACGTCCGCACCGACGGTGTCAATGCGTCCAGAAATCTCATGGCCTGGAACGCGCGGGTATTGCATTCCGGGGAAGCCGGTCTCTTTCACGATGACGTCACTGTGGCAGACTCCGCAGGCCTCAACCTTGATCCGCACCTGGGCTCGTCCGGGCTCTGGAATCGGACGTTCCACGATTTCGAAATTTCCACCTGGTTTGCTGACTTGAGCGACTTTCATATTTTTGTCCTTGGGAAGGGTGAGCGATAAATCTAAGAGCAGGATATCCGAAATCAATAGATGGCAGAGCGATCAGGCGGGATGCAGAAATTGAAGCTGAAGAGCCGATTGAAGCGAACCGCCATCGTTTCAAGCAGGCAGATTGTCCTCCGCAGCTTCGTTTATGCGTAGCGTGCCGCGATGAACTCGCCGATTGACTGATAGGCTTTCGTCAGCGTCGGCTCGTCAGGTAAAAAGACAATGCGGAAATGGCGAGTGCCGGGCTTTTGTCCGAAGCCGGATCCGTGGACGACCAGAACATGCTTTTCACGGCACAGTTCCTTGACAAATACGTCGTCGCCTTCCGTGATTTCGAGCCGCGGGAAAGCGTAGAACGCTCCGCGCGGGGAGACGCAACTGACTCGCGGGGTCGAATTGCACCACTGCACAGTCAAATCGCGGCGCGCGCGCAATTTGTTGCGGGTCTCCTCGAGGTGGTCTTGCGGGCCATCCAAAGCGGCTTTGATCGCGTATTGCTCGGGATGATTCGCACAAAGCCGCGCCCGCAGCAGGCGGTGAATGCCTTCCACGTAAGGCTTTACGGCGTTTGCATCCCCGCTGACAATACCCCAGCCGATACGCCAGCCAGGGGCAAGATAGTTTTTCGAGAGTCCACCGAAAGTGACGACCGGAACGTCGGGCGCAATCGCCGCGATTGAAATGGGGCTGTCTTTTTCGCCGGGATCCAAAATCAACTTGTCATAAATCTCATCCGCGAAAATGATCAGGTTATTGCGCCGCGCCAAGTCAGCGAGTTGCTCCAGCATGCGGCGGGAGCAGATGGCGCCGGTGGGGTTGTTGGGGTTGATCAGGACTAGCGCCCGGGTCTTTGAGGTGATTTTCCGGCGGACGTCGATCAGGTCGGGCTGCCAGGCGTCGTCCTCGTTCAGATCATAAGCCACTACCGGGATTCCCAGTTTGCATAGAACCGCGGAATAAAGCGGGTAGTCAGGGCTTGGGGTCAGAACGTTTTCCCCAGGATTCACCAGCGCGGTTAAGCAAATATCGACCGCTTCGCTGGCTCCCGAGGTCACGAAGACATCCTGGACTGTCGTAATTCCTTTTCGCGCAGCTTCTCCGCGAATGGCCTCGAGAGCTGGCGGAATTCCCGGAGACGGAGCGTAGCCATTTTTGCCGTCGCGCATGGCTTTGTAGACGGCTTCGATCAGGTGCGGTGGAGTCTGGAAATCGAAGATATTGGGATCGCCGACGTTGAGTGCCAGGACCTTATGGCCCCGTTTCGCAACTTCATCGGCTACGGAAGCGAGATCGCGAATGGCGTAACGGACATTGTCGAGACGTTGGGCGGCGGCGATCTCGCGGGTCTGGGCGCTGGGCATGGTTCAATCTAACGCAAAGCTTTTCGGAGTAGAAGCTTTTGAGGCAAAGCGTCAACCGTAAAAGCTGTCTAATTGCAAAGCCGTTAACCGCAAAGGTCGCAAAGACCACCGCAAAGATCGCAGAGGAATGCCTCTTCCAAAGAGGCCAACGACCAACGACTGGTTTAGGCCAACGGCCGCTTCAATCCACTCGATCGATTTGCGCCTTCTGCAACCGGTCTGAATAGTCGATATAGATGGCCTTCCACTCCGTGTAGAAGTCGATTGCTCCCATGCCGCCTTCGCGATGGCCATTGCCCGTGGCTTTCACGCCGCCGAAGGGCAGGTGGACTTCCGCACCTATGGTGGGAGCGTTGATGTAGGTGATCCCGGCATGCAGGTCACGCATGGCGACGAATGCCCGGTTCACGTCTTTCGTGTACAGCGCAGATGACAGTCCATATTCGATGCCATTGGCGATCGCGATGGCATCTTCCAGATCTTCACAAGGAATGATCGAAACGACCGGCCCGAAAATCTCTTCCTGTGCGATCCGCATCTTGGGATCAACGTCGACGAAAACGGTCGGCTCCATGAAATATCCGTATTGATATTCGCCAGATTCCAGACGGTTGCCGCCACACTTCAACTTCGCGCCTTCAGACTTACCAATTTCCACGTAACTGAGATCGGTTTTGAGCTGCGCTTCGTTGACTGCGGGTCCCATGTCGGTGCTTTCGTCGATTCCGTTGCCGACTCTCAGCCGCTTAGCGCGCTCAACATAGCGCTCCACGAACTCGGCATAGATGCCTTTTTGCACGATGATGCGGCTGGTGGCGGTGCAGCGTTGACCAGTCGTTCCGAATGCGCCCCAGAGTCCGCCTTCGATTGCGAGGTCGAGGTTAGCGTCGTCCAGCACAATCATCGGGTTCTTACCGCCCAACTCCAGCGAGCAATGTTTGAAGGTTTTCGCGGCAGTGGTTCCAACGGTCCGTCCAACTGCGGTAGAGCCGGTCAGCGAAATTGCTTTGACGTCGGGATGCTCGGTCAGCGGCGCGCCGACTTCCGAGCCGAATCCGGTAACGATGTTGATCACGCCTTTGGGGACACCAGCGTCAGAAAGGGTACGTACCAGATTGAAGGTTGAGAGTGGTGTGTCCTGGGCGGGCTTGATCACGCAGGTGTTGCCGCAAACGATTGCGGGCAAAATCTTCCACGAAGGGATGGCCATGGGGAAATTCCACGGCGTGATCATGCCGCAGACTCCAATCGGGGAGCGCACGGCCATGGCGAATTTGTTAGGCAGTTCCGATGGTGTCGTTGGGCCAAACAGGCGGCGGCCTTCGCCCGCGAAGTAGTAGGCGGTGTCGATGGCTTCCTGAGTGTCGCCGCGTGTCTCTTTCAGGATCTTGCCCATCTCGCTGGTCATGTCCCGGGCATACTCTTCCTTGCGCTCGAGCAGCATTTCAGCGGCCCGGAACATGATTTCGGCACGGCGCGGTGCCGGCACCAGGCGCCATTTGGCGAAGGCGTTCTTGGCAGCTTCAACGGCATCGTCCACATCCGCTTTGGCCGACTTCTGGAACAGACCGACCACTTCGCGCGTGTCCGCGGGGTTACGATTCTCGAAGGTCTCGCCGGTCGAGGATTCTACCCACTCGCCATCGATGAAATTCTTGTAAACCTTAGCCTTGCTGGTGCTGCCGATCCTGGCCGGGCTGGCCAGAGTGTCCGTCGCCATAATGCCTCCTGATGATTCGCCGCGAGTATCTATGCTACAGGTGACTGCGGAACGCGGCAAGAAAGACAGTGGTCGCTGGGCAGTGTTCACATTGAGGAAATCGCTGACCGCTGACTGCCGACCACTAACCACTCACCACCGCCCACTGCATTTGATGTCGGCACTCAACAGAAGGACGCGCCTCGTCATGCCCCTGCACGAGCGGGGCGCTCGACGCCCACATTTTCAGCACCAGCGGACATGGCCGCTGGGGGTGCGACCCAAGGTAATCAACCCTGCCCTGCCAGTTATCCTTGTGCTACTCTCGCAAATAACTCATATTCTTTGGGTTTGACTAGTCTCTGGTGCCATTTGTGTCTTCAAGCAGCAAGCCGGGAATCCATGTAGCGTGGAAGACGGTCACCTATCGCAGCGTGGCCCTGGGAGTCTTGTTTATTGCAGTTGTGTTGCTTGTTGGCATGAATTTCGTGTTCCCTCAGTTCACGCAAAAGGAGCTCAAGTCGGTTACCAGTCTGGGTAACCGGTTGCTGGAAACGGTGGCTGGAGCGGGGGGAGGCACAAAGTCTGGCGCCGGAAGCGCACAGCAGGCTCACATTACGGCCCTGGACGGGTCGGTTCGGGTAAAAAAAGCCAACAGCAATAGCTGGGTGACCGCCGACTACAACGTTCCCCTGGAAAAAGGCGACGTGGTGCAGACCGGATCGGAAGGCATGGCCAAGATTGTCTTCAACGACGGCACCAATTACACGGTAAAGCAGGATTCGCTGATTGTAATCGAAGAAAACTCGGCCAATGACCAGCAGCAGACCAATGTGTCTGTCGCGGTGAGCACGGGCACGGTCGATCTCTCGACCGCCACGTACGTTCAGGGATCGAGGTCGCAGGTGACGGTGGCTGGAGCGACAGCATCTCTCGCGCCGGATAGCGCGGCCATGGTGCATAACGATCCCAAGGCTGACCAGCACGAGATTTTGCTGAAAAAAGGAACCGGCGAAATCACCCGCAACGGGGAAGTGGTCCACCTGGCGGATTGGGAAAAGGTGGCTTTTCAGTCGCAATCCCCGCGCATGGCGAAGTTGAAGGAGATCGGACCGCCTACGCCGATTTCCCCAGCCAACATGATGCCGATCTTTAGCGCAGGTGAGACCAAGCCGGTGGAGTTTTCCTGGACCCAGATGGCTAACGCAGTGGGATACCGGTTACGCATTTCGCGGAATCCGTACTTCTCTTCGACCATCGTGGATCGCAAAGTCAATACCGCGGACGTAATTGTCTCGGGATTGAACGAGGGAGCGTACTACTGGGTGGTTCAGTCCTACGACGCGAGTGATAAAGAATCGCTGGAAAGCCAAAAAAATCGCTTCACCATCATCGCCAAAGGCAAGACCACCGCGGCGATAAACCTGGAAGTGGATCCGTTCACACAGCATGGCCACGTTATCGAACTCACCGGAAAGACCGAGGCCGGGGCGCGCGTGATGGTGAATGGGCGGGAAGTACCTGTGGTCGGCATGGATGGCAGTTTCCATTACTTCATGCCGCCGTTGCCTCAGGGAGAGAGTGTGATTACGATCACGGCGCAGAATTCCAAAGGCGGCGTGAACACGTTGCAGAAAAAGATTGTGATTCAGTAGAGCCAGCTTCGGGAGAAATCCCGAGGTTCCGGGACTTTGGTTTGACGGTGAAACGGGGTTCATCCCATAGAATTAGGGCACGGCCCCCCATCCGCACAGAAACAACCGGGTACGCCCGGCAATGACAGCGGTCTGAGAGAGCTAAATCGCGTATGTCATCCAACGGATTCCATTCTTCAACGCGCCTGCACAATCTGAGATCGCTATTCAGTATTTTTTCGAGCGATCTTGCCATTGACCTGGGGACGGCCAACACGCTTGTTTACGCGCGAGGCAAGGGCATCGTAGTGAACGAGCCTTCCATCGTGGCCATCAATAAGAACACAGGCGAAGTGGAAGCCGTGGGCAAGGAAGCCAAAGAGATGCTGGGCCGGACGCCTGGCAACATCGTGGCTATCAAGCCTATGAAAGACGGCGTAATCGCTGACTTCAAAGTCACCGAGAAGATGCTCAACTACTTCATCCAGAAGGCCCACAACCGCAAGATGCTGGTGCATCCTCGGATCGTGATCGGTGTGCCTTCGGAAATTACCCAGGTGGAAAAGCGCGCAGTGATGGATTCCGCGTATCGCGCCAAAGCCAGCGAAGTTTATCTGGTGGAGCAGGCGATGGTTGCGGCCATTGGTGCTGGCCTTCCCATTACGGAACCCAGCGGAAATATGGTGGTGGATATTGGCGGCGGCACCACCGACATCGCGGTGATTTCGCTGAGCGGCATCGTCTATTCCCGTTCCGTGCGTATGGCCGGCAACCAGATGGACGAAGCGGTGATGAACTACCTGAAACGCAAATATAATTTACTGGTCGGCGAGCGCACCGCGGAGCAGATCAAGATGGAAATCGGGTCCGCGTATCCGCTGGAAAAACCGTTGACCATGGAAATCAAAGGCCGCAACCTGATCGAGGGCGTGCCCAAGACCATTACGGTGGACGACAGCGAAATCCGCGAGGCCCTGAGCGAGTGTGTTTCGACGATCATGAACGCGGTTCGCGTGGCTTTGGAGCGGACGCCGCCTGAGCTTTCGGCCGACATCAGCGACCGCGGCATTGTGCTGACCGGCGGTGGGGCGCTGCTGAAAAATCTCGACAAGCGTATTCGCGAGGAAACCGGTCTGCCGGTTTCGATCGCTGACGATCCGCTATGCAGCGTGGTGTTGGGTACGGGCAAGATGCTGAGCGATTTCAAGTTGCTCAGGAAGATTTCGATTGAATAACGGTGAACCGGTTCTCAGGTTTTCCAGTACCTGGTTTCCAGGTTCATCTCTGTCACTCTCGCCGCGAAACAAGTAGGAACCATGCACCGTCGTGTCCTTGAAACTGAAAGTTAGAAACCTGAGACTGTAATTCCGGCGTCATGGAAAATCTCATTACCCGCTACCGTAACGTCACCATTCTGGCGGTGATGCTGTTCTTGCAGGTGCTTGGGCTTGCGGTCCAGGTCAAGCGAGGCGGAGGGGGTGAATCGACTCGCTTGATTCGCAGCTGGTCGGTCGGCGCCGTCACGCCACTGGAAAAGGTCATCGTCTGGCTTCAAAGCGGATTCGGTAACGTCTGGAACAACTACGTTTATCTGCGTGGAGTGCGCCAGGAAAATCGCGATCTGAAGTTCGAGATCGAGCGCCTGCGCCTGGAACAGGTTCGCCTGACCGACGATGCGCAACAGGCGCACCGGTTGCAGGCGTTGTTGGGGTTCAAGGAACAATATATTGCGAAAACCGTCGCCGCGCAGGTGATCGGCGCGAGTGGCAGTGAACAGTCCCGTTCGGTCTATATCGACAAGGGCACGAAAGACGGCGTGGAGAAGGATATGGCGGTGATTACCGCCGATGGAGTCGTAGGAAAGGTCTTGCGGACATTCGGTTCCACGTCGCAAGTACTGTTGATCAACGACCAGAGTAGTGGGGTCGGGGGCGTTTTGGACAAGTCGCGCCTGCAGGGCGTGGTCAAGGGAACCTCAAGCGGAGACGTGATTCTCGAGAACGTAATGACTGACGAAGCGGTGGCACCCGGAGAGCGCGTCGCCACAAGCGGTGGCGACCAGATCTTTCCCAAGGGACTTACCGTGGGCACGGTAATGAAAGTTTCACCTGGGGCGGATCTCTTTCTCAATATCCGCGTCAAACCGAGCGCAAACCTGAACCGGCTGGAAGAAGTTCTGGTGATCACGAAGAAGGAAGATCGAGGACCGGATGTCGCCGATTCCAGCAGTCGGGTGCGCGCGGTGGATATTTTGACCCAGCGTTTGCCTTCGGTTCCTGATAAACCCGCTGTAGGAACGCCCGGGGTGTTGGGCCCGGACGCCAATACTGCAACGCCGGGTTCGGGATCGGCGAGTCTGAAGCAAAAAAACGGAGATATCGCCAGTACCCCGCCAAGTGGCAACGCGGCGGGAAATCTCGCGACGAAGCCTGGCGTGACGCAGACGACTTCTTCTGCGACAAAGAAGAATTCAGAAGTCAGCAAGCCGGCTGGCAGCGATCCGGCCAAGGTCAAACCGTCACAAGATAAGACTGGCACGCCGGGGGACCAACCTCACTAGTGCCTATTACCTACACATCGCAGGATCAGGTCGAAGTCTACCGGTTTAATCCGGCCGTGACTATTGGCGTTCCGCTGGTAGCAATTTTTCTGCAAGCGTTCTTGCCTTCGCGTTTGCACTTCTTTGCCTTCTTTGACCTGCCTTTATTGGTGGTGATTTTCTTTGCGGTGGCACGGCGGAGCCCGGTTGCAGGCCTGCTTACCGGAGCGGTTATCGGGCTGTTGCAGGATTCGCTGACGCAGCAGCCGATCGGGATCTATGGAATCGCAAATACGGTTGTCGGATACGGAGCCTCATCGCTGGGCGCAAAGCTCGATGTTGACAACGTGGGCGCCCGGTTTCTTGTGACCCTATTCTTCTATGTGGTCCATCAGATTGTGTATGTGACGGTCGCGCGCGGGTTGGTGAAACTGACGGTGGATTTGAGCTGGGGGCACGAGATAGCGGCGGCACTGCTTAACGCGGCGACAGCGGCCGTGCTGTTTACACTGCTGGACCGGTTTAAGCAAAGAGCTTGAAGACCGTCGTTGGTCGTTGGGTGCGTTGCAAAATCCTCGGCCGCAGTTCCCGATCCCATCCAACCGGTGATGTCCCTCCGTCACCGTCGATGACAACAAAGCTCGAAAACCGTCGTTGGCCCTTGGTCGTTGGTCGTTGGCAAAATCCGTCGGCCGCAGTTCCTGATCCCATCCAACCGGTGATGTCCCTCCGTCACCGTTGATGACAACAAAAGCGCTTCGCGTACGGTCTACAATAAAAACTGAGAATGGCCAGCGACCGACGCCGATTGGCCAACGACCAACGACTAACGACCGGTTTCAAGGACTGACTACTAACCCATGTTTGGCCGCGACGAAAAAGTATCGAGTTTCCGCCTGACTGGGGTGCAGTACTTCATCCTCGGTATTTTTCTGGTGCTGGCCTACGGGCTATGGCGACTGCAGGTGGTGTCGAGCGAGTTTTATTCCGCCCTGGCGGAGAAAAACAAGACTCGCGATGTCCCGATTCTTGCGCCACGCGGCAAGATCTTTGACCGCGAAGGGCGTGAGATCGTTACCAACTATCCTTCCTTCACTGCACTGTTGCTGCGCGATTCCACCCGTGATCTTGCGGTCGATGCCGATCTGATCGCCCAAGGCCTGCACCTTGATCCCAAAGAAGTACGCGAGCGATTGCGCAAGGCTGCCGGTATGCCGCAATACCAGCCGATTTATTTGAAGGAAGACATTACCCAGGACGAGCTCGCTTTTATCAAATCTCACCGCAACGAGCTGCCCGAACTTGACACCATCATGGCGCATCGCCGGCTGTATCCACGCAACGGCTTCCTGGCCCATTTGGTGGGTTATGTAGGAGAAGTCAGCGAGGGCATGCTGAACCAGCCGCAGTGGGAGCTTTATAACCCGGGCGACGTGGTCGGCAAGTCGGGCGTGGAACTGCAGTACAACCAGGTCTTGATGGGGAAAAACGGCTCGCGGCAAGTCCTGGTGAACAGTAAGGGGAAAGAAGTCGGGGAGTTGGATGAAAAGCCGGCCGTGCCCGGACACAATCTCAAACTCACCGTGGACATCGACCTCCAGATTGCCGCGGAAGAAGCCATGGGAGACAAAAACGGAGCCATGATCGCGATGGATCCCCACACCGGAGAAATCCTTGCCCTGGTGAGCCGTCCGACATTCGATCCGAATGATTTTGCGGTACGAATCTCACGCGGCGAGTGGAACAAGCTGGTCACTGATCCCGATAAGCCGCTTCTAAACAAGGCGATTCAGGCGCAGCTGGCGCCGGGTTCGACGTTCAAGATTCTGATGTCCGTGGCCGGCTGGCAGGAAGGCATCGCCCAAACCCTTAACGTGCATTGCAATGGTGGAGCAACATTTTATGGCCGCCGCTTCGGATGCTGGGTCAAGTCCGGTCACGGCGCAGTCGATCTGACCAAAGCGATCTACCAGTCCTGTGACGTGTTCTTTTACACATTGGCGGAGAAACTGGGTATTGATCGCATTTCTAAATACGCGACTGCCCTGGGACTGGGCCAGAAAACCGGGATCGATCTTCCCGAGGAAGCCAGTGGCGTCATGCCCTCGGAAGAATGGAAGATCCGCAACTTTAAGCAAAAATGGTTTGCCGGCGAGACCATTTCGGTGGGGATCGGGCAGGGCGCGGTGGCGACTACCCCGGTGCAGTTGATGCGGGCAATTTCCGCGATCTCAACCGACGGCCGCATGGTCGTGCCGCATGTTGCTAGCCCGACAGGCCTGCCGCCGGAGTACATGGAAGCCCACCACTACACGGACGTGACCAATATCCCGATAAGTGCTGACGGATTTAACACGATCACCGACGCGATGTCCCGGGTGCTTTTGCCTGAGGGCACTGCTCCTTCGGCGCATGTTCCTGGAATCGACATAGCCGGTAAGACGGGATCGGCGCAGGTGGTCTCGCTTGCGGTTCGCGCGCTTCACCAGAGCAATGAGGCTCTGAATCAAAATGGCTGGTTCGTAGGATTCACGCCGCGGCGCAATCCTGACGTAATCGTGGCGGTGCTTTTTGAAGGCGGTGAACACGGCAAACTGGCGGCCCGTCTGGCGACGCAGGTCATCAAGGCATACGTTGACAAGCAACGGCGGCAGCCGACCAAGGTCGCGAGCGGGAATGGAAAAGTTGACGTCGGGGCGGTATGGAACGGCGCCTTCGGAACGGATGATGACCTTCACGGTGGACATTTCGATTTAGAGGTTCCGAAGTCGAGAGCGCCGCTGGCGCTGGCAGCACCTGGGTTGGAGTAGGGCCGGCATCTTGCCGGCAGTGCCGAGGGCGTCCCGCACTCGCGAGTGAAATACGAGGGGACGGTCGGCTGCAGTTGAAGCCCGACCGCAGTTGTGGAATAGGGGTCTTTCGACTCCGCGTGACCGCTCACAAGTGAGCGATCATCCTCCGCTCAAGATGACAGAGGAGGAATCAGAGTAGTAAACGCCGACTCGGAAGGGGAAAAGCCGGAAAAAGGGAGAAGAAGGGGTCAGCCGACGACTAAGGGCCCACGACCAACGACGGAATTTCTAACCCATGTCCCGCTATATCTCATTTCGCGATTTTGACTGGATGCTCTTCATCTTCGTCCTGCTGATTTGCGGGTTGGGGGTGATGGAGATTCACAGCGCGACTATGCACACCAAGTTTGCCGGAGCGCATATCCGGCAGATTTACTGGATCGTGGGCGGGGTGGTGGGCATGTTTCTGGTGAGCCTGATCAACTATCAGAAGCTGCTCGACCGGGTGCACTGGTTCTATATTGCAGCGATTGTTTCCCTGATGACCGTGATGATCTTCGGGCAAAAGTACCTGGGAGCCCGTCGCTGGGTCAAAATGCCGGGTGGGGGACACTTTCAGCCGTCAGAGTGGGTGAAATTGATCCTGATTCTGGCGGTGGCCAAGTTCATCGCCGATCTCCATCAGCGAGAGCTGACATGGCCGGATTTTGCCAAAGCGGGGGCGATCGTAATCGTCCCCATGCTGATGGTGCTGCGGCAACCCGATCTGGGAACCAGCCTGACTTATCTGCCGATTGCCGTCATGGGGCTGTTTCTGGGCGGAGTTCGCTTCAAGCAGGCCGCGATCGTGACTTTGGAGCGGCACTGCTCCTGCCGCTGGCGTGGCATACCCTTAAACCGTACCAGCGTGATCGTTTGACGAGCTTTATGCATCCCGAAGCCGATAGCCAGGGCTCGGGATATCAGGTAAACCAGTCGCTGATCGCCGTAGGTTCAGGGGGTGTTTGGGGTAATTCGGAAGGGGCAACGCAGACCCATCTGGCGTTTCTTCCGGTCCCGCAAACGGATTTTATCTTTGCCGCCTTCGCCGAGGAGCATGGATTTGTGGGAGCGCTGGCGGTATTACTGCTATACTTTGTAGTGCTGATGAGATTGACCCAGAACGCGCAAACGGCGCCCGACCGCGCTGGCACGTTCGTGGTAATGGGTGTGGTGGCGGTGCTTAGCTTCCATATTCTAGTCAATGTCGGCATGGTAGTCGGCTTTATGCCGGTCACCGGAATACCCCTGCCATTAATGAGTTATGGCGGGTCTTCTGTCCTGTTCATATTTCTGGCGTTGGGCATTGTGATGAATGTTCGGATGCGCCGGTTCGTGAACTAAAGAGGGGTAGAAGAAGGCTGGGGAGTAGCCGCACTTGCCATCCGCGGCGGAAAAAAGATTAATTACGATCGCCCTCGCGTAAAGAGGGCACACGCCGGCTAGAAAAGCAGTTCAAGGCCGGGCAGGATTGAGCAAAGGCGCAGTCAGGCCGGTAACGGCCCCCTCAGAGTTGAGAGAGCGGTCACAAACCTGGCAAGCGCAAACGCGATAAGTGCAAAAGATTCCTAATCTTACGCAACGAATTCGACCACGGGGCGAAACCCGGGGCCCAAGCTGTCCCTTGTCCAGGGTAGCTATCGCAGAGCTTGATTCTCCCAGTCTTTTCCTGCCTTCGATCCGGTGATCCCGCGGCCACTTGACGGCCCGGGACCGGAGTTCGCATGACAAAAGAATTGTTTGTGTCTTCCACTCCTCACGAAACCAAAGTGGGGATGGTCGAAGACGATCTGCTCGCGGAAATCTACCTCGAGCGCGAAAATGAATACACCCTGGCAGGTTCCATCTACAAAGGACGCGTAACCCGCGTCCTTCCTGGTATGCAATCGGCCTTTGTCGACATCGGCCTGGAGCGCGATGCGTTCCTCTATGTCTCCGACTTTATGGAGTTGGAAGACTCGGAGGATCTGGATGACGTTCCCACTAATCGACCCGTTCAGGAACGAAACCAGGCGCAGGCTCATTCGGAGCCCGAAGCGCACTCGTCGGAGGCGGTTGCCGCCCCGGCCACTGAGTCCCATTCGCAAGAAACTGGGGAGGAAGGACGAACGGAAAATCGTGAGTCCGCCGCGCCAGCCGAATCAAGAGACAATCGTGACGGCATGACGAGGCCGTCGCCGCCGCCGGGGACGTCGCGGCGAGCGCTTTCCGGAGTCGAAGTTCGCACATCCCGGATCCCCACAGGCTGGAAGCGACGCGCCCCGTGAGTCCGCGCCCACCGACCCGGCTGAGCGCCCCGAACGAACCCAACCGGCAAACAGGTCAGATCGCCCGGAGCACGGAGACCGTCCGCAGCGGTCCGACAGACCTGGGCGTCAGGAACGAACCGACCGACCGGAACGGTCCGAATACGGACCACCGCCGGGATACCAGCCGATCATCCTTCCGGGAGAGTCTATTTCCAAGTACCAGAGGATGGCGCAGAGCCGTCCGGCGCCCAGAGAGGAAAGGGCGGTGGTTCCGGCGCCTCAACAGCCGGAGCGGCCAATCTCAGAGGTTTTCGTGGCGGATGAGCCTCTGTTCGCGGAGTCGGTTCAGCCGCAAGCAGAGGTCCACGAGCAGCCAGTCGCGGAAGTTCGTCAGCCTGTGGTGAACACCTCGTCTTCAGACTGGGACCGCGAGCAACGACGTTTGCACGAGATGAATGTGGCAGCCGTGTTTGGTGGGGAGGCCGACGACGAAGAGGACGACGAGGACAAGACCGATTCCGGCCTTTATGAAGTAGACGGCAACCGGGCTGATGTTTCCGCTCATCCCGAACCGCCTGCACCTGTTGCCTCCGGAAATTTGTCCGGAACTCTTTCGAGCACGCTCTCCGGCACCCTTGAAGAGGAAGAGATCGAAGAGGAAGAAGCTGACCTCTCTCACTACGTGGAAGATCTCGAAGAGGATGCATCGTTCGAGGAGCTAGAAGAAGAGACCCACGCGGCTGGAGAACATGAGCACCACGAGCAGCCAATTCAGGAAATTGCCGCTTCGGCGGAGTTCGACCAGCGTCGATCCAGTCCCATTCTCCGCTGAAGCAACTTCGGTTGAACAGGTTGATGTCGCGGCCGCAGAAGACGTAGACGAAGAAGACGAAGCCGAAGCTGAACTTGACCTGGCCCAGGCGGAGGCGGAAGCAGCCCTTGCCGCAGAAGCAGGCGGAGTTGGAATGACGGAAGCACGAGCTGAGGTTCGGGCTCCGGCGGGTACAGCTGGTTACACGCAGCGCGCTCCGCGTCCGGGATACGATCGCCGTCCGCAGCGTGGTGGCCGCCGCACTGGCGGTGGCGGACGCGGAAGGCCGCGGCGCAACGAGCAGCAGAATGTTCCGTTGATCACCGATCTGCTTAAGGAAGGCCAGGAAATTCTGGTCCAGATCGCCAAGGAGCCGATTGGTAAAAAGGGCGCACGCATCACCAGCCACATCGCGCTTCCCGGCCGCTTCCTGGTTTACATGCCAACGGTGAATCACACCGGGGTCTCGCGCAAGATCGCTTCGGAAGAAGAACGTCAGCGGTTGAAGCGCATTATCCAAAGCGAACGTGAGAACGGGCACGGCGGATTTATCGTCCGAACAGCGGCGATGAATGCCGCGGAAGAAGACTTGCGGGCGGACATCCGGTTCCTTAAGGGATTGTGGGCTGAGATCAAGAGCCGGGCCGATGCCGGCAAAGGTCCGACGCTCGATCTATCACGACCTCAACGTGGTCGAGCGTGTACTTCGGGATCAGGTCACCTCGGATTTTTCCGCCATCTGGGTTGATAGCGACGAGGAATACGAACGCATTCTGCGATTTGCGAATCGCTTTCAGCCCGCGCTGGTCAAGCGGGTGAAGCTTTACACCAAGGAAACACCTCTCTACGAGCAATTCGGACTGAGCGAAGAGATTAACAAGGCGCTCAAGTCGAAAGTCTGGCTAAAGAGCGGCGGCTACATCGTCATCAACCAGACGGAAGCGCTGGTCGCAATCGATGTAAACACCGGCAAATATGTTGGCAAGACGACACGTCTCGAAGACACCATCGTCAAAACCAATGTGGATGCAATCAAGGAAATCGTACGCCAGATCCGGCTGCGTGACCTGGGCGGCATCATCATCATCGACTTCATCGACATGGACGAGCGTCGCAACCGGCAGAAAGTCATGCAGGCTCTGGAAGAAGCGTTACGCAGCGACCGTGCTCCATCGAAGGTTCTTCAGTTTAACGACTTCGGACTGGTGGCCATCACTCGCAAGCGGGTGAAACAGTCGCTGGAGCGCACCATTGGTTCGCCATGTCCGTATTGCCAATCCACCGGCTTCGTCAAATCGGTGACCACGATCTGCAACGAAATCTATCTCGAGATGCGCAAGATTGCGAAACACCTGGAGCATGCGGACGTGATGCTGCGGGTGAATCCTGATGTCGCGAAGGCGCTGAAAGCCAATAACGGCAAGGCGCTGCTCGAGATGGAAGAGATGACCAAGAAGACCGTGATCGTGAAGAGCGATCCGGCCTTGCATCAGGAGCAGTTTGATATCAACTGAAAACAGCTTCTAGCTTCTGGCTCCTAGCTTGATTTCAACACTAAGGGCGATTCAGCGCTAGTGGGAGATAGCGGAGACAATAGTGCTAACCACGATAACTAGAATCAGAACCAAACTTCCAACCGAGACGAACGTCATGAGAAAGGGCTCAATCGAATTCAGGCCTGATGGGAGATAAGACTCTTGTAGGGTTATCCGGATTCACTCGGATCGTCGCTCTGCTGCCTTTGGAATAGCGCGTGAGAGCAGCGTCGATGCCCCATGTGAATCCGGTGTCTCTAAGGAGTCGGCCTGAGTAGGATTGCCCATTGAAATTGTAGGAGTACCAGATTTCAAGTCTGATTTTCTCCTTGTACCCGCCACGGCTCCGACGACCAGACTCAATCGCAGCTTCGATTACTTGCCATCGTTTTAGCCCGCGAACGCCAGCCAAAGTTCACGCACTCAGTAGTCGGGGATGGAAAGGTAGAGAAAACTACCTGTGTGTTTGCCAGTCTCGCCGATGTCCGTTTCGAACATTAAGAATAACCGCCCATTCGGAACTCTCTGCGTCTCTTAGCGTAGATTCAACAGGAGCAAAGACGCAACCAGATTTCTTTTCGACGCTAGTCGAGAACGAGAATCGATGTTTGGATTGGGTAGTTGCTCTTCATCGCCATGGTGTTGGACAATGCCCAATTGCAGGAGAAATCGTGAATATACTCAAGCGAGCTGTGGTGGTTGGGTCATTTTTTCTAACAACCACGCTAGCGGTCTCACCAGTCTCTGCACAAACGCCCGCGCACCTGAGGACCCGCAACGTTGTTCTGATTGTGAGCGACGGGTTGCGCTGGCAGGAGATATTTACGGGCGCGGATCCCACGTTGATGGACAGCGAGCATGGCGGCATCTGGGCTGACCCTAAAGATGCTTAAACAGCGGTTCTGGCGAGATGACGTATCGGAGCGACGAAAGGCACTGTTCCCTTTTCTGTGGACGGTTCTCGCAAAGCAGGGGCAAATCTTCGGCAACCAGACCAAGGGAAGTGTGGCGCGTGTCACTAATGGAATGGCATTTTCCTATCCGGGATATAACGAGATGCTGACTGGGCATCCAGATCCGAAAATCAACAGTAATGAGTTCGGCACGAATCCGAATCTGACGGTATTCGAATGGCTGAACAAGATGCCGGAATTCCAGGGCAAAGTTGCCGTCTATGCGACCTGGAATACTTTCAAAGACATCTTCAATGAGAAGCGTAGCGGGCTGGTAATGCAGGCTGGCTGGGATCTCCCGGACAAGGGAAATCTCACGCCGAGGCAGGACCTGTTGAACCAGCTGTACCAAACCACAACCCGGTTCGACGGGGACGATGTTTTCAATTCTTTCGTGCAGGTGCCATTGCTCGACTACGTGAAAGCAGATCATCCCCGGGTACTCTTCGTCGGCTACGGCGAGACCGACAACTGGGCGCATCAGGGCCGTTATGACCTGGTGCTGGAGAGCGCACACGGATTTGACCATTTTGTGCAGCAGCTTTGGGAACTGATGCAATCCATGCCCGAATATCGCGACCAAACTACTTTCATTCTCACGACCGATCATGGTCGTGGAAGTGGATTGGTGGACTGGAAGGAGCACGGTGTGGATCAGAAGGGGTCGGAAAATATCTGGATTGCGGTCATCGGCCCTGACACCCCGGCAAAGGGCGAACGCGAAGGCGGCAGAGTGGTTACCCAGGCGCAGATCGCCGCCACTGTGGCTATGTTTTTAGGAAAGGATTTCCCTCGCGATGTGCCGGTTGCGGCGGCGCCATTGGCGGATGTTCGTTAAGGTTGCGTTAATCCGTAAAGGACTATTCCTGAATCGGGTCGAAGTTGTCAGATCGGAACAACTGGTGAATAGGAGATATCGATCACCATCCGAGCGGGCAACTTTACGGCATGATTTTCAATCAAAGGAATGCGATCCGAATTCCGAAAAGGAGGGCTGCTTGAAACTACAACGAATAAAAAGACTTGCAGTATCGGCGGTTGCCACCACAGCTTTGGGAACGGCGTTGTTTGTGGCGGTGCCACAGGCATATGCGGACGAACACGCGAGGTGCCAGCACCAAATTGAGCGAGCAGAGGCCAAGCTGGACGAAGCGGTCCGCAGACACGGCGAACGGAGCCATCAGGCAGATCAGCGCCGGCGGGATTTGAACGCCGAGCGTGAACGCTGCTGGAACGCCTATCACGGTTGGTGGAACGGCCACGACCATCAATGGCATACCGACCGCGATTGGGAAGATCGTCACTAAAGGCGGTTTTCGTCCAGGCAGTACACGAGGCCCCGAACCTGGGGCCTTTTTATTTTGGGGACTGCTTCTGTTGATTTATTTCTGTGGCCGGTAATCGGCGTCGAAAGCGGTTGTCCAAGTCTTGCCGGCGTCACGTGAAATCTCAATGACTTGGTGTACCCGGCCGCCATCCACGGGCGTCAGCGTGGTTCGGTCGAGGTGCGAGGCGCCGTCGGGATGCGGAATTTCACCTTGAAAGCAGATGCTTCCATCTTTTCCCTCTAGAACAAGTTGTTTCTCTTTGACTGGCCCGGCATCGGTCACCCAGACCTGTTTCCATACTTTTTTGGCTCGCTGGAAGTAGAAAAGACTCTTTCCCTGGCCGCTGCCATCGGCCTCTCGCCAGTTTTCGATCAGGGCACAGCCGCCCACTATCTTTTCGACAACATCTGTACCATTCAACGTCCCATCGTGATTGTCGTAGACATCCCACTTTCCCACCCAGAAGTCGAGCTTGTGGTAAACAGGATCACCCTCGCAGGGATGCGGGATGACCTGTCTACCGTTAGTTGATTGAGCGTATGAGGAAACCGTGGCGAGGAAGATTAACAGGGCCGCCGTCCCGTTGCGAAATTGCATGCCGCCTCCTGTGCACGATCACAGACTGGCGAGGCGGCAAAACGTCAACCGATGCAGCTAGCTCTTTCTTCCGGCGATCATGAGCCCGGCCCCGACCACCAGCATTACCGCGCTGATCGCCGGCGAAACTTTCTCGCTGCTGTGGGTTTGTACCCCGACGCTGACATCACCCGCCTTGATGCCATGGTTTTCCGAGTGTGGAAGCGCGACAAAAAACGACAGAATTCCCAGTACTGCAACCGCAAGCCCCACCACAAATAGAGCCTTCATTGAAACCTCCTGAGCGAAACACTAGTGGACCCGAGCGTCCATTGGTCGCTATGAGATGCCGACTGGACAGCATCGGATGCTTAGAGGGCTCGAAGAGCAGCGCTTAGAACTGTTGCGCAGGTTTTCTGACCCCCGATTAACTGGCGAAGTCCCGGGCAAATTCAACCAAGCTGCGGAGCGCTATCCCGGACGGACCCTTAGCGATCCAGGGTTTCTGTTCTTCCGTCCATGCGGTTCCGGCGATGTCGAGGTGCAGCCAGGGGGTATCTTCCGCGAACTCTTTGAGAAACATGGCAGCAGTAATTGCGCCGCCATAACGTCCGCCGGAGTTAACGATGTCGGCGATGTTGGAGCGGATAATTTCCTTATATTCCTCGTCGAGCGGCATGCGCCACATTTTCTCGCCCGCCTTGGACAAGGCTTTGCTGAAGCGGTCGTACATTTGTTCGTCGTTGCCGAAAATGCCCGCATTGATTGATCCGAGCGCGACGACGACCGCGCCGGTTAGCGTGGCTGCATCGATCAGGTGAGTGCAGCCAAGTTGGCGCGCGTAGAACAGGCCGTCGGCCAACACAAGCCGGCCTTCGGCGTCGGTGTTGATGATCTCAATGGATTTGCCCGACATGGCAATTTGCACGTCACCGGGCTTTTGCGCCTTGCCGGAGGGCATGTTTTCAGTGGCCAGAACGATGGCCGTGATTTTCACCTTCGGCTTGAGCAAGGCTATTGCGCGCATGGCCCCGATCATCGTGGCCCCGCCGGCCATGTCATATTTCATTTTTTCCATGCCGTCGGCCGGCTTGATGGAAATTCCTCCCGTGTCGAAGGTGATGCCTTTGCCGACCAGCCCGAGGACCGGTTTCTCGGGAGCGCCCGCGGGCTCATAGGTCAGAACGATCAGCGCGGGTGGTTCGTCCGAGCCCTGGGCCACACTCCAGAACGCCCCCATCTTGAGTTCCTTGATCTTGTCCGCACCGTAAACCTCGCACTTCAATCCAACTTCCGCAGCCATCTTCTTGGCGCGGTCGGCGAGTATCGTAGGCGTCATGCGGTTCGACGGTTCGTTCACCAGGTCCCGAGTGAAGTTCTGCGACTCTCCGACGATGCGGGCCTCTTCCAATGCCTGCTGGAGTTTGGCCTGATCGCCGCGAGCGACGACGGTGAGGGTGTCAATCTTTTGGTCCTTGCGATCGCTCTTGTAGTAGTCAGGATCGAAGTTGCCGACAAAGGCCCCTTCCACAATGGCCTTAGCAGCGTCTTCGGTCTTCAGTCCAGCCTCAGGCACCAAGATGGCGAAACTCCTCAAGCCGCGTGATTTCAGCGTCCGGACAGCGGCCCCTGCGAGCCGGCGCAGATCGAACGCGGAAAAGCCCTTAGCTTTGCCGCCGCCAAGAAGTAGCAGCCGTTTGGCTTTCAATTTTGCCGGGCGATGTAGAAGCGTGATTTCGAATGGTTTTGCGGTTGTTTCGCCGCTGGCGATGACTTCGGATGCCGCATCTTTAATGGCGGCATCGGCGGTTTCGATCGAAACTTGTGGCTTGTTTTTGTCGCCGCGATCGAGTGCGATCACGACCAGGCATTCGGTTTCAACTTCTGCGGGAGCGGACAAGGAAAGATTAGTTTTCATGATTGGGTAGTTCCAGTATCGTCGGCGGGAAGGGAATTAGGCAAGAGCGAGAACGTGTACGACTTGCCGCATTGTGTTCTGCCGCCCACGGCCGGCGGCTTTGCGTACGCAGCTAACCTGCGCTTAATCAGAGCCTTCTGTTCTGGTCGCTGCCATGCAATCTCTCTGAGAGCAGCAGCACAGGAGAAAATTTATGACACAACTCAATTTGTCCGGCAGAAACTCAACCAGCAAACAAGGACCCTCTCTTCCAGACGACAACGGGTCGTCCATCAGTAACCAGACGTTGGGCGCGTTAGGCGCACTCGTGTTGTTCGCGGCGGTAATCGGGATCAGCAGTTGCAGCAGCAGCAACAATAAGCCCGCGGTGGCGGCAGCAAACATCCAAGCTTCGGCGCCAACCCCAAGCCCGGTCGTCCCGGCAGCGGCGTCGGCAACATCTGCGCCGGAGGCGAAGAAAGCACCAGCAGCCAAGCGGCGCGCTGCGACTCTCAGCTATGTAAATCGGGAGTATGGAGTTGGGTTCAGTTTTCCACGGCAATATAGCCTGAAGTCTGGTGACAAAGCTGACGCGAGCTGGGGATATTTAGGGCCCGTCGAGATGGACTTTGTTCATCCGGGCGGAGTGACGCTGGCGACAGTGGAATTGCGGAGGAATTCCTATTCGGGAACGGATTTCAAATCTGCGTTCTTTAACTTGAGCGTGAATCCAGGTATGACGTCAGAAGCTTGCACTCAATTTGCCTTCCCGACCAAAGTCGAGGGCGATGCATCGTCAACAGAAGACGCCGCGCCCGCAAAAGTGAAAATCGGCACAATCGAATTCAACAAAGTTGAGAGTTCGATGGCGGCCATGATGAAACAGGTCGATGCCAGGTACTACCACGCCTTCAACAATGGAGCTTGCTACGAATTTGCTCTTGGCGTCGGAACTGAAAGCGATGGAAGTACCGAGGGAAAAGAGCTGGATCGGAAAGCGGTTTTTGGAAAACTGGAGAAAATCCTCGCTACCGTAAAGTTTCAGCCTGGTGTCGAACCCGAAACGGCGCCAGTTCCGTCAGCTACGGAGCATCAGCCTGATGGCACTCCCAACACTCAGGAGCAGAGCGCAATTGACCACAAATAGTTAGCTTCCCGGTTGTGCTGAGTCATCCGGACTACCCGACGACGGTAGTCCGGATCTCATTTTGTCCGGTCATTTTTGGAGAATGGCAGGATCTGGCGATTGGTAGGTTTTGAATCCCGCCCGTTGCATGCCCTGGATTGCTTCCCGATTCTTCATGAACGTGTCCCAGATAAAACTCGTGCGGGCATTTTCCGCCATCACCAGGGTGATGCCAGTATCAATGGCGACCACGTCGCTGTCGTACCAGCCTTTCAGCGGGTTGAAGGCGTTGACGAATCCGTAAGTACACCAGGCGTCGGGGTAGTGATTGCGGATATTGCGCAGAACGCGCATCACAGGTTGCGGCAAGAACGGCAGCGAACCCCCGGCGGCGCTGGGAACGACCGTCCCGTCGATTGGGCCCATGGCGGGTGGGCCTCCCCACACGACGTACCCTCTGTCTGAATCCGAAGCGGTGATGCCCCAGAGATCGTCACTGTAATCGGGGAACTGTTTCGCAAGTTCAAGACAAAAACGGCGATGGACGTCGGTGGCGATGGCGGAATTCTGAAAGTAGTCGGTATAACGATCGCGCTTTCCGCGGAAGTCAAAAAACGCCTGGGAATATTGATGCACGAACAGCGGGGCGAATGATCCGATGTAGCGCAGCCCGTCATATTCAAAAATATTGCGCTTCCACGCGTCCCACGCTTCGGTCTTGAGAGGATGGGCGGAAGAACCCATGCCCAGCAGGTACATCATCATCAACTCGCTGTAATAGTCCCAACGATAGGGAAGGAAGCCCGCTTCGGGTAGCCAGCCATGGGGCAACAGGGTGGTGTCTTCGGACAGCCAGGTCCAGTCTACGCGGTCGAAAATATCGCGGCACAACTGGCGAATTTCAGAGTTTTCGAAATGCTGCCGACAGCAAAGAATTCCGCACAGCAAGAGCGCCGTATCCACCGAAGAGATTTCCGAATCCCAGATTCGTTCGCCGGTATTGACGTTGGCGAAGTGATAGAAGAACCCTCGATGGTTTGGGAGCGTTTTCCAAAGAAAGCGCAAAGTGTTCAATACCCGGTTCCGTGCTTCAGACAACGAAATGAAGCCGCGCCGCTCTCCGATGCAGAGTGCCGTGAGGCCAAAGCCGGTGGCCGCAATGCTGGCTACCAGCGCGTTGTCGGTAGACGCGCGGCGGGCATTGCAGCGGTCTTTGACCAGACCGGTTAGCGGGTTGGTCTGCTCCCAGAAATAGCAAACTGTTGTCCTCTCCAACTCTTCCAGAAACTCGTCATCGTCAGGGGACAGAAAAGTCTTTGCAGGAGGCGGCGCCGGTCGAGTGTGTTGTTCCGGGACAGGTGAGAGCGGGCCTGGAGCCATGAACGACGCAATCCCGGATTTCGCCAGCGGCAGGGAAATTCCCATGCCTGCGAGTTGTCTTAGCAGCTTCCGGCGGGAATGACTTACAGGGCCTGACCACCTGTCCTTCCAATGAACATCCACATAGCAAATTTAAACGATCCTGAACCGTGGAAGGAATATGGAGAGGAAACCAGGGTAACAGGGATGGTTACACCAGCTGAGCCTAAAGGCCTTGACGAAAAATAGAGAGAGACTAAAAATCTGTCTGCAACCTGGCGTCGTAGAATATCCGTGAGGTATAGGGGTGAGGGTGAATCGATGAGTGGTGGGCGGAAAGCCGTGCTTTGGTTGGTAGCATGCCTCGCAGTGGCGGCCATTGCTGCGGCGATCTTCGTAGGCCGTCCCCGTACGCGGCCCCTGTCATTGACTGGTGCGGTGATGCGGCAGGATGCCGATCCCAGAAAAGAACTGCCACTCGCCGATGTTCAGGTTGCGGCGGTCTCAAATGGAACGGTAATCGGTAATGGGAAGTCGGATGCGTCCGGTTTCTTCACCATCGTGCTGCGGACGCGGCTTTGGATTGGCCGTCCCGTGATGCTCCAATTCCGACATGCGGATTACCAGCCCCTCGATCAGAAAGACTTCATCGGCGACAAGGTGTACGTGGCCAAGATGATGCCGATCCCGCATGAGACCAGTGCGGCCAAACGTCCCGATTACGTCGTCTCCAATATCCAGGTGAGATATTCCATCAAGACGACGACCACGGCGAATGTGGGCAGCGCGGCTCAGGCCTTCGAAGTGCCAAACGTTGGCAACCGGGCTTGCGCGAAACAGCCTCCATGCTCACCCGACGGAAAATGGAAGGCTGCCATGGGCTCGAAGACGCTCGATGCCGGCGAGAATAACGAATTCCGCAATGCCCGGACCTCATGCATTGCGGGGCCTTGCCCTTTCACCAAGATCGAGGACGAAGACCTTTCGCAAAATAGCCGGATGCTTACGGTGTCGGCGCGGAACTGGTCGGATACCGCTACATTCCTGGTTGAGGCGGAGGTGGTTCACCCGATGGTCAGCGATCTGGTAAGAACGTCTTACCCCGTGACCTTCGGCCAGGCGCTGAACTTTACGATGCCTTCTGCTGCGGAAGGAATCACAATCCAGGCGGAGGTCAATGGCGAAGCGATCATTTATCCGCTGGGGCCGAATCTCTATCTGAGCTGGGCCGATTGCAATGCCCGCGTCAACAAAGACCAGACAAAAGTGTACCGCTGCGAACTCAAGCCGGGATACCGGTTTCCGTAATCAGCGAGTTGTCGAGGAGGCCTGCAACGCCTCTGATTGCTGTCCCGCAGGATGTGATATTTCGGCTCCTGTGACTTCGCGGCGTTCACTTAACGTGCCATCGGGGACTACCACCGCCACCCATGGAGTTTTCGGCGACGCTATGTGAGCGTGCCACACCACCTCCTGCATACTTCCGGAAGCCAATGTTATTTCCTTCGTTCCTTTTTCTTTCAGGACAAGGTTGTTGCTGCGAATCGCGAATGAGTGGTTGCCCGCGCCTTCGGCGGACACTCGCAAAAGCACATCGTCGTGACCAAGATCCTGAAAAGTGACCTTGAAGTCGAAGATGTGATCTCGGCGCAGATCCAGGTGATAGTGGCCGCCAGGCAGTACCGTTATGGTGGAGTGCGTTTCCCCCTGTCGCGCATCGTAGCGACCCTCAGGCAATTTAACGTTGAACTCGCCATCAAGGGCGCTCGGAGTAGTGGACGTGACGTGCCCGGTCTTTTGTTCTCGGAACTCGATGGCTTCGTGGCTCGCTTGGTCACTCGCTCCTGAGACCGTTGCAGGTACGCTGATGTCTTGCATCAGCCATACCCACTGGCCAACTGGCTGGGTCCACACTTCTTTATAGGTCCAGCAAATTTGAGTAGGCCAGTAGGGTGCGTCGGCGTAGCCTTTGGTTTCGATCCCAACGGGAAGAGCGCCGACAATCTGACCGGACCGCACGCTGTATAGCGGAGTCCAGTCATAGCCTTCGCCATACATCACGCTGGCGGCGAAGGGATTGCGGCCCACCAGCCACTGCGCCTGTTTTTGAGCCAGGTCTTCGGCTTGCAGATCGCCTCGCAACTGGCCCGCTGCGGAGAGTGCTTTGGCTTGCGACAGCAGCACGCTGGAATTGCCTCGAAAATCGAACCACACCGGAAATCTGCGCAGGTAATATTCCCCGCCCAGCGGAATTCCCTGGCGTACTTCTTCGAGGTAGGCATCGCGGTCTGCGGCGCGCAGAGGAGTCCAGTTCTTTGAATCAGGAAGCAGCTTTGCTTCGCTCTCGCGATAGACCGCGGCCGGCAGGACCGAGAACGGTTCATTGACCGCTGCGGCCGGCTTGAGGAAGTACTCTGAGTGCAAGACGACGGCTGAGTACCACTTCATCCATTTGTCATGGTCCGGAAACGCTTCGCACAAACGGATCAGGGCGACGACCGGTTCCTGTTCCTGACCAATGTGAAACCGGTGAAACAGATTCTCGCGCTTCGGGCCAGTGTAGAAATAACCGGTCAACGGAATTGTCCAGGGCTGCAAGGTGCGCTCCTGGGACGCCAGCACCAGGTCGCCCAAAGCAATCGCTTCCTGAGCGTATTGCTCATCTCTGGTCGCCTGGTAGAGCTCGACTGACGCGACTACTCCGAACGAGATACGTTCCAGTTCATCCTGTGCCCCGTAGACTTCAGGCTTGGGAGGAGCGGTTTTCAGACCCTCGACCGCGTACTTCCAATCTTCTTCCGCGATTATCAGGCTGCGGTTTGCCAATTCCGGGTCGCTATTTTTCAGTACGCGCGCGGCCAGGGCTTCGGTCCCGCTGACCCGGAAGTTCCATTCCGGATCGTTAATGGCCTGGCCGAAGCGATCGTCCGCGGTGCCCATAATTCCGTCGGTCCAATAGCTGACGAGTTGGCCGGTGCTGCGATAGCCATCCCCGAAGCGTGTTTTGAGCACCCAGTTCAATCCCCAACGTGCTTCTTCCAGCAGGCGATTGGAAAGGACAGGATCGTCGCCCTGTTGCGTCAACTTGTCAGCCAGCGACAGAAGCGCGTAGACCATCCCAGGGGTGTTCCCGGTTGCGCTCAGATCTCCTGCGTCGTGATATCCGCCATTGACGACAATTCGCTTGTCGTTATGATTCGTGTAAATGTCCTGATGACAGCGGCCGTGAATGCCTGGGATTTCGGTTCCGCAGCGTTCGCTGTACATGAAGTTGATTGCCTTCCAGATACTGCCGCGCCACGGATCGTCTCCAACTTCGAATGATCGCGTCAGCGTCTCTCCTGCTTTAATCACGTAGGTGCCGGGTTCGCGGACCTCCGAAAAATCCAATACCTGATACTTGCCCAGTGGAGAAGTAATTTGCGCGACCGGCTTGCTGAGAACGGTCTGGCCGTTCTGTTGGTCGATCACGTCGAACTCGGACGCTGCCAGATCGCTGGCGATAGCGGACTTCGAGGACCCGGTGGTGTATCCGCTATGGCTGAAAGCAATCTGCCCAGGTGCCACATCCCAGCCCTCGACGTGATCGGCGACCACGCTTTGCAATTCGAGTTGATCGATGTCCAGAATCGTCTGGTCACCAGGGTCGGGGAATTTTTTGGGAAGGCTGTACGCGAAGTCGAGGGCTGTTACTTGATCGCGGTCGAGTGGAGCGATTTCCCACACCACATGGTTCCATGATTTGTTCTTCAGGATGATGGATTCGTGTCGACCTTCGTTGTACCGGTCGGGCAACTTGTGGGCACCATCGTTGTGCAGCGTCAAGGAACAGGAGATTGCAGGCGCGCCGATGACGTCGGGATAGACCCAGAGGGAAATGCGATTGTATCGGCGCCAGTCTTCGTTGGCGAACTTCCTGGTTGCCACCAGATCTTCCCACTCTCCGCTGCCATCAACCTGCGCGATATTCGTAGTGGAACGGATTCTCAGCGCATGGCTGCCTTCCTTCGCGCGGTCTCCAGTCAAAGTCATCTCTCCCGCACCGGCAAACGACCAGGCGGACAGATTTTCCATACTGTCCAACAGACGCGAATCAAGAACTTTCTTGTTCAGCCAACGGAATTCTGCGCCATCTTCATATTTCGCCCGCATCGGCATGGTGGGAGCGTCGTTCTGCGACACGCCAGTTGCACTGAGACACAGAGCTGTCAGGGCCAGAGTAATGCTCAGATGTTGGACCCTTTGGAATAACGTGCGTGGCGATTCAATCTTCATCGGCTTCCTGTCCGGTCAAATCGAAGGTTTCGAGAAACGGTGACTTAGGGAGCCGGCAAAGCTAGCGCCCTTTACCGGAACGTGCGATGGCCTCGCGGGCTTCGCTGTCTGCGGTACGGCGCCGTTCGGTTTCACGCTTGTCCCAAAGTTGTTTGCCTTTGGCGAGGGCCAGCTCAACTTTTACCCGCCCATTCTTGAAGTACAGGCGCGTGGGAATGAGGGTGAGCCCTTTTTGCTGCGTCTTGCCGATGAGCTTGCGAATCTCTTCTTTATGGACGAGCAGTTTACGGGTACGCAACGGAGCGTGGTTGAAGATGTTGCCGTGGTCGTAAGGACCAATATGGCAGTTCAACAGCCAGAGTTCTCCATCCTTGAGCAGCCCATACGCGTCTTTGAGGTTGGCGCGTCCTGCTCGTACCGATTTGACCTCTGTCCCGGTAAGGGCGACACCGGTTTCAAATTTCTCTAAAAGGAAATAATTATGTGAGGCAACCCGATTGACCGCAGCGTCACGTTCCCCTGCGGCGGTGGGATCGCGGCGTGGGTTCTTTTCCGGCTTCGGCTTGGTCGGGTGGGCGGATTGGCGCGCCATGATGGTAAATAAGTTATCTCACACGGCAAGGAAAAGCGTCGAGTTATGTCGATGTCGGACGTCCTTCGCGCCGCTTGCTGCTCTTTTTTTGGTGCGATCAAGTGGACGTATTTCCTAAAATGGGCCTTGTGAGTAACGCTGCAGGGACTAAGACCTACGAGTCAACTGCAACCACAGCAGTCACTTCCGCCGCAGAAACGCGATGCTATAATCGAGCAGTAAACTCTCCATAAGAGCATATTCAGCGGCCTGGCCCGGGGTGTTGGCCGATCCCGAGGGAAGACTGCCTGCGAGGGACCAGTGAAGACACGCCTGATTCGCCCGGCAGCTATCGCATTGCTGGTCGTCGCCGTAACCCTACCGATTGGTGCCGCCGATAACGCCAAGTCCCTCTATAACAAAGCCAAAGACGCTGAGGCCCGCCAGAATTACGAAGCTGCCTACGATTTGTACCGCCAGGCTTATGAACTGAAACCTCGGGACTTAGCGTACCGCGCTTCTTATGAGCGGACCCGGTTTCTGGCCGGCGCCTCCCACGTGCATCGCGGGCAATTATTGCGAGACGCAGGCAAACTGCAAGAGGCATTTGCCGAATTCCAGAAAGCAGTTGAGATCGATTCATCGAGTTTCATCGCCCAGCAGGAACTCCGGCGGACGCAGAAGATGATTGATTCGGCGAACGCTCCGCCGGCGGCAGCGGCTGCCCCTCCCACAGGCCTGCAAAAACGTGTGCAGGAAGCGCAAGGGCCGGTCGATCTGGCCGCCATTTCCAATATTCCTATTACTCTCAAGCTCACCGAAGACACAAAAGTGATTTACGAAACCGTGGGAAAGCTGGCGGGTATCAACGTGTTGTTCGACCCGGATTATACGTCTCGTCGTGTGAAGATCGAACTCAACGGGGTCACGTTGCAGGAAGCGCTGGAGATCATCGCGCTTGAGTCCAAAACATTCTGGCGGCCGGTGACGCCCAATACGATTTTTGTCGCCTCGGATAACCCGTCCAAGCGCAAAGAAGTTGAACAGAGCGTTATCAAAACCTTTTATCTTGCGAACCTGTCCCAGCCGACCGAGTTGCAGGATGTAGTGAATGCGTTGCGCCAGATTCTGGAAATTTCCCGCATCCAGCCGCTGCCATCACAGGGAGCTTTGGTAGTGCGCGGCACTCCAGACCAGATCGCGCTGGCCGAAAAACTGGTCGGCGATCTGGATAAGTCGCGTCCGGAAGTGATCGTCGATGTAGCGATCATGCAGGTAAGCCGCGACAAAACTCGAAACCTGGGAATCAGTCCTCCCACCAGCGCGACGGTGGCCCTGCAGAACAACCTCAATACCACGACCACCCCGACCACAAACAACACCAACAATGGCACCACGAGCAGCACTTCGGGAACAGCCAACCAGGTTAACCTGAATCGGCTTGGCAACCTGAACGCGACTGATTTTACTGTCACGATTCCGCCGGCGACAGCCACGGCTCTATTCAGTGACAGCAACACCAAGCTGATCCAGAACCCGCAGATCCGCGCCGTCGACGGACAGAAGGCGTCACTCAAGATTGGCGAGCGCGTGCCGGTGGCGACGGGGTCATTCCAGCCGGGTATCGGCGGCGTCGGAATCAATCCACTGGTGAATACTCAATTCCAATACCTGGATGTCGGCGTAAATATTGATATCACGCCCAAGGTTCATGCCGGGCGTGAAGTCACGCTGAAAGTCTCAATGGATATTTCGTCGGTGACCGGGCAGTCCAATATCGGTGGCATCAGCCAGCCAATCATTGGTCAGAGAAAGATTGAGCACGAAATCCGACTTCAGGAAGGTGAAGTGAACCTTCTGGGCGGAATGCTGGAGGATAGCGAGACCAGATCTTTGAGCGGTATTCCTGGGTTGTCGCAGATTCCGATCCTCAAATATCTCTTCGGGCAGACCAACACCGATCACTCTACGAACGAGATTGTCTTTGCTTTGGTTCCTCACATCATTCGGGCGCGGGACGTGACCGACCTGAATGAAAAAGCATTGGAGGTTGGGACGGCCGCGGCGATCGAGCTACGGCGTGCCAGCCAAGCGCCTCCGGTCGCTCCCGGAAGTGAAGGAGGCCAGGCATCTCCGGCACAAGGTCAAGCTCCGGTTTCCCAAACTCCGATGCCTCAGCCGCCAGGCCAGGCTGCGCCTCAGGCAGGAGCGAACGCGGCGAGTTTTGCCTTCGATCCCGGCAACATCACTCAAGCCACCGGCTCGACGTTTGCAGTGAACGTCATGTTGAAAGGAGCGCAGAACGTCTACTCCGTGCCCTTGCAGGTGAGCTACGATCCCAAAGTTTTACAGGTGGTAAACGTTTCGAACGGAGGCCTCCTTTCACAGGACGGTCAGGCGGTCGCATTGGTTCATCGTGATGACGACTCGTCCGGGGCTTTGCAAATCACCGCGACGCGGCCGCCCGGCGCGAATGGCGTTTCCGGACAAGGACGGTAGTGACCCTAACCTTCCTTGCGAAGGGTAGCGGGCAGTCTGCATTGACAATCTCGAAAGGCGGCGCGCGTGACCCGGCCATGCAGGCGATCGCCGTTGCAGGAGCCGTAGCTACAGTTACGGTGCAGTAGCCAAAAACTCGAATAACGCGTGCATCTTGCACTGAAGGCTCTTAACGCGAAGCTCACAGATGGATGCTGAAAGAACCGCCTACTTCAGTTCCGGGAGCCTAAAGTCCAGATTGTTTTCGGCGATAATATTCTATGAAGTCTGTCTGTCTGAAACCCAGGTCCGTAGCGCTCGTCAGGGGATTCACGCTCATTGAATTGATCGTGGCCACTGCCATCCTGGTGATCTTGACCGGCTTGGCTGTGCCGATGGCGCGGGTGGCAATCAAGCGCGAAAAAGAACGAGAGTTGCGGCACGACTTGTGGCAACTGCGGGATGCCATCGACCGCTACAAAGATGCGGCCGACCGGGGAGCTTTCCAGATCAAAGTGGGTAGCGAAGGATTTCCGCCAGACCTCGACACGTTGGTGAAAGGCGTGGATATGGGCGGCAAAAAGGTGCGCTTTCTGCGTAAGATTCCGACCGATCCCATGACTAACGATACGGACTGGGGATTGCGTTCCATGCAAGACGATCCAACCTCCGATTCCTGGGGCGGGCAAAACGTCTTCGATGTTTTCACCAAAGTCGCAGTGGCACAGGCACTCGACGGCACGGAATACAAGGATTGGTAAGCGGAATGTTGCGATTCAGGATTGGTGGATGACGAGTATCAGGAACAAGCGGGAACGGGGATTTACTCTGATCGAGCTGATGATTGTCATCAGCCTGATACTGATCCTGGTCTCGATCTCGATTCCCGTCTACAACCAATCCATTCTGCGGGCCAAAGAGTCGGTGTTACAGCAGGATCTGTTTCAGTTGCGTTCGCTGATTTCACAATACACTTTGGACAAGCAGAAGGCGCCTCAGGCGCTTGACGATCTGGTGCAAGCGGGATATCTGAAGCAGATTCCGAACGATCCCATGACCGGAAGCAACAGCACGTGGACGGTCGACCAGGAAGATTCGCTGATGTCGGTCGATCAGCAGGATCCCGGGATCAGCGATGTACACAGCGGATCCAGCGGAACTTCGAGTGACGGCACAGCCTATAGTGCCTGGTAGGCTGCGAACATCAGAACCTCCCTCCAGCAGTTCAATTTGAACACCTTAAGCCAAAAGCACTAACATCTAGACCATGCCTGTTGAAACTGAAATCACGTCCTCAACCTACACTCCGGTTCGCGCGCCCCGTGGAACGTCTCTCACGTGCAAAGGCTGGCAACAGGAAGCCGCCATGCGCATGTTGATGAACAACCTCGACGAGGAAGTTGGCGAGCGTCCAAAGGATTTGGTCGTCTATGGCGGCACAGGGCGGGCGGCGCGAAGTTGGGAGGCATACCACGCAATCGTTGCATCGCTCAAGAACCTGGAAAACGACGAGACGCTGCTGGTTCAATCGGGCAAGCCGGTGGGCATATTTCGGACTCACGAATATGCGCCGCGAGTGCTGATCGCTAATTCCAACCTGGTGGGCCACTGGTCCAACTGGGAGAAATTCAACGAACTTGAACGCGCTGGCCTGATGATGTATGGCCAGATGACTGCAGGTTCGTGGATCTATATCGGGTCACAGGGAATCGTTCAGGGTACGTTCGAAACCTTCTCGGCTGCGGGCGAAAAACATTTTGGCGGCGATCTGGCAGGGAAGCTGATCGTAAGCGGAGGCATGGGCGGCATGGGTGGAGCGCAGCCACTGGCAGCCACCATGACCGGGGCGGCCTTTCTCGGGATCGATGTTGACGCTGAGCGCATCAAGAAGCGTCTGAAGACCGGCTATTGCGACTTCATGGTAACGACGCTCGATGAGGCACTTCGCATTTTGAAGAACGCTGTCCGCAAAAAGGAGAATGTCTCCGTCGGGCTGGTGGGGAATTGCGCCGACATCATTCCCGAGCTCGCTGAACGCGGTGTGCTGCCGGATATCCTGACGGATCAGACGTCCGCGCACGATCCACTGAACGGCTACGTTCCGAATGGAATGACTTTAGCGGAAGCACTGGAGCTTCGCCAACGCGACCCAAAGACCTACCAGGAGCGCTCGCTCGACGCCATGGCTCGCCATGTCGAAGGCATGTTGCGTTTGCAGAAAATGGGCGCTGTAACTTTTGACTACGGAAATAACATCCGAACATTTGCGTTTCAGCGCGGAGTCAAGAACGCGTATGACTTTCCCGGATTCGTGCCGGCATATATCCGCCCCTTATTCTGCGAGGGACGCGGTCCGTTCCGCTGGGTAGCGCTGTCAGGCGAACCTTCGGACATCGCAGTGACGGACGATCTGGTTCTCGAATTGTTTCCAGACAATCGCATCCTGCGGCGCTGGATCGATCTGGCAAAAAAGCGAATAAAATTCCAGGGCTTGCCGGCGCGCATTTGCTGGTTGGGCTACGGCGAGAGAGCGCAATTCGGGTTGGCCATCAACGATCTGGTGAAGAAAGGAAAAATCAAGGCGCCCATCGTGATCGGCCGCGATCA
Source organism: Terriglobia bacterium (assembly GCA_963765715.1). GTDB lineage: Bacteria > Acidobacteriota > Terriglobia > Terriglobales > Acidobacteriaceae > JAIQFF01. The sequence goes on from CAVXXN010000014.1 coordinate 424,422, forward strand.
TCTTGATTGCGGATCAGTGGCATCGCCCTTTCGCGAAACCGAGAGCATGAAAGATGGCAGTGATGCGGTAGCCGACTGGCCATTGCTCAACGCTTTGTTGAACACTGCAGCGGGTGCATCCTGGGTGTCGATCCACAATGGCGGCGGCGTGGGCATAGGCTATTCGCTTCATGCCGGGCAGGTGACGGTCGCAGACGGTTCGGAGATGATGGCCAAACGCATTGAACGCGTCCTCACCACCGATCCGGGGATGGGCGTCGTCCGGCATGTGGACGCAGGTTACGAAGAGGCCAAAGAGTTTGCCAAGAACAGGCATGTGAAGGTGCCGATGAAGTAGGCGCCGGCCACACGAGTCCACTGTCGCGTGCTCACTGCTAAACTAAGTCCTCGTGACTCCCAGAACGAAAGACGAACCAATCTCCGACCAGGCATTGTTGCTCACCAACATCCGGCAATTGATTACTCTGCGGTCTTCTGCAGGGAATTTCCATCCCCGCCGTGGTCCCGAGCTCCAGAATTTGGGCGTCATCAGTGACGGTGCTGTGCTGTGCGTGGGCAAGAAAATTGTTTCGGCCTGCAGGATGAAGGACGCGTTGCGCGATCCCTGGATCAGGAAAAATCGTAAAACGATTGTCGAGATTGATTGCGCTGCGCAGATTGTCCTGCCGGGGTTTGTGGATGCTCATACGCACCCGGTTTTCGTAGCTCCGAGGCTGGTCGACTTTGAGAAGCGCATTACTGGTGCGACTTACGAGCAGATTGCGGAGGCGGGCGGTGGAATCCGTTCCAGTCTTGAGGGTGTCCGCAATGCTGGAATGAAACTGCTGGTCGATCACGTCTTGAAGGCATTGCACGAAATGGCAGAGCAGGGAACGACCACGGTTGAAGCCAAATCAGGATACGGCTTGACCGTCGAGGCTGAAATCAAGTCGCTCACCGCAATCCAGAAAGCATCTCGCAAATGGCCCGGAACCGTGGTTCCAACTTTGCTTGGCGCGCATGTTGTCCCGAGCGAGTATCGTGGCAGATCGCGGGAGTATGTCGACCTTGTCTGCAACGAGATGATTCCGGTTGCGGCTAAACGAAAACTGGCACGGTTTGTTGACGTGTTCACCGATCGCGGTGCGTTCAGTGCGAACGACACGGAGAGAATTTTTGATGCTGCTGCAAGACATGGGCTGGGGTTGCGTGCACACGTTTGTCAATTGACCGCGGCCGCATTGCAGCCTCTCTTGCATTTCAATGTCGCGTCGTTCGACCACCTGGACCATGTGAATGATGCCGACATCGGGCGATTGGCGAAGTCCGACACAGTAGCCACGCTGGTTCCGGGAGCGAACTATTTTTTGGGGTTGAATGAATTTCCGCCGGCACGCAGGTTGATCGACGCCGGCGTGGCCGTCGCACTGGCCACCGATTACAATCCGGGATCGTCCCCGACAACCAGCATGCCTTTCGTGCTGTCGCTGGCCTGCACGCATCTCAAGATGTCGCCGGCGGAAGCAATATCTGCCGCCACCATCAACGGCGCATGGTCGTTGCGCGTGCAGGAACGGAAGGGATCGATCGAGCCGGGAAAGGACGCGGATCTCGCAATCTTCGATGTTTCAGATTATCGGGAAATAGCCTACTGGGTAGCGTCGAACCGATGTGCGTTTACGTTGCTTGGCGGAGCCCTGGCAAGGTCGAGTCTCAATAACGTTGGAGAGAGTCAGAGGAGGAGCTAAAGCGTTCACGGCAAAACCTCCAAACGGCGAATCGGATTTTACGTGCTGGGATTTGAGGGAATGTAACTCCATTGCTATAATCGTGCCTGTTCCAAACGCTTCCAGCATCATGACTGCCTGAATTGACCGGCATTCCGTCTCAGTTCCCGCCCGCCAGACGAGGCGCTTCGCGCCGGCAGACACGCTGTAAGCAAAATGTGGCCAGGTAGCTCAGGTGGTAGAGCGCAGCCCTGAAAAGGCTGGCGTCGGCGGTTCAACTCCGTCCCTGGCCACCATCATTTTCAATGCTTTAGCAAATCCGCTCGAAATTTCACACCTGTGATTTCACGCTTGTGGTCGCTTACGGTCGCTAAGCAAACGGCTTTCGAACTGGCTGGCAAACTTCCGCATCGCCGACAAACTGCCCGGAACCGCGGTCGCTGACTTCCTGGAAGCCAGTTTCTGGATAGTTTCCGAGTTTGCGAGCATTCTCGTTCACTCTATGAAAAATTGCGCTGTTACGCCAACCATCCTAAATATCTATTCGCGATGATCACCTTGGAATCTGGACTGGTGTGAAGAAGAATTCGGCGAACAAAGGCATTCGGCCGGTCTGTTACACTTCTGCGCTCATATCGGTGAGGTCAAAATGAAGTGCATCGCGGTCGCATTGCTGCTGCTCGGTTCTCTTTCTCTTTGGTCACAGGTCGTCCCCGAAAAACCCAATCCCAAAGTTCGCGCCATCACTGCCTTTGTTCGGCTTGACCGTACGAACTTTTTGCAGCAAATCGAAGACACATTACTTGTCCTTCGTCGGGCGGAATCAGAATTCAAATCGAAGGGATACGAAGTCCAAACCGTTCGCATCACGACTCAACCTCTTGCCGAGCTTGTTTCCGGACTATCGGAAGAACAGGCGCTTGCCTTTCTCAAGAATTTGGATGATCTTTCCGTAAAGGAGAATTTCAGCGCGAACATTGGCCCCGCCGCGCTGCACGATTCCGATGATCCATCGACGATGCACCTTCTTGAGCGCGTGCTCTCGTCCGTACCCCACCTTAACGCCAGCGCTATCGTTGCTGACGAGGGAGGCATCCATTGGAACTCGATTCGCCGCTCCGCTGAGCTGGTTAAGTACGTCGCAGAAAATAGCCCGCGTGGTCAGGGAAATTTCAATTTCGCCATAACTGCGATGCTCAAGCCTTACACACCCTTTTATCCGGGTTCCTATCACAACGGCAGCGGACGCCAATTTGCATTTGGCTTCGAGACGGCTAACCTCGTTCGGGACGTGTTTGCAAAAGACAAGGGCAATGTCGAAGCTGCCATCTCTGATCTTACGGCTGCCTTGACTGTGCACGCTAAATTGGCCGATTCCGTCGGGAACGAAGTAGCAGCCGCCACAGGCTGGACGTATCTTGGTCTAGATCCGACGGCTACAGCGCTCGGCGATGTGTCGATCGCGGGCGCGATCGAAGCCTTTACCGGAGCTCGCTTCGGCTCCAGCGGGACCCTAACCGCTGCCAGAATTATCACGACCGCTGAGAAAGGGATTACCGTCCGTCAGGTGGGGTACTCCGGGCTCATGTTACCCGTTCTGGAAGACAAACTCCTGGCCCAGCGATGGGCCGAGTCTACCTACGACGTAGACTCTCTCCTCGCGTATTCCTCCGTTTGCGCGACTGGCTTAGACACGGTTCCACTGCCGGGCGATATATCCGTCGAGCAAATTGAACGTATTTTCTCCGATATCGCTTCACTCGCGTTTAAATGGAACAAGCCTTTAGCCGGGCGGATTCTACCCGTGAAAGGGAAAAAGGCTGGAGATAAGACCGACTTTAAAGATCCTTACCTGTTCAATACCGTGTTGCGCCCCCTGCCCTAACGCGCAACAGCGCCGAGTGCCAGACCGCAGCGCAGTTTCAATTTGAAAGCTATTCGGACCAGAAGCCGGCTTCGAGAAGTCTGCCTGCTGACAATCAGTGAGATTCGTCTCGATCGACGGGCAAACATGAAGTAATCTGGCGGTGAGTCACCGGTGATTTCACACCTGCGGCTCTCAGTTCACCGCGTCTGACGGCGGTTTCATCATCGCCGCCAGCATATCGCTCTGCGCTGCCAGACAGTCCTCACTCATAGAATGTGCGTGTACACCCCGAGCGTCGTGGAAATGTCGCTGTACCGCGGCAATTTCCGGACGTCTTTGCGTCGGCCCCTTTCCTTACGAGATAGCTCGCCAGCGAATGGTGTAAATTGTGATATCCGAATCCTACCTTCTTGCCTTCCTTTAACGCTGCAACCTTGACCGCTGCCGGCCGGAGATAATCTTCCACCAGCATATTGGCCACGCGGGGTTGCGCCGCTTTGAGCCGGGTACTCGGAAAAGCCTAATTAGTGGGCCGGCGTTAAGGTGTTTGCTGTTGCCACTAGGGAATAAATTCTGCCATCGCGGGATCGAGAGGAACGGGAACTTTACTGGCCGCACTTTTTGGCGAGCCTATCCTGCCACCTGTCCACGCACGGCGGACCGAAATTTGCCGGTGGCGGACCAGGAGATTTCTTTTTTGTCATATCTCAGGTCCATTTGCGAGAGGCTTAGCTGTCAATTTCCCCCAGTCGAAGGACCGGAGGGTTAGATCGGCAACAGACGCCATATGTCTGCCAGAGCCGGAACCACGGGCTATGCGCGAGCATTTCGTCATGCCTTCGATTCGCAGCTGACAGGTCGCTTGCGCTGAGTGGCCTAATATCCGGTGCTTCGAACATTTCCTCTAGCTGCTCAATCTCGTCAATGATGCGTTCAACGTCCATGCGTAACAATCATCTAAGAGACGGCGCGGAGCAGTCAAGCTGAAGCGGCAATTAGCCGGGAATTCTGTCGGTTTGTGACCAGATCAACCCCAAAGCCTTTCCCAGCCGATGACTGTTCTCGCACTCAGAAGCTAGAATGTGGATTGATGTTTAAAGTCACTAGCTGGAACTTGAATTCGGTTCGTTCTCGGCTGACTCACGTCACGGCATGGCTGCGCGCTCGCGAACCGGATGTGTTGTTGCTACAAGAATTGAAGGGAACGGAGTTCCCGTCGGAAGTCTTCAAGTCGCTCGGCTATGAAAGCGTAGCGGTGACGCAGAAAGCCTACAACGGGGTCGCCATTCTATCGCGGCATCCGATGGAAGCGACTGCTAAGGCTCTCGTCGGAGACGATTCCGACATCCATGCGCGGTTCTTGGAAGTAATCATCAAGGGCATCCGCATCGTGAATATTTATGTTCCCAATGGCAATCCGGTAGGGAGTGACAAGTTTGCGTATAAGTTAGCTTGGATGGATCGACTGAATCAGCAAATGATTAGATGGAAGCAGGACGATGTGCCGACCCTAATAGGCGGCGACTTCAACGTGATTCCTGAGGACATCGATTGTCACAAGCCGTCATCGTGGGAGCGCGATGCCTTGTTTCAGCCGGAGCCGCGAGCCCGATATCGTGCGATGTTGAATATGGGTTACACGGATGCGTTCCGGTCGTTGCACATCGGCGAAATTGGACACTTCACGTTTTGGGATTACTTTCGGCAGGCGTTCCAAAACAATCGAGGCATCCGAATTGATCACTTCTTGTTATCCCCAACACTCGCAAATCGACTCGAAGGCTGCGAGATCGACAAAGGACCGCGAGCGCAGGAAAAGCCGTCTGATCACGCCCCCATAACCGTGACGCTATCCGATCTGCCATAATCTCCTCATGTGCGGGCGCTATCGAGCGGAGAAAGTAGCTTGTCGAAGAGTACTTCGGGACGGTCTCAGGGGATGACGACTGGAATCCTCGCTACAACATCGCGCCGAGTCAGCCGGTCATTGCGATCCGCCACGATACCGCCAAACCTGTCCGAACCCTTTCAACCATGCGTGGGGGACTCGTTCCATCGTGGGCTGAGGCGGATGCGCTGCTGGCCCGCGTTGCCCAGCTGCGCTCTCCCAAGCATGATTTGGACATTTAATAAGGAGCTCAAGAGAGCGCACCTGCAGTTGGGATTGATGTTTGCGTCTAAAGGAAACAGAGCGGAGGCGGCGGAGGAATTACAAAGTGCCGCGAAACTGGCCCCGGGCCTGGCCGAAGCCCATCGCGGGCTAGGGCCGCTGGCTTCAGATTCCCGGGATTGGGAGACGGCGGTTCGCGAGTTCCAGGCCGCGGTCGCATGGAATCCGGAGGATGCAACTGCTCACTATGCTCTGGCTGCGTTCTTGAAGGCCAGTGGCCAGGTTAATGAAGCCCCTCACGAACTGGAGATTGCGCCGAAACTGGACCCTAAACCTGCGGCTCCGCGTTGAGGGCTCTCAATTTTCGCGAAATGTGGCCAGATTCAGGGAATTTCACCAGGAGATCAGCCATGCGATCACAATTTTCACGTCGTGAGTTTATTGCGGGACTGGGGGTGCTGGCTGCGGCCAACAGCAATCTCTCGGCCGCTCCTTTTCAATCATCATCCCCATCCGGAGGTGCTCGCTTGAGCAAGTCCCCGTTCAAGATCGCTGTAATTAATGACGAGATTTCGCAGGATTTCGGCCACGCCTGCGAGGTCGCTTCCCAGCAATTCGGAATGGAATGGATGGAGCTGCGCAGTATGTGGAACAAGAATGTAGCTGCAATCTTGATGCCAACGAAATTGCGGAAGCACAACGTCTCCTGAAGAAAAACAATTTGCGCGTCACCGATATCGCCAGCCCTTTTTTCAAAGTGGATTGGCCGGGCGCGCCGAAGTCCAAATTCAGTCCGAAGCGAGATCAGTTCAATGCTAACTTTACCTATGATCAGCAGGGGGAAGTTCTTGAGCGCAGCATCGAGCTGGCTAAGGCGTTCTCCACTGACCGCATCCGCTGCTTTGATTTCTGGCGGCTCGATGATCAGGGACCCTATCGCAAGGCCATGAACGACAAATTGCAACAGGCTGCGGAAAAGGCTGCGCAAGACTGGTCTGATCCTTATTCTTGAGAATGAAGCTGCCTGCAACACCGCAACTGGAGCCGAAGCCGCCAAGGTTCTTGAAGGCGTAGCCTCGCCGGCTTTCATGCTGAATTGGGACCCGGGCAACGCCGCCATGTTTGGCGAAAACCTTATCCGGACGGCTACAATCTTTTGCCCGAAAGGACGCATCGGCCATTGCCACTGCAAAGACGCGACGAAAACAGCGAAGGGAATTGAATGGGCCCCGATGGGCAAAGGCATGATTGACTGGGTGGGCCAATTCAAAGCTCTAAAGCGCGACGGCTATCATCACGTCGTGAGCCTCGAAACTCATTGGCGCGGTGCAGGTACGCCGGAAGCTTCAACCGTACAAAGCTGGGCAGGAATGAAAGATGCCTTGGAGAAGGCAGGAGCGCTCTAGGGACAAGTTCTTCTATCCACACTGGAACCTTAGGTATATCCACCGTTGGTAAGAGCAGCGCGTGTGTCGGGAGATGTTGAGATTGTTCCAAGAATCGGCAATGAGAACTTGACAAGGTAAGAGTACAGTCGTACTCTTAACCATGCGATACTCGCCGGAACACAAAGCGCAGAACCACGAGAAGATTCTTTCCGTGGCTGCCCGCTCTTTCCGCGAGCACGGCGGGGACACCAGCGGCATCGGGACGGTGATGAAGAAGGTAGGCCTGAAAAAAGGGGGCTTCTACCGGCATTTTAAGAGCAAGGACGACCTGTTCGTCGAAGCGGTGGCACGGGCACTCGACGAGACGGGAAGAGGCATGGTGGAGGTTGCAAAGTCCGCGCCCGAAGGTCAGGCTCTGCGGGCGATCATCGAACGCTATCTGAGCACGGGCCACGCGAATTCGCCGGGAACGGGTTGTGTGCGCGCCGCCCTCGGGCCAGAACTCGCGCGAAAGCCGTAGCCGTGCGGAAAAGGATCGAGGCGTTGCTGGAAGCGTATCGTGAGCGGCTATTGCCATTCATGCCCGGTCAGACGCGAGAAGAGAAACAGGCGAAGATCAGGTTGTTGTTCCCCAGCATGGCGGGAGTGTTGATGATGGTCCGCGTTAGTTCGGACCCTCAAAGGCGTGAGCAGATGTTGACGGAGGCGAGGAAGATTTTTCATAAAGAGCTTCGCTGAAGAGTAAATTTTTTTGCCCCTAAAGAGTACGATCGTACTCTTATCAGAAGTACAGCCAAATACCAGACTGAAATCGAGAGGAAAACCAATGAAATTCATGATCCCTTTTCTTATGGCAGTGCTTCCCGCGGCTGGTCCCTCGCGCAATCACAGTCCGGAGGCTGGCTCAGAGCGTGCCCAGCATGGCTATACCTAAAACCACCGAGTACTCGTCATTCAGACTCCCAAGCAGGGCGTAACCGCTCAACAAGTCATGGCCGTTATCCGGAAGAGATTCAGGCGACGGTAAAGCTCTACCTCGACGGGAAAATCCGCCAGTGGTATTCGCGCGGCGATGGCAAAGGCGTCATCTTCCTGGTCGATGCGAAGACCGAGGACGAGGCGCGAGCCATTATGGAAACGCTGCCGCTCGCGAAGGAACATTTGATGGATCACCAGTACATTCCCGTCGGACCCTTGATGCCGCTGAGGGCACTGAACCCAGGGGCGTTCCAGTGACTCCTCGCGATAGCGCTGCTGCAGGAGGACCAGCTTTAGAAGGAGACGATCATGATCAAGCCAAGAATTATCGTGACCGGCGCGACCGGAAAGACGGGGAGCGTCGTCGTTAGCGAACTGCTGAAGGCCGGCTATCCCGTCCGCGCCATGGTGCACCGAGAAGATGGCCGCAGCGCGCGACTGAAGGCGCAAGGGGCCGAGATCGCGGTCGCCGACATGAGCGATGTCGAGCGCGTCGCCGACGCGCTAAAGGACGTTCAGCGCGCCTATTATTGTCCGCCTCTCGATCCGTACATGATTCAGGGCGCGGTCGCGTTCGCGGTCGCCGCCAAGGAAGCCCGGCTCGAACACATCGTCGGCCTGACCCAATGGCTGGCGAGCCCTTCGCATCCCTCGCTCATGACCCGCCAGCACTGGCTGGTCGATCGGCTGTTTTCGATGACGCCCGGAGTCGCGCATACGATCGTCAACCCGGGCTTCTTCGCTGACGCCTACCTGGTGACGATTGGGTTGGCCGCGCATCTCGGCATCTTTCCCTGGATGTTCGGCAATAGCCGCAACGCGCCACCTTCCAACGAAGATATCGCGCGAGTCGCCGTCGCGGCGCTGATGGATCCCGCGCGGCACGCCGGGAAGAGCTACCGCCCCACCGGACCGGAGCTTCTCGGCGCGGAGGACATGGCCAAGGCGATCGGCCGGGCCGTCGGGCGATCGGTCAGGGTCGTGCCGACGCCGGCCTGGCTGTTCATGAAGGCCGCCCGGATGGGCGGCTACCCGATCGATGTGTTCAGCGGCGTTCGCTACTACATCGAAGATCACAAGCGCGGCGCGTTCGAGCTGGGCGCGCCAACCACCGACGTGCTCGATGTGACCGGCCGCCCCGCTGAGGACTTCGAGACGATCGCTCGTCGTTATGCGGCGCAGCCCCGCAACCAGCGGACCTTCGGCAATTGGCTTCGCGAGTTCGCGCAGTTCATGATCGCCCCGCTCAGCCCTGGCTTCAATTTGGACCGCTACGACCGCGAACTGCGCCGTCCGTTCCCGTCGGAGCCGCAGTTCGCGCCCGACTCGAAGGTCTGGCGGCGCGAGCACGGCATCGCCGACGCCGCCAAGTCCGCAGCCGCTCGGTCCAACAGGACAGGCCACTTCGCTGCCACCAGCCGCGCGTCAATCGCTGGAATTCTACAAAAGGAGGAACTTTATCAGCCGCAACTTCTGGTTTTTCGTGAGCATCGCATTCAGCTTCATCGCGTGGGGGATCGTCACCGCTCGATATATCTGGCCGGAACTCCGCCTCCGGCAACGGGCCGAAGCGTTGCGGCCTCTGCTCATCCTGCACAGCTTCCGCTTCATCGGGTTGGCATTTCTGGTCCCGGGCGTCGTGTCGCCTGATCTGCCGTCTGCCTTCGCGCATTCCGCGGCCTATGGGGACATCATTGCGGCGATACTCGCGTTGCTTGCGCTGCTATTGCTGCCCAGTGCAGCCGGCGTTGCCATCGCATGGATCTTCAATCTCTGGGGTACAGCCGATCTCCTCAATGCTTTCTACCAGGCCAATCACGCCGGGCTCTTGGCGGGGCAGTTGGGAGCCACCTACTTCATTCCGACTTTCATCGTGCCCCTACTGCTGATCACGCACGGACTCGGTTTCCGGATTCTTCTGCAACATCAAAATCTACCCGCAATGCAGGAAAGCCGGCACCCGGCATAGAGGCTCTCGGCAATCGCAAGGAGTGTTGTTCTGCCGACCGGGTATCTCGATAGCAGCATGAAAGGGAGAAGTGAATGTCGGATGACGTGGGACGAGTCCATGCCCTAATCGATGGCCGCGAGATCGAAAGCGCTCTCGTGGCCCGTATAAGGTTGAGATGCAAGTAGCTAATCGGCATAACCCGAACTTGCTACGTCCTGACAAATCGCACACCTGTGCCGAAGATCGTCAAACGTCAGGAAATCCTGAAGAACTTGAACGCTTGTTCGACCGAGACTGCCTTGATCCAACATTTTGCGTTCGTGGCGCAGAGGATTCGAAGGATCCCGGTTTTTACCTTATTAAAGAGATGGGCTCTGACAGGCTGGACTGACAGGCGTTAAGGGGTCGATTGTCCGGAAGGTGGCAGTAGGCCGTTCAGCTTCCTCATTAGAGAAATCGCTGGCAGCTATCAAAGACATCCTGGAATCGAAGCCCGCGCAATAGGAAAATCCATATCCGCGCCGTTCCCAATTGCTCACGGCCAAATATTGACAGACAGAATCCAAGGCGCTATCGCTGCGCCTTCTCCTGCAAAGAATTCACCAGTTCCTTTGCCTCTCCCAGGCTGCCGCCGTAGAGTTTGCGGGCGGTGTAGATGGCGGTGATTACCTCGCCGCGGGCGGCGAGTTCGCGAAGTTGCTTCTGTTGGTCTTCGCGGTTAAGTGATTTCAGGCGCGTGAAATCCTGCGTTAAAGGAAACCTGATCGGCAATAACCGTGTAGGGACGTAGTGCATCGAGGAACTTGTGCGCGCCGGGCACAACGTCCCAACGAATACGCAGGAACGGCGGCGCGGTCATCCTGACGGGATAGTCTCGGTAAAGAGTCGAACTGGTGCCATACCAGCGTTTTTTCAATGGAGCCTGTTGGCCGCTTTCGGCCTGCAAGGCGTCCGCAAGAAGAGCGATATCGCCGGATAACTCAATTTCGATATAGCGAAGGTATTGGGTTTGTGTGGCGTTCGGATTTGCTGGATCGGGCGTTTCGACGCGCTCCTTGACCAGCCGGGCTGACGCGATCTCGCCGAGAGAAAGGAAAACGACAGAAGCGGCATCGGCGGACAACTGGTAGTTCAGATAAGAACGATATTGCACGTAGATTCCCGTCTCATTCATACGGACGAGCCAGTTGGACGGGTGGAAGCGCGCAGTCACCATCCGGACAGTCAGAAGCACGAAGAGCAGTAGAAATGAGCCGAACAGGTAGCCGGGCGGCCACTTACGGGTGTAGGCGTTGAAAAAGAAAGCCGCGGTTGCTGCGAATCCAGCAAGCCAGACGATCAGCGCTCGCGCAGGCGAGTGGCGGAATACGTGGTCCTCCGAGCCGATCGGGACGTCTTGAAAGCGCAGCAGGCGCATAGAAGCTTCGATGGACCACAAAAGTTTACTTCGCCAGTGCTCTTCGCGATAGTTACTTGCGATAACACCAAAACACCCAGGTGGTTGTGACACTGTAGCGACCCCGAGCATTACGCTCACGACCCCAGATCTCTCGCGGTTGGACAGTGTTTGATTGCGGAGCGGGTTTCCGAAACCAGCAAGCCGGCAATTATCTGTGTTTACAATAGGCTGTTTACAATAGGCCGAACGACGGAAGGATGTTGGATAACGTACGCTAACGGAATGAGAATTCCTGCGCTGAAGATTTTATTGATCGGAAGTTGTCTATTCTGCGTCGGGATAGCTGCGATTTTGCGGGGGCAGACTACGAAACCAGCCCCTCCAACCCCTATTGATAAGAAGAAAGTCGAGCTGGGCGGATCGCCTTGGGATCCAGAGTGGGACCAGATCGTTGAAAAGGCGCTGCCGGCAGAAATGCTATCTGCGCAAGTCCCCAAGGACGTACTTCGATTCTGCCCGAGATTTTACGCGATGGATGAAGCGGACAAGCGCGTATTTTGGGCTTACTTCTTTCAGGCACTGGCAGGGGCCGAAGCTGGTCTGAATCCAACCACCAGTGTCCGCCACACCGAGCCTGACGTCACAAGGCGAGATGAAGTGCGAGGGACGGCGGTGCGGACCGAAGGTTTGTTGCAGCTGGCATACGCGGACAAGAACCGCTACGGTTGTGAATTCGACTGGGAAACGGATCGAAAGTTAAAAGCAAAAGATCCGGCGAAAACCATTCTCCAGCCGAAAAATAACCTGGAGTGTGGGGTAAAAATTCTGGTGAACCAGATCATCGTGCAGCATAAGCCCTTGCTGACTCCGTCCGCCTACTGGTCGACATTGCGGCCGGATGTACCGAGCTACTTGATATTTGCAAAGCAGATGACAAACCCTCCAGCCTCGTGTGGGCTCCCGAGCAAATCAAAAATAGACAAGTCTGCAACAACGCAGACAGTGCAAGACGACGCGAACAAAAACGAAACTCCGAAATAGTCAGGTTCAAGGCGTCCAGTTTTGCCAGCTCTTCGAGATGACAAAGAATTCAAATTGGAATTAGCCCACGCCGGATTCCCAGCGTAACTGCTTCGGTGCGGGTGGAAGCACCCAGCTTGTCGAGAATCGAGCTGATGTGGAACTTGACCGTATGCTCGGAGATACCGAGACGCGCCGCGATATCTTTGTTGACGAGTCCCTGCGCCAACATTCTGAGTACATCGGTTTCGCGGGAGGTGATCTCTTCGGACAATTCATCTTCAACCTCCAAGCGGTTGGTCGCCGTAAACGGCAGCCAGGCTCTCTGCGGCCGGTGTGCTCAGCAACACCAATCCATCATAGGCGGCATAAATGGCGGAGAGAATGTCGTCCAGGTCGCTCTCTCTGGAAAGAATCGCGTGCACCCCGCTCCGCAATAAGCGCGAGATCGACCGCGCCTCGGTGACCTCGGTGAGCAGAACAATCGCGCGCGTCCGACGCCCGCTCAAGTAATAAATCGCGGATCGAATCGGTGTCGACGAGAATTACATCCAGTTCAATGCTACGGGCAAACGACACCACATTCGCCACCACGCCAAAACTTCCCGCAAGATGGAACTCAGCGTGGCTGCGGATGATGCTTTCGAGCTCAGCCCGGCGAACGGTGGAGGTCGCCGCTACTGCAATTCGGATCGCCCCTCCACCGGTTCGCTTTGACATGCTCTATCGAGCCCTTTCGCCGAGTTTGATTGAAACCGGCTTGATCTCGCCGGCACGAATCACCCGGATTTGCAGAACATCACCGACCTTCGCGGTGGCAAGCGAATCCTGAATGGCATCCACGTGTTCGACGGTTTCACCGCACAGTTCGAAAAGAACGTCTCCCAACAACATTCCGGCCTTTTCTGCGGGCCCACCGTTTTCGACGTGTACGACGAGCAGCCCGACTCGCGTGTTATCAGGCAGCTTCAAGCGCATATTTTCCGGCACCGACACCGATTGCATCGCGATACCCAGATAGGGGCGGGCGATATGCCCTTTTTCCAGGAGTTCTTCGACAACGCGATTGACGGTCGCCACCGGCACGGTCACGGCTCGTCCATGGCCTAAGCCGCGCGTATTCATGCCAACAATTTCACCCCTGGCATTGAGCAGCGGTCCACCGGAAAACCCCGGGTACAGAGCGAGGTCTAGCCGGATGTGCTGATCCAGTTGTCCCCCACGCCGGGTCCTCCACTCGCCGCTGATGCCGCCAATGATTCCGCTACTCGCCACCAGTTCTCCGCGCCGCGTGCGGCCAAGTGCGAGAACAAAGTGGCCAAGCCTGAGGTTTGTCGACTCGCCGAGTTGGAGCGTGCTCGAAGATCGTTCGTCGATTTTTATGACAGCTATGTCAGTACGGGGATCCCGTCCAACTAGTTTCGCAGAAACTGCGTGGCCACCATCAAGCAACACTTTGATGTCTTCATCGCGCTGCACGCCGTGATGAACCGTTACGATCACACCCTTCTTCCATTCGATGCCACTGGTCGGCAGCCAGCGCCGGGCTTGAACGGCAACCACGCTACCGCCCACCTTCTCCGCCGCGGAAGAAAATTCGTTTGAAATCGTTTCTAATATTGAACCGGCCATGTCTAGTAAATCCTTTCCTGAACTCTGACACCAGAATCGAGGAAAGGGACGGAAGGCGCATCCGCCAGATGGCTAGGTAGAAACCAAGCTAGAAGGTGGTCGTAAGGCGCGCGGCAACGTTGCGGGATGGGCCGATGGCGTTTCCGGAAAAGAGGCCGCCGAAGTCGATGACGTCCAGCACGTTGTTGAGATTTTGTCCGTCGATCTGCAACTGCATATTCATGCGATCTGACTTGTAAACCACCGCGCCCGCCGAGGCATTGACCTGGAACGACGGATAGATTCGTCCGCGGGCAAAGTTAATTCGATCCAATACTTGGTCGCCGTATTGGGCCAGCGCCTGGTCTGGGTCACCATCGAACTCGAAGGGCAATCCAGTGTCGTATTGAATTCCGCCCGCGACCCAAAAGCGAGGTGTGATCTGGTAGCGAAGGCGCCCGCGAACGGTGTGTCGCTGGTCCTGGGAACCAGGGAAATGGCGGGTAAGCTGCGATGCAGCGCCTGCGGCGTCGTCTCCCAGGAAGAGGCCGCCCGTGACTGGAAACCACGCATTGCCGACTTCATAGGAGTAGCTCAAGAAACCCGAAAAGTGGCGCCAGTCAGGCAGTTCGAGTTTCCCCTCCGCGCCGTAAATAATGGACTTCCGAAACGCAATCGGAAAACTGATAGTCGTATTTTGGATTTGGTCGTCGTCGGCATAGTTATTCACCAGCCGGCGGAAGTAGTTTGCGTCCAGCCTGAGCTTGCCGTTGAAAACTTTTGTCAAGCCTGCTTCGTAGTAGTTCCCCTGCGAGGGCTCCACTGGAAGTCGAAAGAAATTAGCAGGGTCGAGCGACTCGACCGCAGTCGAACTCGAAAGCAGAATGTTCTCGAACGATGGGGTTTGAAAAACTCTGTCGTAGGAGAAGTGCAGGAGAAGTCCGGCGGAAGGGAAATAGCGCGAAACCGACAGGCGCGGATCCAGTGCCTGTCGATTGAGCAGAAGTTGATAGTGATCCCATCGGAGCCCGGCACTGATAGTCCAGTTCTTTAGATGGATCTGGTCCTGCACGAATATGGATTGCTCAAGGTCGGGCCGGTTTCCCAGGAAGCGAAAATCAATCGGAGTGTCATCGTCAAATCTGCTGGGGTCGGTGATGTGGTAGCGCGTGTTTTCGTTAAGGAATGTGTTGTCCGACTCGAAACCAAATTTCCACTCGTTGCGGCCGTGGACGATCGTCGCAGTACCTTTGAAGTACGCTTCGCGGAAGGAATTCTGCTCGAAAACTTCGACTGGAGTCGATTCCGGGTTGGAGTTGAAGCCTTTAGCGTTGTCGCGGCCCATCGCGCGAAAATCCGCTGATGCGTTGGACGAAAAGGAGTGCTGGAAGGACGCGATGCCCATCGTCTCAACGTTATCGGCGGTCTGCCGCTGGCCCGCGGCCTGTTGCAGCAGTTCGTTCGGAATGTCGTAGCGTGTCAGCTCTTGGAGAACGATGAATCGCAGACGGTCTTGCGGCGTCAAGTCGCGCTCATAGTTAGCGGAGAAAACACCCAAGGTTCCGGTATTCGAAAAGTTTTGCGGTACGACGGGATTCAGATAATGATCGGTCATAGCTCCGCTGACGCTGGCGCCAAACACGTTCTTTCCCGACACATATTGTCCGCGGGCGCTGGCCGATGCCGAATCAAAGCTGCCGCCGCCGAGCACTACCTGGCCGTGAAGACCGGGCTGCACATCCTGCAGCGTATTTACTTCGACCACACCGCCCATTTTGCGGCCATATTCCGCAGGAATGCCGGCGGTGTAGATGCTTAGCGATTGGACGTCGTCCACGTCCATGGGTGGGCCAAAACTGGGCGAGCGATCGTCTGTCAGCGGGATGCCGTCGACTACAAATTGGGTCTGATATTCCGATCCACGCGGATGCAGGATCGCATTGCCTTCGTATAACCATCCCGGCTGCGAATTCACCAGGTCTTGCAGAGCGCGGCCTGGAACCGGACTGAGCCGGTTTTGAATGTCTTCCGAGCCTATCTGGTTGATGGCACCGGCTTGATCGGGGTCGACCAATGTGTTGGCCACGTTAACGGTGACCGATTGATTCACTGAAGGCAGAACGAGCCGAATGCTGCGTTCAGTGGGAATCGCTGAATGAATTTCGACAGTGTCTAACACAACCACGAAACCTGGCTGCCTGATTTCCAGTTGATAGAGACCGTAGGGCAGGCGCTGGACGTCCAGGAAGCCCTGATCGCTGGTCGCCAGATTATTGCGGTATTGATTTGCCGCGCTGACGATTTGAACGGTTGTCCTCACTCCCAGACCGTCAGGATCAGTCACTTTAAGACGCAGTTCGCCCTTATTGCTTTGACCAAAAACCGGCAGAGCGCAGAGCAGGCAAATAGCCGCAAATCTCTTCATCAACAATGGGCCTTTGTACGTGTTGGATGGATAGACGGCACCCTTTCCGCCCCCTAAATGAAGATTCTCTTTGCCGTCGCCTTGTTCAGTCTTTCTTTTCAATCTCGAAAGGCAGTTCAAGAAACGAGATTGCCCTGAACGGACCGCGAGAAAACGGGACCGTTCTCAGGTGGAGCATGCCACACATGGATTTGATGATTACCGACGACCGCGAAATCGATCGGCTCCAACGCCTTCCAGATCAACCCTTTCCGGGTTCCAAAGTGTTTCAAACGCTATCATGTAACTTCAGCCATGACGCACGCCAGAGTTCGGATGCCCGCGAATCGCTATAATAGAGGAGGCATACTTTGCTGTGATGTCGCTGAGAGCGAAGCCGCCAAAACCATCAGGAGAGATGACTAAATTCAACCAACATCCGCTTGAAAATATCCTCAAGAATCGCATTGCCATCATCGATGGGGCCATGGGCACGACGATCCGCTCCTATGGCATGACGGAGGCGGACATCCGTGGGGACCGCTTCAAAGACTCTACAAAAAGCCTGCTCAATAACGGTGACCTGTTCTCTCTGACGAGGCCAGAGACGATCGGCGATATCCATCGCCGATTCCTGGAGGCCGGGGCGGACATCATTGAGACCAACACTTTCGGTGCAACGAGCATTACCCAGAGCGAATTCTTCGTTGAGGATCCGCGGGAGCACGGCGGCCGGAAGGATCCCGCGTTCTACCAGAAGGTCATCGAAGATACATTTCTAGGCACTCTGGCTTCGGACATCAACGAGCAATCGGCGCGGCAGTGCCGTGAATGGGCCGATCGTGTCGGGACTGCAACCTCGCGTCAACGTTTCGTGGCGGGGGCAATTGGGCCGCTTACCGTGTCTCTGTCGAACTCGCCCGATGCTGACGATCCAGGCTTTCGGGTGGTCACGTTCGATCAGGTCAAATCCGCCTACATCCAGCAGGTACGGGCGCTCATGGCTGGCGGCGTGGACCTGCTTCTGGTCGAGACGATTTTCGACTCGCTGAACGCCAAGGCGGCGCTCGTCGCCATCCGCGAGGTATTCGATGCGGACGGCAAGGAATTGCCGGTGATGATCTCGGCGGCCGTGGGACGTGGCGGTGAGACGCTGATTTCGGCGCAGACTACTGAAGCGTTCTGGAACGCGGTGGCGCACGTGAAGCCATTTTCCGTGGGTCTTAATTGCTCTCTAGGTCCTGACTTGATGTATCCGTTTCTGGAGAATCTCTCGGAGAAGGCGGACGTCGCCATCTCGTGCTATCCGAATGCCGGGTTGCCGAATCCTCTTTCGGAAACTGGGTTTGATCTGGGGCCGAACGACATGGCCCGTTACCTGAGCGACTTCGCTAAGGGAGGGTTGATCAACATTGCCGGCGGCTGCTGTGGCAACACTCCTGAGCACATCGCGGCAATCGCGAAGGCGCTCGAAGGCAAGCCTCCGAGAAAGTGGGGGACGGCGCTCATTGATTCGTCTCACGAAGGCGAGTCCTACGCACGCTCGAGCGAGATTGAGAGTCGAGCGTGAGCGCGTCCGACACCAACGACATTCCCGAGGCTCCGGGCGTCAAAGAGACGAAGCCGCTGCGTCTCTCGGGATCGCAGCCGTTCACGCAACAGCCCGGCGTCTACATCATGATTGGCGAGCGGACCAATGTGGCCGGATCGCCGAAGTTCGCGAAGCTGATCAAGCAGGGCAAATATGAAGAAGCGGTAAGCATCGCACGGCAGCAAGTAGAGAACGGTGCGAATGTCCTCGACATCTGCATGGACGAGGGCATGATCGACGGCGTTGTCGCCATGACGCGCTTCCTGCAGTTATTAGGGAGTGAGCCCGAAGTCGCCAAGGTACCCTTCATGGTGGACTCCTCAAAATGGGAGGTCATCGAAGCGGGGCTGAAGTGCCTGCAGGGCAAGGGCATCGTCAATTCAATTTCCCTTAAAGAAGGCGAAGAAAAATTCCGCCAGAATGCCGCCAAAGTCTTGAAATATGGCGCGGCGGTAGTGGTAATGGCCTTCGACGAGCAGGGCCAGGCCGCGACTTACGAGGATAAGATCCGCGTGTGCGAGCGCGCGTACCGAATCCTGGTCGATCAAGTCGGGTTTCCGCCCGAAGACCTCATCTTCGATCCCAATATCCTTACTGTTGCCACCGGCATGGAGGAGCACAACAACTACGCGGTTGACTTCATCAATGCCACATGCTGGATCAAAGCCAATTTGCCGCACGCGAAAGTCAGTGGTGGAGTGTCTAACATTTCTTTCAGTTTTCGCGGCAATAATAAGGTTCGCGAAGCCATGCACTCGGCATTTCTGTATCACGCCATTTCAGCGGGCATGGATATGGGAATCGTGAATGCCGGAATGCTCGAGGTGTACGAGGAGATCGAACCTGAGCTGAAGGTACTGGTTGAGGATGTGTTGCTAAACCGCCGTCCCGACGCGACCGAGCGCCTGGTCGAGCACGGCGAATCGCTCAAGAACGAGGGCACCGTCGCCAGTGAAAAGAAAGCTGAAGAATGGCGAAACGGCACGGTTGAGGAGCGTCTGTCTCACGCGCTGGTGAAGGGGATTGATAACTACATCGAGGCAGACGCGGAAGAAGCCCGCGTAAAACTGGGCCGCCCGCTATTGGTTATCGAAGGTCCGCTTATGGACGGCATGGGCGTGGTGGGCGATTTATTCGGATCGGGCAAGATGTTTCTGCCTCAGGTGGTCAAGTCTGCCCGCGTGATGAAGAAGGCGGTAGCGCACCTGACGCCGTTTATGGAGGCTGAGAAAGTTGCGATGGCGGCATCCGGCCAAGTGGTGAAGCCGCAGGGAAAAATTCTGCTCGCGACAGTCAAAGGTGACGTGCACGACATTGGCAAAAACATCGTCGGCGTCGTGCTGGCCTGCAATAACTACGAGGTGATCGACATGGGCGTGATGGTCCCCTGCGAAAAGATCCTCGAACGCGCCAAGACGGAGAAGGCGGACATGATTGGGCTCAGCGGCCTCATCACTCCGTCTCTCGACGAAATGGTGCACGTAGCCCGCGAGATGGAACGTCAGGGTTTCAAACTGCCGTTGCTTATCGGCGGGGCGACCACGAGCCGGGCGCATACGGCGGTCAAGATTGCGCCACACTACAGCGAACCAGTAGTCCATGTGCTCGATGCAAGCCGGGCGGTGCCCGTGACTACCAGCCTTCTGAGTGACGAGGGTAAGCCGGCTTTCGTAGTGCAGCATCGCGCCGAATACGAAAAGCTTCGCAAGGCCCACGGTGCACCGCGCCTGACGGTCGTTTCGATCGAGGCTGCTCGCGCAAGGCGAACTCCGATTCGGTGGCGTGCTGAAGATTTGCCCGTTCCGTCATTTACGGGTGTGCGCGTGCTGGACAACTTTTCTCTCGCCACGCTACGCGACTTCATTGATTGGACGCCGTTCTTTCATACCTGGGGCCTGAAGGGTGTCTACCCCCGTATTTTCGAGAACGAGGAGCAGGGCGCCCAGGCGCGGCAGATTTTCGCCGAAGCCAATGCTTTGCTGGACATCATTATTGAGAAAAACCTGATCACTGCGCGTGGTGTGTACGGTTTTTTCCCGGCCAGCGCGGTAGGTGACGACGTTGAGCTGTATACCGATAATATGCGCGAAAAAGTTCTACAGCGATTTCACTTCCTTCGGCAGCAATCGAATAAAGAGGGAAGTGAGCCGTGCCGATCTCTCACCGACTTCATCGCCCCGAAAGAAACAGAACTTCGAGATTACATCGGCGCTTTCGCTGTAACCAGCGGGATCGGCCTGAAGGAACTGTGCGACCGGTTCAGATCCGAGAACGATGATTACAACGCAATCATGGCGGAAGCCATCGCAGACCGCCTGGCCGAAGCTTTCGCCGAATGCCTGCACAAGCAGGTACGGTGTGAATGGGGTTACGGTTGTAAGGAAGGTCTGAGCAACGCGGATCTCATCGCGGAAAAGTATCGAGGGATCAGGCCGGCGGCGGGTTACCCGGCATGCCCTGATCACACCGAGAAGGGCCCGCTCTGGCGACTGCTTGATGTGCAGGCCAATACCGGAATGATGATTACAGAGTCTTTTGCGATGTGGCCCGGTTCGAGCGTGAGCGGACTTTACTTTGCTCATCCCGAATCTCGATATTTCAGTCTCGGAAAAATTGATCGCGACCAGGTCGCCGACTACAGCAAACGTAAGGGAATGAGCGTGCCGGAAGTCGAGCGATGGCTCGGCCAGAATTTGAACTATGATCCTGCGGAATAGCGGTCAGGGTACACGGTCGGAAAACAACCACCATTAGGCCGGCGCCGGTTATCCTGATCCAAACCTGATTAGAGAATGTTCACAGCTCTGGCGGCGAGCAAGGCAAGTACGGTCAGTGAGATCGTCGCCTGCAGCATCATTAGAACTTTCGCCCACCGGGAGAGGGCTGGCGTATCCGCCGGCGATAGTGCTGTGCTTGTGTTGAAAGCCAAAAACAGGTAATCAACAAAATTGGGCGACCAATCGGAATCGAAGCCAGCCTCTAAATTCATCTGCGGAAACAAGAAAGCTCCTTTTTCATGTCTCGCGATCTTCTCCCGTTCGTGAGGACCGCCTGCGTCGAGGCGCCAGTACCAGAGTGCAAACACGAGAATATTCGTCACCCATAGCGCAACCGCAGAACGGAGCAAAGTGCTCGGCTCGATCTGGTGCTTTGGAATCGCGGCTACTAAGAGACCCAGAGACCAGACCATGGCCAGTGTCAAAACTCCACTCGAGGTGTACCCGATTGCTTTGTCAGCCCGGTGATGGCCCACCCGATGCGAAATGACAGTGGAGAGAACCAACACGATCAGGACTACCAGAAGAAGCCAATCCGGACCCACCGACAAACTACTGGGCAATGCCGCGTAAAGCAGTCCGCTGGCAAGGATCGCGGTGACGGCGAGCCAGCGAGGCTCTTTGGTAACTGGCGGCTGTTTGGTTTTAGTCACCACTGTCGAGGGCACGACGTAGTTCGCACAAGATCCATTTTACTTACCGTCCGGCAAACTCCAGGCAAACAGCACCCCGCCGCCGCTGGTCAGAATGTATTGCCGACGATCCAGTTCATACGTGATCGGAGAACTTGCAATCTGGCCACCAGTGCCAGCGTGCCAGAGAGTTTTGCCATCGCTGCTATCGAGGGCAAGTGCATTGCCACTGGAATCCCCGGTGAAAGTGATGCCGGAATCCGTAGTCAGCACACCGGCGGTTGCTCCTTCCCCGATATCGTGGCTCCAGCGAATTTTTCCTGTCTGGTAATCGATTGCCTTGATGACGCCTTTGCCCCAAAGCCCGTAGTCCGCCCCTGCCCAGCCATAAGCGCCGTCGGCGGGCTTGGCAAAATAGAGCGAATAACTTTCGCGTGCGGAAACGATAAACAGTCCGTTCTTGGGATCGAAACTCGGGGATCGGAAGTTGGTCATGCCGTTCTCATCGGGCGCGATCAGGCGTCCATCAGGCGCCGGTTCCTTGGCCGGATTCGGAATAGGGCGGCCCTCTTTATCTACGCCTAGCGTCCAGTTCACCGGACCAAACGGCGCGGTGAGAAGATTTTTGCCGTTGGTGCGATCGAGCACGAAGAAATAGCCATTGCGCGAGGCCTGCATAAGCAACTTTCGGGGCTCGCCGTGAAAGTCGGCGTCGACCATCACCGGGACTTCGATGGCATCCCAATCGTGCGTGTCATGCGGAGATGGCTGGAACGCCCAGACAAGCTTTCCGGTATCCGGATTCAGGGCAGCGATGGTGCACGTATAGAGATTGTCCCCGGGACGTACTTTGCCGTTCAGCACCGGAGTCGGGTTGCCTGTTCCGGTGTACAGCAAATTCAGATCGGGATCATAGGTTCCGGTCATCCAGATCGTTCCACCCGTGGTCGCATTCGGGGTGCCGGCAGGGGGCGTCGAGTCCCATTGCCACTGCGTCTTGCCAGTCTCGGGATCAATGGCCCGCATGTAGGCGCCAATGTTGTCCAGATCTCCGCCCACCCCGAGGATCACGTGATCGCGCACAACCAGCGGCGCCATGGTCGTCCAATATCCCTTTTTGATGTCACCGACGACCACATCCCAACGCACTTTCCCATTCTTTGCTTCGAGCGAAATCAGGTGTGCATCGGGAGTGGAGAAGTAGAGCCACTGTTTGTACATGGCGACGCCACGATGCCCAAGGTGCATACCTTCGTTTGGCTTGTACGTGTAATGCCAGATCTGATGGCCGGTACGGGCGTCGACTGCCCAGACGTTGTCCGGCACGGTGAAATACAGCACGCCGTCAACCAGCAGCGGGGAAGACTTGATAATTGATTCCTGGCCCGTTTGAAACGCCCACGCGAGCCCGATGGAGGCAACATTCTGAGGATTGATCTGGCTCAGCGAGCTGTGCCGTCGGCCGGAATAGTCGCCGTGGTAACTCGGCCAGGAGTCGGCCGGCGGGTTCGCAATGGTGGCGGGATCAAGTCCTTGCGAGGGAAGCCGGCTGGGGAAAAAGAACAATAGGCCGGCCGCACACAATATCCTTTTCTTTAAAAGAGATTTCATATTTCCTATCGCAGCGTTTGCAGGTAGGCCATCAGGTTGTGGATGTCGTCATCGGTGTATTTTTCGAATTGCTCGATATGAGCGTCCGAGGGTGAGTCGATTTTGTATTCAACTGCGTGGATCGGCCACGACCGGTACCACCCTTCGGAATCAGTCATTGCTATGTGAAACTCATCTTTATAGGTAAGCATGCCGGTGAACGTCTGGCCGGATGCGTTGGTGACTGTGAGCTTGGCCTTGGCATTCTGGGGATAGAGCATTTGCATCTCGAGCTCCAATCCCTCACGCCGGGAGGCAATCCCAGCCAGGTCGCCGGTGGGGGAATGACATGATGAGCATTTTCCGGGACCATTGAAATACGCCTTGCCCTGCTCCACGTCGCCGGTTTGCAGGTCGGCAACATCAACACCGCGGCGGCCGCCCGGCTTGGAATTCAATTGCCTGGTTTGATCTCGGATGAAGGCGATTAGATCGTTGACCTGAGTAACCGTGAGGCTGGCGAACGACGGCATGCCTTTCTCGATCCGGCCGTCGTGCACCACCGCGCGAATCTTGTCTCCCCGGACGTCGCGCGTTACAAGATGAGAACGCGTTAGGTCGGGACCGGATTCGCCACCGGCGGCATCGCGCCCGTGACAGAAAGCGCAATTTCGTGCAAAAAGCATTTTGCCGCGCGACGGCGCTGACTGAGATGTTGGTTTGGCTGTTTGCGATGATGCTGTAGAAACACCTGCCAGCAGCAGCGCAGAAATCAGCAACATCGGTCTTCGAGTGGACGGACGCATACCCACCATCGATGAAACCTCCGGGCAGGAATATTCATGCCCAGTGCCAAAGCTAAGTTGGCAGTCCATGTTAACAAAGAGCGTAAGGCGACAGGTTCAATTTCCGGGCGTCAATCATCCGCAACTGCAACTTGATACGATAAGTCCCTATGCTGCCTGACTTGCCTACACTGCGGGATTTCGCGGTGCGCTACACCGCCGCTTGGTGTAGCCAGAATCCCGCAACTGTGGCTGCGTACTTTTCGCAGGACGGATCGCTGCGGGTCAACGACGATCCGCCGGCTGTTGGGCGGGACGCGATTACCCTGGTGGCACAGTCGTTCATGACCGCTTTTCCAGATCTTTCGATAGTGATGGACGACGTTCTGCTGCGGGGCGGTGAGGCCGAGTACCACTGGACACTTACCGGCACGAATACCGGGCCAGGAGGGATGGGCCGCAGGGTTCGCATCAGCGGCTTCGAGAAATGGCGAATCGGGGCCGACGGGCTGATTGCCTCCTCGCAGGGGCATTTCGACGCCGCCGAATATCGGCGGCAGTTGGAACAAGGAGCGGAACCAAAAAGCTCGTCGTCCCCTGAACACCCGATCCGATTCATCGACCGCGACGAAGTCGCCGGCCGCCTGACTTACGACCTCTGCATCCCCATCGTGCACGATGCCATGATCGCGTTCTCGCGGGGGCAAACCAAGCAGCTTCTTCGGTCAATTCTGCCTCTGTCCGATCGACGCCTTTTCGGCGTGATGCCGGGCGCCTTGGGCGAACATGCGCCATTCGGCGCGAAGCTTGTCTCGGTTTTCCATGAGAATTCGGCGCAGGGTAAACAATCCCACCAGGGTCTTGTCGTTCTGTTCGATCCCCAAACCGGCGCGCCCGTCTGCATCGCCCACGCCGGTGAGATTACTGCAATCCGCACGGCTGCTGCCAGCGCGGTGGCTACCGCGGCCCTGGCGCGGCCCGACGCACGCCGGATTGCCCTCATCGGATGCGGCGAACAGGCGACCACTCACATGCGAGCGATATCCAAGGTGCGCAGCCTGGAATCCATCGTAGTTTGGGGACGCTCGCCAGAACGAGTTCGAACCTTCGTCGAACGAAGTCAACCTGAGCTGAATATTCCTATCTCCGCTGCCGCGAGTGTGAAGGAGGCCGTCGCCGAGGCAGATATCATTTGCACCCTGACTTCGGCAATCGAGCCGATCCTGAAAGGTGCCTGGGTTCAGCCGGGTACGCACCTAAACCTGGTCGGCTCAAGTCACGCCGGTCCCACCGAAGTCGATAATGAGTTAGTCGCTCGTTCCCGCTTCATTGTGGATAGCCGCGAAGGCATACTCCGGCAGGGAGCAGAGTTCCTTCGCGCCAAGGAAGCTGGACTGATCGGGGACGACCATATCGTGGGTGAGATTGGGCAGGTGCTAGCGGGGGAAATCGAAGGCCGGCGTTTGCCCAAGGAGATCACGGTATACAAATCCATCGGCCACGTCGTCCAGGATCTGGCCAGCGCATGGGCTCTCTACTCTCAACCCGAGCAGCAAACCTGAGTCATTTGTATTTGGGAAGCCTGTGCCTCAGAGGTTGAATCGTATCCCATTACCCAATCGGCACACGCAGTAAATCCCAAAAATGCTCTTTGCCTTTCAACGTCACACGTATGGCACGACTGTTTTGAATCGGCACAACCCACTTGAGTTCCTGAAAACGTTTGAACATCGCACAACCAAGCGTGCCAGCCATGTGGTGCCGACGTTCAGTCCAGTCAAGACAGCGGCGAGCGAGCTTTCCCGGCGGAAGATCGAAAGATGGGACTTGAACGCCGAGCGATTGAAACCATGCTCGTCCAGATGGCGTGACACCGTAATTCTTGGCGTCCAAAGATAAAACGAACGCACGTTGTTGCAGAGCTTCAGTGATCTGAACTCCGAGCCAGCCAGCAAGGTGCGAATAGCATGTACGCGCATGGGCGAGGCTGCCAGTCGTGGGCTTGCGTGTTGGCGAAACCCTCTCTTGAGAGCGTGGCCGCGCCGAGAGAACCAGCAATGCTTCGATCGCATCGGCGACATCGGGGCTCGAGAGTCGATAGTATCGATGCCGCCCTTGACGTTCGACGCTCAGCAAACCTCCGTCGATCAACCTTGCGAGATGGCCACTGGCTGTCTGAGGCGCAATATTCGCGATATCGGCAAGTTCTCCCGCCGGCAGCGCGATTCCACCCATCAGGCTCAGCAGAATTGCGGACCTTCCAGGATCGCCCAATAGAGCTTGCGGTGATCGACAAATCTTTGTTCATGGAATTATTATGCGCCTCAAAAAAGGTGAATACTTCGGTCCAGGCCGAAATGTTACGTCAGCGCTGTGTTCTAGGATGAGGTTGGAGAAAAATTTATGATTACACTTTACCTTCGTTACACATTCGATCCGAACAAGATCTCTGATGTGAAAGCCTACGCCGAAGCTGAGCTACGTCCTATTACCGAGAGCGGAGGCAAGATTCTGGGCTACTTTTTGCCAACTGACTTTGCCGGGGCTACCAACCACGCGTACGGACTCATCGACTTTCCTTCTCTCGCGGAATACGAGGCTTACCGGGCAAAACTTGCGGAGCATCCGTTGCACAAAAAATACGCCGAGGCATTGCAACGCTCCGGTGCTTTGATGTCGATCGAGCGCTCGATCATCCAACGAGTGGAGGAACCGAACGGGGCGCGGGGCCAGTTATGAAGCAGGCCGACAAAACTCTCAAATCGGACATTCCCGGATACGGCTTCGGTTCCGCTGACTGCGCGCGATCACCGTTGTCCATGGAAGATCTATCGCATCTTGAACAGACGCTTGGATGGACAGCCATCGATGAGCGTCTGTTGCTGAAGCACGCTGATTTGTTTCGACAGAAAGCGGAAGAAATGGTCGCGTCATGGCGAAGCGTTATCGGTGCCCAACTACACCTTTCTATGTGGTTCGCCTCCCCAGATGGCAAGCCGGATGATGAGTACAAAGCTCGTGTGAAGCGCAGGTTTGTCCAATGGGTCATCGACGTGGCGACTCGGCCGCACGACCAGGCGTGGCTGAACTATCAAGAGGAGATCGGTTTGCGGCACACGCCGGAAAAGAAGAACAAGACCGACGGCAGGAATACGCCGCCGGTCGTGCCATTGCGTTATCTACTCGCCTTTGTTCCGGTTGTCACTGACGTCAGGAAGTTCTTCAGTACGGCCATCACCGATCTCGAAGAACTCGCAGCAGTAGAGAAGGCGTGGGTCAAAGCGGTGCATCTGCACGTAACTCTTTGGTCCAGGCCGTATACACGCGACGAGCTCTGGTAGAGCGATTGTCCTCGTACAAAGTACAACCCGTTTAGTGCGATCCAGCCCGTTCGGCGCCCAGTCCAGTGTTGGATCGCACGAGTAGTTCATTGAACTTATGCTCGGAGCTTGGTTCGTGACTGAGGAGTGTGCCCAGGATCGCGCCGAGGAAGCCGAGCGGAATGCTCAAAATGCCTGGGTTCTCGAGAGGAAACCAGGCTTTGGCTTGAATCAGGTGGCGCGCGGCGCCGGTTACGGTTGGAGGGTCAACAGCCATCAGGCTCGGACCAACAAGGATGAGTCCAATCGAAGCGAGCAACCCGACGCCGAGGCCTGCGACTGCCCCCGTGGTGTTGAATCTGCGCCAGAAGATAGAAAGAACAATCACCGGCAAATTCGCCGAAGCTGCGACTGCAAATGCCAATGCGACCAGAAAAGCGACGTTCGCCGTGGGGCCCAACACGATGGCGATAATGATCGCAATCGCACCCACGACGAAGGCCGAGATGCGTGCCACCAGAACTTCCTCCCCCGGTTTTCGCTCGACACCTCTGTGGATGACGTTGGTCCAGAGGTCGTGCGCAAACGATGTCGAAGCACTGATCGTAAGTCCGGCGACAACCGCCAGAATGGTCGCGAACGCGATGGCCGAGATGAACGCGAAGAAAATGTTTCCCGCCAGCGCCTGTGCCAGCAAGGGAGCGCTCATGTTCGTTCCGCCATGGGTGGATATGAAGTCGCGCCCGACGATGGTAGCGGCGCCAAAGCCAAGGAACGTGGTCATGATGTAGAAACTACCGATCAGGACCATAGCCCACACGACGCTCTGCCGTGCGGTTTTGGCGTCGGGAACGGTGTAAAACCTAACTAGTATGTGCGGAAGCCCGGCGGTGCCAAAAATCAACGCAAGTCCCAGGGAGATGAGTTCGAGGGCTCCATAAGGCGGCTTGTAGCGGAGGCCCGGCTGCAGAAAGTCTTTGACAACCTCCTGCCCCTTCTCGTGGTATGTGACGTGGCCAATGGCATTGAAGAAGTCGCCAAGACTGAAATTGAAGTGGGCAAGGACGAGGATACTAAGAAGGATTGTGCCTCCCATC
This sequence comes from Terriglobia bacterium, assembly GCA_963765715.1. GTDB lineage: Bacteria > Acidobacteriota > Terriglobia > Terriglobales > Acidobacteriaceae > JAIQFF01. Next base: position 452,648 of record CAVXXN010000014.1, read on the forward strand.
AGCAGGATGGCCTTGATGATCTGCACCCAAGTGGTGGCCAGCATTCCCCCGAAAACTACGTAGCCGATCATTAAAATGCCAACACCGATGACGGCTGTGTGATAGCTGATACCAGAATCTTTCAGCAAGAGAGTAACCAGAGCGCCCGCGCCTACCATCTGCGCAATCATGTAGAAGGTGCTGACGGTCAGAGTGCTGATGGAAGCCATGGCGCGAACAGGCCGTGGATTGAGCCGGTAGGCGAGAACATCCGCCATCGTATAGCGGCCAGCGTTGCGCAACGGTTCAGCGACAACGAGCAGAACAGTGAGATACGCTACCAGCCATCCGACTGAGAACATGAAGCCGTCGTATCCCTGAAAGGCGATGATGCCGGCGATTCCCAGAAAGGAAGCGGCGCTCATGTAATCTCCGGCGACGGCGACGCCGTTCTGCCAGGCGGTGACGCGGCGGCTGGCGGCGAAGTAGGCGCTGCTGCCGGTGGAGCGTTTGGATGCCCAGTAGGTGATGCCGACCGTAATGGCGATGAAAATCAGGAACATCACCAGTGGGGTGGACATCTACCGGGGCTCCTTTCTCTTATGAACTTGGCCTTCGGCCGCCCTAACGATGTCCCTCGCGAGGTTATCGAAGTTGTTCGCCGCTCTGACGTATAACCAGGCCACAATCCAGGCCATGAAGAATTGGGAAAGCGCAAACAAGTAAGCCAGGTTCACTTCGCCAATAACCTTGGTTGCCATGAAATTGGGTGCGTATCCGACGAGGACTGGCAACAGGAAGTAATAGACTAGGAAAAAAACGAAGGCCGGAATGATGAAGGTCTTTTTAGTGGCTATCAGGTCTTTGAATTCCCGGGTTTCGGCGATGCGGTCCCACTCGGTTTTGTCGGCCTCGTAACGGCTAGCGGATGTACTCATTCAGTCTTCCTCGCTGGGGACGGTGGCAGCTGCGCGGATGAGCAAGTTACTTGTCCGAATTCGGCAGTTCGGATGAGTAGAAACTGAGTTTGCCCCGAGCACCGCGGTCATACATTTTCGAACTTCAATTAATGCGGGGACAGCGTACAGAACAAACTGTCACAAATCAATCGATGGAATCCGGACCCTCTGGCCTGAGACACGCAGCTTTGGAAAAGATAGAGGTCGTGCTGCGAAAAAGGATTTGTCAATGTGTCGCTGCAAATGCCCTTGGGGAGTGGCTAAATTGGGCGCTTTGCTGGGTCACTTCCAGACCAACAGTCTCCGGGGCGGCATTTACGCCACCCCGGGGACCATTGCATCTACGGTAAGTAGTATCGGAATGAGGTTAAGAACATGTTCTCGGTTCCAGACGGTTGGCCCAGATTGTTTGTCCCGGCCGCTCCAGCCCAGGTATTGCGAACAAGGTAGGAATATTGGGGTCCGAATTGCAATGTTCCCTTTGGACCCTTGTAGAAGCGATACCAGAAACCCGCAGTGCCTTCGATGATGTTGCGGGTGTTGGCTGCGCAATTTGCCAACGCACCGGGCAGGAATCCGCTGGAGGAAGTCGGGAACTGTCCGCCCACGGGAGTTCCCGGCACCGTCTCGTTGCCGCAACCGGCATTGTTGGCAAGCCCGGATCCGTAACCTACCGCACCACCCGCTGCATTCAGCAGGAAATGCCGGCCAACAAACTCACCGCCTCCGTTGAAGTAAATGTCCCATTTCGTTGTGTGGAATTCCAGAGTGCCGAGACCCTGATAGCTCCTCAGCGTAGCTAAAGTTCCATCGGGGTTTACGGTTACATCGGGCAGAGTGGACGTTCCGTATCGTCCCATCCCGTCTCCACCGAGGAAATGTCCACCCAGGTCCATATGTTTTTTGAATAATGAGACGCGGGCGTTAGCTCCGATACCTCCGGCAGTCGTCGAGAAGTTTGACGCGCCGGCGGCGGTAGCTGGAGTGGAAGTCGCACCGGGATAGATCCGGTCACGGAAGCGCCTGACCACGCCGAAGATCTCGAAGTGGCCGAAACCAGGTTCAGCAGCCGCTTTGAAAATAAAATCGGGAGTGGGATTGAAACTGTACGTCGAGGATGGGTTATACAGACCACCGCTGGTGCCCGCTGAGCCAATCAAGAAATTCTGGGCTTGTCCGCTGGCAGTCAACAGCGTTTGGGCATTTTCAACTGCAGCTCCGAGCCAGAATTTATTGCCAAAATTCTTGGTAACCCGAAAGCCGTACTGTCTCGCCCAGCTGAAACCAACGTGGTATTGCGGATCGATCGTCATGGGCAACGCTTCGGTCCGGTTGTCGAGTCCCTTCCTGGTTTCGGTGACCAGACTCCACATTTGGCCACCGGTGAAGGTGAAGCCGTTACTGAGGGCTGCTTGTCCCCACACCTGCCGTTGGCGAAGGGTATAGCTGTTGCTCTCATTGTTATTGGAGGTTACACCGGCAGAAAGGAAGTCCGCTTCCAGGTAGCCGCTAAGCTTTGCCCTGCTCAGCTTTCCCTCTCCCAGTAAGGAGATGCGGGACTGCCGACCGGAGCCAAAGAACTCGCTCATGTTGTCGGCCGCCGCGCCCGGCATGGTGATCGAATTGAACGGAGTGTTGATATCGGAGCCCAAAGCGTGCTGCCGCCAAACTGTTTCAGCCGCCAGGAATCCGCCTGGCGTAAGGGTGATGCCCTTGTACCGGATAGCCAGGGGGCTTTCCGAGACGCTCTTCTGCGTCTCTTGTAGCGCAAGCGCGGTGTTTGTCAGGTTGTCCTTCAGGTCCGTGACTTCGCTGTGCGTGGTCGAGACAAGCTCTTGTTGGGCCGCGGATTGCGAAAGCGCGGTGTCAGCCTTCTGTTCAGCCTGGCCAGCCGCAGTCTGCGTTTGACTGGACTGCTGCTGCAGTTGCTGAATCTGGGCGTCCCGGCTCTGCACTTCATCCTTGAGCTGTTGAATTTGCTGTTGCTGAGCTCCGATGGACTGTTGCATTTCTTCCAGACGGCGCAAGATCTCCGCATTAGTTGCGCTGGGAGCTTTCTTTTTCGTACTTTTCGTGGTGGCCGCAGGAGCGCTTTGTGGGGGCGGAGCCGCAAACGCGCCGGTGGCGAGAGCAAGAGACAAGGCCAAAGCCATGCCTTTCTTCATTTTTCCTCCAAGGGAGATCAATATGCACTCTTTTCGAGAGACCCAACGGGGACTAGTCTCGACGAGAACGTAGACAGGAGACGAACACTAATACATGTTTATTAATACCTGATGAATAATGCGTGAATATCGAGTGAATTGGGATTGAAGATCTTTCCAACATATTGAAAATATGGACGATACGCGGCCTTAGCCAAAATTTTAGTAAAGCGTAAGCCATGCAACCAGAACAGGTTACCCGCTTCTGAAAAACGCCACGTCGTATCCAGATCGATGAATCGAGTTAATGAAAAGTGAAGAATTCCGGCCAACTGGACTCTCAATTGCGACCAACAAGTCGCTCTTGTGCGCGGGGATGAGAAATCATCGGGGTACTAAGTAGGTCCAGGATAGCTATGCATGTGGGACGCGAGGTTTTGCCGACCGGATAAGTGATTTGCATTAGATGAACGGTTTTGGTCGCCATGTATAATCAACACCAGTCATGATTTCTTGTGAGATTTCGGAGCGGCCGTGTTGAGAGATTTGCAGGCTCGTAGAGGTCTGAATTCTTCATTCCGGATTGCTCTTGTCTGCCTGGCTATTTCCTTTCTCACAGTAGGTCTTGCTACACGTTTCGCTGTCGGCGGTTTACAAACCTCAGCCGTCAGGACAGTGCAGAGTCATACCCAGGATGCTCAGAGACAACACCTCCTGAGCGATGGCCTGAAGTGGACTGCTCCGACTTTTAGTTTTAAGTTATTTGAACCGCCTTACGCTTTCGTCTATGCGGTGTCCGCGGTTTTTCCCTGCACGAATCTTTGCTCCGAGAGCTGGCTTTACAACCGACCTCCTCCCAACTCCTGACCTTCTTTTTCATTCGCAGCTAATCATTAGCTTTTGAACTTATCCCCTGGCGTTTTATTGGGGCGACTCCGGCTCGGCGCGGTTATCCGCACAACTGGATTTGAGTTCAAACCTGATGCGGCTAAGACCCGGGTTTGCAGGCGTGCTGTTTTCCTTCCGGTCCGTCGAACTCACCCGCGGTTCCCTGGCTGCTCTCCGGGAGGAGACCATGAGAACGGGTTTAGCGCTAGTTGTCCTGATACTTGGCGTTAGTTTGATGGGAGTGTGCGCGCGCACCAAGCCGCAATACCAGTCCGCGACCGTAGTTAGTGTCGCAAACCACGAAGTTCGATCCAACTATGTCGGCGATCCCAGCGATGCTCCACTGCAGCCGCAAGTCTACTCGTATGACATTGGGATTGAGCTGAACTGCACCATGTACTTGGTGAGATACGACACAGGGTTAGATTACTTGCCATCCGTCTTCTCTCCCCATCAGACCGTGCAAGTGAAAGTGGAAAAGCACGTTATGAACGTGAATCTTCCTGGCGCGCATGAGGTGAGGCTGAGCATCGGCAGTCGCAGCCCGGCTAAAGACACGGCGTGCAATGTCAACAACTAGCTTCCGGGCGTGGCCGGAGGCAGGTCGGGGCACGCTCATTTAGTTCAATAACGTCTTAATGGTGATTGAAAATATGCGCCAACGATTTTCGTCGATATTGATCGGAACCATAGTTCCCTCAGCAATAGTAGGATTGCTCGCGGCGGTCACCGGTTGCGGACATTCAGGCGGTGCCTCTACAACTGTTTCGGCCGATGCTGCTCCGCGCGCGGCGGTGGTCAAGGTCCGGCGCACGCCGCTTTCCAATGTCCTCTCGATCGCAGGCGAGTTCCTGCCTTACCAGGAAGTGGAACTCCACGCCAAAGTCGCAGGCTACATTCGCAACATCAACGTTGACATCGGTGATCGGGTCCGCACCGGGCAGGTACTTGCCGTTCTGGAGATTCCGGAACTGTCGGCAGAGTTACAGGGGGCGGGTGCAGGAGTGCGGCACAGTCAGGAGGAGATTACTCGCGCTCAGAACGAAGTAAGCCGGGCGGAGGCCGACCATGAAGCGTTACACGCTGCCGCCAGCCGATTGAGAGCAGGCGTCAGCAGACGCGTCCCGGCTTGATTGCGGAACAGGAACTCGACGATGCCACTGCCAAGGACCGCTCGGCGGAGGCGCAGGTGGAAGCGGCGAAGTCGGCGTTATCAGCATCCCGGCAGCAGTTGGAGGTTTCCCAGGCCGATCAGCAGCACTATGCCGCGCTATCAGAGTACTCGCGAATTACAGCCCCGTTCGATGGCGTCGTGACTTGGCGATACGCGGACACGGGATCGCTCATTCAGGCGGGCACATCCAACGTCAGCTCCGTGCCGGTAGTGAAGCTTTCCCAGGTGAATGTGTTGCGCCTGCGAATTCCGGTGCCTGAATCCCTGGCTGCCAGCGTAAAAGACGGCGAACCCGCCGATATTCGTGTGAAGGCAACCGATGAGCACTTGTCAGGAAAAGTAATCCGTTCGACCGATTCGCTCGACCGTTCGACCCGCACCATGCAAGTCGAGGTGGACGTGCCTAACCGGGACTACAAATTGACTCCGGGAATGTACGCGGATGTGTCATTGCGGATTCAAAATGACCCGAACGCTCTGACACTTCCATTGCAGGCGATCAATCGAAGCGCAGACAAGACTACCGTGCTTTTCGTCAACCCTGAGAACCATGTGGAAGAACGCGAGATCCATACCGGAATCGAGGGTTCCAACCGGATTCAGATATTGTCCGGGCTGAATGAGGGGGACCGGGTCATTGTGGGCAACCTGGGGCAGTACCGAGCCAGGGCAGCATGTTGATCCCCAGATAAGCACGATGGCAGACGAAAAATTCGTGCGCGGAACAGGGAGCGCAATAGACATGTCAGGTTTCGCGATTCGCTACCCATTTTTCATCATCATGATGTGCCTGATCATCATGGTGGTGGGCGTAACCACGATGGCGCGAATGCCGGTGGATCTCTTTCCCGAGATCAATATCCCAGTGGTTGTGGTGGCGACGTTTTATTCAGGAATGCCACCCGAGCAGATTGAAGCCAACATCACCAATCCATTCGAAAGGTTTTTCACTCTGGGAAGCGGCATCGACCATATCGAGTCACGGTCGTTAACCGGGGTTAGTCTTATCAAGATCTATTTTCAGCCGGGAACCAATCCCGACGCGGCGGTCAGCGGCATCTCGAATTTGGCCATGGCGCAATTGCGCCGATTGCCTCCGGGCACGCTTCCACCGGTAGTACTGAAATTCGACGCCTCCAGTTTGCCAGTCTGTCTGATCACGTTGAAGGGTCAAGGCCTGAATGAGACCGAGTTGCACGACCTGGGACAATTTACAGTCCGCAATCAGATTGCAAACGTTCCGGGAGCGTCTGTGCCGCAACCCTTCGGCGGCAAATACCGGCAGATTCAGGTCTATGTTGATCCGGTAAAGTTGCAGGCCCACCAACTGAGCCTGATGGATGTGGTTCGCACGGTTAATGACGCCAACACGATCCTTCCCTCCGGGGACGTGCGAATCGGTCCGAAAGACTACAACATCTACACCAACAGCCAGCTTCCCACCACCGAAGAGATCAACCGGCTGCCGCTGAAGTCCGAGGGCAATGCCGAATTGATGGTGGCTGACGTAGGTCATGCCCAGGATGCGGCCGCCATACAGACCAACATCGTTCGCGTGGACGGGCAAAGGTCGGTCTATCTCCCGATCCTCAAGCAGGGCGGCAACAGCAATACTATCGCGATTGTGAACGGGATCAAGAAGTCTGTGGGCGATCTGGTTGATATCCCGAAATCACTCGTGACGAATGTCGTATTCGACCAATCCATTTTCGTGAAGACGGCGATCGCGAACCTGGGTAGCGAAGGCGGCATCGGGCTGGTGCTGACCGCCTTGATGATCCTGATCTTCCTGGGGAATTTTCGCGCAACTCTGGCGGTGATGCTTTCGATTCCGCTCTCTGCGGTCGCCGCATTCCTCGCAATTAACGCCAGCGGAGGATCGATCAACACAATGGTGCTTGGGAGGTCTTGCGCTCGCGTTTTCCAGGTTGATCGACAACTCGGTGGTAGTTCTCGAAAATATTTTCCGACATCTTGAGATGGGTGAACCGCCCGAGGTGGCAGCCGAAAAGGGAGGCCAGGAAGTGGCGATGCCGGTGCTGGCCGCCACCTTTACCACGGCAATCGTCTTCTTTCCGGTTGTCTTTCTTTATGGGGTGAGCAGATTCCTGTTTACGGCGCTTGCCGCCGCAGTTGTCTTTTCGCTGTTCGCTTCGTACGCAGTCGCAATGACAGTCGTCCCGCTGTTTTGTGCTCGTTTTATCAAGTCGGCTCACGGTGAGGCGGCACACCACCCGGGAAACAATCTGTTTGAGCGTTTCGTACGCGGATTCAATCGACGTTATGACCAGATGCTCATGAGATATGACATCTGCGTGAGACAAAGCTTGCTTCGTCCGCTGGCAACAGTTGTCTCAATTCTCGGAATTTGTTTGTTCAGTTTCGCTCTGTTCCCTGTGATGGGTCTTGGCTTTTTTCCACGGACTGACCCAGGGCAGTTCGTGATCAACATCAAAACGCCGACCGGTACGCGTCTGGAATTGACCAACCAGTACATCAAACGCGTCGAAGCCGACATTCGCCAGACGGTTCCGGCCGAAGACCTGGACATGATCGTTTCGAACATCGGGATTACGCCGGATTTTTCGGCAATCTACACCAGCAATTCCGGCCAGCACACGGCATTCGTTCAGGTGAGTCTCAAGAAAGATCACTCCGTGGGCAGCTATGAATACATGCGCCGTGTGCGAGCAAAGCTGGCGGATGATTTGCCGGAACTGTCGACATATTTTCAATCTGGTGGCCTGGTGGATGCCGTCGTTAATCTGGGATTGCCAGCTCCGATTGACATCCAGGTCAGCGGGAACGATCAGAAGCAGGCTTACCAAACTGCGGCAGGAGATCGCGGCAAAGATACGCCAGCTTCGTGGCGTGAGCGACGTACTGATTCCGCAGGATCTCGATTATCCAGGGATTCAACTCAATATCGACCGCGAAATGGCTGGGCGGATGGGGGTGTCTTCCAAAGAAGCGGTGGACAATGTGATCACCGCTTTGACTTCGGACAGCATGATCGCTCCCAGTTACTGGGTGGATCCGAAGAACGGGAATAACTACATGCTCACCGTGCAGTACCCGGAGGCTCAGGTCAAATCTATAACCGACCTCAAGCAGATTCCGTTGCATGCCGCCAGCAATGTGAATCCGACTAATCTCGATGCCGTATCAGACGTGAAGATGATCAACACTCCCACTGAAGTCGACCATTACCAACTTCGCCGCGTCATCGATGTGTATGTTTCGCCGGCCAGCGAAGATCTGGGAGGTCTGGCCAGCAAGGTCGATAAGGTAATCGCCAACACCAAGATTGCCAGAGAACGTGCGCGTCACCATGCGCGGGTCGGTGGAGGGCATGCGTCAGTCTTTCAAGAGCTTCGGCATCGGATTGATCCTCTCGATCGTTCTTGTTTATTTGATCCTGATGGCGCAGTTTTCGTCGTTCATCGATCCACTCATCATTCTGCTGGCCATCCCGCCCGGGATAACGGGCGTCATTCTGTTTCTGTTGGCGACGCATACGACTGTGAATGTCATGTCGCTGATGGGCGTCATCATGATGACCGGGATCGTGGTCTCGAACAGCATTCTTATCGTGGAGTTCACGCGATCGCTGAGAAAAGAAGGCATGCCGATCGAAGAAGCGGTGGCGACCGCGTGCCGTGTGCGCTTGCGCCCAGTGTTGATGACGTCTTTGGCGACCATTCTCGGCATGATTCCGATGGCCTTGGCGCTTGAAGCGGGCAGCGAACAGTACGCTCCGCTGGCACGCGCCATTATCGGGGGGCTCACGATGTCGGTGGTGGTGACCGTCTTTATTGTTCCCGCCGCTTACCTGTTGATCCATCGTCGGGAAGAGCAACCTGCGCCAGCGTTGCCGAACGCGCAAGGCTGAGGAAATTACCCTTCAATATTGCTTCGGCGTCTATGACGCAGAAGTGCGGGAGATTCCAGCGAATGAAATTCTTACTGATTGCTGTCGTATGTTTGTCGGCACCTGTTTGGGCTGTGCGCGCAAGCCTCCTTGAATATGCAAGTGGCCAATCCGCAAAATGCACAGAGTTTGCCTGCCGCCCCGATGCCACAATCGCCTGCAGATCAGCCGGCGCCCGGTTTAGTTCCAGATGGGCCGCAAACCTCCGAGTCCCAGGCCAACCCTGCGACGGCAACGCCTCTGTCATTAAAGCAAGCTGAGGCGCTGGCGCTGAAGAACAACCCTCAGATTTCCGTGGCACGGTTGACCGCCCTGGCTTCGGAACAAGTCACGCGGGAAGTGCGTTCAAACTTGTGGCCGAGTGCGACTGCGAGCCTGACAGGCGTGGATTCCCGCGAGAACAGCCGCATCACAGCCGGCGGACTCAACAATCCCATCATTTATGAGCGCGCGGCGGCTGGCGTCGTGGTCAATCAGTTGATCACCGATTTCGGGCGCACGACGAATCTTGCCGCCAGCGCCAATTACGCAGCGAAGGCTGAAAATCAGAACGCGATCGCCACGAAAGAGCAGATTCTGCTGGCCGTGGATCAGGCGTTCTACAGCGCGTTGCAGGCGCACGCGGTGTTGACGGTGGCTCAGCAGACCGTGAGTGCGCGGCAGACCGTTTCCGACCAGATTGAAGCTTTGTTCAAGAGCAAGTTGCGATCTCAACTGGACTTCAGTTTTGCCAGCGTGAACCTGGCGCAGGCCAAGCTTCTTCTGTTGGACGCGACCAACAATCAGGACGCCGCTTTGGCGGCTCTTTCGGCTGTGCTGGGATATCCCACGGTGCATAATTTCCAGCTGATCGAGGACACGACGCCGGTCACGTCGCCTCCGGGCAATGTGAACGATCTGATTTCCTCGGCGTTTTCCATGCGGCCGGAAATATTGGCCCTCGATTTTCAGTACAGGTCTGCCGAGAAATTCCAATCCGCGGAGCACGACTTGTTTTATCCGACGATCCAGGCCGTCGGGGTGGTGGGAGATACGCCGGTGCGCAATCCGGTTTTGTCCAATTGGTATGGCGCGGTGGGCGTCAACGTAGGAATCCCGCTATTCAATGGCTTTCTCTATTCGGCAAAGTCCCGTGAGGCACGTTTGAAAACGCAGGCTACGCAAGATCGGCTGCGCGATCTCCAAAACCGGATTTCTCGCGACGTGCGCACCAGTTGGCTTAACGCGAACACGGCGTACCAGCGGGTGAGCGTGACCCAACAACTGTTGGATCAAGCCAGCCTGGGACTGGATCTCGCGCAAACACGCTACAAGCTGGGTCTGAGTTCCATTGTTGAATTAAGCCAGGCACAACTGCAGCAGACCCAGGCGCAAATCGGCAGTGCTCAGGCAGGTTATGATTACAGGCTCGCTTTAGCGATGTTGCGTTTTCAGACAACCGGTATTTAGTTACAACAAGCGGCTGCGGATTGAAATAAATTTGGAGACGAATTCTTCGGCTTCGTCGTTCGTGCCATTTCGGTGCGGGACTATTCCGGCATCACGGGGATTTCCCTCTTGGGGATGGCGTCGAGCGTAGCCTTATCAATGCCAAGGTGGGCGATCACCAGCTCAGGCGGTGTGTGAGTAAGCCATTCGGAAAGTGCCAGGTCCTGGTAGACATTGCTCTTGAACATTTCCAGAAACTTCAGGTCGGTGTTTCCCGTGTTCTGCACGTAGTGGGGAAGCGTCTTCTGAACATAACCGACGTCTCCAGCCTGGAAGTCCATGGTACGCGCCCGTCCACCGGTGGCGAATACCGTCATTTTTCCCGCACCGGCGATGAAGTACTGCCATTCATCGGCATTGGGATGCCAGTGAAGTTCCCGTATCCCTCCGGGATGAACCGTGACCAACGCCGCCGCGATCGTCGTCGACACTTTGAAGCTGCTGGAATCGATGATCCGTACTTCTCCTCCCTTGGTGTGCTTCGGAGCCGGCTGCTGCGCGGTGCGAAAAGCGAAATCCAGTGATGTTGCGCCCAATGATCCAGCGGCGGTCTTCTGGTCCGCACGCAGCGGGCCAGGAACGGCGGCCTGAAAAATGAACTTCTCCCGTTTGGGCATTTTTTCCATGGACTGCTCACTTACGCCGAAGTTTTTCGCCAGCACGTCATGAGGAGTGTGCGCCATCCAGTCGGTCAGCAACACCGTTTCGTATTCCGAAAAGTTGCCGTCGTCGAATACAAGAAGAAATTCAGCGCCATCAGGATTCAGGCCTTGAATCGAATGCGGAATTCCGGTGGGGAAGTACCAGAGGTCGCCTTCGGTCACGTCGGCGACGAAGCTTTTGCCATCCAAGTCAATCGCCGTGATGCGCGCGTTTCCGTACAGCATGAACGCCCATTCTGCCGCGGTATGCCAGTGCAGTTCTCTTATTCCCCCAGCGGTGAGTCTCATGTCCACGCCCGCGATTGACTTGGAAACCGGCAGCTCGCTTACCGTGACTTCGCGCGACCATCCACCTTCCTGCATCCGTTTGTGTGACAGCGCGAAAGGATACTTAAAGGTCTGTACGCCGCCCGCGTCGGTGGATGGCGGCAAGTTGGAGTCGGGATTCTGGTTGTCCAGCGAAGGGTTGGTAGGACCGGGCGCACTCGTGCTTCGATCCGACTTGGTTGGATAGGGGCGCTGTTCCTGGGCTGCTACTTCGGTAGCCGATACAATTCCAGCAGCCGCTAGGGCCGCAGAACCCATTCCTAGAAATCCACGCCGTGACATGTCTTTGTTCTGGTCATCGTTCATGAGGCCTTCTTTTTCAACAGCATCGAAGGAAGTCTTCCGCCTGATAGCAGAAATGACGGGCAGAATTTAACCGATTATTATTACACGCGGAATTGTCACACGCGGAGAATCATGACTTCGGTTGCCTTGATGAGAGCGGCGGCAGTTTGGCCGGGCTTGAGCTTCATTTCGCGGGCCGAACTTGCGGTGATGATCGAGGTAATCTGTTGATCACCGATTGAGATCTTTACTTCCGCCATAAGGCCGCTGATCCTGACGCCATCGATCCGCCCGACCAGTTGATTTCTTCCACTGACTCGACGCTTGGCAAGAGCACGCTCGACGCTGGTATCTCCACTGCTTCGGTAAAGGAAGCGGTCAACTTCACTCTGTGGAATTCGGTGGTGCCCGCCCGCGGTCTTCACACTGCGAATCTTATTTTTATAGATCCACTGTTTAATGGTGGGAAAGCTCACCCGAAGATCCAGAGCTGCCTCCCGAAGGCCGAGTAGCTTCTCAACTTTATCAGTTGAACCTCGCGATTTGGGCTTAGCGACCACTCGGAGGGGGATCGTACAACCCCACAAAGCATCCGTCAATCACAGGGCGAAATGCTTTCATCGGCTGCCTCACGAGAGCGTCGAAGTGTACGTAACCGCACAACATTAGACATTTAAAGTGGCGCAACTATACACTTTTAATCTCGACCCCTATTATCGAAAGGAGAATGATGTGATGGAAAGAGGTTGTCTAAATCTGCGCCCGCTGGACGCCCCACTACCGCGACGATGGACTCTCGCGAAGGCGCCGTCCCAAAGCAAATTGCCAGTGTGTCGGTTTGCGACGCTGCTCTGCCTGCTCTTTTGCTTGAGTCACTCAATCGGCTACGCGCAGGTATCGGCAATTTTGTCCGGTGTCGTGATTGACCAGTCTGGCGCGGCCGTTTCGGGTGCACGTGTCGAGGCGCGAAACGTGGATACCGGTCTTCTGCGGGATACCGTCACAGAACAAGGGGGAAGATATCAGTTGTTTGCCCTGCCGCTTGGGCAGTACGAAGTTCGAGTGAAGAAGGACGGTTTTGCGGAAGCGGTCCGAACGGGAGTCCGTCTGTTGGTTGGACAGGATGCGAGAGTCGATGTGACTCTTCGCCTCGGTGCGGTGACCGAAGAGATGAAGGTGACTGGGGACGCAGCAATCGTTACCGTCACCACGCAGGACATTTCGGGACTCGTCGGGGAGCAACAGGTGAAAGATCTTCCTCTCAACGGCCGGAGTTACGATTTGTTGCTTACGTTGAATCCGGGCATCGTCAACTTCACGGCGGAAAAGACGGGAGGCATCGGAGTATCAAATTCCACCACGGGAAATAATTTTTCGGTTTCTGGAAATCGGCCGCAGCAAAATCTGTTTCTTCTGAATGGTGTCGAGTACACGGGCGCCGCGGAAAATAACATGCAGCCCGGAGGAACCAGCCAGCAGTTGCTGGGTGTTGATGCGGTGCGTGAATTCAACGTGCTGCGCGATAATTATGGCGCGGAATACGGCAAGCGGCCGGGTGGCCAGGTGAGCATCGTGACCCAGTCGGGTACGAATCAAATCCACGGTTCGGCGTATGACTTCCTGCGTAACAACGCGCTTGATGCCCCTAACTTCTTCGACCAAGGCTCTGCTCCGCCGTTTCCAGCGTAACCAGTTCGGCGCCTCGCTCGGCGGACCGCTCCGAACCGGCAAGACCTTCCTGTTCGGCAACTATGAAGGGTTGCGGCAACACTTGCACCAGACCTCGGCGGCGTTTGTTCCGGACGCGGCATCACGAGCGGCTGCCGTGCCCAGCGTCCAGCCTCTGCTCAATCTATGGCCGATCGCTCCGGCTGGCGCGCCGGATTTTAACGGTATCGCACAAGTGTTCAGCAGCCCGTTGCAGGTGATTCGAGAAGATTTTGGAACCGCTCGGCTGGACCATATTATTTCCTCACGAGATACGCTGGCAGGGGTTTACACCATTGACGATGGCGATGATCTGACGGCCACGACAGCCGATCCTTATAGCAGTGACGTTGTCAGCCTGCAGGGAGCAAGTTTTCAGCCTCGAAGAAACGCACAGCTTTTCGGCTGCCACGTTGAACGTCGCTCGGGTCGGATATTCACGTGCGGGTTACTTTTTCACCGGAGAACCGACTCCCGGCACGCCGGCGGCTGAGTGTTCCCGGTTTTCTGCTGGGACATCCGGTAGGCGCGGTAGTGGTGGGCGGCAGCGCTGCGTCCAATCCGCAAGCCCAGATCGGTCTGGCCGGCAGCAACAATGGAAGCAACCTGCGGATCGCGCGCAATCTGTACACCTTCGAAGATCGCGTGACCCTGACCCGTGGGCGTCACCAACTCAGTTTTGGCGCATGGTTCCAGCCTTTCCAGTCGAACGAGACGATCGCGCTCAGCCAGTTCGGTCAGGCAACTTTCACCAGCCTGCAGACGTTCCTGCAAGGAACGACATCAAGTTTCCTTTACGATCCAGCGCCCACGGAGATGAACTGGCGGTCTTTGTTTGGCGCGTGGTATGCCGAGGATGTCATTCGTTTGACGCCGAAGCTGACTTTATCGCTGGGCTTTCGCGACGAGTTCACTACCGGCTGGAATGAGGCTCACGGCCGCGCCGCCAACTACACCTTCAACAATCACGTGATTTCGAATCAGCCGAGAATTGCAGATTCGCTTTTCACGGTGAACAATGCAAAGTTCCTGCCCCAACCACGGATTGGAATCGCGTGGAGTCCGATCAGCCCAAGAACGGTATTTCGCGCGGGCTTTGGAATGTACAACGATCTTCAGGATGCCTTGGGATATCGAACGGATCAAAATGCGCCGTTCAATCCGACCTACAGCATCGCGTCCCTGCCGGTCTCGCAGCTTCCCATTGACCCGGCTGCTCCGTTGACAGCAAGGCGCTTTTGGTGCCAGGAGGTGTTCAGCCGGACATGAAGACGCCGACCCTGATCTCATGGTCCTTCAGGGTGCAGCAGGAGATCTCGCCAAACACATCTTTGAGCGTGGGCTACGTCGGATCTCACGGTTATCACGAAATTATCGGCGCCGATGGCAACGAACCATTCCCGACGATTTGTCCGGCAGCGCCCTGTCCCGCTACCTATCCGGCAACCTTTCCCGGAGCGTTGGCGAATGCCCCGGTTCCTGCCGGAAGTACTTCATTCCCGCGGGAACGCCCAAGGCGAATCCTACGATCGCGAATACCTGGACCTGGTTTTCGCTCGGCAACAGCAATTACAACGCGCTTCAGGTGGACGCAAACCATCGCTTCAGCCACGGCATGTCGTTGCGCGGAGTCTATACCTGGTCAAAAACGCTGGACAATGGAGATTCGTTGAATGCCACAACTTCGGCGAATGCTCCCGCATTGACTTCGAATCCGTTCAACCTGCACGCCGACTACGGTCTTGGCGGCTTTGACGTCAGGAACGTGGCGGTGATCAGCGCTATCTACGAGTTACCGTTCGGGTCGCGGGCAGAGCGCTGGGGAACGGGCTGACTGGTTGGGGCAATGCGCTGGTTGGCGGTTGGTCGGTGAACAGCATTGTCACGCTTCAGGATGGGTTTCCGTTTACACCACAACTAAGCTATAACCCGTCGAATAACGGAGACACGCGAAATCCGGTGCGGCCATTCAGGAATCCAGACTTCACCGGACCGGTGATCTTGGGCAATCCCAACCAATGGTTCAACCCGAATGCGTTCCTGCAGCCGCCGGCAAACAGCGGATTTTACGGCGATCTCGGAAGAGACACACTGATCGGTCCGGGACTCGCAACCTGGGACTTCTCGGCCTTGAAAGAGACAGCCATTCACGAACGATTGAACCTGCAGTTTCGCGCCGAGATTTTCAATCTCTTGAATCGAGCCAATTTCAATACTCCGAACCTGATCGTGTTTACGCCTTCCGGCGTTTCGGGTACAGCCGGGGCGATAACGAGCACATCGACCACCTCACGGCAAATTCAATTCGGGTTGAAACTGATTTGGTAGGAGTGTCCGCCACGAACCGGACCTGCCTTCCCGTTCGTGGCGTGGTCTACGTCCGTGAAATAAGCAAAGGCAAGAGTCACTCCGAATGTGAGATGCAAAAGGTCAGTTGTATCTCACACCACCATTAGCTTGCTCTCTTGAGAGTCTTTTCCTTGCCTTCCAGTCCAAGCAGGAATGCTTTGACTTCCAAACCCCCGGCGAAACCGGTCAACTTGCCGGATGTACCGATCACTCGATGGCAGGGAACAACGATGGAAACGGGATTCCTTCCATTTGCAGCGCCGACGGCCCGCATAGCCTGGGGATTTCCGAGTTGCCGCGCAATTTGCCCATAGCTTCGCGTCTCTCCAAACGGAATGGCAAGTAATGCTTGCCATACCTCGTTCTGGAATTTGGTGCCGACCAGGTCCAGATCGAGTGAAAACGATTTTCTCTTTCCGTCGAAGTATTCTTTCAACTGGCGTTCGGTCTCGAGTAACACCGGATGGTTGCGGTCTTCGGTTGTGTTTCCCAATCTGACTCGACGCGGATTATCGTTTTCCCAGAGTATGGCGGCCAGACCCTTGTCGCTGGCGACGAGCTTCAATTTTCCGATTGGCGAGGGGATGATCTTATGAACGTAGTTCTTCATTCTGGGTATCCTTTCTTTCTGTCAAACTTCACCTTCCTGATGTGAAGGTATTCTTGTCAGCCCGTGGGGCGGAACCGCGAATGACAACTTCGATCGGTGAAAAATGCGTCGGCCATGGCAATGTCAGACAGAGAAATCTGGATTCGTGTGACGCGTTTGTCTTCAGTCGTAAGCGTGGCTGAGAAGTATGTGTTGAGATTTAGGTCTCCTCGGGACGCGCTGACCTCAATGACGAGGAGCATGTCGCTCACACCATAGAGAACGTGTTTCAAGGTAAATGTCGGCCCGTAGCCGATGAGGTCTTTGCATGCAAGGATCACCGCATTTGTGCCCTTCGCTTGCCCGGACATCAGGTTGGAGCCTGGGAAGGACCAGACGACTCCGGGAGTTACAATATTTCTTAAGAGTTCCCAATCCTGTTTTTGCAGGCTCGACAGGAATGACTCCCCCAACTCCTTTTTATCTTGCCAAGTGGATTCCATGACCTACCTTCCCACTACATTTGATTCAACGGTTCACCGCAAAGAGAGCCTGAAGGTCAGCGTGGGACATATAGTCCTCCGACATCGGCTCTGAAGCACCCGTCTCCAGGAAGGTCTTCGCCAACCGCGCGACACGATTCCAGATGACCTGCGGGATTCCCGAGCCCGAACTGAGACGCCGGACTCCAAGCTTCTTCAATTCGGCGGCGTTGGGTAACCCCGGCCACGCCATCAGATTGAGCGGCATAGTGACCACCGCCGGCACGATCTCGGCAATCTGCTTAGGGTCAGAGAGTGCGGGAACGAAAATTCCGTCCGCGCCGGCAGAACGGTAGACCTGCGCTCGCGCGATGGTCTCTTTAATACGCTGGCCTTCTGGCACCAACGATTGGAGGTACACATCTGTTCGAGCATTCACGAAGACATCCACTCCCAGGGAAGCGGTTGTTTTTTTGACATTTTCGATTTTTGCTGCCAGGGCGTCGGTCGGACCTGTGCCGTCTTCGATGTTGATGCCGGCAATTCCGGATCCGAGAATGCCTTTCAAGTTCTCACCGACTGCTTTCGGATCATTGGTATATCCCGCTTCCACATCGACAGACAATGGAATACGGACGATCCGCAAGATGTTGGAGATCAGGTTTTCAAGTTGTTTAACGGGTAACGCATTGCCATCAGGGTATCCAAGCGCCCATCCCACTCCTGCGCTTGTTGTGGCGACGGCTTTCGCGCCGAGGCTCTCAACCAGCCGCGCGCTGCCCGCATCCCATACATTGGGAAGCAGCAACGGCCTCGAGGGGTCTGAATGCAGTTTTCGAAATACGGCAGTAGCGTCGTTCATGTCTGCTCCATCGTCGGAGGTTTAATTGATCCATCTGATGGCCCATTTCCATGCCAATGTCAGTCCTGGCACGAAATGCCATCTTTATAGTTTCAGCTTGTCTTGGACTGGCACTACGCCGCCGACCGCCCAAAGATGCTGCGCTGCGTACGCTCGCCATGGACGCCACAATTCTGCGCGGCCAAGCAACTGCGTCGCGCTCATTGCAGTGCCGTCGAGGCTCACAGCGCCGCGAAGAATCCCGATGTCGGTCACTGGAAAAGCATCGGTTTGATGGAAGGCCCGAAGCGCAATATATTGGGCCGTCCAATCGCCAACGCCAGGAATCATGCGGAGCCGGGCGATAACTTCCTCACAGGATCCGGGTGATTCGAAGAAGCGTGGGTTGGTCGCCACTGTTTTGGCCAGAAGCCGAATGGTCTCCTTGCGGGCACGCGGCATACCCAGTGCGCTCAAGTCCGACGCCGCCACGCGCTCTGCAGAGGGAAAAACGTAGCTGAGACTTTCATCGGAAAGAGCCTTTGATGGCCGGCTGCATATCCTCACCAGCTTGCCAGCAAGCTGTCGTGCAGCTTCAACCGTGATTTGCTGGCCTAATATCGCGCGCATCGCCAGTTCAAATCCGTCCCAACCGCCCGGGGCACGCAGCCCGGGACGCTGCGCGACCAGTCGCGCCAAAGCCGGGTCTCCCGACAGATGCACTCCGATACTGTTCACGTCCGCATAGACGTCAAACATGCGCCGTACCCGCAGAGCGATCGCTGACAACGCGCGCACGGATGGGAGTTGGAGTTTTACAGCGAGGCCGTGACGACCAGGGTTATCGGCAACCTCGACAACGCCATCACTGCCTTCAAACGAAACTGTCCTTCGGTACCGACCGTCCCTTACTTCTTCCACACCGTCGATGGCCCGTGCTCCTAGGAAAGTCAGGAATGAGTTCCAGTCATAAGGAGGCTGGTAAGCGACATGCAAAGTAACCGCGTCATGCAAAGAGAATGCCGATTTGTTCTTGTTCCGGCGTCGCAGTTCGGATGGAGGTCTGCGGTAGAGCTTCTGAAGTGTGTCGTTGAAGCGTCTTACGCTGCCGAAGCCGGAAGCCATGGCGACGTCGCTCATCGACAGTTCGGTTTCATGGAGCAGTTGTTTGGCGAAAAGGATGCGACGGGTCTGCGCCACCGTGGATGGAGAGGCGCCTACATGCTCCTCAAACAGCCGCCGAAGATGTCTTTCTCCGACACCCAAGCGATCTGCGAGTTGCTCAACACTTGCCTGATCTTTATCCAGAAAACCCTCGGCGATTAGGGCCAATGCGCGCGAGACTGTGTTTGATGTTCCGCGCCAGCCAGCCACCTCCGGCGAGATTTCCGGGCGGCAACGCAGGCAAGCCCGAAAACCTGCCTCTTGCGCGGCAGCCGCGGTCCGAAAGAAACGGCAGTTCTCAAATTTGGCGGTCTTGGCAGGGCAAATCGGACGGCAATAAATTCCAGTCGACGTCACGCCGACGAACAAATGCCCATCGAACCGCCGGTCGCGGGTTTGAAGGGCACGATAACAGTTCGCTGGCTCCAATGGTTCCATACCGTTTACTATGCCCGATTCAGTGCCCCGGGTCTGGCCAGTTTCGGACATGGTCATTTTCGAAGGAACCTCACGCATTAGACCCTAAAAAAGGTCTTTGGGATTCGGGCAATCATCATTCCTATCCTGAAATCCTAATCTGACCAATCATCGGGCCGGGATACTCCTCGACCGGGGAAAATCGCTGTGCCGATGGGGATGCCCTATAATGGCGCGCACGCATGACCCTCACTTCTGGCGCAAAACTAGGGCCGTATGAAATCCAATCCGCGCTTGGAGCCGGCGGAATGGGTGAGGTTTACCGCGCCCGCGATACTCGCCTCGGCCGAGATGTTGCGATCAAAGTCCTGCCTCAGCATCTTTCGTCCAATCCCGAACTGAAAGAACGTTTCGAGCGCGAAGCCAGGGCGATTTCGTCATTAAATCATCCGCGGATCTGCACGCTCTATGACGTTGGGCACCAGGACGGGGTTGATTTTCTGGTGATGGAGTACCTGGAAGGAGAGTCGCTGGCGGAGCGGTTAAAAAAGGGTGCGCTGCCGCTGAAGGAATCGGTGAAGGTTGCCCGGGATGTCTGCGAGGCGCTGGAGACAGCCCACAGAGCGGGAATTATCCACCGTGATCTGAAGCCGGCGAACATCATGCTGACCAAAGCCGGCGCCAAGTTAATGGACTTTGGACTGGCAAAAGCAATGGTCGCGGGGTCGGGAACGGGTGCCTCGCAAGCGCCGCTTCTCTCAGCGGCGAGAACCATGACCGAAGTCAGCCCTTTGTCACCGCTGACAACCGCGGGCGCAATCATTGGCACCATCCAGTACATGTCTCCGGAGCAGATTGAGGGCAAGGAAGCGGACGCGCGGTCCGACCTGTTTGCGTTGGGAGCGGTGCTGTACGAAATGGCGACTGGCGCCCGTCCTTTCGAGGGCAAGAGCCAGATCAGCGTGGCCAGCGCGATTCTGGATAAAAATCCCGAGCCGATCTCGGCGATCCAGCCGCTCACGCCGTTGCCGTTCGAGCGTGTCGTGAATGCCTGCCTGGCCAAGAATCCCGATGATCGCATTCAGTCAGCACACGACGTGAAGCTGCAGTTGGACTGGATCGCCGAAGCGGGGACACAAGTTTCAAGCCTGCCCGAAACAAGAGGAAAGAGCCAGTCGCTCATGCGCTGGCTCTTGGCAGCCGGGCTCGCTGTTTTGCTGATCACGGCTGCCATCTGGTGGCGCAGTTCCAGAGCTCCCGCGCAGACGACATATTTCTCCGCTCCGCTTCCGTTCGCCGCGCGAGATGTGACGGTATCGCCCGACGGCCACACCGTCGCACTGGTTGGGTATCGGGAATCAGAACGAAAAAACATCCTCTGGATCTACCAACCGGGATCGCAGGAAGCAACCAGCCTTTCCAATACCGAGGGCGCCAACTATCCATTCTGGTCGCCCGATGGACGATCCGTCGGCTTTTTTGCGGACGGGAAACTCAAGAAATTGGACATCTCAGGCGGCCCGGTACAGACACTTTGCGACGCGCCGACTGGACGGGGAGGCACCTGGAACAAAGATGGCGTGATCCTATTCACACCAAGTGGAATGCTGGGCACAGGCTTGTATCGTATTCCGGCGTCGGGCGGAACTCCTGTACAAGTCACAACTCCAGATCGATCCCAGGGAGAAGATAGCCACCGCTGGCCCGTATTCCTGCCGGACGGAATCCATTACCTTTTCCTGGCAGTGAATCTTTCCGGGCAGAAGCAGCTCTACACAATTTTTGTGGGTTCACTGAATTCAAATGAAAAGAAGTTCGTCACCAGAGCGAGGGCGAATGCGGCGTACGCCGCGCCTGGATATCTGCTTTTCTACCGGGACCAGACGCTCTTTGCCCAACATTTCGACTCCCAAAAATTCGAGCTGACGGGAGAGCCCACACCACTGCTGAATGACGTCCAGTATTTGCCTCGAATTGCAAAGGCGATATTTGCGACAACCGACGCGGGTTTGCTGGTGGCCCAGAAGAGCGGAGACACCGGCGTTTCCCAGCTGTTCTGGTTCGATAGAAAAGGACAGCAGGTCGGAACGGCCACAAAGCAAGGTACCTCCGCTCTGTACGGCAACATATTCCTGGCTCCAAATGGAACGTCGATCGCGGCAGATACCACGGACCCAACAAGCCAGAACACGGATATCTGGACCTATGACCTGGAGAATGGCAGCGCCAAACGGCTAACATTCGATCCATCGATTGATACCATGCCGATTTGGAATCCGGAGTCTACGCAGTTAGTCTTCGCCTCAAACCGGAACCTTAAATTCGACTTGTACCTGAAGGACGCCAACGGAGGCCAGGATGAAAAAGCAATGGAACCGGGAGGGGCGGACAGATTTCCGACCGACTGGTCTCATGATGGCAAATACATTCTCTTCGAGCAAGGGGCTGACTTATGGTTTATGACGATGCCTGAGCAAAAGAGCAACCTGTTTTTGAAAGCCCCTTCCTCATTGAAGATCGGCCGCTTCTCGCCCGATGGAAGATGGGTAGCTTATGCCTCGAATGAAAGCGGACGATGGGAAATCTACGTGACATCCTTCCCACAGGCACACGGCAAGTGGCAAATTTCGAACGGAGGAGGAGATCAACCGAAATGGCGAGGCGACGGTAAAGAACTTTTCTACTTATCGCCGGAAGGCAGGATCATGGCGGCATCTGTAACCACCGGAGCCAATTTCGACGTTGGAGCGCCAACGACACTTTTTCAGGCAAACGCCCGCGAAGGCGTCGCTACCTCGGAACAGGTTAGCTATGACATCGATAAAGACGGGCACAAATTCCTGATCAACACTCAGCTGAAGCAGGGAGAGACAATGCCGATGTCCGTCGTTTTAAATTGGCCTGCAAAGCTGAACGGGTCACATTGATTTAGACGTGACCTTCAACCTAAGCGTTTAGTCCCCCGCTTTTTGTTGCCGATCTTCGCGACCCGCGCCTTCACGAGTTTCTTAATGAGTGCCGCCGGCAGTGGCTTGTCAATCGGGAAGTGGATCGTCCCTTTAGATGTGGAGAGATCCTTGAGTTCTTTTTTGAACGACTCGATCACAGAGGCAGTAGGAAACAAACTTCAATGGTTGGAAAATGCTGCGAACCACCCCAAGATTACTTTGTACTGCAATGCCGGGATCCCGTAGCTGATAAGTTCGGTAGCCTCGCCTGGCGCGGCAGATCGAATCAATACACGAATTTTAGTGAGAGTGGTGCGCGCGGGTTCTGGCACCTTAGCCAGATATTCGTCGACGGTTTTTGGAGAACCTTTACTGTTTGCGGCGGAACCGTGATTTCCAGATTTCACTTTTTTCATGCATACCCCTGGTACAGAATATCTCACAATCTCAAAACCACGTCCATTGTTTCTCACAGCGCATTGCGCGCTTTGCGTGACACCTGGAAGTTGTAAGCCTATTCGTGAGTTCCCAGAATCTCGCTGGCAGCCCGGACGCCGCTTGCGATCGCGGCATGTACGGTTCCATTGTTTCCTGTAACGTCAGTGGCTTCGCCGGCAAAATAAAGCGTCCCCTCGAGCGGACGCCCTAGCGCCTCTTCCATACCGTCCGAACCAACTGTGCCGTAGCTATAAGCGCCTCGTGAATAAGGGTCGGTCTGCCAATCGTGGTAATACGCTGCTTCCAGCAGGTTCTCAAGTTCGGACACGCTCATGCACAAAGCTCGGCCAAGGGCCTGGAGTGCCTGGCTGGTTACAAATTCCGAGTTCTTTCCGGACAGCTTCTCGGCGCAACGAAACGGCGCCCAGCCCGTGATCACCGGTGACCGATCAGGCATGGAGGTCCACCAGGTCGGAAACCAATCATCTGCTGTGAACAGGAAACCCAGATTCGAAAGAGTCTTCGAGTTTCCGGTGGGCGCGATGTTTTCCCAGAAGCGATCTCGAAATCGTAGAGTAATCCTTATCACTTCGCCCATCGCCAGCTTTTTGATTGCGTCGATCTCTTGACTCGGCAATGAAGGGATAAACTGCACGGCTCCTGCCGCGCCGACTGCCGTTTTCAGCACACCAAGGGGCAATGTAACGAGCGTCTGTCGAGCCGCGAGTTTGAATGGTCCGGTAGCGTTGGTGCCAGTTATCTCAACGTTCCCCTTCGTCCAGCGTATGGTGTCGACGACCGTGCCGGTCCGTACGGACACACCTGCATCTGAAATCTGCCGTCGAAAGATGTTGATCAAATCTTCGTAACCGTTGCGTGACCGGAAGGCTCGATTCCCGTCGATCTGCTCTTCGGCGTGCATGCTTTTGACTAGCCAATGAACGCTTACCAGGGCCGGGTCGGCGGCGTTGAAGCCAGTGACGTAATCCAAGGCACGCTGCTTCGCCTCCGCAGTGACCTTTGGGTCCGCACAGCATCGATTCAAGAAAGTTAAAAAAGATTCGTCGGGCCCTTGATCGTCCATTTTCTGCAGGATGTCGTCGACTTCAGACAAGAAGTCACACGGCGAAAGCGAGCCATCCCGGTTACACCAACTATCGCCCTCTACCTCGCAGATTTCGGCATGGTTGCTCTCAAGAACTTCCCAGATTTCAGGCGGGCGCCCGTGGATGAACTCTGCTCCAAGCTCGACTGGACTCTGAGCGGCGGAATCTTTTTGGGTGAACATTCTTCCGCCGATTCGTTCTCGCGCTTCAACGACCAAAGTGGAAAGGCCGGCAGCGCCCAGGCGAATGGCGGCGGCTAAACCGTGCAGCGCCGGCCCCGATTACGATCACGTCAAAGGTTTCCATGGCGAAGTCGTCTTGTGTGGTTTTGTGAGAGCTCTGAAGTCTATTCTTCCGAAATCCCTAAGTCTTCAATATGCAGCAGCATGTCGGCAGGATCAGCATACACGCGGAAAGCACCGCTGCCCTCCAGTTCTTCCCGACTGTAACCGCCAGAAAGAAGTCCCACACCAAGCGCGCGTCTTCGCCCTGCCGCGAGGATGTCCCACACACTGTCTCCGACCACGATGCAGTCTTCAATCGGAACATTCACGCGAGCGGCAGCCAGGATGAAGATATCTGGAGATGGTTTTGCCTTGGCAACATCGTCACCGGTAACGACAGGGACGCCCCGCGGAATTTCGAGGTGCTTCAGGAAACGATTCGTCTGTTTCCTTTTTCCCGTCGTAGCGATCGCCCATCGAATACTGCGCCGGCTGAGAAATTCCAGCAACTCATTAGCTCCCGGCAGCAGTTCGATTTGCGCGCTTAGTTTTACAAATTCAGAATCGTGTTTCTCTTCAAGCCGGGCATAATCGATTTTTCGACCAAAGACGTTAACCTCGCGCAGAAGTTGTCGCACGAGAGATTTTCCGCTCATGCCGATGCGGCGATGGATCTTCCAGGACGGCAGAATGATGCGTTGGCTCCGTAGAGACGCAGACCATGCGGCCACATGCTCGTAGACCGTATCGACGAGCGTGCCGTCCAGATCGAACAGAATTGTCGGATCGCTCTTGGAGTGTCGGTTCATAAGAAGTGAAGATGCCGGTTCTGAGAGTGGGGCTGTACCGTGCCATTGCGGGCTGACGCCTCTTGCTAGTTCCGGAGAAGCATTTACAAGTCTGACAGCCTTTCCCGCAACGCCATGGCATCAAAGGGCGCTCGAACTTTCTGATCGTTGTCAAAATACAGGTACACGTCACGCGTAGGTCGCCTCGGCGCGTCCCGCGGGCTGGCTCTGCGTCCGTCTCTTACTTCACCGCCTTTGGCCCATGTTGCTATCCGTTGGGCCCAGACGTTCAGCGCCTTTTTGCCGTAACCGCTGGCATACAACTCCTTGTCGCCGTGCAGTCGGCAATAGACAAAATCGGCGGTCACGTCCATTAAAAGAGGCCACTCGACCGTGTCAGCCACTACCAGAGCGATTCGATGGCGCCGCAGTAAAGCGATGAATGCCTCCGAAACAAAACTCTCGTGCCTGATTTCAATGGCATAGCGTACTCTCGCATCTCGCTTGGTACTCAGCCAAGTCCGGTTATCGAGACGTTCGTCGTGCCGTCGAGCTAGCCTGGCGGCCTCGTGTCGGGTCTTGGGTAAGAGCGAAAAAAACTGTTCCAGCCGGTCAGCATCGAACTTAAACGTTGCTGGGAACTGCCACAGGATTGGTCCAAGCTTGTTTTCCAGCCTGAGCACACCTTGCGCGAAGAAATTAGCCAGGGGAGTTTCAACGTTTTTCAAACGAAGCATGTGGGTGATATACCGAGACCCCTTTATCGCGAACTTAAAATTCTTTGGGGTATCTGCCGCCCATTGAGCGAAATTTTGTGGGCGCTGGAGGGAGTAGAAAGACCCGTTCAATTCAATCGAATTAAACTGCCGTGACGCGTATTCCAGTTCACGGCGTTGTGCCAGCTTCTTGGGATAAAAGACGCCACGCCATCCTTTGTATCTCCATCCCGAAATTCCAATCCGTACGGTACCGAGCGGTCTCATTTGCGAGGGACAGACGTACGCCCCAATTCGACGAATGTAGAATCGACCACGCGTTTCGCCGTCTCAGGCGGCCCTCTCGTGTGAGCGACCAGTTGGCTGTTCCCCAACGCACGCCCAGAGTAATTTTCGCCAGCCCAACTTTAGCTCCAACCACCGGGCTACCTCGGTATTACGCTTGACATGGCTGCTTAACTGCGCCGGTGAGAGCGTCCGCCACAGATGGTCCGGTTCAAACGTGCTGCTTAATGTCCGGGCCTCGACCTGTCCATTGTGGATCCGATACTCTTCTGCCAGCGATCGGCTCGTGGATTCAAGAAGACGCGTATCTGCCGATACCATTAAGCACCTCCTGACCTA
The DNA here is from genome assembly GCA_963765715.1 of Terriglobia bacterium. Lineage (GTDB taxonomy): Bacteria > Acidobacteriota > Terriglobia > Terriglobales > Acidobacteriaceae > JAIQFF01. The sequence goes on from CAVXXN010000014.1 coordinate 478,878, forward strand.
TTCCAAAGATGCTGCAAAAAGGGGTGCCTTGGCCATACCGCCGATTCCGGAGAGCACTTGCGAAAATCGTGTATCCGGAACATCTCGGCGCAATCCGTTCGAAGCCTCGCGACAGGTCGCACATCGAGCTGAGTTGTGAGGCAGTCGGCCACCTCAGCTGAAAGGTACCTAAAAACTACTTAAAGTATTTCTTTCAAATACATGCTTAACCCGATGTCCCTACATTTGCGAGAGAGTACGCTTCAGTGCGATGAAGGTGGGAATTTCAGAATCAGGAGGATTGGGATGAAAACTCTCGTTTTTTTGACGGCGACGGCCCTGCTTATGGCGAGCCTAGCTTGCTCAAATAACGTTTCTTACAAAGACAGCGTGCAAAAGGCCCTTGAACAAGCAGATCTAAAGGATGTCAAAGTTTCAGAGGATCGGGATAAGAATACGATCACCCTGGGCGGCGTCTTGCACTCCGAAGAAGCGAAAGCCAAAGCTGCCGATGTCTCGAAAACCGCGGCAGAGAGTCGTGTGATCGCTAATGAAATCAGCGTTCAACCCGTGGGAGAGGAAACAAAAGCCAAGGATGAAGCATCAGCTTTGGACGATGGTATTGAAAAGAACTACAAGGCCGCTTTGATTTCGAGCGAACTGGAGAAGCAGAGCATCAATTACAGCGCGAAGAATGGTGTGCTGACTTTGACGGGCAAAGTTCACACAACAGGGCAACGGCAACAAGCCCAACAACTGGCTGCGGCGGTTCCTCATGTCCAGCAAGTACTGAATCAAATACAAGTGAAACGATAAGCCAGACAGAGCAATAAGGAACTGACTGCCGCCGATTCCGAGCCCCCACCGTGTACCGGGCCAGCCCATCTGGCCCGGGAGCGAATCGGTTTCGATAGAGTGCAGGTCTTTTGGAAATCAAGCTCGCCGACCTGCCAAGAATCTGATTGGCAGCACAACCCTGCATCGCGGGGACGCCCAATCGCCTAATGCGCCATGGATCCCTGCCCGGGCTGTATTTTCTCGGCAAAAACAGAAAACCTATTGCTAGCGAGCAAGATCACTCCAACAATCCAGAAAGTATCGATGTAAGCGAGGACCGATGCTTGATGTTGTACGGTTAAACAGATGCTCTGATACACCGCTTTTATCAGATGTGGCAGCAAATAGATTGCGACGTGGACTAGCGACCCCAAACAATGCCAGTGGCTGCTTGACAATAGGGGCAGGCAGCATTGGCAAGCCTCAGCCTTCGCCCTTTACTAACCTGCAAAGCGTGGAGCACTTCATCCCAGCCGGTACACTCGAATTGCAGTGTCGTGGAAAAGTTTTTTTTGATTGTCTGGGCCGGCATTTTGCGTGATTGATTGCAGCGCCGCGACCCATTGTTTATAACTGGCTGAAAGTGTGCACACCGGCCAGTCACTCCCAAAGAGCACACGCTCCCATCCAAACGAGGAAATCACATGCTCCACATAGGGGCGAAGATCATCCTCCGTCCATCGGGTCGGATCCGCGTAGGCTACGAGACCGGAGATCTTGCAGTAGACGTTAGAAAGTTTCGCAATCTCCGAGATGTGCAAGCGCCAAGGGTCAAGAATTCTTTCCTTGACCTGGGGAACGCCGCAATGGTCGAGGACAAATGTCACCTTAGGCCAGGTCGAAGCGAGACTGATCGCTACCGGAAGCTGGTGCGCCAGAACACACAAGTCAAAAGACAAGCCGTAGTCGGCGAGAACACCGATGTTCCGAACGAAAGTTTTACCTTGTCCGACAGTGTCCGGTTGCGTATGCAGTACGCGCCGGATCCCTTTTAATTTGGGATGGCCCGCAATTTTGTCCAGGTAAGATTTGAAATCTTCCCGCTCGGGACGTCCGCAGGCCACAACACCGGCCAGCGGATTGTCTGGCTGTTCCGCGAGGGCCAGCACTGAAAGACTCTCGTCCAGCATGAAGGGTTCATCGACGTCCGCCTCAAGATGCACCGATTTCACGATATCGAGTCCCTGCACGGCTGCAAGATAATCCGACATTCGGAAAGCCCGATTCAGGCTGGGTAGCGACTTCAGCCATGAGTATTGGAATTTATCCGGATCCCACAGATGCTGGTGTGTGTCGACGATCTGCATAGTCGTTTTGCTTTTCAGCTAACATGATATCCCTTGGGCGAAACTGACGGGTCCCCGCACGCTGTTCTGATGCGCTGGTGTGTTATCGCCGTACTCGACCTGCTGGGCCCCATGTTCGGATGTCGGACTCCGACCTGGCTTTTAGGTATTGATGAAGAGGACTTAGGTTGATTTGCCAGAACCCGTTTCGTCTTGTGACTTTTTCGCGGGATTGGCGGAGTCGATGAAGAGCGGCTTTTCGGTGTGGAAATATTTTTTGTACGCGGAAATCCAATTGCCCGACATTTCGCGTTGAGCTGTGGTCAGGTCGATCTTTCCTCCGCAGACCATCTGGTGAAGGCGGTCCTCGAGAGCATCCTTCACATGTGCCCCCCAGTCAGTGGACGAATAAGGTTCGGGCCACAAGTTGCGAATGTCGTCTGTTCCGCCAAGCTCGGGCGTGATCAGATAGTCGACCTCGTAATCTTTCGCGCTCACTTCAGATATTCCGTACTCCTTGAAGACCTCGCGCCGTACTGAGCGTGAGACAGCACGGTTCATATCCCGTCGGCCCGCTGAGCAGATTTCGCTTTGAGTGACAGGTCGTGTTGATCCAGGTGTAAGCTCGACATTGGGAACCGGGTCGCCTCGAAGCTCTACAACTCGGGGCGCGGAGGACGTTCCTTCGCGACGGAGAATTAGTATCCCCGCCGCCATCACAAGTACCGAAAAAGCGTAAATCCAGGCCGGTCTCGATCCTGCAAAGTGAAACCATCCAATTCCGGGGGACTTTGGCGAAGCGGCAACCGCCTCAGCAATCCGCGCTCTTAGCAGCGCGCGAGGTCCAGCAACAGGGGGTATCTGTGGATCAAGATCGGAATGGCGAAGGTGAACAAAATCGGCGATTGTTCCCTCGATTTCTTTGACGCGTGTCCGGCAACCGCAGCAAGCCGCCAGATGCCTCCTCACTTCCGCGGACCGGCGGGATTTCAGTTCACCGTCAGCGAGCAGAAGCAGATCTTGATCGGATATGTGTGGTTCCTGGTTTCGCATTAGTCACCTTCCATCCGCGCGTTCCAGGCGAGCCAATGATCGGGTCAGTGAAATGGCTACGGCGCCAAGCGACATGTTCAGCACTTCAGCGATCTCGCGGTATCTGAGGCCCTCCGCCCGCAAACGGAGGCAATGTTGGTCCTGGTCGGGAAGTGCCCTTAGAACCGCGCAAAGACGCGCTCTCGTCTCGTTCTGCACCAATTGTTCTTCTACGCTTGGCCCTGGATCCAGCGCTCTATCCACAACCACCGAGCCGGCGTTTTCCGTTTGTTGAAGTCTCTTATTGGCGAAACGCCGTTTCAACGAAAGATTGTGCGCTACGCGAAAGACCCAGCCGCGCAAGTTGGCCCGTGAACGCCCCAGCTGCAAATGTTTGAACAATGAAAGAAAAACCTCTTGAACAATGTCCTCTCCATCGTGCGTGGACAAGCCGAAGGAAAGAACATATCGGAACAATGGGTCATGAAGCTGATCGAACAGAATAATGACTTCTCGCTCGAGACCGGCGGTATGAGAAGGCCTGACTCTCGTCGTCGCGGGAAGAGGTAGAGCGATAGTCGAATCTGTGGGGAGATGAGCCATGGACGCCGAAACCAGCCAACTACATATTACATTCCGTTTCGATCGCCCGTGTTCAGAGTTTTTTAGAATCGCTTTAACCATCCCGGTTCACGCAGGTGTTCATCATCCAGGCCGCGAAGGCGTGCGGCCATGATGCCGGGACGGCCTATATATCCTACGACCCGCTGGTGGTCCTGCCGGTCAACGACCGGCAAACGTCCGATGCCGTTGCGAAGCATTTTCGCAGATGCCTCATGCAATACTTCGTCGGGATAGGTGACGACAACTTTGCGGGATCCGGCATCGAGGACAGTCATCGACCCAGAAGAGTCGTTGTCCAAAGCGCGCATTACATCACCGCGCGTAATGACTCCTTGCAGCTTGCCGTCGCGATCCAAAATAAGCATGCCCTGGTGCTGACTTACCTCTGGATCGCGACGCGCAATTCGATCCGCCAACTCACTGACTTTTACATCGGCTTGTACTCTGGGTATGCTCCCGTCCCGGTCCATCGTTTCAGAAACCATGACTTGATGCATTGCGTCGGCTTCGTATTCCTGGTGAATGTGCATGCCACGCCGTCTCAACTTCTCGGTCATGATGGAAGCCTTCGGCATGAGTAGCATGGCCAAGCCGTCCGCAATCACGCTCACCAGCATCAACGGCAAGACTGAGTTGTAATCGCGGGTAATTTCGAAGGCGAAAATAATGAATGTGAAAGTTGCGCGTGATGCCGCGCCAAAGACCGCCCCCATCGCCACGAGCGCGAATGCTCCTGCTGACAGGTTCGCCGCCGGGAAGATGCGGTCGATCCCAAGAGCGAAGGCACCGCCCATTGCAGCACTCGACATGAACATGGGGGCGAGCAATCCACCGGATGTCCCCGATCCCAACGACACAACCAGGGCGATCGCTTTGGCCACCATAACGATCAGCAGCAGTTTCCACGCAAGGTTCGCATTCAGAATGTCGCCGATCGTGTCATATCCCACGCCCAGTACTCGAGGAACAAAATACCCGATGATGCCCAGGCCGAGGGCTCCGATCGCCGGCCACCACAATTCATCAATCGGCAGCTTTTCGAACTGATCCTCCGTCCAGTAGAGCAGCTTGCTGAAACCGACCGCCGCAAGCCCGCAAACCAGCCCCAACAGGATGTAGAACGGCAGGGCGTGTGGAATGCCAAAGTCCATCGGGGCAACGTTGAACATAGGACCCGCACCCAGAAGTTGCATGTGAACCGCAGTGGCGAGGGTACTGGCAATCACTAAAGGGATAAATGATCGAGCTTTGAATTCGAACAGGAGTAGTTCGATAGCGAGAATTACGCCCGCAATCGGGGTGTTGAAGGTCGCCGACATACCTGCCGCAGCGCCGCAGGCAAGTAAGACCTTGCGTTCTGAAGCCGTGGTATGCAGAACTTGTCCAACCAGCGAGCCGATCGCTCCTCCGGTTTGAATGATCGGCCCCTCAGCTCCGAACGGACCGCCAGTTCCAATTGCAATGGCCGCCGACAGCGGCTTCAGAATCGCGACTCTCGGCTGGATACGGCTTCGGTTCATCAGCACAGCCTCCATGGCTTCCGGTATCCCGTGTCCTTTGATTTTCGGGGTCCCGTACTTCGCCATGAAGCCGACAATAATTCCTCCAATCACTGGCATCAAAATAACCCATGGACCGAGCTGATTGTGCCGTGCGCTGATGAAGTCCGCCACGAAACGGTGATAGAAAACGATATTGGTAACCAAGCCAATAAGTTTGTACAACACAAACGCAATCAGGCCCGCCATCAGGCCGATGCCCCCGGCCAGAAATGAGATCAGAACCATGCGGAAGTGGGCCGGCTCTCCGAGCCTCACATCCGAAGACTGTGCGCCCGTCACCGCGATTGTCGCGGGAGCCGAATTTTCGCCGTCGTTGTTCATTTGTGTGATGACCTGCTTATATTTTTCGTTCGCGATACAGTCTTAGTCGTCCTTCCAATACTTCTATTAGTTCGAATTGCACGCCTCAAGGCAGCGATAAGCTCGGGACCCTGGACCCGAAGTTCGTCGCGATGATGAAGCGAGAGCTTTCGCAGCACTTTCTCCCCGCTTGGTGTCAGCGACAGAAGGACCTCCCGCCGGTCCTCGTGCCTCCGGTGACGGCGCACGAACCCCAGAGCTGACAATCGATTTACGAGTTCGACAGCGCTGTGATGTCGAATCAGGAGCCGTTCCGCCAGTTCGCCGATGCGAGGACGAACGCTCTTGGGAAGCCCCTTCAGAGCCAGCATCAACTGATGTTGCCGCGGTTCCACCCCAACAGATTGGGCCGCTTGTTCGCTGAAGTACAGAAATCGGCGGATCTGATAGCGCAGTTGCGCAAGTGCTTCAAAATCGGCCGGCGTGATCGAGCGTTCCATAGAATGTTATATCGTCAGAAGAATATTATATCGTTAGACGATATTATTCTATCGCATATATCATCCTGATCTATAAAAGGCCAATTGCCGAAGGTAAGGGAGACGAGCGGTGAGGTTCGCCGCCAGCGGCTTTCGATCTGGCCAGCGGAATGGCCAAGTTTCCTATCCCAAGTTCCTCAAGTTCGCTGTGTTACCTTAACAACCGGCTTATGCGGACCCTATTCCTCGCCTGCTGGATTGCCTGCTTTTCAGCGCTCCCGCTGTTTGCCCAGGATTACCCGAAGGCTGAGATCACCAATGGACTGATTCATGCCGAGTTGATGCTGCCTGATGCTCAGAATGGCTCCTATCGCGGCACCCGGTTCGACTGGTCTGGCATCATCTCCAGCCTTCAATTCGATGGGCATGAATATTTTGGACGCTGGTATGAACATCACGATCCCAAGATTCACGATGCAATAACCGGACCGGTCGAGGAGTTTCGCACCAACGACAAAGGCCTCGGCTATGACGAGGCCAGGACCGGCGGGACGTTCGTTCGCATTGGCATCGGAACCGTTCGCAAGCCGGAAGAGACGGAATACCATCCATTCCAGACTTACGAGATTGTCGATCCAGGAAAGTGGACAGTCCACAAATACAAGGACAGAATTGAATTCACTCATCGGCTGAAATCAGACCAGGGGTACGGCTATACGTATCGCAAGACGGTGAGGCTGGTTAAAGGCAGACCCGAACTGCTGGTTGAACATTCGCTAAAAAACACCGGTCGCAAGGTGATTGAGTCCACGCAGTACAACCACAATTTCTTCGTAATCGATCACGAGGTGGTGGGTCCCGACATCGTGGTCAAATTTGCATTCGCTCCTGTGGCGGAGCGCGGATTTAAGGACCGGGCCGAGATTCACGGGCAGCAAATTATTTTCCCGCATGAACTGGAAGGCAAGAATGGAGTTTTCTCGGAGTTGACAGGCTCAACCAAGGATGTCAAAGACTACGACTTCCGCGTCGAGAACGTGAAAAGTGGCGCTGGCGTTCATTTCACCAGCGATCAGCCATTGGACAAAGTCAATTTCTGGGCGATCAACACTGTTGCATCAGCTGAGCCCTATATCCAGTTGCGGGTCGAACCGAACAAAGAGATTCACTGGACGATTCGTTACGAGTTTTACTCATTGCCGAAAGCAGCCAGGAAATAGATCGACCCTAGGCTACTGTTGTTTGCCGGGCACGCGAACTCCCTCAATCCAGACTGAGTCGATCGCACGAGTGTTCTTGATGTCGTCGAGGGGATTCGCCGACAGCACAAGAAAGTCAGCCGACTTGCCCTTTTCCAGAGTGCCCACCTGTTCACTGATGTTTAGCGCTTTTGCTGCGCCGCTAGTCGCCGACACCAGTGCCTGCATTGGCGTAAGCCCCGCCATGGTCTCGTATTTCAGTTCAAGGTGCTCGAAGTAACCTTGAAACCGACCGGCTCCGCCCCCGCTGTCGGTGCCCATTGCGATCATGATGCCCGCGTCAGAAAGTCTCTTGAGATTGCGCATGGCAACAGGAAGATGATCCTTGTACCAGAGCGCCCCGGGATCCTGGCGAATGGTGTCCTGCCGTTTCGGATCTTTCATCTTCGCAATTTCGGCAGGATCAGCCTCCTTCAGGAAGAAAGGGTCGTTGAAGAAAGCAGGAGTTTGTGAATAGGTGAAGACCGCCAACTCGCGGGTGAGAGTTGGCGAATAGAACGCGTGCCGTTTCTTCATGAGGCCAATAAATTCTTCATCCACCTCCCGGTCACGTACGCTGTGAACAATATAGTCCACTCCGGCGCGAAGCAGGCCTTTCGCGTCGTCCAGAATGACCACGTGTGCCGCGGTCCGATAACCATTCTTGTGTGCTTCTTCTATGACCGCCTCATAAACCTCGGGACTCATCTTCTGGCGCGCGCCAAGAAAATCATCGACCCGAACTTTGACGATGTCAGGCTTGTTGAGAATTAATTCGTCAACGCTCTTTCGCGCCTCCTCTGGAGTCTTGACGGCGACTGCTCCAGGAATCATGGTCGAGTCTTGTATCAGTCCCGCGACATACAAGCGCGGCGCCGTTCCCGGAGGAGCTTTTCGGCTCTGGTCCCGCAACGAAAATTCCTTGTCACCCCCCAGGCTAAGAATGGTGGTGATGCCGTCGCGCAGATAAACTCCGAACTGTGCCACGTCGCTGACATGGCAGTGCGCACAAATCAAACCGGGAATGATGGTCTTTCCTGTCGCATCGATTCGTTCCGCTCCTGCCGGTATCTTCACTTGTTTGCCGGCAGCGACGATTCGCCCATCGCGAATTACCAGAGTCGCATTTTCTAAAGGTGGCTTGCCCGTGCCGTCGATAATCCGTGCGCCAACCCACGCCTGAACGCCGTGGTTAGCGGGGGTATCACTTTGTTTCGCATCGGTGGCTAAGGCTTGCAATGTAATAAAAAGGAGCGCGATTGCGATAACGAACTCGAGGAAGGGGCTACGTTTTAAAGGAGTCATGTTACTCGGCGATAGTATTATAAGATGATTCCAAATGTCGAACCCTTGCCGTCGGAGATGATCTCATGAAAATGCTTTCCGTGTTCGTTTTGTTGTTCGCGTCCTCTATGTGGCTGCACGCGGCAGACCCCGATGGTTTCGGTCTCTGGAAGGGGGAAATCGTCCAAAATTCCGGAAAACAGTTGGCAAGCAAGATTGACGATCAAAAGTTAGCCTTTCTGTCGCTTGCCACCTATCAAAACCACTTGCTGGGAATTGCCCATCGTGAAGGCGATGGTAGCGCCGAACTTCACGAAACTCAAGCAGATATCCTGATTGTAGAAACTGGCGAAGCCACGCTGATTGTCGGGGGTACGATGGTCGATCCCAAAAACATTGAAACCTCACGAGGTGCGGGGTTCGTCAATTCAGGGTGGAGAGATCAAACAACTTGCTGTCGGTGATGTCGTGCACATACCGGCCAAGGTGCCGCATCAGTTGAAAATTGAAAGCGGCAAGACATTCACCTACCTTGTCATTAAGGTAGATACGAACTAGATGTGGCGCTGAGCGTAAGGACTAGTCTGCCGTAACGGAGCCAGATGCGGAAAAGCTCAGGCCGTCTCTTCGCTTTTTTCAGGAGCTGTCGCTGAAGTTGCGGGCAGCGTTGCGGCGGCTTCTCCTGCCGTCTGGAGGATGTGAGCATTGCGCTCCGCAGCTTGCAGGTGCGCCCGCATCGCATTGCGCGCTTTTTCCGGATTGTTTTCGCGGATGGCCCGGTAAATTGCCCAATGCTGGCGGAGTCCGGCCTCCGGCACGCCTGGCATTTCGTTCGTGCGCCGGCTGACTTCAATCAGGGGTTCGGAGATCGCCTGCAGAACCATAATAGCGAGAGGATTTCTCGTGGCCTCCGCGACTGCCTTGTGAAATCGGATATTGGCCTTCCCGATGGCCTCATGAAAAAGTAAATCAGCGTGCGGAGTGCTGCGGTCCATTCGAAGCGCGGCTTCTTGTTCTGCCAAAACTTCCCGCATCGCCGCCCAATCGGCTTCCGTGGATTTTTCCGCTGCCAGGGCTACCAGACCCAACTCCAGCACTTTACGAAACTCGATCAAGGAGTCCGCCTGTTGCATGAAGGCAGAAGTGGAAAGATATTCGGCATTGATCAAAGCGACGGGCCGACGGCTCGAGGACAACGGCGCCAATCTTTGGCCGGACACTGATCAGTTGAAGAGATTCAAGAGACTTGATTGCTTCGCGAACGCAGGTCCTGCTCACTGCAAGTTCTTCGGTGAGCTGCTTCTCTGTCGGCAACCGCTCGCCCGGCTTGACTTGTCCTTTTCTTATCAAGTCAAGAATGTAGGTGATTACCTGGGCAGTAATCGTCTGTCTGCGGATCAGGCTGTACCTCCAGCACTACTTAACGCAAGAAACAGGCCACTTGCTCATACTATAGCACTATTGAATTGGCGCAGTTTCCAGCGGAGGAATGACCTCAGAGATCGCCTTGAACCGTGATTCGCGAGAGTTAAAGCGGTGAATTCACGGTGCTACAGCTCGATTGCCAAGATGGCGTCGAGCGGCGATGATCAGAGCAAGTACGATGTGTCGAGTATTACGGGCGGGCAATGGTCGCGGTATTACTCATTTGAGATGGCGACCTTTTCAGGTCAAATATTTGCGATCTAGAAGACCATCCGATTTTTTTGACGCTCAATCTTTTCCATTTCGAGCCCTGGGACTTTAATTAAGTCCTGCCATTCTTTAAAAGCCCCATTTTGCTCGCGGTAGGAAACGATCGAGGCAGATTCTTTTGAAGAAAGACCGAGAGCGCCCGCCAGTTGGACAGCGGTTGCCGTATTTACATTGACGGATTGGCTGTGGTGCTGACTCTCACCATGAGATGGGGGAACCTTGTCGGTTCCGAAATTTGTTGCCAGGTATTTCACAACGGTTTCGATGTCCTCGTCGGGCACATCGGCCCCTTTCGACACCATCTGGTCGACCAGCGCCGCCCATTGCTCCTTGGTCGCCCTCTTTGATGTGACTACCTTCAACTCGTGACATCCTGCACACTCGCGCTGGACAATATCACTGCCTTTACCAGGAGGAAGGCTCGGAGTGTTAGCTGCAAGCGCGAGATAAACTAGAGTCGTCCATACCATGTCAGTTTGCCTGTCTTATCTACACGAATATTTCAAGTGCCCGCGATTCTGCCGCAAGGAAATTCATTTTAGATGATGCGTACTAGATTCGTTGACCCGAACTTTTACCTGGTGTTGATTTGGTTGAGAGAGGTCCGCATGGTCGAGCTTTGGAAGACGAGGGAAGTGCTGCCTATTCATCCCATTTCCTACACGCACTTCCTGCTGAGCCGGAGCGGTCGGCAATACCAACAGCCGCCAATTCAGTCGGGCCACGCGGCTGCCCAGGGCCGTATTGGCAGGAAAGCCCAGTTTGCCTTCTAATTAACCCGCGGTGCGTCATACCACGGTTAACCTTTGAGGAAAGGGATGCGGGTGATCGCATCCCCTTACTGCTGGTAAGCTCTCTGAGGAGTTGAAGTGAAACAATGACATGGCCATTCTAGTAAGTCGCGGTGACGTGCGTTTCAACAACCTGAAGAGAGCCAGAAATGCCCGCTGGCCTGCAGACCCGGCGGACGGAATCAGCAGCGTTGCGCTGTGTCAGAGTTCTGAAGACACCGCAGAGATACTGCAGCGCGTGGTCAGCGCGGGACAGCGTCCAACGATTCGTTCTGGCGGCCATTGCTACGAAGATTTCTTCGCGAACAATCCCAATGGCACCCTGATCGATATGTCGCATGATGAATCACGTGGGCGCCACGCAGCGCGATGCTGCGAGTTATCGTGTGGGCGTGGGCGCGACGCTGGGCAAGGCGTATCAGGATCTCTACAAGCTTTACAACGTAACCCTGCCGGGTGGTACATGCGATTCCGTTGGTGCGGGCGGGCACATCACGGGTGGCGGCTATGGTTTTCTTTCCCGGCTGTACGGCACGACGGCCGACTGGGTGACTGGGGTCGACATTCTCACGGTTGACTCAAAAGGGAAGGTTGATCTTCGTACCTGTACCGAGAAGCAGGATGCCGATTTGCTCCGCGCCTGCCGCGGCGCCGGTGGTGGGAATTTCGGCGTTATCGTCGACTATGTTTTCGACAAGTTGCCACCGGCGCCGCAAGAGGTGATGGTCTCGACCATGATCTTTCCCTGGGCTGAGATGACCGAGGACAAGTTTGCGAAGATCCTCGACACCTTCGGAAATTACTTTGCGGGGCGCGGGCAGGACCCCGAGACATGGGGACTGTTTGCCATCATCGATGGAAGCCACCAGTCCAGTGGTTTTATGACAGTGTCGGTGCAGTTTTGCAATCCGGACGGCACCTGCAAGGACACGAAAGTGCTCGATGAATTCCTCGCACTGTTCGACGCGTACAAGCCTTCAGCGATATTCCCGACGCCGCCGGTCAGCAACCGCCCGCCTGAAGGTTTCGGGCCGCATTCAATGACACGCGTCTTATGGGCGGATACCGAAGCCGCAGGAGGAGTGCGCCACGGTTTCTCCCGATCCAAGTACAAGTCCACATACATGAAGAAAAACTTCACGGCATACGAAGCCAAGATTTTTTACAAGCACCTGACACGCATGATGCCGGGCGTCGACCTTTCGCGTTCGGTGGTGGAGATTGACTCCTATGGTGGCGCGATCAATCGCAAAGAGATGCTCAAGAAGACTGTGGCCTTCCAGCGCTCCAGCATCATCAAGCTGCAATTCATGACTTTCTGGACGAATCCCGCGGAAGACGAAGGACATAACACCTGGATTCGGGATTTTTATAAAGACCTGTATTCCAGCCCTGAAGTTGATGCCGCACACCAGGGCACGCCTTTTCCAGGCGAAAATTACGAGGGATGCTACATCAACTATCCCGACAAGGACATGCTCGACTACGCGTACTGGCCCGAGCTTTACTACGGATCAAATTATGAATTCCTGCAACAGATGAAGAGGAAGTACGACCCAAACAACGTCTTCCATCATGCGATGTCGATTCGCGCTTGATTGCTTTGGCTGTTGTTGTTTTGAGTTGAAGAGAGATGCGGATGAAAAAGCCATTCCAGGTGGATCGCAGACGTTTTGTGCAGATGGTGGGTGGCACATCGCTGCTCGGCTTTATCGGCGGCCGGTTTGGCTGGGCGTCTTTGGGCAAGCTCGACGCGCAGGGCTAATTTTGCCTACATCGGCGTGGAGCACGCGATCCATGTCTATTCGATCGCGGCAGATGAGACCTTCAACAAGCTGCAGACTATTGCGAGCGCGAACCCGGTGGCGATGGCAATCCGCAACGGGCATTTATATGTAACCAACAGATTGGCTGAGTATGGCAATTTGCCGCGCGGGAGTGTGGAGGCGTTCGCCATTGATGCGAGGACTGGCCTGCTCGAGTTGAAGAACCGCGTTTCGTTATCGCTTTCCGGCATCTTGCCGCAGGACCTGGCGCTCGCGCCGGATGGTCGGACTCTCGTGGTCGCGGTGCACGGCGGTGGCGCCTACAACGTCTTGCCGGTCGATGAGGATGGATTGCTGGGCCGGGTGTCGGGAATTCTGAAAGAGACTGGTTCGGGACCCCATTCATCGCAAACGCAAGCGCATCCTTCGGCTCTAGTATTTGACCGAATGGGCCGCGTGTTGACGGCGGACCAGGGAGGCGATCGGCTTAGTGTGCTTTCCATCAACGGAGGCGGGCTTGCGGTCATTGGCCGGAGCGAAGTCCCGCCGGGCAGCGGACCGAGTGCCCTGGTGTCGGCTCCAAATGGCAAACGGCTATTTGTGGCTCACTCATTGAACGGGTCGGTGTCGAGCTTCGCCTATGACTCGATCTCTGGCAGGATTCTGGATTGTGACCAGACCATTTGGATCGCACACTCGCGCGGGACGGCTGCGCTGGCTATGCATCCTTCGGGCGAGAGCCTGTACAGTTCGCACGGAAATGCGCTTCAAAGTTGGAAGATTGCCGAGAACGGCTTTCTTACTTCGTTGCCCGGACCGGAAAATGTTCAAGCGACGAAGCTGCACGTGACAACGGACGGTGAAAGTTTAGTGGCTTTGACCAGCGATGCGGTATTGAGGATGAAGATTGATCCGAACACGCGTGTGCTTTCCACACCCGTCACGGTAGCCTCCGTTTCGAAGCCGATCAGCATAGCGATCTTTTAGCGTGGTAACGAAGTCAGTGTTGATTACGAGTGTCAAGAAGGAAGTAGGCCAACGATGACACGAACAGTTTCGATCCTCGTTCTGCAATTGTGTGTGGCGACGTTTGTATTCGGTCAGATGCCGGGCATGACAAATCATCCAGGCCAATCAACAGACGATTCGAATCCGCCGATCCAGGGTGCTAGCACTTCCGGAATTACATATACGAAAGATGTTGCGCCTATCGTGCAAGAGCATTGCCAGAACTGCCACCGTCCCGGTGAAGGCACGCCGTTCTCGTTGACGACTTACGAAGACGCGAGGCCATGGGCAAATGCCATGAAACAGATGGTGACGCAGCGTCAGATGCCGCCCTGGTTCGAGGATGGACATACCGAAAAGTTTGAAAACAATCGCTCGCTGACTCAGGCACAGATTGACACGATCGTCTCGTGGGTGAACGCCGGGGCGCCGAAGGGCGACGAGAAAGATCTTCCTCCGGGAAGGCAATTCGTTCAGGGATGGTCGATTCCGACACCGGATGTCATATTCCAACTTCCCAAGCCGTTTCCGATCCCCGATAGCGGCGTTCTCGAATATCAGTATGTCATTCTGCCCACCGGTTTCACGAAAGACAAATGGGTCCAGTTTGTAGAAGCGGCGCCATCGGACCGCTCCGTCGTGCATCACATCGTCGCGTATGTTCGCCGGCCTGGGTCGAACTACTTCAAGGACCAACCCAAGAATGTGTTCTTCGAAGCACCACCATCCAAGACGAACGCAAGTGCCGATCCGGATGACGTGCCAAGTGATTGGCTCGTCGGCTACGCGCCGGGTCAACCTCCCGACATTTTCAAAGAGGGACAGGCAAAACTCGTACCGGCCGGCTCAGATATCGTTCTGGAAGTGCACTACATGCCGGAAGGAAAAGCGACGACGGACCAGGCGAGTGTCGGACTGGTTTTCGCCAAAGAACCCCCAAGAGAACGCGTCATGACTTTGTCGGCGGTGAATGAAAAGTTCAAGATTCCTCCGGGCGATCCAGACTATCGGGTGGATTCCTCTTTCACCGTGCGCCACGAAGTGACCTTGCTGGGATTACATCCGCACATGCACACGCGAGGCAAAGACATGGCATACCGGCTCGTGTTTCCCAACGGAGAAACGCGAACCATCTTGAACGTTCCGCATTACAACTGGCACTGGCAGCTTTGGTACAACCTGGAAAAACCGATTACGTTGCCGCAGGGAACCAGGATTGAGTGCACTGCGCATTTCGACAATTCAGCGAATAACCCTGAGAATCCTGACCCAACGAAAACGGTGATCTGGGGGCAACAGAGTTTCGATGAAATGATGGTTTGCTTTTTCAACCTGGCATTCCCCGCAGAGTTGTCGGCCAGCGAAATTGTCCCGCTTCCAAAAAAGGACGCACCGCTTGCTCAAAAGGGACAGAAATAGATAGTCTGCTGCCTGGTCTGGAATCCATCGCGCTTGAATCTATTGATTCACTCTGACTTGATAGCGAAGTCGCGTCTTGTAGCCGAGAATGCGCTGAATGTCGAGCGCGAGACTGTCGAGTCCTACTTTCGGTGAGGTCTTGCCGCGAACAATCTCTGAGAGATGAACCTGCATCGCTTCCGTCATTAAGGCAGCTTCCGGTATTGTCGGCTTCAGTTTCGCCACCGGGATGGCAGACAAAAAAGTTGAAGTGTATGGGATGTCTTTAACTTTGGGGTCGTCGTACGTCGATTTCCTTAGCGACCCACCTCCTTGCAATGTTTGTTGGACCTGGACCTGAGTGGACATTGCCCACTCGATAAATCGATAGGCTTCCCGCGGATGTTTCGATTCCGCAGGAATGAGATAGGTTAGTCCTTCCATTTGGCTGAAGGATTGGAATGAGTCCGAAGGCACGAGGCTGTAACCAATTTTCCCGGCAACCTTGGAGATCTTCGGATCTTCCAGGAATGCAGCCTGATCGTTCCAAAGCAAACCCATGAATACCTGTCCCTGCTGCATTGCGGTTTGCGCTTCATTCCAACCGTAGTTCAACGTTTCGGGAGGGCTGAAGGGGATCAGCTTGACGTACTGCTCGGTGGCCGTAACGTTTTGGGGAGAGTTCACCACGACATCGCCATATTTCCAACCGTGCCGAATATCGAGGATGTCCCCGCCAAACGAATAGGCGAAGTTCAGCCACTCGTACCAAAGCGCGAGTCCTTGCTTTCCCTGAATGTAAGTGCCGTAGAAATGCTCGTCGGGTCGCGTGAAGAACTCAGCTACCTGCATATACTCCGCCCAGGTGGCAGGCGGTTTCAGTTCGCGATGATAGCGAGCTTTGAAATCGCTTTGGTTCACGGGGTCATCCAGAAGGTCCTTGCGATAGCACAGGAACGTCGTCAGGCCGGTGAACGGATAACCATAAGTGGCGGTTCCATAAGAGCTGAGTTCGCGCCACCAGTCGGGAAATAATTGTTGGTCAGGCACGAAGGTAGCATCGTGCAGAGTGGGGTCGGCGAGAAAGGCATCAATCGGCAAGAGCTGATTTTTCTGGACCAGAGCGCCAAGCCACCGGTGCCGCATGACAACCACATCCAGCGCGCCATCGCGGAAGGTTGGACCTCGATCGAGATCGCTCATGATCGTTTGATCATTTTTGTGCAGCACTTCCACGTGCATGCCAGTTTGCTTTTCGAAGTCGCCGATCATTCCTGTCTTCGTCAGGGAATTAAGAAACCATTCATCGCCCGCCAAACGGATGGTAAGCGGTTTCCCTCGCAGGCAACTGAGCTGAAAGAAGAGGGCAACGAGTAGCAGAAACAGGACGAACAGTTTCTTCCCGGCGAACGACTCTTGCATAGCTGAAATCCTAAATCATGGGTCCCGATGGAAATGAAGTATTCACGCGGAAGGATGTCCGGCAGTCCCGTTTGAGTAACGTGACGTTCGGTGATAACCAGCGCAATCGGCGATCCAGTGCGGTTCTACCTCTTGAGAGAATTGCCCGAGAACCACAGGAATTTGACCGGAGCGTCGCTGGAATTAATGTTCGAATGAGTCATGGATTGGTCTGGACGGATCATATAGGCCATTCCCGGACGCTGAACGCGCAACTCGGTGCCGATGAAAGCCAGGCTGTTGCCATCAATCGCTGCCCAGATCTCTTCCTGGCCTGGATTATGTGGATGCGGTTCTCCCATCGTCATGGGATCAATCGTGACAGTAATCAGATCGCCGATGGTGGCCAAGCCGTCTGTTTTGGAGAAGAGATCTCTTACTACATGGGCCCAATGTCCGGAAGCGCCGGGAAGCGTATACGGCGACGCAGCCATCGGGGTCCTGACCGGAACTTGTCGCTCGTCGGTAACCAGCATTTGCTTAGCGGGAACAAAGTTCGCAGGGGTCGGTTCGCTGACCACATACATTGTCAACTCTCCGTCACCTGTGTTCTTCATGGTGAATTCCAAGTCCGCCGGAACGAACACTGCAATGTCCTTGTGGAGCGTCGCGGTTTTTCCGCCAGCAGTAATTTCTCCAGCTCCGCTCGCGACGTAAAAGACAATTTGCTCATGGTCCAAACGTGAAGGTGTGGTGGAATTGCCCGGGGCAAGGCGGCCAAGCGCAAGGAAATTGGCGGCTTGCAGATACTGCTCCAGGCTGCGGCGGATTGAAGTTGTCGCCGCGAGTCAGAATATCGCGCAAGACCAACGAGCCAAAAGCGTGACGTGGCATCGAATCGTGCCAGTCACCGATGAACATATCAATTCTTCGGTCCAGCGAATCCCTGGATGGCTGATACCGCACCGCTCCCGGTCCGTCGAAACTATTGCCTCCAGCGCTGGGCGTCGTTACGGGCGGCTTGGCGACGACTTGCCCCGCGACCGGCGGCAACGACACGAGGAACAGTGACATGACAAACAATGACAATGCCATGCCAGCGAAATTTCTGCCGGACAGCCAGCGTCGCCTTCTCTGGATTTCGTTCATTGGTCTCACCGACTTCTTCGCTGTCAGTGTTCACGTTCGTTCTGGTTAGCGTGCCACCGCGTAAGCGAGACCGTCGGCGCCTGCTCCTGCGTCAATGATCTGCTGAACCTTCCAATCCGAGATACTGATCGCGGCCACCTTTCCACTTTGGTCGCACGAGACGTACGCAAACTTGCCGTCGGGAGAAATGATCACCTCCTGAGGCCTGGCAGGAAGATCGATCGTATGGGCTACCTTCATGGTACTGAGATCCACAATACCCACCTGATGCACCAGTGGCAGCGCAATAACGAGCCAATGTCCGTCGGCTGTAGGCGCGCTTCCATAGCCGACACCGGGGAGCTGTACCCAGGTCTTGATCTTGTTGGTGGCGGTATCGATGACGGCAAGTTGAGGCTTGGTTACGTCGGAAGTGAAAACCAGTTTGTCATCAACCGAAAGCGAGATGCGTTGAATCTGAGGAGAAACCGGAATGATGGCGAGAGTTCGTCGCGCATCGAGATCGAGAACGGAGACGGTTCCCGGCCCAACGTTCGCGGTGTAACCGCGGCGGCCATCGCGGGTGATCGCGAGCATGTGAGACTGCTCCTGTCCGGTTGGAACGGAGCCGACGATTTTCAGCGTGGCCGGATCAATGATGCTGACTGATTTTTCCAGTTCGGTCGTAACGTACAAGAGGCCGTTCTTCGGATTGAACACCGGACAGTGCGGCCGAACACCTTTGCCGAAGTCAACATTGCCTGTAACTTTCCGCGTGGCCAGATCGACGACCACCATGTTGGTGCCGTCCGTGCCGGGTTGACCTACGCCCGAGTTCCCGTAGATCGGGACGTAGACGAGTTTGCCGTCCGGCGATGTCGTGATCTCGTGTCCGGTCACTCCACCTTCCGGAACCTCCGCGACTTGCCGTCCAGCCACGGGATCGATGATCCCTACGCTGTTGGTCCCTTTATTCGCTACGAGAAGTGTTCCGCTTTGTGAAGATTTCGGAGAAGTTTGGGCAGACATAAGAAAGGAGAATAAGGGTACGACCGCCATCATGAATATCGGTTGCAATCGTCGCATTCAAAACCTCGTTCGTGACAAGCTAACTTTAACGCGCGCAATCCGGGAGGGAAATTTTAGGCAATCACAATATCATATTGTCTGATGAATTCGACTTATCTGCTTTGTCTGTCGAGCCGCGCTTCGCGTGGGCAGATCCGAAGGTTTTTCTCCGCGAGGAATGGAATAACGACACGAGATTACCGACGCCATAGTTGTCAGCGCTTTGTTAGTATTCTCCAGTTACCACATTCAATAAGGGCTCGCCCTTTGCAAAACGTTCCACTTGAGCGCTTGCCAGAGTAAAAAGCCGTTTCATAAATTTCGCGCTGTCTCCCGCAACGTGCGGAGTAATGAAGAGATTCGGAGCGTTCCATAAGGGATGTCCCAGCGGGAGCGGCTCAGGGTCGGTTACATCGATGGCAGCGCGAAGTCTTTTTTCATTGAGTGCCTGCAGCAACGCGTCACTTTCGACGATCCCGCCGCGCGCGGCATTCACCAGCAGGGCCCCGGGCTTCATCAATGCGAGACGTTTGGCATCCATCAAGTGGCGCGTTTCAGAGGTCAACGGCAGGATCAAGATCGCGATGTCAGCCTGGGGAAGAAACTCGTCCAGCTTGCTTACCGGTTCAACCCCTTCTCTCTGGGTTCGCGCGATACGCAAAAACTTTGGGCCGAAAGGCGCGAGCCGTATTTCTATGGCCTTTCCGATGGATCCATACCCGACGATCAGAATCGTGGAGTCCGCCACTTCGTCCAGCAGCGCGGGGGGATTTGTGTCCGCTCCATGCGATAGACGGTAGATCTCCCGCGCCTCCAAGCGCCGGCTCCAGTCACCTTGCTTCTGGAGTTCGACATAGAACGGAACGTATTTCTGCATCGCCAGGACTGCAGCCACTGCCCATTCAGCGGTTGGAATGTCATGCACGCCGCGGGCATCGCAAAAGACGATCTCGGGAGGAAAGATTCGCCGCACCAAATCCACCCCTGCCCAAGGGGCCTGAACCACGCGTACACCCTTCAGGTGCGACCACTGACTCTGCACTACTTTTGGAGACGGCGACAGCGGGATCCAGAAATCTATTTCAGTTTCGGCCTGCGCATCTCTGGCGAGCTTGACCAGTTGGGCTTGTTTGGTGAAATCTTTCAACAGCGCGTCGTCTATGGCCGCATCTACTCCGACTCGAACCATCATTTCCTCCACACCACAATATAAGCGGGAAGAGTCAGAGACCAAATTCGAAGGACGAGCAGCGTGGTCAGCGAATTCATCGATGTCGGATTTATTGGTAGTATCATCTCACCATGACCATGCGCTTGCTGGCTTTAACCCTCGCCTTGGTCGTATCTCTCTCACCGCCAAAGCTGCAGATATGCCTGCGGGCGGCTTTGCAGGCACATGGAAAGCAAATCTCGCGAAGTCGAAATTTCCCGGGCCGCCCCCGCAAGTCGATATGGCGACCATCGATCCCGACGGCACGGTCACCATCAACGAAACGACTTCCGAGGGCAAAAGTATTTCCTGGCACTACAAGCCGGTTGAGGGGCAGGCCGTACCAATTATTGGCCGGGACGAGACAACCGTACTGGTAAAAAAACTTAACGATCACACTAACGAGCAGATCTGGAATTCCAACGGTAAAACGAATAACAGCAAAGCGGTACTCTCGAAAGACGGCAAGACGACGACTTTCACAATGGACGGAACCGACAAGAACGGCAAGCCCTTCCACGAGTTGGTTGTGTACGACAAACAGTAAAGCCTGCGCCTCAAATGTTTCCCTGCGGCCGGGACCTACCGGCCACCGCCCAATCGTTCTCGCGGAAAAAATACTCTTATCGCTCCTCCCCGTCACAATGCACGAGCAAATTGTTGTGTGAAAGTTTTGTCAACAAACCTACGGCAAGGCGAATGCGATCACAGAATCGCCGGCTGTCGTGTCGTAGAAACTGCCGCCACTTGCGACGGTCACTACATATTGTTTGCCGCCTCTACCCTGATAGGTCATGGGAGTGACATAAGATCCTGTATCGAGCTTGATCTCCCACAATACCTTGCCCGTCGCAGCCTCGAATGCGCGGAATCGCTGATCGTTCGTTGCCCCAATGAACAGAAGGCCTCCTGCGGTAGCGATCGAGCCTCCAAAGTTCAACGTCCCTGTTCCATGGACGCCCTTGGCTTCCAGTTCCTCGATGATTCCGAACGGCACCTTCCATGCGACATCGCCTGTATTCACATTGATAGCCCAGAGTTGTCCCCAGGGTGGTTGCTGGCACGGCCAGAATTTGTCGTTGTTCCAGAAGCGTGCATAGAAGCCCCATGGGCTGGTTCGCTCGTAGGCAGGATCTGAACCGTCCGCGGTTTTGGTGACCTTGCCTACATCGGCGATATCCACGGTATTTACGAAGAGATATCCCAAGTTAGGATTAAACGACATGCCGGGCCAGTTCGTTGTCCCAAGCGTGCCGGGAAAAACCACGGTCAGCTTGGAGCCATAGTGGGTATATGGGCCGCCGCTTTGCATGCCGCCTTCTGTGGCGAGAAGATCTGTGCAGAATTTCTTTTGTTCGGGTGTCACCGAGGCGATTTCGTCGGGGCTGAAAGTGTGGCGTCCCAGTGGTGGTGGCTTCAGAGGAAACGGTTGTGTCGGCCAGC
>CAVXXN010000015.1:0-445432 GCA_963765715.1 Terriglobia bacterium
CCACCGAGGGCTACGGGGGCGGCCCGCTCGGCCAGAAGAACAGCGGCGCGCCCAACGACCTCGACGGCTCGAGCCGCTCACCCCGATCGGCCTGGCCAGCGAGACGGCGCTCATGCGCGGGCGCCACGGCACCCTCTTCAATCTCTGGTTCGGCAACTCGTCCTACGCCGAGGGCGACACGTACCCGAGCGACAGCTCCGCCAGTTCGTCCATTTCGGCACCGCGGTACTCCGCAAAGCCATATCGCCTTGCTTCGGTGATGGGCACGGGAAGGAGGATAAGGCTGGCATGGGCAGCCGGGTGACCGCTTGCAGACGCGAGACAATTCGATCCCCTCGACGCCCTCGGGAACGGGCAGCCCTGCGAGTGACAGAATCGTCGGCATGAGGTCCGGCATGTTGAACGGAGTCGCACTGCGCCGACCTTTGCGCCCCAGGGCGCGCGGGTAGCGAATCAAGAAGGGAACGCGCACCGATTCGTCCCACGGGTAGAGCTTGGTGGTGAGCCCCTGGGACAGCATCATATCTCCGTGATCGGAGAGGAACACAACGATGGTGTCTTCGGCGATGCGGGCGCGTTCCAAGCACCCGAACAGTCGCGCGAAGCAGGAGTCGAGTGCCGCCATGTGCGCATAGTACCCGCGCAGATCTTCGGTGGCTTGCGCCCGCTTTGCGCCCGGAACGTTCGGTCGTAACTGGATTTCCCGATCGTGATAGCGATTACGGAACTCCTCCGGCGCGGTTGCGTACGGGAAGTGCGGCGGCCCTAGCGATAGGCACAGCAGAAAGGGATTTGCTCGGGTTGCAGCGCTTTGAATGAAAGCGATGGCGTCGTGGGTTTGAGCGGCGGCATCATAACCGGGCCAATACTTCGGTTCCGGGTCGTTGCCCGAATAGTAGAGGGAATGGTTATAGTCGTGCGTGCATTCGCAGGCTTTCCAGTAGTCGAATCCGAGTCGCTTCTCGCGCGGGATGGGCGCCAAGCGACGTCCGTAGTTGCCATCGGGGCTGCCGTAGAGATTCTCTTACCCTGTTGGCGATTCTGATTGTCATCTGGCGAGGTCATTACCCTACTCCCAAAGAGGTCGTGGCAGAGACACCAGCAGAAATAGCAGCCTACTAACGCCTTTCTTCAGATGTTATGAGACCGCTCGGACAACTTCTTAAGCAAGATCGCCCGTTTCCCTGGCACGCGAGCTCGTATGGCGCGCGCGAAAGGATTGGGACAAAAAGCGAATTTTGGCCCAGATGCACCAACCTTGCCCGGTGCAATTTCACAGGCGGCAGTATTACGCGCCAAATACTGCCGAGTTTACAACGCAGGCACGCGAGCGGGTGATCGGTTTTGCTTCTGAAGTTTGTGAGGGGCGTTTCCCATTCCTCGGATACGGCACCGTCACACTGGGCGATCCTCCAAGATGGAATGTTGATTTTGTGTCGGGACAGGAGTGGCCGCAAAGTTTGGCGAACAGGCGCGGTTATGTCCGGCATGATGGTTCGGACGTGAAGGTTCCGTGGGAGCTGTCACGACTTCAGTTCTTACCTATCCTGGGCAAAGCATACGTACTCACCGGCGATCTGAAGTATCGCGAGACCGGCAAGCGCCTGCTCTCGAACTGGATGGAGCATAATCCGGTCGATGTCGGCGTTAACTGGACGGTGGCCATAGAAGCGGCATTGCGTGCCATGAGCATTTGCTTCTTCCTCACCTACTGGGACCCTTCTCAACGGAGGAACAGGACTGGTCTCGAGATGTAACCGAAAGTCTTTGGCAACACCTGCTTTTCATCGAGGCCCATCTGGAATTTTCGCATTGATGCGGAGTAACCACTACCTGAGCAATGTGGTCGGTTTATATTGTCTTTCCGTTTTCCTGAGGGACACGGGATGGCCGCACGAAGGCGTCGTTACCAACGCCGCGTCGAGCAAGAAATCAAGCAACAGACCTATTCTGACGGCGGAGACTATCAATCCTCACTCGGGTATCACGTTCTCGTCATGCAGATGTTCACCTCAACGCTGTTGCTGTCTCGAGCGGCCAAAATGATTTCCGACCCAGAGTTCCTACAGCGGCTGAAACTCATGTATAAACTGGCAAGCGATACTGCAAATGTCGCCGGGCAGCTGCCGCAGGTTGGCGACTGCGACGACGGCAGAGTCGAACTAATGGATGACGATCTGCAGCAGATGCTTTTCGTCCCGATAGCAGACAGAAATTCGCTTCGCGTATCAAGCCTGCTAGGGGTAGGCGCTACCCTCTTTGGCTCGCAGTCGAACGCCATGGAGGACGCGAAGTGGTACGGTCTGAGCACCCGGTTCGTTTGCTCCTCCGCCCGGTCGCACCGTTCGAAGCAGTCAGGAATGAAGCTATTTCCTCAATCTGGTATAGCGGTCGCAAAGCAGGGCGATCTCGATGTCGTTTTCTTCGCTATGCCCAACTCAATTGCAGGAAAAGGGAGCCATACTCACAACGATAAGTTAAGCCTGATCGTCCGCATCGCCGGAGATGAGGTACTTTGCGACTCCGGAACAGGCTGCTATACCCGCGATGCTGCCGAGCGGAATCGCTTTCGCTCAACTGCCGCCCACAATACCCTATTGGTGGATGACTGCGAACAAAACCGGATTTCGCCCGAGAACTTCGCCCTCTTTAGCCTCGCCAACGATTCCCAGGTCAGCGTGATTCACGCCGCGCACAGTGATGGTGGATCAGTGTTCAGCGCTGCTCATAACGGTTACCGGAGTCTGGGCGTCACCCACACCCGCACAGTCACTTGGTGGATGGGGCTTGATACGGTGGAGGACAGGTCACGGGAACGGGCAAGCATCGCCTGGAGATGAACTGGCAGTTGAGTCCAGATTCAAGGGTCGCAGGGATTGAAGAAATAGATGGGAAAACGGTCTGCCGGTTGGAAGGATCGCACGCCATCACAATGAAATTCAGCGCGGCCGTACCCCTTCAGGTCACTTCGCGAGCAAAGCGCCATCAGCAGAACATACGGGTCGGAGTGTGCCCGCACAGCGAATCCGTGTGCGGTTTGAGTGCGCGACTCCGGCAACCCTCTTCACCAGTATTGTCGGCACAAACCGGTCCAGACAATCACAGGAAACGAAATATCAGTGATGACGCGAATCAGTCAAAATCGAACCTAGGACATCTGGACAACCCGATTCGCCCGGGATCCGACTTCGGATTGTCGGGCGAGTCGATCATCTGTTTTGCCGGCGAAGACTGGTGGTATCACCATCCGCACTCAAAAAATCACATTCTGAAAAGGCTGGCCAAACAGAATCGCGTGCTGTTCGTGAATTCGATAACCATGGGCTTGCCCTCAGTCTCGAATCCCGATTTTTTTCTAAAGATTCGTCGCAAATTCCGCAGCTATTTGCGATGGTTGCGGAAGGTTCCGGAGGGGCTATTCGTGCTGACGTCCGATTTCCTTACCCTTCTACGGTTCGCCCGTTTTACGTGCCCTGAATCGATTTCTTTTAGTGATCCAGCTTCGCCTGGTAATGCTCCTTTGCGGCATGCGTAAGCCTATTTTGTGGGTAGCGATTCCTTCCGCGGTAGATGTGGCGGAACGCTGGATGCCAAACTCCTGATCTATCAGGTTTCCGACAAGTATGACGCCAACGAAGACAGCGCCCTCTCCCACAACATTATTCGCAAGATGGATGAGCAACTCAAGAAAGCGCCGCGCGTGGTGATGTATTCAGGTCGGAAACTGTTCGAAGAAGCCGATGTACCTCATCGGTATTTTCTGGAGCAAGCCGTAGACTTCGAACATTTTGCCGGCGAGGCTGCGCCTGCCGACTGCGCCCGATATCGCGACAATCCCCGGCCCGATTCTTGGATATTTCGGGTACATGGATTTCGTGATGGATACGGCGCTCATTGAAGAAGTCGCGAGACTCCGGCCGGAATGGCACTGGGTCTTAGTCGGTCGAAAATCGAACCTGGTGCAGATTTCCGCGCCAAATGTCCATTTTGTCGGACCAAAACCGTATTCCGATTTGCCCGGATACGTGCGCCGGTTCGACGTGTGTGTGCTCCCCTGGAGGCTGGATAAGGCGTTTACCAGCTATGGCAGTGCGATCAAGGTGCAAGGAATACCTGGCGACCGGAAAACCAGTCGTGATCGCACCCCTCTACGAGTACTTAGATGTTCCCGGCGTGACCATCTATCGCGGCACCAGGAATTCATTGCAGCTGAAGAAGAAGCCCTTCACCACGATAGCGCGCGGGCCCGCGCATTGCGTCAATCGGTCGTGCGAAACTGCACCTGGGATATCCGTGCCCGGCAGGTGGCAGAGTTGATCTCGTCGCTCCTGAAAAGTGGCACAAACTTTCAGTGCTCCATCCCACAAACACACCCCCTCCGGAATCGGCGATTCCAGTTTTGGCCGCCATCGTCAACAGTAGATAGACACATCGCATCAACTATATTTTCGCATTTTCTTGATTGGAGACACTGCCTAGAATGCGCGCACTCTTGGAAAACGTTCGATCAGGTGAGGTAACAAGTTACGAAGTCCCGGCTCCAGAGCTGCGGGCGGGAGGCATTATCTCGTCCAAACGGCATTCTCTGCCATTAGCGCCGGTACCGAACGAGCCCACAGGAGCAGGTCGAGAAATCGATGATCGGCAAAGCGATGGCGCGCCCCGATATCGTTCGCCAAGTCATCGATTTTGCCAAAGCGGAGGGAATCAAAGCTGCTTATCAGCGAGTTCAGACTCGTTTGGATTCGCTTTCGCCTTTGGGATACAGCTGCGCTGGAACCATATTGGCGTGGCTGAAGATGTACGAGAGTTTCGCATCGGAGATCGAGTGTCCTGTGGCGGGGCCGGCTATGCGAACCACAGCGAAATTAATTTCATTCCCCTGAATTTCGCGGCGTCGGTGCTCCGACAATGTGGGCCTCGATGCGGCAGCGCTGACGACCATCGGCGCCATTGCCGTACAGGGATTACGTCAGAGCCAGGTGGTCTTCGGCGAGAACGTTGTAGTTATCGGAGCTGGTCTAGTAGGCGTTCTGACGGTTCAGTTGGCCAAGGCTGCCGGATGCCGCGTGGTGGCGATCGATATCGATCCCAACAGAGTGCAGCGAGCCGTCTCCATGGGCGCCGACCTCGGGCTTCTGTCGGAGGACGGTCACACTCCGTCCAAGGTAAAAGAACTCACGCAATTTGGAGCAGACGTGGCTATCCTCACGGCGGCTACGCCGTCCACGGCGCCGATCGAGCTGGCCGCCCGCGTCCTGCGCGATCGTGGACGCATCGTCGTGGTAGGAGATGTTGGTCTCGGGGTCTCCCGCAGCGCCGCATATCAGAAGGAACTCTCGGTCACGCTTTCTCGCTCCTACGGACCAGGCCGCTACGACCCTCAATATGAACAAGGTGGCGTCGACTATCCCATCGGGTATGTACGCTGGACGGAAAAGCGCAACATGGAGGCCTTCCTTAGCCTCTTGGCATCGGGGGCAGTAAATGTTGCGCCTCTGATTGAACGCCGTCACGGAGTGCACGACGGAGCCAGGGCTTATTCAGAATTGAAAGAGACGGGTGCCTACACCGTTTTGATTGAATACCCGGTCGCTCCACAAAAGCAGACTGCTCTCTTCGCTCGAACGAAAAGCCGCTCCACGTCTAGTGACCATAAACAATCTGAAGGTCGGTTGCATTGGAGCTGGGAGCTTTGCGCGCAATGTGATCTTCCCGGCAATCAAGAATTGCAAAGGCGTAACACTGCACTCCGTTGCTACCGCATCGGGTGTTGCCGCCGAGTCGGCACGTCGATCTTTCGGATTTGATCAGGCTCAGAATCCCGCCGATTTGCTTCAGGATGACCAAATCGACGCCGTGTTCGTTCTCTCGCGTCATGATAGTCATGCGCGCTATGTGAACGCGGCCTTAGCCCGCCACAAGCCGGTATTTGTCGAAAAGCCGCTCGCCATCGACCGTAAGCAACTGGAAGAGGTCTGCTACACCGTTGCAGCAGAGCATGAACGCGGACATTCGCCCCTTCCTAATGGTTGGATTCAATCGCCGCTTCGCGCCAATGACCACCCAACTCCGGCAGTTCTTTGCCGCACGCCGCGAGCCCATGATTGTCCACGTCCGCGTCAATGCCGGTCATATTCCCGGCGACCACTGGACGCAACAAAAGCAAGACGGCGGGCGAATCGTGGGTGAGCTTTGTCATTTCGTCGATTGGGCAAGAAGTGTGGTTGATGTTCCGATTCGATCGGTCACCGCCAGCGCGCTTCCCGATCACTCGCGATACAACCGCGACAATCTCGTCGCCATCTTGTCATTCGCCGACGGATCGCTCGCGAACCTTATCTACGTTGCCAACGGCGACAAGTCTGTGCCAAAAGAGTTCTTTGAAGTATTTTGCGAGGGCGGCGTAGCGCGACTCGATGATTTCTGCTCGTTGGAGCTATCGCGAAGTTCGAAAATGCAACGGACTAAAGCCGTGCGGGACAAGGGTCACAAGCTCGAAATCCAGCTTACACTCGATGCAATTCGGAGTGTGGCAGCGGCACCGATCCCATTCAGTGACCTGATCGAGGTTTCAGAAGCCACGCTCGCAATTGCAGAATCCATCTCCAAGGGGCAGGCCGTTTCGGTTCAAGGAGTGGACGTTACTCTTAAGCCGTCTTCGTTTCAACCGGCAAACATGGCCCAAGGTTGAAGCAGCCAGCAGTCGAAGCGCGCCGACCATAACCGTTGACCAATAACAAGAATAGGCCAATGACTTCTACCGCAGACATGAACCTAGTTACCAGAGAATCGGCGTTGACGCTGTCACCGGATACCTCCCTCGCAGCGTCAGATCGTCCGCAATATCACGACGTTCAACCAATTGACGCCGCCATTAAAGACGTTCGAGAGTGGATCGAACGAAGGAGACTTACGCCGGGTACGAACCGTATGACATTTTGAATTCTCCTTTGCTCGGGGAGTGGGTTTTTGGACTTCGGCCCTTGAGCTGGAAGGGGCCTGATCCGGATCGGACGACGTGGAGGAATGACGCTACGCCGCATCCTAGAATTCCGGAAAGAAAAATCCTAAAGCTGGGCTTGATGCTATCCGGGTATTGCGACTTGCTCACTGCTGGCGAGGACTTCTGGCCGCAGATGAACTATCTCAAAACAGAACTGAAACGCCTCCGTAGTCCGCGAGAAGAACATTTTAGCTGGGGTTACGACTGGAATTTTGTAGCCCTGCGCGGGACGGTGCTTCCGCGTTTCAGCCGAATGCGATTGCCACGGTATTCTGCGGCAATGCCTTTCTTGACATGGCCAAGGTGGGGAGATCCCGAGGCCGGGCAAATTGCGAAAGCCGTCGGCCAGTTCATCGTGGATCGGTTGAACCGGTCTGTTGATACGCCTACTGACCTTTGCTTCAGCTACACGCCGTGGGACCGAACGAGGATTTACAACAGCAGTGCATTGGCGGGGGCTTTCCTGACTCGTTTGAGTGCCTCCGGACTTAACGTCGAGTATGTGGATTTCGCGAAGCGGTGTATGCACTACCTCTGCCAGGCGCAGCGACCCGACGGCTCCTGGTTCTATGGGGCCGGCAGGTTGCAACGCTGGATCGACAGTTTCCACACGGGATATAACCTCGAAGCACTTCTTGCTTACAGGCGGCTTACCGGCGATGCCTCCGTGGACCATGCAATCGAGCACGGATACAAGTTCTATGTAAACCATTTTTTCAACCGTGACGGCGCTCCCAAGTATTTCAACGATCGGCTCTATCCCATTGACGTTCATTGTTGCTCGCAGGCAATTCTCACCTTTTGTTCCTTTGCACGAGAAGACGCGAGCGCAATTAAAAGAGCACTGCAGATCGCAGATTGGACCCTGGGAAACATGAGATCGCCGTCAGGTACTTTCTGCTACCAGAAGCACCGGTTTTGGCGCGACCGCACTCCCTACATGCGTTGGGGGCAGGCATGGATGTTTCGCGCACTGGCCAGCATGCGGAAAACTCTCAGCGGGTATAGCGCGCACGCGTTGCGCGGGTCTGAACTCCCAAGTTACTAGTCAACAACCGGAAGCAATAAAGCATTCATCATCGCCGACAACAGCCCTAAGGAACGTTGATTTCTATGAGTAAGCTCGTCCATATGCAAAGTGAGTGGTCGAAGACGGAACCCCTGGTTCTGGACCCTCGCTCGGGTTCTCCCGTAGATCATTCCCGAACGTCAGGCAACGAACCTCTTGTTCTCGAATATTGGCGAGTGCTCTGCAGGCGGCGATGGACGGTGATTGGGAGCACTGTAGGTCTGGTCGCGCTCGCTGCAGTCGTATCGTACACAATGACCCCTCGCTACAAAACGGAAGCGATCATTTCGGTTGGAAAAGAGGGTGTTGCGGCTTTGGGATTCAAGGAGGAAGGTGGAGCAGCTCCGGCTGATGTCGTGGAATACAACATGCAACTGGATGCTCAAGTGCAAATCCTGGCGAGCGACACCATTATATTAGAAACCCTGAAGCAGTTGCACATCATCAACCCGCAGGGAACGCCGACTCACCCTGAAGGACCAGATCGGTCGGGTCCAGCTCTGACCACACACGAGCTGACCATCCTGCGAGATTATCAGCATAGATTGGAAGTCGCCCGTATCGCGCATACGTCGCTGATTGAGATCCATTTTGCCAGTCCTAATCCGCAACTAGCCTCGGATTTCGTGAACAAGCTGGTACAGGTCTTTATCGAAAAGAACTTCCAGACCAGATACGAATCGACCCAGCAAGTCTCTGGATGGCTTTCGAACCAACTCGAGGATCTGAAGACAAAAGTCCAGGTCTCTCAGGAAAAGTTAGCTGATTTTCAAAAACAGAATGGCATCCTTGGTGTGGATGAGAAGCAGAACATCATCACTCAGAAGCTGGATGAGTTGAATCGTGGACTAACCAGCGCACAAGAAGATCGAATGGCACGAGAGGCGCTTCATCGTGCGACACAGGCGGGCGACCCTGAATTGGTGCCTGGCGTATCAGACAGTCCCATTATCAAACAATTGAAGGATCAACAGGCTCAGGTTGCCAGCCTTTATGCGCAAGCCACAACGGAGATGGGGCCTGCCCACCCCAAGGTGATCGAACTCAAAAACCAGCTTGATCAGATCGACGCGGCCCTTCGCGCTGAGTTCATCAAGATCGCAGCGCGAAACCGGAACGCGTTCCTAGTTGCGAAAGAACGGGAAGACATGTTGCGGGGCGCTTTCGACGCACAGAAGCAAGCCGCCAACAACCTCAACCAGAAAGCGATTCAATATCAAATTCTGAAGCACGATGTGGACTCGAATCAGCAACTCTACGATGGCTTATCGCAAAAACTGAAGGAGTCAGGCCTGTCAGCTGGCCTCAAGTCGAGCAACATTCGAATAGTGGACTACGCGCGAGTTCCCTTCTCGCCATCCAGCCCCAATATTCCTTTGAACCTTGCACTGGCACTGATGGTGGGATGCATTGGAGGCAGCACCCTGGCTTTTGTCGAAGAACGGCTGGACGCTACGATGCGCACGCCGCGCGAAGTGGAAAATGTTGCCGCCCTGCCATTGATCGGCGTAATCCCCTTACTCCCGGAAAACGGAAACGGTAATTCGAAAAAACTTGGCAGCAAGGAACGCGACTCGAGTGCCGTCATTTTGAAGCCGCAGTCGAGAATGGCTCTTTTGGAGAGTTTTAGGGCTCTCCGCACTTCGATATTAATGGCAGGCGCGCATCCGCCAAAAGTGATCATGGTTACAAGTGCGCTCCCTGACGAGGGTAAGACGACCACGAGCATCAACTGCGCCGTCGTTCTTGCCCAAAAAGGCGCAAGGGTGCTCTTGATTGACGCGGATCTCAGGGCTCCGCGCATTCACAGCGTACTTGGTCTCCAACGCATCTATGGTCTCAGTTCATTGCTCGGACAAGAACCTGACGTCACGGATCGAGATGCAGTTGTCCAGTACTCGCGTGTACCAAATCTTTTTGTTTTGCCTGCTGGCCCCATTTCGGACGATCCGTCAAAGCTTCTGGACCTTGGGACCATGAAGATGAAAATTGCGGAATGGCGCAAGGTGTTTGCCCACATCGTTATCGATACACCGCCAGTGCTGGCCGCAAGCGACTGCCTGATTCTTTCATCGGAGGCTGATTGTGTGTTGCTCACTATGCTCGCCAGTCACACTCCCAGGTCGGCTTTGCTTCGGGCTCGCGATCTGCTCCAGAAAGTCAACGCGAAAATAGCAGGCGTCGTAGTCAACGGCGTCGATATGAGTTCTTCGGACTTTTCTCACTACGGCTATTACGGATATGGCTCTCTAAAAAAGAACGAACAATCCAATTGAAGATGCAATCTGTGATGTAAGGCTTTTAGTTATGAAATCAAGTCAAGTGTTGAAAATAGAGCGCGCTGTAGTATCAACGATGCTCGCGTGCCTCTGGCCCATGTTTCTTTGCGGACAATCCCGAGTGGCGACCGATTCGCCGCAGATCGCGGCCGTCCAGAGCCAGAAGCCCGCAGAACCTTCCGCGGCTGGCATAGCGAGCCTCGCGGAAATACCCGTGGGCCCGGCTGATCTGTTAGACGTATCACTCTTCGGAGTTCCCGAGTTCCATATTGAGGCACGCGTTAATAACGCAGGCGAACTTTCTCTGCCCCTGATTGGCGGATTGCACGTGGCGGGTCTGTCCCCCCTGCAGGTACAGGATTTGATCATCAAGAAGCTTGTCGACGGAAACTTTTACAAGAATCCTCAGATCTCAGTAATGGTGAGAGAGTATTCCACCCAGGGGATATATGTCCTCGGAGAGGTACAAAAGCCGGGTGTCTACTCGGTCCTGCAAGCTCACACTCTTCTTCAGGCAATTTCTTTGGCCGGCGGTACGACGCCCAAAGCAGGACGGAAAGTAACCATTGCGAATCCTAACCGGAAAAACAAGCAACTTCTGACCACTATTGGAGGGGATTCTGAGTCCGGTCAGGACGTAGCAGTTTTGCCCGGAGACACTATTTTGGTTTCCAAAGCAGGGGTCGTGTACGTGGTCGGCGATGTCCATCTGCCTAGCGGCATTGTCATGGAGCACGACAATTTGACTGTTCTGCAGGCCATCGCTCTCGCTCAAGGCACGAATTCCACCGCTTCCTTGGATCATTCCAAACTCATCCGACGTGGCCCGGACGGGCCGACACAGATGGATTTGCCGCTCAAGAAAATGTTGGCTCTGCGAACGCCCGATCTTCCGGTACAGGCGGAGGACATTATTTTCGTGCCCGCGAGTACCGCGAAGGCGTTCTCCAAGAGAGGCCTTGAAGCGGTTGTTCAGGCAGCAACAGGTGTCGCCATGTATTCGCGCTTCTGACAAGCAAGTGCTTCATTGCTGATGCAGACACATTCAGTTTCCTGGTAAATGCTCTTGGTCAACTCAATGTCCCCGCGACTCGACTACGTTCCACCAACGGTTGAATCAGTGCAGACCACCTCACAGCCCGATGATCTGCGTTTCGGGATTCCCAACAGCCGTTTGAGGCGGCGGCACATACTCACTGTGGGGTTGGACGACTACTATCACGCGGCAGCCTTGAGAGGGTGCATCCAGCGAAATCAATGGTATCGGTTCGAGTCGCGCCTGGAACGCAACGCGATGAAAACCCTCGAATTGCTGGATCGGTTTAACACCAAGGCAACGTTTTTCGTGATGGGTTGGATTGGTGAGCAATATCCGAGTGTCGTCAAGGAGATTGCCCGACAAGGGCATGAAATTGCGAGTCAGGGATATTGTGATCGTAGGGTCGGAGAAATGAATGCCGACGAATTCCGGGATGATGTAATTCAGTCTCGCAACATCCTGGAGAACGTCAGCGGCACACAAGTGATTGGTAATCGTTGCGCACGTCCTGTTACTTCGCCCGCTGAGTTATGGTTTCTGGATGTGCTTGCGCATGAGGGATACACCTACGATTCCAGCCTGATGCCAATGTTTCTCTCGTTTCGCTCTCAGCCCTGGCGCCGCTTCGCTCATCGTCATCGTTTTGAGAATAAGGAATTACTGGAATTTCCATTCTCTACGTGGAACTGTTTCGGCTTGTCGATACCCATTGCGGGAGGAGCCTATTTTCAGCAGTTCCCTCACGTTGTGATGAAACAACGGTTTGAACAGTGGGACCACAATTGCGAAGCCCCTTTCGTCATGTATTTCCACGTATCCGATCTAGACCCTGATCAACCCAGAATTAGCGCGGCCTCGATGGTGACAACACTTCGACACTATCGCAATCTAGGAAAGCTCAATTGGGTTTTGCCGGAGTACCTGCAGGAACATCAGTTCACGTCGGTGGCGGATTATCTGGGGATCACCCCTCAACTCAGCCAGCATAAACAGATATCGCACGACCGGCTTCCAGCAATCAACTCGACGGCCGCGTCCCGAAGGCAGATTTCTGCACCGCGTCCTCGCTCGGCGTCCCGGCTACCGGTCACTATCGTCGTTCCGTTTTTCAACGAAGAAAGAATTTTCTCGTACTTCATGAACACCATCAACAGTGTCGACGAGGACTTGGGAAAGGAATATGACCTGTCTTTCGTCTTCGTCGATGACGGCAGCACGGACAACACGCTCGCTCGGCTTCATGACAGCTTTGACGGCCGGCCTAACTGTACCGTCTTGCACCACGAAACCAACCTGGGCATTACCAGGGCGATTCTGACCGGCATCCGGCACTCCAACACTGAAGTTGTTTGCTCGATTGATTGTGACTGTACCTATAACCCGCATGAACTGAGAAATTTCATTCCTGCTCTCGCTGAGGGCGTGGACATGGTTACCGCGTCGCCCTATCATCCGCGCGGCGCGGTCCTCAATGTACCCTCTTGGCGCCTCAACCTGTCCAAGTCCGCTTCCTTTTTGTATCGGCGGGTACTTCGCAACAAGCTCTTCACCTACACCAGCTGCTTCCGCGTGTATCGCAGAAGCGCAGTCGTCGATCTTCCAGTGTCGGAGAATGGTTTCTTGGGGGTTGCGGAAATGCTAGGCCGGTTGGATCTGAAAGGGTCGAGTATCCGGGAATACCCAGCCACACTCGAGGTACGCCTTTTGGGCAAGTCGAAAATGAAAGTGCTGCGTACTATTTTCGGGCATCTGGGAATGATGTCTCGGCTGCTATACATTCGCCTAACCTCACGCCCGGAAATGCGGCTGCGAGACTCTCGCAGCTAAGCTTCAACGAAACCTGGTAACCCCAGTCGGATCAGCACGCGTCAGATCGAAACAACTCACAAATGAGCACCTCAAATACTCACGGTTGGACTCCGGTCGATCCCCCCTTGCGTCCAGTGCCGAGACGGCCACTGGCGCCGCGGAAAAAAATCTTCACCCTGTTCGGGACTCGCCCGGAAGTAATCAAGCTTGCTCCGGTGATTAAACAACTGGAGCTTTGCGGCGACCGGTTCGTCTCGGTAAACGCCACGTCGGCACAACACTCCGAATTGTTGTACCCACTCGTGCGGCTCTTCAATATTCGCATTGACCACGACCTGCAGGTTATGCGTAAAAGCCAGACGCCCAGCCAGGTCTGCGCACGAGTTTTGCAAGCCCTTGATCCGATTCTTGATCGTGAAACACCAGACCTCATCCTTGTTCAAGGGGATACTACAACCGCGATGGCGGGCGCACTGGCGGGCTTCTATCGCTCTATTCCCGTGGGCCACGTCGAGGCCGGACTCAGGTCTGGCAACGACTTCAGTCCCTTCCCGGAAGAGATGAACCGCAAACTCATCAGCCGTTTGACTCGCTACCACTTTGCAGCGACCCCACGGAACCGCTCCACCCTGCTCGCGGAAGGAGTTCCGGCGGCCGATATTTTCGTCACCGGCAACCCGGTTGTGGATGCATTGAAAACCGTGCTCCAGCACGGAAAGGTATCAACCGATATTCAGCAACTGCTCAATCGTACCAAGGGTAGCAAGCGAATCATGCTGACAACTCATCGCCGGGAGTCGATGGGCAGTTTGATGACAGAGAATCTTAAAGTGCTGTCGGCATTCGTCGAAAGACATAGTGACGTCGTTCTGCTCTTCCCAGTTCATCCCAATCCTGCAGTAGTTCAATCTGCTCAGCGGGTTTTCAGTGACCAGGCAAGGATTCACCTGCTTCCACCTCTTAGTTACGAGAATTTCGTTGTCCTGCTGGCGAACAGTTGGCTGATCGTTTCCGATTCTGGTGGAGTTCAGGAGGAGGCCCCAACCCTGCATAAACCCTTAATGATCTTGCGCGAAAACACGGAGCGGCCTGAATCGGTCGAGGCCGGCGTGGCCCGGCTGGTCGGCGGCTGTCCCGAACGTCTGGCAAGCATGTTGGAGGAGGTTTTCACTGAAGGCACCTGGATCGATCATGTCAAGAACACCGACAATCCGTTTGGAGATGGCACCTCTGCCAAGCAGATTGTCGAGATCATCGCCGACCAATTTGGCCTGACTGCAACAGCACCGGCACTTGCTTTGGCCGGATAGATCCCAACCTGACATCACGAACACTATTTATAGAAACAAAACTAACCTGGAGGAGTGAGCTGTTATGGGCACCGTTATTTCTGAACATTTACTTACTTTACCTTCTGACCAAGACGCCTCAGGCCGAACTTTGGGCCAGGAGGAAATTGCCGCCGTAGCCGAAGCCATAGGCAGCGGCACCTTAACCAGCACCAAAGGAACATTCGTCAAGACGTTCGAGGAAGAGTTCGCCGCTCTTCTTGGCGCTAAGCATGTACACGCCTGCGCCAGCGGCACTGCAGCCGTCCATTGCGCGATTGCGGCTATTGATCCAGAACCAGGCGACGAGATCATTACCAGTTCGATTACCGACATGGGAGCCCTTACGCCCATCCTGTACCAGGCTGCTATTCCTGTCTTTGCCGAGGTGGACCCGCGCACCTGCAACATCACCGCGAGTGCGATTGAGGCGCGGCTGAGTGAACGAACCAAAGCCATCATTGTCACGCATCTTTTTGGGAACCCGTGTGAGATGGATGAAATCATGGAACTGGCTAATGCTCGCGGCATTCCAGTCATCGAGGACTGTGCGCAGTCTTTCGAGGCGCAGTACGCCGGCCGTAAAGTGGGGACTATAGGAACAATCGGTTGTTTCAGCCTGCAGCAAGGCAAACATATCACCACTGGGGAAGGCGGATTGGTCTGCACTCAAGATGACGCCCTGGCGCGCCGCATGTTCTTGTTCATCAACAAAGCGTGGGGATACGGCGATGCAAATCCGGATCACTATTTCCTATCTTTAAACTACCGCATGAGCGAGCTGCAAGGCGCTGTGGCAATGGCGCAGCTGCCCAAGTTGCGATCCGTCGCGGAGGCACGAACTCAGTCGGCCGATCGTCTGACCGAAAGCATTCGGAATATTACCGGAATCGAAACGCCGTGGGTTTCCCCGAAAAGCACGCACACCTATTGGAAATATTGCCTACGCGTGAATAGCCAGCAGATTCCAGGCGGAGTCGTGGCTCTGTCCCGGGAACTGAAGGCGCGCCAGATCTCCTGTGCGCCGCGTTATATTCAGAAGCCAGCCTTCATGTGCCAGGTCTTTCGCGACCAGCGTACCTTTGGAAGCAGCCGCTTCCCATTCACTCTGGCCCGACCAGAGGCCTTGAACTACGATCCATCACATTACCCGCTAACGATGGAAGCGCTTGAACACGTTCTCGTGCTGCCATGGAACGAAAACTACACTGAGGAGCACATCGCCTACATAGCCGAAGCAATCCATGAATCGGTCAACAAGGTGAAGCAAAGCTGATTTGGGTCAGCCGTCGAAATCTCATCCCTTCCCAAAAGAACACCGGCACATCACTATCCCTTTTGAAGAGGTATTCATGAATCACTTGCCAAACTGCGAACCACACGCGCTGGAACCAGCTCTCAAGATTGGAATGGTGGGAGCCGGCAACATAGCACAGACGTACGTTCAAGCCTTTGTGCAGTGCTCGGAGGCTCGAATTGTAGCCATCGCGGATTCACGTTTCGAATCCGCACAGGCCATGGCAGAGGGTTTGAAGTGTGGAGCCTATAACTCTCATCAAGCCATGGCTCAGAATTGCGAACTGGATGCCGTAATCGTATGCACTCCGCCACGGACCCATTTCGAAGTATGTATGTACTTTATCGAACGCAAGGTGCACGTGCTCTGTGAAAAGCCGTTGAGCATCGACGTCGAAAGTGCCGTCAAAATGCTCGACTTCGCACGGCAAAAGCACGTAAAGCTGACGATGGCCTCGAAATTCCGCTATGTGGACGACGTTATTCGAGCACGAAGTATCGTGGCGTCAGGCATTCTGGGGGAAATCATTCTCTTTGAAAACGTCTTCGCCTCGCACGTTGATATGTCAACGCGCTGGAATTCCATGCCCGGAATCAGTGGCGGTGGTGTATTGATCGATAACGGAACGCACTCCGTAGACCTAACACGATACTTTTTAGGACCGCTCGCCGAAGTCGACGTCGTCGAGGGAAAGCGCAGTCAGGGATTGGCTGTGGAAGAAACAGTCAGGGTTTTTGTCCGCAGCCTCGACGGAGTCGTGGGTAACATCGATCTGTCATGGAGCATAAACAAAGAGCGAGACAGCTATATCGACATATACGGCTCGCGAGGCATAATTTCCGTGGGTTGGAAGCAGTCAAAGTTTCGCCAATCGTCCAGTCGCGACTGGGTAGTGTTCGGCAAGGGCTACGACAAGGTTCAAGCCTTCCGCAGCCAGATCGAAAATTTCGCTCGCGCGATTCGGGGCGAAGAGATGTTACTTATTACTCCGGAAGACGCCCTTGCTTCCGTCATGGTTATCAGCGCTGCTTACAACGCGTTGCACCAGCACCGCTGGACCAGCGTCTGTTATGACATGCCCGATGTAGCTTCACATCAGACATATCCAGAGCAAATAGCGGTGGCTGCATGAGTACCGTTTCAATCGATCGCTCAGCGCCGCGTATTCATCAGACCGCCATCGTGGAGAAGGATGTCCTCATCGGTGCGGGCACCTCGATCTGGGACAACGTGCACATCCGGCACTCCAGCCGCATCGGTGACGAATGCATCGTAGGCGAGAAGACGTACGTCGCCTACGGTGTGACAATTGGCCACAGGGTAAAGATTAACGCGTTTGTGTACATCTGCAACGCCGTCACCATTGAAGATGGCGTGATGATAAGCGCCGGTACGATTTTCACCAACGATCGCTTTCCACGCGCTACAACTACGGACCTACGGCAGCTACGATCCTCGGACCCCGATGAACACACCCTGCCTACACTGATACGGGAGGGCGCGACTATCGGCGCCGGCTGTGTGATTGGTAACGATCTGGTAGTCGGGAGATTCGCCATGGTTGGCATGGGCTCGGTGGTGACAAAATCCGTTCCTGACTTTCATCTGGCGCTCGGCCACCCTGCGAAATCGATTGGCTGTGTGTGCCGCTGCGGAAATCCCTTGGTGCGATTCTCCGCGAACTCGGTGCCAGACCTTGTGGAGGTTGCCTGTTCCTCTTGCCACCTGCTGTATGCTCTCCGCGGCGGAACGGTTATTGAATTGACATCACCTGCATTGGTAAGCGGACAGAAAACAATTGACTGACATAAAAAACAACACCGAACGTTGGGCCGTCGTCGGCGGCGGATTTTTGGGTATGACGCTTGCCCATCGCCTCGCCCAGCAGGGCAAGAAAGTTACCCTGTTCGAAGCAGCTCCATATTTGGGGGGAGTCGCGAGCGCGTGGACGCTGGGGGATATCGTTTGGGACCGTCACTATCACGTCATTTTGTTGTCTGACAAGTTTCTTAGGTCTGATTTTAAATGAACTGAATCTGGAAGGTGAGCTTCAGTGGGTGGAGACACGAACCGGCTTCTATACTGATTCCAAGCTGTATTCCATGTCGAACGCGATCGAGTTCCTTAAATTCCCTCCTCTGGGCTTGATCGATAAATTCCGACTCGGCGCGACCATTTTCTACGCGTCACGGATAAAGAACTGGAAAAAGCTCGAGAATATTCTGGTGGCCGATTGGCTCGCGCGTTGGTCAGGAAAACGAACCTTCAACAAGATTTGGTTGCCACTTCTCAAGGCTAAGCTGGGAGACAACTATAAGAAGGCGTCCGCAGCGTTTATTTGGGCCATCATCGCAAGAATGTACGCCGCTAGGCGGGCTGGGATGAAGAAAGAGATGTTCGGTTATGTGCCCGGCGGATATGCGCGAATTCTCAAGGAATTTGGCGAACTGCTGATTCGGGACCAGGTTTGTGTCGAGCTTGGCCAGTCGGTAACCAGGGTCAGTGGAGACGACTCCGAAAAGGCGATGATCGAACTCGCGGACGGAAGGCGGCGGCAATTCGATCAGGTCGCGATCACTGTACCAGCCCCATTCGCCGCTCGTGTTTGTCCGGGACTATCGGCGGCAGAAGCCAATCTTCTGAACGGCATAGAATATCAAGGAATTATCTGTGCCTCACTGTTGCTCAGCGAGCCCTTGGCTACTTTTTACATCACCAACATCACTGACCCCTGGGTTCCCTTCACGGGAGTCATCGAGATGTCCGCCTTGGTGGATAGAAAACAGTTCAACGGTAATACACTCATCTACTTGCCAAAATATGTAGCTTGCGATTCCCCCGATTTCGATATCCCCGATGAAATATTGAAAGAGCGGTTTCTCGCGGCATTAGAGCGAATGTATCCGAATTTCAATCGCCGTACCTTGCTAAGCTTTAAGGTTTCCCGAGTGCGCTACTTGCTGCCGATTTCGACCCTCAATTACTCCCAGCGAGTACCACCGGTTGCGACCTGTATCCCTGGCGTTCATCTGGTGAACTCCGCCCATATAGTGAACGGGACGTTAAATGTGAACGAAACCATCCTGGTAGCCGAGCGGGCAGCTGCTCAATTCGCGCTGGAGTCAGGAATGAACTACAGCAGCCGAGGTGAAAGTGACACACAAGTCTATGAAGCCGATCGCAAGTCTGTCGTTTGATCTTGACGATAAGTGGTCTTATTTAAAAACCCACGGAGATCCGGAATGGAAGTCTCTTCCATCCTACCTCGGCGTGGTGGTGCCGCGTGTTCTCGCGTTTCTTGCCGAGCGCGACCTGACCATCACGTTCTTCGTCGTTGGTCGTGATGCGGCCTCCGCCAGGAATGCCGAGGTTCTGCAATCGCTCTCCACAGCTGGCCACGAACTTGGCAATCACTCATTCTCACATGAGCCCTGGTTTCATCTCTACACAGAGCAGCAAGTGCGAGATGAGGTTGAGCGCGCAGAAACCGCAATTGAGCGATTGACCGGTACAAAACCAGTCGGCTTCCGTGGACCGGGCTACAGTTTCAGCCCGACAACCCTGCAGGTGCTGACGGAAAGAGGATATCTGTACGACGCTTCTAGCTTGCCCACGTTCATAGGCCCCCTGGCAAGAATGTACTACTTCATGGTCAGCAGTCTGACAACGGAAGAGTTGGAAAAAAGGGATGCGCTTTTTGGATCAATAAGAGACGGCTTTAGGCCGATTAAATCCCACTTTCTCCAACACGACGGGCAAGAACTTATTGAGATTCCAGTAACCACTATGCCACTGTTCCGAATGCCAATTCATTTCAGCTACATCCTTTATTTGAGTGGATTCTCCCGCCTTGCCGCACTATCTTATTTCCGTTTGGCTTTAACGTTGTGTCGCATTGCAAATGTTCGGCCGTCGCTGCTTTTGCACCCTTTGGATTTTCTCGACGACAAGGATGCGCCTGAACTGGGATTTTTCCCCGCTATCGCTCTTCCCCACCAAACTAAGATGGAAATTGTCAGCGAAACGCTCGCTATGTATGCCAGGCACTACTCGATAGTGAACATGCAGCAGCACGCTATGCATGAAGAAGCTGAGTTATCCAAATTAAGCGGCAGTGCGTCGGTGTTGGAAGACCTCCGAAGTTGAGTTCCTGAACGGCGGGCGCTGAGTCGCGCCTCCCGTTTGTCAACCCTTTGTTCTTGATTCGATTGAAGCGTTTGCAGTTCCTCAAGACACCATGTTCCCTGAAACTAAAGGCGGCAAGAGCAAGAGTGTGAACAATTGGTTATGCACGCTCGCATTGCTGTCGTGTTCCATTGTGTTCTTGCTTCAAGCGCAGCCGGGTACCGCGCAAACCGCTTCATCCACCTCGGCGCCGACCTCGGATGTCCAGGCTTGCGGAACATTTTCTGACTACCTCGTACATTTCGCGCCGGCGGATCGCTCCACTATTCTTTCGACTCCGAAACTGCCAGTCAGTCTGATGTACAGCCGCTACCGCGATTTGCAAAGGGTCAGCAAAGGATATGACCGCTCGGGCTTGCCAATGGTGGCCTTCGATGGCGAGAGTTTCTTGCCGGCTGGCCCATCCGACGATATCGGGCTTTACTATCTTGTGCCCTGGATTTCGCGCACCTTTCACCTGAGCATCGATCGAACAATCACCACTATTCTGTTGTCGGCACTGTGCCTCGGTTTTTTGGTGGGCAGTGTGGGATTCATGTTCACACTCAAAACCAAGGGCGGCAAGGCCGCGGCCGTTACGGCACTGCTTGCTCTAACCGCCTTAGCCTACTGGGTAGGAGATGTATACGTCGTCGAATTTGCGTCATTTGCCGCCCTAGTACCTTGGATTTTGTATTTCGTTCGTGACAACAGCAGCAATGGAAAGATCCAAGTTCCGTTTCTGCTGGTGCTCGGACTGGTCCTGGGGATCTGCTGTCTTGTACGCTTCGGTTCCGCTCCCGCCGTATTGATTGTCGCAGTGGGCCTGCTGCTTTTTGAGTTATCGGCATCGTTCAGCAGGAAAACTGCCCTCGTCGGCATTTTGTTGCTGGGCTTTGTCCTACCTCAGTTATATCTGGGTCGTCTTACCCATCGCGCGGAGGTATTTCTCAGCGACCATGCTCCTGGCTATCAGGCGGGAGATTCTCGCCATGTGTTTTGGCATTTCGCATACCTGGGATTGGGCTTTCTAAGCAACCCCTACGTTCCCGGAGGAATATGCGACGAAATCGCTAAGGACAAAGTAGAGGCCACTACTCCTGGCACTCACTACTGTTCGGTTGAATATAACGCGATCTTGCGGCATGACGTGCTATCCGTCATAAAGGAGCACCCCAGCATTGCCCTGTTCAACATATTCGCGAAGCTTGGGATCGTGATGGGAATGATCGTCGCATTCGCGAACGTTGGTCTTGTAGCCGCATTTCTTTATCCCAAACCGAGGGCGTTGGAATTGGCTCTCTGGGCCGCTATGGCAGCTAGTGCGGGACCACTCATCATCATGGCTCCCCTACCCATGTATTCGTTGGGCGTGATAACGATGTCTGTCCTCTATGGAATCGTCAGCCTTGATCACGCCCTTGCAATGCGAAAGGTTGAGCCGCCAAAACAAGACTCTCCGACAAAATACAACGATTCTATTGCGCCCTGGGTCGATTTAAGTCCGGTGCGATGAGCGCGGCCCATGATCAGTTCCTGCACCCCGGCATACCACGCGCTAGTACGTCTCGCATTCGAAAAACAAATATTTGAAGGACATAACACACAATGAGTACCAGTCTGAGCGCTTCTAACTTGGGACCTGCTGTCGATATCTCCGTGGACGGAGTTCGGGATTTCTGTCTCCTCCGGCTGAAACGCGTTGTCGTAGCGATGCCGCTGAGGTTTACCATCATCTCCCTCATTCTGCTCGTTCCTTGTTGGTGGCAACCACAAATTGCGGCGGGAGATCTTGCCAGCCACGCCTATAACGCTTGGTTGGTGCAACTAGTAAAACAGGGAAAGGCTCCCGGTCTATCGATCGCAACGGGATCGACAAACGTTTTGTTTGATTTGATGCTTGATGGATTGATTGACAAGGTGGGAATCGGCGCTGCTCAGAGGCTGGCAGTTGGCTTCTGCGTCCTACTTTGTTTTTGGGGAGCTTTCGCTTTGGTAGCGACCATCTCGCGGAAGATGCCCTGGTTTGTCGCTCCGCTATTGGCCATCCTCAGTTACGGTACCGTCTTCAATATGGGGCTCTTCAACTATTACCTGGGCGGCGCGTTGGCCCTCGCCGCCCTCGCTGTACTTTGGCGGGCAGGCCTTTGGGACGGCTTTTTCGGATTTGGATTGTTGGCGCTGGCGTGGTTCGCACAACCCCTCCCGGCTCTCTCGGCTGCGGCCATTTTCGGCTACGTATCTTTGGCGCGGCGACTTAGCCCGCGTGGTCGTTTGATGTTGATTTCCGTCTGCCTGGGCGCGCTGGTGCTGCTGCGGGCGCTCATCCAACATTTCTGGCAATCGATCTGGGGATGGCGCCAGGCGCTCCATGCCACCGGAGCCGACCAGGCATATATGTTCGGACATCACTACCGGGTGATCACACTGGCCATCCTGGTCATCTGGACCATGGTGTTCTTCCAGTTGGCTCGCGAAACCAGCTGGAAACAGGTACTCAACTCAATTCCTGTCCAGATCTACCTCCTCTGCGTATTCGGCTGCTTTCTGCTTCCCTACAACATATCGTTTCCGTGGTACAAAGCGGCGTTTGGTGGTGTCGCTGAGCGCATTGCCTGGCTTGCGGCGGTCGTTATGTGCGGGCTGATGTCCAGCGTAAAAAACGTGAGACTCTACGGTCTGGCATCGGCTATGGTCGCGATCGCCTATTTCGGGTTGCTTTACTCTGACGCCCGCGCTGTCAACCGTATCGAACAGCAGGTCGTGCAGTTGGTTTCGACCCTGCCTCAAGACCAGCGAATCTTGGCGGAACTTCGCTATCCGACAATCGACGGATTTGACGAGAGCATGCTTGCCGATCGGGCCTGCATCGGAAAATGCTTCAGCTTTGGAAACTATGAAGCCGCCACAGCTCAGTTTCGAATTCGAGCACAACCTGGAAACTCCATCGTGGCGTGGACCACGGATAACTTCGCCTCAGGTAGGCGAGTCGGCCAGGCGGAGCAATTTTTTGCCAGCCAGCCCGATGGCAGTCTCTACTGGATCCATGCTTGCGGCAACGGCTTAACTGATGTCTGCATGCAACGTCTCAGCCGGGATAGCCTGTCTTCTCTGAAGTAACAGATCCGGAATAGAAATTCATCCTGACACACCTGGACCTAGCAGAACTCACTCTTGGAACCTCTAAACCTAGACCGAAAACAGTTGGCTCCAGCGATCGGCCTTTTCGTGCTTGGGATACTGC
Source organism: Terriglobia bacterium (assembly GCA_963765715.1). GTDB lineage: Bacteria > Acidobacteriota > Terriglobia > Terriglobales > Acidobacteriaceae > JAIQFF01. The sequence continues at coordinate 23,236 of CAVXXN010000015.1, forward strand.
TATTCCTTCAGATCCGATCGTGGGGGAGATTTGACTGGCAGGCTTTCTTAACCCAAACCAGCGGAGTCGGACTATTTCACATCGGCATAGCCGTTATCTCGATTTACTGATTCTTACTTTGTCCTGACCGCGAGATGGCAAATCTTATTGCACCCAATACGGGAAACCTCGGTAGCCAGCCTTTTTCCACCGACTGTCATAGGCTTTACCGGTCTTGTAATCCTGGGAAGGCCAGGCGAACTGATTCGCCCATATCTGATCGCGCGCAGCCAAAAGGTTAGCTTCACCTCGCAGATGGCAATGTGGTTCGTTGAACGACTGTTTGATCTTTCGGCCTGCGCGCTTTTGATCGTAATCAGCTTACTGGCGGATCCCACCTTGTCGACCATACCGTATGTCGGGAAGATTCGGGCAGCGACTTTTGTCGTGATTGCGGCGGCTTTCAGCGCGGTGGTGATCGCATTCCTGTTACGGCGCAAAGCTCCCATTGTGACAGCGTGGATGCGAACGATGTGTTACCGGGTGGCCGATAAATTTGGTTGGACTTCGGCGCACGAGGTTGAAGCATTCGTACGAGAGCTGGTCACACTCCCGACAATTCTGAACATGACAATTTTCTCGGTTCTGTTGTGGTCACTTAACGCTCTCGCTTGCTGGGAGGTCCTCCGCGCTTACCCTGCACCATTGCATAGCTTGGGGCTGGGCGCAGCCGTCTTGGTAATGGGCTTCAGTATTTTGGGCTCGGTCATCCAGCTCCCGGCGGTGGGGGGAGGCTCGCAACTGGCAACGGTGGCGGTTTTAGTTCACGTTTTCAACATGCCTAAAGAACTTGCCGTTAGCTGCGGCATTTCATTGTGGTTGGTCACCTTCGTGTCCATTGTTCCTCTCGGTCTCATACTTGGCCACCGAGAGGGTTTTTCTCTCCGGCGGTTGTCCCGTGAAAGCGAGAAACAGCAAGATTACAAAAAGCATGTTTTGGTCTAAAGCTAGCGATTTTTCAATTATTTAAGAGTCCGTCAGTCAGGCGGGCTAGATAGTAGATCCGAGCTGGACTAACGTGGGACCAACCGATTCTTGGGTTTATTCAGATTCAATGCCCTCTTGAGGGCGGTTTTGGAGCTTAACTACAATGTTTGCCAACGATGCGATCGGTTTTCATTCCGAACAGGCCGCTGCGTGGGAAGCCGGATATACGAATCCGACATTTGCGGTGCGCTTCGAGATTCTCGCGACTTTACTGGGCGATCGGAATCTCTCGGGTCAGTATTGGCTTGATGCCGGATGCGGAACGGAACGCTCGCCCGCTGGCTGGCTTCTCGTAAGACCTGCCGGGTTCTCGGCGTGGATGCGTCAGCTCAAATGATTGCCAACTGTAACCAGACACAAGGCACTGAATTCCGTGGCATCAGCGATATTTCCGAAATGGATTTGGCCGACGGCTCGTTCGATGGAGTGCTCTGCTCCAGCGTCCTCGAATACACACGTTCACCCGAAGTTGCATTGCGTGAACTGCGGCGCGTTATCCGGAAAGGTGGCCTTCTGGTGGTTTCGGTGCCTAGCTCCAGTTCGGCTCGGCTGCCACCCTCATTGTCTACTGGTTGACGAAGCCTCTCGGTCGCTGGCGGCAACTTTCTTTTTTAGATCATTCAAAGGTGGCTTACTCGCCCGCTTCGTTCTCACGGCTTCTACGCTTGTGCGGCTTCGAACCACAGGATTCCCGCAAATTCGGCGAAGTCCGATTTGGTAGTTTCAAGATTAGCTTCGATGGAACGATGGTTATGTTTTTGGCTGTAGCGGAGTAATTGGTTCTATATCATCCGGCGACATAAGAGTTAGTACACTGTCGCCGTAAGCCCCGTCGGAGGAGCGGGCTGCGACGACGCGACAGAGCTTCCACAGGCGCCCGCGGGCAATGGTCCCAGCACACTGTTCCCATTGCTGGTATTGTCGTTTGCATTCCCAGTAGTACCGGCCATGGTCGCATACGCGTACTTCATCCCGGCCGTGAAGTTAACGTTGTTCACGCAAAGCCCGCTTACAGGAAGCAGGACGTTGATCCCCTGGGTCGCCGGTCCAATCGTCGCATCGTGGATGAAAGCATTATTCCCGGCGATCTGGATCACCTCGTACCCAGAAGCTCCGTCGTACGTGCCTCCATTGATGGTCCAGTTCGCATCTCGTCGGCCGTTATTTGAGGCAGCTTGATTGATCGCTACCAAAGCGCCATTCGTCCCCACCGTCATGTGACAGTTGTTGATTGCCAAATAATCGTTGTAATTACCAAACCCGACCACGGCCCCGGTACTGTTGCCGGAAAACGTGCAGTTGTTCAGGGTCATGTGATGCGAGTAGTAGGTTAGATCCATTCCGTTAAAACCGGCTGGGGCGTTTTTCACTGTCAACCCGTTGTACGTGACCCTGGCTGCAGCACTATTTTTAAGTCCGCGGCCATAAGTCGCGGTCGGCGTTCCGGACTTGTCGATCGTGATGCCGTTCAGTGTGCCACCACCAGACATACCCAGACCCATGCCGAATGCCTGAGCGTTGAGATTGGGGCCGATTGTCGCGGTGTTAACCGTCGGATTGCCCACCAGCGCTATCCGAATGCTGCGGCATTGCCGCCACCGTTTCCTCCCGCGTGGGAGATCGTGATCTTGTTGAAGGTCGGCTGCCATCCACAACCGACGCTTCCCGAAATCCCGCAACTGACAGCGCTTCCGGTTACGTTCTGAGCTGTGACACTCGACACGATCAAGCTGTCGGTGTTGACAAAATACACACACATCTGTCCTTTGCCTGATCCGTCGCAGTTAATGTTTTGAAATGTGACATTGCTCAAGACACCGTTGAGCTTCTGCACTACGGCAACATTCGCAATCGGATCGTAGGGGTTGTTTAACGGAGCGGTCAGTGTAACGGTTGTGCCTGAAACGCTTGCTACCTTCGCCACCTCGCCCCGGATCCTCTCATTTGATCTCGCAACCAACAACGGTCGCGGAGCCGTTGCTGTCGCAGGTGGATGTTCCGGAAGGCGAACAGTTTCCATCCACTCCTGCTTCTGAAACATAAACCAGGCTACCCGTGCTCAACGATGAAGCAAAAGTAGAGTTCACATCAAAGGACGTAGCCAAATCTGCCGTAGCCGCAAGCAGGGCACTCTTGGCGCTGAGGGACCCTGTGCCGATCTGAACTACGACGCCACCGCTAAAAGACCCTTTGATTGTGGCACAACTATTGCCTTCCACCGTGATGTTCGAGACGGAAATAGATAGACCGGAGGACACCAGGTAAGTCCCGCACGGAAAATTCAACACTTCACCAGGCTGGAGAGCGGCGATCGCACTTTTGATTGCCGTGGTGTCGTCATTGGACCCGTTACCGATTGCCCCAAAACTCTGGACATCTCGAGTGGCGGCGAAAGAGGGAAGGGTGAGGATTACTACCAGCAGAATTACGCAAGAACGATTAAGGCCAAGTTGGGGGGCGCGAAAGCCTTTCACGGGCTGACCTCGTTGCTGCCGTATCGCGTGCTACGGCTGGGGGAATTGAAAACGACTTGCGATGAGTCGGCCACAACTACCAACCAAAGCTAGCTCACAGTCGCTCGTCTGAATTCATTATGATTCAGGAAGCTCCCCCAAGACAGATGTCGGAAGTACACTGAACTAATTCCAATAAAAAGTACCACCGCCAGCTTACAATTTGTAGGACGAGTTTGCAGGAAAAGCAGCGCCATAAGCCGCCTCCGGAGCGGCCACCGGCGGATAGCCCTTGTTCTGCCGATCCGAATCTGTGCGCCTTAGGAGTAGGAATTACGGCCACCGTTTCGTTGGACTGGACGCTTTCAATTCCAGTCGAATCCACAGCGGTCGTGACGTAGTAGTAGGTTACCCGAACTGACTGATTTGTCTGTATAGGCAGGCGTAGGAATCGGTGAAGAACTGAGGCTCTCTAGGGACCGCCGGACTGCGTTCCGCGGAAGATGTTATATCCGGAACTTGGGAGGCGCTGGCAGCCCAGTGCAGGTCCACGTGATGGTTGACCGTCTGGAGGAGTAGGACCGGTAGTCGGCTGCGTGCTCCCTGGCGCTAAACCGCCTCCACCACAGTTCACGAGCAGCGAGGCGGCGATCATGACACCTACGAGACGAACCATCGCAAATAAAACCTTCTGTTCACGACAATATGTCGCCGAACCGGCATGCGTACTCAGCTTACGAAAGTCGACGTCGCCTGGAACTGTTGCCGTCGATCGGTTACGTCAACTTCGCACGCTCGGGGACTGTGCTGCCTGAGCTATCGTTCTCTAATACCTTACCTCATTGTTATCGCCTCCTCCGGCGTTTTACATAAAAGTGGAAAACCCAACACACCCGAGGATTTGGTCCTCCATGCGCCGCCACAATCGCCGCTACTTTCGGATTCGGCCTGCTAGCCGTGCTGGGCGCCGGAATAGGTGCCGTCGTAGTATCTATGGTGAACTGGCTGATTATGCGTTGATTCGCGTTGCGTATGCCCTGTAGGCAACGTGAGCACAGTGCTGAATCCATAAGACATCTGTAAGCCTCTGAATCAAGACAAGCTGCCCTTTAGCTTTAAGCCATCGAGATGTTGCGTTGCTTTCCGCGCGCGAAGCACACATATTGTAAGTTGCAATCGCTCTACCTTTAAAATATGAAACTTTCTGTCGTAATGCCGGTGTATAACGAGCGCGCCACACTTCGTGAAGTGGTGCGAGGTTCTCGCTGTTCCCCTCGACATAGAATTGATTTGCGTCGATGACGGTTCCCGCGATGGATCGCGCGAAATTCTTGCCGAGTTACAGGCGTTTCCGCAGATTCGCGTCGCTCTGCAGCCGCACAATATGGGCAAGGGAGCGGCGCTCCGGCGCGGAATTCAGGAAGCGACTGGGGATTTTGTCATTATTCAGGACGCCGATCTGGAATACGATCCTGATGAATATCCCGCCATGCTTGAGCCCTTGATTCAGGGTAAAGCCGACGTTGTGTATGGATCACGCTTTCTCGGCAGCGCGCCCCACCGCGTTCTCTATTTCTGGCATTCCGTGGGCAACCATTTCTTCACCCTGCTCTCCAATTGCCTCACCAACATTAATCTTTCCGACATGGAAACTTGCTACAAAGTTTTTCGGCGCGAAATTATCCAGTCCATTCCGATTGAAGAAAATCGTTTTGGATTTGAACCTGAAATCACGGTGAAAGTGGCCCGCCGCCATCTTCGCATCTACGAGGTGGGTATTAGCTATTGGGGGCGCACTTACGAAGAAGGGAAGAAAATTGGATGGAAAGACGGCTTTCGCGCTCTCTATTGCCTGCTGAAGTATTTGCTCAAGGAAGACCCCGTTGCGCTGCCGAGCACTGTATTCTCTGATGCTCCGGCTTCGCCAGCCTGGGCCCATCCGATGCGGGCACCAGACTTGGCAGATAATTTGCCAAAAAGACAATAACGTTCTATACGGTTTTTTCTAACGAGCAGCCCGGGGCGTGCCGCCCCGACAAACCCTATGCGTGCAGGAAGATAGAATGTCCCTGCGCGCGATCTCCACGAGAACCAGCCAAGCTGCTGCATTCCCGAAATGGTTGAGCCCGAGCACCACGCTCTCCGGGAGCCCGAGAATCAGCGAATTAGCTGATTTGAGAGAAGGCAGTGAGCTCGAGTAACCACCTTTTCGCCAAGAAAAGTAATCGGTGCACATCGTTCCGCAGCTTCACAACTTCTTCATCACCGCCTCTTGACGATCCTGATCCACGAGAAGAATTGCCACGGCTACGACGATCTACTCCGCGGTCGATGTCCCCACAGGTTTGAAATCCGATTCGCCCTGCGGGCTCTCCTGACCAAAATTTCTCGCCATTTTCTAGCACTACTCCGCAAGGGTCTCCTCCCCGCATCCCCACCGGGACGTGCGAAGATTTTATTTCATTTCGTTCTGCAGCACCCCGGAATCTCCATTCACTGCACCATCTCCGAAAGCGCTCTCGCTTTCGGCTGCCATCATCGCCCGCCAAATCAAGACAACCTACCGGTGAGATGGAAAGAAACCCCATTCTCGTTTCTCTGAGCAAAAGGGGTGGTACCCTACCGTTGAACTGTGAGAAGCGGCAAATGGCGAGGATCTGAACGATGTCTAAACGGTGCTCGGCGAAAAATAGAAACGGTAAAAGGTGCGGCGCGTGGGCACTGGTAGGAAAGGTTAAGTGTTCTCTGCACCTGGATCCCAAACGAGCAGCGCAAATGGGCTCCAAGCACGGAAGCCGTCCCGTACTTCCCTTCGAGCCAGTACCGCCATCCGTTCCCACGCGGTTGACGGGAACGGCTGTAACTGTTTGAATATAAAGCAGTGGGCGCTTAACTCAGCGGTAGAGTGCCATCCTCACACGGTGGAAGTCGTAGGTTCAAATCCTACAGCGCCCACCACTCGTTCAGGGGTTTAGCGTGATTATCCTTGACCGTTCATGGCTAGTCGCACGATCTTTCCGTGTGCTTCCGCCATGTCCGGCGTGGCTGCCTCACCGTAAACGCCCATTGTTAATCGAACGTCGGTGTGCCGCATTAACCGTTGCTGGACACCCACCGGCGTGCCCACTGAATCGAGCCATGTCCGGTAAATGTGCCGTAGAGCGTGCGTGCCACTAAGTCCCGCTTTCTTGAAGACGGTCCATACTTGGTTGTAGCACCGCGGGCCGCGCCGAGCTGTGCCACGGTGCGCCGGCGCACAAAGTTCTCCGGATCAAACGTCCACCCGTGATGAACGATTCCCACACCAGTCCATTTGAGACCAAGCTCTTTCTCATCAAACCATTTCGCTCAGTTGCTTACACAAATCACGAAGGCGGTCCTTCTCGCCGCGTAAGCTTCCGTTTGTTCTCTGCTCATCTCCATCAACTTCTTGCCACTCTTCAGAAGCGCTCTCTGCTCATCTAACAAGCGACACATTTCAGTACTGATTTCGCTGATTCGAGGATTCACCTCGACATAATGCAGTGGAGTTGACGTGAGGGATGTTCAATTTTGGACACTCATAACAAAACGGCGGCCACTTCCACGCCGGTGAAAACGGCGAATCGCAGGCGGTGAAGCGCACAGAATTGCAACATCTGGCGGCACGACGGAAGCCATGCCATTCCCGGGGGATGCTGTCCTGTTGAAGCTAAAGGGCGTCAGCGGTATCCCGCTTTGGGGCTCCCAATCTGCATAAAAACTCCTCCCATTTGCGGCCACTTTACACAGAAAACAACGGATTTGTAAGAAAACGTAAAACCCCAGGTATCAGCCTGCATCAAAGGTCTTCGACGACTGGAAAGCAATGTCGAAGAAAAAGAGGGTAATGGTTGTAGACGACAACGAGGCGATCCGGAGAAGCGTTCGTCCGTTGTTTGACTCTCATCCCCGTTTTGAGGTCTGTGGCGAGGCAGGACACGGCCGCGAGGCCGTAGAGAAATCTCCGAGCCTCCGCCCGGACTTGATCATTCTGGACCTGTCGATGCCTGTGATGAATGGCCTGGAAGCGGCGCCGATTCTCATTCGAATTTTGCCCAACGTGTGCATCATTCTCTTTTCGGCGCACGACGGCCCCGAAGTTCAACGGCTATCGCGAAAGGCCGGGATCCACGCTGTCGTTCCGAAAAGCAAGGCAGCGACACACTTAGTCGCGCAAGCTGAAGCTTTAATCGCCTAATTCACAATTTGCGGTCGAATCACCGTTTGGAACACGCCCGGGTTATCTTCCGTGGTTACGCACGGGCGTTGATCTTAGCTTACCGAGCGGCGCTCACTGTCATGCTGAGCGGAGTCAGGTCGAAGCACCCTATTCCCTTGGGGGCGCTTTAGGAACGCAGCGAAACTCAAAGTGCCGGCAGTTCAGTTGCGCTAGGGGTCCTTCGACCCCGCATGACGCCCGCACGGGCTTTATGCACCGCTCAGGATGACTCGGTTTTCGGTGTGGTGGCGTTGTTTCACTACTTCACTCTCTGAGCGAGCAGCGCCGAACTGCGCCGGTCCGTGGGGCTGCCGCCGTAGGTTGCCCGGATGAGGTGCGGTCCCCTGCGTAGCCGGGAAGTGGTGAAGGTCGCCTGGCCACCGCTCAATTGGGCGGTCCCGACGATGGTGGAGAAATCTCTAAACGTGACGGTCCCAGTTGGAGTGTCCCCCGAATTCGCAGACACTGCTGCGGTGAAGGTCACAGGGTGGCGATGCCGGGATGGATTTTTCGATGAAGTCAGCCGGGTACGTGTGTCTGCCTTAATGGCCTGTTTGAGTTCGGAAGAAGTGCTGGGCAAAAATGTTTCGTCGCCACTGTAGCTGGCGGTTATGGCGTGGATGCCTGCGTCGAGCGAAGACGTGGAGAATTTCGCATTGCCATTGGCAAGCGTCTCAGTGCCCAAGGCGCGGCCACTGTCGCTGAACGTTACTGTTCCTGCAGGAGCAGTTTGAGTCGACGAGGTGACAGTCGCGATAAAGGTAACGACGCGGCCTAGATCTGCCGGATTCGGAGAAGAAGTAAGTGTGGTCGGGGCTGCCTGCCGGAAAGCAGACGAGTCGTTGAGCAGTACGGTGACGTAGGCGGAATCCGCTACAACAAGGTCGGGAACGGCGTCCCCGTTGATGTCGGCCACGAGAGCCGTGACGGCGGGTATCGCGGAGGGGTTATAGCTTTGAGCCGCCTGAAAACTGCCGTCGCCGTTGCCCAACAGGACATTCTTGTTGGACACTGCGAGATCAACCTTGCCGTCTCCGTTGAGGTCGCCGGCCGCCACGGAATTTGATGAGGCGCGGCCGAACGCTGGCCAGGAGTCGCCCGCGGGATAGCTCACAGCCGTCTGAAACGTGCCATCGCCGCCGCCTAAAAGCACTGCGACGGTTCCGATTTCACATGTGGTCGGAGTTTCACAGTTGCCGTTACCGACTGCCAGATCGAGCTTGCCGTCTCCATTGAAGTCGCCGGTGGTTATGGTGAAGGAGTCGTCGTCGATCGTCGAGTAGAGCACTGCGGGCTTAAAGCTTCCATCCCCGTTCCCCAGCAACAGACCGACGGAACCAGCGCCGCATTGCAGAAACACGCCATTATCCACACAGTTGCCATTCGCAATTGCGAGATCGAGGTTGCCGTCACCGTTGAAGTCCGCCACGGCTACGGCTTGAGCATAGGGAGCGCCGGAAGAGAAGGGCACGGCGGAAGCGAAGGTCCCGTTTCCATTTCCCAGGAGAATGTTGACCGAGCCATTCGATCCACCCATGCTGCCAGTGGATGCGGAGGTTATTGCCAGGTCAAGCTTGCCGTCGCCATTGAAATCCCCGACGGCGAGAGCTCCCGAAGGAACGTTGCTGACAAGGGCCGTCTGAAAGGTCCCGTCGCTATTGCCGAGCAGGACACCGAGAGTTCCAGTGGAGCAGTCTTGCGTACTCGCGCAGGAATTCGAAACCACGATGTCCGGCTGGCCATCGCCATTGAAGTCGCCAACGGCCACAGAGACAGGAGATGAGCCTCCGGAAACGTAATTCGCGGCCGGCGCGAAGTTTCCGTTGCCAGCATTCAGCAAGACGGCCACAACGCCTATGGAGCAGTCGGCATTTCCGCAGAGGCCCGCGAGTGCCAGGTCAGGACGCCCGTCGTGATTGAAGTCTGCTGCAGTAGAGGCGAGGAAAGTGGCTACGTTCGTGGGGAATTTTGCAGGCGCATGGAAGCTGCCATTGCCATTTCCGATCAGCGGAACTACCGAGCCAGTGGAGCAGTCTGAGGCACAGTCGTTCGACATGACAATGTCAGCTTTGCCGTCGCCGTTAATGTCCGCTACTACGGCAAAGAAGGAATCCAGTCCGCCGGAGTCGTAAGTGGGTCCAAGCTGAAATGTGCCATCACCCGCTCCCACCAGCACAGTGAGTCCGGTGGTCTCATCAGAGACTGCGAGATCCAGCTTGCCATCGCCATTGAAGTCGGCGGCTGCAACAGAGTAGGAAGACTGTCCGCCGGGGGAGTATGTAACAGCGGGCTGGAAGGTTCCGTCTCCTTTGCCTAGCAGGACGCCGATCAGGCCGTTTGTGCAATTGTTAGGGTCATTGCAAAGGTTGGACACCGCGAGATCGGGTTTGTCGTCGTGGTTGAAGTCCGCCACTACGACCGCGGAAACCGAGAACCCTCCGCTGAGATAGCTGACGGCGGATTGAAAACTTCCATTTCCGTTTCCCAATAGAATCGACACGTTGCCGCTGAGGAAATTGGTTACCGCCAGGTCTAGATGCCCATCACCGTTCAGGTCGGCGAGGGCCAACGAGGATGCCTGGGTTCCGCCCGAGGCGTATTCGACTACCGGCTGAAATGTTCCATTCCCATTTCCCAACAGAACGCCGACATTATTGGTCTCGTTGTTCGCGACAACCAGATCCAGCTTTCCGTCTCCGTTCAAATCTCCGGCGGCCACGAATGTGGCATCTCCTCCAGACGGATAGCTCACGGCCGCGCGGAAAGTCCCATCTCCGTTGCCCAGCAGAATCGTTACCGAGCCGTTGGTGCAGTTCGTGTCATTGCACTGGTTGGCTAACGCGAGATCCAGTTTTCCGTCAGCGTTAAAGTCTCCGGCGGCCACGGTCTGGGTGAAATATCCCCCGGAATTGTAGGAAACGGCAGGTTGGTAGGTGCCGTCCCCGTTCCCCAACAAGATTCCGACTGCCCCAGATGTGCAGTTAGTGTCAAAACAATGATTGCTCACAGCCAAATCAGGCTTGCCATCGCCGTTAAAGTCTTCGACTACGACCGATCGGGCGCCCATACCGCCTGAGGGATAAGTAGGAGGAATGAAGAAGATCGGATCAGTGATGCTGGAGTTCGCTGCGCGCCCAGTTGGTCTCGACACTCGAGCACGGCTTCCGCCGCTCGACTCAGGAGGGGGAATCGTGGCCGCGCCCGGGCCACGCCGAAAGCCCCGCGGCGATCCCCATACGCTCTCGTTCCAGGTGGACGCTGGAACTTTCGCCGCGCTCAGTGGAGCGACAACCGTCAGTAGCGAAATTGCGGGGACAATCAAGAAAAGGCACGCTACTGAGAGAGTTCTGAACAGCTTCACAATTCCTCCGGCTCGGCGGGCTAAGCGAAACGAGGTGGGCGTCACGATGTACACCTGGGTCCGAAAACAGGGCTTATGTGAAAGGCGGTAGGGCTGCCTAATGGAAGAGAGACCGGATTCTCACTCGCGCAGCGAAAGGTTGTCAAGGAATAACCTCGATTTTGACTCTATGAGATCAACATCGAGTATGGGGTTGCATAATGCTTTGTGCGATTCGAGGCACAGCGACGCGAGGTCACGTTCGCACAATTGTTTTTATCTAACTTTGTTTATTCAGCGTTCGTTTATTTAGCGTTCGTTCTGAAAACGATACGAGCCGCGACGGTTGATCGAGACCGCTTCCGCTACCTTTAGAAATGCGCGGGCTGCATGCGAAATGCTGGCAGCCTTCCGGTAGACCAGCCGTAATTTTCGATGCAAGCGGAGTTCGCGGACCGGAATACGCACCAGTTCTCCGCGCACGAGTTCGGTTTCCACGCTGATTGCGGGAAGCAGTGCCACGCCGTTCCCCATGGCGACGAAAAGCTTGATGGCCTGCAGGGTGGGCAGTTCGATGTCCATGTGCAGCGGCGTTTTGTGGCGCTTGAATGCCTGAATCACTTTTTCACGATAAGGGGAGGAGACGATATGGGCGACAAATGACTCGGCCCCCAGTTGCCTGATGCTGACCTCCGATTCAGTAGCGAGTGGATGGCTGGGCGGGACCACGAAAATCAGTTCGTCGAGATAAACGACGATGGAGTGGAGCTGCGGCTCGTTAGGATCATAGGTGAGGACGCCCAACTCGGAGTTGTGCCTGAGGACATCGCCAGGAATATGGCTGCCGAGGGAACGCTGCACCATAATCCGGATCATGGGGTGCAGGCGTCGAAACTCGGCCAGCACCGGCAGCAGATAAAGCGCGGTAAATTCGTTGGCAGCGATGGCCAGTTTTCCGCGTTGCAACTCGCGCAGCTCCGCCAGCGCTCCACTAGCATCGTCGCGGAGGTTCAGCAGGCGCTCGGCGTATTCCTGCAGGACGCGGCCGGCGTCGGTCAGCTGGCCGTCGCGAGAAGAGCGGTCAAACAAGGGCTCACCGACGTCCTCCTCAAGCTTGTGGATCGACTGGCTCACGGCGGATTGAGTGCGGTGAAGTTTTTCCGCGGCACGGGAAAACTTCCCTTCCCGCACCGCCGTGAGAAATACTTCGAGCTGTCCCAGGTCCATACCCGAGCTCCTTACGAAAGTGGAATTACTATTAGTTTATCTTAATTAATAAGACAATCTAATACTAATAAAAAGATTATAAGCTTTGCTTGGAAGAGCAGCGCTCGTAGCATGAATAGTGGCAGGAGGATCTCGGACCATGGAACGAGCCCGCATCACGATATTCGACACTACGCTTCGCGACGGTGAACAGTCTCCCGGTTGCAGCCTCAATGTGCAGGAAAAACTTCGCCTCGCGCACCAGATTGACCGGCTCGGCGTAGACATCATCGAAGCAGGCTTTCCAATCGCGTCGGATGGTGACTTTGCGGCAGTGCAGGCGATCGCGGCCACGATTCGACGGCCCATCATCGCAGCGCTGGCCCGCGCTTCCAGCCAGGACATCGAGAGGGCGTGGCAGGCCGTGAAGGGAGCTGCCCACCCGCGGATCCATATCTTCCTCGCGACTTCTGATATTCATCTCCAGTACAAGCTCAAGATTTCGCGTCAGCAGTGCCTGGAACAGGCCCGCGATTCGGTTCGTCTGGCCAAGTCTTTGTGCGCGGACGTGGAATTCTCTCCCGAGGACGCTACCCGTACGGACCACGATTTCCTCTACCAGGTTCTTGACGCGGTGGTGGAAGCGGGCGCAACGACACTGAACATCCCGGACACCGTCGGTTACAGCATGCCGGAGGAGTATGGCGAATTGCTGCGAAATATCCGGCAGCGCGTGCCGGACCATATTGTCATTTCGGCGCATTGCCATAATGACCTGGGGCTGGCGGTAGCAAATTCCCTGGCTGCGGTCGCCGCGGGTGCCCGCCAGGTGGAGTGCACGATTAACGGCATCGGCGAGCGGGCGGGCAACGCTTCACTGGAAGAGATTGTGATGGCCATGCGGGTGCGGCCTGATAGATATCCGTATGAAACCGGCGTCGTTGCCGAGGAGCTTTTTCCGTCAAGCCATTTACTCAGCGATTTGACGGGCGCGACCGTGCAGGCAAACAAGGCGATCACCGGACGGAATGCCTTCGCTCATGAAGCTGGCATTCATCAGGACGGCATGCTGAAGAACCCGCTGACTTACGAGATCATGACCCCGCAATCCGTCGGCGTACCGGATTCGAGGCTGGTATTGGGCAAGCACTCCGGAAGGCATGCGCTCGGGCTGCGGTGCGAACAACTGGGATTCCAATTTGACCGGCGCGAACTCGACGACATCTATCGCCGGTTTGTGGTGCTGGCGGACAGGATCAAGCATGTGGAGGAACATCATCTACTGGACCTGATCCAGGAGACGCGCAACTCTGCGCTGCGCATTTCGTCCGTGAAAGTATCGACTCCGGTTGCCGCCGGGTTGAGCTTCTACCAGAAGGCATCCCCAACTTCTCTCGCGACGGAGTGCAATCTGCCTTTGCATTCTGTGGCAGATCATCACGCCGAGCAGGAAGATTATTTGTGGGGAGTGTAGGTCTGCCGTGTAACACGCGCGAGATCTTGTAGCAACGTCCCTACAAATGCCTCGTTGTAGCTGTGCGCTTGTTTCCGCTTAACCTCATTCGGCAATACAATAAATCCGCATGATCCTCAACCTGACGATTCTTCCTGGCGACGGGGTCGGTCCGGAAGTTACCGACGAAGCGATTCGTGTTCTGGAAACAATCGCTGAAGCCTACAACCATCAGCTCAAGTGCACCCGCAAGCCAGTTGGCGGAGCGGCCCTTGTCGCTGCTAAAGACCCATTGCCGGCCGACACCTTGGAAGCTTGCTCGAGTTCGGGCGCGGTGCTGCTGGGCGCAGTGGGTGGTCCAGCGTTCGATGCCTATCCCAGCCATCTTCGTCCCGAGACCGGGTTATTGCGATTGCGGCGCGAGTTGGCAGTATTTGCCAATCTGCGGCCGGCAATTTGTTTCACCGCACTGGAAGATTGTTCGCCGCTGCGCGCAGAGGTCGTGCGCGGAACCGATGTCATGATCGTTCGGGAGTTGCTGGGAGGCATTTATTTCGGCCAGCCTCGAACGACGATAGGGACGGCCGGTCATCGCTCCGCGGTTGACACTATGACCTATGGCGAAGCAGAGATTGAACGCATCGCTCACATTGCTTTTGGCCTGGCGCGGCCGAGGCGGCGCAAGGTGACATCGGTCGACAAGGCCAATGTTCTGGATTGCTCGCGCCTGTGGCGTGAGGTTGTGACGCGGGTGGGTCAGCAATATACCGACGTGAAGCTGAACCACATGTATGTGGATTCGGCGGCGATGGCTCTCGTGGCCCGGCCAGCGGATTTCGATGTGGTACTGACGGAAAATATGTTTGGCGACATTCTTTCCGATCAGGCTGGCGCAGTGGTGGGTTCGCTGGGAATGCTGGGTTCAGCCAGCATCGGAGGAAAGGTGGGCTTGTACGAGCCAGTCCATGGGTCGGCGCCCGACATCGCCGGTCAGGGTATCGCGAATCCCTTGGGCGCGATTCTTTCCGCCGCGATGCTGTTGCGGTACTCGTTCAAGCTGGAAGCCGAGGCGGCGTGCATTGAGTCGGCGGTAGCGGACGTGCTGACATCGGGGGCCCGTACGAAGGATTTGGTTAAGAGCGGTCAGAATGCAGTCACTACGTCAGAGATGGGACGCAGGGTTGCTGAAGCGGTGCGGAATCGATCGAAAGCTGTAGCGTAACGACCGCGGAGATTCGATTCATTTCGCCGCTTGGGCGAAACTGCCTTGTTTGCATTTGAACTTCATTTGCATCCTGCAAAACTTTTTCTGCTGCTCCATTCAACCTCTGAGGAGTAGCATTCATCAAACCGCACCGAGGCGAGATATGCTTTCCAAATGCGCCAATCCCGCGTGCCCGAATCTTTTTCTCTATTTGCATCAGGGCAAACTATTTCGCATAGAAGTCGGCTTGGAAGATTCTGACGGCCAACAGACGCAAAAAACCGCCCAAAGCCTGGAGTTTTTCTGGTTGTGCAGCGATTGTTCGGCGAACCTGACGGTGCGGTATGAGAAGGGTGTAGGAGTGACTACTGTTCCGTTGCCAGACATGCAAGCAAAAGCGGCGTCAACGTCGTAGCTTTCCCAGCCGCTATCCGAGAGGCCATGCAAAGTTGCTTAGGCAACCTGCCTTCGATTTTCCAGCAGGGACAAGAATTCTCCCACCAGCTCTTCGTCCCAGTATCCTGCACGAGCTTCCTGGCGCATGGTCTGCGCGGCCTGTTCGTGAATGAGAGCGGGCTTGTAAGGCCGGGCGGTACGCAGAGCGTCGTAGACATCAACCACCTGCAGCATTCGAGGAAGCAGGGGGATTTCATTCCGCCGCAAGCCATCGGGATAGCCGCTGCCATCGCAATGTTCGTGATGGTTACGAATGATCGGCAATACCAGTCGCAGCGACTTTAGTGGACGGCAAATGGTTTCGCCCGTGATGGGATGCAGTTTCATCACTGTCCATTCATCGGCTGTCAGATTGGTTCCCTTTTTCAAGATTTCATCCGGTACCGCAATCTTTCCCAGATCGTGCAGATAGCCGCCCCGCCGCAAGGCCACAATCGATTCCTGCTCAAGCCCGAGATGGCGTCCTAGGTCGCTGGCGTTCAGGGCCAGCCGTTCACAGTGGCCCTCAGTGTAGGGATCGCGGCTTTCGACACTCAGCGCCAGAGTGCACAACACGGATTCCGCGGTTTCCAATTCGTCGGTGAATTCCTTGAGCTTGAGCAGCGACTTGACCCGAGCAAAAAGTTCTTCGGGGAAGATCGGCTTGTGCAGAAAATCGTCAGCACCCGATTCAATTCCGAGCAGGCGATCCTGACGATCGGTTAGGCCGGTGATGAGCACAAACGGGATCAGGCGGGTGGCAGGATTGGCTTTGAGTTCGCGGCACAATTCATATCCCGATTTACCCGGCATGATCACGTCCGAAAGAATCAGGTCGGGAGGGCGGCGAAGCACTTCGATTTCGGCGCGAGCTGCGTCCGGGACCGCTACCACGTCATAGCCGCGGGTGGCGAGCAGTTCCTGCATAAGCGACATGATGTCTTCATTGTCATCCACTACAAGAATGCGGAAGGCGTGACGTCGAACGTCGCCTCCGTCGAGGTGTGACTGGGATGGAGACGCAATGGATGTCGGTGGTTTAGGACGGGAGCTCATCATCAACGGCAGTTAACTTCGTTCATTGTAACGGATTTCAGAGTGCGCGAAATTGTCCGGGATGATTCTATTCCCAATACGGGAATCAAGTTGACGTGATGTGACGCAAGTCCTTGTGGCGACGTCCGGCCATGCATAGCGTCGCAGCATGAATCGATTGAAGTTTGCAGCTGTTTTTGCCGGCGTTTTTGGCGTTTATCTATTCGCTGTGCCTGCGTGGGGCGCCAGCAAGCCGCACGTGATCAGCTTTGGCAAGTGGACTCCAATCAAATGGTGCGTGGGACCGAACGAAGGCAAGTGCCTCGATCTAAAAGTGCGAGGTCTGTACGTCGATGGCCGCGCGAAAGAATTCACGGTGGGGACACCACATGACATCACCGAGCGCCTGTTCGTAGTCCGGCGCGCATTCCGCATTAACGACATCCTGCCAGTTGAGAATTCTTCCGCTCCGCGCTGGGTGTGGCAACGCGGCGGATGGCTTCTCGTGGACCGCATAACAGGTCATGTTTCAGCGATTGCGCTACCTGAATTCGATTCTTACTATTCCGTGGCCAGCTGGTACCGCGACTATGTCGCTTATTGCGGGGTCTCCGATGACGGCAAGAAACTCTTTGCTGTGGTTTATCAGGTGGGGCGGCGCAAGCCAGTGTTGAAAAAGTCTCTTGGCGAAACGGGCGAAGACGACATGCCCGATTCGGAGTGTCCGGCGCCGGCGTGGGAGCGCCATCCTGCGCGAGTTACTTTCGAAGCGGACGAGGGTCAAAAATCCACGTACACGGTACGCGGGCATGCAGCTGATCTGATGACCAGGGATGGCGACGACGAAGAGGAAAATGCGTCGAAGTAAACTCCTGGCGACCCCGCCACTGCGGTCGCCAGATACGCTCGATGCCGGACTACAAAGACTTCGCCGGGTTACTGGTGCGCCCTCTGTTTGAGGTAGGTGTAGATCGCGAATAGCAGCAGTGCTGTGCCCACCATCACATAGTTGCGCCAGCGCGCACGGTCGTCCGGGGATTCTGTAAAGCTTCTGGCCAGGATCGCCCCGATTCCTAGCCCGGTGGCGAGACCACCTAGGTGAGCCGAATTGTCGATACCCGGCACCAGGCCGAAGAACAGATTGTAGGCGGCGAAAGTTATCAGACTCTTTAAAGTAGGCTTCAGCGCGTCCTTCGCGATGGGAAGTTTTCCCAGGTAGAGGACCGCGATCAGTCCGCCTGCAAGTCCAAAGATCGCTCCGGAGGCTCCTGCGCCGATACCCCGCGGATGCCACCAAAGGCTGGCCAGGCTGCCACCAATTCCGCTTGCGGTGTAGATGAGAAGGTAAGTCCAGCGATCCAAAATGCGCTCGGCCAGCCCACCCAGGTTCCACAAGCACCACATGTTGAAGAAGATGTGAATGATTCCAATGTGGACGTAGTTGGAAGCGAGAATTCTCCAGGGCTGCGGTCCAAGGGACAATGGTGCGTAGTTCGCGTTCCAGTTGACAAGCTGCTGGCTTGTCGGCGCGAAGGGGGACACTCCCGACACCACCATGGCGACAAATACAAGAACATTGATGCCGACAATGACCTGAGTCAGGAGGAACGGTTGGCTCACGCGAAAACGCGCAGCGGAAGACACATCTTCGACGGAAGGAGCGGCCATGGCTGTACTGGCGAGGCAATCACGGCAGAGGGAAGAAGACTTTCCCACCGAGAATGAAGGCAACTCGCGACCGCAACGCACACATTTTGACATATGAAGTAAACCGACGGATTGTCAGGCGCCGATCCGGTTGCACCGGATCGCGTGTGAATACTCAGGACACAGCTTCTACCGCGGGCATCTTTTCTGTGACTGTCGTGTCTGTGACTGTCGTGGCCGTCACCTGCGCACTGGTCACCAGAACAACCGAGGCTACCACGACCGCGGTGCCGGCAAGGATGTAAGCGTCCACTCGCTCATGCAATACCAGCCAACCAAGAAACACCGCCACTACCGGATTCACGTACGCGTAAGTGGAAACTTTCGATGTAGGCACGTGGTTCAGAAGCCAGATGTAGGCGGTGTATCCCACCCACGATCCGAAAACTACGAGGTAGAGCATGGCACCGATCCCGCGACGCGTCCAAATCGCCCGCGAGAGGTCGCCCAGAGCAAAAGCAACAAGAGAGTTCGCAATACCGGCTGCAATCATCTGCCACGCAGTAGCTGAGAAAGGGTCCACGTCGGTCGACTTCCATTTTTTTGAAAGCACCGAGCCCAAGGCCCAACTGAACGATCCACCTAACAAACTGATCGACGCCCAAAGTTGGACTCTTCCCAAATGACTGGTGGCCACGAGATCGGGCCATAGCAAAACCGCCAGCCCCGCAACTCCCAGCCCGAGACCGATTTTTCCTCTCGCGGCGATGCGATGATGGCCCAGCAACAGCGAATCGAGTACCAGGAACCAAAGTGGCGTCACGGCGATGATCAAAGCCGCCAGGCCTGAGGCGACGTGCATTTCCGCGTAGGAAAGTGTAAGGTTGCCGCCCATGAGGAGCAAAATGCCAACCACGGACATCCGCCCGAGTTGTGACCAAGGGTAGTAAATCCTGCGCCCACGCAGCGCGCAAAACGCCAGCATGAAGACACCCGCAATCGAGAAGCGGATGCCGCACATTAGGGCCGGAGGAATGTGCTCGACGGCGATGTCAATTCCCAGGTAGGTGGATCCCCAGAAGAAATAGACCAGCGCGAAAGCGAGGATCACGGCGAAACGTTGTTGGCGCTGAGGTTCGGTCATGAAGAGATTCAGGGAACTAAAAGATATCAGACGGGATTGTCGCAGCTAAAGATTCGGCTTGTTGGTGGCCTGTGAGAGTCGCCACGACTTCGGGATCTGCTTCAGCAGCGAAGGATTGGACTCCAATGAAAGGTAAACATTCACTGCACCAGCTCTTTGGTCGATTTTCCATCTTGCGTAATCAGAGGGAGTGACCCCGCGACGCAGCGGCCGGAAATACCTGGTAAAGAACGTGTCGAGCACGTGGTTGGGATTACTCCGGTAAACCTGTCCACGTAAGGCTTCCCATCCCCGTAAGAGCTCTCGTTTGTCACCTTCACTCATTCCTCCAACATGCAAATCGCCCCAATGAAAGGCGCCTCCTTCATCCACTACGATCTCAAGCGCAATGCGGTGCTGGACTTCGTCGAATTCCACGTTCGGAACAGAGGTGAAGTTTATGTAACCATGCGATTGGTAGAGTTTGCGCACCCCATCCAAACCCTTTGCAATTTTTGACCGGCTAAAGATTTCGCCCGGATGGATCGGCGTCAGGTCGAGAAGTTGTTGTTCTGAAAATCTCGTCGTGTTTTTCCAGCGGAGTTCGAGAAGCCGGAACTGATGTCCTTCAAGCACAGAGACGAACAGATCGACCTGAGGCGGACCCGAGTTGCTTTTCAATGGTATGACTTCAGACGTAGCTTTGGCCAGAAAATATCCTTGATCCTGGTAGGCCCGCTGTATGAGGGCGTCGGCATTGCCTGCGAACTTTTCGCTCTCCGTAGCGAGCGAAAATTGATGGCTCTGGCTTTGTAAGGTTCTGGTCAGGTCTCGTATTTCTCCCGGAGACAATACGATTGGTTTGGAGAAAATTACCCTGCGCAGCACAGTTGTGGTCGGAGGGTCTTCTCGGCTGGACGGTCCGGCAAGCGTGTAATGCGGGAAGAGCGTCAAGACCAGAGCGACCGCGGCAAATAGGTGTTTAGGCACAGACCACGCCTCAAATGGCAAATTATAAGCAGCAAAGCACAATGCGGATAGCAACGTAACCAGGGTTCTGAGTTCTCCCACCCCAGATCCTTCACCGGCTGAAGCCGGGTTCAGGATGACGCATTTTTGCGGGAGAATGGGCGGCTGGGATTGCGTTACCAGCGCGCAAAATGACGCATTAAGGGGGTTACGCCATTCGCGTCCGCAGGCTATAATCATTGAGGAATGTCAGCCGATGCGACATCAAACTCCCAATTCGCACCTGCCCGTGTGCTGGCTCGACTTTCTCGTATGCCCGCGCCGTCATATGGCAGTGCTGCCGTCGCAGGCGCGTCCCAGCTTATTCGGTAGCGATTAGTTACTTCCATCCTCCCAATTCTGTGTGGCTTAAGGGCTGAATTCGCCTTTTTCGGCGCGACCGCCTGCTGGCCGACTGCCAGCGACAAATAAATCAAGACCGCTTTCCGGAGGATTCCATGACCACCAAGACTCTCGCAGGACCAAAAATCAAGACTGCCATACCTGGACCGAACGCCAAGCGGGTTCTTTCAGGGGACGACAAGTACATTTCACCGTCTTACACACGCTCCTACCCGCTGGTAGCCAAGAGCGGCCGGGGCATTGTGGTTACGGACGTGGACGGCAACGAATTTTTCGATTTTTCCGCCGGCATCGCGGTGACCTCAACCGGGCACTGCCATCCTGATGTCGTCGCCGCCATTCAGAAGCAGTCTGGCGAACTGATCCACATGTCGGGCACGGATTTTTACTACGAAAGTATGATCACCTTGGCGGAGCGCCTGTCGAAAATCGCGCCGATGCCAGGACCACACCGGATTTACTACGGCAACTCCGGAGCAGAGGCGATTGAAGCCGCGTTGAAGCTGGCCCGCTACCACACTAAGCGGCAGAACGTGATTGCATTCTTCGGCGCTTTCCACGGACGCACCATGGGCGCTCTGTCCCTGACCGCCTCAAAGCCGCAGCAGAAGCGCCGGTTCGGTACTGGCGTGCCGGGCGTCACTCACATTCGCTATCCGGATGTGTATCGGGGTTGCGAAGGTGGTCCCCAGGATGCCGAGGCTTTCGCGCTGGGCTGCGCACGCTTCATCGAAGACAAGCTGTTCAAGACAACAATGGCGCCTGAAGAAGTAGCAGCTATCTTCGTCGAGCCGGTGCAGGGCGAGGGCGGTTATGTGGTCGCGCCGACGGTCTTCATGCAGGAATTGCGCCGGATTTGCGACAAGTACGGCATCCTCCTGGTCGCCGACGAAGTGCAGAGCGGAGCAGGTCGTACCGGCAAGTGGTGGGCGATGGAGCATACCGGCGTTCATCCCGATATCGTCTGCATGGCGAAGGGCATTGCGTCCGGGATGCCGCTCGGAGTCACCATGAGCCGCGCCGACATCATGGATTGGGTGCCGGGTTCGCATGCCTCGACTTTTGGCGGCAATCCGGTGTGCATTGCAGCCGCGCTGGCCACGCTCGATGTGATTGAGAAGGAAGGTCTGCTGAGGAACTCCAGCGAAGTGGGCGGCCACATGCTGAAACGCATGGCGGACTGGCCACGCAAGCACAAGATAGTGGGCGATGTCCGCGGCCGCGGGCTGATGGTTGGCGTGGAAATCGTTAAGGATCAGAAGACCAAGGAATACGGTCCGGAGTTGCGCGACCGCATCATCGAATTGGCCTTCGAACGCGGGATCCTGTTCCTGGGCTGCGGTCCGAGCACTATTCGCATCGCCCCGGCGCTGGTCGTCACCAAAGACGAAGCAGACGTCGCCGTTGACGTGCTCGACGAATGCATATTGCTTGCAGGAAAGAGCGTGTAGTTTTTTCTGGCTTGCGGTTTCGTGAGCGAAAACCAAAAAAATTGGGTCACAGGGAGATCCCTTGTGACCCATTTACACTTAGTGCTGAATCGGCAAATTGGCAGCCAGGTCAGCCGCGATACTTCTACTTCGCAGGGATCAGATCGAATTTCCCTGACCCTTCCTCATAAAACAACGCGCCTTCAGTTTTGTCCCCACCGCTCCAATGTTTGTGGCCACCCGGAACCCGTATGAAATCTCCCGGCCCGACGCGTTTTTCGCCATCCTCGTCCTTATAGAGATATGCGCCCTTGATAACACTGATCCACACGTCATTGGTGTGTGTATGCATCCCTGCGTCGTATCCGGGCTCGAACTTCGTGAATGTTGCGTGAGGACCTTTGTTCGGGTCGCCCCAGAGGACGGCCATAGAGGCACCTGAAGAATTCGGGGCCTTAGTAAATGTCGCGCTGTCTGCGGAGACGTAGACCACGCTCTTCTTGCTCTTGCTCTGGGCCTGCACCACACCAAGGGATCCCAGGACAATGATCAACGACGTCACACCGAACACAAGCATTTTCTTCATTCGCTTCCTCCGTAAGTTGTTGAACGCGTGGTCCCACCCGGCTGCAGTTTGGGCCGCCGGGGCGGGCACCCTTATACACCATGGTCTGCCGCGCGCGTTAAGGAATTCCTGTCCGCAGCGTTCCGAATCGGATTCGGAATTTATCCCCCGAGGCGACATTGCCGGTAGACCGATCGGGGACTTCGGTGAAAGGGTTGGCTTACTTTTCCTCACACCTTCTCGCGGGCAGGTCGCCCGCGCCCACACAAGCCATCACCTAAATACAAGCTACAGCAGTAACTTAGGGGCATGAACCTGCGGGTTTACCCTTGACACCGTATCTTCACCGGGCGAAACTCGATTAGAGATTTCTCTAAATTTTTGAATGGATACTTACCCCAACCTGGAGAAGAAGCCGGCCCAGGCGCCGGTGATTGCCTCGGTCGGCGCTCATCGCTCGAACTCTGCCGGAACTGCGGCCGCTCCCGCGATGGCGCGCGAAACATTCCGCTTCCCCGGGGAGGATGGCGGCAAGTCGCTTGGCGAAATGGCACAGCGGGACCTCGATGCCACCCTGCAACTGCTCGCGGAGCGCGCCCAGTACATTTCTGGCGCCTCAGGCGCAGCGATCGCATTGCGCGACGGCGAGAACATGGTTTGCTGCGCCAGCGCGGGAGATTCGGCGCCAGCCTTGGGCGCACACTTGCAAATCGATTCAGGGCTCTCGGCTGAAAGCGTTCGTACCCGCAAGGTTTTGCACTGCGAAGATGCCGAGACCGACCCGCGGGTGAACCGGGAGAGCTGCAAAGCCTTGGGAATCGCGTCTGTAGTAGTGCTCCCGCTGGTCCGGGGAGAGGAAGTCTACGGCGTGTTCGAGTTACTGGCAGGACTGCCGCGGGCTTTCGAAGAACGGGACTTCACGGCCCTGCAACGCTTATCGGAGATGATCCAGACAGCCGTGGATCATGCGGACGCCGCACGACACGCGGAAAAGGAATTCGGCCCAAAGCCTACGGCAACCGCTGCTATCAAGATCGATGCCCCGGGTTCAACTCCAGCGCCTCAGCCGGTTCCAAGTGTTGCGATCCCGTCAGAAAAGCAGGGCCCCTCGGAAAGCAAAGCTTCGTTGGAAAAGGCACCCAATCCGGCTTCGATGCCCCAGGTGGTATCTGAGCAAGTATCTACGACTCTTGTGAAAAATCCGCGAACGGAGGCTGCCCAGGCGACGGTCGTTCAGCCGACGGTCGCCAAAACACCGACTGGACAGGCGGACGGCGTTCCCTCGAAAATTGCCGACGCGGAGATCGCCAGTTCGGAGATTGCCGGAGCCGAACTTGAAGAAACGGCTGTTCCGATTCAGATTGCCCCCTCCGCACTGGGAAAAGTCCGGAACTGCCAGAGCTGTGGGTTCCCGATTTCAGAAGGGCGCAGACTGTGCCTGGATTGTGAAGCCGAAACACCGAATCTGGACCCTGGAAATGAAGAATTGCAGACGGCTGGACAGCTTGAATCCAGTCAGAGCTGGCTGCGGTCGAATTTGTATCTGGTCGCGGCTGCTGTGCTCGTAGTCGCCACTGTTGCGATTGTAGTTTGGCGTTTCTAAAACCTTCCGTCCGTTACTTCGCTCTCTGGTCGAAAGCTGCTCTCGCGACAAAACAAATTACTTCTCTACGAAACAAATATTCACGCAACCTCGTATCTTCCCTAGTCTAAGTGTGTCTCCGGCCGGCGAACCCAGAAAAATGTGCGGCAAACTGGTCTAACTCCGGCGTTCACATTGACTTGCCGGGGCACGCAGCCTACCATCGGATAACATTTTGGAGTTGACTGTTGATCACGGGCGAGACCATTTCCCATTACCGCATGCTCCATCAGCTGGGTGGCGGCGGCATGGGGGTCGTGTACGAAGCTGAGGACGTCAACCTCGGCCGTCACGTCGCCCTGAAATTCCTTCCTGGCGATCTTGAAAGAGATCCGTCGGCTCTCGAGCGCTTTCAGCGTGAGGCCCGAGCTGCGTCGGCGTTGAACCATCCGAACATTTGCACCATCTACGAAATCGGCCAATCCGAAGGCCGCTACTTCATCGCGATGGAGCTGCTGGAGGGTAAGACCCTTAAGCAGCGGATTGGCAAGCAGCCTCTCGAAATGGATGTACTGCTCGAGTTGGCCATCCAGATTGCTGACGCTCTGGAAGCGGCGCATGCCAAGGGCATCATCCACCGCGACATCAAACCTGCGAATATCTTTATTACCAACCGGAACCAGGCCAAGGTGCTGGATTTCGGTCTGGCCAAGCAGGCACTCAAGGCTGACGCCGTACTCGGTGGCGTGACTGCGGGTGCAGCGCCCACACTTGACGAGCAAATGCTGACCAGTCCCGGATCAACTGTGGGGACGGTCGCTTATATGTCGCCCGAACAGGCACGTGGAAAAGAGTTGGATACACGCACCGACCTGTTTTCTTTTGGCTCCGTTCTTTACGAGATGGCAACCGGAGCGCTGCCTTTTCGTGGAGACACTTCTCCGGTAGTTTTCGAGGCTATCCTTAATCGTCCTCCGGTTGCACCGGTGCGGCTGAATCCCGACGTGCCGCTGCAACTCGAAGAGATCATCCTGAAACTTCTGGAGAAGGACCGGGATTTGCGCTACCAGGGCGCTGCCGAAGTACGCGCCGACTTGAAACGACTGAAGCGCGATTCCGACTCGGGACTGATTTCGGCGGCCGTAAGTTCAGGGAAGCTGCGACTGCAGCCCCCTAAGAAATCGGGCAAGGCTTGGAACCTGGCCGTCATCGCGATCGTCGTACTGGCGGTGCTGGGGATGGCGATGACCGTGTTCATGCGCCGCACACGGGCGGTGATGACGGAGAAGGACGCGATCCTGGTAGCCGATTTCGTGAATACGACGGCCGATCCGATGTTTGACGGCACGTTAAAGAAGGCGCTGGCAGTGGATCTGGAACAGTCTCCGTATCTGAATGTCTTCCCCGAACAAAAGGTGCGCCAGACGCTGCAGCTTATGGGGCGTGCGCCGGATGAACGCATCACCGGCGACGTGGGGCGCGAGATATGTCAGCGCGTGGGTATTAAAGCGATGCTCAACGGATCGATCTCGAACCTTGGCAGCCAGTATGTGATCACGCTGGATGCGGTAAACGCGGGATCTGGAGAGTCGCTGGCGCGGGAAGAAGTGCAGGCCGAAAGCAAGGAGTCAGTACTGAATTCCCTGCACCAGGCGGGATCGAGTTTGCGAAAAAAACTCGGAGAGTCGTTGCTATCCGTCCAGAAGTACGACAAGCCGTTATCGGAAGCGACTACGTCATCACTGGAGGCGCTGAAGGCGTTCAGCCTAGCGGACATGAAACACATGATGTCTGACGAGCTGGCCGCTCTGCCGTTGTACCAGCACGCGGTCGATCTGGATCCCAATTTTGCCATGGCCTATGCCCGACTGGGCACGGTCTACAACAACCTGGGCCAAACCGAGCTTGGCGAAAAGAACCGGGAAAAAGCATTTGAGCTGCGGGACCGGGCGAGCGAGCACGAGAAGTTGTACATCATGTCGCACTACTACGTGGATTCGGGACAGCTAGAAAAAGGCATCACGGCGTTGGAACTTTACAAGCAGACTTATCCGAGGAATGCGATTCCGTACAACAACCTGGCTGTGGTTTACAACCAGATGGGGCAATACGAAAACGCGCTTGATAACGCCAGACAGGCGGTACAGCTTGAACCCGACAGTACGAGCGGATACACGAACGTGGGTTTTGCCTACGCGGGCCTGAATCGCCTGGACGAAGCCAAAGCCACTTTCAACCAGGCTCTGCAACATAAAGCCGGCGCTGCGGTCGCCAATTTCGACCTGGCGATCATTGCATGGATACAGGGTGACAACGTCGCTCTGGAACGAGAGATGGATGCACTGAAGAACGATCCCCAGGGCGAGCTGCAGATAGCGGGCTTACGATCAGGGATGGCCGCTTACGCGGGCCAGATGAAGGCCGGTCGAGCCTTCGGACAGAAGCAGAGAGAAGTGGCGCAACGGCTCGGATTCAAAGAAGCCGTGGCCAACGAATACGCGCAAGAGGCTTTTACCGAGGCGACTTTCCTGAACAAAGCACGCGCCCTCGAGGATGTCACCCAGGCGCTGAAATTGTCCCAGTCTCGCGACGTAGTGCTTAACTGCGCGATCACCCTGGCGATAGTCGGCGAGGACGCCCGCGCGACGAAACTTGCGGACGAGGTTGCGCAGAAGCGGCCTTTCGATACTTCCGTTCAATTTGTCCAGGTGCCCTTAGTCAAAGCACAGATTGAACTGAATCACGGCAACCCGGGCAAGGCGATTGATTTGCTCGACAGCGCCCTGGTGTATGAGCGGGCAAACTCCGGAGTGTTGTATGTTCGCGGCAATGCGTTCTACAAAGCGGGCCGCGGCAGCGATGCAGTCCAGGCCTTCCAGCGGCTGCTTGATATGAAGACGGTAATCACAGTGGACCCTCTGATGCCATTGGGCAAAGTCGGCCTGGCGCGCGCCTACGTGATGGCCGGCGATAAAGCTCACGCTCGCCTCGCCTATCAGGATTTTCTGGCCTTGTGGAAGGATGCAGATCCTGATGTTCCGCTGCTGCGCCAGGTCAAGGCGGAGTACGCGAAAGTTCAGTAGCAGTTGTCAGTTGTCGGTGGTCTGTGGTCAGACGTCAGTTTTGTTCGCCAGCGACGCCACCGTTTTACTGCAACACTATTACCAGGATTCTGCCGTCTGAACGATATCCGCCGCCGGTAGCATTCTTGGCTCCCTGTACTGGATCGGGTGGCAGGTAGTACGACAGGCTTTTTACTTTCCCTGATTGCTGGAGGGTCTGGCCAATATTGTCGCGCTCGCCATCAACCACGGGATCGATCTTGTGGGTCACGCTTCCGTTGC
The DNA here is from genome assembly GCA_963765715.1 of Terriglobia bacterium. Lineage (GTDB taxonomy): Bacteria > Acidobacteriota > Terriglobia > Terriglobales > Acidobacteriaceae > JAIQFF01. The sequence goes on from CAVXXN010000015.1 coordinate 50,690, forward strand.
GCTGGTCTTTTTCAAATCCAATATCGTGAGTGCCGGCGCCCGCCCAGATAGTTTGGCCATTCCAGGCGGTGGGCGCTTTCCAGATACGGAAGTGGTGGCGGCTGGCAACAACGGAGTAAGCAGCGGCAAGTTCGTATCCGAAATCCTGCTTGCGACCAAAAAGGTAAAGCTGGCTCATGGGCATCTGCAGGTAGTCCTGCTTCTCGTAGGTTTCCAGCACCGCCTTCATGATTGCCGCCTTGTTGTCGATGTCGGCGACGCGCCAGTTCGCCGCTTCCAGGGCGGTTTGTATCTGTTCTTGTGAACCGATCAGGACGAAGTTCACCATGTCACCCTGATTGTTGAACTGATCGTTCACACGCCGCGGCAGGCCATCGATGTCTTTCTTCAAATCTGGATCCAGCGCGGCCGTGGACAAGCTTAGCGCTGGAGCGGCGTTTGCAGCAGTGCCAGCGGGGCTCGCTGAAACGGCACCATTCGATAACGGCTCGGAAGAAGAGCTTGCGGGAGTAGCGGCGGTGCCGAACTGTCCAGCGAGAAATAACTGGGCAGCGCTGGTAAGCTTCGACTTGATGTCCTGCGCCGGCGCGGTCTTGGTCGAGTCCAAGGATTGCGCGCCATTGGTAGATGCGGAGGACGGAGCGGTCGATGAAGTGGTCAGAGCGTTACCCATAGCAGTTGTGTTTGCTGGGTGCGTAAGGTGAACTTTGACGGTGAAGGCGCCATTGCAAGCTGATGCCGCGCCGTTGGATCCAAAGAAAAGATGGCCTGGCTGATTGACCTTGAGCTGATGGCCATTACCGACGAGAACCGCCTCACCTTGTTCCTGGAGTTTTGCAATCAGGGCGCCGACCGGAGCGGCCGAAATGGGACGAGTCGTCGCCCCTTCCTCGGAGGTACTGGCTCCGCGGGGATCGCAACCGTTGGTAGAACGCGCTGAGGCAGTGACGTCGAGAAGGACTCCCGATTCCAGATCAACGCCGGTGTCTGTCCACGGCTGTGTCGCGGAAATCGTAAAAGAATAGTCTCGAGGAACTGTTGCACTGGCGGCGTCAGACCGGGCCGGTGCATTCATCGCTGAAAACATTGCGATGGAAAGCGCGGCACCTATTATCACCACGGCAGAAAATCTCATCGCGCCCTCCAGGATGAACGAAACGTGCGAATAGCAAGCCGTGCGAATGGCAGGCCGAAGATCAATATTATCGCCCATCCAAACACAATCAGTCACCGGTCAACATTGCCAGTGCCGGAGATTGTGTACGAGCCATGCGCGAAAGCCGCACCATATTTTGGAGGCGAAAAAGCCCTGCCACGGATTCACGTGACAGGGCTTTGTTGTCATTACAACATTTTATTAACGAGCGAGTGCCGGTTCGAGTTGCCCGGATTTCAGACTCTCGTAGCGCTTGTTAATTTCATCCCAGTTCACAACATTCCACCAGGCCGCTAAATATTCGGGACGGCGATTGTTGTACTTGAGGTAGTAGGCGTGTTCCCACACGTCGTTGCCGAATATAGGAAACAGTCCCTGGGAGATGGGATTGTCCTGGTTGGCGGTGCTCAGGATCTGCACATCGCCGCCCTTTTTTCCGGCCAGCCAAACCCAGCCGCTGCCGAACTGCTTTACGCCGGCATCGTTGAACTTGGTCTGAAAATCCTTGAAGCTGCCGAAAGCCTTCTTGATCGCATCGCCCACGGCTCCGCTGGGATCTCCGCCGCCTTTGGGCTTCATGATCTTCCAGAACATGCTGTGGTTGACGTGACCGCCTCCGTTGTTGCGAACGGCGCCGCGAATGTCCTCAGGGATCGCATTCAAGTCGCGAATCAGATCCTCGGCGCTTTTGGATTGCAGTTCAGGATGTTTTTCAAGAGCAGCGTTCAAATTCTTTACGTAAGCCGCGTGATGCATGTCATGGTGCAACTTCATGGTGGCGGCATCAATGGTGGGTTCAAGAGCGGAATAGTCGTACGGCAAAGGGGGTAGTTCGAAAGCCATATTTTTATCTCCTCTATAGAGTCTCAGATGATGGTATCGCGGCTGGCGACTCAGCGGGAAACTCTGTTCGATTTTTCCAGGCTCGGCTCCGGAATGGATGGGCGTAAACCGGACTGAGTTGCTTGTGGAAAACTCGGGGTTCAGGGAGAGTGAGTTCACCAGTGGAACACGTGCGGAGCCAAGGGAATCAGGTTGATCTCGCTGAAAGCCATGCCCCTGCAATCAAACACATTGTAATCACGATTGAGAAAACTATAGGGAGGATAAAAAGGTACCGCCAGCTCACAACCGAGATGGCGGCAAAGCAAACTGCAAACGACCACGCGGTGCTGCGCATGAGCGCCAAAGTCCCTGCCGGAAGTCCACCTAGCTGCCACGCTAATACCGCGGCGAAAAAATAAAAAACGCCGACACAGAATCCAGCCGCAACGAAAAGGTCCCAATATGTCCGGCTAAACCCCTGCACGTCAAAGTGAATCGACCGCATTGAGGCAAGAAGAGTGTCAACTCCCCAACTGGGGTCGGACTGGCGAAAACCGAGCGTATGTCCGATGGCAAAAAACAGCAGAAGAACAGCGGCGACTCGATAGAACAGGGAGGCCTTCATGTCTCGCATCCAGAGATAACGGCGGAAGTGTACCACCGTGGCCGGCCCGGACTTGCGCAATCATGAAGAGTGGCTGGCCCACGCCTCGAGTACCTGTTTCTCTTTGTCAGCGGAAAGATAGTCAGTCCAGTCCAGAGTTTCCTTTAGCGAGCGGAATGAGCTCAAACAATCAAAACCAGTCTCTTCAAAGGCTCGAGTACGCCACCCTGAACGATAGGCTTTTTCGCTGCTGATCTGGAATAAGCCCGGGTTTGCTCCGACCGGACGCCAGAAGGGGAAATTCCCGGCGAATAAGCCCAGCGCGAAATCTGTTTCCAGCTGATGCTGATGCAGGAAGTCCTGCGGGATCCACACGAATTCGGCGTCAGAGCGCGTCGCTGCGTTGCAGGCACTCAAGAACTCGCGGAACGTCATCGCTCGTCCAGTCAGATTGAAGGTGCCATACAGGGAGCGATCAATGGCAAGCATGAGAAATCGGGCCACGTCTTTCACATCCACCATTTCAACCGGATCGTTACCATCTCCCGGGGCGATGTGGCGGCCTCCATTTTGTGCGCGGACAAGCCAGGCGAGCAGGTCCGGAGTATCGTCACGATTTCCCTTGATCGGACCCGGACGCACGATAGTGAGTCTCTCACCGAGAAGTGAGTGGAGCCGTCTTTCGCTTTCCGCTTTGCCACGATTGTATTGCCGTCCCGCGCCATTCCAGGCTTCCAGCGGAGCATTCTCCTCGATACCAGGCCTGGTGAACTCCTTTGAGTCGTAGGCAGCGACCGAGGAGACGTACAGGTAGTGCGAAGCGTGGTCCTTAAGAAATTCTGCCGCCGAGGCTACAACAGCAGGGTCATTCGGCCACACGTCCACGATTACGTCGAAGTGTCTGCGCGCTAACGAAGACAAATCCTGATCTCCGGGATCGTTGCTGCGGTACCCCCTGAGTTTTTCAAGACGCGGGAACAAATCTGGATTGGTAATGCCGCGATTGAACAGCGTAACGCTATGTCCCTCGGCTATTGCAGCCTCAACCAGTGCAGGGCCTAAGAAAAAGGTCCCCCCGAGAACCAATATGCGCTTGGGAGAAATACTCGCGAGGGAGGATGTAGAAAACACGGACGAGCATGCAGAAGCAGCCGTCGCCATGAATGAACGCTTCATAAAATTCCTGCGGTTCATGGGCCTCCTCTTTATGGGAAGAGACGTATCTGGGCTCGAAAGGTTTCGCGACCCTAAACACCTTTGCTTTTCAACAGTGGGGCAATTGACAAAACTCATCACCCAGTTTGGATATGATTCTGATCCCATCCTGGCTTCGGGAGGATTGCCCATGAACCTGACACGCGTTGCCCTTGCCTCTGTGGGAGCATTCTTTGCCTACTTTGCTGTTGGCGGCCTGGTTTTTGGACTATTGCCATCGATGAAGAAAGAGTTCCTCAAATACCCGAACATCTATAGACCTCCAGAAGGGATCAAGCGGACCATGCCGATAGGAATGGCATTCATGTTCCTGGCCATGGTCGTTCTGGCCGTGCTTTACGCAATGTTGTATAGGGGCGGTTCTGGCATCATCGAAGGTGCACGATTCGGGGCGCTGATTGGGGTCTTCTTTATTGGCACTTTTGTGGTTCACAACTACGTCAACCTCCAGATCGGGATTAAGCTGACCGTTCAACAGGGGATTGCTTACTTCGCGGAGTGGGTGATCGTGGGGGTGGTGATTGGTCTTGTTTATCGCCCCGCGCATTGAAATTCTGCCAAAACAGCTCTCAGCATTCAGTGATCCCTGAGCGCAGGCTTTGTGTTCGCTCGCCAACGCAATGAAATACTGACGCGCGGATAGGTCACGACTAACTACTTTCAGCCGGATTTATGAAGTCTCTTCCTGGTTCAGGGAACGTTGCAACTGCTGGGGGTCGGTGGCGTAGTTGAGGGCGGTTTCGAGGTCTACAATCTCGGCGCGGACCAGCTTCTCCAGTTCAGCATCGAAGTGCTGCATACCGTCCGAGGCTCCATTCTTGAGGGCTTCCAACACGGTGCCTCCCGAAGAGTCTTCGGCTTCCAAGTGGCTGGCGGTGGCGGTTGTATTTTTGAAGACTTCCACGATGGCTACCCTGCCTCCACTCTTGCGGGGAACGAGGCGCTGGGAGATTACGTGTCGCAACGTTCTGGCCAGACGGCTGCGCACCGAAGACTGTTCGACCGAAGGGAACGCGCCCACAATCCGCTCCAGAGTTTTGCCCGCGTTGGGGGCGTTCACACTGGAAAGAACAAGGTGACCGGTTTCGGCGGCCTCCAAAACCATTTCCATGGTTTCCCGATCGCGTAACTCTCCCACCAAAATCACCTTCGGCGCCTGCCTTAGCGCCGCGCGCAATGCCAACGCGAAGCTCGGAGTGTCGCTATGCAATTCACGCTGATGGATGGTCGCTTTCTTGTGGTTGTGAAGAAACTCAATCGGGTCTTCGATGGTGATGATGTGGCAGGTTTGTTCTTCGTTGATGCGGTCCAGCAGTGCCGCTAGCGTGGAGGATTTCCCAGCGCCGCGCGCTCCCGTCACAAGGACAATGCCATCGCGCAGTCCGGCAATTTCTCCCAGTTGCGGCGGCAAACCCAACGCCTCAAATGCGGGAATCGTAGTCGGGATCACGCGCATCACCACGGCACAACTTCCGCGCTGGATGAATATGTTGACGCGAAAGCGTGCCAGCCCCGGCAATCCGAAAGAAATATCGCAGGAGCCCTGCTCGCGCAGGATGTTGATAGCTTGCTTGTTGCTGCCAATCAAATCGGAAGCGATGCGGCGTGTGTCGTCGGCGGTAAGCAGACGAAGGCCGGGGCCTTGAACGGAAATCAGTTGTCCATAGACCTCGACTTGCGGAGGGCGTCCGGGTGAGAAGATCAGGTCGCTGACCTTGTCCGTGGCACGCAACATCCCAGCCAACAGCGAATGGGTGGCCGCCGCACCGGAATTCGATGCAGGTTCGAGCGTGACTTGCAGAGGCGCTGTGCCGGGTGATGCCATTTTTGTGTATTTGAGGTCCGCGAAAGACGGCTTCCGAGCAATCCAACTTTTAACTCTAGCCAAGACAATGTTGTGGTTCTACGAAGAAAGGCCTGGGTAGGCACCGTTGGTAACCTGGGGGGACCTTGCGGAGGTCTTTGGGGTTCCTTTGTTTAAAAGAATTTAACCGCAAAGGGCGCTAAGACAAAAACCGCAGAGACCGCTGAGAAAACCAAAAGACTCTTAGCCGGGCTGGAGAACTGGGTTCGAAACCTCCCCGAATTGCGCTGTGGGCGTGAAGCGGCTAGCATCTAGTTCCAGCGCGCGAATCGCGGCATCTAACTGACAGCGAATGGCTACTGCCACTACAACCGTTCCCGATCGCCAGCCTCCCAGACTGGTCTATAGCGAAATCCTGAGTTTTGCTTACGAGACTTTCTGCAGCAACAAAGTGCGATTCGCGCTTACGGCGCTTGGCATGGTTATCGGAACCGCATCTCTCATTCTGGTGGTCACCATCGGGATGACCGGCAAGCAGTATGTCCTCAACCAGATTCAGGCGATTGGCACAAATCAGATTGAAGCTGAATATCAAAGTTCGAGCCAGCGCATTGCGAACGTCACGCCTGACCCGCTGACGATTGATGACATGAGGGCCGCGTTGGAGGAAGTGCCAGGCATCATCGCGGCGTCCCCTGTGGTGTCTTTGAGTGACCGGGTTCCCGTGGGTGGAGGAAAAGAGCGCGACATCTCGGTGCTCGGAGTGTTTCCCGATTACCGTGTGGTGCGCAATCTCGTGATTGTTACCGGCAGGTTTTTCGACGAGCAGGACGAGCAGCAGCACAACAAAGTCGGCGTGATCACCCAGAAGATGGCGGCGGAACTCTTCGGCTCGCAAGAGGAGGCGGTGGGCAAGGTCATCAAATTGAGCGGGCTGCCTTTCACGATCGTCGGGACTTTTCGGGAGCGGGTGGACACCTTCGGACAGACCGAAGTCGTTGACTACACCATGCTGATTCCGTACACCGTCAGCCGGTACTTTACCGACACGCCTACGGTAAAGCAGATTTATTTCTCAGCGTCGGATCCGGCGATGGTGGCGCCTGCCACTGATCAGATCCGGAGAGTCATCCAGGGCCGGCACCGGACCGAGTCGGTTTACAACGTGATGAATCTGACCCAACTGGTGGTCCTGGCGGAGAAGACCGCCAACGCGTTGACCCTTGTATTACTGCTGGTGGCAGCGGTGGTCCTGCTGGTCAGCGGAATCGGGATCATGAACATCATGTTGGCGACAGTCAGCTCCCGCATTCGCGAAATTGGCATTCGCAAAGCTTTGGGTGCGACCAACCGCGAAATTCGCTTTCAGTTCCTGGCAGAAGCGATGACGATTTCGCTGGTGGGAGGATTTATTGGAGTGGTGATTGGTCTGGCGATTCCCTACTCGGTACGGTTTCTCACTGAGTATCGCATTCCGATTTCGGGGCTGTCTGCGATCGTGGCCATCCTGGTTTCGTCTTTAGTGGGAGTGATTTTCGGGACGGTGCCGGCGACACGAGCGGCGAAGCTGGATCCGGTGGAAAGTTTGAGGTATGAGTGAGGCGCCCCTGGCTACTAGCTTCTGGCTTCTAGCTGCTCCTTTTTGCTACTGCTCTGTGAACTAGTAGCCAGAAGCTAAGCAGCTCTCTTCCAAAAACAAACGCCGGGCTGGTTAGCCCGGCTCTTTCGTTTTTACCACCTGCGGGACACGGCTTGGTTCTGAGGTCCCCGTAGATATCTTACGTACTGCTGTCACCGCTGACAGCCCCGATTACATTACCAGGGCCAGACCCTCCAGCTCTTTTTGCAATACCGGCATGGAGCAGCCCGACATTTCAACCCGGCCCACGGCGTCCATGGCTGCTTGAGGCGATACTCCGTAGCCACGTCCCATGAGGAAGACCTGCAGGAGTTCGGCGGCTTCTCGCGAATCGATCAGGCCTCCCTGCAACAGATCGTTTCGCAAGGCCGTAAGTTCGGTACTGGAGAATCTATCTTTCATGGTCGTTATCACCTCCGACCTTAACTGCTCTACCTATTAGACTCAATGGTTGCTGGTAACGTTGCATGCAATTTTGCTGCCGCGTCCAGCGCCTGCTCTATATACGTTGGGAACATGGTTCCGGTTTTGTTAAACCCCTTAGGATGCGTTAAGTTGCAGGCGGGCAAAATTTCGGCGGTAAAAATGGCGTAGCACGAACGGGCCATACTGGCGCGTCTCGCTCAATCGCAGGATTGACACGTTGTGTCGTTCTGGGACGACACAATATGGCTGTCAGGAAGCTTCGATGACGGCTTCGTCCACGAGCAAGATCGGGATGCCGTCCCGAATCGGGTAAGCACGACGGCAGACGCCGCACTTCAAGGTCAATCCTTCGTCCTTCAGAACGAGCGGTTTTTTGCACGCGGGACAGACCAGGATGTCGAGCAGATCTTGCGGGATCATGAAAATGGATTTTACGCTGAAAGCTATCAGCCGTCAGCTTTCAGCTATCAGGCTACTACCTCCCGACCTTTGCTGAGGGCTGATAGCTGAAAGCTGAGAGCTGCGATACGATAAGTTTTCTGAATTAACTCTTACGGGGGCTGGAATTCATGGCTGCGATCATTCTCGACGGTAACAAGATTGCCGCCGAAATCAGAGCGGAAGTCGCTTCTGAAGTGAAGAGTCTGGCTGCGGCCGGGATGCGCCCGGGGCTGGCGGTCATTCTCGTGGGGAATAATCCAGCCTCTGAAATCTATGTTCGCGGCAAAGTGAAGAGTTGTGAAGAAGTTGGCATTTATAGCGAACAGCTCGCCCCGCCCGCCACAATTTCCACAGAGGAATTGCTGGAGCTTGTCCGGCAATTGAACAAGCGCGACGACATTGACGGCATCCTGGTCCAACTTCCTCTGCCTGAGCAGGTGGATTCCAAAAAGATTTTGATGGAAGTAGATCCGCGCAAAGATGTCGATGGCTTCCACCCGGCCAATGTTGGTTTTCTGTCCACGCAACGGCCGGGGCTGGTGCCCTGCACTCCGGCGGGAATTATGGAAATTCTAAAGCGCAGCAATATTCCTGTTGCGGGCCAGGAAGCTGTGGTGGTGGGGCGGAGCGATATTGTCGGCAAACCGGCCGCAATGTTGCTGATCAATGCGAATGCCACGGTGACGGTCTGTCACTCAAAGACGCGGGACCTTCCCGGCGTGTGCCGGCGCGCCGATATTCTGGTGGCCGCAATCGGCAGGGCTGGAATGATCACTCGTAATTTCGTGAAACCCGGCGCGACCTTGATCGATGTGGGAATGAACAAGGTAACGGATGCCGCTGAATTTCAGCGGTTGTTTGCCGGCAATGCGAAGCGGGAGGAGAGCTTTCGCACCAGAGGCTCGACGCTGGTGGGCGACGTGCATCCACAGGCGGCGGAAGTTGCGGGAGCGATCACTCCCGTCCCCGGCGGAGTGGGGCCGCTAACGATTGCGATGCTCATGGCGAATACCGTCAAGGCTGCCAAGATGCGGCGAGGCTCACGTCTGCCCGCGTTGGCTGCGGAGCACGCCCGCAGTGCTTAAGGCCGGTTTGACCGGCGGGATCGCCGTGGGCAAATCGGTCGTGGGCAAGATGTTTGCGGATCTGGGAGCCCAAGTTATCCAAGCCGACGAGATTTCTCATCAACTCATGCGACCGGGGGAAGCAGTTTATGACGAAGTGGTACGAACCTTCGGCACCGGGATTCTCGACCCGGATGGCAAGATAAACCGGGCCCGACTGGCGGAACTGGCGTTCGGGGGGACCGGGGCGCACGGTGAGCCGACAAAACCGTCAGGCGTCCAGGAATTGAATCGGATTGTCCATCCGGCGGTTATCCGGCGGCAAGAGGAATGGATGGACCAGGTGGCCAAAAGCGATCCCCATGCGATTGCGATTGTGGAGGCTGCACTCATCCTGGAGGCTGGAATGTCCAGGAATCTCGATGAGGTTATTGTGGTGACGTGCCGTCCGGAGCAACGGGTTGAACGATTTGCTCGCCGCCTGAATCTCGACAAGGAAACGGCGCGAAAAGAAGTAGCGCGCCGGATGGCGGCGCAACTTCCGGACGAAGAAAAGATCAAAGCCGCCGATTACGTAATCGATAACTCGGGGCCGCTTGAGGAGACCAGGCGCCAGGTAGAAGAGGTCTACGCCAAGTTGAAAGAAGAAGTGGGATCGTAGGCGACGCGTCTGGCCGGAATCGTTTAGAACGGCAATTTACGAAATCGAATCGAAGGCAACTGCCGCGGGCGAGGGCGCCCGCGCCGCACATGCGCAGGATTTAGAATCTAAGGTGGATGGGGTAACGGAAGGCCTTTACTTATGAAGTCGCTGCGCCCTGTTTTTCTGGCCGTGATTTTTGCCGGCGCGTTCTATTACTTCACTACGTACCGCTCCGGCAGCCAGATGCACCCGGCAAACTGGTTAGGCCAGCCCGATAACAAGAAAGTGGACATCATCGAGGCGGCCACACCCGAACCTTTCGATAGCGAAGAGCAAAATAATATCGGCGTTTATCGCAAGAACATCGATTCAGTAGTGAACATCACCTCGCGGGCGGTCACCTTCGATTTCTTCTATGGCCTGGTACCGCAGGAGGGACAGGGCTCCGGGTTCATCATCGACAAAGAAGGCCACGTGCTCACTAATTATCACGTGATCGCCGACGCCCGGCAGGTAGAGGTGACGCTGCACAACCGCAAAAAATACCGCGCCACCGTCGTCGGCACCGACCGCTCCCACGATCTGGCGGTGATTCAGATCAAGGGCTCAGAGTTCACTCCGATGGTGCTTGGCGACTCGCGCAATTTGCAGGTGGGACAGAAGGTGTATGCCATCGGCAATCCGTTTGGACTCTCCGGAACGATGACCCGCGGCATCATCAGTTCGATACGACCGGTGCAGGAACCCGATGGCATGCAGATTGACGAAGCCATCCAAACAGATGCGGCGATCAATCCCGGCAATTCGGGTGGGCCGCTGCTCAACTGGCATGGCGAGGTTATCGGTATCAACACCATGATCGCCTCCAGCGTAGGGCAAAGCGCCGGAATTGGTTTCGCAATTCCGGTGAATACGGCCAAGGCGGTCTTGAACGATCTGGTGACCTTGGGGCGGGTGCGGCGTCCGGCACTGGGAGTGCGGACTATTCCGATCACGCCGGAACTGGCCGATCAGATGGGACTCGCTGCTGACAGTGGTCTGCTGATCGTGCAGGTGGTTGCGGGCGGGGCGGCCGACCGGGCTGGACTGAAGGGAGGCACCGAGCACGCATACGTGGGTAACATCCCCATTTTGCTGGGCGGGGATTTGATCGTCGCCATTGATGGGCAGACAGTCCAGGATCAGCAGGCCTTGAGCCAGGTGATGAATAGTCACCGGGCGGGCGACACCGTGCGCGTGACGATCTATCGCGGGAAGAAGAAGATGGATGTCAACGTGTCCCTCGGCGAGGCGCGGGAGCAAGTCTGATGTCGCAAGAGGCTATATGTCCCGTCTAGCCAAACCTAAGCCGCTGATTCGTCAAAGAACTCTTCGATGTCGTTCACTTCTTTGTCCGTAAGGACTAATTCACCGGCGCGCATCACGCCGGCTGCCTGACTGGCACTGCGGGCGCCCACGATGGCGCCAGTGACAGCCGGATTCCGCAGCGTCCATGCGATCGCGACTTCGCCCGGGGTACGGCCATGGCGTTTTACGATTTCCCGGAGCCGCTCCACCAACGCCAGATTTTGCGAGAGCTTTGGCTCGTTGAAATTCGGATTGCCGTGGCGCCAATCATCCTTGGGCAGTTTCGCGGCGCGTTCACGGGTCATGGCCCCGGTCAAAAGACCGGATGCCATGGGTGAATAGACGATGACGCCGATGCCCTCGCGCAGGCAGTAGGGGAGGATGTCGTCTTCGATCTCGCGGTGAATCAGCGAGTAAGGCGGTTGTAACGAAGTGATCGGCGCGATGGCCTTCGCTCGGCGCAGTTGTTTGACGTCGAAGTTGGAGACGCCAATCCACCGAACCTTGCCCTGCTTCTTGAGATCAGCCAGAGTCGACCAGCCTTCTTCCAGATCTCTTGAGTCCGGATCGGGCGGCCAATGAATCTGGTAGAGATCGATTACGTCGACTGCCAGGCGGCGCAAACTGTCCTCGATTTCGCGGCGTATGGAATCGGCGCGAAGAACTTTTTGTGTGTTGCCGCGCTCGTCCCAGCGGAGGCCGCACTTGGTAAACACATAGGGCTTGGCGCCGGGCCAGGTCTTCAAGGCCCGCGCCACAACCTCCTCGGAGTGACCGAGGCCGTAGACGGCGGCGGTGTCGATCCAGTTCACACCGAGTTCGAGAGATCGATGAATTGCAGCGATGGAGTCATCGTCGTCCTGTGACCCCCAGGCAAACTGCCAGCCTGAGCCGCCTATGGCCCAAGCTCCGTATCCAACGGGCGTGATCTGCAAGTCGGAGTTGCCAAGTTGCCTGGTTTGCATTTCAATCTCCTCAGGGGCATTTTGATTCAGAAATCTTAATCCCAGATTCATCCTGGCCACAAGAATGACCGTCGAATTCATTCAGCGCTTTTGTCTTTCTTTTCCACACGCCACCGAAGACCTGCAGTGGGGGGACGCTCTTTGCTTCAAGATTGCAGGCAAGCTTTTTGCGGTCATGGACCTCGATTCGGTCCCACAACGTTTGTCCTTTAAGTGCGATCCGGAAGAATTCGCGGAACTGGTGGAGCGAGAAGGAGTCGCACCCGCGCCCTACCTGGGACGTTACAAGTGGGTGGCCGTGGAAGGGTTGGGAGTTTTGCCAATGTCCGAGTTAAAGGATTTGCTGCGGAAATCGTACGAGATGGTGGCGGCCAAGATTAAGGTCGGAAAGGCCGCTACGAAGCAGGTGCGGAAACCTCGAGCAAAAGCTTTTAACCGCAAAGGCCGCAAAGGCCGCTGAGAACCTGGAGAAACCTTCTGAGGATCTGGCGGATCATTTGACTCTCGCTTACCCGCTGGGCTAGCCTCTGACAGTCCTATCCACCGTCTTTTTATCTATGCAATCTCAACGCAAGTTCTTCATTCTGCTGCTCTTGATTTCTTGCGCCGCAGAATTTCGAGCCTTTGGTGCGGCCGTGATTCCGGTGCAGGCACCTCGAGGGATGGCGGTCAGCATACATAAACTGGCGTCGCGCGCCGGCGTGCAGATGATGAAGGCAGGCGGGAATGCCGTGGATGCGGCGGTGGCAATCGGATTCGTACTGGCGGTTGTGCATCCGCAGGCGGGGAACCTGGGCGGCGGGGGCTTCATGCTGGTGCGGATGGCGGACGGCAAGACGCACTTTGTTGACTATCGCGAGAAAGCTCCGGCAGCGGCTACGGCCAACATGTATCTGGATGCTCAAGGCAATGTCATCGAGGACGCCAGCATTGTGGGCTACAAAGCCATCGGTGTGCCCGGTTCGGTGGCGGGCATGGCGTACGCGGAAAAGAAATATGGAAAGCTGGCACTCGAGCGAGTGATGGCACCCGCGATCAAGTTGGCGGAGGAAGGCTTCGCCCTGGCTGCCGAAGACGCGAGAGATCTGCAAGGGGACAAACCCCTCAGCCAATTTCCGGAGTCGCGGCGCATTTTCCAGCGCGACGGGAATTTCTACAAAGCTGGCGAGGTATTGAAGCAGCCTGACTTGGCGCGCACTTTGAAGCGCATTGCAAGCAATCCTGACGATTTTTACCATGGGTCACTCGCGCGAGAGTTGGCGGCTGCCATTCAGAAGGGCGGCGGGTTGATCACCGCGAAAGACCTCGACGATTACGAAGTAAAAGAGCGGGAAGCGGTGCGGGGAACTTACCGGGGATACGAGATCATCAGCGCGCCTCCGCCATCGTCCGGCGGGATTACGATGATCGAAGCCCTGAATATTCTGGAAGGGTACAATTTGGCCAAACCGGGTGGCCGTTCGGCAGCGGCGCTGCAATTGACGGTGGAAGCTTACCGGCGCGCGTTCTTTGACCGGGCGGAGTTCCTGGGGGATCCGGATTTTTCCAAAATTCCAGTGGCCCAGTTGATCGACAAACGTTATGGCGCAGCCTGGCGGGAATCGATCGATCCGACACATGCCAGTGTCAGCAAAGATTTGCGGCGGCCGGCGATTTTCAGCCAACTTGAGCAATATGCGCGAATTGCATCCTCAGCCCGGCGCTCTCAGGGAACCGGACCACACGACTCATTATTCGGTAGTCGATCCCGAGGGGAACGCCGTCGCGGTGACGACGACATTGAACGACAGTTTTGGTTCACGGGTAACGGCTGTGGGCCTTGGATTTTTGCTGAATGACGAGATGGACGATTTCGCCTCCAAACAGGGCGTGCCCAACATGTTCGGGCTGATTCAGGGGCCTGCGAATTCGATAGCGCCGGGCAAGCGTCCGCTTTCCGCCATGGCTCCAACCATCGTATTGAAAGATGGCAAGCTCTTCCTGGTGCTGGGCTCTCCGGGCGGGCCGAGGATCATTACGACGGTGGCAAACATCTTCATGGGAGTAGTGGATTACGGGATGAATATTCAGGAAGCGGTGAACGCTCCGCGCTTCCATAATCAATGGCTGCCGGATGAAGTCTATACCGAACAGGACTTCCCTCCCGCTGCCATCAAGTCGCTCGAGGGAATGGGTCAGAAGGTAACAGTGGGAGATTCATGGAGTGATGGGGAGTGCATCATGATCGACCAAAAGAGCGGAGAGCGGCTGGGTGCCAGCGACAAGCGTAATAATGGACGGGCGGTAGGGTTCTAGGCTAGCTGGATTTGGGGCGGGTCACAATCATGCTTAACGCGATCTCCACTTACATTTATGTGAAAGAGCGGCTGCATCCCGGCCTGCTCGATGGATTGGTGCGAGGCGGAGCACAGGCGATCGAGATTTTTGCCGCGCGCCAGCACCTTGACTATGCCAACCGCAAACAGCATGTACGGGAAATCGCCGATTGGTTTCACGCCAGTGGCATTCCGCTTCATTCCGTGCATTCGCCCATTTACTCCGATTATGAGGGCGGCCGTGCAGGTTCGCCTCCGGTGAATGTTGCGGCAACGGACCGGGCGCAGCGCATTGAGGCGATGGACGAGATTAAGCGCGCAATCGAGGTAGCAGAGCAAATTCCGTTTCGATTTCTAGTTCAGCACATCGGTGTTAGCGGCGAATCGTTCGACGACCGCAAGTTCGAAGCGGCCATGACTTCCATCGAACATTTGCGTGCGTTCGCGAAACCGTTGGGAGTTCGTATTTTGCTGGAAAATATTCCGAATGAGTTATGCGCGCCCGACAAACTTGTGGAGTTCATCCAGATCACCCACTTCGACGATGTCGGCATATGTTTTGATTTTGGCCACGCCCATATCATGAGCAATGTGGCCGAGGCCTTTTCAATCTTAAAAAGCCATATCCATTCCACGCATGTCCACGACAACACCGGGGACAAGGATTCGCATTTGTGGCCGGGAGCAGGCTCCATAGACTGGCAGGAAGCGATGGAATTGCTGCGATCGGCACCGCAGACGCCGCCGTTGCTGTTGGAAGTCGAGGCCGACGAGAAAGTAAATCCAGTAGAGAAGATGGGAGAGGTTTTTGGGAAATTGGAAATTGAGTAATTAGATAGATTGAGTAATTTGGTAATTGTGTAAGCGTGCAATTTGAAAACCGGCAAGAGCCTTTCCAATTACGCCCTACTTAATTACCAAATTTCTCAATTACTCAATCCCACAATCGACTTATGTCTTCACCTGTCAGCACTATTTCGGAAATCGGGAAACACGAAGGCCAGACCGTCACGATTCGTGGCTGGCTCTACAACCTGCGGGAAAGCGGAAAACTACTTTTCCCGCAATTTCGCGACGGCTCAGGAGTGATTCAGGGAGTTGTCCCCAAGAGCGGCGTCCCGCCGGACGTTTTCGATGCGATCAAGGGCCTGACGCAGGAATCAAGCGTGATCGTCGAAGGTAAGGTGCGCGCCGATAAACGCGCGCATGGTGGGTATGAACTCGATGTTTCAGGCATTCAGGTATTACAGCGTGTTTCCGAAAGCGATCCTTATCCGATTTCGCTGAAAGAACATGGCGTTGAATTCCTGATGGAGCACCGGCATCTTTGGGTGCGCACTCCGCGGCAGGCTGCAATTCTGCGAGTGCGGGCAGAGATCATAAAGGCGGCCCGTGATTTTTTTGATGAGAACGGATTCACGTTGACCGACCCGCCGATTCTTACCCCAGCTGCTTGCGAGGGCACGAGTACCCTGTTTCCCGTCGATTATTTCGAAGAGCAGGCTTACCTGACCCAGTCGGGACAGCTTTACATCGAAGCCACGGCCATGGCTCTCGGCAAGGTTTATTCGTTTGGACCGACGTTTCGCGCGGAGAAATCCAAAACTCGGCGTCACCTCACCGAGTTCTGGATGGTTGAGCCGGAAGTTGCTTATGCTGAACTCGACGATCTTATGGATCTGGCCGAAGGCCTGATCAGTTTCATCGTGGTGCGTTGCCTGGAAAAGCGGCGTGGTGACCTGCAAACCATCGGACGTGACGTTACAAAACTGGAAAAGATCGAAGTACCGTTTCCTCGAATCGCATACGACGAAGCGGTGAGGATGTTGCAGGAAGGTCATTCCAAGGGCGTGCTCGAAAATAAATTTGAATGGGGCGGGGACCTGGGATCGCCGGATGAGACCTATGTTTCATCGCAGTTCGACAAACCGGTCATGGTGCATCGTTACCCTGCGCAGGTAAAAGCTTTTTACATGGAGCCCGATCCGCAGCGTCCAGAACTGGCGCTGTGTGTAGACGTGCTCGCCCCCGAAGGATATGGGGAGATTATTGGTGGCTCGCAACGCATGGCTTCTTACGATCTGATGGTGAAGCGCATTCACGAAAACGGCCTTCCGGAAGAAGCATTCAAGTGGTACCTTGACCTGCGCAAATTTGGCAGCGTGCCGCACGGCGGTTTCGGCATGGGAATCGAGCGCGTCGTGGCGTGGATTTGTGGACTGGAGCACGTGCGCGAGACGATTCCTTTTCCGCGCATGTTGAACAGGTTGTATCCGTAAGGCGGTCGTTGGCAAACATCAAAAGCCGAAGACCAGGGCCGAAGACTGAAGACCAATGGCCAACGACCACAGGCCAACGGCCAACGACGATTTATTCAGGAGGCGGATGACGAGAAAGACAACGATGTTCGCGTGCGTGGCGGTATTACTTCCAATGCTGGCTTTCGGCCAGCGAGTTCAGCCGAAGCCCGATGTTCCGGTCGATAAGTGGACCGGAAAAACGATTATGCTCATTGGCGCGCATGCCGATGATGACTCGCTTTCGCACGGCACGCTGGCGATGCTGCAGGCGCACGGCAATCAGGTCTATGTTGTGACTTTGACGACAGGGAATGTCGGAACCCAGGATCCCAATCTGTCACGGACGCAGCTCGCATTGATCCGACGCCAGGAAGAACTGGACGCGCTTGCTGAGCTTGACATTCCGGGAGACCACTACATCAATCTCGGTTATGACGATGGACTTCTGGAATTTGAAGATCGTAAAGGTGTGGTGGAAAATCTCGTTCGCCTGATTCGAAAGCTGCGTCCGGATGTGTTGATGGCGTGGGACCCGGGAACGAATTACCAGCGCTGGCACAAGTCCGACCATCGGGCTGCGGCCTACCTGGCTGCGGATGCAGCCCGTGCCGCCATGTGGCGGCTCCTTTTCGAGGGTCAAGTGACACAGGAAGGATTGAAGGAGTACATGGTTCCGGAGTATCTCTTTTACAACGACTACGATTACGGCGACGAAAATACCTGGGTTGATATCAGCGGCTTCGTTGACAAGAAAGTGAATGCCGGCGCGAAGTACGTCAGCCAGAATGGGCCGGGCTGGAAGAATTACAAAGCCAATCTTTCGGCGGAAGAGCTGAAGCAAATGAAGGATGAAGTGCGGGCAAACATTCGGATGAAAGACGGTAAACCGATCGAGGGATTCCGCTATTACAAGGGTTTGCCAGATGCCGTCGGAAAGTAGCGCCGCATGATTTAAAAGATTTACCAGCAACCGGGTCGCCGAGGACACTCAGCGCTAAAGATCGCATTTGCTCTTATGATGACGAATATTGCAGCCTCCAGCATTGTTGGCAAAAAGATTCGCGTGATTGGGGTTCCGCTCGATCTTGGGCAATCGCGCCGCGGCGTGGACATGGGGCCGTCGGCCGTGCGCGTAGCCGGACTTGAGGCTCGCCTCGAAGGATTGGGGCATGTGGTAGAGGACGCCGGAAATGTTTCGGTCGCGATCGCAGAACAGAAAAAGGTAGGCGACCAATCAGCCAAGTATTTGAAGGAGATTACCGAGACGTGCACCAAGGCCGCCGAGTTGGTGATCAGGACACTCGATTCCCATATGGTTCCCCTGGTACTAGGCGGAGACCACTCGGTTGCTGCGGGCACGGTGGCCGGGGTCGCTGAATTTTATCGTCGTCAGAACCAGAAAATCGGGTTGATCTGGATTGACGCCCACACCGATATCAATACTCCGGAAAGTTCTCCCAGCGGAAATGTTCACGGAATGCCGTTGGCAGCGACGATGGGGATGGGTCCAGCCGAGCTGGCAAACATTTTTAATTTTTCACCCAAAGTGAGGCCAGAGAACTGCGTGCTGGTTGGCGTGCGCGATATCGACGCGGTGGAGAAGGAAAATGTTCGCCGAGCCGGCATCGGCGTTTTCACCATGCGCGACATTGACGAACGCGGCATGCGTACGGTCATGGAAGAGGCACTGCGCCTGGCCGGACGGGGTACCGCCGGCTACCACGTGTCGCTGGATATGGACTGGATCGATCCCGAAGACGCGCCAGGCGTGGGGACGCCGGTCCGCGGTGGCGCCACATACCGGGAGGCACATCTCGCCATGGAGATCATCGCCGACCACGGTCGCATGTTGAGTTTCGAAATCGTAGAAGTGAATCCCGTGATCGACGAGCACAACCGGACAGCAGATCTCGCAGTTGAACTGGCGCTGTCCGCGTTTGGAAAGAAAATCCTCTGAATTCGTTTTCCTGCGATTCATAACTATGGATCGGTTGCACGAGCGAGGGTGCTCGTGCGACGCGTCTTGACCTATGAACTCCCCACAAAAACTGATCGGGCTTATTGGCATCGCTTACGATGAGAAGTCTTCGTTTATGCGGGGGCCTGCGGAGGCTCCGGCTGCAATTCGCCGCGCTTACGCGAGCGAAAGTTCAAACCAATGTGCGGAAGATGGGTTATCTATTCCTTCGGTACTCGGGGATGGGGGCAATCTCAATGACTTCACGCCGGATTTTGTCCAGCGGATCGAGGGGTTCGTTACGCACAAGATGACGGAATTTTCGCACATGCTGATTCTTGGGGGCGATCACTCCGTCACATTTCCAGTGGTGCGGGCGGTAGCCAGGAAGCATGGACAACTGAACATTCTTCATTTCGACGCTCACCCCGATCTTTACGACGAATTCGAAGGCGACCGGTTTTCGCACGCGTGTCCGTTTGCAAGAATCATGGAGGCAGGATTGGCGCGCCGTCTCGTGCAAGTCGGAATTCGGACTGCGAACGCACATCAAAGAGAGCAAGCGGCTCGCTATGGCGTTGAGACGGTCGAAGCCCGCAACTGGACCGGACGCCTCCCGCCGTTGGACGGGCCGCTTTATATATCGGTAGACATGGATGTGCTGGACCCGGCGTTCGCCCCGGGGATTTCGCACCATGAGCCTGGAGGTTTCACCACGCGCGAGTTGATCAATGCCATCCAGTCAATCAGGGTGCCTGTTGTTGCCGCTGATGTGGTGGAACTGAACCCGCGCCGCGACCGGGATGATGTGACCGCAGTTTGTGCCGCGAAGATCATGCGGGAACTGGCGGCTGCAATCGTGCGAACGAATTGATATCTTGGTGGAACGCACCTTGCGTAAGGGACTCGCTCGCGCCCACACCGCTTCCGGTCCAACAATCTGAACACCAGGGGTGAAAAAGAACGGGCCTGTTTGGGCCCGTCCCTGAGAATCAAAAGCCCGCGGGCGAGGGCGCCCGCCCCACTTTTTCAACCTCGCTACTGAGTTACGGTTTTTACGGCGTCTCCGGTCTTGAACCCGGCACCGGAAACGGTAGTCGCAACCGAAGAAATATCGTCAACGTCTGTGACTTTTACCACGCCGACTGTCGTGCTCAAGCGACGAATCACCTTGCCCGACGACGGATCCTTGATCTCGCGGCTTACACGCTCGACGTTCAGCTGATCGCCAACCTTCACTCCGGCTTTCGAGCCGACGTTCAGGATGATTTGCCCGCCGTCAACGGCTGCAATCAGTCCTTCCACCACGATGGTTCGGGTTACCAGCTTGTCTTTGCCGGCGATCACTTCCGTACTGGTTTGTTCTACTGCGGCCTTTACGGCTTCGCCCAGGATTGTCTGCTGGAAATCGCTGCTGCCGAAGTCGGCATTGCCTCCGCCGAATCCATGCCAGTTGCCACCGCCACCGAGCAACGACGTGCTTTCCCGTTGCGACTCGCCTTTACCTTCGGCTACCGCGAGGATTTCGCCGGTGTCGATGTCGACCATCCGCGCGGTGACTGCCACGATGGCTTTCGACTTCTTGTGACCGAAGCCACCCAGCCCAAAGCCACCCAGCGCGCCGCCGGCACCGCCCAGGTTCATGTTTTTGGTTTCGTTGCCAAATTGCGTGATGCTACCGACGATGATCGCGTCCACTCCCAGAAGCTTTCCGATTTTGGCAGCCGAGGTAGGATTTGCCCGGTCGCTGTTGGAAAAATTCTGCTCGGTCATGATCTTGTCCAGCGCCTTCCGCTCAATCACCGAATAGCTGCCGTCTTTCACCAAATAAGTGACCAGCAGATCGGAAATGCCCTTGCCTACGTCAACGTCCTGGCCAAAGAGAGCTGCTGTGCTGCTGTGAACCGT
The DNA here is from genome assembly GCA_963765715.1 of Terriglobia bacterium. Lineage (GTDB taxonomy): Bacteria > Acidobacteriota > Terriglobia > Terriglobales > Acidobacteriaceae > JAIQFF01. The sequence continues at coordinate 71,299 of CAVXXN010000015.1, forward strand.
GGCGTAATCGAAATCCATGATTGCCACCCGCTTCTTGCGTCCTTGCGTCGGCGATGGAGCCCCAGGCGCCGCCGGCGCTTGCGCGAATAGAGGAAGTGAGAGAAAAAGACAAAATAGCGCGACTGGAGATGTTGCTCTTCGCATGGCAGAATCTTCCCTTTGAATAGAAAATCAGGACCAAAAGACTTCCTGGGTCCCGGACCGGGCGAGGCTAGTCGGGGGTGCAGCCCTCGTCAACCCGGACGGTATGACATTGTGCAAGAATGGAGAGGTCTAATCAAGTCCATATATCATGAAGAAACTCCGCGTCGGCATCCTGTTTGGCGGGCGCAGCGGAGAGCACGAAGTGTCGCTGCTCTCAGCCGCGTCGGTCTTCAACGCCATTGATAAAGCCAAGTATGAGGTAGTCCCTATCGGCATCACCAAAGAAGGACGCTGGTTAACCGCGTCCGATGCCGAGCGTTTGTTGCAGGGCAAGGGGGTTGGCGAGTCTGGCTCACAGGCTCATCTGCGGGCCGGCGACCCCGAAGCTACGCCAGGCGCCGCCGTTCTGGCTCGGGGCGAAGCCGTCATCGTTCCCCCGGAGCCGCAAAGACAGTCGAATTCTTTGACCCCATTCCAAACCGAAGCAGGATTGACTCGCCGTGTTTCCGACCGCGCCATCAACGTTGACATCATCTTTCCGGTGTTGCACGGGACCTTCGGCGAGGATGGCACCATTCAGGGCCTGCTTGAACTGGCTGATATTCCGTATGTGGGAGCGGGCGTGCTGGGTTCGGCAGCGGGCATGGACAAAGATGTTATGAAGTCGCTCTTCAAGGCGTCCGGTTTGCCGATTGTGAAGCACGTCACGATTTTGCGCACTGCCTGGGAAGAGTCGCCGAAGAAGGTTCAGAAGCTTGTGGAGAGCAAGCTGAAGTATCCGGTGTTTGTGAAGCCGGCCAATCTGGGATCGTCGGTAGGAATTTCAAAGGCGCACGATCGCAAGGAACTTGGCCCTGCGATTGAAGAAGCGGCGAAATTCGACCGCAAGATCGTGATTGAGCAGGGCGTGGGCGGCAATAAGCAAAAAGCGCGCGAGATCGAAGTCTCGGTTCTGGGAAATGACAAGCCCGCGGCATCCGTTCCCGGGGAGATCGTTCCCGGAAAAGAGTTCTACGATTACACCGCCAAGTATGTCGACGAAGGCTCTAAGTTGATTATCCCGGCGAAACTCAGCAAGGCCGAAACGAAAAAGATTCAGCAGCTTGCAATCAGCGCATTTCAAGCTGTGGATTGTTCCGGGCTGGCACGAGTGGATTTTCTGATGGACCCGAAGAACCGGAAGATCTATCTCAACGAGATCAACACTATGCCGGGATTCACTGCGATCAGCATGTATCCCAAGCTGTGGGCGGCGTCAGGATTGGCGTATCCAGATCTGATCGAGCGGCTGATCGCGTTAGGGCAAGAACGGCACGAAGAAAAGAAGAGAAATCAGTACAGCAAATGAATGCTGGCTGACGTTGTCGTGGCTTCAAACCCGGTATCTGAAAACCCATCTGCCGTGATTCGCTCAATCGCCGCCCCTCACCGCTCCGCTGAAGGGGCGCTTTGCTTTCCATCCGCGTTCCAGGCAGTTATCCGGTATTTGGCGCCGGAGAAAAGCCCTGCACCAGGCTTAGGGAATGGGCTGCCAGCCGTAGTCAATGTTGTGGGCCTGGAGCGCCCAGTAGAGATCGCACTATATGCAAGCGAACGAGCAACGAATGGGAATAACCCAGCCTGCTATTGCAACTCCGCATACTCCGCCTTGGCTTCCTTCAGAATGGGGATTTCAGGGTCGGCGGCTTTCCACAGAGCAAAGAAATTTTGATAGGCGGCTTTCGCTTTCGCGGCGTCTCCGCTGATCACATACGCGCGCCCCGTCCCCAGGCGTGCGAGAGCACCGATCGGTTGATTTCCGATCACCCCGGGATGGTCCAGAATTTTCTGGAACTCACTCGCAGCTGCAGCGCCCTGTCTGACCGCCAGATATGCCTGACCTCGCAAATAAGCAGGATAGAGTGCGAATGTGAAGGCGCTGTTCGTCTGTCCCATTTCGTAAGGCAGGGACGCGGTCAACGCCGCCAGAGCCTCTGCTGCCTTGCCGCTTTGCAGCGCGATCAGCAGCGCGAATCAGGGGCAAGTAATCGAACTGCACAACCGTGTCTTGCGGGAAGCGTTTGGCGAGATCCCCCGCAAGGCGTTCCGCCTGCGCGGAGTCGCCTGCCAATCCCAGCGCGATTGCCGAGAAAGCTTCAGAGTGCCTGCCATCTGACTCCGCAATTGCAGACTGCGCCGCTTGTTTTGCCGAAGCCTTATTGCCGGCTAGTGCTTCCCGGACCGCGTTGTGCGCCTGGTATTCCGCCGATGTTTCTTTTTCCTGGGCTCTTAGCGCAGAATCGGCAGCTCGCCGCGTCAGTTCCCGAGCCTTGGTGAACTCCCCACCGTAGGCCGCGGTTTCGGATTGGAGGAAGAGAATCTGGTCCTCGATCCCCGGTTTGCCCATCGCTCGAGGGGTCTCTTGCTCCATTCCGGCGGCATCGCCGGAAACGAAATCCACGACGTAAAGAATCAAGGGAATCCAGGGAGACTCAAGATTGCGGGCACGGGCGTCTTGTGCCGCCGCTTTCGCTTTGTCCAGTTGGTTCAACCACTGGTCAGCGTAAACCACACTTACGATGTTATTCGCGCTTCCGGGATTGAGCTTCGTTGCCTCCACCGCTGCTGAATGAGATTTCTCGTATTCGCCAAAAGCGGCATTAATAAGCCAAAGCATATTTTGTGGTTCGTCATCTTCGCGAGGGAAGGTCCGCGCCCACAGCTCATACGAACTGCGCGCTGCCTCAAGATTTCCCGTGACCACGTACTCATAAAACGAGGAGATAGCGAGTTTTTCCTGCTCGCTCGTCCGATCCCGCAATTGGTAAGCCCTGCGAGCGTTTTCGGCGGACCGGCCGAGCTCCCCCTGGGGTTGGTAGTCTTCCGCTAACCGCAGAAAGGCCATGGCAAAATTCGGATCCAAGGCAACAGCCCTTTCAAAGAAGGGGGTCGCGGCCACGTAATCATTGGCGACCTCCACGGTGCGAACTCCGAGGCCATACGCTTGCAGCGCCTCCAGTGACGGCGTGGTCACGTTCTGCGGCATGGCGTCATACTTCTGCACAGAGGCCATGGATTCTCCCAGCTTGCCTCGCAGCGTGGCCGCCGCCTTACCGAGAGCTTCGAGGACCTGTTCCTTGCCGTTGGCCGTCACCTGTTCTTCCGAGAGCAGATCGCCGGTGCGGCAGTTCACCGCCTTCAAACCCAAAACATACTGGCTGCCCAAGCTGGAGATGGAGCCCTCAATGGTGGCGGCACTGGCCGTGCGCTGGCAAACTTCACGCGCCAGTTCCGGCGTGAGCCGCGCCTGTCTGGGCTTGTTCATCAGCTGCAGAGTGTGGGCGATGTGCTCGTCCGACACCAGGCTCAGAAAAGGTGACTGCTCCAACTGCGCTGAGAGGCCTTGCCGGAGTGCGCCGTCGAAGACGGGTTCGCCGGTGGTGTTGGCGAAGTCGGCGAGAATAATGGTGTCTTTATCCGTTAAAGGCTTTGCCTGTTTCGAACGGTAGTAAAGCCCAGCGCCGACCATTGCAATGACAACCAGCACAACGGGAACAGCGATCTTCCACGTGTTTGTTGACTGAGGGGCGGGCAGGTCTGGGACAGTAGTTAGCCCGGAGTTCGATACCGACGTGCGGCCGCTATCACTGTCCCTCTTCAGGCGCTGCAAATCCGCTCGCATTTCTGCTGCGCTTTGGTATCGCAGATTGCGGTCTTTCTCCAGTGCTTTGTTGATGATCTCTTCCAGCTTGGCCGGAGCATCGGGATTCAGCCGCACCACGGATGTTGAAGTCCCGTCCAGAATGGCTTTAAAGATGACCCCTGAGCTTTCGCCACGGAACGGCAGCGTGCCAGTTGTCATCTCGTAGAGCACCGCACCAAAGGAGAACAAGTCCGTGCGCGAGTCCAATTCCTTGGCTCGCACTTGCTCCGGCGACATATACGCAACCGTTCCAAGTGTTGTTCCTGGACTGGTCAGGTGCTCCTCGACCGTCAGCGTCTGCATGCCAGGGGACGCGTTCAGGTTGGACGAGATGCTTCCCGGCGTGACCTTGGCCAGACCGAAGTCCAGAATCTTGGCGTGACCACGCGCGGTGACAAAAATGTTGGCGGGCTTGATGTCGCGATGGACGATCCCTTTGGCGTGCGCTGCGTCGAGGGCATCGGCAATTTCGATGGCCAATGACAGAATCTCGTCGGTTTCCATCGGTCGCCCATCGATCTTGTGCTTCAAAGTCACGCCTTCAAGAAACTCCATGGCGAGGAATGACTGCTCGCCGCTCTTGCCGATGTCGTAAATCGTGCAGATGTTGGGATGGTTGAGGGCGGAGGCGGCACGCGCTTCACGGCGAAAACGTTCTAACGCTTGGGGATCACGTGCAACGTCTTCAGGCAGAAACTTGAGCGCGACGAAACGGCCTAGCTCAGTGTCCTCGGCCTTGTAAACGATGCCCATACCGCCGCCGCCGATTTTTTCGACGATGCGGTAACGCGAAATTGTCTGGCCGATCACCTGACGCGAATCTTACGGACAAGAAAAGACCAAGTCAACGAAAGCAGAGGAGATGGAGTAACCCAGGCGGGTTGCTGGCGTAACGTCGCCACCAGATTGATGGCCATTTTGTTGTTGTGATCACCTGATGACAACAGTTGATCCAATCTATTGCAGCTTCCCGTACTCCGATTTGGCTTCCTTCAGGATGGGGGTTTCAGGGTCGGCGTCTTTCCACAGGGCAAAGAAATCCTGATAGGCAGCTTTCGCTTTCGCCGTGTCTCCGGCGATTACATATGCCCGACCGAGCCCCAGTTTGGCCAGCGAATGCTCGACGCCCGTGGGATCGATTCCACGATGATCGACCATCTTCTGAAATTCCGCTGCCGCCTCCGGCCCGCGCTTCGCCTGTAAATAAGCCAGACCTCGGACGGAGACGGGAAACATCCCCTGGCTGCTGCCAAATTCGTAAGGCGTCGCGGCGCGAAGTGCTTCTATCGCCTGTTCCGGAGCCTTGCGGTTCAGCGCCGTCAGCGCCGCGATCGAGGGGATGGCTACGTTGTGCAGGAGCGTATCATTCGGAAAACGCCGCCCCAAGTCTTCTGTGATGCTCTGAGGTCGACTGCCGTCTCCGGAGATGGCGAGAGCCTCGGCCGTGGGCACCAGGTTAGTTCGGCCATTTGCCAGGCTGGAACTGGCGGCCGCCAGTTCACGCGCCCTGGAAGCGTTTCCGACTTCGGACTGTACGAGAGCCCATCCTGCTTTGGTGTCGGCTGTGGTTTCCTTGAATCCCAAGCGATCGCTCACCTGCACCGAACGCTGTATCAGTTCTTCCGCCTTATGCATCTGCCCCGTGCGACGCAGCCGCGCTTGCTGCTTCGATCAGCAGCAGATATTCGCTAGGCTTACCATCCGCCCATTTCATTTCGCGCTGCATGCCATCGGCATCGTTGGTCAAGAACGCGAGTTGGTAGAGCTGTTGGTGGATAAACAGGTTGTCGGCTTTGGCGTCCACCGCCCGTTGCAAAGTGGAGCGCGCTTCCTCCAGGCGGTTAAGAGCTATGTAGGATCCCGAAGTGTGGGCATAACCAAAGGGAGAGGCTGGCTCGAGGCGAGAAAATTGGTCTCCAAATTGAATCGCTTTTTCAAACTGTCCGTAAAAGAGGTCGTACACGAGTGCGAGGTTGGCGTAGGGGGTGCTGTCATTCGGATAAGTGCGGGTAGCCAACTCTAAATTTTCCTTGTCTTTTTCTATGTCGCCAGTTTCCGAATAGAAGTGGTCGTCAATATAGAAGCGCTCGCGGTCGCTCACACGTCCACGCAAGTCGAACCCTTTTTTAGCCGCGTCTATCGCCCGATCCTCTTCGCCAAGGTTGGCATAGATGGCCGATAGTCGCGCATAGGCCATAGCGAAATTCGGGTCCAACTCGAGAGCGTGCAGAAATAGCGGGATGGACTCGGCCTCACCTCCGCCATTGCGCAAGCTGTCCGCTGCAGCGTAGGCCTTGAGCGCTTCCAGCGACGAAGTCGTCGCTTCCGTCACCGGCGTGTCGAACTTCTGAATCGACGCCACCGACTCACCCAGCTTTCCGCGCAGGCTTGAGGCCGCCTTCCCAACCGCCGGCAGGACCGCTTCCTTGGTTGCGGCCGTGACCTGCTCGCGTGCGAGGGAAGCGCCAGTTGCACAGTTGGTGGCATCGAGGTCTATCACGTACTGGCTTCCGAGGGCCGCAATCGAGCCGCTCAACATGGCTTTGATGTTTTCGCGCTCACAGATTTCGCGGGCGACGCCCCCGGTTACTCGCTCATCGACGGGGCGCCCCATGAACTGCAGGGTTTGGCGGACCGTCTGATCGGGCACGAGGTTCAAATATGGTGATTGCTCCAATTGCACCGCCAGCGCCTGCTTGAGTGTTCCGTCGAAAACCGGGTCACCGGTGGTGTTGACGAAATCAGCTAAAAGAATGGAATCCTTCTCGGTCAGGCTTCGCGTGGAACGAGAACGCCAGTACAGTCCTCCGGCCAGCAAGGCTGCTATCACGACCACGGCGGCTATTACTGCAAACCTCTTCGGCGAAGGCGGCTTGGTCTGTTCAGGCGAGCGCAGTTCGTTGGGCTCATGTGGTCCGGACGTACTCGGAGCGGCAATCGAAGATATCCCCGCCCGCGAAACAGCCGATCGCGAAGCCGACGATGAAGAGGAAACTGCGGCGGCAGGTCCCTGAGAGGATCCGCGAGCAGGATCGAGAACCGGAGCCACTGCTGGTTGTTCCGCGGCGACCCTCTTCCCCGATCCCGAATCCCGCTTCAGGCGCTGCAATTCCGCGCGCATCTCCGAGGCGTGTTGGTAGCGCAGCTCGCGGTCCTTCTCCAGTGCGCGGTTGATGATGCGCTCCAGCTCGGGTGGAATGTCCGGGTGAAGACGGATTGGCGAGGTCGGCGTCTTCTCAAGAATGGCGTGAAAAATAACCGCTGAAGTTTCGCCCCGGAACGGTAGAGACCCGGTCGCCATTTCGTAGAGCACGGCTCCAAAAGAAAAGAGATCGCTACGCAGATCGAGCTCCTTGCCGCGCGCCTGCTCCGGCGACATGTAGGACATCGTGCCCAGCGCCGTCCCCGGGCTGGTGAGATGCTGTTCGTCCATCGTCGGTATCGAAGACCCAGCCTCATTCTCATTGCGCTTTTGCTGGGCCGTCACCTTGGCCAGGCCGAAATCCAGAATCTTGGCGTGACCCCTACGCGTGACGAAAATGTTGGCCGGCTTGATGTCGCGATGCACAATGCCTTCCGCATGTGCCGCGTCGAGCGCATCCGCCATTTCAATCCCCAGCGCCAGCAGTGTTTCCAGTTCCATGGGACGGCCAGAGATCGCATGCTTCAGAGTCGCTCCCTCCAGATACTCCATGGCGATGAAGGCTTGCCCGTTCTGCTCGTCAATCTCGTAGATAGTGCAGATGTTTGGATGGTTTAACGCGGACGCGGCCTGCGCCTCGCGCTGGAATCGACTCAGCGCTTGCGGGTCCTGGGCCACTTCGTCAGGCAGGAACTTCAAAGCGACGAAGCGGCGAAGTTTGACGTCCTCGGCTTTGTAGACCACCCCCATGCCGCCACCGCCAAGCTTCTCCACGATGCGGTAGTGCGAGATGGTCTGGCCGATCATTGGCAAGCATCGTATGGCGGAAGCGCAGGCAAGTCAATGACAGGCAGTGGGTTGACGGCGCGTCAAAAGAGTTGCTGACGCCATGTTGCCACTATGCTCATTACCCCGGGCGTTCTCCACCTCTACTTTTTTACCGGAGGGTAGGTCTGATCCCGATTGCAATCGCTACGGAAGATTCTGCTAGACTTGCACCGCCTCCACCGCATTCGGCCCGCAAAATCCAGGATCAGATCGAGGGACTGAATGAAACTGTACAAGCACCGTGTACTCCTCTGCGGAATTCTTTCACCTGTGTTAGCTGTGATTTTGTACGCGCTCGTGTACGGGACGCTGACGCGTTATAGCGCGGATCTTGAAAAGGACTGGCTATTTCGATTGTCCTTATCGACAATCGCGATGACTATCCCGTTCTTTGCAACCATTGCCATTGCAATGAAGGCCAGACGTACGGGCGCATTTTCCTTGTCTGCAAAAATTGGGCTCCTGCTTGCGATTCTCTCGCTTGGACTTACGGCATCCCCAATTCGGGATGGCCTTCTCCGCGCGAAGCAGACGCAAAACATGGCAATGCACGACGTGGCCGCACCGCTCTTTGATACCGTGGACATCCACGGAAATCCGGAGCGCCTCAGTGACCAAGCGGGTAAAGTCGTGCTCGTCAGCATCTGGGCGACCTGGTGCGGGCCTTGCCGCAGTGAGATGCCCAAACTGGACCAACTCTACCGGGAGCGAAAGGACAAAGGACTAGTCGTATTTGGAATATCAGACGAAGATGTCGGAGTGCAGCAGAAATACCTTCAACAGGTTCCAGTGAGCTATCCGCTCCTAACGGTGAAAGGGACAATCCCCGGCCTTTACCGCGACATAGCTCGCTATCCGGCGATTTTTCTAATCGACCGCAGTGGACGGCTCCAGCCTGCGCCCGGTCCTGATCAACCCTTCGAGAAACTCGAGGCAGCCGTGGAAGCCCTGCTAAACAGCCAGTCATAGGTCACACAGATACTCAACTGGGCAGGCGCAACATCGCCTCTCTAACAATGTCGGCGTTGTCAATCAGTATTGGGACACACTTCAGCCTGCACTCGCTGAGGAGCGCTATTTCGCTCTCGTTGAAGATGTGCCGATCCAACCAAGGCTCGCTCGCAATCAGGGTTCAGGTCTGGACTCAGTCCGACCCATGCATCTCTTCGATCCACACCGCGATCATGATTACTAATTCGAACTCCCCCGCGAGGAGGAGCGGGATGCCCTATCAATTACTCGGTGTTTAACTGCACACCATGGCGATGTCCGGGCTTTCCCGCGTGCGAACCGAACTTTTTCAACTGCTCATGATCCCATCCCTTGCGCCACATCCAGTACAGACGAACTGCCAGTCTACGTGCCATGGCGACCTTGGCAATCTTCCGTCCCCGCCGCATGGCCAGGTGAAAAAACTTGCTGCGCCATTCCGGATCACTGCGCACCGTGACTTGCGCTGCCTCCACCAGCAGGAAGCGCAACAGCGAGTTGCCCTGTTTGGTGATGTGTCCCAGCCGGCGCCGATCTCCGCTGGACTCCTCCGACGGCACCAGTCCCAGATAGCTCGCAATCTGCTTGCCGCACTGGAACCGCTCCGCCTCGCCGACGATCAACACGAAAGCCAGCGCGGTCAGAGAACCGACCCCGGGGTGCGTCCGCAAACGCTGCGCCTCAGGACACTTCTCGACTTCCCCTTCGATGGCTTGGCTCAGTTCCACAATCGTCGGGTTCAGGCGGTCCAGCAACTCCAGCAGATCCCGCCGTCGCCGACTCGCCCACGGAGCTAACCGGAACGACTCTAGTTGCTTCCGTCCCGTTTCCCGCCACAAACCTTTCTTGCGGCGGAGTCCTTCGTTCAGCGCCACCGCTTGCAACTGGTTCATCAGCCGCGTGCGCGTCTGCACCATCCGGTGCCGGTGCCACAGCAGTTGCCGCAGGTCTCGATTCTCCCCACTCGGCACCCAGATCCGTGGAAAGCGATCTTCCAACAGCAATCGCAAAATTAGCTGCGCATCCTGGCGATCCGTCTTCTGCTTCCGTATTCGCTTAGTTCGGATCTCCGCCGCATCTCCGCTCCACAACTCAAAGTGCAACTCTGCCAGCAGGCGCTCAAACCAGCGCGCGTGCCCGCTGGCTTCCATCCCCACGCGCACCCTCATTCCCTGCGCCGCAAGAGCCTGATAGAACTTCTCCGCCTCCTCGCGGTGCTCCAGTCGCAGCTCGTTCAACTCTCCCGTTTCGGTATCCACAAATGCAATTTGTTGGAAGCCCGGGTGGTAGTCGCAACCTATAATGATCATCTTCGGCTCCTTTCTCCCGAGCCTTTTGGTTGGTTCGCTCCACCAAAGCTTACTCGGGTCTGGGAGCCGACATTGTTATGGAATCAATTACACCAATGACCAGGTGATTACTGTAATCGCGTGTCACAGGGTTACTACCGGTTTGCCGTACCGGGACCGACCGGTAGATCGCCCGACGCTGCGTGACACTGCGCGACGCTGCAGGACATTTCGCTCAATCAAACTTCAAGCTGCTATCATTTTTGCCATGACCACCGCACAAACCTGGGATCCGGCGTCTTATGCGCGAAACGCGAGGTTCGTATCCGATTTGGGATCACCCGTCTTGGAATTGCTTGCGCCAAGGCGCGGCGAAAGAATCCTCGATCTTGGCTGTGGAGACGGCGTACTAACGAAAAAGCTCGTGGATCTGGGATGTGACGTGGTTGCGGTCGATTCGAGCCTTCCGCAGGTTGAAGCTGCGAGGAAGCTCGGCCTGAACGCATCCGTGGTCAACGCCGAACAGCTGCGATACAAAGACGAATTCGATGCCGTGTTCAGTAATGCCGTGCTGCACTGGATCAGACGTGCAGATGTAGTGCTGGCAGGAGTGTACCGTTCTTTAAAACCAGGCGGCCGATTTGTTGCTGAATGCGGAGGCCACGGTTGCGTTCACAAGATCCGGACTGCTCTGGTTCAAGCATTGGACCGCCGCGGGTTTGACGGCGAGGCTCGCGTTCCGTGGTATTTCCCCACACCCGGCGACTACGCCACCAGGCTGGAACGCGCAGGATTTCGCGTCGATAGCATCGCGCTGATCCCGCGTCCGACTCCCTTGCCAGGCGACGTCGTTGGTTGGTTGGAGACTTTTGCCCTCAATTTTTTTCAAGGGTTCTCCGACCAAGCTCGTAACGACTATCTGCGAGAGGTTCGCACGGTTCTGGAACCACAACTTCGAGATGCGAATGGAACCTGGGTGGCCGACTACGTACGACTGCGATTCGCGGCAACCAAAACTCGCGACTGATACGGCCTGCAATCACACTACGGGCATGCTGCCTGCGAAACCGCGAGAGCATTCTAGCGTCTAACTCACCAGTGGTCCGGAAACCGAAGTGACCCCGGCAGGTCCGAACGAATACGCCATGCCTGTTTGGACTACACGGCGATCATCGTGTCGAAGGGAGAAGCATTCAATGAAAACTAGCAAGCGCCTTTATCCGCTCCTTCTTCTCATAGCAATGCTTCCAGGGCTGATCCACGCTCAGACCACCACCTCGGATCCTGCGAATCTTCCTCAACGTGATGGCTCTCACGACTTTGACTTCGTCATCGGCAACTGGAAGGCTCACGTCCGGCGTCTCCCGGATCGCCTCAACAACTCCACAACCTGGATCGAGTATGACGGTATCTCGAACCACAAAAAGCTGCTCGACAGCAATTCGAACTTCGAAGAGTTCGACGTCTCCAGCACCGACAAAAAACTTCGCATCAAGGCGCAAACGCTCCGGCTCTACAACCCCACATCGCGGCAGTGGAGTATCTATCTGGTCGACGTGAATAACGGGACCCTCAGCTTGCCTCCGGTCATAGGCAATTTCAGCGGAAATCGCGGCGAGTTTTTCGATCAGGAAGACTACAAAGGCCGAGCCATCCTGGTGCGCTACGTCTGGCTCAACATCTCTCCCAACTCGGCGCGCATGGAGCAATCGTTCTCCCCCGATGGCGGGAAGACCTGGGAAGTGAATTGGATTTGCGAGCTTTCGCGATAGCAAACGGCGTTTGAATGCGGGCGTTTGCTGCCAGGGCTGTTTTTATAACCAACCAAATCGAAGCGAACATTCTTGCCGCTAACTCAAGAGCGTCACATGACCGGTTGCGAGATCATAATAGGCGGCGGCAACTTTCAGCTTGCCTTCTTTGATCAGTCCCTTGATCACCGTGGACGATTCGGTCAACAGTGTCGCCTGAATTTTTGCGTTTGCCTTGGTTGCCGCTTCCAGGTTGTCTCCTGCCTGGTCGACCGCCGGCTGAATGTGGGGATAGAGCGCGCTGATCTGTCCGGGAACCTCTTTGCCCTGGATCGTAGCTTTGACGGCGCCGCAGTTAGCGTGCCCCATAACCAGCAACACCTTCGCGCCCAACACCAGCGCGCCGTATTCGAGGCTGGCGATAATCTCCGAGGTGACAATGTTGCCTGCTATGCGGGTTACGAAGATGTGTCCGATGGTCTGATCAAAAACCAACTCCACCGGCACACGGGAGTCAGCACAAGAAAGCACCGCGGCAAATGGCTCCTGCTTTTCAGCGGTGTTCTGTTTCAGGATGGCAAGATCCTCGGCGTCAGACGTCATTCGCCTCGAGGTGAAACGTTCATTGCCCGTCATCAGTTCGGCCAGAGCGGCATCCGGGCTGAGCGTGCTCTGCGCGAACACCGGTTCGGGAAGGCTAAACTCTTTCGCCACCGCCGCCATCAACCCCATCGAGGCGCCTCCGGCAACCAACTGCAAGAAACGTCGTCTCGCGGCCTCGCGGCCAACGCCGGTTTGCTCGTGAGGTTGACGGGCGTCCTGATCGGAAACGAAATCCTGGTGCGGCGGTTGTGGTTTGGGCGGTTGTGGTTTGGGCTGTTGGTTCATGGGAGGTGGAGCTCCTTCTTGAAGCGAATTCCGCGTTGGCTTTGAAAAGCGCCCACATTGTATGCCTATTTGACCTTGCGCTTTCTGAATGTTTTGAGTGTTACCTTCTATGCGACTTTTGGAAACAAATTGTTTGGTAGCCTCAACCTAAGCGTGTTTCTAATCGCCGACTGCAGTTAGAAGCCGACGGTATGCAGATTAGAATGCCGCTCCGACTTCATCGGCACTTTCGGAAATTGCGCCCACGCGTCTTCGCTCCCACAGACAAGAAGGACAGGCGTTCCGGGTTCCGCCAGATGGCGTAACATCTCCATTACACCAATGTCCGGACGATGAGTGTAAACGCCCTATCGACACGATCATGAACAGACGCGATTTCATTCTCGGCTCCGCGGGCGCATTGGCCTTAACGGCAATTTCCCGCGCCGAGCCGCAAGCTCCTGCTACCACCACGCCAGAGGGAGTAAAGCTCAACGGCGTGTTCGACGGCATCATGAAGGAAGATCTGGATCGTTCGCCCATCTTTGTTACCACCCTCGGTCTCGACAAGGGCGATCGCGTCCATCAAAAGTTCGAACTGGACGAAAGCTCAATCGCTTCGTGGGAGGGCGACAAGCGCCGAACGGCCAGCCAACTCGTGCGTCTCCGCAGCATTAACGCCAGGGCCCTGAATCTTCTCGAACGAGTGAACTACGATTCGGTGGTCTACGGCTTGGCACTCAGCGACCAGGGGTACCGCGAATTCCCTTTTATCGGCAGCCCGTACGTGCTGAGCCAGCTCACAGGTTCCTACCAAACGGTGCCCGACTTCCTCGACACCCAGCACGCGATCGAGACCAAGGAAGATGCCGACGCCTATCTGTCGCGCCTTTCCGCCTTTGCCAACATGCTTGACCAGGAGGTCGAGCAGGCCCGCCACGACCTGGCGCTTGGCGTGGTACCGCCCGACTTCGTCATCGACAAAACCTTGATCCAGATGCGTGCCCTGCGCGATGCCAAGCCGGACACGTCCAACCTCGTACAGTCCCTGGCCCGCCGTGCCCGCGAGAAAGGAATCGACGGCGACTGGGAGCAACGGGCGGCCGCCATCTACACCGGCAAGGTTCAGCCCGCGATTGACCGCCAGATCGCCTTGATGACCGAGATGCGCCTCAGCGCTGTGCATACCGCCGGCGTCAATCGCCTACCCAAGGGCGAGGCCTTCTACGCCTTGGCGTTGAAGCAGGCCACCACTTCGGACATGCCGTCGGACGAGATTCACAAGACCGGCCTCGAACTGGTGAAAGTCCACAGCGCCCGGATCGACGGCATCCTGAAGTCCCAGGGCTATGACCCAGGGCTCGGTTGGGGCGCGGCTGCGGGCACTCTACGACGATCCCAAGTTCCACTACCCCAACACCGACGAGGGCAAGGACAAGCTGATCGCCGACCTGAACGGGCAAGGTGGCTGAGTTGCAGGCCAAGCTGCCGCAATGGTTCGGTACCCTGCCGAAGGCCAGGCTGGATATACGCCGCGTGCCCAAGGCTATCGAGGTCGGCGCGCCGGGCGGCTACTACATAAACAGCTCGCTCGACGGGACGCGGCCGGGTGCTTACTACATCAACCTGCGCGACACCGCCGAAAAGCCAAGCTGGGTGCTGCCGACGCTCACCTTCCACGAGGGGATCCCCGGCCATCACCTTCAGCTCTCGCTGGCTCAAGAGGCGGACCTGCCGCTGATCCGGAAGGGCGGGGATTTTGCCGGCTACACCGAGGGCTGGGCTCTATACGCCGAACAGCTGGCGGTGGAGATGGGCATGTACGAGCATGACCCGCTCGGCCACGTCGGCCAGATCCACGACTCAATGTTCCGCGCGGTGCGACTGGTAGTGGATACCGGCCTGAACTCCAAGGGCTGGAGCCGCGAGCGGGCGATCGAATATGCCGTCGACGTTCTGGGCGATAAGGAAGCCACGCTCACCACTGAGGTCGAGCGCTACTGCGTATGGCCGGGGCAGGCGTGCAGCTACATGCTCGGCAAGCTGGATTGGCTGCGCCTGCGCCAGAAGGCCAAGGCCGCGATGGGGACTCGCTTCGACATCCGCCGCTTTCACGACGCTGGACTGCTCTCGGGTGCAATGCCGCTGGCGGTTCTGGAGCGCCGCATTGATGCATACATCAAGATGTGCTGAAACTTAAGGCGTGCCGCGGAGAAGGGGGATTCGAGATAACGCGCCGGTTGCGATAGGGGTCCTTCGACTACACGGCTGCTTCGCGATGCGAAGCAGCCACTCCGCTCAGGATGACAGTTCGATCAGCTAGACAGTTCTGCTCAGGATGACAGCTTGGCAGAAATCTAATGTCCCAGGAATTTCTCCAGGACATCGGCGTCGGCGCCGGCCATATCTGCGTACTTCTTCGCTCGCGCCACGTCCCGGTTCTGAAGCGCGTCTTCCGCTTTCGCAAGGTTTGTTTTCAAGCTCGCCTGCCTGGCGGCCATGTCCCCACGCAAGCCATAGCCCGCGGCGCTCTGCTGCTGTTGCAGACGATCCAAACTGCTATTTACCGCGGCAGCGCGATTTGAAAGCTGATCGACAGTCTTCTCCATTTCATCAAGTTGGGCGGAGTTGCCACCCGAAGAAGCACCGTCGGCACTGCCGGTAGATGCTGGGGTTTCTCCGGGCATGCCATTGTTCTGAGCCAATGCTTTCTTGGCATGATGATTTAGTTTTCCCGAAGTCGAATCGGCGGCCGGCGGAGTTGGTTTCATGGCAGCAGCCGCAGGCGGCATCTCATGCGGTTCCATCGCATTCGAGCTGTCCTCGGAAGCGGGAGCGGTTGAGGTCTGTGCGGAATTTGAATTCGCACCGGCCTTCGAATCGCCAGAATTTGGCTGAGTGCCATTTGACGAAGCTTTGTCCGAACTTTGGCTGGACTGGTTCTGGTCGGATTGGCTTTGGCCGGACGAGTTCTGATCAGACGGGCTCTGATTAGAAGACCCCTGGTTCGCAGTGTTGTTGGAAGTTGAGCTGTCGGATCCAGCAGCACCCGCATCAGGCGATTTTGCGTGTATCCAATTGCTGCGGGGCACATAGATTCCAGCCAGAACCAGTACGGCGAGCACGATCAGGGCTCCCAGCGTCATGTACAGCCCACGATGTCCGCTCGATGAAGGCGGCGGCATCGGCACGGGCGTGGCCATCGGTGCAGGCGTGTTGGTGTCCCTAAAAGCCGCCACCGGCGCAGAAATCGGTGCGCTTGGCGCCGGCCCGGTAGGCGAAGTCAGGGGCTGAGCCATCGATGTGACAGTGCGGGCGTCCAGGACATTTTTAGGGATCACCGGCGACGGTGTTACCGGCACGCTACTCAACGCATTGCGGAAGGCTTCCGCGGTCTGAAAACGCTGGGTCGGGTCTTTGGCAATCGCCATCAGGATAATTTCATTTAACTCCGAAGGCAGGCCGGGATGAAGCTCCGCGGGCGGCTTCGGCGCCTCCTTCACGTGGGCCGCCATGATGGAATAGTCGCTGGTGGCGACAAACGGGCGTTGACCCGTCACCATTTCGTACAGCGAGACCCCGACGGAATACAGATCCGAACGCACATCGGTAGGTTCGCCCTTTACCTGTTCCGGCGACATGTAGCTCAGCGATCCCATCGTTGTCCCGGTCATGGTCAGGCTGCGATCTTCGCCCGCGCGGGCAATGCCGAAATCCATCAGCTTGATTACGCCCTGCGGGGTCAGCATCATGTTAGCGGGCTTGATATCGCGGTGAATCACCCCTTGGCTGTGGGCATAACTCACGGCGCTAAGCACCTGGCCGATATAGTTCAGCGCGTCGGGCACAGGGATGGCGCCATGTTCCAACTTCTCAGCAACGGTCGTGCCTTCGACGTACTCCATCACCATGTAGAGCTGGTTGTCCGCGGTGAATGCGGTCCGGAGAGCAGCGATGTTGGGGTGATTCAAACTCGCCATAAGCTTGATTTCGCGCTGGAAGCGCGCCGCCAGCTCCTGCCGTCCCGCAAGATCAGGAAGCAGAACCTTTATGGCTTCGATGCGATCGGTAATGACGTTCCGAACCCGCCATACCCTGCCCATTCCGCCGCTGCCCAACTCATCAAGAATCTGATAATCGCCGATACGCTTGGTTTCGTCGGTCATGTGAAGAACTCCTTGAGATTATGCTTCGGGAATCAAGATCTCGCCCGCCAGCTGACAAGCAGCGGCGCACGTATAACCAGGCATTTTCGTCGGGGGACAGAACTTCGGGCCTTCGTTCGGGAAAGCCAGTTAACACAGGCCGACAATTATGCGCCGCCACCATCGCGGGGTCAAGGCTGTTGCTCGGTCGTTGCCTCCCACCGCATCCGGGCTGTAGACAGCTTGTAGCGGGCATTGGTCAAGCTTTTGGTGGCTTTTTGCTGGTGATCTTTCCAAGCTTCGGGTTCATCCAGGTTGCGGTGTCGCAGAAGACGGATGCTGTTTTCAGCCTCCGCCACATAAAGCGAAGCCGCACCCATGTTCTCGGCGACGATGTGATCGATCGAATTGGCGCGCTGGGTCGCAACGCTGAAATCGGCGGGCAGGATAGCTATCTCATCTGGCAACTGCGGCTGCCTGTCCGAACCGATTCGCTTGAGCCAGTCCTCAATGACGTGAACTGCGACTTTGAGTTGCAATGCCACTGCAGCGATGTCGGTGCGATGTTGCTGGTCCATCTGTTTGCGCAAGAGCGAGAGCGTCTCCGCGGCAATTTCGGATTGGCGGTTGGAAGAGGCCACCTGTTCGCGGGCAGCATCCGCCTGGCGCTTGGCATGTCCGGCATAGTAGATGTTGATCGCAGTCAGCAGCACTACCAGCAGCACATTGGCGATGGCGGTATACGCCATTACCTGATTCACGCCGAGGCCAAAAACTTGCTCTGACATCAGAAGCACCGTCCGGCAGAGAGTATAGAACGAGCGTCGGGAAGGCTGTCGGGCATAGGCGACGAATTCGGCATTTTTTGACGCAACCTTTCTCAATGGCGAACTGATCGCGCGCGAGGCGCTGCGCGCACATGATTAACGAAGAGCAGCGTCTGCGGATGGCTTCATGGTGGAATTCCGGGTGGTGGCGTAGTTTGGATTTACGTTAGCCTTACGCCATGGGTGATCTGAAGTGCACCACTACCGAATTCCTCGCCCCTCTTGACGAACCCCCGGCTTCCCCGCTACCATTCATCAAGTTTGCTCTTCGGAGCAGACCTTGGATTTCATGCAGAGTGGCTGAGGGACGAGCCCTACGAAGCCACGACAACCGGATCAGAAGTCATCTTTCTGGTCGCCCGGTGTCAACTCTCGCCCTGCAAAGGGGGAACATGAGATTCGGGGTGCCGACTTTTCAGCATCTCGTTCCTCTTTCCTCAATTTCAGGGAAAGAGGATTTCGCGTTTCAGGGCGTTTTCTAAGCGGCTCGTCCCGCAGGCTACTCAAAAGCGAGTGGCCAATGATCTCGGAATTAACGAAATACGAATTGCGCTGTCGGGAATGCGGCAAAAGCTGGGGAAATCAGCCCCGTTCCATCTGCGACGATTGTTTCTCTCCCCTGGAAGTCTTCTACGATTATGACGCCGCGCGCTCAACATTTACCCGCGAGCGAATTGCTCAGGGTCCTGCCAGCATGTGGCGCTATTCTGCCTTACTGCCGCTGCCGCAGGATTATCGGCCCACAGTCCCGGCCGGGTTTACACCACTGCTGGAGGCGCCGCGTCTGGCTCGAAAACTGGGCGCGAAACACCTCTATTTGAAGAACGACGCGGTTTGTCAGCCCTCCCTAAGCTTTAAGGACCGCGTCGTCGCAGTGGCCTTGTCCCAGGCACGCAATTTCGGCTTCGATACTGTCTCCTGCTCTTCCACCGGAAATCTCGCCAATGCGGTCGCGGCGCAAGCCGCGCGCAACGGATTCAAAGCCGTGATTTTCATTCCAGCCGATCTTGAGCCGCGAAAGTTGTGGGCACGCAGGTTTTCGGCGCGAGTCTGGTGCGCATCGCGGGGAGTTACGACCAGGTCAACCGGTTGTGCTCGCAGATCGCCGACGAGCGAAACTGGGGATTCGTCAACGTCAACCTGCGCCCGTATTACGCCGAAGGTTCGAAGACTGTCGGCTTCGAAATCGCCGAACAGCTCGGCTGGCGTCTGCCCGATAACGTTGTTGTCCGATGGCCGGCGGATCGCTCATCATCAAAATCAAGAAAGCGTTCGACGAGCTGGTCCAGCTTGGATTGGTGGACGCCAAACCGGTGAAATATTTCGGCGCGCAAGCAACTGGATGTTCCCCGATTTCGACTGCCGTGAAGGCTGGCAACGCCGATATCGAACCGCAGAAGCCTACGACTATCGCGCGGTCGCTTGCCATTGGAAACCCCGCGGACGGCCACTATGCGATCAAGGTGATCACGAAGAGTGGCGGCTGGTCAGAAGACGTTTCCGATCCTGAATTGGTGGAATGCATCCAGTTGTTGGCGGAATCTGAAGGCCTCTTCACGGAAACCGCGGGCGGCGTGACCGTGGGCACGGCGCGCAAGCTTTATGGCCAGGGGCGGATCTCTCCCGATGAAACGACCGTGCTATGCATCACGGGCAATGGTTTGAAGACGACCGATGTGCTTGCGGGTAAGTACGAACTGGAGGAGCCGATCGCGCCAAAGATTGCTGAGTTCGAGAAATACATGGCAAGAACCCTGGACGCTCCAGCAAAACACGTTTCGGAGAAGATGTCCGGAGACCGTTGGAGCCTAGATGAACATCACGGTTCAAATTCCGACGGCCTTGCGCCGGCTGACGGCGGGAAACGCGCGGGTGACCTGTTCGGCGGCGAATCTGGGAGAGCTCTTTAACGCACTTGATGAGCAGTTCCCTGAGCTCAAGCCTCATCTGCGCGATGAAGCGGGCGAGATTCGACGTTTTCTCAACGTGTATGTGAACGAAGAGGACATCCGCTTCTTGGGCGGCAAGGCGTACGCCTTCCAGGATGGGGATGAAGTACTGCTGGTGCCGTCTATCGCTGGTGGCTTGCAGTAGTTATGTGACTGTGTGGGACCGGGTCTCCGACCCGGTCGGACGGCCTGAAAGGCCGCTTGGGTTTGAAACTTAGATTGAAACTTAAATGAGGGGAAGCTTCCCTCTCCACAACCAGCGATATTCGCTCTCGGCCTTAACCAATCCCTCTCGCACCGGATTCTGACAGATGTAATCAGCCTTCTCCTCAAAGCTGTCGTTCGATCTCAAGACATGATCAAAGAATTCTTCCTGCCAGACTGGGCCATGCCGGTCCAGAAGCAGGTTGATCTTCCGTGCCGAGACTCCATTTATGGCATGCATGATCTGAGGCAGACTGAAGTTCCATCCATCGATATTTCTTAGCTGACTCATCAGGAGATGGGTGTGATCCGGCATTACCACTGCTGTATGCAAGTCGAACTTGATTCCGTTTTCCTTAAGACAACATCGAGAACAACACTCTCGCTACGTGGGAAGTGACGTGCGAACGATCGAGTGGATAGGCTTCGGCTGCATAAGGCAGCGGCCCTTTGGGCCGCCCGACCGGGTTAGAGACCCGGTCCCAAACAAGCAAATCCCAGACAAAACTCAATCTGCCCAAGGCTCCGGTTTGCGGTCCCAGCGATGAGCCTTCAGTTTGCGCAATAACTCTGCATCCAGCGGACCGGCGTCGCTCACAGCGATGTTCTGGCGAACGTGGTCCGGCTTTCTCATGCCGACGATGATCGTGCTCACTACCGGATTGGAGAGGATAAACCGCAACGCCATCTGCGGTAACGTCATTGAAGATGGGAGCACGGCCTTCAACTTCTCCACTCGCTCAAGCGTCGGGCCAAGGTTTTTGGGTCCGAAGTACATGGCCCGCCAATCTCCCTTGGGAAATCGCGTTTCGGCCGTCATCTTTCCGCCGAGGCTGCCTTCGTCGAGCGGGACGCGCGCGATAACTCCAACATTAAGTTCGTGACAAAGTGGATAAAGTTTGTCCTCGGGCGACTGATCGAAGATGTTGTAGATCACTTGCACCGCGTCCACCAGACCAGTGCGCAAAGCTTTGAGGCCGTTGTTCGGTTCCCAACGGTTGAGGCTCAATCCGAAAGATCGAATGGTTCCGTCCCGCTTGAGCTTTTCGACAGTATTGCGAAAATCTGGTTCGTCGACCCAACTGTCATCCCAAACGTGAAATTGCAGCAGGTCGATGGAATCAACCCGAAGCTTTTGCCGGATCATGTCAGCATGTTTGAAAACATGAGCCGCAGGGAAGACGTCCTGATATTTGTATGCCGGCGTTGCCGGCCATTTGCCGTTGAGCGGCGGAATCTTTGATGCCGCGAACAGACGACTGGCCGGGTTGGGAGGGGAAGAGTTGCGTGACAATATTTCGCCCACAACCCATCGCTCTTACCATCGCCATAAGCCCAGGCAGTGTCGAAAAAGTTGCACCCGAGATCGGTTGCCAGCTGCAATGCATCAAGGGACTCGCGATCGTCCGAGCCACTCCATCCGCTCATACCCCAAAGCCCGTGCGCCATTTCGCTGACTTCAAAACCTGTGCGTCCAAGTGTCCGGTATTTCATGGTTCTCCCTGACAACCAAATATCGTTAGAGGTGATATTCCAATCTTAAGACCAAATCACTGAGCGGTCGATGCTGGCAATCGTCGTTCTGCCGGTGAGCGCCATCGCCATGGCAAATTCACGCTGCAGAATATTGATCACCTTGGTCACCCCGGCCTCGCCTTCCGCGCCCAACCCGTAGAGATAAGGACGCCCTATCAAGACTGCATTCGCTCCCAGCGCCAGCGCCTTGAGCACGTCCGTCCCGCGACGGATACCGCCGTCCACGAACACGGGTACGCGACCTGCGACTTTGTCAGCCACCTGAGGTAGAGCATCTATTGTTGCCGGCACGGTATCCAGATTTCTTCCGCCATGATTGGAAACCATGATTCCGGCAACTCCAGCCTGCACCGCGCGATGTGCATCGTCGGGATTAAGCACACCCTTCACCAGCAGGGGAACCTTTGCAAAAGAACGCAGCCACTCCACGTCCTTCCAACTGAGGGCGGCATCCAGCACGCTGCTGAAAATGTCCAGTGAGCCGGTCTGCACAGTGCTTTCGTTTCCGAAGCCCTTCAGTCCTTTCATGTTGGGCAGGGATTGCAGTTTCACGTTGGCCCTGGTCTCGCGGTTACGCGCGCCGGTGATTGGAGTATCGACCGTGAGGCAAAGGGCGCGATATCCGCCGGCTTCGGCGCGTTGCACGAGTTCGCGAGTGAAACCATGATCGGTCTGCGCGTAAAGCTGAAACCACAACGGCTTCTTTGCCACCGCCGCGACATCTTCCAGACTGGTGTTGGAGAACGAACTAAGCACCATCGCCGCGCTCGCGATGCTTGCGCCTCGCGCAGTCGCCAGTTCTCCTTCGGGATGGGTCAGTTTTTGGGCTGCTGTTGGCGCAAGAATGATCGGGTAGGCATGTTCCTGTCCAAACAATATGACGCGTGTGTCCAGCCGGGAAACGTCCACCAGAACGCGGGGCTTCAGCCGTATGCGTTGGTATGCCTCTTTATTCCACTTCATAGTCAGCTCGTCGGCAGCGCCTCCGCTCACGTACTCCCATCCCATCACGGGCATTTTCGCCTTCGCCAACGGCTCAAAGTCCGCGAGGCAAACTGGTTCCGACGCAGCCGCCGGACTGGCTTGAGGCGGCGTCGCCGCTTCCTGGGCCATCGAATTGGCGAAGGGAACGGAGCAAGCAGCTACCAGCGCTCCGGCGGACATCAAAGCCTCTCTTCTGGTAAAGGGCACGGAAAACCTCCAGACACAATTATGTAAAGCTTGCGTATTTTAGGGGATGCGGACGAAAAATAATTTGTGCGCCCCACGGACCTGGCGTATAATCTAACTAACTGGTTAATTAACGTGAAAGTAGGCATCAAAACCGTACCGAAGCCCCGGCTGGGCTCCCGCGGACGCCCCGAGGAGAGCCGGGCCGCCATCCTGCAGGCGGCAGTGGTTGAGTTTTCGCGTGAGGGCGTCGCTGGCGCGCGTACCGATGCAATCGCGCGGGTAGCGGGAGTCAATAAAGCTCTTCTGTATTACTACTTCAAAGACAAGGAAAGGCTCTACGCCGCTGTATTGGACCAGGTTTTTGGAGGACTGAAACGAACCATCGACGAAGCGCTATCCAACCAACTGCCACCGCGGGAAAAGCTGCTTGCCTACGTGGGCGCGCATTTTGATTACATCGCCAGCCATCCGCTTTATCCCCGGATCGCGCAGGGGGAAATGATGCGCGCGGCCCGCGGCAGCGCTCCGCAACTGGCGCGCATTGCAAAACAGTACTTCGTTCCTCTATTCCACAAGGTTGCAGCTGTAATTAAGGAAGGTCAAGCCTCGGGAGACTTTCGCCCGGTGGATCCCCTGCACTTCGTTCCCTCCATGATTGCCGTAATCACTTTTCATTTCACCAATGCGCCGGTCCTTCGTATGGTCGCCGGCATCGATCCCTTTTCTCCGGAGCGCATTGCCGCCCGCCGGGCCGCGGTACTCGACTTCATTTCTGCGGCGTTGTTCCAGCCTGAAGGCACAGACTCCAAAGGAGCAAGACCGTGAACGCGCGCAATAGATTTCTGATTATTCTCGCGGTCATTCTGATCGCGTCAACGATCTACTATCTGGCCTCGACGCCCCGCGCCAATGATCTGGTACTGATCGGCACCGTGGACTCCAACCAGATCATCGTGAGCCCGCAAATGCAGGGGCGCATCGAAAAGCTTTTGGTGGACGAGGGTACACAAGTCAAACAAGGAGACTTGATCGCAATCATCGATCCTTCGGAACTGGAAGCCGAGGCGCGGGCCGCAGCCGCCATGATTGACAGCATGCGGTCGCAGGTGTTGGCCACGCAGTCCACGCGAGAAGCTACCCAGGGTTCGACATCCAGCAACGTGGTCAATGCGCAGGCACGATTGCAATCGACTCGCGCCCAGTTGCTGCAGGCGGAAGCTACCTTGCAGCGCACCGAGAGTGACAGCCGCCGTATGATTGAACTTGCCAAACAGGGTGTCGCGTCGGACCAGGATCGGGTCCAGGCGGAGAGCAACCTAAAAGCGCAGCAGGCGAGCGTTCAGTCGCTGAAGGACCAGGTAAATGCGGCACAGGCGGACTTGAACACCGCCCTGGCCAACATTAATCAGGCCCACGCGGCAGCCAGCACCGTGCAATCCACTCGCGGACAACTGGCCAATGCCGAAGCCCAACTCAAGGAAGCTGAAGTCCGGCTGGGCTACACGAAGATCTATGCCCCGGTAAACGGGACTGTCTCTGTTCGCGCGGCGCGCGACGGCGAAGTTCTCACCGCGGGACAGCCGATCGTCACAATCATGGATTTGAGCGACACCTGGGTACGGGCGGCGATTCCAGAAACTCAGTCTGACCACATCGGCTTGGGAGATACGCTCCGCATTCGCATGCCCGGCGGCACCGAAACTTCAGGAAAAGTTTTCTTCAAGTCGCCTGAAGCGGATTTTGCAACCCAGCGGGACGTGAGCCGGCGCAAGCGTGACATCAGGACGATCGTGCTTAAAGTTCGGCTGAACAATCCCAAGGGAGACTATGTTCCTGGCATGACCGCAGAAGTGCTGGTCTCGCCGGAACAATTGAAAGGCTCCCCGGCGAACGAGGCGGCCTCCGCGGGTAAGCAGCAATGACTTTTGATTTCGGATCGATGATTGACGGCACATATGGTTGCTGACTTCAAACCGAATGGCGGGTCCGAAACGCTGCCTCCCGGGAACGGGCGAAGCTCGTCTCCGGAAGTGGGAAATGCCATCGAAGTGGACCACATCGTCAAAAAGTATGGCGAATTCACCGCCGTGGATGACATTTCCTTCAATGTGAAGGAAGAAGAGATTTTTGGATTGCTGGGTCCGAACGGCGCCGGGAAATCGACGCTGATCCGGATGATGACTACGCTCATCCCGATTACGGCGGGCGCAGCACGCATTGCCGGACATGACGTGTCGAAAGATCCCGACGCGGTTCGTCGCACCATCGGAGTCATCCCGCAGGCGCTGACCAGCGACCTCGATCTGACCGTCGAAGAAAATCTCAGCATCTACGCCAAGCTCTACGATGTTCCAGCGAGCAAACGTAAATCCACGATCGACGAATTGCTGGGACTGGTGGATCTGACGAAGTGGCGCGGCGCACAGACCAAGACGCTTTCCGGAGGGATGAGGCGCAGGCTGGAAATCGCGCGCGGTCTGGTTCACAGCCCTCGGATATTTTTCCTCGACGAGCCGACCACGGGCCTTGATCCCGTCTCGCGAGTCGCAGTGTGGGAGATGCTGATGAACATCAAGTCCCACCGCCAACTCACCATCCTGATCACGACTCACTACATGGACGAAGCAGACAGGTTGTGTGATCGCATTGCGATTGTCGATCACGGCAAACTGGTGGCATTGGACACTCCTCCGGCACTCAAGGCAAGTGTCCCGGGATCGAATGTCATTGAAGCCCAGTTTGACAAAGCCCCTGCCAACTGGGAACAAAGCTTGCACAATCTGAACGGTGTCACTTCGGTGCAGCACGAGGGGGCCGGGATGTACCGCATTCTGACCGGCGACGGATCGCGAACCACCACGGAACTTGTGGAGGCCGCGGTACACGCCGGGGCCGTGGTGAAGTCGCTTTCGGTGCAGAACACCAGCCTGGACGACGTATTCGTCCATTACACGGGACGGCAATTGCGCGACGAACTCATAAAAGCTCAGGGCTATACGATGCCGCCAAGACCAGGAATGCAGCCATGAACCGGATGTTGGCAATTGTCGAACGTGAGATGCGGAAATTCTTCCGGTCACCGGCACTGATGATGGTGTCGATGATCTTCCCGCTGGTACAACTCATCGTGTTGGGAAATGCATTTGGCGGGAAAATACGCGATGCCCGCCTTGGCCTGGTGGATCAGGACGGAGGAACGCAGGCGCTCAGGATCCGCGAGGCTTTTGATTCTGTCCGCGCCAACATGCGGACGTTCGAACCGATTTATTACACCGATCAAAAGCAGGCAATGGAAGATGTGCGCAACGGGAAGATCGAGGGCGCGGTTATCATCCCTCCTCAATATTCCCGCAAAGTGTACGAACACGACCAGCCGCAGATCGCTCTTGTCGTGGACAACAGCGACAACTTCATGAGTGGCGCGCTTGAGGATGAACTCACGCAAATCACCAACGCTCTGAACAATCCGGTCGTCGAGCCGCGGATTCTGCAGCAAAGCGTCTTGCAGATCGTCGAACTCTATCCTTATATCGAATACATGAAATTTCTGCTGCCGGGGTCGATAACGCTCGCCATCTTTATGTCCGTCATGATTGGCGGCGGCATGCTCTACATTGACGATAAAGCCCGCGGAGTGCATGAAGGCTATCTGGTCACTCCCATTACCAAAGCTGAATTAGTTTTCGGACTCAACGCGGCCAGCGCGGTAAAAGCCGTCATGGTGGGGGTTGTCATCACGGTGATCGGCTCATTGCTGGCAGGGGTGGGTACTTTGTTCAGCTTTTCAACGGCGATGGGCTTGCTGATCATGATCGTGCTGACAGCCGTGGCTTTGAACACCATGATGTTTTTGCTGGTGGTTCGGGTCGACGACCCGCTGGTTCCTCGCGCGATTTTTGGGATCTTGAATACGTTATTGTTCTTCCCCAGCGGCGCTGTTTACCCGATCCAGGCATTTCCCTGGTGGCTCCGAGGCATTGCCAAGGTCGATCCTTTTACGTTCGCCGTTCACGGGTTCAAGACCTTGCTCCTGAAAGAAGCGGGGTTATCGGCCATCGTTCCCGACATGATTTATTTGTCGATCTTTGCCGTGGTGGCGCTGAGCGTGGCTACTCCATTGTTCAAGAGAACACTGTGATCAGTGGTCAGTGGTCGGATCGACGTGTTATCTTGACGCTGTTTCTACGTCATCCTAAGCGTTAATTCTTTGTCATCCTGAGCACAGCATTACGTTTCGCTTGCGAAACGCAATGCGAAGTCGAAGGACCCCTACCGCGCGACTGCTTAGTCGCTATTGGGATCTTCCGGCAACGTCGGCCGGACTCGGAAACAGGAAGCCCCCAGCGTTGGTGCCACTCAAAGAGGTCCTTCGACTGCGTAGCTGCTTCGCAAAGCGAAGCAGCACTCCGCTCAGGATGACTCAGGAGGCGAAATGCCTTGTGGGAACTTTTACCTGCGTCGCGCAATCTATTATGCTTAGAGGACTATGACTCTGCTGGATGCTACGCCGTACGACCCTGGTCCGGCGCGCCGGCGCAGGATAAAGATTCTAACTGCGCTGATCGTTTTAATTGTCGTGGCGATCGTTGTCTGGACGAATCGTTACTGGTCGGAAGAGCACGTAGTCGGCAAGTTCTTCGCGGCGCTTAAAAACAAAGACTACGACACGGCCTACGGCATCTACTTTGCCGATCCCCAATGGAAACAACATCCGGATAAGTATTCCCGGTATCCGTTGGCCCAGTTCACCCAGGATTGGGGATCAGGCGGACCGTGGGGCGCAATCAACACATACAAGGTAAATGGCGCGAGCGGCTGCAGCGGCGGAGGAAGCGGGATTGTGGTGGATGTGATCGTCAACGACCGCGCTGAGCACGCTCAACTGTGGGTGGAGAAGTCGGACAAGACTCTGAGCCTGCCGCCCTGCGAACTACTGTTCCGTTGATCTCGACTAGGCTTGCTTCGCGCTCAGTTGCTCCAGCGTCTTTTGCAGCGACGCTTCATCAGCGACGTTGAGGCTCGTCTTTGAGCGGTCGATCTGTCGCATGAGTCCAGATAGAACTTTGCCGGGACCCACTTCCACAAATATCTGTACACCTTTTTCGATGAGCAAGCGTACCGACTGATCCCATTTCACCGAGCCGGTGACTTGCCGAATCAGAGCATCACGGGCGGAAGCGGCATCCGCGATCACAGCCGCGTCGATGTTGCAGACAACCGGGACTTCCGGATCTTGCAATTTTAGTGAGCCCAGATCCGAAGCCAGCCGATCTTGAGCCGGCTTCATCAGCGAACAGTGAAATGGCGCGCTGACGGATAGCATGATTGCCCGCTTGGCGCCACGTTCGCTCGCTAGCTTCGCAGCACGCTCGACCGCCGCTGTATGTCCGGAGATAACAATTTGTTCGGCAGAGTTTATATTGGCCGGCGCGCAGACTTCACCCTGAGCCGCCTCTGCGCAGACTGCTGTGACCTGCGGCAGGTCCATCCCCAGAATGGCGGCCATCGCGCCCACACCCACCGGCACAGCTTCCTGCATGTATTTGCCGCGATTTCGTACGGTTCGTACGGCGTCGGAAAAGCTCATCGTGCCGGCGGCCACATGCGCGGAGTATTCGCCTAGGCTATGTCCTGCGACAAATGCCGGGCTCACACCTTTCTCCTGCAACACACGCCAGGCGGCCACTGATGCGGTGAGAATGGCGGGCTGCGTAATTTCCGTCATCCGCAGTTGCTCTTCTGGACCTTCAAAGCACAACTGTGACAGCTTGTGTCCAAGAGCCTCGTCGGCCTCTTCGAAGGTCTGGCGTGCGACGGAATATTTTTCCGCCAGCTCTTTGCCCATGCACACGGCCTGGGATCCCTGGCCTGGAAAGAGGAATGCGATTTTAGGAGTCGTCATTTTTTGATTTTGTGCTTTGTAGTTTTTCAATGGCGAGCCTTGCTCGCCCGCCCAGACGAGGACGTCTGGGCCTACGTGCTTAGTGTCGCTGCCGGGCGTAGGCCTGCCACTTCCTTGGCAATCTTGTCATTGATATTCCGCTCGGCAAACTCGGCGGCAACCCGCAATGCATTCTTGATCGCATTCACATTCGACGATCCGTGAGTAATGAAACAGACGCCTTTAACGCCAAGCAAAGGCGCGCCGCCGTACTCGGTGTGGTCCAGCCGCTTTTTAAAATCGTGGAAGGCGCTTCGCGAGAGCAGGTAACCCACCTGGCGGGTGATGGTGGCCTTCAAAGTTTCCTTGAGAGTGGCGCGGACCAGGTTGGCCACACCTTCGGAAGTCTTCAGCGCTACGTTGCCCACAAAGCCATCGGCGACGATCACGTCGACCTTACCGCTGTAAATGTCGCGGCCTTCTACGTTGCCGATGAAATTCAAAGGCAGGCGCTTCAGAAGCTGGAAGGTTTCGCGCGTCAATTCGTTGCCCTTGGTTTCCTCTTCTCCGATAGAAAGCAAGCCGACTCGTGGTCTGCGGGTACCGAACATGCTGCGAAAATAAATTTCGCCCATGACAGCAAACTGTTCGAGGTTCTCTGGCTTGCAGTCAACGTTTGCGCCAACGTCGAGGAGGATGGCGACTGTACTAATGGCGGTGGGGAAAACAGCCGCCAGCGCTGGACGGTCCACTCCGGGAATCCCGCCGAGCACCATCTTCGCCGTAGCCATGGCGGCCCCGGTGTTGCCAGCGGTGACAAAACCCGCCGCGCGGCCTTCACGCACCAGCCTCACACCGACATGGATCGAGGAATCGCGCTTAGAACGTACGGCCTGGACGGCCTTGTCGTCCATGGTGATGACTTCACTGGCGTGAACGATCTCAATGGGAAGTCCGGCGACGGAAGGATAACGGTCAAGCTCCGCCCGCAAGTCAGATTCGTTTCCGACCAACAGAGTGCGAACACCGTGGTGGCGCGCGGCCTGAATCGCACCTTCGATTTCAGGTTTTGGCGCCCGGTCCGAGCCCATCGCGTCCAAGGCTATGGCGCTTGGCATGGAAAGGTCAGGCTAACTGGCTTCCTTGACGTCCAAAACTTCACGGCCCTTGTAGAAACCGCATTTGGGGCAGGCACGATGTGGCATCTTTCGCTCGTGGCAGTTGGGACACTCGGAGAGCGAGTGGGTTTTCAGTGCGTCGTGCGCGCGACGGGTGCTGGTGCGCGCTTTGGAGTGTCGCCGTTTTGGATTAGGCATGATTCCTCTAATTTCTTTCGAGCTTTTAGGCGTCTCAAACTTAACTGTCCGAGACGGTTTCTTCTGAGAACAAAATTCTGAACGTCCAGGGTTCTGAAGATCAATGATTCGGGAGATCAGCGATGCCGGGAATCAATGATCAAGCTTGTCGCGAATATCTTTGAGCGCCTGCCAGCGCGGATCTTCCACTGGCTCAGTACAGGCACATTGTTCCACATTCAAATTCTTGCCGCAGTGCGGACAAAGCCCCTTGCAATCATCGCGACAAATCGCTTTCAAGGGCAGAGCCAGCAATACCTGCTCCTGCAGAACGTCTTCCAAGAGCAACCCTTCACCTTGATAATAACTGACTTCAGCCTCCGCCGACGTGACTGAAAGCTCTTCGCGTCCCGCATCTGCTCCTTGAGGCCGGTACAACAGATCGAAGCTATGTTTTACATCTTGGACGATCGGCTCCAGGCAGCGAGCACATGCCAGCTGGACCCTGGTGCTGAGATTGCCATTAACACGTATGTCCTTTATTGTCTTATGCTTGCCGTGCTGTTCTTCGACAAGTTGAGCTCGCCCGGCAGTGTGGAGCGCTTCCACTTGCTGAAGATCTTCCCCCAGATCAAGCACGTCGGGGGCTATTTCTTCTTCGAAGTCAATGGGATGCTGTTCCAGTTCGTGAACTTCAATGAACATCGGGCACCCTCCGCGCCACCCACCCCGTACCGCGAAAACCGCGGAAGCTTACTCTGAACAGCAACTCTCCGGAAAGCAGAAGCTTAAGGATAAAGGGCGTAGAAAATGGTGTCAAGGAAGGTAGCACGCGGACAGCCGCACGAGCGGAACGCTAGCGCCCGGATGGAAAGCATCCGCGTATCATGATCGCTCCTGACTCGGGTTTGAAATAGGTATGAGAGAGACATCTGCACCAGCCAAAGGGCTGCAATTCCGACGCAGTTCGAGTTTGGCTGCCGGAGCGATCCTATTGCTGGGATTTCTACTCCGGCTCTGGAGGGCCTCGGGGACATTCCTCAATCTCGATGAGGCCATGCACTTTCTGGCAGCAAACAAACCCTCACTCAGTGAAGCCTATCGCGCCAGCCTGGGATTGGCTCATCCTCCCCTGATGATTCTGATCCTGAATTTGTGGCGCAACCTGGGCACATCGGAAGTCGCCATGCGAATGCCATCTGTGATCGCCGGCACGATTTTCTGCTGGATATTTTTCCGATGGCTCACTCGGCTTTTTGGCCTGGTCGCGGGTTGGACTGGCTTTCTGCTGGTGTGTTTTCTTCCCCCCTTTGTTGAGCTTTCATCCGAAATCCGCCAGTACTCACTGCTGCTGTGCTTCATGATCGCCGCCGCATATGTTCTTGAGGCGGCATTGGCGGAAAAATCCACGGGCAAGATGTTGCTGTTCTTTGCATGGCTCTACCTCGCCATGCTCACCCACTTTTCGGCGATTCTCTTCGCTGGCGCGATTGGAATTTATTCACTGTGGAGGTTATTTGGGGCTGAACTTCCGCGTCGCATCGTCGCCGTATGGCTGGTGGGACAGGCCGGAGCGCTTGGACTGTTTATGTATCTCTACCAAACGCACATCGCGAGCCTGAAAGACAGCACGGCAGCGCAACACATGCAGGCGTTGTTAGCGAATTCCTATTTTCACTCAGGACGCGATCATCTGCTTTCATTCGTATTCGCAAGAACGTTCGGAGTTCTCCAGTACACCTTCGGACAACTTGTGGTCGGCGACATCGCAGGCGTGCTGTTTGTGGCAGCAGTTGTGTTTCTAGTGAATGGAACTCAGACTCGAGGTTCTGGAATTTTGAGTCAGAGGGAAATCGCAGGAGAAATTCCCAGACGAGAAGTTCGACCCGCGGCAAGTCCAACCGCCCGGCAGTTGGGAGTCTTGCTAGGCTTGCCGTTCGCGATCAATTGCTTCGCGGCGTTGGCAGATCTCTATCCATATGGAGGAACACGGCACTCTGCGTTCCTTGCGCCATTTGCAGTGGCTGGGGTCAGCTTCATGATCGCGAAGTTAGCCCGGCAGAGATTGATGCCAGCCTTAGTCTGCGCCATTTTAATCGCCGCCGTCTGTCAGACATTTGATACGCCGCATCGCCCTTACATGCGACGTGAAGACCAGCGACTTGCCAATATGACGCGAGCAGTCGACGCCATCCAACGGCAGGTCTCGTCCGCGGACACGATTTTCGTGGATTTCCAGACCAACTTCCTGCTCAGAGTCTATCTTTGTCCGGATGCCGGCCCTGGCGTGTTCTCTACGTCCGGGTTCAGAGAGTATCCGTGCAGAGGCCATCGAGTGATTTCAACCAGCTCGGAAACCAGCATTTTGACGGTCGATATTTTCTCGCGTCGATGGAACGATATGGTCAGCACATACAATTTCAAACCCGGTCAGACAATCTGGATATTTCAAGCGGGATGGGACATCGGGCTGTCCAAAGATTTGCAGGATAAGGACCCGGAGTTTCGCGACTTAAAGTCTGAGTCTTTCGGGCGCAATATCTCTTTATTCAAGTTGACTACATAATGGCCGTTCGAGTTGTGCACGCCAGATCGCATAGAGGGGAAGATGGGATCACGGTAGCGGATTGCGCGAGGAAATCAGTACGCGCGTCAGCACGAGCCATCAAACAGAGAATCCGCTCTCCTTGGATGAGCGACCAGCCGGGCTACTTCAATTCCTGGAGTTTCTGGGTGGCGAACTGGGCGACTTCGGTGGCGGGATTTTCTTTTTGCATCTGCTCGTAAATTCGTTTCGCTTCGGCTGGCTGCTGGCTGGCTTTGTAGGTTTCGGCCAGCTCCATCTGAGCAGTGGCCTTGCCAACGCTCCGAGTAGGCTTTGCGATTAACGAGTTGTAAAGGTCGATCGCGTCTTTGGTACGATTTGTGTTGCGATAGACCGTTGCCAAGGCCATTTTTGCGAGAGCGGCGAGATCCTCGTTGTGGGAGGACGCCACATCCTTCAAGTCTTTTTCCGCGCCTGCATTGTCGCCAAGTTGGGAAGAGGTCAAGCCAAGGAAATACCGCGAAAACTCCGCCGTTCTAGTGTGAGGATAACTGTAGACGATGGTCTGGAACTGCTGATGAGCCCGAGTCGCGCGCTCCTTAGCCGACGCGAAGCTGGGTATGTCGGCCTCTGCGGGCGATCCTGCGGCGCGTACTGACGTATCCAGAGTGCGCACTGCCTGGCTCAATTGAATGCTGGCTTTCTGATCCTGCTGGTTCAGGTAATACCAGCCACCAAAAGCCGCAGCCAGAACCACTATCAACGCGGCTCCGCCAACGAGGACCTTTGATTTATGCTCGACTGTCCAATGAGCCGTGGCTTCAGCGGCACCAAATGTAGCCTGACTGAAGCGGTCCTGCTTAAGTAGATGGCGGGTTTCTGCGCGCACGAACTTCCCTTCCGACTATTCGATCCTGATCTTTAGCCTCTGAGGTTCAGGATGACAATACTGAGTCTAACGGCAAAGACTGGCAGCGTCAAAATCAGAGGATCAAATCAGGCAGCATATTGAGGGCTTAAACACGGAAGCCATGCGTTTAAGCGCAAAGGCCGCCGGCATGCCGGCGGCCTTCGAGCAAAAGCTGAAGACCTAATGCGACGTCTCTTCCAGGATTCCCTGCTCAAGCTTTTCCTGGCATTCGATGCAATGCCGTGTCCATGGCACTGCTTCCAGACGTTTGGCATTGATCTCTTTGCCGCACGCGATGCACTCGCCAAACTCGCCCTCGCGAAGGCGTTCCAGTGCTCCATCCACCATCTGCAGCAGTTGGCGGTCATTATTGCTTTGATGAAATAGGAATTCCTTAGTGTAGGAACTTGCAGCGCGGTCCGCTATATCCTGAGCCGAGCCCTCGTCCACGGTTCGTCCGTCCTGTTCGGTGCGGGTCACCATCCGGCGGAGTTCCACCTGACGGGATTCCAGTCGCTTCTTGAAGTACTCCAGTTTCTTTTTATCCATGATAATAAACTCTCGTTAACAACTTCGCGGCCCGAAGGCCGCGTTCTTAATAATGCGCCGTCTATGACTGAGCGAAAATGATATGCGCTCAAAATGAGATGCGTCAACTGGCCCAGAGGATTCTTTGTAGGGTTTCATTGGGGCAGCCGCTTTGAGCCAAAGCAGGATCTTTGGCGACGTCGAGGCTACCGCGGCAGGGGTTCGGGCATCGCCGCAAGGGCGTACCCCATGACGGCCATCGCGGTCGCATTCTCTCGCAACTCACGGGGAATAATCTTGTCGAGCGTATCGGCAGCTGTGTGATGGTAATTAAAGTAAACACGCCCATCCTGCAAGAGGCCGAAGGCGGGCACGCCCTGATTGGCGAGGGGCTCGATATCAGCTTCGGGGCTTTCGCTGGTCAGCTGAATCAGATTCGCCCCAGAAACCTTCAGAATATCCTGTACCGGCTGCAGCTTCGCCAGAGCCTCGGTCGTAATCTTGGCATGAAATCCCATCGGATGTGACGCTCCGAGATCGCTTTCGAGCGCAGCAACGTGATTGCTGATTTCTGAGGCGTGTGCTTTGGCGTAATCCGCGTGGCCTCGACCCAGGTTTTCTTCGTCAATCCAGGCGATCACTCGCAACGTTCGCTTGGGGTGAAGATGAAGTTGCTGGACGAGTTGCGCAGTTTCCATTGCGACGGCTACGCCGGCAGCATCGTCGATAGCTCCGGTTCCCAGATCCCAGGAATCCAGGTGTCCCGAAACAATAACGATCTGCTCCGGATGTTCTGAGCCCTTTAGGTCTGCCACAACATTAAATGTGCTTACCTCTTCGGCGGTCTCTGAGGTCAATACCAGGTGCATCCGCACCTTGGCTTGGGAAACAAGATGCGAGATCAGATCGGCATCTTCGCTGGTCACTGCTCCAGCCGGAATGCCGGCAGGACTGCTTCCCCCGGTGTGTGGCAGCCGATAGTCAGCGCCCCCCACCGACCTGACCAGTGAAGCAACAGCTCCCAGCGCGGCAGCTTCTTTCGCTCCTCGTCCCCGGTAAAGCACCGCTTCGTCGTAAGCTTCCCCGGCGAAGCCTCCAGCAGCCTTCAGTTTGTCGAATGCAACGTTGAACAGGACGATCTTTCCAGCGACATTTTGGCGACCCATGCGGGCCAGTTCGGCAAAGCTGTTGGCCACGACGACTTCGGCAGTGATTCCTTGCGGCGGGGTAGGATGATTTCCGCCCAGAGCCGTGAGCACAATCTTCTGCGTCGTTCCCGGAGCCTGTCCTGCGTATTCCACCAGCTCTGCGGTTTCCACTCCGCGAATCCAGTGACGCGCCTGCACCGGCTCGAGGCGAACTTCAAGACCAAGCTTACGAAGCTCTCCTGCGACATATTCAATGGCGGTTTGCGCCTGCGGCGATCCCACGGGCCGCGGCCCAATGTTTTCCGTGATGTGGGCAACCTGCTGCCAGGCGTAGTCGTCGGTTAGGGCGGCGTCACGAATCGCCGTGAGTTCCTGGGTTAGCTCAGGCGAGAGAGATGTTGCGGCCACGGGCTTCCGGCGCTCGTAACTGGAGGAGAGAGGCTGATTCGGTGTTTGCGCGAGCAGTGTTACGGGAATTAAAGCGAGAAAGAGAAGCAGGCAGCTTAGGGTTCGCATGCGGAAGAAGAATACCTCAATCCGAAATCATGTGTTTCGTTTCGAAGATGCGGATCTCAGGTGCGACTCCAAAGCAGATCCCTGGCCACTGCGCTACGCTTCGGTCGGGATGACAGTGGATTGACGCCGACCCAGCTCAAAAAAAATGGCCCCATTGCTGGGGCCACTATAAAGAGGCTAGATGGAGGGTTAAATCAGGAATGGCGACGCAGTGAGCCGGTCCGCCAGGCGGAACGGCAAAAAGAGAGATTTTCGACAGCGAGTGAAGGTCATTCTTGTTCAGCGGCCTCTTTTGTTGCTTTCATAAGGAGCATTTGCTCAACCAAAGCCGTTCTGGGCGAACGCGTTGCAGTCAGGACGATCGTATACCGCTGGAAACAATGACTTTACCTACGAAGCAGCAACCGGATCGAAGAGTCGTGGATCGGTTTGGCAGACCATTGGAATGCAGAATCCTGCACATTCGCTGCAACCCCAGCGTCGGAACGCCCACACGGCAAATGTGTGGCAAGCCTCATTTTCAGGTTCCAAAAATCTTAAGGAGGGAAACGAAAACGGACCTTCGACGCGTAGTCGAAGGTCCGAGGTTGTCCGAGCTAGCTTAGGAGTTGCCGGCTACCATGCGCAGCTTGCCTGGCAGGAAATGATACGGCGGCCAGGGACCGCTGATCGCGAGCTCACAGTTTTTCAACTGTTTGGCCGCGCTGCTATAGCGGTTCTGATACTTTTCCACAGATTTGGAGTCGATCAGGTGGGCGATGTCGATCAGCATGCCATTTGAGTCCACCCGCTTACAGCTGATCTCTTCTTCCAGTGGATTGAACAGCTTATGGACTTGTACGGAGAGCGCCCGCGCTTTGGTCCGGCGTTCGCGGTCCTGGGAAGCCTTTTCCCGCAGTTTAATGAGGTAGTCGCCGCCGACCGTGTCAGGCAGGATCACATCCGCCATCGCTTCACGTAAGGAGCCATCCCTGACGCGCAGCTTCAGATGCATCTCAGCCTTGCCACGCAGCCGCTCGACGCTTTGACCAAACGTCCTGCGATTGGTTCGCACGGCCTGGCGCAAAGCTTCGTCGGAATCGAAGATCGTTCCAAACCGGAACGGCAACACCGTTCCAGTACGGAAGCACATGCTTACGACCCGCGCGTGCTCGAGCACGTTCTTCTCACCGAACTGCGCGTCGTCACGCGCATATTCGCTGACTACTATGTTGAATTCTCCGCTGGGATAGGCCAGTACAGTGGCACCGTTCACTCCTTGCACGCCTTCCAACAAGGAAGGACGTCTAGAACGCGTACCGTTGGCTAGGGTCTGTTGCTCGGTGATGCAATAAGCGTACCACGCCATAAGGTCTCTCCGAACCTGTTGCGAGGCGAGATTAGGGTCACCCCACGCATACTTTTGACCACATTTTTAACCGTTTGGAAGAAAGGGCGTACAGCGACGAGATAGGACGCTTACTGCTGCGTCCTATGTGCATATTACCTTGGATACCTACAAAAATGCAACCTTTTCGT
The DNA here is from genome assembly GCA_963765715.1 of Terriglobia bacterium. GTDB lineage: Bacteria > Acidobacteriota > Terriglobia > Terriglobales > Acidobacteriaceae > JAIQFF01. Next base: position 108,167 of record CAVXXN010000015.1, read on the forward strand.
GGCACACAGCATCTTCGCCGTCCCGTTGATGGCACGGGGTGTTAAATACGCCCGAGAAGCAGGAGAACAACTACGATTAGCAGGACTAAGCCGAGGCCGCCAGTCGGTGCATAACCCCAACTCCGGCTGTGTGACCAGCGGGGTAGCGCTCCCACGAGCGCCAAAATCAGAATGACGATCAGGATCGTTCCAAGCATGTTTGCTCCTCCGCACTCTTTACCCTAAGTTTTGCGTTCAAACGCCCTGCCGTTATGGGTGCAACCTCATCCGAAGCTGCACCGGAAAAAAATCTTATAACGAGATATTGATCGCAATCCCCGTGCCGGGATATCTGCGGTTGTACAGGTAGTAGCCATTGTCGACGTAATCCACATAGACGTCGTCATTGTCATACCAGTTGTCGCCCCAGTTGTCCGGCCACGGATCGACAGCGCTCATCCAATAGCCTTGGTATTGAAACCGTGGATATCCTCCGACAACCAGAAAGGGAAGCCCCTGGATTCGGAAGCCATGGTTCGGCCCAAAATAGCTCCGGTAGCGGTTGTCAGGGATGCGGTATCCGCGATAACCCCCGCGTTGTTGCCAGGTGCGATGGTCCGACTGCCAGTTCCGTGAGCGATGTTGCTGCCATGCACTTTGCTGGACACGCTCCTGTTGTGGCGTGCGACGGGCTTGTTGAGTGTGCTGTTGCTGCCGGGCACGTTGTTGCTGCTGAGCGTTCTGCCTCTGTTGCTGTTGCTGAGCGTGCTGTTGTTGTTGGGCGCGCTCCTGCTGGTTATTGTGGTCTTGCCGCTGCTGTTGCTGCGCCCGCTCCTGCCTTTGAACTGACTGCTGTTGCTGCTGGGCGTGCTGTTGCTCGGCGTGGGGTTGTTGCGTGTGCTGCGGTTGTTGAGCATGCTGCTGCTCGCCTGACGGTCTTTGTTCTGGCTGCCGTTGCTGCTGAGAGTGTTGCTGATCGGGCCTGCCCTGCTCGTGCCCTCCGGGTTGTCCTTCCTGATGATCACCCCGTTCGCCATGCTGCTCCTGCTGCGAATACGCAGGAGCCGCGATCCCAAGGAGCAACCCGAGAACTGCTGTACTGATGATGCGAACCGTTCTCATATTCATACCTCCATCGCTCTGGTTGGTTTGCTGTCTACTGCAGACTTCCCGTCGTGGCATTTGCTGAGTTTCCGATGGCTTCGCCGGACACGAGTAGCTCCACCCTGCGGTTTTGCTGCCGACCGGAGGAGTTATCGTTGGAGGCCACAGGCAATGTGTTGCCGAAGCCTTTGGCACTCACCGACGTTGACGCTACACCTTGCTGGACGAGGTAGTCCCGCACCGAGGCAGCTCGGTTCTCCGACAAGGTTTGGTTCATTCCATCGCCGCCGACGTTGTCGGTATAGCCGCCGACCTCTATGTTGAGTCCAGGATAGGCGAGCAGAATGCCAGCCACTTTCGCCAGCTTCTCTCGAGCGCCAGGCTTCAGCGAGTATTTGCCGGTGTCGAACAGCACATCCGACATGCTGACGATGAGGCCGCGCGCGCTGTCGCGTGTCTGAAGAATTCTGTTCAACTGCTCCGACAACCTTGCCCGCATGGCCAATTTGTCTGCTTCCGCCTGTTGCGAGTTCATCTGTGCCTGCTGCGCAGCCAGCCGGGATTGGTCGGCGTCAGCCTGCGCTGCAGAGAGTGCATTCGCGCTGTTCGCCATGTCGGACTTTGCTTTGTCCGAGTCCGACTGGGACCTGGCAGCATCTGCCTGGGCTCTGGCCGCATCGGCTTGCGCTCTTGCAGTATCCGACTCTGCCTGATCTCTAGCGCGTTCGGCTCGGGCCTGATCCGCCTGGGCTCGTTCTTTCTGCCGGGTTGCATCGTCCGCTTCTGCCTGGGTGTTTGCCTGTGCGTCGGCGGCAGCTTGCCGTTCATGGTCGAGGCGTTCCTGCTCCATCTTCTTGACAGTGATGGCGCGAGCATCTTCCGCGGTCTGAACAGCCTCGCGCGCGACCCCGATCATGGCTTTACGGTCGGTGTGCTTGCTGGTGGCGTCTTCGTCCACCTGGTTCATCAACCGGACCGCGTGCTGATAGCTGTCGCTGGCATAGGTCTCGGCGCCCTCAGATTGCGCGATGCGCAGGGCGTTGCGCGCTTCAAAGAATTCCAAAGGCAACCTGGTATTCAGAATCACGGGATCGAATTTGTAGCCTGTAGGTATGTACCCACCGCGTTCCAAAAGTTCGTACTTGGCGTGCATCGCCTCAGTAGTCCCCTTGGTGTCGTCGCGGACGATGTTTTCCAGCACGACCACGTTGCTGGGTTGCCGGACGGCGTAATAAGGCTCAGCGGTAACGATCAAGGCGAAAGCCTGAAGGTCGGTGGTGACATCCACTTTACTGCGGTGGTTATCGCCCACCAGAATTTCGCCCAGGTTCACTGCCCGGCCTTCGGGCGAGATAGCCCAGAGGATATAAGTCAGATATTCATTGCCGAAGGTGGTTGGCTTTTGCAGATTGCCAAACTCGACTTCGATTTCGATATACCCCTTTTTGCTTTCTACCTTGGCTTGACCATCAGCCTGAGGCATCAAGTCAGTTCCGGCAAAATCCAGTTTGGTGGCTCCTCCACGATGCTTGTAGTTGACCGCCTGAATGCTGCGGCTGACTACGGTCACGCGGAACGTCGGCGTATGAGCCATGGGCTCGATCGCGGTGGATTGAGAATTGCTTTGAGCGAACGCGGTTAAGCCTAGAGTGATTCCGGCTGCCAGCAAGAGCTTAGTTTTCACAGTATTCTCCTTGAGGCAGGTATCTGCCGTCCTAGCGTTTAGTCTCGACCTTGAGTCCGTGATCCGTGATTAAGAAGCGCTCAGTATCGACTTATCCTCTTCCGACGTGAATCCGGGAAAGGGAATGAAAGAGTCCAAAAATGTTGAGCAGCCACAGAACTACAGCGATCACCACAACGCCGTTCAGAATGGACTTGATCGACGACTGCATGGGAATGAATCGAATTCACGAGCCACAGAAGAACGCCCACCACGACGAGAACTTCCAGGAGTTGAATTAACGGCATGAGCTTTGACCTTTCATCTTGCGCGGGCCAACACCTCGTATCCGCCTGGAGGTATTGCCAGCCTCAACGTGTCGAGAGCTTTCGGGTCGATTCGCGTATGCCGTGAGGGTCGTCCGGCATAAGCGCGGATTTGGAATACCAATCGGCTGGATGTGGCCGCTCCGTTACTTTCGGGGGAGTTTCCCGGCAGCGACCTACTAATGAGAACCACGAATTGGCGGTCGTGGCGCTCTACACACACTCAGGAGAATAGAGAATGACAGGTGCGGGACTGGAAGTCTGAGCAAGATAGCTCACTCGCATAACAAGTAACGCAGATTGAGCCGTCGCGCTGCGAAAGGTCCGTGAAGTGTTTCTTCGCGGCTTTGCGGATTTCTTCGTGATCTTTGCGGTTAAGAGCTTTTGCAGTCCCTATCGTCGCAAATAAAGCTTTTAACCGCGAAGAGCGCAAAGAACACGCAAAGTTCTGGAGACTACAATCGTTGAGCGCATGAACGAGATATCCAGCTGGCGCTCGACCACCAGAAGGGGGGATTCGGTGTTAAAGCAGCCGATTCGGATTGGGTGCGCGGGGTGGAGTATTCCACGAGAGGCGTCCGGGCATTTCACCTCGGAAGGTTCCCACTTGATTCGCTACGCGCGAGTGCTCAACTGCTGCGAGATCAATTCGTCATTCTATCGTCCGCACAAAAAAGAAACCTGGGAGCGATGGGCTGATTCTGTGCCTGATGGATTCCGGTTCTCGGTGAAAGCGCCAAGAGCGATTACTCACGATGCCCGCCTGGATTGCACCAGCCAGGTACTGTCGGAGTTTTTTCAGCAGATTATCCTGCTGCGCAATAGGCTCGGTCCAGTGCTCTTCCAACTTCCGCCGAGCCTCGCGTTGGACTTGGTTACTGCGAAAAATTTTTTATCCTTGCTGCGAGAAAACTATTCGGGAGATCTCGTCTTGGAGCCTCGGCATGCAACCTGGTTTGATGACAGTGCCGACAATTTACTAAGAGAGTTCAAAATCGCCCGGGTGGCTGCGGATCCCGCATGTGTCCCTGCCGCTGGACTTCCCGGAGGACTGAGTGACCTGGTTTATTTCCGGCTTCATGGATCGCCCCGCCGTTATTATTCCGCTTACGCTGCGGAATATTTGAGTACGTTGGCCGCGCAGCTCGCGACTTTTGCTTCAACCGCGCAGGTCTGGTGTGTCTTCGATAACACCGCGTCGGGGTCAGCCATCCAAAACGCAATGGAACTGACTGCTGCGTTACAAGAGACGAAATCGGCTGCGGATGCATCAGCGCGACCAGAACTCTGAGTTTGTCCACGCCAGATTTGTCACCGGCTGAAGCCGGTTCAGGATGACGCCCTTCTTTGTAGAAGCTACGCGCCAACACTACTCTGTCCAGATCTCTACTCTCTCACAGACTCATCCTGAGCAGCCTCCAGGGCGTGAAGGATCTAGCCTGGATCACGGGAATCCGATCGTTTTAAAAATCTCCCGCACGCTGCCGGCGCTCAAAAGTTCCATTGACGTCCAGCCAATCCAGCAATGACCGGACGCTGGCCTTGGCCAGGGCAATCGAGCAATCGGCCGCGCCGTAGTAGACGTTAATTGTGTCGCCGTCAGGATCCATGGTGTATCCGCAAGGAAACACCACGTTGTTCACATCGCCGTTACGTTCATAGTCGGCTTCCGGCCCAAAAATCCAGGAGTCTCCGCGCAATAAGCATTTCTCCGGATTCTCCAGTTCGAAGAGGGCCAAGCCTAACCGGTATAAACAGCCCGAAGGCGTGTGGCGCACACCGTGATAGAGCACGAGCCATCCTCTTGGAGTTTCGATGGGAGGCGGCGACAGGCCAATCTTGTTGGCATCCCACCAGGCACCGCGGCGCGCTTCCAGCATCAACCTGTGCCTGCCCCAGTGGTGCAGATCAGGAGAGTAGGAGATCCACATGTGCGCCCCAAGCGGCGTCATCGGCCGGTGAATGAGGGCCCAGTAGCCGTTAATTCTGCGAGGCAAGAGCGCCGTGTCTTTGTCGTCCGGCGGCATGATGACGCCGTAGCGGTCGAAAGTTCGGAAATCTTTGGTGACGGCGAGAGAGACGCCGGGACCACCTCGCGAATAAGAAGTGTAAGTGATGACGTATTGCGCGAGTTCAGGAACGAACGTGATGCGGGGATCTTCAATACCCCAGATCTCCTCCGGGTAATCCTTCGGATTGGGCATTAAAGTGGGTTCGCGATCGATTTCCCATCCGTCCACGCCGTTTTTGGAACGCGCGGCGGAAAGATGAGACAAGCCGCGGCGATCTTCGACGCGGCACAAGAGCAGAGTGGTTCCGTCCTTCAGCAAGGTTGCGCCCGCATTGAAGACGCTATTGATGGAATACGGCCAATTCTTGCGGGTCAGGATCGGGTTCGATGGATGCCGCAACAACAGTGGCGGATAGTGAGTGCTTTCAACGTTAATCAGCGATCGTTCCGGTGCGTTCATGAAGAGCCTTCCGCCTTCTCAGGTTTTTGCAAAGAGTGCATTTCTAAAAGCGCCATCAGAAAAGACAGCGTGGATTCCGCTCCCTGGTTCTGGTTCGCACGATCGGGATGCAAGCCGTCGCGGCAGCCGCCGGTTTCGGAGTCGTATAGAGAGAGTTCAAGATCGTTGTCGCCCAGGAACCAGTTGAAAGCCGACCAGGCCTCTTTTCGCCAACGAATGTCGCCCGTCAAGCGGTAAGCCTGCAGGCAAGCTGAAACCGCGCCGGCAGCTTCAATCGGCTGTTGATCGAATCGGGCCGGTTCACCACCCCGTTTATAAAACCCCTGCGAACCGATTGGCACAAAGTGGCCGGTCGCCGGGCAACGTTGCGCGTGCATAAGCCAATCCAGTGATTCGAGTCCCGCGGAAATCATGCGCTCATCTCCGCAAGCCGAACCCACTAGAAGCATAGCCTGGGGCAATCTGGCATTACCGTAGGCGACTACATCTTCGAACCAATTCCAATCCGGACGACGGACGGATTCATACATGGCGAGAAGTCTTTGAGCCAGCGCAAGTCGTACCCGCTGAGCATCCCGATCTCCGGAGTAAGAGTGGAGATATTCCTGCATACCGAGAAGCGTGTAAGCGCAGGCACGAGGACTGTGGAACTCGACAACAGCAGGCACGGAAGTTTCGAACAGACGTCCGGCAGCGCCTCTTAATCCCTGATTCGTGGATCGAGCTAAAACAGTGCCAAGAGCCCACAACGAACGCCCGTGCGAATCTTCCGACCCCTGCTCTTCCATCCAGCGATGGTCATAACCCATGAAGTTTCGAAACCGTTTCTTCTTCGAGTTGAATGCATGCTCGAGAAAAGCCAAATAGCGGAACGGCCAGTCGGGGTTGGCTGATGCGGCGTCCCGGAACTGTACGCCCCTCGGTCGCTCAGTACCGGCTGGTTTTGCGCCCGCTTGGTCCAGCTTCACCGAATCCAGCATCACTGAAAAGATAAGCGCGCGCGCGTTGTCGTCGGTGGTATATCCTTCGGCGCGATTAGGAATGGTGAAGATAGCATGCTGCAACATTCCGATGTCATCGGTGAGCGCATTCACGTGATTGAGTTTTATTTCGGGTAACTTGTCAGCGATTTTCGGGTGTTGTGAGCCGAGAACTGAACCCGGGGAGTTTCCAGACGATCGCTGCGAACCTGGGTAAAACTTCCCATATAACCCTGCGCGGCTTTTTTCCACACCATATCGCGCCCAAAGAGATAGGCGCGTTTGCGCATGGCATGGCGAAGGGCAGGCGTCGTTAGAAGTTCGATCACTTTCTGAGCGATCGCATCGGGATTTTCGAAGGGGACCAGAGCGCCACGGCCACCATCCAACAATTCAATCGCATACCAATAAGGAGTCGAAATGATTGCCTTGCCTGCTCCGAGAGCATAGGCAAGCGTCCCCGAGACAACCTGCGCCTCGTGGCGATATGGAGTGATGTAAATATCAGCGGCGCCGATGAACTCCGCCATTTCCTCGGGGCTAACGAAGCGGTCGTGGAAGATCACCTTTGACTCCACTCCGACTTCCTTCGCCAGAGCCTGCAGACTGGCTCGATACCTATCGCCCTCGCGACGGAGGATATGCGGATGCGTCGCTCCTGCCACCAGATAAACGGCGTTTTCATGCTTGGACAAAATCTGCGGCATGGCCTGAATTACATTTTCGATCCCTTTGTTCGGTGAAAGCAGCCCGAACGTAAGGAGCACGGCTTTGCCTTCGACGCCGAAGCGGTCCTTGTAGAAGTTGGGATCCAGAAATGGGAGATCAGGAACACCGTGCGGCACCATGTCGATCTTGGCGCCCGGGACTCTGAAGATTTCCTGCAAGAAATTGGGATGACAGATGACTCATGACAATGAGCCGGTCAGAAAGTTCGGCAATCTCTTCCATGACCATCAGTTGGTCTGGATTTGGCTCGCGCAGCACGGTGTGCAACGTCGTAACCACCGGCATCTTCAGGTTGCGCAGCAGATCAAGAATATGGCTTCCGGCGGGGCCGCCGAAGATTCCATATTCGTGCTGCAGGCACACCATGTCGATGTTGTTGAAGTTCAGGAATTCGGCGGCTTCGTGGTAAGAAGCTATGTCTTCCTGGGCGAGTGACAATCTCACCCGCGCGGGATAGTCATAACCTTGCTCTGTATCGTTTACCGGTAGGGCCAGCAATCGTGCTGTTCCGTACTCAGCTGATATAGCCTCGCAAAGATCGGTGGTGAACGTCGCAATTCCACAATGTCGCGGAAGATAGTTTCCAATTACCGCTATTCGACTCGGCAAAGACGGCTTTGATTGAGATTGCGCACGAGTGACTGACATCCTGTCCCGAACCGGAGGACGCGGGCCGACGACTTCGAGGACATTTTTGGGAAAGAAGATCTTTGGCAAAGACATCTGGTCCTGACTTAACGAGTGCGAATATTGAAAGGCCGAAGGGCCTTCGGCGACTTAATGGCGTTTGGCCCTTGGGACGTTTACTTCCGGAAGGTTGATCGTATATTCGTTAACTTCGTCTTCGTTAACTTTGAGCCGTTCTAGTCACTTACAGCCTAACACAGTATTGATTACGAAAATGGGCGGGGCATCCTCATTGCGTCGCGACCTTTCACAATTGACCATCTTGCGGGAGTCCGCGGCGCATTGTGTAGACATGAAAGCCAAGCATGAAAGAGCTCTGGCGATTCGGTGTCCGACTTGCGGCGCCAAACCGGGAGAGAAATGTGAGCTCAGCACAGGATTGCCGCGCACCGCTCCGCATCGGGACCCGATGTCTCGTGGCTAAGGACAAGTAGAGTCCCTGCAAGGCATTACCACACTTCGCCAATTCTACTGGTTAGAAAGTGTGCAAATTTGCTCCCTTTTTAGCAGCTGAATCTAAACGCCCTCTGTTCGCTAGCGTACGCTATAATCTGGGCCATGAAGCCGGTTGCTCTTAAGAAGAAACGTGAGTTTAGTCCTAAGACGTTTCTGGCGACGATTGGCGTGGGTAGAAAGGTTGTTCCCGTTCCGAAGAAACAGATCGTCTTCTCTCAGGGAGATGAGGCGAACGCTGTTTTCTACATTCAAAAGGGTTCGGTGCGCCTCACGGTTGTATCCCAGACTGGCAAGGAAGCAACTATCGGAATATTGGGCGAGGGTAATTTCTTTGGGGAGGGCGCTCTCGCGGGACAGGTCCTTCGCATGGGTTCAGCAGTTGCGATTGCAGACTGCGAACTTCTGCGGGTGGAAAAGAAGGCAATGATGGAAGCCCTCCACCGCGAACACACATTTTCGGACATGTTCGTGGCTTACCTGCTGGCGCGGAATATTCGCTACGAAGAAGATCTGGTTGACCAGCTGTTCAACTCCAGCGAGAAGCGATTGGCCCGAGTGCTTCTGCTACTAGCGCATTTCGGCAAGGAAGGTATTCCGGAAGCAGTCGTACCCAAAATCAGTCAGGAAACTCTGGCAGAGATGGTCGGAACAACCCGATCTCGAGTCAGTTTCTTTATGAACAGGTTCAGAAAGTTGGGGTTCATTCACTACGCTGGAGGCGTACAAGGCGGTTTGCAGGTCCATAGCTCCCTGCTCAATGTAGTTCTCCACGATTAGCTCTGCCCAGCTTAATCTGTCTTTTCACTCTGAGTGATGTTCCGACCCCTCCCACGTTGTGCCGTCCTTCCGGCAGTGTACCTAAGAGCAATTCTGCTCAGACGCCATCGTATTCGGCCTGTAAGTTTCCCTCACGCTAACGGAGGTTTATGAATACATTCCGAATTTTGGTGGCGGACGATCATCCGGTGTTCCGATTCGGTGTATGCGCTCTACTTGGAACTCATGAAGGGTGGGAGATATGCGGAGAAGCGACCGATGGACGAGAGGCCGTGGATCAATGCCGCAAGATGAAACCCGATCTTGTGATTCTCGATATTTGTATGCCCAAGCTGAACGGTGTCGACGCAGCACGCCTGATCCTGAAAAAGAACCCGGCGCAGCGAATACTGATCCTGACGGAGGTGACCTCAGACCAGGTGATCCGCGATTGCCTGGAGGCTGGCGTTCGAGGATGGGTAGTTAAGTCGGATGGAGTACAAGGTTTGACCTCGGCAGTAGAGGCACTGCAACGACATTCCTCAGTATTCAGTCCGAGAGTGTCAGACCTCATGATGGATGGTTACCGGCAACAACGCATTGCGACTCCAACGCCCAGGGCGGCAATTGTCACCTCGGGAGCGCGAGGTCGTGCAACTCCTGGGCGAGGGCAAGACTACCAAGGAAGTTGCTGTGGCCCTGAACGTAACGATCAAGACGGCAGAAACACACCGCAGTAACATCATGCTCAAACTCAACCTGCATTCAATTGCCCAGTTGGTGTTGTATGCGGTGAGGAATGAAATTGTTCATGTCTCACTTCCAAGCGTGTTGCGCTTTCCCGCTTCTGGAAATAGCCAGCCGCGCGCCACTCTTGCGGGAATTCACTGATTGAAATGGGGAAGTTGGAACGGAACTGTGCGATTTTGAGTCCGGGTTGCAACTCTCTGCATAAGAGACTCACTTTAGCTGGATCACTTTCACCCGAAGGTCGCGCACCTGATGTTCCGAACAGTCCCGGATAGAAGGACTACAATTAAAGACGTGAGATACTACACAACCAAACCGCTTAATGGCGGCACCACTTTCAAATGTACATTCTGCGAGCATACCGTCACCACGCTCGATTTCAATAGCCTCAACGGTAATCGGCGCACACAAGCCGCAGCCACGATTAATCAACACGCCGCCTTGTTGCATGTGCGGTTGTCGGTTCCCGCCAAAGTGGGCGGCCGGGGTGCGCTTTAAGTTTTCGCTTTGACTGAGGCCACCGGCGTTATAGCTGGGGAAATGCACCGATCCCGAAAACTCCGAGAACGAATCCCCTTTTGATCCACTTCCCGTTCCGATGCGTTCGAAATCTCAACCGAGCTAGATTGACCATTCTCTGAAATTGACCATGCTGAATAATGTTGGGGTGAAACCCGGAAAACTGACGCTGGGACAAATACTGTCCGTTCGTTGCCCCATGTGTGGTGCGAAGCCGAAAGAAAAGTGCAAGCTCAGCACCGGGCATCCCTCCAAAAAGACCCATGTTGACCGGGAAATAGCCGCTGCCAAAGTTTCTGGTCCTGAGAGCTCGGGATTGGCGGCACTGCGGGTGGTGAAGACGTTTATGAGCCGTGGATTTCGCGTCCTATTTCAGCACAAGTAGTTTGAGACCGCCTCAACAATTTGAGGCGTCGGCCCGACATATTTCACGAAAAGCGGTCTCTACACGGCTCTGCGGCCACTCACCAGGTTGATCACCAACATGACGAGTGCCACCACAAGCAGCAAGTGAATCAACCCGCCGCCGACGTGGAAACTGAAACCCAGAAGCCACAGAATCAAGAGCACGACGAAAATAGTCCAAAGCATGTTTTGTCTCCTTCGTTCTGAATTGCTACTCCTGCTTTACCGGTTCGACGCCTTTCAACAACTTCCCACATTCCAGACAGTACGGCTTGGACCTTGAAGTGATCAGTCCACAGAAAGGACACATCCTCTGCGATCCAAATTCCTTCCGGTACGATTTCTTGGCGAGGAAGGCGCTGAACGGTTCAATGATGAAAGCTAACAGCGCACGAACACGGCTAAGAAAAGAATGCATGTGCGTCTACAGCTAACTTCCAGCTACCCAACACACTCTACGCAATCATCGACCGTCCCACAATGACACAGGAACGGCACTGATAGTGTGCAAGATTGCTCAACTTGTCCCGAATAACGAAATCGGCCTGATGCCAACCCAAAGTGACGACCACCGGCTGCAAAGCGCATGTGAGCAATAGAGATCAGCTATTAGCAGGTACGTAAGCGATCATAGTACTGGAGACGAGAACTCTTCTCACTCTTTCAGGTCTGCTGAGCTAAGTCAGTCCATCTGAAGTTCTTGCTTCTTAGTTCTGCAGCTCCGAAAGGAAAATTCATGAAAAAAGTAATATCACTACTTGCGATCGGTCTCATGTGCATGGTTGGACCGTCTGCTTTGGCAGGCACAGCCCACCAGGACACGGAAAAACGTCTCCAGTCGTCCATCGATGTTCTGCACTCGATTATGGCGACGCCGGATAAGGGCATCCCGGAAGAAGTATTGAGCAATGCAAAGTGCATTCTCGTGGTACCAGACCTGATCAAGGGTGGCTTCATTTTTGGTGGCAAACACGGGCGTGGAATCGCTTCTTGCCGTACAGCTAGCGGTTGGAGCGCGCCCGCGTTCGTTTCGATCGGTGGCGGAAGTTGGGGATTGCAAATCGGAGTTGAAGGCGTGGACCTGGTTATGCTGGTCATGAACGACCAGGGATTCCAGCATCTCCTCTCCAGCAAGTTTGCGTTGAGTGGTGAAGGCTCGGTCGCAGCGGGTCCCGTGGGCCGTCATGCATCCGCCGGTACTGACTGGAAGATGAATACGGAAATGCTGACTTACTCGCGTTCGAAGGGAGTTTTCGCCGGATTGACGCTTGAAGGCGCGGTCATCGAACAGGATAACGATTCTACCCGTGCGATTTACGGCAAGCACATGATGTTCCGCAACATTCTCTCAGGCAAGGTTCCGACTCCCAGGAGCGCAGACGCCTTTGTCAGTGCCGTGGCAGAAGCTGGGCACCAGGCCAAGGTCGCAGAAAATGACGACAAGAAATAGGACGCGTTAGAAATACCACAAGAGATTAGCAGAATGGATGCCGACCGAAACCCGACCCGGGCGCGGTCGGCATTTATCTTTCTCCTCGTCAAACTTTCCCTTCAAACCGTGGCTCCTTCCTACCGGGAGAAGAGGTTGGTTTTGGCCAAGTCAACTACTTCGTCTCCCTTTCCACTAAGTACCGCCCGCAACATGTAAAGACTGAAACCGGCTGCCTGCTCGGCGGTGATGGTGGGCGGCATCGAAAGCTCCTGGCGGTTCACGATTACTTCCACCAGAGCTGGGCCATCATGCGCCAGAGCTTTCCGCAATGCAGGTCGAACATCTTCCGGAGCCTCGACGCGAATGCCAAGGACTTCGGCAGACTCTGCCAGCTTGGCAAAGTTCGGATTGATCAAGTCTGTGCCGTAAGTAAGCCATCCCGCGGCTTTCATCTCTAATTCCACAAAGCCCAGCGCACCATTGTTGAACACGACTACTTTGACGGGAAGTTTGAGCTGCCTTAGCGTCAACAAGTCGCCGAGCAACATGGCCAGGCCACCATCCCCGGAGAGGCTGATGACCTGCCGGCCCGGGAACGCAGATTGGGCGCCGATGGCTTGCGGCATCGCGCACGCCATTGAGCCATGAATGAATGAACCCAGGAGTCGGCGCTTTCCGTTCATCCGCAAATATCGTGCTGCCCAAATTGTTGGAGTGCCCACATCGCACGTGAAGATGGCATCGTTCGCCGCCAGTTCATCCACGACCTTGGTCACGAACTGGGGATGGATGGGAGTGCGTCCTGGTTCTCCGATTGCCAGATCATCGAGTTCCTTCCGGCTCTGCTGGTAATGCTTGAGGGATTCGTCGAGATGCGCGCGTTCAGATTTATCTTTCAACATCGGCGTAAGGAGCTTCAGAGTTTCCTTTACATTGCCGACAAGACCCAGATCAACCGGCGTGCGTCGGCCTATCTGCTCCCCTCGAAGATCCACCTGGATCACAGTTGCGTCTTTGGGATAGAACTGCTGATAGGGAAAGTCGGTTCCAAGCATCAATAACGTGTCGCAATTCATCATGGCGTGATAACCGGAAGCGAAGCCCAGAAGTCCAGTCATGCCGACGTCATAAGGATTGTCGTACTCAATGAATTCTTTTCCGCGCAACGCGTGAACGACTGGAGCCTTCAATCGCTCCGCAGCCTCAAGGAGTTCAGCGTGCGAATTCTCACAGCCCGCTCCTCCCAGGATTGTGACCTTTCGCGCCGCGTTCAACATTTCCGCCGCCTTTTCCAGCGTGGCTGCCGGGGGCACGGTGGTGGAAACCTCGCGGTCAAACCCAAGAGATAATGGCTCGGACGCACACGGCCGCAAAGCGATATCACCGGGAATGATCACGACTGCTACGCCTCGCCTGGAGATCGCTGTACGCATCGCGATGCCGAGTACGCGCGGCATCTGCTCGGGTTGTGAGACCACTTCGCAATAATGGCTGCAATCCTTGAACAAGTGTTCTGGATGAGTTTCCTGAAAATATCCGCTCCCCACTTCGCCGCTGGGTATCTGGGCCGCAATAGCCAGCACCGGGACCCTGTTGCGATGACAGTCGTAAAGGCCATTAATTAGGTGGAGATTCCCCGGACCACAACTGCCGGCGCAAACCGCAATTTGGCCGGTGAGCTGGGCATCGGCTCCGGCGGCAAAGGCCGCCACTTCTTCATGACGCACGTGCAGCCACTCGATTTTTTTGCTCTTGCGGATTGCGTCCGTAAGGCCATTGAGCGAATCGCCCACCAGGCCATACACCCGTTTTACGCCTGCGGCAATTAGTGTCTCGATAAACACTTCGCTGACATTTCTCAACATATCTTCCTCTCTTAACTTTCAGTGGCGCTATTGTGCCGGGGACCGGGCCGAAAGGACTGCATGAAAACGGGTGAGGGCGAACTTCTTTCCTGATCAGTACACATTTATTCTTCGGTAGGGCTGAGATGCAAGATCTCGAAACTGCGTTTCCCGTTTCTCACTTCGTGAGGTGCTCTTGGAATGGTCAGGAGACTGCGCCCCGAAGGGATTAGGGATGGGCGACGCCTTGAGACTGTAACGCACGAAGCTTCCTGGCACCCTGAGCTGCCTCCGGCGAGTGGGGATGGCGCGTCTTCAGCTCTTGCAATTCCAAAATGGCCTCGTCTTTCCGGTCCACTTCGATCAAGCACAACGCCTTTCGGTATTGTGCGTGGGCTGATTTGGCAGGGTCGGAAAGCTTTGGACCCACAGCGGTATAGTCGTCCAGCGCCCCTTCGAAGTCCTTATCCGCAAATTCGATCTCGGCCAACAAATATCGTGCATTCGTGGCATTGTCGGACTGGTGATCCAGTTTCAGGAATTTCGCAAATTCTGTTGCAGCGATTTCGAAGTCCTTGGAGGCGTAATGGTCCATGGCACTGCGATATAAATCCGAACTGGTAGGTTCGGCAGGTGGTGAAGGTACTGCCGAGGCCGGCGCTGAAGGTAGCGGCGCGGACTCGGCGGGCACCCGGGTAGCAGGGGGCTGGCACGTCGCCTCCTGCGAAACGGCCGCGGGCTGGCTTGGACTTTGAGCCATGGCGGGTGCCACAGGAGGACGGGTTGCAGCTTCCATTCGCGACTGCAAGTCTTTGAATTCGGCTTGCCAGGCCCTGACTTGCGCGCCGATTTTGTCAATTTGAGAATCCAGCGATGTTTTGTTTTGTTGCTGCACCTGGCTTTGTAAGTGGTCTGCGTTCGTTTCCAGCATGCGACTGCTTTCGAGATTGCGGTTGACGAGATCCGTCATGACGCCGACATGTTCGTCGACCGAACGTTCCAACCGCGACACCTGGTCGGTCAAACCCTGAACCTGGGTGTGCAATTGATCCATTTCGTCGCCGGCGAACAGGAGCGGCGCCAGGAGGATTGCAGATCCTGCCAGCTTTGCGGAAAAAGCAAGAAACTTTCGCATGGGGTTGAGTGCAACTATTTGCAGTCCCGGCTGCGGGTAGGCCAGGGCTTGAAAACCTAGGCCCGACAGGCTGCGACGAACATTCTACGCAACGACGCAGTGGGTTAACAATCAGCTGAGGAAAAACCGCTTCTGGACCGACTTTCATTGCCCTGGCAGGTGGGTGCCAATGTTGCAATGTTGGCTTTTTCTGGTTACGCTAAGGCGGATTCTTCGGATTGGTTTACTTCAAGGTGTACGTACAGAAAGCGCACTAGCGGTTCGGCCTTCCTTCATTCGACGCAACCGTCCGTATTACTCTTATGGGATCGCCTCTACCCAAACCCGCCCGCATCGGAAAATATGAGGTCACCGAAGTCATTGGGCGGGGTGGCATGGGGATCGTCTACCGTGCGACTGACCCGCGCATCGGACGACCGGTTGCGATCAAGGTTCTGACCGGGATCTTTAGCGAAGATTCTGAGTTGCTGGCCAGGTTTTACCGTGAAGCAAAATCCACCGGCAGCCTCCAGCATCAGAATATTGTCACGGTTTATGAACTGGGGGACCAGGATGGATTTCCTTACCTGGTCATGGAATACCTGGAGGGGGAGAGCCTCGACAGCATCATCTCGTCCCAGCGCCCACTCTCCATAGCGGAAAAATTGGGAATTATGATCCGCGTTCTCGACGGCCTGAGCTTCGCGCACGAACGCGGCATCATCCATCGAGATATAAAGCCCGCAAACATAGTGGTACTTAAAAACGGAACGGTGAAGATCGTCGATTTCGGGATCGCCCATGTCGGCGGGAACCGGCTCACCCGAACGGGAGAGATCGTGGGCAGCATCTATTACATGTCTCCGGAGCAGCTCAACGACAGCGGCGAACTGGACGCAAGAACCGACGTTTACTCCGCTGGTGTCGTCCTCTTTCAACTGCTTACTGGCGTCCTTCCTTTCGAGGGCCGGGACACGAGCTCCACTCTTCTAAAGATTGTGCGCGACCCTGCGCCTCCGCTGAACAAATTCATAAGTTTGTATCCGCCAGAACTGGAGGCGATCAGCCAAAAAGCCTTGATGAAAGATCGCGATCGCCGGTACACGTCGGCCGAGGACCTGGCTTTCGATCTCACTCGTCTGCAGCAGCAGCTAAATCAGGAAGTCCTGGCTGATCATTTGCGGAAGGCGCTCTTCGCAATGGAGCACAAGGATTTTTTCAGTGCCCGGCAGGAGGCAATGCAGATACTGCGTGTGGATCAGCAGCATGCTGAAGGAAAGCGGATTCTACGGGAAAGCGTGCAGGCACTCGAAAGCCAGAAGCGAAAGCAACAGGCGATACTCCTGACCTCGCAGGCCGAAGAGGCGCTAAGCGGCAAGAGTTTGGATGCTGCCCTGCAATATGCAGAGCAAGCGGTTCAGCAGGATCCGGACAACCCCGAGATACGAAGCCTCTTGAACAAAGTGGTGAGTGTCCGCGAGCAGACTGCAAAATATAGCGAGGCGTTGGCTCGCGCCAAGCGGTCTCAGCAAAGAGGCGATTTGGAGAATGCCAGCCAGGCGCTCGCGGAGGCCCTCGCCATCCTGCCGGGGGAGGCTGAGGCACGAACGTTGAAGGCCAGGATTGACTCAGCCATACAAGAGCGATCGCGAAAAAGTAGCGACAGCGAATCCGGGAAGCGCCAGATTGCCATAGCGATCAATGCCGTGGAACGGGCGATGGCCGATGCCCGTCTGCAGATGTACTTGAAACAGCCACGTGAAGCATGGGCCATCCTCGAAAAGGCTGGCCAGGACGCGTCGAACGTTCCTGCTGAGCTGCGCTCACAACTGGAGGCGCTCGCGCGTCAGGTGATCAAGGAGTTGAGTGTTCAAAACAAGGGAGGCAGCGCGCCTACACAAGCTTTCGACGACATGGGCAGGCAACACGATTCAGCCACAGCGGCGGAATTTGACGCCTTCCACAGTCCGCCTTCTCAATCGCGGCCTATGCCGCCCTCCCAATCGCGGTCTATGCCACGGGAAACGATGCTATTCCCGAGTCCACCTTCCCCGGAAGACACGCTCCATTCGCATCCCAACGCCCCTACCGGGATTGGCGAGCACCACGACGCTGGCGGAGCGTACGGCGATGCGGTTGTTCCTGAGGACCTCAAGGAATTTCTTCCACCGCCATCGCGACATGGTTGGGGATGGCCTGCTGCCGGAATCATTGTGGTGGCGATCGCTCTGGCTGGCGGTTTTTATTGGATGAACGTCAACCACAAACCGCAGGTACATTCCGAGACCGCGGCGCCCCAGGCAACTACGCCTTCTCCTGTTGCAGCGGACGCAACCTATGCCGAAGTAAATGCCGGACCTTGGGGCACAGTGAAAGAAGTTCGTTCGATGACCGGCCAAAGCGTGCGTCTATTGAATGAACAAACTCCGCTACGAGTGGAGCTCCCTGCCGGCCGCTATCAGGTGAGTGTCGAGGGGCCGAACGGGGAAAAGAAAACAGTTCAAGTGGAAGTACCAGAGCACGGAGGGAATACTTATTTCGTTCCTTTTCACAAACCTGACATTCAGCGCATCATTAATGCGAAGTAATTCTTAAAGATCGTCGTAGGCTTTCAAGATTTTGGGCGAGACGTCGAGATTTTTTGGATGGAATCCTGCTTCCTTCGCTTTACGAAAATCGCTCAAAGCCTGCTCACGAAGACTTCCATCCTGACTTCCGCCCAGCAAGAATCTGGCCAGCACACTGGCTCCCATATAGAAGTGCGCCAGGTCGGCCTTCTGTGTGTTGTCCTGCACATAGGCGGCGAGAGCATCGCTGGCCTGGGTGTAGTTCCCTCCATAGAATTCGCTGATGCCCAGCTGCAGAGTCATCAAAGCGGCTTGCTCCTGCGGATTGCCGGGACCATCCGGCTTGATCTTGGCCGCGTCCTGATAGGACGCGCGAGCCTCTTCGTATTTACCGTCCTGCGACAACTTGGCGCCTTGTTTCATTGAATTCTGGTACTGTCCGATCCTTTGCAAATATTCCTGAGCGGCTGCTTTCTGGTCCCCGACGACACGCTGAAATGCGATCCGAGCACCGTCGAAATCATTTGCGTCGAAAGCCGCTTTCGCCTTCTCGAAGGGATCTTTAGTCTTACCCTCGCTTGAAGTTTGCGCCGGTAAAGCGTCCGGCAACTTCGGCGCGTTCCCAGCCAAACGAGGGCCCGTCTTTGCCAGTTCCTCCATTTGCTTACATAGATAGACGGCCTCATAGCCGCCGCATGGATATGCTGGATCGTCGTTTGCGAGAGCGCAAGCCATGTATTTGGCCTGATCGTAAGATCGGGCAGCGGAAGCTTTCTGCATCTTGTCACAAAAGTTCCGCTTTCTTGCTTCGGTACTTGGACCGTTTTGTTGCAATAATCTGGCTCGCTGACTGGTTGCCTTATCCAACTTTCCTTTCGGATCCCCGGGTCCGTCGCTCTTGATGGCTATCGCTTCCTGATATTCCCGAATCGCGAAATCCAGATTCCCGACGTCAAGCTCATCCGGGCTCCGCTGCATATCCTTGTCGGCCAAGTCCATCGCTTCTCTATACGCTTTGATCTTTCCTAAATATGTTTTCGCTTCTTCGCTGTGGCTGCCCCGCACTCCTTCGAACAGGGTACGGGCGTCAGTGAAGCTGTTTTTGGTGTACGCCTGAACTGCAGTGTTGAAGCGATCTTGCTGCTCGGAATCCGAAGAGGCCTGGTCAGCGGCAAAACCCGCGCGCGGAATACCAAGCGCAAAGCCCGAGATGAGGATAAGGATCAGCAAGCGTCCGAACATCGCCCGCTTGATTGCTTGCCTGTTATGAAAACCTAGTTTCGTCATGTTGGGCTAACTACCGGGTTATCACAGCGACCACATGGGCACGCCGGTTCTGCTTCCAACAGTCCTCGTTTGCCTCGGTGCAGAATTGGCGTTCTTTACCGTAGCTGATGGTTTCGATTCGTTTGCCTTCAACTCCGGCGTGAACCAGTTCGCTCTTAACCTGGTTGGCGCGACTTTCGCCTAATGCCAGATTGTATTCGGTCGAACCAAGTTCGTCGCAGTGGCCCTCAATCGCGATGATGAGATCAGGATGCTGCTTCAGAAAGTCGGCATCGTCACGAATCGTAGCCTCCTGATCCGGACGTACCGAGAACTCGTCGCTATCGAAAAATACATCCTGCCGGCCGCCGCGCGCAGTCAAAAGATCTTCCTCCCCGGCCAACGGAGTCGCAGCAGCCGCAGTGGTCACCGTAACGCGAACCATTGCGTCCTGAGTTCCACCCGGACCTTTGGCGAGCAGGCGATATGAAGTTGAATCCGTCGGACTTACCTCTTTCGAGCCATTCGGTTCGACGACGCCAAGCGGCTCAAGGCGCACTTCGGTTGCGTTTTGCGTCTCCCACGTAATGAGCGTCGTCTGACCAGCCTGAACCGTGGAAGGACTGGCGTTCAATGTCGCCACCGGCACCGGAGGAGGCGGTGCAGGCGGCGCAGTGCTGACCACTTTCTTTGGACCGCAACTATTCAGACCGAAGGCCAGCAATACAACCGTCAACATGCGGCCAGTTTTCGTGCGTCGATTGCGTTTATTGAAGGTGGCTTTGGTCTGAGTCGGTGAAAGGTGCTTATGGAGGCCCATGGAACTCTCCTGCTGCTGCCTCGAGGGCCAGCGACAATCTTGAAGGACGTCTTGGGGGAGAAATAGTACATCTGACGGGTTCCTGTGTCCAGCGTGCCAAAGCGAGAACTAGGGGTGATTTCCTCCTTGTTATAAACTACAAAGCCAATGACCACCGGCAGACAAACTGGGGTGGCTCCGCTTCTAACGATTAGCGTGGAGCTGACGCCTGGAGACCGGAGGACCTTCCAATTTCGACGGACCTTTCGAATCGGCCGTATGGAAGATTGCGAAGTCTATCTCGACAATGACTTCGTGAGCCGCTATCACGTTGAAATAGCTTGTGAAAGCGGTCATTGGTGGGTCCGGGACCTGGGCAGCAGCAACGGAATTTATCTTGGCGCGAAACGCATCGAATCCGTTCCGGTTGAGCACGCTACAACCATAAGGCTGGGCATCTACGGTCCTGAGGTTTCGCTGGAAGTCGAGCGCTCAGGCACAGAGTCGCTTCACGATGGCAGCGAGACTGTTGTGGCACGCTACGTCGACCACTACTTCGGCAAAACCGCAAGCGACGAACCTGTCGGCCAACACACCATGTACGTTCGGCAGGCCTTTGCCCACGTTCAGACCAAACAGAAACGCAAGTACGGCAAGATCATCGCGGCGCTTGTCGTGGCCATGATTGTCGCGGGGAGTTATGCGCTCTACGAAGGTCAGCAGAATCGCAAACAGAAGGCGATGGCGAAGGAACTGTTCTACTCCATGAAATCGCTGGATTTGGAACTGGCTACCCTGGAAGGAATCGTTTCGGACACCCATAACCAGGCGGCGGTAGAAAAGATCCAGAAGTTTCGAGACCGCCGAAATGATATCGCGAAGAACTACGACCACTTTCTGGCCACGCTCCATGTTTACGATCCCAAGCTGACGGAGCAGCAGCGGCTGGTCCTTCGCGTGGCGCGCATTTTTGGAGAATGCGAACTGGACATGCCGCCAGACTTCGAAAATGAAGTCAACAAGTACATCAAGAAATGGCAAAGTTCTCCCAGGTTCGCTAAGGCAATCCAGACCGCCAAACAAAACGGATACAACTCGACGATTTCACAGGAAATGCTGGCACAAGGCCTGCCACCGCAATTTTTCTATCTGGCGATGCAGGAAAGCAATTTCGACGCCTACACCACCGGCCCATTGACCAGAAAAGGTTATGCCAAGGGAATGTGGCAGTTCATCCCGGAAACGGGGCTGAAGTACGGGCTGCACCTGGGCCCACTGGTTGACTTGAGCCGAGCTGATCCCGGCGATGAGCGAGATCATTACGACAAAGCGACCAAGGCAGCGGCCCGCTACCTTAAAGACCTGTACACCACCGATGCACAGGCGTCGGGTTTGTTGGTGATTGCTTGCTACAACTGGGGAGAAGATCAGATGCTTCCGCTTGTGCGCAGCATGCCGGAAAACCCGCGAGAGCGAAACTTCTGGCGCTTGCTTTCGCTTCACCGAAACAAGATTCCGCAGGAGACCTACGACTACGTCTTCTATATCATCTCTGCCGCGGTAATCGGGGAGAATCCGAGATTGTTCGGGTTCGATTTTGATAATCCGCTGGCGGGATTGGACAGCAAGTGATGTGGGGACTCTTGAGGGCTGAAGGTTTCTAGAAAAAGCACGATGGGATTTTTACGTTTCTTCTTTAACTCGGCATTTTTGGATGATCCCCGATCGGAGTAAAGTCCGGGAATTCCGGCGTGGCGTGAACCGAACGCGGTAGACAAAAGCTATCCCCAGCGGCTAAAGCCGGATTGGTTCGGGCGCTCTCGGCACGACTGAAGTTGCGCCCTTCCCGATGAATCCCTTGCAACGTCGTACCTTTCCCGAAATCTCCTGCCGCGTTTGCGCCGTTCCCGTTCGAAATCTTTTGCGGCGGCGGTCGGTTTCCGGTCGACTCATCCGCCGATCATGACTGTGAACTCTCCCATCACTATGGCTCCGCCGTGGACGGTCATGTCGCCGATGCGGGCGGCAGGCAAAAACCCAATCATTACGGATGTGGAGCCGATAGCGATCATATCCGGCGGACCTACGCAGACTGCCATGTCGGTAACGCGGGCGGCAGGCAAAAATCCGATAAGCACAGTCGGACAGCCGGGAGCCACGATCGGGCCGCCAACATGAGGCACGAGCACGGTAACCATAGGGCACACGTGCATGTCGGTGAGTCGCGCTGCTGGGGGCATTCCCTGCGGTCTCCTCTCGTGAGTCCAGAATCTTCGAGTACGCAGTTTACTTCGGCTTCCAAACCGATTGGTCCAGGTTCGGGAACGTGACTTTGCAGTTGCCGGGATCGATCCCGTCGACGCGGGCAAAGCCCTTTCCGTCGAGCGTGCCTTCGGCCACAGTCGATCCGTCGGGTAATGTGATCTTGTATTTCTCGCCCGGGACAGGATTACCTTCCGTGTCTACTAACTTGATTTCGATCCAGTGCGGCTTCTTCTGCTCACCGCTCTCCGGCGGCTTATTCGGATTGAATGGCGTGAATTTCGTAGAACCGTACTTCCCTTGCTGCTTCTGAATCTGGTCCGCTTTGAGCTGGGCCATCTCGCCGGGGTCGGCTTTGTCGGCCTCCTCTGCAGCTTTGGGACTTGTAGGTGGAACCAAAGAGCAGGGCGTACCGGTTCCGGCTGGGGAACCGGGTCCAGAGTTGATGTTTACCAGCGTACCCATAATCGTGATGAGGGCGCTCGAAGTGAGCGTCACCCCGGCCGGATCGACCACAACGCTGTTGCCGCCGCACTTCAGCGTAATTCCTAGAGGAGCTTCGATCACGATGGTCATGCCCGCTTTCAGATAGAGAGCCTGGCTGACCTGCTCGGAATGGTTTCCGTTGAATTGCTCCGCAACATCGCCTCCGACCTTTAGCGACTGGCTGCCGTCCACGGCGATGGCTTGTTTACCGCTGACTTTCAAATAATGGTCACGACCGATCGATTGCGCCTGATCGCGATCGACGGTCTCATGATGATCATTCTTGACGTGCTCAAACCGGTCCTGTTCGACCACCAGGTGAATATCCTTCGACACGGTTTCGTACTCGTTGTTCTTGACCCGCACGTCAAGGTTCTTTTCGGCATGGATGAAGACCTGCTCCTCACCTTTTTTATCTTCAAATCGAAGTTCGTTGAATCCACCGCCGCCCTTGGAAGAGTACGACTTGAATGTGCTCTTGGTCTGCTCCCCGGGAAGATCATAGGGAGGCATGTTGTCAGCGTTGTAGACACGTCCCGTAATGATCGGGCGATCCGGATCGCCTTCGAGGAAACTTACTATGACTTCCTGACTGATCCGCGGAATCCACATGGCACCCCAGTTCTTACCGGCCCAGGGTTGGGAAACACGAATCCAGCAAGAACTGTTGTCATCTTTTTTCCCGATGCGGTCCCAGTAGAACTGCACTTTGACGCGTCCATATTTATCAGTCCAGATTTCCTCGCCGGATTTCCCGACAATCACGGCGGTCTGCGGACCTTGAACCAGAGGCTTCGGCGTCACCCGTGGAGGCCGGAACGGAGTGGCGAGAGGAATACAGACGAACTGGTTGGAATAGCTCGAGCCTCCGCCGTCTCCGTCAAAAGAGTAAATTTCGCCTACTGAAGCCGTGTGCCTTACCTGCGTCAACACGTAGCTTGTGTTCAGATCGTCCCGATAATGCTCTTCCAGATCGAAGGTATATCCGGGAATGAAGCCGCGACACGTACCCGATCCGGTAATGACTTTATGACTCGCTTCTTCCTCCTGCATGTATAGCTTGGTCAAAGCTCCAGCCTGGGTCTGGTTCACGTATTGGCCGGGATAGTCATAAATCTCGTAAGCGCTGTTGGGCCCGACACTCACAACCGTCGGTTCGCCGGCTAGAAGATTCGTACTGGGAGTTTCAAAATTGTAATCAGACAAGGAATATTTGCCGGTGCGCAACTCCTGCCCGATTTCGAAACTGGTAATCATGTCCTCCGATTCGAGGACGCCTACGCTTGCATTGAAGTGCGCCTTCGCCTGGTCCGGACAGGCTTGGTGGGCAGTGTGCGAGTCCGCCATGACGAGTGTGTGCTTGCCATTCTCGTGCTGGAAGAAGTAGAAAATTCCGTGTTGTTCCATCAGGCGTGAAACAAAGTTGAAATCTGTCTCACGGTATTGAACACAGTATTCGCGCGGATCGTACGTGCCGGTCACCGAAGACTTGAAGTCCCTGAATCCAAGGTCTTTGAAGACTTTCTGAATAATGTCAGGGATCGACATATTCTGGAAAATACGGCAGTCGGCATTGCGGGTGAGAAACCAGAGCCAGGGCACAACTTCCATTTGATAGTGCGTGAAGCGGACATCGGAACTGGTCTGGACAAAGCGGCTGACAAACCCGTTGAAGTAGCGTTCCTTGTCGTCGGGTAGAGCGATTCTCAGAGTAACGTTCTGTCCGATGATGTCTTTGAACGCAATGGAACTGTTTTCCGACAGCAGTTCCAGATCGAATTGAAACAAGCGCGAAATTCCTTCGCTCCCGGTAAAGCCCTTGAGCAGTAGTACGTCTTCACCCAAGGGCGTATCGAGTGCGATCAGCCGATTCTGCTGCGTATAAGCCATGTTTTCGCGCTAACGCTGAATATCCCAGCTTCTCGAACAGGGCCCCAAACACGGTACGGCGACATCTCCGTCCACGAGGCCGCGGCAGGTTGCCGGCGGCGGCTAATTATAGACAAACTGGCCGCTGTCTCCGATGCTCACGTGAATTGAATTCAGTTTTTCTCCTTCAGCCATTCTTCCTAGCAATTGCCGGGAAATATCGGGCAATAGCGAGTTGCTCAGGATGTTGTCCACATTTCGGGCGCCACTTTCAACTTCAGTGCAACGGCGCGCGACCTCATCGACGAGCTTGTCATCGCAGGTAAGGCTGATCTTGTGATTCTCCTGAATCCGGCGCTGAATTTTGGCCAGCTTGAGGTTGATGATCTTTTTCAACGCTTCATCCCTCACAGGGAAATAAGGCACGACAGCCATTCGTCCAAGGAAGGCAGGCTTGAATATCTTGTTCAGTTCAGGTTTCAACGTCTGAATCAACGCCGTAGCGCTGGGCATGGTTTCCGGATCGGCGCACAGCTTTGTCAATTGGTCGGTGCACGCATTCGTGGTCAGAATAATAATGTTGTTCTTGAAATCAATCAGCCGTCCCTCGCCGTCCTCCATCATGCCACGATCGAATACCTGGTAGAACAATTCGAGGACGTCAGGGTGCGCCTTCTCCACTTCATCCAGGAGCACGACTGAATATGGACGTCGCCGCACCGCCTCAGTGAGCACTCCGCCCTCTCCATATCCCACATATCCAGGAGGGGAGCCCTTCAATGTCGACACTGTGTGAGCTTCCTGAAACTCCGACATATTAATAGTGATCAAGTTGTGCTCGCCACCGTAGAGAAGGTCTGACAAGGCAAGAGCAGTTTCGGTTTTACCTACTCCGCTCGGACCGACCAGCATGAAGACGCCGACCGGCTTGTTGGGATCGTCCAAACTTGCTCGCGATGTCTGAATTCGCTGGCTAATGACTTCGAGGGCGTAACTCTGTCCAATCACCCGGTTGCCCAGCATGCGTTGGAGAGACAGAATGGTATCAATCTCGTCTTTCATCATCTTGCCAACCGGAATTCCGGTCCAGGCCGAGATCACTTCTCCGACAATTTTCGCGTCCACGCAGACCCGGATGAGTCCGGCTTCACCTTGTAATTGCGAGAGCTCACTTTCAAGACGCGACAGTTGGGCGCGCAGCTCCGCCGGTTTGAGCTCGGCGACGGCTTTTGTCGGGGGAGCAAGGGTAGCAACTGGGGCGCTCTGCGTCGCACTCTTGGACGCCGTCGCAGTCTTATCCATCGGCACACCGTTACCGGAAGATGGCGCCGGGCCGGAGCCGTTTCCCGGCTGCTCGCCTTCCAGCTTGCCGCGAATTTCGCGAATCTGAACTACAAGCTCGCGTTCCTTGTCCCATCGTTCGCGCAGCTTTGCCATCCGCGCTTCGACTTCCGCCTTCGCCTTACGGATTTCTTCCAACCTTTCGTTATGGTCGACTCCTACGGCGGATTCCCGGCTCAAAATTCTCTGCTGCACCTCGTAGTCGTCAATCTGGCGAACCGCGTCTTCGATGGCGGGCGGAGTGGTATTTTGTCCAAGGGCCAGTCGGGCGCACGCAGTATCGAGCACGCTGACAGCTTTGTCGGGGAGCTGGCGGCCAGCGAGATAGCGATTGGAGAGACGAACCCCGGCGGCAACGGCTTCGTCGAGAATGCGAACTCCGTGGTGCTTTTCCAGCGAGGCTACAATTCCTCGCATCATCACCATGCACTGAACTTCCGTGGGTTCCTCTACTTTCACTACCTGAAAGCGGCGGGCCAGTGCGGCGTCTTTCTCAAAATATTTCTTGTACTCTGACCAAGTGGTGGCCGCGATAGTGCGCAATTCACCGCGGGCGAGCGCGGGCTTGAGCAAGTTGGCGGCGTCCCCCTGCCCGGCTTGACCACCGGCGCCAATCATGGTGTGAGCTTCGTCAATAAAAAGCACGATCGGGGTAGGAGACGCTTTTACTTCTTCGATCAAACCCTTCAGCCGGTTTTCAAATTCTCCTTTCACTCCAGCGCCGGCCTGTAACAGAGCCAGATCAAGGGTACGAATGGTTACGTTCTTCAAGACGGGCGGAACATCTCCCTGGGCAACGCGGATCGCAAATCCCTCGACCACGGCCGTTTTCCCGACACCTGCTTCGCCGGTCAGGATTGGATTGTTTTGCCGCCGCCGGGTCAATATGTCCACAATCTGGCGTATCTCAAGGTCCCTGCCCAGAACCGGATCGATTTTTCCGCGCCGCGCATTCTCCGTGAGATTGACGGTGTACTGATCCAGGTTCGGAGTTTTGCCGCCGGCCTTTCTTGGAGTCTCTTCCGTTCCAGGCTCTGCCGCCTCGATATCGTTAGCTTCCTCATGGGATTCAGCCACGATGGCGGTGAAATCCTTGCGTAACGATTCCGCCTCGATTTTCTGGAACTCGCGGCTCACGTCGCGCATGATTCGCGAAAGTTCGGGTTCCGAGACCAGGGCCAAGACGGTGTAGCCGGTCCGAACTTCCCCAGCATTGAAATCGATAGAGCCGATGGTCCATGCCGCTTTCAGCATTTCCAGCACGCTCGGACTAATCGCTGGGGTGCGCGCATTTCCCGTTTTCAGCTTGTCCAGGCTACGCATCAATTCGGTAGTGAGGCGCGATTTGTCGACGCCAAAATGTTGAGTGATGCGGGCGAAGTCGCCGTCAGCCTGGTCGAGAAGTTTGGTGACATAGTGTTCAATCTCGATGTCGTAGTGAGTGCGGGAGACACAGAGCCCTGCCGCCGCTTCCAGCGCGGAGCGCGACTCATGGTTCAGCTTGCCGATCAGTGCTTTCAGGTTGATTGCCATAATTCCTCCGATCAAAGCCGCAAGATGGTGTCTTCCGGATCGCGGGAGAGTGGTTGGGATTTCAACCATGAAACCCAGCCCAGCCTGGGGCCCTCACCCTCGGAACCGACTTCACATTGCGGTACTTCGTCACGTTTCATGATTAACTGAACTTCAAAATCCAACTCATCGTTGGAAAAAAACTTGGTGAGTGCCTTCAATGGCTCGAAAGCATCTCCGCCAGGAAGAAAATCCTGATATCGAGAGAGCGTCAATGGCCCGAGCTTTATGCAGACCCGAGACTGCTGGTCCCAGACCTCGTCACCCACAATGGCTCCCGTTCCCAGTTGTTCGGGAATGCTCTCGCCTTCATTCATTCGGGAGAGGGTGGAAGCGTCGAGACGATACCATGCTCCCGCAAATTGTTCGACCTCGACTGGAACATCGAAATAGTCGCCGAGAATCTGTTCCAGCGCGGCCGCTGACCGCGATTGCTGGCCAAGCATTCCGACATAGTGGAGCAGCGCAAGATCGGGCGCTGCCTGTCGATGAAGCAATCCGGGAGTGCCCATCCCGATCAGATCGAAAAGGTGGTGAGTAAAGCGATCTTCTTCACCCAAATAGTATGTGACCGGAAAGCGGTACTTCTCCCAGGCCCGGTAGAAAAGCGAGACCATCCGGTGATTAAAAATATTCAAAAACGAGGCAAAACTGGAGTCCTTTTCTTTCAGACGTTCCAGGATCATCTCGGTATAAGAATAGGGAAGAACGCCCATGTGTCCGGTGAGGCCCATGAAGTTCACCGTCATCTGGGCAGGAGAGTTCTGGTGGTACTCAAGATTCTGAATCTGACTTGCGGGAAATACCAGCCGGTTGTTTGCACGAAAATGCACCGCTTCATCTTCCGGATTTGAGAATCGGCCCACCGGAAGGCCCTTGCGCAGCCAATGCAACAAGGTTACGGCTTGAAAAAATTCAAACGAACAGGGATCCTCGCGCAAAGTCCGTTCAATCGGACTCTCGTCTAGACCAGGATCCTCCGTCCCGCTCGGGGTGGCCATTCGTGCACCACATCCTTTCTTTGGGAAGTCGTGACTGCCAGCTGGGTGAAACTGTTCAGCGATGCGCTCAAACCGAGAAACCGTTCGATAATGCTTGCAAAGAGATACACCCCGCTGCCTACAAACTGGTCTTCATCCAATTGCAATTCGACCCGCAGCCCTCGGGCAAACGAAATCCCGTCCCACGACGAAACGCGGGCGAAGTGACGGCGGCTGCGAACACGAAGAATGCTGTCGATAACGTTTTGCGAGTACGCCGATCTGCCAAAATCGTACAGCCGTAAAATTTGCTGCAGCGCATCCTTACCTTGTTGTGGAACATCCCCCGCCGCTGATTCCTCCGCTGATTCAGGGGCGTTCTTATCGCCCTCGACGAGTGAGAGGTAGTTGAGCGAAAGATGAGAGATGAGCCGCCAGAAGGCGCTTTTACCGACAGGCGGACGGATGGGTTGCGTGGGTTTCCGCCTTGCCACAATCCGCTTCAGTGACGAAACGCCTTCCATTTCGAAATCGCCGTCCTCATTCCCGAACGGCAGCCGCGAAGGGAGATCGCGATTGGTGCACGTCGTCCGAATAGATAAAATATTGGCATCCGGACTGAAAGGCTGCGAAGACAAATCCACCAGCGAGAGGAACATATCCGTTCCATCGTCGTTGGGACGAGTTGAGACGCGACGGCGGGCCAACCAATAGCATTGTTCCTGCCCGCCCCGGGCCGAGTGTTTCAAAGAGTAAAAGGGCTCGAATCTGGTGGTCTGTTGTGTGGCCGTATTGAGCCCATCGACGTCGTCCACGGAAAAGATCTCTGTGGCATAGGGTCGACGCACATCGGGGACGACCTGATATTCATATCTCCGCTGGCTGAGCTGGATGGGCTCAGCAACCTGGGTGAACAGGTTCACTACGGGAGTACAACCCAGCCGGAAAGTCTTCTTGGACAACTCGAGTTCCAGCCGCTCGCGCCGGTTGTCTCCCTCGGCCTCGGAAATCAGGAAAACCAGCTCGACGGCATCCTTGAATCCGTTTTCCCAGATCGATTCCAGACCCGTAACGTCCACGAAGAAGAACTTCTCCGGGAAACTGAAGTACTCCATCAAAAGACGATGGCCGGCGAAGGATCGTGGCGCGTACGGCACCATCCCTTCCTTGTCGGAGAAGCCGACAGCCTGCACCACCGATGCCGGCAAGGTCACGGGCCTTATCTTGGAGCCCGGGGTGGGGTCGCGAACCAGCACTCGATTAAGCTTGCCCAGCAAGCACTCGTAAAGCGTATTGATCAATCCGCTCTCGCCATCAAGAAAGAAACGCAGACGATCAATTTTCAACTGTTTAAAAGTCACGTCAGGAGCGCAACGCAATCCAATTCGCACCGCGCCCGGTGAATCACTGGCCTTTACCGGTGGCTGGAGCCTGCTTGGAGTATTCCATTCCGCAGCAGTGACGGAAATCGGCCACAATACGTTGTCGTAGCAGGTCCGAAACGTACAGGGAACGCCGCCCACCGGGCGCGAATGCAGGTTCGAGTTTCGCGGGATCAGGAGACTGGTCGTCATCTTCCCCTTTTCCGGGTCGGGTTCAAACTCGACAATCGACATCGAGGGAATAGGGCGAATCAGCTGGGGATAAACTACCGTCAGCAGGGCTTCTGTGATCTCGGGAAAGTCATCATCAATCTTCAGATGTACCCGGGCCGCCAGGAACGCGAACGCTTCCAGCAAGCGCTCTACGTGCGGGTCTTCGCACTTTGTAGGTTCGAGCACCAGGCGCGCCGCGACCTTGGGATTTTTTTCCGCGAACTGGGCGGACATTTTCCGCAGGTAGTCCAGCTCGCGCTCGTAGTAGAGCAGAAGGTCATCACGCATTCGGACCTCCTGCCAGGCGGCAGACACCACTTTTCAATTCAATGAATGTGTCGAAAGAAATGGGCTCGGGAGCCGGGTCCATGAGCAACATGCCTTCTATTCGCACCCGCAATTCCTGGATTCCCGACTCAGACGACTCGAGAGGAACAATCCGAACACTTGCCAGGCGGGGCTCGAAGAGTTTCACGGTCGCCAGCAGATGGCGGAGAATTCTGGCCTGATCGCCCGCACTCGCGATGGCGTAGGACGATAGATCTGGCATTCCAAAGATATAGAGAGAGCGGTTGACTTCCTTGAGAGATTCGTGCGGCTCGGGAGAGATACGCCGAGTATTCAGCAACCACTCCAGATCCCGGCGAACCGCCGCTTTCATTTGCCGCACGGATTGGGATCGGGTCAGAGGAGCCTCGACCTGAGAGCCCGGCTCTCGGTCAATCAGCCGGTCCAACACCGAAAGCGTGACGCTGATGTCCCCTTGCATTCGCGCCATGATCTATCCCGATGATCCCAGCGCCCGGACAGGATCGAGGCGGCAGATGCGTTCGAAAAGTTTTTGTTTGTCGCCGGCATTCGCTTGCACCTTCTTGCTTACCGTCATCACCGTTGCCAGCGCGGCCGCAACCAGTTCCTTCTCCTCCCAGTCATCCAGCTTGTGAGATTCAATAGCAGACATCAGATCATCGAGAAGGGGCTGCGCAATTGTGTCCTTGCCTGCGGTGACGCACAGTTGCACAAGTTGAAGCGTGCGCTGGAACCGTCCCCTGCCAGAGCGCTGGCCTGCAATTTCAAGGCGCATAATCTGGAACGCTCTCTCAGCCTCTCCAGACTTGAGAGCATCCTGAGCCGCGGAGTAACTGTCGCGAGCTTTTGCAGGCCACGATGCCGCAGAGGGCTGGCCGTTAGTTGCGCCAGGGCTTTCTGCAGCTCCTTGAGTTGCGGCATCCGGCGCTGGACCCTGAACAAGCTGCTTGAGCCAGGCGCGAGTTTCAGGGTTGGCAGCCGCAGTGTCGTCGAGCAGGCTGGCATCGAAGAGTTCAGGCAGATCGGCAAGCAGGACTCTGAGCTCCGACCGGATCGCGTCGGCAATCGGGCTGTACTCGCTTCCCAATCCAGTCAACGCTTCCACCACCAGCCGCTGCAGGTCGAGCCATGCACGGCTGCAAGGCAACGCCATTGAATTTTCGCCAAGCTCCAGGAGCTCGCTCCATTTCTGCGTCAGCGCAAGCCGCTTGAGCTGCTGGCGCAGCTCGGTAGGCGGAGCCTCGAGCAGTGTCGCATCGCCAAGTTTCGCGGCGGCGCGGAGTTCTCCCCAACGCAGACCTCGCATCATCAGATACGGTGCTGGACTGTGGGGCTCCTGCTTGCGCAGAAAAGCAGCGGCGCGAACTACGTTATTCACCGCATCCCGGCGATCGACTGGTTCCGCGCTCACCCTCGCTACTAACGCGGGTACTGGAATCGGAGATCCTTCGCTGCCTTCGCCGATCGCGGCTTGGGGTTGCGCAGGTTCAGTGGCGGCCGGCGTTTCCGGGCTCGCTACCACTGGATCTGGTTCGGTCTCTCGCTTCTTTTGCAACAGCTGGTGGACCACCAGACGAACTTCCTCCAGCGCCGTTTTCAGTTTGCCGAACGATGGAGCCATCGCTCCGAACTTGGCTTCGCATAGTTGATCAAGCTGTTGCAGAGCCGCAAGGCTTGCATCGAGATTCTTTTCGGACTGAACATAAAACGCCTTCGGCGTATCCGCGAAAGATTTATCGAACGCTTCAGGAGCTAACTTCCCTTCGGCGATCTTCTTCGCGCGTAGCTTTTTATCTTTGTCGTTTTGCGCCTGCTCTTCGTAACCGACAATCTTCGAATCCTTGTACTTGAGGAAGTCGTAGCCATCGCGAACGAGACCGACCGATTTAAGAGGAAACTCGATGGTTGCTCCAATCCAATCCAACGGACCCGCGCGCAATTCGAGGTCGCCATCTTCAATTGGCGGGTACATGCCGTCCCAGAATGTAGTGAGCAATCCGTGGCACAACGTCAGACCTTGCGGAAGACCGCCGAAACCTTCAACCCGGAGGAGCGCATCGGTGAGCCAGGCTGCAAGCTGAAGATCTTTGGTGCGAGTGGCCAGTGCCTCCTGAGTCAGGCGGATTACTTCGCGATAGTCTCCGACTTTACGCTCATGCTGCCAAGCGCCCTGATTCAGATCATCGTCCTGGCGCCGGGCTTCCTTGATCTTGTCGTAAAGAAGCAGCTTGTTGTCGTAGCGGAGGTCATCCCCACTGGGGTTATCGCCGGCAATAGGGGTAAGCAGGTCTTCACGCAGGGGCATGAGGCTATTACCAGAGGTCAGTCTAGCTCGCTGCGGGAGTAGCTACCTCGGCCACGGAAAACTCCAGCGAGCGTATTTCGAGGAACGGAATCTCTTCACCATCCAACTGTAAAAGTTTTTGCCCTGACGGATATTCCTTTCCCTCATCGTCGGCTGACCAGTCGGTCACTCGCCCCAGCCAGACGGCTTCATTTTCATTCTTCCAGGAGAAAGGATAAATCGCGGGGATCAATACTTCACCGAGTTCCGTACCCTTGAACGACGGGCCGGTCTTGACGAATGCAGGAGTCCATAGCGTGTCCCGCAAGCGTCGCGGTGGCTCGATTTCCACCGAAGCAATATGCTCAAAGGGAATCCAGAGATAAGCGCCGGCCGCGAACACTTCGAGACGCGCACCCAAGTCCGGATCGGCATCCCGCAAAGACTGAAAAGAACGACCGTTGAGTTTGCCAGACGGGGAATTTGCAGGATCCTTGGAGAAATCCTGCTTTTCGAAAACCTGGTTGCGAGTTTTCTCCGCGTGCAGTGCGGCATAATACAGAACCGCACCCATCTGCGTCTGGTCATCCCCCTGCGCCAAAACTCCCAATTGTTTCTCTGCCCGATCGTAATCTCCCGAAAAGCAAAGCAATTCGAAAAGGAAGGTCCGTTGGGCAACGTCAGAAGGGTGCTCACGGAGATATTCCGTGAGCACCTTCTGCGCTTCCTTTACGCGGCCCTCATCGAACAGCTGCTTCGCGGTCACGCGGTTATCCCAGCGCCTGCGGCGCGGCATACCCCGGTTTCAGCGTTTCCAGGTCGTAGCCTTTCGACAGCGCGCCGTCAAGCGTACCGTCGTCCTTTTCGGGCCGGTAGGCAATTTCTTCTGCCTGAAAAGCGAAGCTTACCGACTCGGTTGGGTTTTCGTTGCTACCCGACAACTGCACCGAAGTGATCAGCGCATCTTTAAGAAAAATGCGGAAGTAGTCTTGTTGACTGTCCCCAACCGGTTTGTCGTAAAGGATGTAAACACTCTTAAGAATGTCTCCCGAGGCGCAGTGGTCTGCTAAAAAGGGGCTCGTTTTGTCGAGCACCTTCATGATTGAGAGGTTACTGAAATCAGCACGGCCCGCCTTGGCTTCTTTGCCCGAAGCCCCGGCACCATAAGTTGTGGTTTGGCTTACGCCCCAGCTAAACGAAAGAATATCGATGTGATTCGGTTTGCTGGTGCTCGGCCCGTCGACACCTTCGATGAACAAATATGCATTAACGGCCACAGTTGGCTCCTTTCGTACGGGAACATCCTACTCAGTCAAGCGATTGCTAAAGTGTTGACTACTTCACGGCAGCCGGCAAATCGGCGACCAGTCGCAACGAAACCGTCAACTCTTCCAGTTGGAAGTGCGGACGCAAAAACGCTACCGCGCGATAACAGCCGGGTTTTCCCGGTATTTCCGTGACATCGACTCGTGCTTCGCGCAAAGGCGCCCGGGCTTTGGCTTCGTTGGACGCAGTGTCATCGGGAACGACATAACGAGTGATCCAGCGGTTCAGGAATACTTCCGCTTCGGTGCGGGACATAAAGCTTCCAATCTTGTCCCGCATCATTGCCTTCAGGTAGTGCGCGAATCTGGAAACCGCCATCAGGTAGGGCAACTGACTTGAAAGCCGCGCATTGGCGTTAGCAGCGTCGGTGTCGTATGTCTTTGGTTTCTGCGCCGATTGGACGCTGAAGAAAGACGCATAGTCAGTGCCTTTGCAGTGCACGAGGGGAACGAAGCCCAGATCGGCAAGTTCCTTTTCCCGGCGATCGGTAATGGGAACCTCAGTCGGACACTTCAACGCGAGGTCTCCTTCATCGGTATAGAAGTTGTGGGTCGGCAGACCTTCCACCAGCCCCCCACCTTCGACTCCGCGCATGGCCACGCACATTCCATACATGGCGAACGAATTTGTCATCCTCGTTCCCAGCGAGTAGGCAGCGTTCATCCACAAATATTTGGAGTGATCGGTGCCGTCCACATGCTCTTCGTAGCTGAATTCATCGATCGGTTTCGTATCCTTGCCGTAGGGAAGACGGGACAAAGTCCTGGGCAGGCAAAGCGCCACATAACGCGAATCTTCGCTTTGACGGAATGATTTCCACTTCGCGTATTCCGTGCTATCGAAAATCTTGGCCAGATCGCGCGGAGCGTCGAGTTGAGTAAAGCTCTCGAGATTGAGCAGAGCCGGGTCGGCTGCGCTGATAAATGGAGCGTGCGCCTGCGCCGCCACGTGCGAAATACCTTCAAGAAGCGCCAGGTCTTCGGGATGCTTCCCGAATTCGTAATCGCCAATCAGGGCACCGAAGGGAGCACCACCGAAAACGCCATACTCTTCTTCGTACACTTTCTTGAACAATGCGCTCTGATCGAATTCCGGAGCTTTTTCGATGTCTCGAAGCAGATCCTTCTTGGTGACGTTCAATACTCGAATCTTGAGCTGAGTACCGGTTTCACTGTGGTCGAGAAGGTGCTTCAAGCCACGCCATGAGCCTTCCAGTTTCTGAAAAGCGGCGTTGTGCATGATTTCGTTCAACTGAATGGAGAGCAGGTGGTCAATTTGCGCAATGCGGGCATTGATCATCATCTCCGCATCTTTGGCCACGGTCATGGAGCCGTCGAGCACCTGGGCGACGAACTCCTTTACCAGATTTTTCCCGCGTTCCTTGGCCGTGTTGTCCTTGCCGAAACGGCCCTGCTCGACAATCTGGTCGAGCAGACCTGATTCCTTGGTTTCGACTGTTGCCGCCGGAGGCGCCTGTTGAGCCTGGGTTGGATTAGCCATTGGACCCTCCCTCTTTCGGTCCGATCTCACCCTTCAATTTGTCCAGCTTTTCGGTGTTGCCCACCGCTTCGAGCAATATCTCTTCCAGTTTGTCGTTGCCTTGAAGTGTTCCTCGCAGATCGGCAAGCCGGGTGCGCAAATCGAGCAATTCCTTCAACGGCTTGACCTGCTTGGCGACGTTGGCGGGCTCAAAATCTTCCATTTTCTTAAAGTTCAGATTGACCTTGAGCTGCGGAGCGTTGGCATCGTCGCTGAGTTTGTTCTCGACGGCAAATGACAAGTGCGGCTTCATTCCTTCGAGCACCGAATCGAAATTGTCCGGATTGACCTCGACGAATTTGCGATCCTTCATCCTGGGTAGCGGTTGCTCCGGCTGGCCAGAGAAATCGCCAAGCACACCGACGACGAAAGGCAGTTCCTTGATTTCGATTGCGCCACCAATCTCCACGTCGTAAGTGATTTGAACCCGAGGAGGACGAACGCGATCCAATTTGTGCTGAGCGCTTTGTCGACCCATTTGAACTCCCTTCTTCGGCTCGAAATGATTAGTGCGGTTTTAGTGTCACGCCTTTTTACGCGATTATGGATCTCCCCGGGGGTGGGAAAATCGAAGGACCCACGAGGCCGGGGCGTCCCAGGAAAATAGGAAAGGGTTTTCCTTGCCCAACTCCGTGTGGTCGTTGTGTATATCACCAGCATCCGCCCCAGTCAAGGCCAGCCACGAGTTTTCACAAAAATGTCACGTCCCGAGAATCATTACCGGACGCGACGACGCCATCGCTCGCGGGATCGTTTGTAACACGGAAGCGTTGTCCGGTATGTTTGCTATCGGACCAGAACCGGAGCGAGCCGGACTTTTGCCAGGGCGTACTGCCAAGCCGCTGTGTTCGCATTTGGACAAACAGTATGCAAGGGGCGTTCCCTTGGGGGGACTCCCCGGCATTACCTGCCCGGCCCGCATAAACAAGGCATGTTCTTGACTTCTGTAGAGACCAATCTGATAATCGCCGGGGAAATCATTAAGTTGGAGATGTGCACCGCGAGTGGTGATGAAGGGCTAAAACGCGGTGGTTCAGGTCGTGGAGCCTCCGAATGGGAAAATTGACCGGCACGATCCGAATCACCACCAAGCTCGGCTCCGATAAAACTCCTGCCCACTTTGAGGTTGCCTTCGTGCCCTATTCCGGCCGGGTAAGCGCGCAACCGGTGCAGGTTTCGACCAACGACGAACTGGTCCAGTTTTTGATAGGAATCCGGCTAAGCGAAGATGATGCCGCACGATGGGCCGGGAGAGCCCGGTCGGAAGGGGTTGTCCTGATCCCCAGCATCGAAAGAACCGAAGATCAGCTGAAGGAAAGCGGACTGCTGACCTAAAGCCACCGTCCTGCCAATGCCCTGAGTGGCTTCGCCACTGACTGGAATCTCAAAAGACGGACGGTATCCTGGCTTTTCAACCAGACCAGCGGCATCAGGCCAGCCTCCAGAATTTTCTCCGCAGCGCGTTCGG
Organism: Terriglobia bacterium; assembly: GCA_963765715.1. Classification (GTDB taxonomy): domain Bacteria; phylum Acidobacteriota; class Terriglobia; order Terriglobales; family Acidobacteriaceae; genus JAIQFF01. The sequence continues at coordinate 145,045 of CAVXXN010000015.1, forward strand.
TAACCAAAGCTTCCGCGCAAGACTTCAATTCGGAACCGCCATCCTGCGTGTAAACGTGAAGAGGGAGCCGGTCGATCTCAGAGTGCTCACCCGGTCGCATTTCCCATCCCGAGTCGCTGAAGGATTGCGCCAGCAGCAATGCGCACGCGAAAGCCGGATTTCCCCAAAGATAGTCTTCGTGCACAGGGCTATCCGTCATTTCTTCGAAGTTGAACGATTCTACGGGGTCGGTGGACGCGCCATAGGGAAGCCGCAGGGCGAACCGGGGGAGTGCCAATCCGAGGTACGCAGCATCCGGCATCACCCGCAAGGCTGCCCAAGCTTCGCGGTCGTCGGCCTTAGCCTTCCAGGTCCAATCCTCGGGATAAGGGGTCCCGGCGAAAGACTCGCAACCCACGGCAAGCGGACTTGCGGCCGCGATGAAGGGTGCCTTGGCACGGCTCGCGATCTTGGCCAAGCGAGCGAGGATCTCTGCATCTGCTTGTGTCGGGCCAAAGGTGTAGTTCCCAACTATCAGGGCCCACGGTTCGCCTCCCGGCGTACCGGTACTTTGGTCGACCAGCTGGCGAGAGATGCCGCTCGAACCCGCGTCTTCAGAGCGATCGAGGTCCGCGGCCAGTTCCGGCTTTGAGATGTCAATGAGATAGACCTTCAGCTGCGTCCCGGTGTCCAGGCGACGGACCAGCAGGAACACAGCTCGCCAAGCCGCTTCCATGGCCTGGAAATCGGGAGCATGCAACAAAGCCCTCATTTGCGAGCCAAGAGCACGATCAATGAGAGCCACCGCATCCGCCTGACGCGGATCGGATACGGGCGCGAGGCTGGGTTCGGTAACTCGTCTTACAAACCGTCGAAGGTCGCTGGGTATCTGGGAGTTGGGCGCGCTTGCGAAACGCGGTTTTGCCTCGGTGGTGGTTTCCTGTTCGACGATCGCATCGAGTAGGCTTCCCGATGCCGGACGCGGACCACTTAAGGCCGCCGCCGTCGGAGACGGTTCCGGCGTTGAGGTCGCTGGCTGCGAGGAAAATAATCCCAGATCTTCCGCCGCCTGCACAAAAGTGGCAGGGTTACTGAGCCGCAATCTTGTCTCCCACAAGCGTCGAAACATTTCAGCGTGCTCGACCAGCCGGTCCGGATGGAAATCGTCAAGTCCGGAGAATTTCAAGCTCGACGAACCTGCGCCACTTCCAGTCGGGAGTTTTATTTCAGGGTGGAATTGCGCAAGAACGTCGTCAAAGTTATCTCTGTCAATTAGGACCGCGCGTCGCATTCCTGACCCCGCACTGCTCTCCAACACTATTCGACTTTCACGTCCACTGAAGTCGCCGAGCAAAGCAATGCGGAATGGTGTCTCCGGATCGGGAGCCTCGCGGACGGGCGCGGTATCGGCATCCGCTTCGAGCAGTACCGTGTTCACATCGGAGCGTGCGCGCAAGAAATTCCTTTCAGGATGCGACGTTTGGCAGTTGCGCATTGTGGTCCTGTGATAACCGTAAGTCAAGCGCAGCGCCGGGATATCATGCGCAGGCAAAGTGGACCTCCAGATTTATCGCATCTCGCCAGACATAGCTTGCATGGCCGGATGCGAGCGTTAGGAATTGACTTCGGAAGTTTGCTTCCGGGCAATGGAATTGTTATTGTGGGCACCCGGCCGGGAGTTCTATGAAGCAACTGCAGCCCGTCATCTGGAGCAAGGGTACCTTCCTCACTCCCCAGCACCTCCAAGTGCAGGACAGATTTATTGAGGACTCGCTCAACTTCCGCCTGCAATCCTTGAAATATTGCGCGTGGGGGTTTAGCGAACTCACCATCGACCAGGAAAGACTGGCTGAAGGGCAGTTCCTGGTTTCACGGGCTGCCGGCATTTTCCCCGATGGGTTGCTTTTTGATGTCCCAAACGCCGACCCGCTGCCACCTTCCAAGTCAATCGCGGAGTTCTTTGAACCCGGTGTGAAGAGTGTTGACGTTTATTTGACCGTTCCCGACTATCGCGAACGTGGATTGAATGTTTCTCTAGCCCAGCGTGACAGCAACGCGCGATATTCCGCCGAGGTGACCCAGTTCCGTGATGAGAACAATGGCGTCAGCGAAAAGCCGATTCAGATTGCCCGCAAGAATCTGCGTTTTCTCGTCGAAGGCGACAGCCGCCAGGGATACTCCACCCTGCGAATCGCTAATGTCGAAAAGACAGAGGCCGGAATTTTCAGTCTCAACCCACACTTCGTTCCTCCCCTGTTGGACGTGACTGTCAGCGAATATCTGGTGGGAATCTTGCGGGGAATGATCGAGATTCTTTCTTCCAAGAGCAGCCAGCTTGCGAGCTCGCGACGGCAGAAGAACCTGAGTCTGGCGGAATTTACCGCTGCGGATATTGCCGACTTTTGGCTCTTGTATACAGTCAATGCCCACTTTCCCGTTTTCAATCACATGTTTTCGACGAAGAACGGACATCCTGAGGAGCTTTATGCTGCAATGATTTCGCTGGGTGGCTCGTTGACGACCTTTTCATTGAAAATGCACCCGCGGGATTTGCCGCTCTACGATCACGATAATTTAGGGAAAGTTTTTTCGGAACTGGATGACAAACTTCGCGGGCTCCTCGATACCGTGGTTCCGACCAATGTCGTATCCCTTCCCCTGAAGCGGGTGAAGAATTTCGTTTATGCGACCGCGCTCAGCGACGAAAAATACTTTGACGGCGCGCGGATGTTTCTTGCGATGTCTGCGGATACCAAAGAAGAAGAACTTATCAAGAAAGCGCCGCAACTCCTGAAGATGGGTTCGGCAACACAGGTAGATCACCTGATCAACCAGGCGCTTCCTGGTCTGAAGCTTGCCCACGTGCCCAATCCTCCGGCCGCAATTCCAGTGAAGCTGAAGTTTCAATATTTCAGTATTAACCAGGGTGGAGATGCGTGGGAGGCTGTCCGCCGGGCTCGTAATCTGGCCGCATTCGTGCCCGGCGACCTGCCAAATCCTGAGTTGGAACTTCTTATTCTTCTGCCGCAGAAGAAGTAAATCGATTCCACAATTCTCATCGACACGATCACGCTCGCTTTTCGGTCGACCTGTCCGAAAGGGAATTGCAATCGTTCGCAATGGAAACCTGGGATGGCTGTCTTAGTGCGGTTTCAGCGTGAAATAGAGCACCAGTGCAATTGCCAGCACCAGGACCACGTTCAACACAATGATCAGCGGCATGTAGGATGCGGGACTCTTTGCAGGTAACGCCGGTGTCTTGGGTGGAGCGGCCTTCGGAGCCGTGATAGCGGAACCGCTAGACTCGGCGCAGAGACTGCGGGCATCTGCATGCCCGGAATCACTGGAGCCGGGGGGATTTGCATCGCAGGCAGTTTGAAGTCACTGGCGCCAGATTTGGCTGGCTGCCCTGCTGGCGGTTCGGGCGGAGGCTGATTGCCACGGCTCAATATCTGGGTGAATTCACTCGGACCTTCCTGGACGGGAAGTGATGCGGGGATTGGCGCTCCCCCTGGGGAAGCAAATACCCTGGTTGCACCGGATGGTCCCGCTTCCCGATCCCAAATTGGTTCGGGGACCTCGTTCGAGGTGGGCTGTTGAAAGTTAGGAGCAAGATTGGGTGTTAGAGTTTCGTTCCGGTGGCGTGAAGTTGCGGCTTTTTCCAGCGCCGCCAAATTCGCCCGGCGAGTCAAATCTTTGACCTGGAGATCTCTCGCTACCACCCAGATCGGGCGCCGGGAAAGGTTCAGTACCCTTCGAATTGCCGGCGAATGTGCTGGGTGCCGGTTTGGAAGTGTTCGGGAAAAATCCGTCGCCAAAGACTTCTTTTGCGGGCTGGCTTTGTTCAACACGGAAACTTCGATCGAAGTCTGGGCGTCTGTTTTCCGGCGCGCCTGAGAATCCTTCGTTCGGACTCTCATCCCTTTTCCCCCCAGCTCCCCGAAAGAACTCGGTGAATTCGCCCGTCTTCGCCTTCGCGTTAGATCCTGCCTCCGTGTCATTGACCTTGGAAAGGATCGGATTCCCAGACTTGGGGGGAGGAATATTCAGGTCCGAGAAAATGTTCGACTTCTCGTGCTTCGACGACTCTTGAGCGAATCCGGATGGAAATGGATCTTGTGGTTTCGGCGGCGGAGTCTTCACGGGCGACTTGTCAGGTACCGCGAAAAATTCGCGTGTAAAGGTTCCGGGCGGTCGGGTATCTAACTTTGGATCGGGAGATTTCGATGGAAGATCTGCACTGCCTGTTCGCGCGCCGCCCAAGACTCCAAGGAACTCCTTGGTGAAGTCACCGGTCGCGGAACGAATTCCGGGGTTCGTATTATTTGTGGTCGTAACATCAGGATTTGTATCGCGGGGGTTGCCATAACGCAATCCGGGAAGGTCCTGTCCGCCGGAAGAATGCGGCGCCACTTTCGGCACTGCAGTATTATTCGCTGCCGGAATCTGATCTTGGGGCACCGCCGGTGACGGAGGGCCAGCTTGGCGGAAAGCTCGGGTAAAGTCCCCAGTGCTTGAGCGAGGCGTCTGAAAGCCAGACGTCTCTGAGCCAGGGTTTGCAGCCCCCGAAACCGGCGGGTTGAAAGCCGGGATGGATGCAGTTTCGCTTTCGTGAAATCCAGGAGGCTCGCCCGCCGGAATTGGTCCCGGTTTCACGGCACTAGCGGCGGCGCGTTCGTAGGACTGCACCCAGGCTTGAACCGCCAGGGGGTCCGCCGGAAGCGTGGTCACCAGATAAGCGCGCGACGTGGTTTCATCTCTTCCAACCTCAAGAATGATCCCTGGCGGCTCAGGCGCCCAGCGGCAGATCAGTTTGAGAATTTCCTGACTGGTGGCCTCATCGGTACCCTTATCCCAATCCACCAGGTGAACCAGGCGGCTTAATCCGGTACGCAATTCTTGCGCCAGAAAAACTTCAACTGGAAGACCGGTGATTCGTTCCCTGAGTTCGTACTTACTGAGAAGTTTCATGGTTTCGCAACCGGCCGTGGGACCAGAAAAGCCGCCGGTTTCGTCGTCATGATGGGGAGCTTACACTGCACCAGCTTGACAGTAAAGAGTGGAGCCCCTAGCATCTACGCGTCTGACCATTGTCTGCGCCTCGCCCCCGGGACCGCGCCGGGCAAGCTCTCTACGCGAGAGCAAATGCTTGGAACAATCGCCTGCAAGGACTTTCCGCTTTTGAATTGATGGGATTCAGGAGAGAATAGCCCGGACTCGACGGCATACTTATCCATGAAGCTGCTCTCCAAAATAATCTGGTCGGAGGGAATGTATCTCGCGCCGCACCATTTCCAAGCCCAAAACAGATACTTCGAAGACTCCATCCACTTTGCCACCGAGAACCTTTGGAACGAGTCCTATGGATTCGCCGCCGTCCAAATGAATGTCGACGCTCTGCGGAATGGAACCGTCGTGCTGTTACACGCCAGGGGGTTATTCGAGGACGGGCTCGCCTTCGACATGCCGGAGAGCGATGCGGTTCCGGAACCTCGAAATATTGTCAACGCGTTCTCGCCAACGGCCGATCACCTCACAATCCAGTTGGCCATCCGGCGTTGGCTGCCTGACGGCCAAAATTGCGAACTGGGTCCTGCCGCTCAATCCGACACGCGCTATGTCGGAGAAAGCCATGAACTGAACGATGAAAACACTGGGCGTTACGAAAAGCCGGTTCAACTGGGACGCAAGAATATTCGCCTGATGGTCGGAAATGCGGAAGACGTGGGCGATGAATTCCTGTGTCTCCCCATCGCTCGCGTCATCAGAGACAGCTCCGGCCACTTCGTCTATGATCCGGCGTTCATTCCTCCCTGCTTGAAAATCAGCGCCAGCGAACCCTTGTTTGGCATGCTCCAGCGTCTGGTCGAAATTCTGGAAGAGAAAAGTTCAGCCGTTTCTCAGGATCAACATCTGGAGGGTGGAAGATTCAAGGCCGGACTGTCAGCCCGGCACATCGCCCAGTTCTGGTTTCTGCACGCAGTTAACTCCAGCCTCAGCCCTCTGCGCCACCTATTGCTTACGAAACATGGGCACCCCGAAGAGTTATTTCGCGAAATGTTGAGACTTGGAGGAGCTCTTTGCACTTTTAGTCTCGACACTCATCCCAATTCGTTGCCCGCGTATGATCACAAGAACCTCGACCGGTGCTTTCACCAACTGGACGATCACATCCGGCGGCTGCTGGAAATTGTGGTGCCTTCGCAGGCGATCGTAATCCCGCTTAGGCTGGGTAACCGCTACTTCTATGAAGGTTCGGTCAATGATCCGCGCTGTTTTGATCGTTCGCGCTGGCTGCTCGGCATTCACGCGGCGATCGGGGAAGCCGATCTCATTACCCGCACCTTGCAGTTGGTAAAAGTATGCTCTTCCAAATTTGTGCCTGAATTAGTCAAACGCGCGGTACCTGGATTGGCGCTCACGCATGTGCCCATACCACCATCCGCGATTGCGGCGAAGGTGGAGTATCAGTACTTTTCCATCAACCGTTCCGGACCGTGCTGGGAACATCTCATGCAGACCAAGTCTGCAGGAGTTTACGTTCCGGGAGAGCTGCCGTCTCCGGAATTGGAGTTGATCGTAATTCTCGACTCCTGAGGCATTTTATGTCTACGCAAGTTTCCCCTTTAAGCAGTTATCGCGGGTCGAGTACAGCGCTGGATCGGCGCGGCTGGAATCTTGCACTTTGTTTCCAGGAAATATTCACGGCGACAGTTCGTCTGAAGTACCGCCAGCAGAATGTCCCGAGCGCCGATTCATTTCGAGCGCAGATGAAACAGGCTTTGCACGCCGCGGAACAGGATGCGCTGGCCCGGGGCTACAAAATCGATGACATTCGCCGGGTGATTTTTGCGGTGGTTGCTTTTCTCGACGAATCCGTTCTCAGTTGCCGGCATCCCGCTTTTGCTGATTGGCCGCGCCTTCCCTTGCAAGCTGAACTTTATGGAAATCAGCTCGCCGGGGAAACATTTTTTGAGGAACTGCAGAAAGTGCTTACACGAGGAGACTCTCCTGAGGTAGCTGACGTTCTTGAAGTCTTCTATCTTTGCCTTCTGCTCGGCTTTCAGGGGCGGTACGCCGCGGGCGGACGAGGGGACTTGCACTCCATCAAGGGTTCAATCCGGGAGAAGATGCGCCGTATTCGCGGTCCGGGCACTGCGCTTTCTCCCCGGGGGGGTATTCCGGCTGATGCCGTGCGCGTTGCTCAGTCAGACAAACTGGTTCGCAAGCTGATGATCGGCAGCTGGATCCTGATATTCCTGACAGCGGCCCTGTTTCTTGTCTTCAAATTTGTCCTGATGAACAACGTAGCGCAGATTTCAAATTAGTGAGTCTGAACCGGCCAATGCGGACTGACCAAGTGGAGGAGCCGTGCTCGGTTACTGGATAAACACCGCGTTGTTGCTGGTCTGGTTGGTCCTGAGCTGGTTTCTGGGCAGTTGGCTTGGCCTGAAAGGATCTGACCTCTGGTATTTGCGCGCCGGCTTGGCGGCTCTCGGCTTGATCGCTTCGGGATTTGTTTTTGTCTGGATCTATCGCCGCCGCAAAGCTGCCGCCGAGGACGGAACCGAAGCAGCAAGTGGGGGAGGGGCCGCGACGGATGACATCGATCTGCTCGTTCACGATGCCGAGATTCGGTTGCGCAATTCGAAACTCGGCGCGAATGCTACTTTAGGCAAGCTGCCAGTCATCTTCCTCGCCGGCGAAGCTGGTTCCATCAAGACAACCACCGTTGTGCACTCGGGGCTGGACCCGGAACTTCTTGCCGGACACGCTTATCAGGACAACAATATCCTCCCCACGCAAACTGCGAACATCTGGTACACGCGCCAGGCGGTGTTCGTAGATTGCGCGGGAGATTTGCTGGATGATCCCAAACGCTGGGCGCGCATGGTGCGTCTCATGCAGCCCAGCCGCCTTTCGAGCGCCATGAGTCGTGATCAACAGGCTCCTCGCGCTGTGATGGTGTGCTTCCCCTGCGAGAATTTTTTCAAACAGGGCGCCAGCGCCTCGGCTCCAGCCGCCGCGAAAAAGCTCAATGCAAGACTGCACGAGCTCTCCCGTCTGCTTAGCATCAGCTTCCCTATTTACGTGCTGTTCACCAAGATCGACCGTGTCTCATTCTTCAGTGAGTATGTACAGAACCTGACGCCGGAAGAAGTATCCGAAGTGTTGGGTGCGACGCTGCCGGTTCGCCAGGGACAGGCGGGCGTTTATGCCGACGAAGAAACGAAGCGCCTGAACAAGATTTTCGACGAACTCTTTTATTCGCTCTCTGACCGTCGCCTCTCATTGTTGGGCAGGGAAAATCAGGCTGACCACCTTCCGGGAATCTACGAATTCCCGCGCGAGATTCGGAAGATGCGCAGCCTGATCGTGGACTTCCTGATGAACCTCGCTCGCCCCAGCCAGTTGCAGGCGAATCCGTTTCTTCGCGGTTTCTATTTCTCCGGCGTACGTGCAGTGATGGTAGATGACGTGGCGGCGCCCGCCTCGCGCGACGCCGTTATGAGCGACGAAGGAGGCGAGTCCGGCGCAACCCAGATGTTCAACCCGGGACAATTGCGTCGTGGGCAAATCGAGGCTCCGGCAGTCGTTGCCCGGTCGCGCAAGGTTCCGCAGTGGGTATTCCTCTCGCGCCTTTTCAATGACGTGATCCTGAAGGACCGGGTCGCGCTGAGCGCCAGTGGTTTCAGTTCAAGAGTTAACCTGGTGCGACGGATCGCTCTGGCAGCAGTAATCGCTCTGTGCCTGGTTTGCATGACAGGGTTCGCGGTTTCGTTCATCGGGAACCGCGCGCTGCAGTCGGAAGTCGCTGATGCGATAAATCAGGCTTCTGCGACTACGCTTGCTCCCGGACAGCTTGCTTCGCTCAGCGATCTGCAACATCTCGACCGGCTGCGGCAATCGGTTTCGACTCTTTCACAATTCCAGACAGACGGGGTTCCCTGGCGTTTACGCTGGGGACTTTATATCGGCGATCGTCTTTACGCCCCGGCGCGTCAAGCGTATTTCGTGGCGTTCCGGCAGTTGTTGTTCCGAACTACTCAGGACCGGCTGCTCGCAGCGCTTCGCAGCGTTCCGAACGCTCCCGGAGCGAACGACCACTACGAAGACACCTACAATCCGCTAAAGGCATATCTCATCACTACGTCGAACCACGAGAAAAGCACGCAGCAGTTTCTTTCTCCAGTGCTGCTCAGCTATTGGCAAGCGGGACGGGAGGTCGATCCGCCACGACTGTCTCTCGCCAAGCAACAGTTCGATTTCTACAGCACCGAGCTGATCGCCGAAAATCCGTATTCACCCGACAATGACAAGGCGGCGGTTGCCCGGGCACGCCTGTTCCTCGCGAAATTTGCCGGGATCGATCGCTATTACTTAAAAATGATCAATGACGCTGATCATGCCAACCCGACCGTGAACTTCAGCCGGGAATTCAAAGACGCAGGCGATGTAGTTCTGAATTCCTACGAAGTACGTGGCGCTTTCACCAAGAACGGATTCGCATTTTTCCAAAATGCCCTGGGGCAGCCGGATCGCTACATAAGCGGCGAAGAATGGGTGGTCGGAAAAAACGTAAACGACACCTTCGATCCCGCCAAGCTGCAACCCGCGCTCGCCAGTCGCTATTACAACGAATTCATCGCAGCCTGGTTCAACGTGCTGAAGAGCACCCGGTTTATTCCTTACAAGGATTGGAAAGACGCTGGCGAGAAGCTCCGCAGACTGGCTGAGCCGAACACACCCCTGCTGGAACTGTTCTGGTTTGTGTCGCACAACACCGACGTGGATCAAGCTCAGATCAAGGAAACATTCCAGCCGGTGCAGGCCGTGGTGCAGCCGGGCGCGGCGGGTACTTATATCCAACCGGGCAATGATCCCTATGTGTCAGCGCTTGGAAAGCTTCAACTCGCGATCACGAACTTGGTAAACAACCCAGCGCAGCCGTCGGACATGGCGGCAATCGCCCCGATCCAGAATGCCGCATCGGACGCGCACCAGACCGTGAATCAGGTCGCCCATAATTTTCATGTGAATTCCACCATTCCTGTTTATAGCGTCGCTGGCGATCTGCTCACTCTACCCATCGATAACATTCAGGAATTGATCAGCCGAGGTCCAGAAGATGCGTTAAAGCAGGAAGGGCAAAAGTTGTGCGCGGAATTCGCCGGGCTGTTGCGATACTACCCGTTCAACACGACCCCGAATGCTCCCGATCTTCCCCTCGCACAACTCAACCAGCTTTTGGCTCCGGGAACCGGCGACCTCTGGACATTTTATGAGAAAACTCTCAAGCAATTTGTGACCAAAGAGGGCACGCAGTATGTGCAGAACCCCAACGCCACTGTTCATCTGTCTCCTGGATTTCTGGCATTCTTCGCTCGCGCGGCCGCGCTCAGCGAGGCTCTATATCCAGCCGGAGCAACTGCTCCCCATTTTGCCTATAGCCTGAAACAGGTGAACAGCAATGTGGATGGCCTGGAGGTGAAGATCGGTAGTGAAGCATTGTCAGGCACGGGCCCGGCAAAGCCCTTGGTCTGGACAGGGGCTGAAAACGTGCTAACGACGGAGAAGGGATCAGCGGTACTGGGAACTTACAACGGGCCCTGGGCAGTGTTCCGCTTTGTTTCGGACGCGCGCATATCCGGCGCGGGGTCGACACTGGAACTCCTATGGGTGCAGCGGAACAACAACACCGACATCATTCTTCCCAATGGCAAACTCAAATCCTACACATATGAGTTGCAAGTGAACGGCCTGAACCCTTTCCGCACATCGGAATGGGCGAATATGCGCTGCGTGCCTCCGATCAGCGCTCCCAAAAAATAGCGGATTGCTAAAAGCGGCGAGATGTCCGCTGCGGAAGATTCAAATAGAGTTCTGCGACTGGCGGCGGATCCTGCCGAATAATTTGTCACGCCAGGAGGAAGCTATCGCCTGAACCAACAGACACGTTATGTTGTCGTCACTCCCCGCGGCCTTGGCAGCCTCGATGAGCTGAACCGAAGCGTCGTTCAGTTCTGGATGATGGGTCACGATATCCAGGATGGCCTCGTCTTTCATTTTCCGGGTCAAACCGTCGCTGCACAGCAAGATCACATCGCCGGGCAGGAGTTCATGGTCCGCGAGATCAGACTCGATAATGTCTTCTGAGCCCAGCGCCCTTACGATCACGTTCTGCAAAGCGGACTGTTCTGCCTGTTCCGCGGTCATAAGACCTCTTCGGACCTGCTCACCAAGCAGAGAATGGTCATTAGTCAGTTGCTGGATGGTTCCGCCGCGGATGAGGTAAACCCGGCTGTCTCCGACATGTGCGACGGAAAAGAAATTACCCTCTACCAGGACTGCGACGATGGTCGAACCCATTCCGGTCTGCGCCGGATTCGACGCAGCCTCTTCACAGATCGACTGATTGGCTAACTGAATCGCGCGGGCCAGAGAGTTGGCACGCTCTGACACTCCATCAAAAGTTGCCCCGACGACCCGATCGTCGCTGTCTTTCGAAGCTTCGCTGAAATAGGCGAGCACGGTATCCACGGCGATCTTGCTTGCGCGCTCCCCCGCAGCTTGTCCGCCCATGCCGTCACAGACGACAAAAATTCCGGTGAACGTGTCGTATCCAAAATTATCTTCGTTGTTGGTGCGCACGACTCCAATGTCAGTCTTGCCCGCAGCTTGGAGTACCAGGGTCATGGCGTAAGGAGAACGTTTACGACTGGCCTTTTTCCGGCGTGCAATGGTAGTTTTCGACCGGCGACGGGGTCAACTCCGTGGCAGGCCGGCGGAAATCAAAAAACAGAGGTCCACGTCTAAGCGAAAGATTGTTACACCCGTTTTGCTGGCAGTAAGCTACCACGAAATTTGTAAAGCGGCCAGTTGGGGGTAGGGTTTGCTCATCGCTAATTATTGACTCAGACCAAATACCCCAGGGACAAAGTTACTGGCGGCAGGCATGTAATGCATTACGCCATATTTCGTCTCACTCGCCGCAACATAAATACTTAACATCGCCAACCCTGATTGTTTCGTGGAACGTTTTCCTGAAGCTCCGGAGGTTTTGCGACTTCTCTCTTGACAACCGTTGCGCTTCATTGCATAGTTTCGGCCTCAGTTCGTAGGCTCTTCACTCCCCCGTCTGGATGTTCGGATAAGAAACATGAGTCAGGCTTGTCCTGCTGACTTTCGTGTTCTCTGAAACCAGAATTGACAATTCATATTGAGGTCGAAGTTCTTTTCAATTGGCTTTGGTTGCTAGGTCCAGCTTTATGCGAGGTCGCGAAGGTCGACTACTCGTGAGCAATCCTCAAGGAGTTTTTATGGAAACAGGTGGACGCCCGCGGCTCGATTCGCTTCGAAACTCTCCCCGGAGTCGTTACAAGATCCGGGCGATTTGGATATTGGCGGCTGCGGTCTTCGCAGCTGGCTTCGTACCAAGGGCGATGGCGCAAGGTGTCGTAGGCTATGTCGCCAACTCCGCGGACAACACCGTGTCACTGCTGGCGATGGATAACGCTAACAACGTTGTAGCCGGTCTGAAAGGCTCGTCCCCGCAGACTGTGACGGTCGGCACCGCCCCTGTCCGGGTGGCGGTAGCGCAAAATAACCTGTTGGTTTTCGTGACTAACCAAAGTGGGAACTCGGTTACTGTGATTGACCCTACTACCAACACGGTACTGCCGACGACAATTGCCATCCCCCCAGCTGGGGCAGGGCCGGCGCCGCATCCGCAGGGTATCGCCGTCCTTGAGAATGGTGCGACGATCACTCTTTACGTAGCCAATCCCGGAGACAATAGTGTTTCGATTATTGACGCCACCCACATAAAGACGGGAACCTTCACGCAGATCGCGCGCCTGACTGCGGGAATCGGACCAACCCCGATTGAAGTTGCAATTCAGAATGGAGATGCGTACGTACTGAATAACAATCAGGGCGGCGTGGGGACGATCTCCACCATCAGCACCGGCACGAACGCGATCGTCGCGCAGACCATCACAGTGGGACACAATGCCAGCGGACTGGCTCCCTCCCCCGACGGCTTGGTTCTGTACGTCACCAATCGCGGCGACAATAGTGTCACCTCTATAGCGATCTCGAACCTTGCGCAGACCCAGATTGCCGGAGTCACAGATCCGGTTGGAGTCGCGTTCGATCCGAATCCCGCCAATCAGAACGCGACGCGCGTCGCCTACGTTGCAAATTATTCAGCCGGCTCAGTGACTGAAATTCTCCAGGACGCCGTATGTACGAATGGCCAAGTCGCCGGGTGCGCTTTGCCGACTCCGCTCGCGCTGCCAAATGGCGCACACCCGTCACAGATTCAAGTCGTGGCTGGCGGCGGGGGAAGCCAGATCTTTATCAGCGATCCGATTGCCGACAACATTCTGAGTCTCGCACCCGAATCCAACCCAACGGTGAAGACATTAGCCGCTGGAACCGTTCCTTCAGGTGTGGCTTTCATCGCTTTCCCTGACTCAACCAATCCCGCCGCGGCGGTATGCGGTCTCACGCAAAACTTGCAGGGATCGGGTGACAACGTTCAGGGCATTTGCGTGGGAGGAGGGGCAAACGGAACTGCCCCACTCTTGTCCTTTCAAACGAACAATGGATTTTCTTGCGGCGGGGCCAGCGCTCCCTGCGCCGGCAACCAGGGATTTGTGGGAGGTTTCCAGGATTACACCGGTGTGCCAGCAGGCGTTTACACCGTTATCGTTTGCTCGGACCAGACGCAGACGCCGCCGAATTGCACGGTCGGTACATCCGCGCAGCAACTTCTCGCGTGGCCAGGCACCGGGACAGCCCCGCAAATTACTTGTCCGCAATTCACAGCCACGAAGGATCCGACACTGGGGCTGACAGCCGACGCTAGCGCGACGTGCGACGACTCGATGTTCGCTCTCCCCAACGAAACCAATCCGCCAGCCGCCTTAAGCCTGATCATGAAAGTGGACTGGGGCGATGGCTCTTTCCCGTTTGTCGCCCCAAAGACGCAGGCTACGGGAAATACTATCCAGCCACCGCCTCACCAGTACGCGAAAGCGGGGACATACAACGTAACCTTGAGCGCTGGAGACAGCACTTTACTGGCGGCAACCCCTCAGACCATTGCCGTAAATGTCACCGACGTCCCGCCCACCTGCACTTTCCCAGCACCCTCAGTGAACGGATTTGCAGTCATCGCCGCGCCAACCTGCTTCGACGAATTTGGCAGGCCGGTTGGACAGATCGTGATTGATTGGGGTGCTGGCGTACCGAACTCCCCTACAACTTTGACCGGTTTAGCAGTGAACCAGCCGACGACGTTCACCTATCCCACTACACCTGGGCAGACCACTCATACGATTTCTGTAACGGGCACGGCTCAGCCTCCGTCCGGCCCGCCTCTCTCAAGCGCGGCGGCTACGCAATCAGTCACCGTTCCAAGTTTCGTTCCCCAGCCTCCCAGTTGCTCAATATCGGCTTCTGCGATTCTGTTTGCCGCGCAAGCGCCCGTGACCTGTAACGAGACGGCCCCGGGCGATGCGATCACATCGGTAGTTGTTACCTGGGGAGACGGGAGCAGCAGTCCCGGTTCTCCGGACGGAGCGAGCTTTACCGACACCTTCCAGCACACGTACGCCGCAGTGTCTCAGACATACACAATCAAAGTGGTAGCCACCGACCAGGCAGGATTGCAGGGCATGGCGCAGACCACGCTTACAGTCGTGGGACCTGTGCCCCCGAGATGCTCATTAAGCGTCCAATCCACGGGTGGCTTTGGAGCATCGGCTACCGCGCAGTGCACCAGCGACGACGCAACACTGGCAAGCGTTACGTTGGATTTCGGTGATGGAACGGTGGTGCAGGGGACTGCGGGATCTCCGAACTTCGGGCCGCAGACCTTCAACCACACCTACGCCGTGGCTGGAACTTACAGCATCAAACTCACCGCCACTGACACCCTGCAACTGGTCTCAAATACCCCGCCAGGGTCGGTGACTGTCCCAACCCTGACGATTACGGGCCCCACCGAGGCCACGATCACGGCCGGCCAAGCCGCCAAGTTTACGGTCAGCGTGCCGGCAAGTCTGGTTGTTAACAAACCGCCCTTGACCCTGTCTTGCGTACCGGATCCTCCACAAACCGCGTTGCCCCCCGGGGTCGTGTGCTTGTTCAGTCCGGCAAATATAACGCCTGGGCAAAGTTCGACGCTAACGATTGCAACCAATTCCGTGCCGCCCTCGACGGGCGCTTTGCGGATGCCAAGCCTGTATGGCCTGGGATTGTCACTATTTCCGGCCGTATTCCTGTTGGGCTCGGCAACTCGCCGCAGGAAAGCCGGATCTTGCAGGTTTGTACTGGTATGCATTCTGTTGGCTCTAATTCTGGGGGCGGTAGGTTGCGGCACGAATACGCCTTCAGTGCCCGCTGCCGCCGCGTCTACGGCAGGGACTTTTACGGTTCGGGTGCAGGTTGCAGACGCAACCCAAACGGTACTGGGAACGAGCACGCTGACAGTGACAATAAAAAATTAAGCCGTTGGAGACGCCTGGAGTTCCGGTTTCCATTTCCTCGGAAAACTGGCACTGCTGGGATTTTCGGGAGATTCAACCGATAGGCGGTCGCAAGAATCGTTATCGCAAGGAGACTTAGATGTTTCACCGTCGACTTCTGCTTTCGTCGTTACTGTTCGCGTGCCTGGTGCAGTGCGCGCCCGCAACGGCACAAACATCGAGTTGCCTGGCGCATCCCGATAGCTTGTATTGTTTGCCCAACCAGAAAAACCTGTTTGGATCTCCGACTGGCGTCACTCCTTTCGCACCGGTCTTCTCGGCCGTGGGCAGTCAGCTGAGCCTTCTGCCAACCGCGTCGCCGGCGTCCGGTATCACATTGCGCTTCGATCCTGCCGCCGGGGTGGCGGTTCGTGCGACCGAGAGCCTGGGACCGATTCTGAGCGAGCGCGCCGAGACCATTGGCAAGGGCAAGCTTTTCGTTAGCTTCACTTTTCAAAGAATCTCGTTCGGCAGCATGGACGGAACCGACTTGAAAAATATTCCTCTGGTATTTAACGTGTGCGTTGACGCCGCGTGCAGCCCGACCAATCCTCCCACCGTAGCCGCGACGAATGACCGGCTTGACCTCAAAGTGAATCAATATACTTCGATCGCAACATACGGCCTCACCAATCGAATCGATGTATCCGTTTCAGTTCCGTTTGATACCGTACGCCTCGGAGTCAGTCGCAAGAGCAGCACGATTCTGCAGGGCAACCCTACTGTCTTCCCGGCTCCTGCTTTTGGAGAACGAGACGCGACCGGGATCGGCGATGTGGTAGCTCGAGCCAAAGGAACCATATTCTCCGGAGAAAGGTTTGGACTGGCCGCAGGGGTCGACGTCCGCTTTCCAACTGGAGACGCGCTTAATTTTCTTGGATCGGGAGCGTGGGGAACAAAGCCGTTCCTTGCCGCCTCTTATCGTGCAAAAGTCTCACCGCACGCGAACTTCGGCTATCAATGGAATGGCGACTCCATTCTGGCTTCTCCGACTGGTGCCAGCAACGGATCCAAGGACCAATTGCCGACTAACGTGTTTTATTCCGTGGGCTTTGAAGTCCCCACCAGCAAGCTGACGTTCTCAGCGGACTTTCTATCGTTTCATGTCTTCGATGCTCTCCGGCTTTCTCCGACTAGCCGTTTTGATCATCCCAACCTGGCCGTGACCACTGGCTCCTTTACCACTTCAGATGGATCCATGGGCTTCAAATTCAATCCCGTGGGCGGTCTCCTTATCACCACGAACGTCGACATCAAATTGGATCACAACGGACTTCGTCACAGGCTCATACCCCTATTTGGAATCGCCTACACGTTCTGAAGAGGCAGTTCACAAATATGCAGCGAATGACGGCGTCGGCGTGTAGCGCCGGCATCCTGCCGGCTGTCCGGCGGGCGTCACGGCCGCCCCTTCGGCCGCCGGGACGGCGGCGCTACCAATGCCACCCTCCAGTGCGTCAGTGACCCGCCACGTTCGCGACTACCCAGGTTCCATCGCGCTTGTTCAGGCGAATACTCACCGGGTTCACCTGGTCCGGTTGTACTTTGCCCTTTAGCGTGTAGCGCATCACTTGTTGGCAATCGACCTCAGCTCCGTTGCCGTTAATCCGGATGTCTTTATCCTGATAATTCACGATCACCTTGATTGCGTTGAATGAGTTGAACGTGTCCTTCAGTTTCTTCTGCTGATCCTTTGAAATGCTGGGCCACGCTTGCTTCATGTCGTCCAAACTCTCACTCTCATATGCGCTCTTCCATCGGTCGATAGCTTGCTTGATGTCCTGTCGGTCCCTCTCAAAGAGACTTGGAGGCCCGCCCGCTACGGCCGCCGGTGCTGCCGGCGATGGGACTGGAGTCGCTGCGGCTGCCGGGGGCGACGCCACGGTAATCGGTGGAAAAGAGTCAGTTGTCGTCCCACCGGGACCTTTAGCCGTCAGACGAAACGTGGTCGATGACGACGGAGTTACTACCCGGGAGCCCGTCGGAGTTACCGATCCGAGCCCATCGATACTGGCTTCAGTCGCGTTCTGAGTTTCCCAGGAGAGAATGGCTGACTCGCCCTGGCGAATGTTCTGCGAACTGACCCGCAGCTTTGCTAATGGCGCTGGCGTTGCCTTATTGACCGGCGACGTCGTGGGCTGAGCCGCTACCGGCGGGACGCTCCCGGGAGAGGGCGCGGTTGCCTTTGATGAAGGCTCTGCGGTATGTGCAGCGCCTGTCGCGGGAAATTTCAAGTCTGCTCCCGTCAGATTCAGGGTTTGCCCGGTGCGAAGATGCTTGCGGACAACAGCGGATTGCCGGCCATCCTTGGTCACGCCAATCTCATAGTCACCAATATCCAGACTTCTTGAGAAATTTCCGTCACTGCCCACCACGCCTAGTGCCGAGCCATTCGCTACGACCTGCGCCCCGGGAGGAAGTCCAGTCATGCTCAAGAAGGCGCTTTTTGCCATAGGCCGCAAATCCAGGCTAATGGCCGTTTCCTGGCCTTTTGTGATCCTGACGCTCTGTTCGAAGGCGGAGACAAACCCGGATTTTTGCGCCAGTACGCTGTATTGCCTCGAATCGAGTGGCAGCCGCAGAGTGCCATCGGTGTCGGTAGTGCCTCGCTTCTTGCCGTTGATTAGGATGTCCACGTCGGGCAGTCCAGTCTTAACCATAAGGGTGCCTTGAGCAGGCGTCGCAATGGGAGGACTCACATTCGACGAATTCGCACTCGGAACTTCCGGCGTCACCGGCGTTTTCGGGCCGGGTACCAGAGTCAGAGAGATGGTAGATTCCTGCTGTCCCGCGTTCACGGTCAGGGACTGAGAAGCATCCTGATATCCGTCGAGTTGCGCCTGGACCTTGTATGTACCGGGACTTAACTTCAGACTGCAGTTCGGAGCTATGCAGGTATGCGTTCCGACCTGAACGGAAGCACCAGTTGGTATTGTCTGAACGTTAACAACAGAACCCGGAGCCAACCAAAAGCTCCGGATCAATATGGCAGCGACCAACACTGCAGCAAGGGCTGAAAGAACAATCCACAGTGTATTGCGATGCTTCGGTGGAGTCGGGACGTATAGCTCAGTTGGCTGGCCCCATGGGGGTGGGGGACTGACGGATGTGGAGTGAATGGTACGGCCAGGGTCAGCCGGGCGAACTGGTGGCTCCAGAACGCTCGGAGGTCCACCTTCCGAAAACAAGCGTGTGCGCGCGGCGGGTCTGGGCGACGAACCGCTGACAGGTTCGCCTAGCGATGTAATGGCGTAATTCAACACCTCCGAGCCGCGCGATGCCAAAGCCTGTACTTCGGGGTCGCTGCCATATCTTCCTGCGAGTTCCTGAACCCGCAGACTCCGGTTCGTCAGCTCGGCGAAATCTGTTTCGGCCTGGCTCGATGCAGCCAACGACCTCAGCTCGGCCAGGTCGCGAGCCCGGTCACGATTAAAGTCTTCAAGTCTTTTCTGTTCTTCGGCCTTTCTGCGTTGGTCAGCCGCCTTGCGCTCGGCACTCGCGGGGTCAGCGCCTTCTCGCGCCAGTTGGTCTCTGGCCTTGGATAGCAGTGAACGAAGTTCTTCGCTTTGGGGATAGCGACGGAGCGTCTCCTCCAGCATTGCAATCGCCTTGCCGGGATTTTTTGCACTGAGAAGTTGCTCTGCGACCTTCAGCTCGCCGATGATCTCCGCCCGATCCAACCTGGCTTTTCGATCGAGTTCGGCGCGCTCGGCTTCCTTGCCCAATAGTTCTTCGCGCGCAGTTGCCGCCAGCGTTCTCAATTCCGAGTGATCGGGATGGCGTGTGAGTGCTTCTTCCACAGCTTTCGCCGCACTCTCTATTTGTCCGCCATCAAGCAAAGTCTTTACAGCCGTGACCTGCGTCTGAACATCACGCTCAGCCTCGAGTCTCTTACGCTCTGCTTCCGCATGTTGATTTTGCTCGCGGACGACGGCCTCATTCACGATGGTCGAGAGGGAAAGCAGACTCGGATCATCGGGATATTTCTGGAGCGCCTCCTGTAGGACTCCTGAAGCGCGCAGATTCTCGCCTTCATCCAGCAAACGATGAGCTACGTCCAGTTGCGACTCGATAAAAAGCCGCTTCTTCCACGCCTCACGCTGCTTTTCAGCAAATGCGCGCAGCCTGAGCAGGCCTGGATCTTTAGGAAATTTAAGAAGTGCCTCATCGGCTTTCGCACTGGCCGCGCCATATTCGTCCCGATTCAGCAGCTCTTCAATTTCTGAAGAAGTCTGCTCCAATGCCTGCTTGCGTTTCTCCTGCTCTCGGGCAGTGGCGGCGAAAGCAAGCATCTGTTGGACGTCCGGAGCCCCTGGATCGATTACTTCGGCTTTCTTGAGCAGCATCGAGAGCCGCAGTGAAACGTCTCGCGGAAACCTCCTGGCGAGCTTCATTGACCAGGCCTTCCACAGCCTGGCGTTTCGAGCGGTCGGCTAATTCTTTGCTGACGATTGCTTTCAAGGCCCGCGCGCGACTGTCGCTGGGATCAACCGACAGCGCATCCTCGACCGCCTTCTTGGCGGCGTCCAGTTCCCCAGCCTGGTTCGCCGATTCGGCACGGTGAAGCGCCTCGTTCAATGAATCCTTGGATTTTCGAACCGAATCGCGCAGCGCAACCAGCGTCGGATCAGTTTTGTCAATCTCGATCGCCTGCTCGAGATATCCAAGAGCCTCGTCCCACTCGCGTTGGCCCAGGGCCTCTTCCGCGCGGGAGCGCAACTGGCGCAACTGATCCTTCTTCTGCTGCTTCTGCAGTTGGGTTTGAATATGCCGTACGAGTTCGTTGGCGCGGGTGTGCTGCCGGTCCAGCTTTAAAACCTGCCGGAGGCTTTCCTTCGCCTTGTTCCAATCGGACTGTGCCACGCAATCTTCAGCCGCAGTGAGGTATCCCGCGATGATCTGCCGTCGCGATTCCTCCTGTATCCGTTGGACATCAAATCCGAAATCTTCGATCGCCGAATAACGGTCATCCCGCTTTTTAGCCAATGCTCTCGCGATAACTTGATCAAGTTCCGCTGGGTAGGACTTCAGGAACACGGACAAGCTCGGAACCGGGTCGTGCAAAATCTTCATCAGGGTCGATGAAGTATCTTTGCCCCGAAAGGGAAGCTCCCCGGTCAAAAATTCGAAAAGCACAATTCCCGCGGAGTAGATATCGGTGCGTGAATCAGTATCCTCTCCATTAATCTGCTCCGGAGACATGTAGTTGATACTGCCCATGACCTGACCGGTCTTTGTGAAACGTTCGTTACCGAAGCGCGCTATTCCAAAATCGACAATTTTCACTCCACCGTCTTTGGTGACGACGATGTTGGCGGGCTTGATGTCGCGGTGGATCACATTGCGGCGATGCGCGTAGTCAAGGCCGTCGCAGACCTGGACGACGAAACTGAGTTTCTCCGCAATCGCCATGTCACGGCTTGACCGGATTAGCGCTTCCAGGCTCTGGCCTTCAAGAAACTCCATCACCAGATAGGGAACGCCTTGCTGGTCTCCCAGTTCATAGACCGTGACGATGTTGGGATGCTGCAGGCTTCCGGTGGATTTCGCTTCGCGGTAGAAGCGTTTCAGCAGCTCGGGATCATCACCAAAGCCGCCGGTCATCATCTTGATGGCGACCAGCCGCCCGATGGCCGGGTCGACCGCCTTGTAGACCACTCCCATGCCACCCCGGCCGACGATTTCAATTACTTCGTATTTGCCGATTTTGGTGAGCCGAGGAGGTCCCATGAGTCTTAAAAGTTACCCAAGGTGTTGAAAAGGAAAGTCAATCTCACCTCGTTTTAGCGTGGGAGAGGTCCCACACAACGCAGGCGCAATCGGGAACCGAGGAGTATAAGGCTGAACATTATCGCCGTCTATCGGCTGGAGGAAGCACCTTCGGCTATCGGTTCGGCCAGAATTTCGCCCTCAACAGCACCCGCTTTGCTGCTGTAAGGTACCACGAAAAGAAGGGCGCCGACACTTATGAGAATGGTTCGGCGAATGGTAAATATGCCTTCGAATTTCAGCTTTCCGCATTCCCAAATCAAGGCGTTTGAAGGCTATGGCACCTGGAATAGGTGCGATTCCAGACACAGTGGTGTAACTCTGCCGGATTACCGCCGATAAACTATGCACTCGGGGGAGCAAGCTCCTGCACGCCGGGCACATCCCCGCCAAGCCAGTCCGGGTGCGTTGCCGTCGAATCGAAGTGAGACGAGGTTTTGAAGAGCTCATACTTCCCTGCGATAGCAACCTCCTTCGTCTTCGCCAGCAGTCGTGCGACCTGGTCCCGGTTCATAGGTTCGAACGTTTTGGCAGCCTTAAACGCCTGATCCAGAATTGTGGGCTTATCAATTCCAGTAATCACAACTGACGTAGGCAGGCTCAACGCATAGTGCAAGCATTCCATCGGTGACACGACCTTACTTTTCAGGATCACGCCATCACCCATGGACTTCATTCCCAACACGCCGATCCCGTGTTTAATCAGTCCAGGTAAAACCATCTGCCCAAAACTCCTAAAATGCGCATCCATCACATTCAAGGGCATCTGCACCGTGTCGAAGATGAAGTCGTGGTCTGCCGCAACTTTCAACATATATAAATGAATGTGCGGATCTTTGTGACCGGTGAATCCGATGTAGCGAATCTTGCCGGCTTTCTTGGCCTCCAGGACGGCCTCCATGGCGCCTCCCTCCGCAAATATGCGATCGGGATCATCGAAGCGGATAATCTCATGATGCTGGACCAGATCGATACGATCTGTCTGAAGGCGTTCCAGACAAGTTTCGATCTGGCGCGCCGCCGCCTCTCTTGTGCGGCCGTCAATTTTCGTCATGAGAAATACCTTTTGGCGGTATCCATCTTTCAAGGCCTTGCCCATCCGTACTTCACTCTGACCCTCGTTGTAGTCCCAACTGTTATCCATGAACGTAATGCCGCGATCAATGGCGGAGCGCACCAGGCGAATACTGTCGTCCTCTGTTAGCCCATGTTGCGCAATGTGAAAACCGCCCATCCCGATGGCGGACACTGTCTCTCCAGTGCGGCCCAGGGTACGGTAAAGCATGTCACCCTTCCTCGTTCCTGCGGATGAGGCGAGCGGAATCTGATTCATGGAATTGTTCTCCGTGGTGGATGTAGGTGTTTGAGCTATCGCCGCAGGTAGTATGCCTGCAACCACGCCGCAGATTGCGCCTGCTTTGAAAAATTCCCTGCGTTTCATTGATGATTCCTTGCACGAGGCTTCAAGAGTTATTGGAGTTAAGATGGCAGTCCAGATCGCGACGTTGCTGTCTGGACAGTAATATTCTGCGGTATTCCCACGCCGATCGACTGACAACGTTTTTGGGGTTCGCCTTTCCAAAAATCAACCGGAATGGATGACCAAGCTATCGGAAAATGCCATGAATTCAGCGACAAATTCATCGCTTCTCCGTAGAGTTCAGACGAAGATGCGCACGCTCTCTAGTCCTTTAGTAATCAGGCATCATCCGTATTGCCATCATATTCAGTAACCGTTACCGTTTGTTTGTAACAACCAATTTTGATTCATCAGGAGAGCCCAGATGCTAAGCCCACAGAACGTCTTTGAGAAAATGCCTCACGGCCAGCCACCTGTCAAAGCGCAGTTGCACCCAGGAGAACGAGTCGAGGTTCTGGATATGTGCGGAAGACCGACAGGAATTTTCTGCACGGTTCAGAAGGCTGAAAAACACTCGGCCGGTGTCGTATGGGGCGGAGAACTAGTCACGGTAGGACGTTCCTGGTTGAGAAAGGTCAGCTAGGCGTCAAAGGTGTAGCCTGTTTTGGTGGGAAAAGAACAATCCACCGAGGTTCTGTCAATCGAGGGGCGGGAAGTTCGCATTACGCATCCGGATAAGCCGTATTTTTCCACGAATGCCAAGCTCTCGAAACTCGACATTGTTCGTTATTATCTTTCGGTTGCGCCGGGCGCTCTTGGCGGAATTCGGGATCGTCCGATTGTTCTCAAGCGATTCGTGAACGGCGCCGAAGAAGAAGCGTTTTACCAGAAGCGCGCGCCCACTGAACGGCCTCCGTGGTTACGCACGACTACCTTGTCTTTTCCGTCGGGCCGTACTGCGGAAGAACTGGTGATCGATGATGCGGCAGGGCTCGCATGGATCGTCAACCTGGGCTGCATAGAGTTACATCCCCATCCCGTACGCTCCGGCGATCTTGATCATCCGAATGAGTTGCGGATCGATCTTGATCCCGGGCCCGGCGTGGCTTTTGCCGATGTACGCAAGGTTTCGCTGGAAGTGAAATCGCTCCTTGAAGAGATGGGCCTTTGCGGCTGGCCCAAAACCAGCGGTTCACGGGGAATGCACGTGAATGTGCGGATCCATCCGCGCTGGACTTTCGCCGAAGTTCGCCGTTCGGCGCTGGCGCTATCGCGCGCAGTCGAGCGCCGTGCCCCGAATCTTGCTAGCTCGAAATGGTGGAAAGAGGAACGTCATGGCGTGTTCCTCGACTACAACCAGAACGCGAAGGATCGGACGACCTGTTCTGCGTATTCGGTGCGCCCTCTGCCTGACGCCCGGGTGTCCACACCGCTCCGGTGGAATGAGGTGCCCGACTGCGACCCAGCAGACTTTACTGTTCTCACGATTCCTGCACGTTTCGCGGAGCATGGCGACCCGCACGCAGACATGGATGCCGCAGCGGGTTCGCTCGAAAAATTGCTTGAACTCGCGGCGAAAGATGAAGCGGCCGGCCTTGGCGATGCACCCTGGCCGCCGCACTTTCGCAAGATGGAAGGCGAAGCGCCGCGGGTTTCCCCTTCGCGAGCGAAGTCCCCGGAGAAGAAACCGCCGAAGAAGACACCAAGAGCGAAGATGCCTCTTGTGGTGGTTGCAAATTCTCCCGACAAAGATGCCGCACTGGCAGGCCTGGAGCGGTGGAAGAGCAAACATGCGCAGGCGGCCGCACTCCTTGCCGTGGACGACGTGCTGGTCGACTCCATGCGAGGCCGATCGTCGACATGGACTCGCATCCGAGTGAACCTTCGCCATGTGCCGGAAGAATTAAGGCCTCCGCAAGAAACTCCCGACCCTGATGACGATCCGACTCGCGAATGGCGTGCTCTACGCGACTCAGCAGAGGGTGATCCAAAAAAGAAGAGGCGCTCAAAGAAAGCAGAATGAGCAAGTCCAGGCGACCTTAGCGACCAGTGGGAAAAATCTCCATCAACTCCTGCGGTGGAACTACTTCAAGCTGAGCATAGGTACAGTCGCTAGGCTTTTTGTCGGTGCGCCACCTTCGAAACTGGGCCATGTGCCGAAAGCGGGTTCCCTGCATGTGCTCGTATGCCACTTCGACGACAAGTTCGGGGCGCAATGGCTCCCACGAGAGATCCTTACCCTGACTCCAGCGGCTCTGTCCTCCCGGCATTCGCTGTCCGGCCTCACCGGCTGCAGGTTCATGTTCGGCCCAGCTCTTCCACGGATGGTCAACAAGCGCATTTTTCCGATAAGGTGCGAGGAACTCCACCAATTGTTGGCGCTTCTCTTTCGTGAAGCTGCCACACACGCCTACATGCTGCAAAGCACCCGAATCATCGAACAGGCCGAGCAACAATGAGCCGAGGAGCGTGCGCTCGCCTTTCTTGTACCAACGGAAACCCGCCACAACACAGTCGCAATCGCGTTCGTGCTTTACCTTCAGCATCACGCGCTTGTCAGATTCGTAGACGCCCGCAATCGGCTTGGCCATGACTCCGTCTAATCCCGCACCCTCGAATCGGCTAAACCAATCCGCTGCCACTTTCGATTCCAAGGTCGCCGGCGTCAGATGGATTGGGGGCGTTGCGGACGAGAGGAGCAATTCCAGTTGTCGGCGGCGGTCTTCGAATGGTGCGGCCCGCAGATCTCTATCACCTTCGCAAAGCAGGTCGAAGAACACGATGGCTGCCGGAGTTTGCTTGGACAGAAGTTTCACCCGTGACGCAGCCGGATGAATGCGTAGTTGTAGTGCCTCGAAGTCGAGTCCACCCTCTTTAGCGATAACGATTTCGCCATCGAGAACGCAGCGCGCAGGCAACTGCGCCTGTAACGGCTCAATCAGTTCGGGAAAGTAACGGTTCAGCGATTTTCCATCGCGGCTCTGAATCAGGATTTCCGATCCGTCGCGGAAGATCAACGCACGAAACCCATCCCACTTGGGCTCGAAGATCCATTTTCCGCCCGGCGGAAGTTCTCCGATTCGCTTGGATAGCATGGGTAGGATCGGCGGGCTCACTGGAAGATTCACGTTCCCATGCTATACCGAGGCAGCGAGCCCTGCGCAATGACCGCGTACGTATTCCCTCATTTCCTTTCCTTACCGTCCTCAGGAGCACTGCCATCTTTACTCGTAATCGCGCCAAAAAGGCCATCAGCTTCATCGGTAATCCCAGCCGTGAAAAAGAGCGTATTCGTCGGTCCAGCACCACTGCCGTTTCCGAAGCGAAGTGCCCACAGGCGCTGGTTTTGGATTGCGTGACCGTTTTGGTCGCGTAGCATACCGTCGAATCGTCCACTGCCCGCGTCATAGACCGCGATCTGTCCGCTTCCTGCATTGCCAATTAGGAGATGATCGCTGAAGAATCCGAAATTGGCTGGCGCCAGCGCTATTCCCCACGGTGCATTGAGCCAGGGTCCCGGTTCAAGCCTTTGCTTCAGCTTCCCATCTGGAGAGAACTTGTTCACAAAACCGAGACCTGGAAAATCAAAGTCATCGTGCTTGCTCCCGTTTTGCCTGGCATACGTGACATACAAATCGCCGTTGACTTCTTGTACGTTAAACGGAGCAAAGCCGTGCGGAAGCCTGTGATCCCTGAAGGCATCGTCATTCATGTCGACCGGTTTAAATTGCGAGTCGTAGACTTCTACGCGGCCCGCTCTAAAGTTGGTGACGTATAAGAAGAACGAATTGCCGTTTTTTGCAATCGTCGCTCCTTTATATACAGCGCCGTGACTTGCGGTTGGGTTTGTCGAATTATCGGCTAGTTGCACGGCGTCGCCCGAGCCAGGCCATGCGGAAATCGTGCCGTCTTCGGTTACGAAAGCAAAAATTGCAGCGGATTTGGTTCCATTATTCTCAAACTGAAAACCGGACGATCCCACAAACACGACCCCCGTCGGAGTTCCCTGGCCCAAGGGTTTTCCCGTACCCGGATCGTTGCCGATTGGTGGAATGTTCACGACCAAGGGCACGATGGCGCCGGTGTTTCCGTTATACAACGTCGAAACTCCGCCGTTATTGTCGGCTACCCACCAGGGGCTGGTTGGGCTTGATATGAGGCCCCACGGATTGAGCAGGTGGCTGTCATTAGTCGGGGCAAGTCCCTGAATGTCTGAAACCAAGTTGGTTTGTTGATACTGCTGTGCCATTCCAAAGTTACTGAATGCGAGTAGACAGAGCACAGCAACGCTGGTTCTTACGATAGGGTTGACAAGCAAAATTTGGCGCATAGCTGCCTCCGCGATCCTTCTTTGGGATTGTGCAGGTAATACTGGTTGGTAGACGGCGAAGAGTTGTCACGGAACTGTCACGGATCTGGGGAAATTTTACTGTACGCTAACGTACAGTCTTTACCCGATTGAGTGAGGTGGGGATTACCGTGAGAATGAAGTTGTCTCACCCCAAATCTGGCTTATGTGAAATCCATACTCATCGTCGATGATAGCCCGCTAATCCGACGCAGCTTGCGCAGTGTATTCGAACAGCAGCCCGACTGGGTGGTTTGCGGCGAAGCAGAGGATGGCTACGATGGCATCGATAAAGCGAAGATTCTTCGACCTGACTTGATCGTAATAGATTTGGCGATGCCCCGTTTAAACGGTATCTCTGCAGGCCGGATGCTTAAAAAAGGTTGTTCCCACAAGTCAGGTTGTGATGTTTACGGCCTTTACCCACCCTTGTTTCAGGGAAGCAGCATTCATTGCTGGCTTGGACGCATTCGTCGAAAAATCAGAAGGGGTAACTTCGCTCGTCAGTACTATTCAGCGCTTGTTGTCGTCCGAATTTCCGACCCGCCCAGCGAACGCAGCTTAATCAGTTTACTTCGCAGAAAGACTTGAACTTTCGGGCACGCGAATCCACACTGGCCTCCCGTTTCAGCTTCCGGATTTCCAACAATTATCCGGAGTGCATTTTGCATCACTACGTCCACAGAGCCTGAATTCGGGAAGCGGTCGATCCGGAGATGAAAATCGGAGGCATTCTCACGTTACCGGCTTTCACGATGTTTCCCTCGATATTAGGAAAATCCTGAAAAACGTCGCCCGGAGTATGCTTTTCCAGCCCGCAGGCATGAATAAATTCGTGAACGAGGATGACCTCCATCACGTTTGTTCCGACAGCTTGCCAGCCTCCGGTTGGAGGGAGCGTCTTTGGCTGTTGCGGTAGAAAGATAAATGCCTTCTCCACGACAGTAGTGGCCGTCTGTCGGGTAACCGTTCTGGTCAGGCCGTGCAACCCATTCCCCGTAAGGGTATCGGGATAGGACGTCCCTTCATACGTTAGGGCAATCACGCCATTCGCAGTGGAAACCCCGACATCTGCCCCACCGCCTCCGTCCACTGGAGCGTGCTTGGATTCCTTCAGAACTACACCCAGCTTTAGATGAGTGGAGAGGCGGTTGAACGCTGAAATCGATTGATGGAAGACTGTGCCCCAGGTTCCACCGATCTTACCGTCTCGAAAAACGGCCAACTCTCCCTTTTCTCTGACGTTGTCGACCCATGGAATGTCCATACCTTCGGCTCCTAACTGTCAAAAGACCTCGGGTCGTTGCTAGAAACTATATGAAACGCCAACCAGCGGCACAGCCCGGGAGCGCAGGCCGCCATCGTCCAGTTTTAACAGGACGTTCCCCGTGATCACGAGGTTGCTGAGAAGACGAAATTTCAGCCCCAGCGATGCGTTGGTGATATTGACGTCGGAAATTTTCTCGGCGACATCCGGATGAGTGGTCCCGGGTGTGTATACGGCGCAATTCACGGCGTCGGCATTGGTCGCACCAGAGCAATTCCCAAGGTCTGTATAAGGTTGGGAAATGAGCTGCGGGGCGTTGAACAAACGTTGCCCGTAAATATCGAAAGCTCCGGTCAAGCGCTTGGTCACGACAACATCAGCTCCCACGATGTAAACAAAACGGTTGGGGAGGGAACCCTTGGCGACCGGCGCTGACTCCGATGGAACCAGGTTGTTTCCAGCCAGAGTTGAGTCCCCATTTACTTCGTAGCCAACTTCGGCGTGAGGCGAAATGCGTGCTTTATAAGATACGACAGCAAAAGGCTTCACGCCGACCGCGCCGGAACCCAAAAAGTTCTTTTCATCGCCAGTAGGAAGCCGGACGTCGACCCCGACGGCGAGTCCCGTTCGCTCCCATTGGTGGAGTGTGTACTTTCCGCGAAGAACCACGTCGCCGACGCCCATGGCGTTGCCCGAATCTGCAAACGACGCTTTAAGACAGGCCTGCCCTGCTCCCGATGCCGAGGCGCACTGAGCCGCAATCGCGGGATTAGTAGGGTTGAACTGATGCCAGATATTTCCGGGAGCACCGACTACGGTAGGCGCGACCGAATTGGAAACAATTTGGGCATTAGACGTCACGTTCATCTGCACATCCAGCAATGGAATGGCAGCTGAGAAATCGAGATGCCGCGTGATGCCGTAGGTCACATAAATCGTGTACTGATGCACCCTGAGGTCAATATTGTTTGCGGTTTGGATGTAGTCGCGGACGAAACACGGGTCGCCATCGTATTTGGTCCCGGTCAGGTTGGTCTGGCCATTCGGTGGCGGGCAGGCCGGGATCTGCGGTGGCGTCGGAGTAAAAGGCTGATGTTGCAGGACGGTCGGAATATTGTTGGTGTCCTGTCCGTCAATAGTGCTGAAATTGAAGTACTGGTAACTGAATCCCAAGAACAACTTCTTGCGCCCGATGGTGCCGGCGCGCTCACCAATGATGGGACCAAGACTCTCATCCGTGGAAGGAACCTCAAGCTTGGTCACCTTGTCGAATGAGAACGTAATTCCGGACGAAGGAGAGGCTATGGGCAGCTGGGAAACTTGTATTCCAACGGCTTCATTGATAGGAGCAAAAGTGGCTAAAAAGTCATTGTCGAAGT
This sequence comes from Terriglobia bacterium, assembly GCA_963765715.1. Taxonomy (GTDB): domain Bacteria; phylum Acidobacteriota; class Terriglobia; order Terriglobales; family Acidobacteriaceae; genus JAIQFF01. The sequence goes on from CAVXXN010000015.1 coordinate 174,683, forward strand.
GAGCTGCGTGGTGGTCACCAGTGAACAAAACCGACTGGGCCGGGGTCTGTACGGTCGGGTCGAAGCCGAAGCCAAAAGGACCATAGACCTGAGGGATCAGGCAGATCAACTTATTGCTGGAGTGACCATTCAGCGGACAGACATTCTGGGCGGAAGCAGCCGTCAACCCCAACAATAACAGCCCCATGGAGACCAGGATTGCACGTAACATCACACCACCTCATTCATTCCATTGACTTAGACGTTGGTACGGAAGTCTATATGATCCGGTTGTCGCCTTGTCAAGCTTTTGGCTTTTACTGGTGTCTTGGTGGGTTACTGAACGTCGCTGATGACCCAAACTCCATTGCTCCTGCTCAATTGAAACACCGCCTTGTCCTGGCGACTCTCGGGACCCTTGCCCGGCAGCGTATTTGTCTGCATTTGCTGGGCGCTCACTGTCGCATGTTGCCTGTCCTGGCTGATTTCCACTTTTTCGATTTGAAATTCAATCTGTGCCTGCATGTGCAGGGACGTCGCGCTTTCGAAAGCACGCTTATATCGTTCGTACCGCTTTTTCCCCAGAGTTGGCCAGACGGCCTGCATCGCATCCACATTTCTTTGTTCCAAAGCCAGCTCGTATTTCTTTATGACACTTCGGAGTGCAACGTCATCATCGTTATTGCTGGTGGCAGCATTGCTGGTTGCGGGTTGGGGTATCTCCGCCTTGACTGGGGCAGGAGACGCCTGATTCATCGCCGCCAGTTTTGCGTCAATTTCATTCAGATACCCGCGCGCTTCCGCGGCATGAGGACCGCCACTTTGCGCAATTGCCTGCAGACCGGTGCGCGAGGATTCCAGCCCCTTCTTGTCGTTTGAAGCTGCAGACTGTTGGTACTTCTGCAGAATCTGCTGATAGTTGGCTTCGCCTTGTTGGCGCGATTGTTCGAGTTTGTCGGCTTGAGCAATTCCTGCGACCAAGGCAGTCGTGTCGCCACCCGCCTGCTTGATCTGGTCAACTTTACGCCGAGCCGAAGGTAAATCACCTTGTGCGATGTCCCGCTGCGCACTGGCCTCGAGGTCTGCAATTTGCTGGGTTTGCAGCTTTTGCTGCTGCTGCGCATCCAGGCTCGCCAGTTTGTCGTGGACCTGTTGCCGCAATTGCTCAGCATCCGATTTTCTGGGACCGTCCATGCCCACCACCTGATCGAGGAGGCTAATGGCGCTGTTAAGGCTTTTCGGATCATTCTTCTGGGCCACCTGCTTCGCCTGGGTCAGCAAGTCCATTTCATGCTTTCGCTGCGGGATGACTTCGCGCAGATATTTCTGCGCATCATCTCTTCGAATTCCCCCTTCAGGCAATGCCAATACATTATTAAGATACTTTTCCGCCGCCCGGAACTGTCCTCGATCAACATCGCTCGTGGCCTCTTGCCACAACCGGGCTTCTTGCTGCCGAAACTTTCGCAGCTGATCATTCGTCATCTCGGCCTGGATCGCGGTCTGCATCTTCTGGATCTCGCCGGTGAGAGGCCCGTTCAGCGCAACTGCATCCTGAAGCACGCGTGATGCTCCGGGAAGGTCGCCTGCCACGCGCTTCTTATCAGCATCGTCCAGCGCCGCACGCTGTTGCAATTCCAATGGATTTACTTGGGTTGCGGCAGGATGAGGATTGGCGCCGGAGTTTGAACAGTTACCCCTGCTTCCTTGTCGAAAGGTAATGCACTCCGCCCCATGCCATCACCAGCGCAACCACGCCGATGGCCGACAACACAGCGGGTCGTTTCCAAAGTTGGGGGTGCGCGGTTTGCTGTCTCTCGGACGCAACCCTCGCTTTTTTCGCCTGCCGTTCACGCTCCCGCAGTTTTTTCTCTTCTGCTTTTTTCTGAGCTTCTCCTGCCGCTGCCTTGCACGATCCAGCCGGAGTTTTTCGGCTGCTTCTTCGCGTTTTCTTTTTTCTTCTTCGCGGGCCGCTTTTTCTTCACGAAGCCGGCGTTGCTCTTCTTCTTGACGCTTTCGCTCCTGCTCCCGCCGTTTCCGTTCCTCCGCTTCACTAATGGATTTCTCAACAACACCTTTCATCTTTAGTAAGCGCGCTTCTCCCGGGAATTCAGCCAGCGCTTGCTTTATGAGATTGAGGGCGCCTGCCAGATCACCTCCGTCAAGCAACCGTTGACCAGAACTCTGATGCTCCGCAATCCGCTTTTCTTTCTGTGCGGCTTCTTCAGCGGCGCGTGCCTGGGCTTCCAGGCGGAGTTTTTCGGCTGCTTCTTCGCGTTTTCTTTTTTCTTCTTCGCGGGCCGCTTTTTCTTCACGAAGCCGGCGTTGCTCTTCTTCTTGACGCTTTCGCTCCTGCTCCTGCCGTTTCTGTTCCTCCGCTTCACTAATGGATTTCTCAACAACACCTTTCATCTTTAGTAAGCGCGCTTCTCCCGGGAATTCAGCCAGTGCTTGCTTTATGAGATTGAGGGCGCCTGGCAGATCACCTCCGTCAAGCAACCGTTGACCAGAACTCTGATGCTCCGCAATCCGCCTTTCTTTCTTTGCGGCTTCTTCAGCGGCGCGTGCCTGGGCTTCCAGGCGGAGTTTTTCTGCCGCTTCTTCGCGTTTTCTTTTTTCTTCTTCACGGGCTGCTTGTTCTTCACGGAGACGGCGTTGCTCTTCTTCTTGACGCTTTCGCTCCTGCTCCCGCCGTTTCTGTTCTTCCGCTTCACTAATGGATTTCTCAACGACGGCTTTCATCCTTAGTAAGCGTGCTTCTCCTGGAAATTCAGCCAGTGCTTGCTTTACGCGATTGAGCGCGCCTGGCAGGTCACCTCCGTCAAGCAAGCGTTGACCAGAGTTCTGATGTTCTGCGATCTGCCTTTCTCTCTGCGCCGCTGCTTCGGCGGCGCGTACCTTGGCTTCCAGTTGCTGTTTGCGCTGCAGCAGTTGTGATTCAGCAGGGTATGCGAGCAGTCCCGGTTCGAGTTCGCGAAGAGCTCCGGCCAGATTGCCCGCCGATTCGAGCTTTTGAGACGATGCGAGGTATCCGGCGACCGCGGCCTTTTGTTTGCGGTCCTCAAGATCGGCACGGATTTTCTCAAGCTCTGCGGATGTGGGGGCCAAACGGGCCGCTGCATTCGCCACATTTTCCGCAGATCGCAGATCGAAAGACGTCGCGGATCCCGCCGCCTGGAGCAGGGCAGAGACTGCCTGCTCCCGGATTGGCGGATCAGCATCGGCCACTTCCGCAGCTTTCTGAAGCAGTTTGGCACCCTGATCCCACTGCTTCTTGCCAACAGATTTCTGGCCTTCGGCAATCAGATTTAAAGCTTTGGTGCGAACGCTGGTTCGCTCCTGGAGAGTTTCAGCCAACTTCAATACTTGTGGGTCGTCAGGAAACTGCGTTTTCGATTGCGTCAGTAATTCGGAGGCGGCTTCGAGATTGTGGGCTGCAATAAATTTTTGCGTTTGATCAATGAGAGCGACTCTTCGAGCCTCTAGTTCCTGGCGCTGCAGTCCGTTGAGCCGGTCAATAGACTGCGCGGTCTCGGAGAAGTATGGATCCAGAACTTGAATCTTCTTCCAGACTTCTATGGCCTGAGCATATTGCTTCGACTCTTCCAAATTCCTGGCTGTCAGCGCTGACTTCGAAACACGTTGCCTCAATTCACGCAAATCATTGAGCCGATGTTGAAGAGAAGCTTCGTCGGGATATACGCGAAGCGCTTCCTCCAGGATGAGCGTTTTGCCATCGATCCGAAATTCCTGATCCAGCTTCGCGGTGACGGTCTTAAGATAATCGAGCCGTTTCGTCTTTTCCTGTTCGAGTCGTGTCTGCTCTTCCTGGTTACGCTGTATCTGCTGGATCTCGCTTTGTAATTGTTTGAGACCTTGATCATCGGGGAACGAGACGAGGTTTTTGTTGACCAGATCCAGAGCGCCAGGCAAATCTCCCTCTTGCAAGCCGCGTACTTCCGATATCGCTGCTTGAATGACTTGTTCCCGTTTCTTTCCCGCAATGCGAGCCCGCAGGGAAGCGGGAACCGCGGTTCCTGCTCGAACCTCGGTCAGACCGTGCACCAGAGTCTCGGCGGAGCGCCAATCTTTCTCTACAGCAGAATCGGCAGCACGCAACGCTACATCGATCGCCTGTTCACGCAACCAGGGGTCAAGCGTCGCCAACGAAATGGCTCGAACGCAAGCTTCTCCCCCTCGCTGCCACGATTGTTCACCGAAAAGCCGGCGGGCGGTATTGAGCAAGTTCTGTATTTCCACCCGTCGTTCGACCGCATCATCAAGCTTTTTCTTAAGATCAGCTAAAGACCGGTTGTCCGGAAATTCAGTCTGCGAGCCTCGGAGCAAGTCGGCTGCCTCAACGTGCTCACCCTTCCGTAACAACTGCTCGATCTGAGTTCGGCGCTGGCCCACAAGCGCCGCTGCAGCCTGCGACTGGAGAGTCTCAAATTCGGTCCGCAACTTTGAAGACGCCACTTTGGACAGGTCCATTGCGGGCTTGAGGCGGTCTAGAACCGCGCGATATTCCTTGGCCATCATCAGCATGCGTCCGTCAGCCATGACCAGTTCGAGCTTTTTGGTGGCGTCGGTGGAGCGATACTCCTCAATCTCTTCAACCGCACTGTTTAGTTCCGGTGCATCACCGCAAGTGCGCCTGCAATCCTCCACGACCCGGAGCGCTTCGTCGAAATTGCGCTGTCCAGCCAACTGCCGGGACCGATTGACGGCGCTCTCGATGCTTTGCAGGCGTTCCGCATCGCGTCGCGCTTGTTGCAGGAGCTCGTTGTACGTGACATTTTTTCGGAACGAGGCAGGCTGAGACTCCAACAACCTCACTGCTTCCGCGGATTTGAGGTTCTGCAGCAGTTTTCTGGAAGTTGAGAGCGCAATGTCCAGACGTTTCTGGTATTCGGCGGCGGCGCTGCGAGCCTGGGCGAGCGCGATGCGCAACTCCTCCTCGTGTTCGTGAGCATCGGGTAAGCCAGCTTCGAGGAGGCGCACCGCTTCGTCGTATTCGTCTTCATCGATCAGCGCGCGAGCGTTCTCGACGACAACGTCTGTGGCCCTTTGCCTATCGTCGACGGCAGCTTCCTCTTTTGCGAACTGAAGCAGATCCGCCAGGTCAGGATCGTGCTGGAACTCAGCAGTCGCGGCTTCCAGGGTGCTGATTGCCTCGGAAAATTCCTTCCTTCGGAGCGATTCCTTGGCGCGCTGGAGCAACTGGCTTTTTCGTTTTTCTATTCTCTCGCGCTCTACCGTCTCGCGAACGATAACCTGAAGGGACTGCAGGTGGGCATCGTTTCCAACTTTTTGCAGCGCCGCTCCCAGTAACTCCAGAACTTCCTCGTTACGGCCCGCTTGCATAAGTGCGCGAGCTTCCTTCAACTGCTCATCGATAAAATGCTTTCGCTCGCTGACTTGTCGTTGCTTTTCCGTCAGCGCTTTAAGCTTCAGCAATGCTCGGTCTTCAGGAAATCGCAGCAGACCTTGATCGATCTTTTGGCCAGCGGCTACAAAATCGTCACGGTCCAGCGCCTCTTCTATCTGCTGATTGATCGATTCAAGTTCCCTGCGATGACGTTCCTGATCTCGTCCAGCGCTGGCCGATTCGATGAGAGACTTCACATCGGGCGCGCTGGGGTCGAGGGCTTCCGCTTCTTTCAGAACATTGAGGGCATTGGTGAAGCGGCGGGACGCAATTTCCTTGCGCGCTGATTCGACCAGATTGCCCACCTGCGCGCGTTTGGACCTTTCTTCCCATTCGCGATGGATTACCCGGAACAAAGCCTTCGCCTGCAGGTCGTTGGGGGCGAGTTCCAGCGTTTCCTCCAACAGTTTTTTGGCGACGTCTAATTCGCCCTCCTGATGCGCCTCCTCAGCTTGGTGGAGGAGGTCCTGCAACTCTTCAGCCCGCGTTTTGGCCTCACTGATGCTGGCTTTCAGAGACTGCAATGCGGTGTCGGTCTGATGCAGACTGAGAGCCTTGTCCACATAGCCCAAGGCGGCCTCGAACTGTTCATTGGAAAACGCCTCTTCAGCCTGACTGCGGAGTTGCTTGATCTGCACTCCGATTTGCTCTTGTTCAATCTGCTGCTGCACCACGCGGAAAAGTCGAATTCCTCCGGTATGCTGGCGATCGATCTTAAGAATTTGCAGCACGAGCTCTTTTGCCTTTTGGGTAAAGCCCCGGGAAAGCAGTGACTCAGCTTCCCGCAAGTGCCCTTCAACCATCCCTTCCTTCAAACGATCGCGAATCTGGGCCAGATCAAAGCCCAGATCCTCCACGGTTCGATAGCGTTCTTCTCGATCTTTCGCGAGGGCGCGAAGAATCACGCCTTCGAGGTCTGGAGGCACGTCGGTCAGGAATTTGCTTAGCGGAGGCGGATCATCGTGGATGATCTTTAGTAGAGTCGCTGCAGTGCTGTCTCCGTCGAACGGCAGGGTATAGGTAAGAAGCTGGTAAAGCACCACACCGACGGAGAAAATATCGGTTCGAGTATCAATGGGCTTGCCGTTGACCTGCTCGGGAGACATGTAGCCGAGGCTGCCAATAAGCTGTCCGGTGCGAGTTACTGTCTTATCGCCGATGTGGGCGATTCCAAAGTCTACGATTTTTACGCTGCCATTCTTAAGCACCATGACGTTACCGGGTTTGATATCCCGATGAACGATCCCATGATGGTGTGCGTAGGCTAATCCGTGACAAACGTCACAAATAAAATTGATCTTTGCCAGCAGCGTAAGGGGATTGCGGGAATTAATGATGGCATCGAGGGTCTCCCCTTCCAGGTATTCCATTACCAGGTAGGGCGTGCCTTCCAAATCTCCCAGGTCGTACACCGTGACGATGTTGGGATGCTGCAGGTTGCCGGTCGACTGAGCCTCGCGATAGAAGCGCTTTAGCAGATCAGGATTGTCGGAGAAGCCTCCCGTCATCATCTTTATTGCGACGAGCCGGTTTAGATGAGGATCGGTGGCCTTGTAGACCACACCCATACCACCGCGCCCGAGCACGTCGATAACGTCGTACTTCCCGATTTTTGACGGTTTTCCGGCCACGGGCTTGCACTCAACTGAACTCGAACGCCGGGAGCGCTACGTGCGGGCCGGCGACAATGTTTCCAAAGTTCAGCCCTAACCCGTTTGCGGTTATGAATCCCGGCTCGCGGTTACGCGATGTCCGCGTAAAGAGACAGATTTAGGGATGTTAGCATTGCATCGGCCAGCGTTGGATAATTTTGCTACAAACCCCGCAATCGTGCAATTCGCAGGAATCCGGGCGGATGGAGAATGACACTCCCGCCATATTTGCGTATCTCGCGGAAAACATTAAGCTTACTGGTTTGGGAGGCCCGCTTTACTGCGTGAATCGGGAAGTGTAAGCTTCCTTGTGGCAGTCTGAACGAATACGCAGCACAAATCAGACTCAACTTCAGAGTTTTCTTCTTGGCGAAAGATTTGCGAATCCCACCCGTCGGCGGACGCACTGCATGAAGCTAACCGAGAAGTACGAACTGGTCGAGCCGGTCACGAGCGGAAGAATAAACTCTTTCATCGCTCGTAATCTGGCAACCTCCGAACAGGCCGTTGTACACCTGTTTGAATGCGCAAAGAGCAAGACCGATCAACCTGCTGCCGTGTGGGTGTTACAGGCTTTCCGCTGTATCGCACCGAGCCCGCCTGGAAATGTGACCGAAGCTGGAACTTCAGAGACGGGTTCGCTTGCCTATGTGATTACGTCAATGCCCGCCACCGCCGCACTGCGGGCGTGGGTGCAAGCCTATAAAATCTCCACCGAGACCACCCAGGGATTTGATGAGGGAAAGCCTGGATCTACAGCGTCCATCGGGGAGGTCATGCGCCAGGCCATCGAGCTGAAGGTGCAATCCAGTTCCGAATCAAAATCGGACTCGACCGTGATTGACTAACAGCCACGGCAAGTTTTGAAATATCCGGAGATTGTGATCAGTAGTACTCATTCGAGTCCTTCACCTGATTTGTGCCAGTTGCTGGTTTCGGAATTCTGGGGCAAAGGCGAGTCTGGCCGGAAGACGCCCTTGTTGGCTGACCATCCTCTGGATACAGCCATATCAAATTCGCATCGTCTTAGACGCCATTACCCGGGGGAGGGCTTTTCGCTAGAACGGCCTGGTGGCTACAACGATACGTTGACTGCGATAGCTACTCCAGGATGTTGACGGTTGAACATGTAATACCCGTCATTGACGTAGTCCACATAGACATCGTCAGTTCGATACCAAACGGGCGACCAGGTTTCAGGGCACGGATCAACCACTCCAAACCAGAAGCCTCCGAATTGGAAACGTGGGGAACCTTCCACGACTACGACTGGCACGTCGTGGACGCGAAACCAGTGTCCTCGGCCAAAATGGGCGCGGAAGCGTTCGTCAGGAATGCGGTATCCGTGATAGCCGCCGCGTTCGTGCCAGGGGCGATGCTCTCGTTGCCAATCGTGCGCGCGCTGGCGTTGCCAGATGTCTTGCCGCACATAGCGCGGTCCCGGCTCGGACCGTCTCACCTCGCGCAGTTGTCCATTACCATGCCCGCCGTGCTCGAATCTCTGTACGGCTTCATGCTCCCGATACTCATGATGCTGTTCATGCCCGCGTGCATCATCTCTGTTGTGTGATTGAGCTTGCCGTCCGCGTTCCTGTTGGTGAACGTTGCCCTCGTGGTTGTGATCTTCGTGATCTCTCTGCCCGTGCTGTGCGGTGGCAAGTGTCGTTCCCAATAATAACGTTAGTATTGACGTGCCTAGAGCAACCCCTGATCTCATGATTAAGCACTCCCCGTTACCCTGAATCTAGTGGGGTTCTTCACTACATCCCAGATTACGGAAGACCTAAGGGAGAATAATATTTGCGGTAAGCCTGGCGGAGCACTGTTGGTGTTAGTGCGGGAATCTTAGCCCTGGAGTCCGTCCCATGACCAGCGCGGGATGCTGAGGCCGTCCGGCACTTCATCGGCGGAATGACGGTAGCGGGACATCGTTGTTGTAGTCGCCCAAGCGAAGTAGTCGTGCAGTACCTGTCGCAGCTCACTGTCGTCGGCTAACCCGACATCTGCCAGCGCCTGGTCGAAGCAGGAAATCGCGCGACGGTCCATTTCGTCGTGCTCTCCGTTGCCGCTGTGCATCTTGACAACGGTGGTCTCGTCGCCGTAGCAGTCGGAATAGGTGCTCGGGCCACCAAGCGCCTCGGCCCAATAAGCCGCGAGTCGCTCGACATGTTGGGGATGGAAGCCATGGCTGAAGGCATGGTCGACGACGTCGTCGACCATCACCCGATGATGCCACGCGTCGGCAAGGCGGCGCAGACCTTCGTTGCCACCCGCCGCTTCGAAGACAGTCCGCATAGCTCCATGATGACAATCGTCTCGTCCTTATGCAACCTGCCCTACCGTATTCACGGTAGGAGAAATCCGCGCGTAACACGGCAGAAATTGCATGCCCTCCGGTTCACCGCCGTGGGTAGTTGCTCTGCAGGCAATCCTTTCTGATTGGCCCGAGGCGTGCAGATAGCTCGACTGGCATTTTTGATGGTTCTGACGATGATGACGCCGGCGATAACAACGTCGTTGCTGAAAATAGCGGGGTTGACCTCACTGCTCTGCTGTTTTGCCATTGCGCAGCAGAATGCCGGCACGGCATCGCCCACACTCGAATCGGTAGTTCAGGGCATGGAAAGGTCTCAATCAGAAGTTCGGCAGCAAACTGCCTATCAAGTAATTCGTGAGTACAACTTGAGTGGGATGAAAAGCTCAGGCGCCAATGCCAGCGTTGTAGCTCAGGTGGATTTCAACCCCCCGGCCGGAAAAGACTACAGCATTCAAACATGGTCAGGCAGCGCGCGAGGCAAGCAGGTCGTACAGCGCGTGCTGGATCACGAAATGCAAGCGAGTAAAGGCAATCAAAGCCGGACCGCGCTTACCAGGGACAACTACGATTTCACCCTGATGAGTGACACCATCTTGAACGGTCGGCCTTGCTATGTCTTAGGATTGAAGCCCAAGAGGAAAGAGAAAGATTTAGTTTCGGGGACGGCTTGGGTGGACAAAAGTTCGTTCTTAATTCTCCACCTTGAGGGAGAAACTGCAGCAACGCCTTCGTGGTGGCTGAAAAGCGTGCGAATCAAGTTATCGTTTGGCGATGTCTCCGGAACGTGGCTCCAGACGAGCATGGAAGCGATATCTGATGTACGCCTTCTCGGTCTTCATACTTTGAGCTCGCGTATTCTCGATTACCGTGGCAGCGATATCTCCGCCTCAATAAAGCTGGCTCCAACCCGCACTCAGTTGCGACATTTCTCACATTGATAGGTTCAACGTCGACTTGCTGGACAATGCACCAAACCTATACCTCTGCCTCCAGCAGGTTCCACTACTCCGGATTGGTCCGACGGTAATCAAGACAGTTAACAGTGTGGGTTTGCCTTGGTTGGATATGAGCGGGCCCTCGGTTATGCTTTCCGGGTTTCGACGATCTTGCAATCAGGTTGACCGACTCGTCCCTGCAATCAGGATCGCTGCTGGGGCAACGTTGCAGCGGTCAACGGAAAGGAGTTGCTAAGTGAGTGATCCAACGTGGAAAAAAGATGAGGGTGTTGGGACACAGGCCGTCCCGACCTGGGCAATGTATGCCGAGGCCATGAACAATTTCCGCAGATCGGCCAGTTCCTTCATGGAACACGTTCACCTCTTGACTGAGGCTCGGATGGCGTACCAGGAAGCGATGTCTGTTGGCACAGAACTGCGTAATCGGCTGGATTCTGGCGACCAGGTTCTGAGATCCGTCATGGCTCAGTTGGAGCAGGTAATAAATGACCACCTGTCAGAACCGGTCGTAGACAGAAAGAGGCCAGAATTAGTGAGAGAGGAACAGCTTAGAGGAAAAAACGCGGCGACTGGAACTGATAGAAACTTTCCATAGACCCGGAAATATCCTTCTTGGGCATGTCGCGCGGCGCGTCTCTCGGCAGGGCTGGTGTCCAAGCCTCGCCTCTTTACTAGAAATTTGGCTGTAAAGACTTGGGTCAGAAATCCCCAACGAGCCTGCATCGCGGAGAACTGTCAGACTACCGTTTGCAGCGGTTCATCACTACCGGTTCTTTCCCGCAACGCCGTCTTCGGAATTGGAATGACTACGTTTATTCGGGTTCCCGAATTATCGGACTCGATGGACATTGTCCCGGAGAATTGGAGAACCCGTTCTCGCATGCCTCGGATCCCGACGCCCAAACCTCTCGACTGAATTTCCAACAATTTTTCAGGGGGCATGCCCTTACCTTCATCCCGAACCTTCAGGATGAAAGCTTCATCCTCGCGGACGATGTGGATGCTGGCCGTCTTGCTTCCCGAGTGGCGATGAATGTTCGTGAGGCATTCCTGGATAATGCGGAACAATGCAAGCTCAAAGTCACGGTCCAGACGGTCGATCACGGGTGGAACGTCGAGGTATACGCGAATCCCACTCCGTTCTGCGAACCCCTTGACATAATCTTTCAGCGCGGACTGCAGACCAATCTCGTCCAGAAGGGGAGGATACAGAAGATGAGACATGGTGCGAATGTCTTTGGTCATTTGTACGACCAGCGAATCGATGTTGCTGAGCGACGTAGCTCCATGCGAGCTCAACCGGTCGCTCTCACTGGCTAAATTGGAGGCTTCCATGCCGAGCGCAGCAAGAAGTTGTCCGGCGCCGTCGTGAAGCTCCCGCGCGATTCGCCGTCTCTCCTGATCTTGAGCCCGCAAAATGCGCGAAGACAATTCGCGGAGCTCCTGGCTTACGTTCATTAGTTCCTTCGTTCGTTCCTCAACTCTCTGCTCCAGATCTGCCTGGCTCATCCTGAGTTGCGTTTCTCGATCTTGCTGCAGCCGGGCGATCTCCAGTCTGCCGCCGACGCGAGCCAGCAATTCCCGCGCAGAAAAGGGCTTTATCAAGTAATCATCCGCGCCCGCCTGGATGCCTTCCACCCGTGAATCTTCACCGGCACGCGCCGAAAGAAGGACGACTGGAATGGTGCGAGTCTCCTCATCTGACCGTAGTACTTTCAGAAGCTCAAACCCATCGAGTATTGGCATCATGACATCGCTAACGATGAGATCCGGGCGTTCTTTATGCACGGCCTGAAGAGCTGCTTGACCATCAGCAACAGTTTCCACTTCATACTGTTCCGACAGTAGACGGGACAGATACTGGCGCATATCGGAGTTGTCGTCAGCGACAAGGACGCGAGGACGGACGGCGGTTTGCGATGCCGGCGGATATGGGACTGGCAGCAAGTCGTCGTGCACAGAAAAGATCTCGTCGGTCGCGTCGGCAGAGTCAGGAAGCCATCGAAGGGCTTCCTCTACAAACGGCTTCGCGCCGACGGCGGTCGAAGACAAACTACGAGAGCCACCCATTTGGCCTGGCACGATATGACTTTGCCCAAAGGGTATGCTGACGATGAACGTGGAGCCTTGCCCTAAAATACTTTCGACTCTTACCGACCCGCTGTGTAGCTTCACTAACTCGTGAACCAAAGCCAAACCGATCCCACTCCCTTCGTGGGTTCGACTCGGTACATTGGGAACACGATTGAATCGCTCAAATAATTTAGGGATGGCTTCTGCAGGAATTCCTACCCCTGTGTCCCGAACGCGAAGTTCGGCCATGTTACCCGTGCGATGTACACTGACGGCAATTTCTCCCTCAAAAGTGAATTTGAAGGCGTTGGAAATCAAATTCAGAACAACTTTCTCCCACATATCGCGATCCACGTAGACTGGTTCGCCAAGGTCGGAAGCCTCTACTATGAGCCGCAACCCCGCCTTGTCCGTGGCAGAACGGAAAACGCTCACCAACTCGGAAGTGAACCCGGTCAAGTCCGTGGCCTGATAGACGGGCTGCACCCGTCCTGCTTCAAGACGCGAGAAGTCCAGCAGAGTGTTGACCAAGCGCAACAACCGGGCGCCGTTGCGGCTCACCAGGTTGAGCTGTTCCTTGGCGGTTGGGGAGAGGTGAGTCTGACTTCTGGCCAGCAGGTCCTGCAGTGGTCCCAGCATCAGAGTCAGGGGTGTCCGAAACTCGTGGCTCACGTTGCTGAAGAATGCTGTTTTCGCACGGTCAATTTCCGCAAGAGCCTCCGCACGCTTCTTTTCCGACGAGTAGGCGCGGGCATTCGCGATGCTGGCAGCGATCTGGCCAGCGACAAGATTCATGAATCCAGCGTAGTTCACATCCAGAGGACGAAATGGATTCAGGGCGGCGACGATCACTCCGGCGGACTTATCTTGACCCTGACTCGTGATAGGGAGGAGGAGGGCTCTCCAAGGTGATTTGTCCCACCCACCGGACGGAACCGTCCCGAACCTCTCCGACAGGTTCTCAACGATGATGCAATCTTTCCCGGTGAGCAGGTCGTTGATTGGCCAAGGTTGATTTTGCTCGGTTAATAAAATCGAGTCCTGCGCCGCCGGGTGATGCCCGGTATTCCGGTTTGGCAGACAAGGCGGGCCTCGCTTCCATCTTGGGTGAAAAGATAAAGGAGGGTAAACGGCAAGTCTTTCTGATTTTCCCCGAGACAGCGAGCGATACAGGCGACCACCTCCTCTTCCGTAATAGTCTTACTCAACTCTCCTGCCAGGGCGCGGAGTGTCTTGAGCCGGCGTTCGCCGATAACGCGATCCGTTTCTTCGGTTACAACGCAAAGATGCCCGGCCACTTTGCCGTCATCTCCAGACAGGGGACTGTAAGAAAAAGTGTGATAAGTTTCCTCGCGATAGCCGCTACGCTCAAGGAATAGGAGCAACGCCTCATCCCACGTTGCCTCACCGGTCTCGAGGACTCTTTGAATGCGGGGACCGATGTCGTCCCAAATCTCCTTCCATACCTCGCGGGACGGATTTCCCAGCGCCCACGGATGTTTTTTCCCAAGAGTCATCCGGGCATAATCATCGTTGTAGAGAAAGGTGAGTTCTGGGCCCCAGCTCATCCACATGGCAAAGCGGGACGTGAGCACGAGCCGAACAATTGTTTTCAAGCTTTGTGGCCACTCTTCGATAGCCCCGAGCGGGGTTTTCGTCCAGTCGAACTCGCGGACCAATTTGCCTAAAGCACCTCCGCCGCGCAGCCATCCCCGCGTAACATCAGTTTCCTTCCCAATTTCTTGCACAGCTTTCGAGTTCGGATTCTCGAAGAGCGCTTTGATGGTGGTGGGCAGCGCTTGGGTAAATTCCGACTTCGTGATCGCCCCTCTCGCATCGACCGCGGCAGCTTGTTGGCGCGCGATCGTTTCGTGATTCTGCGTGACAATGATCACATTGCAGTCGGGAAGTTCCTTTCGAATAATTCGGGTCGCTTCCAGTCCATCCATGCGTGGCATGTTGATGTCCATCAGGATGACTTGAGGCCGTAGCAGCCTGGCCTTCTCGATCGCTTCCATCCCATCTCCGGCTTCGCCGCAGACATGCCAATTGGGCTGAGATTCAATGAACGATCGTGCCGTCCGTCTGAACAACTCGTGATCGTCGGCGATCAGAATTTGCACCGTGCTCATTTTCATCTAACCCTTCAAGCGTTTAAGGCTTCTGGAATTTGGCACAAACGCAGTCGGATATTATGTATTGAACCAAGACACGAAGCCCCTACAGTTATCTATGTATTTACTGATTGGTTAGCCTTACTGGCAGCAGGCTAAGCGTGGAGAATTTCCGACCTTACAATGGCATCCTCGACGTCAGAAATCTCGACGGATCGACACGGGACTAGCACAAGTAACGCAACGCCCGATCAACACATGACTCGATGTTTTCGTCGGTGTCGATTACGAGTTTGGGGTTGTCGATCGGCTCCCATGCCTTTTGTATTTCGCGATAGAGTTCCGGCGTACGATTCGCTGCGAGGTGGTTGTTTGCTGCCACTGCATCCGCAATGCGTCCCAGTGCGGTTGCTTCTGAACAGACGCACTCCAGGATGGCCCAGCTAGCTCCGACTTGCGAGCTGACCTCGATCACGCGGTCACGCTGGTAACTCCGCGAGAACGTCCGGCCATCCAGCAGAACCTTGAGTTCGGCATGTTTGGACAGCAGATACGCGGCAGTTTGCAGCATGACTTCCCCGCAGAAATCGTCCTGGGCTAACGAATACTCGATATAGGGGGGTTCGAAGAGCGACGCTCGAATTGCATCCTTATCGAGAACTGCGCCCGGAAGCCGCTGCGCGAGTGCTCGTGCGAGCGTGCTCTTACCTGTCCCCGGGAGACCCGCCATGATCACGATCATAGGAATTTCGCAAGGTTCAATGGCGTCGCAGCTTACCCGGCCCATTTTGCTTCAAGTCGATGGCCCTATTGCTGCTTCACTATGCTGCACCCGGCTGTGGTGGCGGCTATAGCCAAAATAAATCACCATCCCTACAGCGAGCCACACTGCCAACCGAATCCAGGTGATCGGGGTCAAACTCAACATCATGACTAGCGAAATCACGATTCCCAGGATTGGGACCAGTGGCACCAGCGGGGTTCGAAACGGCCGCGGTAGATCGGGATTGCGGCGACGCAGAATCCAGACTCCCGCGCAAACGATGATGAAAGCCAGCAAAGTGCCTATACTCACCATCTCCGTAAGCACATCAATCGGCAGTGACGCAGCCAGAACCGCGACGAAAATGCCGACTGTCAGAGTTGAAATCCAGGGCGTTCGGAAACGCGGATGAACTTTGCTGAACAAAGCTGGTAACAAACGGTCCCGCGACATGGAGAAAAACACTCGCGATTGTCCCAGAAGCATGACTACAATCGTGCTGGTCAAGCCCATGAGCGCGCCGAGCTTCACGAGCAGACTGCCCCAGCGAATACCGGTGGAGTCAATCCCGATGGCCAGGGGGTCCGGTACGTTCAAGTTCCTGTAATTCACTAGCCCGGTGAGCACTCCCGCCACCAGGATGTACAGGACAGTGCAGATCACCAGAGAGCCCAGAATCCCGATGGGCATATCTTTCTCAGGGTTCTTGGCTTCCTGAGCGGCAGTGGAAACCGCATCGAAGCCGATATAGGCAAAGAAAATAATGCCCGATGCCCGGAGAATCCCCGACATCCCGAATTGTCCGAAACCATTGTTCTGCGGAATAAATGGATGCCAGTTCGCAGCCATTAATTCCCGATGCCCCAATAGATAGTTGCTACCGATGGCTATGAAGACGAGCAGCACACACACCTTGGTCACCACGATGGCGGTATTGAAATTCGCCGATTCCTTGATTCCGATCACCAACACCAAAGTGCAAAACACAATTGCGAGAAAGCCAAGCAGGTTAAACACGCCGTGGGCATGAGGCATAGCGGCAGGATCAATTCCGAGAAGCCTGAGCTTGGGAACAATCTTGGTGGCATTCTCCCAGTGGTTGTTGTAAAAGATGAATTCGTCCCAGCGCGTGCCAGCGATTGAAGCCGGCAGCTTGATGCCGAAGTCACCGAGCAAGCTGATGAAATATCCGCTCCAACCGGAAGCCACGGTGGCTGCGCCGAAAGCGTACTCGAGCACCAAGTCCCATCCGATGATCCAGGCGAATATCTCCCCCAGCGTGGCGTAACCGTAGGTGTACGCCGAACCGGCGACGGGAATCATCGAGGAGAATTCAGCGTAGCAAAGGCCGGCAAAGACACAGCCGAATGCCGCGAAAATGAAGGAAAGAATAATCGCAGGGCCGGCATGCTGCGCGGTAGCGGTCCCGGTAATGACAAAGATTCCGGTGCCAATGATGGCGCCTATCCCAAGGGCGATCAGGTTGCTGGGGCCAAGGGCTCGTTTCAGACAGTGTTCGCCAGTCTCCTGTGCTTCGTTAAGGATGGTCTTAAGCGGTTTCGTCGCCAAGAGATTAGGCATTTCATCTCTCCCCTGATTCCCGTGAGGCTGCGGAACAATCACTATAGTATTAGCATTCGGCAAGGAGAATGTACCGAAGCCTGCCTTACGAGAGAATTCTCTTCAGTTGTTGGCACAACGTCGGGCCTGATGATTCTGGCAATCACGGGCCGAGTTGTCTACCTTGGATTGAAATTCTCTTGCAGCCGTAGGCCAAGTGGAGCGAGTTTCGGGCGAAAACTTTTCTGGGAGAACGAAAGGCCGCTGCCTGGCGGCAGCGGCCGTGGATCGCAAACTTAATCCGACTCTTTGCGACTCTTTTTTCGAGCACGTTTTCGGGCCAAAGCTTCTTTCACGCGCTTCTTCTCGCCCGGCTTCAGGTAAAAGGAGTGACGCTTGACCTCCTTGATGATGTCTTCCTGCTGCACTTTGCGCTTGAAGCGACGAAGCGCATTCTCGAGCGACTCGCCCTCTTGCAGTCGAACCTCTGCCAATCTCATCACCTCCTGACCAATACCCAATCGTACAGTTTTAAGTTTACCCGATCTCCGGTGCGCTCTTCGCCTAACTGAATACAAATCTTTGCCGGATCGAAATACTGGGAGATCGGCTGACACTCTTCGGCATCTCCCATGGGCGTACAATGAAAGGTGCGAGACAACTATGAAAAACACGAAATTTGTTGTGAAAGTGAATCGTGGAGCTACCCTTAAACCTGAGTATGTACAGCGGATAGATCGAACGCCAATTCAGATGACGTGCGACCGTAAACTTGCGTTGTTAATGGGAAGATTAACAGCGGAAGATGCCGTCAAATCTATCCAAAGTGTGCGCTGCACACCTGAGTTAGTGTCCGTTCAAGTTAACGCCTAGTCTGGCATCTCATAAGAGAAATGCCCGATATCTTTCGAATACCGGGCACTTTAATCGCTATGTTACACAGCCTGAACGTTTTCAGCCTGCCAGCCCTTTGGGCCTTTTGTCACATCGAACTGGACGGCTTGTCCTTCTTGTAAGCTGCGGAATCCCCCAGCCTGAATAGCGGAGAAATGCACGAAGACATCCTCCCCGTTCTGACGGCTGATGAAGCCATAGCCTTTAGCATCGTTGAACCACTTAACTGTTCCCTGTTCCATTTGTTGTTTCCTGTTTTTACTTTGAATTTCGGCTTTGAAAGAATCGCTGCGGTGAGAAGGGGTGTCGCTGGTTGGCGGGACCGACTTTCGACTGCGGGTGAATCAAACTTAGCTGATGGATATTAGATTACCACAATGATCCGACCGACTCACAAATTTGCCGGCAACAAGAAGAACCCGGCATCAGTCACATCACAGATTTTGACGCACGGGACAAGGGAGGCGTCAAGGTCTTGCCGTCGCTCTTGAATTCAACATCGCCAGTCAGTCCAACACCCCAGAAGTCTTCCTGCGACTGCAAGCATTCAATGCCGGCCTGGAGTTCATTCGGGGAAAGCTGTTTAATCCATTGAACCACGAATTTCCTTTTTTTCGATCCGCGTTGCAAACCGACAATCATCCCAGGTTGCAGCGGCGTCCGATAGGCGACTAGCCGTGCTCCCGTCGAGGTGATGTCAACTGTATGCGCGAGGTGAGCGGTAACATTGTCGACGGACACTTTGACCGATAACACGATCTTTCTGCGATCCGATTTTCGTTTGTTCAGCATCTGGAGAGAGTATTATCCGCCCTCAACATCTCGGCGGAAAGTTACCCGAGTTTTCGGTAGGGGGTGACTAAAGTCGGGTCAAATCCGTTGCGACGGCGGATTTTTGCCGAAAGAGGATTGTTACCGCAATGTCTTCCCTATGGAGGCGTTGTAAAGCCATGACGCCATTCGAAGTATGCTATTGCGTGAAGATCGTGAAGTTTACTGTAATTCGCGCCTCGGTTTCGACCCTCTCACCGGATTGCAGGTAGGGCTTGAACCGCCATTGCTTCACCGCTTCGCGGGCTGCGGTCGAAAGAATCGTAGGTCCACTGAGTATTCGCAAATCCTGGATATTTCCGTCGCGTGCGATCAATGCCTGAAGCACGACTGCACCCTGCACTCTCATTTGCCTGGCTAGCAGCGGATAGTCCGGTTCAACCGGGCGTGAAATAATTTGTGCGGCGTCCCCTGAAAGGTGCACACGTCCAGTCGAGTCAGCAACTTCACCCTGACTGGGAAAAGAGTGAGTAATTGCTGTCCCGGGCTTCAAATCAACATTGACTGAATTTGTGCCTGCCTGAATTGCCCGGTGCTCGTCGCCCGCCACCACCTCGATCTCCAATGGCGGAAGTACGGTTCGGCTAGTGACCACGGGGGCCAAAGCCGATGCGGGATCTGTCTCGGCTGCGGCTGCCGCTTCCATGTGCGGTTTCGATTTCGCTCGCGTGGAAAGTGTAGGCTGTTCGCTGGAAGCCGCCGGTTCAGATTTCGCGGTAGATTCAGAAGATGCGTCCTGCGATGGTTCCGATTCTGATTGCGAAACCGGAGCAGGCGGAAACCAGAACTCACGATCTTTCGCTAACACCAAGATCAGAGCAGCTAGCAGGAGGGTCAACGCGATGAGCATTTGCCGGCGTTGCTTCTGTGCCGAATCATCACTGAATAAAAGTTTGGGTTCTGCTGTTAGGTTGTCATGCGACGGCATGTGATGTTCCCTTCCCGCGCGCACCGCACGTACGGTTGAATTGAATCGACTTTCTTCCCTACTTCGCGTCTGTCCTCAAAACTTCCGCTGACGAATTCCTGACCAACTATTGCCGGAGCTGGCCCACACTCAAACCCGACGGATGGTTCGAGGTTTTCAGGTTTCTAACCGGTGCTGGGTCAGTCGAGCGGAAAACTAAGCGATCACCTTGACAGATCGTTAAGCCACCTTCCTTCGAAGGTGGTACCGGAGAGGTGGCCGACTGTCCACATTCCTGGCTCAGAGACGAAACAGTTTGGATCCCAGTGCTCCGAGATTCGGCACGATTGGTTTGTCCATTCGTCGAAGGGGCATCCACCTTATGAGGTCGAGATTTGAACTGAGATGCAGCGGTCGCCTTCTCCCACCCGAGTCGCCAGCCTACTAATGTGCCCAATAGCAGAGCCGCAGCTATGACGAGAAGATTGAGCATCGTCGCCAATATGGCGCTTTTTCTTTTCGCGTGCCTTAAAGTTGGGAATTCGCTGTCCGATTTCAAAGGGGTGTCGCCACTAGGAATAACTTCGATCGGCGTACCCGGCCCAGAGCTTGGCCCTTCGGGCGCAGCAATCGCAGCGGCTTCCCAATTTTTGCCATTGCTCTCGACAATCCTGCGGGCTAGAGTTTGCAGAACGCCCAGATCCTTCCGGTCGAAAGCGTCAGGATGAGAGGAAAAGACCTCGAAGACTCCCAAGAGCCGTTCTCGATCCATCAGCGGTAGGACTACCACTGACCTGACTCCCAACTGACGACAAGCCTCGGAATCAACCCGGCTGTCTGTCCGCGTATCGCCACAGTGTTGAACTTGGCGACTTTGGATACAGGAGCCCGAGAGTCCGCTGTGCGGATCGAGGCGTGCGCCAACCCCCGGGGCATGTGGACCGGTTGAAGCGTAGCAGACAATCTCTTGACCTCGGAATAGAGCGATGGCCGCTCCGGTGGCCCCTGTCGCAGCACAGGCGTTTACTAATTCCTCATCAAGACGAGATTCTTCTTGTTTGACTTGCGAGGCGAGTGCGTCCGCTAGTTTGGTCGCATCGGCGGTCGCTTGGACTTCATGACGGGGCTCGTCGAGCTGGGTCAAATGCAGGCCTTCGGTAGATCCATTGTCCCCGAACGAATTTATCTCGTTCACCTTAGTCCTTTCGCACCTGTTACCTGCGTACGGGCAAGGGGGATCAGGTTACCGTACAAGTTGGATTAGCAGGTTTTGTGCCAAAGGAAAGACCGCAGGCTGCTGCAACTGAAGCGGTTACTGTCTACCTTCATCTGTGAATATTCAGTCGATGCAAAGGGTTGCACTTGATAGTGCGTTCTTCATGGCACTCGGAATCGCAGCAGAAGGATGGTTTGGGAGTAGGTGCTGGGATTTTCCATCGAGGACATTTCCCTATTCTCATTTATCATCGCCGGGATTTCCAGGATGGCGCGATTCGTTCTTCCTCCAATCCAATACGGCGTCCTGCGAAGTGAATAGGGGTCGAGAGAGGTCAACCATGGATCGTCGCCGGTTTCTTTCCCTGGCGGGCGTTGGAGCGTTCCACAAATTCGGGGGATTGAAGTTCAACGCCGCATTTCGGATGGGCGCGCAGAATGGCGCCTCTACATCGCAGCCAGGAGAATCGAAAGCTTTCGGCTCGGGTCATTTTGGCGAGTGGATCACCGATCAATTCGGTCTTCCGGCGTACCGGTACACGTGCAATCAGATCTCCGATCCGAAAGCCACTTCCCCGGTTCACAAGATCTGGCGCGGTGCAGCCGACCACACGCATCAAGTTGGAAATGACCGCCTGGTGGCCGCGGTATCCAATTACGGGTATGTGCAGGTACGGCAGGATGAAGGGTCGCCGAAGTTTCTGAACGACTATTCCCCCGATCATGGGCGCTACGGAGCCGGTATCGGATTTCTCACCGATGGAAAAACCGTGCTGAGCACTTACTATCCAGGGAACGGCGAATCCTTCGACAGAATTCTGGGCGAGGGTTACTTTCGGAAAATCGTGAAAGGGAATCAGTATGAAGTCGATCAGGTAATATTCGCTCCCTTCGGTGACGACCCCGTTTTGTTTTCGATGGTAACTCTCACTAATCGCAGTAAAGATGCGTCCGAATTACGCTGGGTTGAGTATTGGGGTTCTCACAACTATCAGTTTTCCTATCGTTCTTTCATGCAGGCGGCGGTGCAGATTGGTACGAACGCCGCCGATCTGCGGCGTGATTTTGGCGGACGCTTTGCGCACCAATACGAGGCGATGCCAAATCGTGCCGGCTTAATCGAAACACAGAAATTCCTCGGCCGGGCCCCCGAAGATCAACAAGCCTGGGAGCAGGTTCAAAGTTATCTGGAAAAGAATCCAACCGGGTTTTTGGGTGGCCCTTTGCCAGCCTACGCGTCCGATTCAGTCATGGAAGACCTCAACCCGCCATCCACTTTTCTAATCTCGCTGGACGCTCCCATGGATGGGTTCGCCACCGACTCTGCAGCGTTCTTCGGCGGCGGCGGTGTCGATCATCCCTCTGGCTTATCAGCCAAGCTCAACGACAGTCTTAGTTCCACGGGCCCGGCAAGCGCACTCCTGCTTGAACGGAACGTAAAATTGCGCCCTCAAGAGAGTCGAACGCTTTGCTTTCTGTATGGGTATGCGCCGCAGGGATTCGAGATCGACAAACTGGTGGCAAAGTACTCGGTTGAACCGGGACAGTGGTGGGCTCGCTCCAGCAACGCATGGAAATCAGACGGCGTTCGATTCAGCGTTCCCGCGGAGCCTTGGGTTGAAAGAGAAACCTCATGGCACAACTATTACCTTCGCAGCAACCTCACCTATGACAGCTTCTTCCGCGAACACATTCTTTCCCAAGGACACGTATACCAGTACATTATGGGATTTCAAGGCGCGGCTCGCGATCCACTGCAGCACGCGCTGCCTTTTGTCTTCAGCAATCCGGAGGTCGTTCGGGAAATCATTCGCTATACGTTGAAAGAGATTCAGCCGGACGGTTCAATTCCCTACGGCATCGTTGGAAGTAGTGTGCCGATGCCCGTCGTCTATCGTCCCAGTGACATGGAGATGTGGCTGTTATGGCTGGCCAGCGAATATGTACTCGCCACTCGTGACAAGAATTTCCTGGATGAAAAGATCCCCGGCTACCCGCGCCACGAAACAAGCCCCAATGACCCAACGGTTCGAGAACTGCTCGGGCGCTCCTTTGACCATCTCGTCAATGGGATTGGTGTGGGCCAGCATGGGTTAATGCGGCTGTCCAACGGCGACTGGAACGATGACATTGTTGTCGGCCATGTGCCACAAGCCCTGGCAGCCGAGGTTCGCCAGGACGGCGAAAGCGTTCTAAATGCGGCGATGGCTTGCTACGTCCTTAATTATTACGCGCGACTGCTTACCTACGTTGGCGATGTTAAAGCCGCGAGCGCAGCGAACGTCAAAGCAGAAGCGCAGCGGCAGGCAGTTCGCGCCCACTGGTCGACACGATGGTTTCGCCGCGCCTGGCTTGGCCAGCACCTGGGTTGGATCGGAGAAGACCATCTCTGGCTTGAGCCGCAGCCTTGGGCAATCATCGGCGGCGCCGCAACGCAGGAGCAACGCAAGACTCTGGTCACAACTCTCGACGAACAGGTTCGCAAACTGTCGCCCATTGGAGCGATGCTTGAGAGTCAGGGCGACCCCGCGATGGCTAGCCCCGCGGGCGTTTTGACGAACGGAGGCGTTTGGCCATCCATTAATGGGACGCTGATCTGGGCCCTCGCATTGGAAGACGGCGCGCTTGCCTGGGACGAATGGAAAAAGAATTCGCTGGCACTTCATGCTGAAGCGTATCCGGAGATCTGGTACGGAATCTGGAGCGGGCCCGACTATTACAACTCCGTGCTGTCAAGATATCCGGGACAAACGATGTTCGCGGAAGCTCCGTCACCCGATCACAAGACACAGGCCGATTTGGGATTCAATTGGACAGACTTCCCCGTTATGAATATGCACCCGCACGCGTGGCCTTTGTACAGCTCCGCCAAATTGCTGGGACTCGAATTCCACGAAACCGGACTGCGCTTCAGCCCGAATCTTCCACTCCCGGAGTATGAGTTCACTTCTCCACTGTTGGGATTCAAGAAGTCGAAGAGTGGCTACTCAGGATGGTATGCGCCTGCTGTTACCGGACGCTGGGACATCGAGATGAGGCTGCCCAGTTTGGAGGCGTCACGGATGGGACGAATCACAATCAACGGCTCTGCTGAAACACTACAAAACACGACAAAGGAAATCCGTTTCACCGGCGAGAGCAGTCCCGGCAAACCTCTACGTTGGGAAATCGCCTGACTCCCCCAAACAATATTGGTGCCACAAATTGAAGAACGGACGATTAACTCTCAGTCTAGGCTCTCGCTGTTCCAGCGTTCTCCGCATTGAAGAACATGGCAAGGCTGCCGCAGGCATTCACATTCCGCGATGAATTCGTCCGGTGAGGCGGTGTTGAATTCGAACATGTCGAAGTGGCAGGGGATGACCGTCCTGGCCCCGATATCTTTCGCCAACTGCGCAGCCTCAGGTCCGGAAAGATTCCCGGGCACCCGTCTTTCAGAAGCGCGACCATTGATTGGGAGCAGCGCGACGTCCACCGAAAAGCTGCGCAACTTCTCCGCCATACCCGGGTATCGAATCGTGTCGCCGCTGTGATATACGGCCCAACCCCCAAACTGAACTACATAGCCAAGAAATTTGGCGCGTCCCAGTTCGTCGCGTTCCACGGTTTCGTGGGCCGACGCTACCCCCGCAAATCGAATTCCCGAGACTTCAACTGCAGTCCCGTCGTCCACTCCAATGGGAATCGCGGGATCGATTCCCAGCCGTTCCGCCACGAAGGCACGATTCGCCTCGGCTATCACCAGTTTTGGCTGCGGATTCCCTGACAGGATGGGTCGAAGAGTCTCGGCATCCAGATGATCGGTGTGATTGTGGGAGGTTGTCACGACATCGACGAACGAAAGCCGGGCGGGATCAATTACCAAATCCGTCATTCGGACATGAGGCTTGTCGGTCTGACTGTATTTTTTTGTAAGCGAATCGGAAAGATAGGGATCGAGCAAGACGTGGATGCCCTGCCATTGCAGCAAGAAACCGCTTTGGCCCAGCCACCACAAGCGGAAACTGCCATCGCGCTTGTCGGACGCGCGAATATCCGCAAGCAGCGCGTCGTTGGACCGGACCGGACGAATCACGACAGTCCCAGTTCCTTGCGGACGACCTTTACTCCGCTCACCATGTTGGTCAATTTCTGTTGCGCCGCCCAGCGTGCTGTTTGACTTAGCCCGCAGTCGGGCGCGAATGAGAGGCGTTCCGGCGGAGCGTGCTTCAGGCACAACCTCACCCGGTCGGCAACATCGGTAGGCGTTTCGATGTAGTAGCTTTTCACGTCAATGATCCCGACAGCCACGTCGATGCCTCGCGCTACAATTTCATGGATAATTTCGATTTCCGCAAATTCGCGACTCGCCATTTCCAGATGCATTTCCTGTACCGGCAGTTCGAAAAATGCGGGAAAGAGCGGCGCGTACCGTCGCATGCCAACGGCCCGGCCCTTGAAATTTCCGAAACAAAGGTGCGTCGAAAGCCGGCATCGTCCGATTGCCGGTTTCACCGTCTCAATAAATATTTCGGCAAAGCGGCGAGGATCTTCGCGATGGGCATAACAACTCATCGAAGGTTCATCTAGAGTGATTTCTTCACACCCAATCTCGACCAGCTGTTCAAGTTCTGCCCGGACGATCGGAACCAGAGCTTCCGTAACCGCCCAACGGTCCTTATAACCTCCGCCAGGATTAATTCGGCCGCTTAAGGTGTAGGGTCCGGGAACACTGGCTTTCAGTGTCGGCCCGGGTGGTGCGATCTTTTGCAGGCGCTTGAATTCTTCAACCGCTCCCAAACCGTAGGCTGAGGTTATCTTGCCAGTGACCTCGTACTTGCCGCGTTGATCGTGCGCCGGCGGTCCAAAACGGCGCGGAGAAAGAGCGTTCCCCCGAATCCCTTCCAGCCGTCCATAGAATGACAGGTTGAAATCGTAGCGAGTCTGTTCACCGTCGGTAATCACATCCAATCCGGCGGCGACCTGGTCATGAACGGCTACGATGACCGCGTCATTCCGCATCTCTTCGACATCAGTTTCGCCAAATTGTTCTACGTGAGCGGTGGCGAACTCCAGCCATCCAGGAAATGGATAGCTACCGACAACCGTGGTTCGAAGAGGCTGTCGCAATGAACCATTCTGTACGGTTCGTAGCTTCGAATTCGGAGCGGGCGCTTTTGGTGGCGTCGTTTGTTTGGGAGTCATTCGCTTACCGTCCATCCGGCGTCCACGTTCAGGATTTGACCTGTGATTGGGCTGGACTCCGGTCGCAGCAGAAAACATGCCGTCTTGGCGACGTCGTCAGCCGTGAGCATGCCCTTTCGCAGCGGCTGTTTGTGGACCATATATTTTGAGATTTCCGAATTAGCCTGGGCTCGGGCGGTCATCGGAGTATGCACCAGCCCAGGAGCTATCACATTGATTCGAATATTTTCCGGGGCGTAGTATGCGGCTGCCGCTATGCTCATGGCTTCAATCGCGCCCTTACTCGCCGCGTAGGCGGCGGTCGCGAAATGTTCGCGCTGCGGATGGCGCGCCAGCACGCTGCCAGTGTTAAGAATCACTCCTGCCTGGTGGTTTTTGGTCCACGAGCCGAGAACCTCGCGGCACATCAGGAATGTTCCTTTGGTATTGACGTCCATGACCGTATCCCATGCTTCGGATTTGCACTGGTGCAACGGACCGTCGCCCAGAGACCGGGCGCTGATGCCGGCAACATTCATCAAGGCGTTAATTCGCCCGAAGCGGTCAAGGCACTCGGCAATGGCACGCTGGACCGCCGCCTCGTCGCGCACATCGCCGACTGCATAGCCGCCATCCAATTCATCGGCGAGCGACCGGCATTCTTTTTCATTGATACCAAAAACAAATACGGAATCCTCTGCGGCCCACAGTCGTGCCACCGCGGCTGCAATTCCCGAAGAACCCGTGATTAGAAGTACTTCGTCCACATGTTTAGTCGAGTTCTTTACTGAACGTCTTCATTCAAACAAGTGTTTCAGGCTCTTGCGGTACGCTTCGTAAAATGCATCCAGCTGAGTCGCCGCACTGGTGTTGCCCACAAATTGATGACTGGGCAGCACAACTGGTTTGACCCTGCGGGCCAGCAAGGCTTCGGCTGTAGCACACCGGATCATATTAATGATCATCGCTCCGGTAATCGTGGAAATCGGCCCTGTCCTCCACTCCAGACCTTCCAATTCCACCACGCAATCTCCCGGCGGACACTGATTGTCGATCACCAGGTCCGCGCAATCGATCAGCTTCTTGCCTGAGGAGTGGGCCGCTTTTGCCTGTTCGCAATGCGCCTTCGACACGATCGCAATTACCGGCAACCCGCGCCGTTGGGCGCCCATCGCAGCTTCTACCACTACCGGCCGAATTCCGCTGGTGGAAATCACGATGAACGCGTCGTCGGGTCCAAAGTGAAACCCGTTCAGGATCTGCTCGGCGTAGCCTTCATAATTTTCAAGATAAAGAGGGGCACGCAAACCGTTCGAACCTACGATCGCCGCGTGATTGGAAAGGGCCAGTTCCACCAGGGCAACAAAACCGACGAAACAACCCTGCCGCGGAGTCATCTCTTCACACATCATCCGCGAGTGCCCATTGCCGAAAAGAAACACCAGGCCGCCACGTGCGATGCGATCGGCACACAGGTCTGCAGCTTTTTGAATCACTCCGCCCTGGGTCTCTTTCAACGCCTGCAAAGCGCCCATTGCACGTTCAAAGAACGTCAGGCTCGCAGTGCCGCTTGCCGCCTGTTTATCCACGAAGATCCTTTCAATTGGCCTTGAGGAAGGCGTGTTCACTACGAACGCCAGCTTAACGATAGCTCACTAGAATGGCACAGAGTGCGTATAATTCACAACGATTGTGAGCTCAGAACAGACAAACACTTCCGCTGCTCAGACTGTGGTGGTTGGCGTCGACATTGGCGCCACCGCAATCAAAGCCGGGTTCGTAAATCTCAGCGGAACCCTGATTGAGACTTTTCATCAACCCTCACCACGAACGCCGGCAGCCCTGCATGATTTTGTGCATCTCGCACTAAACAACTCCAAAGCGGCGGTTCGTGGAATCGGGATCGGGTGCAAGGGCATCATCGACACCGCGACCTCTCGAGTAAACAGTTTGCCCGGAGATCTCAATTTTCTTGAAGGGCAGTTCCTGACCGATGTCGTTGCTCCGGGAAACCTACCGCTCTTTGCAGACAATGACGCTCGCACGGCTCTGATTGCGGAAGTACTCTGGGGCGCCGCGCGTGGAAAACGAAATGTCGTCCTGCTGACGTTGGGCACAGGCGTGGGTGGAGCAGTCTTGGTGGATGGCGCCATCTTACGGGGCGCGTCCGGCGCTGCCGGTCACCTTGGACACATGACCCTCGATCTTCACGGGGGATTGTGCATTTGCGGGAATCGGGGTTGTGTGGAAACGCGATTTTCGTCCCGGGCCATCGAGTCCGACTATCTCGCCCATCTTCACCGCGCCGCTCCCACGAAATTATCGGTTGGAAATGCAGGCCAGCCACCCAGCACGGAAGCCATTTTTCGCGCCGCAGCGGATGGGGACGAAAGCGCCCGCTGCGTAATCGAGCGCGCCCTTGAATATCTGACTGGGGCTGTGGTCAGCGTCTTGCATATTTTCGACCCTGAAGTCTTGATCGTCGGCGGCAATATCGCCGAGGCCGGCCCGCAATTACTCGCTCCCATTCAAGAACGGATAGCGCAGCGCACCCGAATCTTGTTAGGGCGCGACATTCCAATCGTATTTCAGAGCCAGGTCGGCTACGGTGGAGTGGCCGGCGCTGCTGGACTCGTCTTTTTGCAGCAGGGCCTGCTGAAAATCTGACCAGCCGGCTAACATTCTATGCCTGACGCCCAACAAGGTGCCGCGCGCTACTTGTTCCTGCCTGCAGCAGTCGCGGCAATTGGCGGCCTGCTGTTCGGCTTTGACACCGCCGTAATCAATGGTGCGATTGTATTTCTGAAAAGCCAGTTTGGATTGAGCGACGCGCAGACCGAAATCGCCGCCGGCAGTTTGCTTTTGGGATGCGTCGTTGGAGCCAGCCTGGCAGCATTCACCAGTGACCGCTTCGGCAGGAAGGGAGTCCTGATCGCGGCCGCGGCGTTGTTCACCGTTTCGTCGCTCGGGTCGGCCCTCCCGCGCAACCTCACTGAGTTCGTGGTTGCGCGGGTGATTGGAGGCCTGGCAATTGGAATCGCGTCGACTCTCTCACCTCTTTATATTGCCGAGATTTCACCGGCAAAAACTCGCGGATTGATGGTCAGCCTGAATCAGCTCGCAATCGTTATCGGCATCCTGCTGTCATACAGCGTCAACTACCTGCTCACCGGCGCCGGACCAGCCAATTGGCGATGGATGTTCGCTTCCGCAGCCGTCCCCTCGATCTGCTTCCTGATTGCGCTGCTTTTTATCTCCGAAAGCCCTCGCTGGTTGCTGCAAAAAGGCCGGGATCGCGAAGCTGAACACTTCCTTGCGCAAATGGTTGGCTCGGAAGCAGCCGGAACCGAAATCAAAGCTATTCAGAACGCCATCGCCGAAGAAAGTGGGGACCTGTTAGACCCCGCTTTCAGGAAACCATTGGTAGTGGCGATTCTTATCGGTTTATTCAGCCAGTTCACCGGAATCAACACCATCATCTATTACGGTTCTCTGGTCTTTCTCGAGCACGTTCCTCATCAGACCGCTACTACCGCGCTGTGGGCCAATGTCGTTATTGGAGCAATCAATTTCATCGCCACGATTTTGGGGATGTCCCTTATAGACCGTGCCGGGCGGAAGCCATTGCTGATGTCGGCTTTCGGAGGAATGGCTCTGTCTCTTATTGGTGTGGCCGCGGCGATTCACTTCCAGGCATCGGCGATTGTTGTGTTGGTTTTCGTTCTTACTTATGTAGCGTGCTTTGCGGTGGGCGTGGGGACAGGGACCTGGGTGATGATGGCGGAAATATGCCCTACTCGCATACGTGGACGAGCGATGTCGGTCGCAACCATCTTTTTGTGGTGCGGAACACTGGTTGTTACTCTGACATTCCTGTCATTGGTTAACGCCCTGACTGCGCCCGGAACATTCCTGCTGTATGCCTTAGTTTCGATCGCTGCATTTCTGTTTGTGTGGCGAATGGTTCCGGAGACCAAAGGCCGCACGCTGGAAGAAATCGACCGTTGGTGGCGAACTCGGTCCGCTTGAACCAAAACAGACATCGCTACAACGCTCACTTAAGTGACTGGCATGGGCGCAAAATGCAACGAGTGAAATCACAATGAATCAGGGAACGCTCGCTTTTTTGATGGTGGCTGCGCTGGTATTCGCCATGCAGGCGCCAGTGATGGCACAAGAAAAAAGGCTGGCAATCGGCCAGGAGGTCTCGACTGGCGATCAATCCTATAGCGCTTCTGCTCTCGCCCACTCCACATGGAACGATTACGCGGGCGCTCCCGATGCCTCGCAATATTCCTCGCTCACTCAGATCAATCGCTCTAACGTTGGCAAGCTGCAGATTGCGTGGACTTATCCAACCGGGGACGGGAACAAATATCTGTTTAACCCTATCGTTGTCGACAGAACCATGTATGTTCTGGCGCGTAATAATTCGATCGTGGCGCTTGATGCGACAACCGGCAAAGAGTTGTGGATCCATCCGGCAGACCCAAAGACAACGCTCATCACCAATCGCGGAATTAACTATTGGGAAAGCGCCGACCGGTCCGATCGCCGCTTGCTATTTTCCGCCAACAACTTCCTGGAGGAGATCGATGCGCGAACGGGAAAATCGATTTTGGATTTTGGCGACGGCGGCCGTGTCGATTTGCGCGACGATCTTGGACGCGACCGTAGAAGCCTCACCTTGGTGCAATCCACCACTCCGGGACGCGTTTTCGAAGATCTCCTGATACTTGGCTCTGCAACCAATGAAGAGTACGAGTCTGGACCCGGCGACATCCGCGCATACAACGTCCGGACCGGACGCCTGGCCTGGATCTTTCACACAGTGCCGCATCCTGGGGAATTCGGCTACGATACCTGGCCCAAAGATGCCTGGAAGACGGTCGGCGGTGCGAATGCCTGGAGCGGTCTTTCCCTGGATGTACAGCGCGGTATCGTTTTCATTCCGACCGCAAGCCCTAAATATAATTTCTACGGAGCCAATCGAACGGGGGCAGATCTTTTTGGTGACTGCCTGATCGCGCTCAATGCGCGGACTGGAAAACTGATGTGGTACTTCCAAATGGTCCACCATGACATCTGGGACTACGACAACGCAACGTCTCCGATGCTCCTGACAGTCCGCCACAATGGCAAGATGATCGACGTGGTAGCGCAACCTGGAAAAGAAGGGTTCGTTTGGGTTTTCGAGCGTGAAACGGGCAAGCCGCTCTGGCCCGTTGAAGAGCGGCCCGTACCGAAGTCCGATATGCCCGGCGAGATAACCTGGCCAACGCAACCATTCCCTTCCGCGCCGCCGCCCTTCGCGCGTCAGAGTTTCACCGTCAAAGACCTGAGCCCGTTTATGGAACCGGAGGAGCGGGAACAGTTTCGCAAGCAGATGGAAGGCGCACGCAATCAGGGACTTTTTACTCCGCCCGGTTTGACTGACACTGTCGAAATGCCGGGGAATAATGGGGGAGCCAATTTTCAGGGCGCGGCCGCCGACCCCGAGCACGGCAACTTGTTTGTCATTTCGAAGGATCTTCCTTCAATGCTCAAGTTGGAACTGAACCCGATGGAACAACTGCCCGCAGGGAGTTCTCCCGAAGATAAAGGCCGCGCCGTTTTTCAATCCAACTGCGGTTTGTGCCACGGCGCAGAACGGGCAGGCCAACCCCCGGCGGTTCCTTCTCTAATAGATGTCAACTCGAGACTTTCCAGTGACCAAATCCGTTCGGTCGTGGTGCACGGGCGTGGCCAGATGCCCGCGTTTCCCAAGCTGTCCGATTCAGCTTTGGACTCTCTTTTGGCGTATCTTTCTCATCCCGAGCGAGTCCATCTGGAAAGCAAAACAGCGATTCCTCCGGAAGACGGTCAGGCTCCCACTGCAAGCGCAACATCAACATCCCTCTCCCCGGAGAAACTACATTATCGAAGCAGTTTCGGTTTCATGTTTGCCCATGATGGATTGCCGGCGATTGCTCCTCCATGGACCACGCTCACCGCTTACGACCTGAATGAAGGAACCATCAAGTGGCAGGTGCCCGTGGGCGAAGTTCCTGAATTGGCTGAAAAAGGATTTAAGAATACCGGGTCGCATTTTCCTAAAGTTGGCCCGGTTGCGACAGCTGGCGGATTAATCTTTACCGGCACGCGCGACCGCAAGGTTCGCGCTCTAGACTCTGCGACTGGGAAGGTGCTTTGGGAGGCGGAGGCAGGCGCGGCTCTCGAAGGGATGCCAGCGGTCTATGAGATTGACGGGCGTGAATATGTCGTATTTTGCGCGGCTGCTCAGAACATTCTGAATGGGCAATCGCCGGTGCCGGGAGCCTACATCGCATTCGCCTTGCCTCCTGAGTCAGCCCGCCGCATCCACTCGAACTATCCGGTTAAGGCGTCACGCTGACCACAGGCGATACGGAATTGATCAATCCCCGTCCAAGTATGTAGACAAGCTGCGGGTAATGACCCATGGAAATCTTGGATTTACGACAAGAGGAGAGATCCTATGATTGCACGACAATGGATAGGCGAAACCCGGGAATCAGATGCCGACAAGTACCTCAAGTATCTGAAGACCACAGGAGTGAAGGAATGCGAGGCCACGAAAGGAAATAAGGGTGTCTGGTTGCTGCGGCGAATTCATGACGGTAAAGCGGAATTTGTTTTTATCTCCCTATGGGATTCGTTCGAATCCATCGACGGGTTCGCTGGACCCGACCGCGAAAAGGCAGTCTATTACCCCGAAGACAAACAATTCCTTCTAAAGATGAATCCAGAGGTCATCCACTACGAGGTAATGGTTAGCCCATAGTCATGGTTTACGGATTATGATTCCCGCTCCTTTTCGCGTACATAAAGATAGAGATGTATAAGGATAGGGCTGATGTCCCCGGACGGAGTTGCTCTCGCGTACCGAGTTAGCCTTCGAACCGCCGCCTGGAAAAGTGGTGACAGGCCCAAACTCGAGATGCATGTCCTGGAAGGTGATCCGAAATTCTCGGTGTGAACTGATTCACACTTGCTCCCCCAGGAATAGCCAAACAAGCCGAAATAGTGGCAGCAACTGCGATAAAATTCATACAGACATAGCCGTAACTGGCGGTCGGCGACGATTTTGAGCGAGTTTTTGCTAATTGCTGAACCATTGGACCGACTCTCCATCAGCCAAATGGGTCGCAATCTGACACAATTTGTCAATTGGCGACAAAATCTGACACAAATATGCTGGTTCTGAACCGGTCCCGGACGGGAAATGGCGATAACGAAAGGCACGACAAGCCTTAAGAATGAGTCACCTGCGAGGTAATGCCTGGACTCTTTAGTAACCGTGGCTCTGGCCAGCAAAGTGCCAATATGGTCACAGTGATCGCAAAGATCAAATCTAAAATCGGAAGAGGGACAAACGAAATGCGGAAACAGAAGGGCTTTTCACTTATCGAGTTGCTGATCGTGGTTGCGATCATTTTGATCATCGCTGCCATCGCCATTCCTAACTTGCTTCGTGCACGTATCGCAGCCAACGAGTCGGCTTCGGTCAGCGCGGTGCGTACCATCAACACTGCTGAAGTGACTTACTCCACTTCGTATCCCACCAAGGGCTACTCGGATTCTCTGGCTGTGTTAGGCGGAGCTCCGGCGGTTTGCGCCACGGGTGGAGCAGGGCCGGCTGTGGGCAATGCCTGCTTGATCGATAACGTCCTGGCGACTGCCACTGCTGCGCCTGGAAAGAGCGGCTACATTTATCTGGTGACTTCGACCGCGACCGCCGGTATCAACACTGGCTACACGGTAGGCGCGTCACCCCTGACCTTCAACCAGTCTGGCGTGCGCAACTTCTGCTCGAACGAAGATGGCGTCATCCGCTTCAGCGCGGGTGCGTCTGGCAGCACTCCGGTTGCAAGCAACGGCGCTTGCGTGGCCTTCACCGTACTGCCGTAACAGTTGCCTAGTACCCGGGGGAGGGTACCAGACAGAGAGCACCGGATTCACTTCCGGTGCTCTTTTTTTTGCCCAGCCGACTTCCTCAGTCTCTTCTTTGTTGATTCAAGAATGATGACATCGTGACGCGGTCCGCTGTTTCAGTCAAATCACAACTGTCCCAAAAATCGCTCCCGGACTAGTCAGACTTGGTTCTTCCGCTTTCCCACAACGCGGTTGTAATTGAAGTCGCAGGAAGGCTCACATGAACCACTCGATCATGAAACGCCAGCGCCATTTGGACATCTTCTCTTTTGCTGTTCATTAGTTCGGCGACAATCTGGCCATCCGGAGATTTGAAGGCTATCACTCGCACACCTTGTTGCGAGCCTCTGGTCTCGATCCGAACGTATCCCGGACGAACAAACTTGCTGAAATGCGCGAGATAATAATAAAGACCGGTGTAGGTCACCTTCTTGGTCTGCCGATCGACAATTACTACCGGATGTTGAACATTCGGGTCAGGGTTCCCATGAACCTCGGATACAGACCAGGGCCCTCCTTTTTCGTCCAGAATCATGTTCCAGTAGATCCATGCGGAGGTCTGGGCTTCGAGATCGTTGAAGATTTGATTGCCCCAGTAGTCTCCATCTTCAAAATCGAACCGGGGGAGGGGCATGGACCTGGGAGTTCCCGCTTCGTAGGCATAACAAATTTCTGTCATCCACAAAGGAAGATCTGGATATTTGCGGTGCAAGTTCTGAATTTTGTCCCAATCCTTATTGTCATAACCGTGATAGGGGGCGACCGAAACATACTGGCGCGCTGCTGGATCGTCCAGGACGAGCGGATAGTTCCGCATAGCATCATCCCGATTTGGCGCTTCGCTCAACATGATACGGGTATGGCTTCCCTGGGATTTAAGAAGCGGGCCCACATGGTCTCTGAGCAAAGTCCCGATCTCGTTGTATGGAATTTTGGTGTAGATATCCGGCTCGTTGAACAGGCTCAGATAGTTGATAAAGATGCCCTGTTTCTCGTATGCCTGCAGATATCGCAGATAGTACAGAGCCAATGCGTCATAGTACTTCGGATTCACATCCTGATCCTTGTTGACGTCGACCAGCATCCAGTCGGGTGGATAGTCCATCGGAGCTTGCAGAACGAAATTGCCGTGACGCCGAGCCAATTTGATAAATGTGACCAGACCGTTTGGTCCAAGATCGCGCGCGATGGAAAAGTGCTCCATGCCTGTGTCCCCACTGACATCGTCATAGCTGTAAAAAGGTCCCGCTGACATGAAATCGGTAGAAGCGATCACGGTCTTCATCGCTGAAAAGCCGGCGCCTTTCACCGGATCGAAGAGCGCAGCTAAAACGGAGGCGCGCTCAGGCTGAGGAAGACTGTTAAGGCAAATCAGGCCGGCCTCCTGGAAAGAGGCTCCAAAGCCGTCCATCTTCTGATAGGCAGTGCTGTCATTGATCTCAAAATCGGCTTTCGCTGAACTCGCGTTTTTCTCGAAGTGAATTGCGGCCTTTGGACTGATTCGATCGCCGCCCTTCGAAGAAACGAAACTTCGTACTTCTTGAGCAATCGTTATATTGCACGACATCGCGAGAAAGACCACGACGGCAACGAAGACTAACGTTCTGCTTCTGCACTCTGCCTTAATGCCTGCCATGCGTAGACCTCCGTTGTTAGTGTCGCGGCTCTTTGCTTGGGAAGGCTGGCCCATTTGGCCAATGATACGGTCATCCGATGGTGGAAGCGAAGTACAGTCGCCAGTTGGAAGGAAGAATCAGAGCGCTGTGTCACAATCGATCATATCCTGGCCGTAGCCTTCGTCGTAGGACAGGATGCTTGCTACTGAACAGACTGCAAATGCGTTTCAAATCCCGAGCCATAAGTGCTCGTGGGCGCGAAGGCGTCATTTTTTATCAAAGATGGCCCCGAGGTGCACCCGAAAGGATTCCAGGACCATGCCCAATAACCAATTTGCGGAGTTTGAGAGTCTGCCCAGTTCATTAGTTGGTTAATCTTGGTGGACGTGCATGAACCTTGAAACCCCATTTCGTCCACGATCACGGGATGGCCTGCAGCTTGAATCGGTGCGAAGACACTGCTCCAGCAGGTTGCATCTTCGCAGTCGAGACCGTCGAAATAGACGTGAACGCCAGCAATGACTTTGTGTTGGGAATCAACCGGCATATATGTAAGCCAGTTGTTGAGTTGGTTGGAATAGTCCAGGCCGGCGACGATAATCGGATTTGTGGCTCCGGTGCCCCGGATCGTATTCACAATCGACTGGGTTCCGACAACGGTCCACGTACCTACTTTCTTGACGGTTGGTGTTGTACATCCTCCGTCGCGGTAGCACGGCCACGAAGTGATATACGGTTCGTTGATCAAGTTAAACAGTACCGAGGCGTTCGTCTTGAATGTATTTGCCACAGACTGCCAGAAGGCGGGAGCGTATGTCACATCCAGTCCGGGATAGGCGTCCGTCTTCGCCAGGCTTGCAGTGCCAGAGCCAAAATGCAGGTCGACTTCCACGATCAAGCCCGACGCATTGGCCAGGTTGACGAAGTTTTTCATGGCCGTCTGGTAGTTGGTTCCCGAATATGTGGGGTTCAGACCGCTCTTCGTCCCGATCCAGCAGTCTTCGTTCAGAGGCAGTCGGACCACGTTAGCGTGCCAGGCCAACATTCCATTGATCGTGGCTTGGTTTCCCGGAGGGTC
The DNA here is from genome assembly GCA_963765715.1 of Terriglobia bacterium. Taxonomy (GTDB): domain Bacteria; phylum Acidobacteriota; class Terriglobia; order Terriglobales; family Acidobacteriaceae; genus JAIQFF01. The sequence continues at coordinate 211,182 of CAVXXN010000015.1, forward strand.
GTCGAAAAAAGAGCTTTCAGTGTCGCAAGCATACTCGGAGCCCGACAAGTTGATGCCGCGTAGCACAACCGGAACGTTTGCACCCACGCTTTCGACACCTAATGTTCCTGAACTTGTCGTCAGAAGCTGATTGCCAACAACCGTGATGCCCGGAGCCGCACCAGCAAAAGCTTTTGCGCAGGTTAGGACGACGGACAAAAGGCTAATCCAGGCCAATACCCCGGATTTCATTCCAATCTGCGAGGATTGTTGACGGAGCCGCCGGACTTCTGCAACCGTAGTTGGCACCCCTGCCATAAGATCGTCGAATTGGGACAGGAATCGCATTAAAATATGGCTGATGGCTGCGGCATATGTTTCAGTTTTGAATTAATATAGCCATCACGCGGGCATTTTTACCGCATTTAATTCAATTGTGTCAAGAAATAAATATTTGCCCGAGTTAACGGCCGGAATTGAGCGCCCCGAGTGGCCAAACGCCGATTGCGGTATTTCGCGTAAATTAAATGGATGTGACACCCAGGTGCTGTGAACTCAATCGTTTAGGAACGTCTAAGCGGTTGGCAATGTTGCAATGAGGAGAAGGTGTTTGAGCGCCAACACCAGACAACACGTCGGGCTTGCCAACCAAGGTGATGACAAATCTTTGGGTAAAGACCTGCAAGTTTTGCAACTTATCCACTCGAAGCGAAACATTTCCAGGATGGACTTGTCGAGGCAGACTTCGTTGAGTGCGGCGTCGATCACCACAATCGTGCAGCGGCTGATCGACAAGGGGTTGGTAGTCGAATCCGGTCGCAAATCAACCGCCCTTGGTCGCAAACCGGTATCCCTGAGCTTTCGCAGTGATGCCGGCTTTCTTGTCGGACTGGACCTTGGATCGTTCTATACGAGGGTTGTGATCACGGATATTCAGGGAACGTTGATCTTCAAGCGCGAATCTGAAACTCGAATGCAAGACGGCCGGGATTCGGTTCTTTCCAGAACAATGCAAATCGTCCACGAAGCAATGAACGGTTCTGGAATTTCGCAACAGGATTTCAAAGGTATTGGCATCGGCCACTCCGGCGTGATCGATGTTACCAAGGGCCTAGTTTTGTCCTTCCCACGCCCGGGACAAATGGCGGAATGGAAAAACGTTCCTCTCAGAGACATCATGGAGCGCGAATTCAATCTACCTTGCGTGCTCGAGGACAGTGTGCGGGCAATCGCGACTGCAGAGAAGGATTTTGGACAGGGAGCAGGCCTCGAGGATTTTATTTACGTGGACGTCGGTATGGGCATTGGTGCCGCAATATTTCTTGATGGAAGACTCTATCGTGGCCCGGGCGGCAGCGCCGGAGAATTCGGCCACATGACGGTGAATGAACATGGGCCGCTGTGTTGTTGCGGCAACTATGGATGCTTAGAGACTCTTGCTTCTTGCGGAGCGATTATCGAATCGGTCAAGAGCGCAATTGAGAAGGGAGTAGATTCGAAAGTTCGAGAGCTTGTGCACGACGACTTAAGTCAAATCAGCATCGAGGTAATCGGACAAGCAGCTCTGCAGAATGACAGCTTGTCATTTCGTACCTTGCATGAAGCTGTGTCGCACATTGGGGTGGCGTTAGCGGATGTGGTGAATCTCCTGAATCCGAATGTCCTCCTCTTCGGAGGGGCTTTATTTCGTTCAGCACCCGAAATGTTCCTTGAACCGTTGAGCCGCACAATAAAACAGCGCGCTCTGGAAAAATCGGCAAATGAAGTTCAGCTGAAAATATCAATGCTGGGAAGTGAGGCGGGTGCTCTTGGAGCCGCCAGGCTGATTTCTGGCATCGTGGTGAAAGAATTATTTCAAGCAAGCTAGGAACGATGCCTGCTTGCCAGCTGGAAATCCAGTTCACTCCCCGCTGATTTAAAACTTCGTCCCGACGACATTGGAATACGCAGAGTCTCCGCCGGCGTTAACCGCGCGAACTCGATAACTAAGGCGCTGGCCGCGTTGAACGGCCGAGTCGCTGTAGTCGTTCGCGCCGGCCGGCAGCTTCGTGATCCTCTTCCAGCTTCCCCGTAGTTTCCCTGCCTCGTCGACGCGACGCTCCACTACGATGCCTGTTGGGTCTCCACCATGGACTTGCCATGTCAGCTTCACCCCGCTTCCGGCCGCACTGGCGTTGAGAGAACTGGGCGCTTCGGGGAGTACGGGCCAGTCGAAGTAGTCTTCGTCCGCGATCGCGATGATGCTGTCTTTGAGCGGAAGAAGTTCCAGCGTGTCTGTGGTTCCTTGCTTCCAGACAACGGGCTTGATTTCGCCGCTGACAACGTCAATCACAACTGGGTGGACAATTCCGGAGTTCTTCAAAGACAAAGTTGTGTACAGAGGCGGAAAAGAATTGCCGGGCAGACTGTGTGCCGCCAGCCAATACGCTACGATCGCCTTGCCTTTTCGCGAGCGGAATCCATAGGCGAGAAAAGGAAAACCAGTTTGCCGTCGCAGCGCAGGCAGATCAGCACCGGACACTTCGACCGATGGATCTAGTTTGGTATCGGAGAACAACGCATTTGTGTTTTGCAGAGCCAGGAAGACGGGACGCGGTGTGAAATCGGTATCGTGATTGGTAATCCCGTGGATGATGCCGAAGTCGTCGTACTCATTGCCATCGGCACCCGCGGCAAGGAGCCATACGAAAGTTTTCACTCCCGCGGCATGGTTGTAGATCAGGCCCCTCGGTACGTATTTAGCCTGGACCGACTCGTCCGAACCGATCCACGTAGGAATCGAATTAAACTCGTCATCGAAGAACGGGATGCCAGCTTTAATTCCTGGATATTGCGTTACCAGGTCGCGTAACTTTCGCGGTGATTCGCTCAGGTAAGCACCGTAGTCCATGGCTTCGGGATTCAAGTTCTGCCCGTAACCCGGGTAAGTGTGATACGCGTACACGTCGATTCCCCCGGCGCAATTGCAGGTGTCGAGGGCTCGCTGGGTAAAATCGCGCGAGGGATCTGCCTGTCCTCCGTAAATTACCTTGGCGCTGGGATCTGCGCCGTGTACCGTCGGCACAAAAGAAGCCAGCAATTTCCCGTATTGCTCGGGATTACCCCAGGGATTCCAGTACCCAATGTCCTGTTCATTCCACAACGCCCAGTAGTGGATCCGGTCATGAAAACGGTTGACCATCCAGGTCACATAACGATTGAAAGCAGCCGTCTGTTCGGGCGTCGTGGGTGGCCAGAACACCGAGTTAAGACTCCGATCGTCATTGTGAAATGATCCCGGTTCGGGTGCAGCCACATCCGGCAGTTTGCCCGACCGCGAAGTGTAGATGTTGTTGCCATACATCAACTGAACCTGGATGTTCACGCCGTTGTCGACCAAAGAATCGACGTAGTCGTCGAGTTCCGGAACTGCGGCCATGACTCCGCGCTTCTGCTCGATCCAATCCCAGCTAGTGTAATCCGAACTGTTCTCGTACTGGCCGATGCGAATCCATTTGAAGCCGGCGTCGAACATGCGCGTCCACCACCAGCGGTTCCACGGCAGATAGGGATCTCGCGGCATGTCGGAATTAATGCCAAAGCCATCCTGGATTTGCGAAGAGCGTTTGGGAGGAACGTGGTCGGGGACGTGTCGCTGTTCCTGACTCAATCCCCTGGCGGTAAACAAAAATGAAAACACCACCATGGACAAAACGAGAAAGTACTGCCTGCACAGACTGGGGGATACTCGGTGTCTGCATTCGCTTCCTCCATCCAGACAGCTAAGATTTGAAAAAAGTTGAATTGCGTTCGATCAAACCACTGCGCCGATCAACTTCCGTGCAACATGAAGCCTGACCGACCTATGGCTTAAAGTCTTTATGTCCAGAAATCAAAGGCGCGACAACATTTCGAACCCATGAGTCGTCCTCACCTACGGGAACGTCCTGGAACAGCATCCAGCTTTCGTCGTGTTGAGCATGTTCTCCGGGGCCCAATGAAACTCTCGGCCCCAGAGTCTCAAGTTCAAGAAAATCAGGATTGGTGAAGATCTCGAAATTGCATCCGAAGTCCGGATAAACAGCAGCGGGGATCACAGCCGTCTTTTTGGCAAACAACAATCCATTCCGGAAGTAAGCTCCCCATCCTTCGGGATTGTAGAGACCCGTCATCTGCTCCTGAAAACGGCCGGTCGGATTTGGCTGTTGGCGCAGTTGGATGTATTCGGTCCCAAACACCCACCGCGAATCCGCAAAATCCGTAAATGACCAAAGCGTCAAAGGGCCGACCGATTGGAAGTGGTCCTTGTCCATCGCGGCCCGCGGAGGCAATGGCAAAATTGCCCTTCCGCCAGGCTTCATCATGGTCGGCGCCCAAAGGGCGAGTTCGGTCGGATCGCTGTCATGATTGGTCACGCGGTGACTAATCGTGACTCGCGACCCTTGCTCATCCAACTGGATTTCGAGTTCTTTCTGGAGACGGGTACCGGGAGAACTGGTTTCCACCGGCGCCGTAAATCGAACCGTGCTCTGTTGGTGTGTAACAGCAACTGCAGAATTGTCCGGAAAATAAGTGCGGTCGACTTCCGGCCATACCCAAAGACGATGCCCGCCGTAAAGCCGGAACTCGGGGCCGCCGGTCAGCCCCGCTTGTTCTTGAACCTCGCACAAAATATTTTCGCCACCGGTAAAATCGTAAAACACAATTCGCGGTCCAACATCCGCCAGCACGATGAGCTCGACCGTAGCGTTTGAAATCCGGTAAGCATTCTTCCACCCGCGATAACTAATGCGCTCCAGCATTCCTGGCTTCGCTTTCCCTCAACCTCGCGATTGAACCGGTGTGGCACTTGCATTGTGGGCAGCGACATCTTTCGCATTGCTCTGGATTTTCCGAATCGCGGCAACGATTTCCTGGATGTCGGTTTCATCTCCCAATAATGCGGGCTGCGGAATCCATACTGTTTCCCAAGCCGCGCGTTGGGTATGCGGAAATGACTGGCGCAAAAATGCATGGTCCGCTGTAGCTTGCGGTCCGCTCAAACGTTTGCGATACGACTCGTTGCGGAACATGTCCAACTCATGCAGTGGAGGATAGCTCGCCTGGTTGGGGATCCCTTCCGCATTCATGGCGGCAATAAAGCTCTCGGTGGAGATACCGGCAAATTGTCTGGTATCCACATGGAAGATGTAAGCGTACTGTCCGTTGCGAGTGCACCGGTCATCCAGTTTCTGTGGAGTGATACCGGGTATCTGGCTAAGCTCACGATCGAGCACACGAGCGTTCTTGTGGCGCCGGTTGGTTTGTTCATCCAGTCGCGCGAGCTGCGCCATCAGGATGACGCCCTGCCATTCACTCAGGCGATAATTCGAGCCATAACTGAAGTGGCTGTAAAACCATTCTCCCGGCAAACGTCCGCAATCGTGAACAGAACGGGCCATACGCTCGAATCCATCATCGTTGGAAATGATCATACCGCCTTCACCGGCGGTCATCAGCTTGCTGGCCTGGAAGCTGAAGGTTCCCCCGACGCCGAAGGTCCCAACACGCTGTCCACGCCATTCGCTGGCGTGCGCGTGAGCGCAGTCTTCGACGAGCAAAATTCCCTTACGGGTGGCCAGCGCTTTTAACGCATCCAAGTCGGCCGGATGCCCGCCCATATGCACCGCAACGATTGCCTTCGTGTGCTCAGTGATGGCGGCCTCCGTGAGTTGAGGATCAAGGCAGTAAGTGTCAGGGCGGACATCCACTAAAACAGGAAGGGCGTTCGCAAACAGGACGGCGCTGGCGGTAGCAACGAAGGTGAAGTCAGGTACGATCACTTCGTCTCCGGGCTGCAGATCGATTGCGGCCATCGCAACTTCAAGGGCAGCCGTGCCATTAGTGACTGCGAGTCCATGGCGTGCCCCATGAAAACGGGCGAAGGCCTCCTCAAACTCCAACGTCTTCGTACCGGGGGTGCGCCACCAAACCCGGCTTTCCAGTACTTCATTTAAACCTCGCCGCTCGGTATCATCGAACTGCGGCCATGCCGGAAAAGGTTTGCTTTTGGATTTCTTACCACCGAGCAGCGCTAGTTGCGACATAGGCCATCTCCTTCAGTGAAAACTTATCCTGGGATTTGATTTCAGTACTGATTAAATTCCGTGGCATAGCGAAATGCCTCAACGTAGTGACCGTTCTTCTTGGGCTGCATCTTGCGCATTTCGTCTTTCGCTTTTTGTAGATCCTCAGGCGTCCAGTCAGGACGATATTTGTTGACCGCCGGCTCGAACTGGCTGACCTGTTTCGCCGCCGCTTCAAACTTAAGTTCAGATACACCTTCGATGTCGACAAAATAGTTCGCTTCTTGCGGCGACGGATAGAAAAAATACATTTCGGGAACTTTGTACGGTTGCAATCCCTGCTGCAGACGTTGGTTGGGAAAATACAACCAGAATTCGGCTGCGCGCACGGCATCGATCGTGTTGAACGCGGCCATCCGATGATCGGTTTTGTGCCAGCGTTCATACCACTCGCCCGGATCGACACTCAGCAGTACATCAGGGCGAACTCTACGGATGATCGCAGTCGCCTCCTCAGTGAGCTTGGGTTGCGCGGCATACTCCAACATGCCGTCGTCGTACCCCATCCACATGATGTTTTCCTTGGGAGTACCGAGCAGTCCTTCAGAAACTTCCTGTTCGGATCGCCGGATGCCCGCCAGGCGCTGAGAGCTCATCTCCGGGTCATACGATCCCTTGTCGTCATTGGTGTAGACCACAACCAACACTTTATTGTGATTGCGATTCAGAAGCGCAATCGTGCCGCCAGCCCCGAAAACGTCGTCGTCAGGGTGAGGAGTGAATACAAGAATCGTTTTATTGTGTAGATCTTCGAGACGTGTTTGCTGCGCTTGAGCTGAAACCAGAATCATGCAAAGCGAACAGAGAAGTACTAATAAGTCTCGCATGCGGAAGTTTCCCCCTGAATCACTTCGACCTAGCGGCAATACCATAGCTCAAAGAACAGGATTCGTCGAACTTGTTTTTCGCAGCTACTTGATTTTGTGGACCCGATTCCTCAATTTTCACGCTCTCGGTAGATGAACTTTGGATCGAAAGAATCCAGTGAGAGCGCTGAGAATGCGCGGCTGCCAAGAAAGAGTAGACGTAGAAAAAGGTGATGAATCTGTTTCGTGAATTTCAACAATCGTTCCACCGTTCATGCTCCAGCAGTCTTGACATCTTGCGTAGCGTGATGTAACAGTTTCCCACCGTACGGTTGTGATCAACCTGTCCGAGTGCTCAGGAGGCCCCATGCGCGTTCGCTCGCGGTTGTCTCTGACTGTCGCTCTTCTTTTCTCGATCGTTTTATTCACCAGCAATAGCCACTTGCTCGCCCAGGTAGATCGCGGCAGCATCGTCGGGCTGGTCACCGATCCTGCAGGTGCGCGTGTCTCTGGAGCGGAGGTGACGGTCACAAATCTTGCGGCGAACCAATCCACTGTCATCACGACAGACGAGAACGGTCAGTACTCAGCGGACCTCCTGCGCATCGGAGCCTACTCTGTGACCGTGGAAAAGCCCGGCTTTCAGAAGGCGGTTCAGTCCAGCGTTGACGTCGGCGTGAATCAACGAGCACGAGTGGATATCGCCTTGCGGGTCGGTTCCACCGCGGAGTCGGTCCAGGTCACAGCTGCTCCTCCTCTTCTGCAGACTGAAGCCTCGGCACTTGGAACCATCGAAACCGAACGCCGAATTTCTGAACTTCCTCTCAACGGACGAAATTTCATACAGCTCGCCTACCTCGGACCCGGCGCCAATGGCGGCCAGACAGGGACCAACGTAAGCGGTGGAGTGTTTGAAAACGAGCGCGCGAACGAAGCCGTGTCGGTTAACGGATTACGTGTTTCCAATAATAACTTTCTGCTGAACGGTGTCGACAATAACGAATTCGGATTAGGGGGAGTAGTGGTATTACCGCCGCCGGATGCGATTCAGGAATTTCGCACCGAAGAGAATTCCATGAGCGCAGAATTTGGACGCGGAGGCGCGGCGGTGAATGTCGTGCTCAAGTCCGGAACCAACCAGGTGCATGGCGGAGCCTACGAGTTCATCCGCAACGACAAACTCGATGCTGTCAACTATTTCAACGAAGGCAAGCAGCCCTTCAAGCGAAATCAGTTTGGAGCATTTCTAGGCGGCCCAATCAGAAAAAACCGCACTTTCATCTTTGGCGACTACGAAGGATCGCGTCTTCGCGAAAGCAATCCCTTCATTTCTACGGTGCCGACCGAAGCGGAACGGAGCGGAGACTTTAGCGACCGCCTGACCGGGGAAACCTTTTCACCGTGCGCCATCCCGAGCCCAGCCGATACTTTCGATACCGGAACGATTTTCGATCCGTTCAGCACGCACGATTACACCTGCGCGGATGGCAGCACTGTATCTCTTCGCAATCCCATCAGCGGCACAAATATCATTCCGGCCGGCTCTATCAACGCCGTAGGACAGAACGTCGCCAACTTCTACCCTCACGCGAATCTTCCGGGCCTTACCAACAACTACCTCGCCAACCAGAACCGCGTAAACAATCAGGATTCATTCGATATAAGACTTGATCATCGATTCAGCGATCGGGACCAGATTTTTGCGTCGTACAGTTTTGGAGATGTTCGCAGCCAACGCCCAGGCCCTCTGGGACCGCTGTGGGGTGGTTCAGATTGTTGTCCCAGTGTCAGTAACTCGCGTGCGCAACACTTTGGCCTGGGCTTGACTCATACTTTCTCGCCACAAGTGTTGAACGACCTTCACGGCGGATACTTTCGTTATGCTATCAACGCGTTGCCTTTCAACTTTGGCAACTCTATTGGCTCCGATCAACTTGGGATTCCGAACGCGAACCGCAGCACTGATCCCAACTCGACCGGCCTGACGAATATCGACATCGCCGGCTTCACTCCATTGGGAGACTCAGAGTTCCTTCCCGAACATGCTTTCGAAAACATCTATCAAATTGCAGACACTCTGACTTGGATTCGTGGCAAGCACTCCTTGAAAATCGGCGTCGACTTTCGCCGCCAGCAGCGCAACTTCTATCAAGTGACGGCGCCACGAGGATTCTTTGACTTTGGCGGAGTTTATACCAACGACCTCAGCACGGCGAACGGCGGCAACGGTCTGGCTGATCTGTTGCTTGGCATTCCGGATGCGAATGAACAGGACTTTCTCCAGGGTCTCTATCCGACTCGCTATTGGGACTTCGGCGCGTTCGTTCAGGACGATTTCCGTATTCGCCCAAACCTGACCATCAATCTTGGATTACGTTACAACATAACTTCACCGGCCAACGGACGGGTTGGTAACTTTGACCTGAATCGTGCAATCGTGGTCACATCATACGGACAGAATCCGGTTCCCCATGCGGGCGTTGAATTCGATAAGAACGATTGGGCTCCTCGTATCGGCTTTGCATGGGAGGTACACCGAAACACTGTGGTGCGAAGTGCGTTCGGTGTTTTCTATTCGGCTGAGGCCAACATCTTCGATGACTTGGGCCTGAACCCCACACAACTAACATTCCTGGCGAACAATTTCAACTCGGGAGCATTGCCTTCCGCCGCGCAGTTGATATCGACTGGATTTCCGGACACACTGCCTGTTGGAGATGCGATCAATATCAGCGGGCCGGTGAAGACGACGGGACCGAAGCGCACCATCCCTCGCATCATGGAATGGAATCTGGGCGTCCAGCACCAGTTTGGGGACAATTTCCTGGCGCAGATCGGATATGTGGGGACCAGAGCGTATCACTTGTGGAACCATGAGGCGAGTGACCTGAATCAGCCGTTGCACATTCTCGACACAAATTTCTGCGGTCCCGACCCGAGCAACTGCATTTCGAATTTTGGCCGGCGATACTTCAATCAACAGCCAAACTTGACTGCGGTGCTACCTCTCGACTTTCCGCAGTTGGAAATGTTCTATAACTCGTTTCAAGCTTCGCTGAACAAGCGATTTGCCAACGGGTTCAATTTCCTCGCTGCCTACACTTTCGCCAAGAATCTCGGAAATGCGGATGGCAACGTCGGAGGTTTCATTCAGGATTCGTACCGGCCCGATCTTGAGCACGGCCCGGTTGTTCCGGATTTGCGGCACCGTTTCACCCTGAGCTATCTATACGAATTACCCTTCGGCCACGGGCGAAAATTCCTGGGCGGAATGGGCGCGATCGCGGAGGGAGTTTTTGGAGGATGGCAGGTAGCTGGGATCACTTCCCTGCAAAGCGGCGAGGCCCTCACTGGTGTTCTTTCCTCGGATCTCAGCAATACAGGAAGCTTCAGCTACCGGCCTGACCAGATTGCGGATCCTAACAACTTTTCTTTCAATACAGGGTCGCAAGGGACAGACTTCGGATGCACGAACCCCGGCCATCAAACGCTCGACTGCTGGTACAACCAGGCAGCTTTCGCAATTCCACCGTTGGCCCCCGGGCAACAATCGGCACACAGTTTCGGAAACTCTCGCATTGGTAATTTACGCGGGCCTGATCTCGTTGATTTCGATTTTGTACTGCAAAAGAATTTCAAAATCCGGGAAACCCAGGACATCGAGTTCCGGGCAGAATTCTTCAACATCTTCAATCACCCGAATTTCGGACTGCCCGGAGGCGGATCTGCAGTTGCGGTTGATGTTCCAGGCGGCGCAAGCATCACCAACACCGCTACGGATAATCGACAAATTGAGTTTGCGTTGAAGTACACCTTTTAACCGCTAACTCGTGAGTAAGTCATTTTACTCACCTTACAGCGAAGTTAGATCGACTCTTGCGGAGTTATGCCCAATCCTAATTGATAGATAGCGGCTAGTTACCCTGCGGTTAGTCCAACCTGACGATCACACCTTCGGAGGGTCGCAGCGAAATCGCCCCTCGAACCGTATCATTTTCGCGATCCAGATGCGTCGAAACCGCGACCTTCCCGCGCTCAACAACTGTTTCTTTTTGTTCTTGGCTGAAGTTTAGAAGGACCGCAAAACTCTGCCCTCCATCCCGGCGCTCGTAATAGAGCACCGCTCCGTCCGCCGCAACCCTTGCGATCCCCCCGGTGATGAACGCTTCATTCGTACGGCGAAGGTGAATCAGGGTGTGGTAAAGCGTAAGGATGGACTTTCGATCTCTCGATAAGTTCGCGACATTTAGCTGCGCGTGCTCAATTCCCAAAGGCAGCCAAGGCTTGGCATCGGTGAATCCGGCGGATGGTGAACTGTCCCAAGGCATCGGCGTTCGCTCGGGATCGCGTCCCTGCCCGAGACCCGGCTCGTTCTTCTCCGCGGGATCCTGCACATCTTGAGACGGGATCGGCACATTCTTCATGCCGAGTTCGTCGCCATAGTACAAAGTCGGGGTGCCACGCAGAGTGAGTAACAACATCGCGGCCAACCGAGCCTGTTCCGGACCCACTCGACTGGCAATGCGTGCCTGATCATGATTTCCCATGACCCAGTTCGGCCAGGCACCCGGGGGTAATGCCGCTTCGTAGTCTCGAATGATTTGTGCAATTGCCTCTGCGTTCCACGGACATTGAATAAGTTGAAAGTTGAAAGGAAGTGTCGCGCCCTTCAGACCCTTTCCGTAATAGAGAACAAGTTGATGGATTGGAAGATAAATCTCCCCAATGAGAAGTCGCTCGCCGTAAGAATCGAGCACCGACCGCATCTTCGCGACCAGATCGTGGACTTCGGGGCGGTCCGAATTGTAGATCGGCAGCAAGCGCTGGGATGCCGGGGAGTTCGCGTGACTCGCGGGATTGACTGGGTTATCACGAAATTGCTCATCCTTGAAAAGGAGCCACATCACGTCGACGCGGAACCCGTCGACACCGCGTTCCAGCCAGAACCGGAGTACATTAAACATCGCTTCACGCAAATCCGGATTCCGCCAGTTCACATCCGGCTGCTGTTTAAGAAAAGAGTGGTAGTAATACTGACCGGTGATTGTGTCCCACTCCCATCCTGACCCACCAAAATTGCTCAGCCAATTGTTCGGAGGGCCGCCATCCACAGCGGCGTCGCGCCACAAATACCAATCGCGCTTGGGGCTTTGACACGAAGACCGGCTTTCGAGAAACCAGGGATGCTCGTTCGATGTGTGGTTCGGAACAAAATCAAGAATCAGCTTGAGGCCGCGTTCATGGGCCGCCTTGAGCAGGCGATCGAAATCCGAAAGAGTGCCAAACCTCGGATCGATGTCACAATAATCCGAGATGTCGTAGCCGAAGTCCGCCATGGGGGAGGGATAGATCGGAGCAATCCATAAGACATCTATGCCAAGCTCGACCAGGTAGTCGAGCCGGGCGAGAATTCCCGCGAGGTCGCCAATGCCGTCGTGATTCGTGTCCTGGAATGATCGTGGGTAAACCTCATAAATAATTCCGCGTTGCCACCAGGCCGTTGCCTGCATCTTAGGTAGTCGCTCCAGACGGATCACTGCGATAATGATTTTTGCTTCAGCTCACCGACACGAAAGCGAACCAGCCACATGATCAATGATCTCTGGTACAAGAATGCGGTCATTTACTGCCTTTCCGTGTCTACATTCATGGACGCGAATGGCGACGGGATCGGAGACTTTCCCGGCCTGATGAACCGGCTGGATTATCTACAAGGCATGGGCGTGACCGCCATCTGGCTCATGCCGTTTCAGCCTTCCCCGTTTCGCGATGATGGTTATGATGTTGCTGACTACTACGGGGTTGACCCGCGGTACGGGACCCTCGGCGATTTCGTCGAGTTCACTCACGGCTGCAAGCAGCGCGGCATCCGCGTCCTCATTGACCTGGTAGTGAATCACACATCCGATAAACATCCCTGGTTCCAGGAAGCGCGCTCCGATCCAAACTCACAGTATCGGGACTGGTATGTGTGGTCAAAGAAAAAGCCCAAACATGCCAGCGACGGAATCGTATTCCCGGGCGTGCAGAAATCAACATGGAACTACGACAAGATCGCGAAGGCCTGGTACTTCCATCGATTTTATGATTTCCAGCCTGACTTGAATACCTCGAACCCAAGAGTTCAGGCGGAGATCCTGAAGATCATGGGCTTCTGGATTCAACTCGGAGTCTCTGGTTTCCGCATGGACGCCGTGCCGTTCGTGATCGGTACAAAGGGTGCAACCGTCAGAAAGCCGACCGAACAATATGACATGCTGCGGACCTTTCGCGAGTTTCTTTCCTGGCGGCAAGGTGACGCCATCATCCTGGCAGAGGCCAACGTCCTCCCAGACACGGACATGGAATACTTTGGCACGTCCGGTGAGCGCATGCAGATGATGTTCAACTTCGAAGTGAATCAGCACGCGTTTTATGCCTTGGCGACTGGCGACAGCCGTCCGTTGATCAAGGCGCTCAAGGCAACCAGGACGTCCGAGGCCACAGCGCAATGGGGGAACTTCCTTCGCAATCACGACGAACTCGATCTGGGGCGACTCACTCACGATCAACGTCAGGCCGTATTCGCTGCCTTCGGTCCCGATAAAGATATGCAACTTTACAACCGGGGCATTCGCCGGCGGCTTCCCCCGATGTTGCAAGGCGATCGTCGACGGCTCGAGTTGTCCTACAGCCTGATGATGGCACTGCCAGGCACGCCCGTCTTGCGCTATGGCGACGAGATCGGCATGGGCGACAATCTTCACCTGCCCGAGCGCAATTGTGCGCGCACTCCGATGCAGTGGTCCACGGAGCCGAATGGCGGATTCACTAAAAGCGATAAACCGATTTTGCCGGTCATTTCTGGCGGGGTGTACGGCTTTGAACACGTCAATGTGGCGCAACAGAGACGCGATCCCGAATCCCTGATGAACTGGATGGAGCGCATGATTCGCATGCGCAAGGAAGCGCCGGAAGTCGGCTGGGGAGAGTTTTCCATTCTGCAAACCGGGACACCAGAAGTCCTGGCCATGCGTTATGACTGGCGAAATAATTCTGTTGTAGTTGTACACAACCTGAGCGCGACACCGCGGGAGATCCGGATCGATGTTGGCGTGAAAGACTCCGGCTGCCTCGCGAATCTGCTCTCTGGAGACAGCAGCAACGCCGATCCATCGGGTAAGCATTGCGTTCTCCTTGAGCCCTATGGATATCGATGGTTTCGAGTCGGAGGTCTGGACTATATCCTCAAACGGAGCGCTATCTGAGAGGGCACCACTCGGGCGGATAGATAGTGCTCAAAGCACAGCGATGTTCTAGTCATTCAGATTATGAGCGCGGCAACTCCGGCTACCAGCAAAGCTAGAGCCCAAAGCAGATCGAAGTTGAACCACGCCTTCTGAAGCAGCTTGAGCCCCGACGTCTCGTAGGATTGATAAATCACGAGCGCTAGTATGCCGGCCACCAGGAGAAGACTAACGGTGTGAACGACTACCGCAAGTCCCAGCATTCCTGGGTGCAGACCTGATAAGTCAGTTATCGAAGAATGCATGGAATGATTCATGCCTTGCATTGGCTGCGTGAGCAAGAGGGGGACCAGCATCAATCCTGCTCCGTGCGCCATGGCCATCAGGAAAGACCAAAGAAACAGATCCCTGAATCCCACCCGCATCCCCCCGCCTTTGGGATGACGGGCGCGAGCCAACCGGTAGAAACCTATTCCGAACAACGCCGCGGCTACGGCGACCTTCAATGTTCGCTGCGATAAAGCCTGCTGCAGGATACGGACGGCAAGAATCGTCAGGGAAATGGCTAAGGCATGACCAAACGCAATCGGTAAGAGCGCCCGCAATATCGAGCGCCAGCTTTTTTCCTGCAATCCCAGGGAGAGGGCAAATAGCCAGCCCATCCCGGGATTCAGTCCATGGTAGGCCCCGAGCAACGCGATCAACGCCCAGGGCCATGCGGAATTCATGGGTAGCAGTAGAAGTCAGATGATGCGTCGCCGCCATCGAGCCGGACCTGATGAGGGCGAAAATCGCCGAACCCCACGAGAAAATCCTTGTCGAGTGCGATGCTTCCGTCCGCGCTTACGTCAATCTTGGCCATCCAGCCGTCAATCCCTTCGGGATAAAACTGTTTATCCCAGGACGCGTACAACGAATTCGTGAAATAAATTCGACGGCCGTCGCGGCTGAGCTCGACCATCTGAGGTCCACCGTTCAGCGGCTTCTTGGCATCGCTTGGGTGAGAGGCGCGGCGAACAATTCCGCCGATACGCACCGAGCTCTTCAGCTTCGGGTTGAAAGGATCGGAAACATCGTACTGCTGCAGTTCACCAGTCCCCCAGTTCGAAGCGTAGAGGTAATGGTCATCCACTGAAAGATTGATATCCGTCAGCAATGGCGGCACCGCCTTGAATCCTTGCAGAAGTGGAGGTAGTTGGTCCGGGTCGGCCGGCTCGGCGGGGATTTCAATGACTTTCTTGACGTCCCATTTTCCATTCGATCGATGCCATAACCAGATTGAACTGGAAAGATCTTTCAGCGATACCACAACTCCCACAAATCCGTAGGCTTTGGTTGGGTCATGCGCGGGTCGAAGTTCGAGCACCATTTGTTGTTCCGCGCCCAGATCGATGGTCTGAAGATGCTTCCGTTTTCGCAGGTCCCATATGTGCAGGTTGTGTCCGTACTTTCCTGCTAGAAGAGCCTCGGGATTCACCCCATCCTCCACCAGCGTTGGCGTGCCCCACTCACTGGTAATGGCAGTGTCATAGCCGAGATGCCAGGCGAAGTCGTAGGCCAGATATTGGGGTCCTCGCTCCACCTCCCATCTTCCCAAAGGCTCAAATGTGTAATGGTCGAGCGCGAAAATTCCGCCGGGCCCTTCGCCATCGGGGGAGCCCAGGGCATTCATGTAAATGCCGTCCGGACCGCAGTGCACGGTGTGAGGACGGCTGTACCCGGTACGCGCATGAACTTCGTCAGGCTCGATGACCTTCACTATTTTCGGCTGACGAGGATCAGGCTTCGTATCGATCACGTGGATGCGAGAGGAGCGAAGGCCCGGGACAATCAGGTATCGCCGTTCGACGTGGGGATGTGCCGCATACGGGCATAACGCGGAACTACATGCGTTCCAGCCGAAGTGGTGCAACTCGTCTCCGGCGTTGGGCATGTCGACCCGCCCCAAGATTTTACGGTAGGTCTTTGACTCTGGATCTACATCCAAAACCATAAGCGCATCTGGCTTAGTCCCGCCGTTCGCGTTCAGTGCAGCAACGTATGCCAATTTCTCCTTCGGCGCTTGCATCGCCAGCTTGGGAGATGGATAGAAAGTCGGATCAGCTTTGAATAGCATGTAAGGTCACCTCTGATCAGGACTGATTCATTACCACTGTACCAACTCGACTCTGCGGTTCTTGGCTCGTCCCTCTTCCGATTCGTTGGATGCAACTGGAGAATAGACGCCGCAGCCGAACGCGTCCAACCGGCTTGCGGCGACCCCGTACTTGCGGGTGAGTTCCCCCACGACGCTCATGGCGCGTCGGTGACTCAGGTCAAGGTTGTAGTCCAGCTTGCCCTGGTTGTCGGTATGTCCCACCACGTGCACGCGAAGCGAGGGTTCACTCTTTAATAGCTTCGCGATTTCGGCAAGAGTAGGTTCCGACTCGGCCTTCACCGCATCTTTGTCCGTATCGAAGTAGAGTCCGTAGAGTGCCACCTTGCCTGAATCATGAATTGCCTGCTTCATGTCGTCGGCATTCACAAACGCCATTTTCTTTTCCATGACGTCTGGTGATACGACCACTAATTGCGCGAGCGCCTGGCCCTTTGCAACTTTTCCCTGGAGACGCTCCGGGATGACGCCATCTTTGTAGGCGGTCACAAAAACCACATAGTAGGCGGGCTTGGCGTCTTTAGTCTTTCCAACCAGCATGCGTTCGTCAGCCTCGTCATAGGCGAGGATCTGGGAGACTTCAACCTCGGTGGCAATCTTGTCAAATGTGGGACCAAACCAGCCGTGTTGTCCCGCGGCTTTCTCGTACTGTGTTTCTATCCCAAGGCGCTGGAATTCCTGTTTGTAATTGCGAAACAGTTCCGCCGGCGTGCGCCCCGCGGGAGCAAGGTAGGTGTAATAACTTACCTGGCCCTCCACTGACTTACTTTTTTCGTAAGCGGGAGCACCCTCATCCGTAGGCGGCCCAAGGGGCAATAGATATTCGTCAAATCGAGGAGCCCGATAGCCGATGAGTTCACTACCCTCATAACGTTTCATCCCGGCGGGGTCCTTGGAGTCGGCTACGTCTTGCCCTGCGCTCGGCAGAACTACGAACAAACAAAAGGCAAAAGCTGCAAGGCTTAATTTTAACGTTTGAGTTACCCAGCGTTCGAATTCGTTTCTTTCAGCGCCGGCATTGAGATGGAACGGGATTTCAGTATGCATGGCCATCAGATACGCCCCTTAGAAATCGTAAGTTGGAATTTTGTCCGAGCAGCGAAGCGAGTGGGCCAATTGTCATCGAACCAGCAAGCGCTGTCAACGCAACCAGCGCCCGTTTCAGCTGGACTGCGAGAGCAGTTAGAAGGCCGTAGGGCAGGATGTGCGACCTTTTATTTTAGCTGCTGGTTCCAGTCGGTCTGCACTTCGGGCGGTAAATTTCTTAGCCGGCTCAAGAATGTGACTACCTGCCATATTTTTTCGTCCGGGATCTCTCCATCCCACGCTCCCATTCCCGAATAACGCACACCATTCTTCACAATCCAGAATAGCTGCCAATCAGGTTTATCCGGCAGCTCGGAGGCGAATTGCGGCGCACGTGGATAAAACGCTGTGCTGCCCCAGTGACTTGGTTTCTGGGAATCGCCGTGACATCCGGCGCAGCCGTCACGATATACCTTCAGCCCCGCTCTCATTACTTCAATTGATGCTGGCAGCGGGTTCTGAACTTTTGGAGCCTGGTGCGCCACCGAAGCGTTGAGTGCGCGACGTGCCATCGTTGTCTCGTATGGGGGTGGATTAGCGGTCCCACTTACGGGCCAATAGCCCGACACGACGATCAATGCGGCAATTAAGGGACCGACTAACAATCCTGTGAGGATACCGCGAATAAATGTTCGCATAAGCTGTCTCGCCAGATTCTAACTCGTAAAACACGGCTTCCGGCAACGCGCTGGCGGACGTGGGGAGGTTGAGTTCGGGTTCGGCGGATCGCCCGGAGTTCTTTATGAATCCAATTTACCCAAAGCGACGACTAACTATTCGAGGTGGAAATTGGTAGTTCTACGACGAACTCCGAGCCCTTGCCGGGAGAGCTGACGACTGCAATAGAACCTCGGTGTTGCTCCACGATCCATTGGGCAATCGCTAATCCGAGACCTGCGCCGCCCAGTTCTCGGCTCCTGGCTTTATCGGCGCGGTAAAAACGTTCGAAAATTCGCAGTCGATCTTCATCGCTGATTCCAATTCCATTGTCACGAATCGTAATCACCGCTTTTTCGTTCGCTTCCAATATGAGGTCGATGCTTCCGCCGGAGGGAGTGTACTTTACCGCGTTATCCAGCAGAATATTCAGCAGGCGCGATAAAGCAGACTTGTCCCCTTCGATCCAGACATTGCGGTCAGGAAGACTCTCAGTGAATTTCAGCCGATGAGTGCCCATCACGCCTTGCCAGTCGATTGCCATCTGACGCATTGTCTGCGTCAGATCCAACGGATGAATCTCTAGCGATTCCCGGCCCGCGTCGGCTCGCGCCAGCGATAGCAGCCTCTCAATCAGTGAGGTTGTTCTTTCTGCCTCATTGAGAATATGGCGAAGAGATTGTTGATATTCCGCCTCGTCGCGCGATTTTCGGAGTGCGATTTCCGCTTCGGTCCGAATCAACGAGATTGGAGTGCGCAACTCGTGAGAAGCATCGGCGGTAAACTGTGAAACTCGAAGAAATGCGTTCTCAATGCGGGCGAGCATTTCGTTCAACGTATCCGACAAACGTTGCAGTTCGTCTCCGGTGTTCAACCGCTCCAACCTGCTGCTGAGATTTGCTCCCGAAATGTTTCGCGCAGTTCGCGTGAGAGCATCCACCGGAGCCAGCGCCCTCCCGCTTAACCAGTAGCCAACTGCTGAAGCTGCCAGCAGCATGAACACGGCAAATAACCAGACATAGCGTTTGAATAGGCTCAGGGTTTCCAGGATGTCATGTTCCGGAATCCCGGTTTGTACCAGAAATACCCGTCCGTTTACTTCCACAGTTTCGCTTAGGAACCGAAACGTGCGGCCGCCAAGCCTCAGGTCTTCGTAGACAGGCTCTTTCAACTCACTGGCACGAGGTGCGGCTAAATCAGCCTTATTCAAGAACGAAGAACGATAGATCCAGTTGCCCTGGTCATCCTTAATTTGCAGGTAATCGCCGGAATGTTCCAAAACATAAGTTTCGTTAACTTCTTCCTGCAAGTGTGAGGTGGAAGCACCCTTCGGCTGTGCCTCCAGAAAATGACGCACATCGTCAATTTGATCCTCCACGGTATCGGAGGCGATGTCGTAGAGATTGTGACGGAGAATGAACCACATTCCGAGACCGAAAACCAGTTGGGCGACTGCAAAGATGATCAGGTACGACAGTGTGAGGCGCGAACCGATGGAGAGACGCTTCATCGCGATTCTGCGCGGATGATATAGCCCACGCCGCGCACCGTATGAATTAACTTCGGCTGCCCGTTTCCATCCACCTTGCTGCGCAGCAGACGCACAAACACGTCAAGCGTATTTTCCTCAATTTCGCGTTCAAAACCCCAGACGGACTCAATCAAAAGGCGGCGCGGTACAACCTTGCCCGCGCGTCCCATCAGTCGCTCCAGTAAGCTGTATTCAGTACGGGTGAGCGAAAGCCTTACGCCTCCTCGTGTCACTTCCCTTGTCGCAGGGTCCAGCGAGAGATCGTCCACTTTGAAGATGGTCGATTGCGGCACGGGCGCGCGTCTCTTCACGGCCCGTAAGCGAGCAAGAAGTTCATCGAACGAGAACGGCTTGGTCAGATAGTCATCGACTCCCAGGTCTAAACCACGGACAATATCCTGCACCGAATCTTTCGCCGTAAGCATGAGAATGGGAGTCGGAACCTTGTCTGCACGTAATCGCTTCGCCAATTCGTATCCGTCGAGCCTCGGCATCATTACGTCCAGAATGATCATGTCGAAGTCGTAGCTCCTGGACATGTCAAGCCCTTCGACTCCGTCAGCAGCACAGACCACTGTGTGGCCTTCCTCCTCCAATCCTTTGCGGAGAAGCTCAACCATTCGCTTTTCATCCTCGACGATAAGCAAATTCATGGGTTCACCCTGAGGACGCCATATTGTTCAGGCTTGTCCTTCCAGAGGGTATCCACCATAACTGAATATTGGATGAAAGACTCACGGGCACAGGTAGCTGATTCTGAAAGAACTCTAGTGCCATTTCGCGGCCAGTTTATACGTCTTTATCGAGCCAGTACACGACCCGTCTTGACTGGTTTGTTCAAGCACAAACACCAGGGTGTGAGCGGACTTCACTGTTGTGAACGTTCAGGTAACTTTCAGGTCTACAAGCTACATTTTTCGAACTGCCAGTTTGGGCAGTAACCTTCTTCAGGCTGCTCACATCTGATTTGAGGGCATTAGTTGTTATGAAAACAGCGGCAAGAGGTACAGTGGTCAACGTTTCAGAAACTCGTTGTTTCTATTGAGATTCAGGTCTGGAGGGGAGTCATGAGATTCTTTCGTCGGATGCTGATCACTGTCGGGACCATCATGCTGATGACTGCGGCCAGCATGGCCCAGGTTGAAATGCAACTCTCGAGCCCTCAGACACAGCCGACTGTTGCCCCTCTGGTGTTGACATTCCAGGATGCCGTAGATCGCGCCAAGAAGAATATGCCGCAGTTCCTAAGCGCAAAAACCGATTACGGTCTGGCACACCAGGACAAAGTACAAGCACGCGCGGCGCTTCTTCCGTCGGTAACCTACAATACCCAGTTCTTGTACACCCAGCCAAATGGCAGGCCCAGCGGGGTTTTCATCGCAAACAATACCGTCCATGAATACGCAAGCCAGGGAAATGCCCATGAAGCGATCAATCTGGGGGGCGGGGAATTCCACGACCTGCGGCGCACCCAAGCCGCCGAGGCTGCGGCACGCGCCCGGATGGAAGTTGCAGCGCGCGGCCTGGTGGTCACCGTTGCACAAAACTTTTATGGCCTCGCGGTGGCACAGCGAAAATATGCCACTGCCCAGACTGCCTTCGCCGAAGCAGAGCGTTTCCTTAAGATCAGCCAGGACCTGGAACGCGGAGGCGAAGTGGCCCATTCAGATGCAATCAAAGCCCAGATTCAGTTCAACGATCGCCAGCGAGGACTGCAGGATGCCAACCTGACAATGGAAAACGCGCGCCTGGCACTGGCAGTGCTTATTTTTCCCAACTTTGAGCAGAACTTTACGGTTGCCGATGATCTGGATCTGCCCGTCCCGCTGCCATCCATCGAGGAAGCGCACGCTCTTGCAGCCAAGAGCAATCCTGATCTGGCTGCGGCGACGGCAACGGTGGCTGCGGCGAACGCAGAAGTCTGGGCTGCACGTAGCGCGCATTTGCCGTCGTTGACCATGGACTATTGGTACGGCATTGACTCGGATCACTTTGCCATTAGAAATCCGGATCGCACTCGTAATTTAGGATATGCAGCTGCCGCGAGCCTGGAGATTCCAATCTGGAATTGGGGGGCCACGCAGAGTAAAGTGAAGCAGGCAGAGCTCAATCGCGATCGCTCAAAAGTGGAACTGAGCCTGACGCAACGGCAATTCGCCGCGAACCTTCAATCGTTCTATCACGAGGCCTCCATCTCAAGGGCGCAACTTGGGTCACTCCAGCAGTCGTTCGAATTGGCGAGCGAGAGCTTGAGATTGACTACGCTTCGGTATCAGGCTGGAGAAGCTACAGTGCTCGAAGTCGTGGATGCTCAGAACACGCTCACCTTGACTCACGATGCGTTCGACGACGCCCAGGCCCGGTACCGCGTGGCCATCGCCGAACTGCAAACCCTGACGGGGGCGTTCTAGAGGATGCCCCGCCAGTCCAGGCTGATGATTCGGCTATTTTCTGCCGCCATCCTTCTTGCTGTGGCCTCCGGCTGTTCATCGGAGGAGAAGGAACCTCAACCTGTCGTAGCCGTGCAAATAGCAACCGTCAAGCAGGCTTCCATTGAAAAGGTAGTCAACAGCGAAGCCGTACTTTTTCCGCTTCAACAGGCGGCAATTACTCCCAAAGTAAGTGCGCCGGTGCAACGCTTCCTGGTTAACCGCGGTGATCGCGTGAAAGCGGGCCAACTTCTGGCAGTTTTAGAGAACCGTGATCTCGCGGCATCTGAGGTCGAAAACAAGGGAGCTCTTTCGCAAGCAGAAGCCGCATATGCCACCACCACTAGAGGCAGCCTTCCCGAAGAACTGCGCAAAGCGGAATTGGATGTTGAGGAAGCCAGGCAGTCACTCGATGCTGAACAAAAGCTGTATGACAGTCGTCAGAATCTTTATCAGCAGGGAGCCTTGCCGCGAAAAGATTTAGACCAGGCACGAGTGAGCCTTACGCAAGCAAAAAGTCAGTTCGAAATCGCGCAACAACATTGGAATGCGTTACAGGCTGGTGGCAAAGAACAAGCCCTCAAGTCTGCCACCGGCCAACTGGAGTCTGCGCGCGGCAAGTATTTGGGATCACAGGCGCAATTGGGATACTCAGAGATTCGCAGCCCGATCAACGGATTTGTTACGGAGCGCGCCCTCTATCCAGGCGAGATGGCCGCTGCGGGTACGCCTCTGCTGGTTGTAATGGATACTTCGTCCGTCATTGCGAAGGCCCACATCCAGCAACAGGACGCCGCCCTGCTAAAAGTTGGAAACGAAGCCGAGCTTTCGGCATCCAGCGTCGACGATAAAATTCCGGCTCACATTACGGTCGTGAGCCCGGCCACTGATGCGAATAGCACGACCATCGAGATCTGGGCGAAAGCGGCTAATGCAGGCAATCGCCTGAAGCCTGGGACGACTGCGCAACTTTCCGTAACTGCTAAAAAGCTGGATAACGTTTTGGTAATTCCTGCTTCAGCAATTCTGAACCAGCCGGAAGGCGGTGTGGCGGTGATGGTAGTGGGCGCTGACAATCGTGCCCATCTTCAGGTAGTTCAGATTGGCATTCAGAATGGCGACCAAGTCGAAATTACCTCTGGCCTGAAGGCTGGTCAACAGGTGGTGTCGAGTGGAAATTACGGATTGCCGGACAACACGCAGGTGAAGGTAGATACCTCTACCAAGGGCGCGACCCCGACGAGTGAGTGAGCGATGCGCCTAAGTGAACTCTTCCATCGAGCTCAAAGCGACGAAGGTGACAGGTCGCAATACTGGTTTGCCCGCCTTTCCACTCCAATTATTTGTCTCATCCTTGCACTCGCGGGGGCCGGCGCCTACCTGGCTTTCAATATTCCCGTCTCTGTTTTTCCAAACACTGATTTTCCCCGCGTTGTAATCGGCGTCGACAACGGTGTGATGCCGATTGACCAGATGCTGGTAACGATCACCCGTCCGATCGAAGAAGCTGTCAATAGCGTTCAGGGCTTGCAACAAGTCCGGTCGATTACCAGTCGAGGGTCGGCAGAGGTCGATCTGTTCTTCGACTGGAAAGTGGACATGTTCCAGACCTTGCAGCTGGTGGATTCAGCGTTAACTCGCGTGCAATCTACCCTGCCGCCGACAGCAACCGTGGACACACACCGCCTGACGTTTGCCAGCTTTCCGATCATGGGTTATAGCCTGACGTCGGAGACTGTGCCAGCGACACAACTGTGGGAGATGGCCACCTACGAAATGAAGCCGCGTCTCAACCGGCTGGACGGGGTCGCGACTGTCATCGTGCAGGGAGGACAGCAGCCTGAGTTTCATGTGGTGCCGGATCCGGCAAAGCTATTGAGCACATCGGTGACGGTTACCGACATTCTCGATGCGATTCGACGCACCAATCTGGTGGATTCCCCCGGATTGCTTCCGCAGGGTCATGAGCTTTATCTAACGCTCATCAACGGGCAGGTCCAGACCCCGGATGCGCTGGGCCAGATCGTGATCAAAACCACACCCGCTGGCATTCCCATTCGCATCGGTGATATCGGAACCGTGGAAAAGTCGGTGAAGCCCGTCTATACGTTGGTCACCGCGAACGGAAAGCCCGCAGTTCTGCTCAATATCAACCGTCAACCTAACAGCAATACCATCAGCGTCGCCAACGAAGTACACAACGAGGTCGACCGTATACGGCAAACACTGCCGCCTGGCGTTACATTGACTCCTTTTTACGATCAGTCGCAGATCGTAGGAGAGTCGATCAAGAGCGTCCGGGACGCCATCATCCTTGGCTTGATTCTGGCTTCGGCCATCATGGTTCTGTTTCTTCGCGACTGGGGCACTTCGATCGTGGCCGGTCTCGTGATCCCCGTCACAGTGCTGATGACCCTCATCGTTCTGCGATTATTGGGACAAAGTTTCAATCTGATGACCTTGGGTGGTCTGGCGGCTGCGGTTGGACTCGTAATTGATGACGCGATCGTCGTGGTGGAGAATATTGTGCTGCACCGGGACGCCGGACAACCACGACTGCAGGCGATCCACAGTGCACTCCGCGAAATTACCGTTCCGCTGATCGGCTCCACTGTCACGCCCATCGTCGTCTTCCTGCCTTTGATCTCGATTGCCGGAGTGACAGGCACATTCTTCCGCGCATTGGCCGTAACCGTCACAGTGGCCCTGATCACCTCATTATTACTGGCCCTCACGTGGACGCCGAACTTGAGCCAGTACTTCATCTCATCAAAGCCACGGTTTGGAGGAAAATCGTCGGCCGATGGAGAAATTACGACCGATCAACTTTTGGCCGCTGAAGAAGCCTCTCTCACCGGCGTTTTCGGCGAAATTGTTCGCTTCTACGAAAAGGTCTTGCGGGTTGCTCTGGGGCGGCCTCGACTGATCGCGATCTTGAGTGTAATTCTGATCGCATGTGCGTATGTATCCTATCGCGGGCTCGGAACCGATCTTCTGCCTGAGATGGACGAAGGTGGCTTTATCCTCGATTATCTGATGCCGGCCGGAACATCCCTCCAGGAGACCAACCGGGTGTTACAGCATGTCGAGCAGATTCTTCATTCAGTTCCCGAAGTAGAAACCACTTCACGACGGACTGGTCTTCAGCTCGGACTCGCGGCTGTCACTGAAGCGAATTCTGGCGACTTCACCGTTAAATTGAAACAGAAGCGCAGTCGATCCGTAGAAAATGTGATGGAGGAGGTTCGAGGAAAGGTGCGTCAGGCTGAGCCTGCGCTCGACGTCGAACTGCTGCAGCTTTTGCAAGACATGATCGGCGATTTGAGCAATGCGCCGGAACCTGTGCAGATCAAGCTTTTCTCGAATGACCCGCAATTACTGGCTGAGTGGGGTCCACGCGTTGGCGAGGCGATCGCAAAGATTTCCGGGGTGGTGGATGTGCTCAACGGAATCGACAACACGATCAGCGGGCCGGCAACGGTTTACCAGATAAATCCTTCCATAGCGGCCCGTGCCGGATTCACGCCAGAGGAAGTCGCAACAGACGCAGCGGCAATACTCGAGGGCGAACCCGCCGTCACTCCGGTGATCAGTAATGATCGCGCTTTCAACATCCGGATCAGGTATCCGGAGCAGAACCGCGCCTCGCTGGATGCCATGAGCAACACATTGCTGAACAGCAGCACTGGCCACACGGCCACGCTGGGCTCGCTCGCCACGATCAAGCGAATTCCGGGACAGACCGAGATCCGCCGTGAAAACCTTCAGCGCGACATCACCGTGACCGCACGACTGGAAGGGCGTGATCTGGGCGGCGGCATGGCCGACGTTCAAAAGACGGTTGGGAATCTGCATCTTCCGTCTTCCATTCGCGCGGAGTATGGTGGGACGTATGCGGAGCAGCAGCAGTCCTTTAAGGATTTAATGTTCGTCCTGCTCCTGGCGGTGGTTTTAGTTTTTCTTGTGTTGTTGTTCGAGTTTCGCAATCTTTCCGCTCCCGTCGCCATCCTGGCGTCGGCGCTTTTGTCCACTTCAGGAGTCGTTTTCGCGCTGCTGATTACCCATACTACTTTCAATATCTCATCGTTCATGGGCCTGATCATGGTCATTGGAATCGTGGCTAAGAACGGCATTCTTCTCCTCGATGCGGACCAGAAATTCCGCAGCTGGGGTTTCAATCCGGAAGAGGCCATGATTCAGGCAGGAAGAAGAAGGTTGAGACCGATCGTGATGACCGCCCTGGCTACTGTAGCCGGAATGCTTCCACTGGCATTTGCCTTGGGAGCAGGTTCGCAAATGCTGCAACCACTCGCTATCGCAGTGATCGGCGGAATCCTAATCTCGATGGGCCTGTCCCTGGTACTTACTCCAGCGGTCTATTTCGCGCTGGCGGGCCGGGAGTAACGGTCAGCCCGCTGTAGGCTTATTGCGGTGAATCCGCCACTGTGGCGATACGTACCCCGATCGGCCAACCCTTTCCGACTCACAAATCTCTATTCGGCCCAATTCGCTTCCAGATGACCCAAGATCGCTGATGCCGCTCGGTGTTAAATTCTAAAGTGCAAGCCTGTCCGCGGAGGGAATTTTGACTGGTCTACGGCGCAGGGATTTCTTGAAGGCGGCTTCCAGTTTTGCTCTTGTACATGGCGTCCAGCCCCGCCCTCGGATATTCGCTGCCAATACAGGAACTCCTGCCTATCCCATCATCGACGCACACATTCACCTCTTCGATCCCAGCCGGCTTGGAGGAGTTCCCTGGCCGGAAAAGGACGACACGATTCTCTACCGGCCTGCGCTTCCACCTCGCTACAAGGATCTTGTTAAACCATTTGGAGTTGTAGGTGCGATCGCGGTGGAATGCAGCCCCTTAGTGGAAGACAATGACTGGTTGCTTCGCACCGCGGCAAGCGACACGATCATCGTGGCAGTAATTGGGGATTTGGATCCTGCCAGCCCCAAGTTTCCAAACCAATTGGAGGTATTGGCAGCAAACCCATTGTTCCGCGGCATTCGCTATGGCAACTTGTGGGGACGAAACCTCGGCGAGCATGTGAACAACCCTGAATTCATCGCGAACTTGAAGGAGCTATCGAACCGCGGATTGCTTCTTGAGAGTGCGAATCCGAATCCCACTCTGATCGCCGACATCCTGACGCTCACCGAGCGCATTCCCGAGTTGCGGATCGTCATTGATCACCTGCCGCAGGCGGTGCCTCCGGTGTCGGCCGGCGCTCGGAAAGCTTACGAGCACGATTTGCGTGCGCTAAGCCGGCGCGCTAACGTCTTTGTCAAAGGCTCCGAGGTACTCCGTATCGTAGATGGCAAGATACCAACCGATCTGGATTTCTACAGGCCCTGGCTCGATGAGATATGGGAAATCTTCGGTGAGGATCGCTTGATTTACGGCAGCGACTGGCCGAACAGCGATCATCTCGCACCTTACGACACTACTTTCAATCTCATGACGAGATATGTAACGGGAAAGGGCCACCCCGCTTTAGAAAACTTCTTCTGGAGAAATTCGGCCAAGGCGTACCGATGGCAAGCACGCACGGC
Source organism: Terriglobia bacterium (assembly GCA_963765715.1). Classification (GTDB taxonomy): domain Bacteria; phylum Acidobacteriota; class Terriglobia; order Terriglobales; family Acidobacteriaceae; genus JAIQFF01. The sequence goes on from CAVXXN010000015.1 coordinate 238,711, forward strand.
CTCTCAGCCAAGGCTGGCGAGCTGAGAGCCTCGCATCATTGCATCGTGACTGAGAATCGTTGACGCGCCACTTAGCGTTCGCTTTTTGAAAGACTGTAAAGCACGCTTCCATGCGGCGGCAACGTCACAGTCAATGAATCTGACGGACCGAGATCCTTCCGTTCCCACAGATTTCGTAACTGATATTTTCCGGCCGGGAGACCCAACTCATGCCATGAATAGTGCAAGGTTTGGGCGGTTTCATCCAGGTTGAAGGCAGCCAAAAAGTTGTCGTTTGTCGAGGTTGACTGCGCCACCCAGATCACAGTTTTATCGGTCGTGAGAGCGGGATGATTTCCTCTCGAGTGTTGATCAACCGCAATGACCTCCGGATTAGTAAGCAACGAGGCCGTCCACTCGTCGGCTTTAGGCAAGTCTCCGCCAACCATCAGGGGCGAGGGGAAAATGCACCATAGCGTAGCAAACGTTCTCTGCTCGTCATGCGTAAGGCGCGTATAACGAGGTTGCCCCCAACCCGGAGCGGGACCAAGATATCCCAGGGGCAGCATATCCGCGTCCGGCCAGTGTCCCGGCTGTGCCTTTTCTGCCCACTTCGCAACGTTCGCAAACTGGTCGCCCAGGCCCTGCGGATAGTCGACGGTGCTGTGCCACATGTCCCAAATATCATTCGATATGCGCCACATCTGCGCATACTTCCGCATCTCTTCGGTCTTTTCCAGAGGTGCGGGTCCAGGCGACAGGCTCAGCACAATCGGCCGGCCGGTCTTTGCGAGCGCTGCGCTTAACATCCGGATCTCATCGCCCTTGTAAGGACGGCTGCTGATGCAATCCACCTTGATCAAGTCCACATCCCAGCTAGCATAGAGCTTGGCGATCGAGTCGTAGTAGGCTTGCGCGCCTGGCTTCAAGCCGTCAATGCCATAGTTATCGAAATTCCACGGGCAGGTATCGGAAGCGTCTGCTGCGTCCGTGGCGTGGTAAGAAGATCCTGCGATCGGCAGGTTTTTCTCTACGGCTTGTTTTGGAATGCCGCGAAGAATGTGAATTCCAAATTTCAAGCCAAGCGAGTGCACATAGTCCGACAAAGGTTTGAAGCCGGCTTCATTTGCCGCTGAAGGAAACCGGTTTGCAGCGGGAGTGTAGCGACCGTACTTGTCGAGGCTGTATTGCGATGTCTTGGAATTCCCCTCCGGTTGAGGGTTGATGACAAACCATTCCATGTCCACCACGACGTACTTCCAACCAAAAGGCTTGAGGTGTTCGGCCAGCCATTGAGCGTTGGCTTTGACATCACTTTCTTTGACCGTGGTCCCGTAGCCGTCCCAACTGTTCCATCCCATCGGTGGGGTGTTGGCCAATAGCGAAGATCCAAGATCGGCGGATGGGTGAGCTGGCACGGGATTGTTCTGGCCGAGAGCTGCATACCCTGAAAACAAAAACATCGCCAGATTGAACAGGAGAACATATCTCTTCATAGATTCTTCCCCCCACGTGCCTCGCTCTCTAAAACCTTGAGGCTTCAAATAGTTCCCCGTATAAGTTAGTCAAGCTTTCGAGGGGAAATGCAAAGTTGAGACCGCTGGGGTTGGGGAGCAGCCATACATTAGCCCCACCAAAACCGTCAGGCTGACGCCCCCATGAGAGTTCGCGCCGGTTGAAAATCGCCGAACACGCTGGCTTTCCAAGGAAGGCAATGTACAGGGGAGCATATCGCCGAATCTTCCGCTCGAGTCCAGGGCGTGCCTCGATAAATTCATTTTTCTTAAGATCGCTGGCGGAGGTCGTCGGCCTTTCCACCGCGGAGGTGAGCCCGCATCGGTAGCCGACCAATGCGTTGGCGTTCTCAGGCCGCAACAGTTCCGGGGTAAATCCGGAGAGGTGAAGCACACGCCAGAAGCGATTGCTGCGGCCAGCAAAATGTTGCCCTAGTGAGGCAGAGCGCATCCCAGGATTGATTCCACAGAATACGACGTTCAAGCCGCTTGCAAGAATGTCCGGAAGGCCCTGAATAAATTTGCCCTTAGGCATGAGATTGCCAATCATCGACCAAAATCAGTCAGCAGAAGGCGCGCTGTCATGACAGGTATTTCTTCATTCAGCTTAACTGGCTGCTCGTGCGATTGGCAATGGATGCAGCTCTCTCGAATTCTAGGCCAGGAATTTCGTCAGCGGCTGCCAGTAATTTATTTTCCATCCGGAGGCGAGGTGTTCCCAATCGCCATCCGGGAAGCCTCTGTGATCGAAAACAATTTTGGTTCCGTCGCCCTGCTCGACCAATTCGAACCTGGCAATAGAATAGATGCCCGGCTTCCATTCTCCTGCCGCGCGCCAAGCCTGGACGATTCGCTGGTTGGGCACGAGTTCGACTTGCCGTCCGACGATCAGTCCGCCGAAGAGCGAGAACGCTCCGCCAACCTCTCGGCTGATTTCGGTGGGTTTCGTCGCCGAAACCAGGCCGGCTTTCATGGCAGCACCGAGTTGCACGACCTTGTCGAACTGTTTCGCATCGGTTAATGCTTCATAGACGCGCTGGCGGTTTGCCCGGAAAACAGGTTCTTGATGGATGGCTTCGGACGTGTGTGAAATCTTCTCCTCGTCTTCCGTCCAGGCGGTGCTGGACGCCAGCGCAAATCCGCCTAAGGCGGTCGCGGTGCCGACCAGCAACTGCCGACGGGTTGTTCCGCCAGCCGGGGATCCCAGTGTGTGTTCGTCGTTCATCCTTCCTCCTGATTGTGGCTGTCCCCACCTATCCGGTGGCCTGCAACATCCGCATGGAAACACGGACTCAAAATATGTTCAACGTAATATTTTGTTGGGAGCCCGGAGTTCGTCGAGGCATACTGGCTGGCTAAGGAAAATAAGGAGCATCGAATGCCTTATCCCGCTGGTCATCGGTCAGAAGTAAAACGCAAAATTATTGATAGTGCTCGCCGCCAGTTCAACCGGCATGGCTTCGAAAATGTCTCGCTCCGGCAGATTATGGCGGGAGCAGGCCTTACTTCGGGAGGATTCTACAGCTATTTCAAGAGCAAGAGCGATCTCTATGCCGAGGTTTTGGGATGCTTCTTCACGGACCCGCAGTGGGAAAGTTGCTGGAAAGGCGTACACGTGGATCTGTCGTCTACCGACGTAGGTCCGCAAGTCGTGCGCGCCTATCTATCGCGTCAGCATTTCGAAGACGTCGAAAATTCATGTCCGATGGTCGCTTTGCCCACCGACGTAGCGCGCAGTGGGGCGAGCGCAAAACGTGCGTTTGAGACGGTGTTCAAGGCGATGGTCAGCGTCCTTGAGCGCAGCCTCGTGGACAAGAAGGGACCTCGTCGCACCAAAGCGCAGGCCATAGCTGCGTTGTGTATCGGAGGAATGGTTGTGGCGCGCACAATGGTCGATCGGGGTCTGGCTGATGACCTGCGCGGCGGATGCACCGCCATGGCGCTCAAGCTCGGTGGCTGGGACAAAAGAGCCCGGACAATTCTACCGACTGATTAACAGACTGGCCCAAGTCGCAGGCTGCACGCTGCTTCCGAACGGACTGCCCGAATGTCCTCCGTCAAGCGTACCCGCATGACGCCGAAGGCGACGATTACTGCGGGGATATCGCGAAGCACTGGCGTGAGGAAAAACGCCTGAACGATCCACGGGAGTCGTAGTACGGTTCGTGAACTCAAGGACGCCGTCCGGGAGCAGACTTGTTTATCGAAGTTGCCAAGACCTAGACTAATCCGCAATGTGGCTTGGCCTCGGTCAGTAATCTACGCTTGGCAACCATGATGCGCTCAGTCATTCAAGTGTCCGCTGTTCGCAAGACCTACGGCTCCACGATAGCGGTGGACGAAGTATCGTTCGAGGTCAACGACGGTGAGATCTTTGGTTTAATCGGGCCAAACGGCGCAGGGAAGACGACCACGATGGAGTGCATTGAAGGTCTGCGCACTCCCGATCGCGGCACCATCTCAGTGCTCGGTCTTGATCCCTTCAAAGACGTGTACAAGCTGCAGGAAAGGATTGGAGTGCAGCTTCAGCAAGCCCAGCTGCAGAAGCGGATCAAAGTGTGGGAGGCGGTTGACCTCTGGGCTTCCCTTTATCGGAAGAACACGACAGACAGTGAACGGTTGCTCGAACAGCTTGGCCTTACCGAGAAACGGAACGCATGGTTTATGACCCTCTCAGGCGGGCAGAAGCAGCGACTGTTCATCGCGCTCGCGCTGATCAACGATCCGGAAGTGGTATTTCTTGATGAGCTGACTACCGGACTGGATCCGCAGGCTCGTCACGCGATCTGGGACTTGGTGCGCGGCATTCGTGAGCGCGGCAAGACGGTCTTCTTGACCACTCATCTCATGGAAGAGGCCGAACGATTGTGCGACCGCGTGGCAATCATCGAACACGGACGCATCGTCGACATCGACCGGCCGGAAAACCTGGTTAAGCGCCACTGCCCTGAGCGAACCGTCGTGCTCGCTACAGACGATCCAACCGCTATGGAGCGATTTCGAAGCATCCCGCGGATCGAGTCGGTAGTCTGCAGCAATTCTCAGTTCACGATTCGGGGACGAGGCGACGATCTGGTCACCGAAGTGATTCATTGTCTATCTGAGAATCGGATCCGAGTCACGGATTTCCGGACGATTCTCCCCAACCTTGAGGATGTCTTTCTCAAACTTACCGGGCACTCGATCCGCTACTAGGCTTGACAATTATGCTGCGTGGACTCTGGAAATTGACATGGATCGAGGTCAAGATCTTCCTCCGGGAACCACTCGGGGCGATTGGGACGATCGGTATTCCAGTCCTGGTCTTCCTCGTGACGGGCCGAGTGATTGCCCACAAACTCCCACCGACCGCGCTCGCTACCAACAGTTTTATCGGCGTCGGTCTTCCGGTGCTGGCTTCGGTTCTGATCACCGTCGGCGCCGTGATGTCGCTGGTCACGATCATTTCGATCTACCGAGAAGGAGGCATTCTGAAGCGGCTCCGCGCCACCCCTCTGCGGCCCCAGACCATCCTTACTGCCCATGTGGTTGTGAAGCTATTGCTCTCGGCCGCCTCACTGGCACTACTGGTGCTGGCCGGCAAACGCTATTACCCGGTCGGCATTCATGTCCCTTTGCTCGGATTCACATTTGCCCTTCTGATTAGCACCTGGAGCATCCTTTCGATCGGCTTTCTGATCGCCAGCATCGTCCCCACGGCGCGCTTTGCGCAGCCCATCGGTGCCGTCATCATGTATCCGATGATGGCTGTTTCAGGGCTTTTTGTCCCGGTTGAATCGCTGCCCCCAGCTCTCCAGTTGGTCGCGAAAGTCGTGCCGCTAACCTACATGGTGTCCTTGCTCGAAGGCATTTGGAAGGGTGATCCGTGGAGGGCGCACGCGAGCGATATAGCGGCACTGGTCGTCGTGTTTATCGTGTGTACATCCCTCTCGGCGATCGTGTTTCGCTGGGAGTAGCGTGGATTTGTCAAAGACCCTCCGTTCCTACCGCCTCAATGTCCGAAGTCAGGGGGGCGAATCGCCGGCTTGAAATTTCACGAAATTTACCGAAAGCTGTCGAATACGGCAGATCCCATCCGTCATATATTCAGGGCGTAGAGTTCTCACAGTTGCCTCCCAGGAGAAAGCACATGCAATTTGCCTTATTAGTCTATGAAACACCAGAAGCCTTCGCGGCACGCAAAAACGATACTTACACCGGCGCCTGGCAGGCATACCACAAGGCTCTGGTCGAGTCTGGCACCTTCGTCGGCGGCGATCCACTTCATGTCCCGGAGACCGGAACTACGGTCCGATTGAAGGACGGGAAGCGGCACGTGCAGGACGGACCGTACGCCGATACCAAGGAGCAACTTGGAGGATTCACTATCCTGGAACTGCCCTCACTCGATGATGCTCTCGATTGGGCAGCGCGCTGCCCGGCGGCGTCCTATGGGGCAGTGGAGGTTCGTCCGCTGGTTCCGGATTTGAGGCGCAAGATCACGGGATGACCGGAACCACTCAGGAGAACGCTCACCGCACAATCGAGCGGGTGGCTCGCGAATCCTACGGTCGCCTGGTGGCCTATCTTTCCGCGCAAACGCGCGACGTGGCTAGCGCGGAGGACGCCCTCAGCAATGCGTTGGTGGCGGCACTCACGACTTGGCCGCGAAATGGCTTGCCACAGAATCCAGAGGCCTGGCTGTTGACGACAGCGCGACACTCGCTTATCGACGCTGTGCGTCATCAGCAAGTAGCTGAAGCGGGCGAGCCTACTCTCCAACTCCTGAGGGAGGAACGCGAGGTGACCGTGTCGGCGGAATTCCCTGATGAGCGATTGAAACTGATGTTCGTATGTGCCCACCCGGCAATCGATCCGGCGATGCACACGCCCCTCATGCTCCAGACCGTTCTGGGCCTGGATGCGGCACGCATTGCCCAAGCTTTTCTAATTTCGCCAACAACGATGGGGCAGCGGCTGGTGCGTGCCAAAACGAAGATTCATGACGGAGGTATTCGCTTCGAAGTTCCGCAGCAGAGTGATTTGCCGCATCGGCTCGATGCCGTGCTTGAAGCTATTTATGCGGCCTTCGGAATCGGCTGGGACGACATGGCGGGAGTTGACCAGAGCGGCAGGGAGTTGGCCGAGGAGGCGATCTGGCTGGCCCGGGTCCTTTTGGAGTTGATGCCCGGCGAGGCGGAGGTTAGAGGTTTGCTGGCTCTCATGCTTCACTGTGAAGCGCGCAGAGCGGCGCGGCGGGGACTGGACGGTCGGTATATTCCTCTTTCGGAGCAGTATCCACAGCAGTGGTCGCCTCCACTGATAGAGGAAGCCGAACGCCATCTCGCTGAAGCTGCGAAACGCGGTCGCATGGGACGCTTTCAACTTGAGGCCGCGATTCAGTCGGTCCATGCCGAGCGAGCGCGCAGCGGTCGAATAGAGTGGGATGCGATCACGCTCTTCTACGAACAACTTGTCCGCGTATCGCCGACACTCGGCACGCGAACTGGATACGCGGCGGCCGTCACCGAGACGAACGGACCTGAAGCTGGGCTCGCGGCACTCGATCAAATCGACCTGAGAGATGTTGCTTCTTATCAGCCTTATTGGGCGGTCCGCGCTCACGTGTTGCAACGGCTCGGGAAGAGATCTGAAGCCGCGGATGCATTCGAGCGTGCGATTGGCCTGGCCGAGGACCCCGCAGTGAGACAGTTCCTCCTTCAAAGGCGGGGCTGATTTTTCCCTGTTTCTCTGTCGAAATCGCTTTTCTTCCCCCGTCACCTCTATAGAGGCGGCTTAGCGGTCAGGCTTCGCCATCAAAGGTGAACCATGTGCCCATCATGTTTGGTGACCTTGGGGACAAATCATTGCCGGTGAGGCTTTTACCGGTGGTCTGGCGGCGTAGACCATGAAGGTGTCCCGCAAAAAGAACAGGACAAGAGAAATCATTTCACAATTACATGAAAGGAGAAATCAAGATGGCGACGAACATGATAGAGAACCCGAAAATAGTGTCGCGCGATGAATGGCTTACAGCTCGCAAGAAACTGCTGGCCAGAGAAAAGCAAGTCACGCGCGAGCGCGACGCGGTGGCTGCGGAACGCCGCCAGCTTCCCTGGGTCAAGATCGAAAAGAATTACGTTTTCGAGGGGCCGAACGGGAAGGTGACGCTCGCGGATCTTTTCGAAGGGAAGAGCCAGCTGATTATTTACCACTTCATGTTCGGTCCCGATTGGAAGGAGGGCTGTCCGAGCTGCTCGTTCAACATGGACCACACAGACGGCGCACTGCCGCATCTGGCGCAACGCGACGTCTCGTTCGCAGCGATTTCACGAGCGGCATACCCCAAGCTCGCCGTGTTCAAAAAACGCATGGGCTGGCACTTCAACTGGGTGTCTTCGAACGGCAACGATTTCAATCGCGACTATCACGTGGTGTTCACCAAAGAGGAACTCGCAACAGGCAAGGTCTACCACAACTTCAACCTGGAGGCATTCCCCGGTACAGATGCGCCCGGAATCAGCGTGTTCTACAAGGACAAGGAAGGAAACATCTTCCACACCTACTCGGCATACGCGCGCGGCACCGAGACGACCATGAACACTTACAACTTTCTCGAGTACGTGCCCAAAGGCCGTGATGAAGACGGTCTGCCATTTACCATGTCGTGGCTCCGCCATCACGATCGCTACGACACTGGCCAGTTGGCCGACCCGGATAAGCCGTACTGGCCTGCGAACGCTGTGCCCGCACGCTGAACGCCTGAACGCGCCTCAAGCCGGCTCATGACCTGTCTCACGATTACGGCAGGCCGGAGCCGGCTTGTCGTTCCTGAGCCGCCCGGTATACGCTCTGATAATCAACTGCGACTCGAATGCGGGGACTTCACCAGAGCGGCGCATCACGGAAATGAACGCCAATGACGACTCCGAACGGTTCCGGACTGGCGCGGCGAAGTACGCGGCCTACCTCGAGACGCCCGAGGGGCGACTCCGCCTCGATCTCGCTTTTGCCAACTTGAAGGATTTTCTTCCGCGGCAAGCTCGCCGTCTTTGAACGTCCTGGATCTTGGGTGCGGTACGGGTGCCATTGCGGTGCGCCTGGCGCGACTTGGTTTTCACGTCACATTGCTGGACGAATCTGCACCGATGCTGGATCTCGCAATGCAGGCCGCACGGCAAGCAGGAGTTACTGAGAAGATTTGCGCTGAAACATGGCGATGCCACACAATTCGCAGACCTGTTGCCCGAAGCGTCGTTCGATGTAATTCTTTGCCACAATGTCCTGGAATATCTCGACGATCCGTGTGCCGTGTTGCGCAGTGCGGCTCGCGCTTTGCGGGATCCGTCCAGCATAATCTCGGTATTGGTGCGTAACCAGGCAGGGGAAGTGTTCAAGGCCGCAATACACGACGGCGACTTGGCGGCGGCTGAGAATAATCTCACCGCTGAGTGGGCGAATGAATCCCTGTACGGAGGAAAGGTGCGATTATTTACGGCGGAGACCCTGCAATCCCGGCTGATCGAATCGTCACTCGCGGTAACTGCGGAGCGTGGCGTACGGGTCTTGTCGGATTACTTGCCGCCGAGCGGTTTCCCGCAATGATGAGTACGTAGCGGATTCTGGAGCTGGAGCGCAAGCTGGGCAAGCGACCGGAGTTTGCCGCCGTCGCCCGCTACACGCAATGCCTGGCACATCGCGCAGCTTCAATCACAGAAAGCCCGTTCATAGTAAGCCCAGACATGAAGGACGGCGCATGAACAACGTCACAGCCCAGTCTTCGTCAGTCCAGCGTCTCGGTGATGACGCCGGATGCCGGTATTTCGCTCGGGCTCGGCCTTACCAACGAATGCAATCTTGCCTGCGCCTTCTGCTACCGCGATCCGGCTCGCACGGATCGTCTCTCCCTGGATCAAGTGAAGGCAGTCATGGAACGCTTGCCCGTGCGCTCGGTGAATCTCGGCACCGGCGAGAACGGCATGCATCCCGACTTCAAGGCAATACTGGCCTACCTGCGAACGAAACCGGTCAAGCTCACCATCACTTCCAACGGTCATAGTGTTGCTGTTCTCGAAGACGACGAACTGCGCGCCTTCCATGACATCGAGTTCTCTCTCGATTACGCCACGCAAGCCGAACAGGATGCACAGCGCGGGCACGGCAATTGGGCACTCATCCAGCAGCAGGCAGAACGGTGTCGTCAGGCTGCGTATTCCTGTAACCATCATCGCCGTCATGATGAAGTCGAACTATTTGCGTTTAGCGGATGTGGCGCGAGTAGCCAAGCAGTTTGACGCTCCTTTGCGAGTGAATGTGTACCAGGCCGTGCGATCGGACATCTATGCTCTGAGCTACGAAGAATACTGGGAAGGGTTCCGGCGCCTGTTTGAGGAAACCGATGTAATCGCGATTGGCGAGCCGCTGGTTCGCGCGATGGCGGGGCTTCCACCGCTCCGAGGCGGTTGTGGCGTGAGCACCGTGCGAGTGACACCAAGAGCCACGACACAACCCTGCGTCTATTGGCCGGGATCGGGAGAGCCGCTGTCGGATTTGATCACGATGGGCATCGACATTCTAGACTCGACGCCCTTCGAGCAGGCCCGGACACTTCCTGCACGCGTGCCAGCCGTGCGAGTTCCGCGAGTCGTGCCACGGCGGATGTGCCGGACGGCGGCGCTTGCAAGGCGCGCTGCTAGAGCCTGATTATTATTGTCCGATCATTCGCGGGCAGCGCCCAGCGCTGCGAGATCCGCATGGCCGCAAACCGCGATCTGCCCAAGCTGGGCAGTTCCTGCACCACCGTCGTGATCGCCAGGTAGCTGATTGGTGAACGCCGGGTGGGCGGCCCACTCAAGCCCGTCTTTGGCTTGAGTGGGGATTGTCTACTTATTTCCTGTCTTACCCATCCTGCCTTGTCCGAGGTTTAGGGTAATCCGAAGGTAACGCACCAGTTCGGTTATCGAACAGAGTCTGCCGCCGCGCGTTCGCCCTTTGCCGCCGCCCACATGTTCTCCCACTCAAACCACGGCGGACTTGAGTGGGCCACCCTATCTAATGTCTTTACTTTATTTCGCGTCCACCCATTTATCCGAGCCCGTCAGCTTAACCGAAACATCAGAAATAAAGATGTGCAGAGGCTTGCCATCGGCGAAGCCGCGATGCTCGGTTGAGAACAGAATTGGACCTGCCTTTTTGTAGCCCGCCCACGTTGCGAGGACGCGGCTCGGCGGCTTGGCCCCGCCGCGGATGTAGACAAAGTACACGACGCGGTTATCTTTGCCGACGTAGAGATCCCAGGTGTCTCCGGGCGTGTAACCACCATCTGCGGGATACTTTATCGGAAGCAGTTCGGCCGTGCCGGGGCCCACTGGCAGATTAAATTTGCCCTGATCAATCGCGCTGGCGGCCTTGTCCCAATAAGCGTGAAAAGGGAACAGAGTCCAATAGTTGTCGTTGATGAAGCTCGGGTCAACTTCGTTCTTCACGGTGTCGTTTTGGGTGCTGGGGTCGGTGCGTACGTATGAAACCTTGACCGGCTTGCCGTCTTTGTCCAGTGCCTTCAAAGGTAACCTTGTTGGTCTTGGGCTCCCACTCCCACTTGTGAGCAGCTTTGAAGAGTCCGGTAATCTCCCCGTTCCAGGTGTAGCGGATAGCCTCAACTTGATCCCACGAATCGACTCCGAAGGTTTTGGCGACTTGATCGAGAAGTGGCGCGCGCTGCTGCGCCCAGGAGCTTGGAGCAAGGGCCAGCACTCCGCAAAGCAGAAGACCCATCATAAGTGAAACGGCGGACATTTCTCATAGAGTTCACTCCTCGGTGAATTGAACGAATGCTGTGTTGGATGACAGTGTAACCAAAAATACACGAGCGGCACGCTCAGGCTGCGCTTCCCTCTCTCGCCCCGTGGTTCCGGGCTTCGATGGCCTTGACTGAGTTTACAAACGCTTTTTCCAAAACGCCTTTGCCAATGCTCCCGACGACCAATCCGAGCAGCCGTCCCTTTAGGTTCTTGCCCTCGCGTACGACGACGACATCAATGTCGTGCGTCCCGTTGGGATTGCGTGTGAAGTTGTAGGTATGGCCGGACGCGCCTCCCCAAGTGTTGGAGTCGGTCGTGGTGAGGACGACGTGATTGGGATCGGACCAATCGTAGTGCAGACGTTCCCAAATTCCGCCGGAGCCTTCAGTGACATCGGCGTCCGTCGGGCCGCGGTGATGCACCTTGAGGTACTCGTCTGCGCTATTGCCAAAGAGCTTCGCTCGGCCTGGCCCGAAGTCGGTGAGACCGGCGATGTACTGCTCAGGCGTTAACGTGGTTGTCTGATGAAGATGGATCGTGGACATACCTGCTCCTTTGTTAAGCGGCTACGAATTGCTGTCCGCCGTCGATGTCGTAGGTCGCGCCCGTGAGGGCCGTGTTGATCATAATGTGTACGGCGAGAGCGGCAACATCTTCTGGTTTGACAACTCGCCGGATAGGCAGCGTGGCGCGAAGCTGATTGCGCCGCGTTTCCAGTTCATCGCCCAGGATCGATGCCGATAACGGTGTGTCGACGAAGCCCGCGGCGATGAGGTTGACTCGGACGGGTGCGAGTTCGAGCGCCAGGTTTGCGATGAGAGCGGGCAACGCAGCGGTGGCGGCTCCCACGATCCCCATTCCGATTCCGGGACGCCGGCCGCCGGTGCCGCCCATGAACACTAGCGTGCCTCCCGGCCTTACCTTGCGGGCCGCGTAGCGGGCGACCAGCAGTGCCAGCACAAGATGCGAGTCAAAGGCATCTCGCATCTGCTCGACACTCATTTCGAGAAGGTGCCCGTAGTGCGGCCCTCCGGCTGTCACCATCACGTGGTCGATCGTGGACGGCAAATCGCGGAAGAACTGTTCGAGGGAAGCAGGGTTCGAGGCATCGAAGACCGCGGTGCTCAGCGCACCGAGTTCACTAGCCGCGCGTTGAAGGCTCCCCGCATTCCGGCCGGTGAGGACCACCTTGGCACCCTCTGTGCGCGCTCGTCGGGCGGTTTCGAACCCTATACCGGCACTCCCGCCGAGCACTACGACGGTTTGTCCGAGGAGTTCCGGTTCGCGTTGCAGGGGAAAAGTGGTGCGTGCGGTACTCATGACGCCTCCGAAAATACGTGACATTTAATGTGAAGAAGTCACAAAACCTCGAACCAATGCGGCGATCTCATCCGCAGCAGTGTCCAGCGCGAAGTGGCCAGCGTCGAGAACGTGGACTTCAGCGTTCGGAACATCTTTCCGGTAGCGTTCCGGTTCGCCGGGATCGAACGAGAGGTCATACTTACCCCAGATCACCAGCAGGCGTGGCTGTCTCTCGTGCATCCAGGCTTGCCATTTGGGATAGCCATCCACATTCGTTCGATAGTCATAAAACAGGTCGCTTTGAATCTCGGCCTGGCCGGGCTGATTCAGGAAGGCAAACTCATCCGTCCAGAGATCGGGGTCGTAACGTTCGACGTTGGGATCATTTCCTGCGTGGCGCGTACGCGTCGTTTGCAGCGACAGCAAATTTGTGCGAAGCGTACTTTCATTAGCGGCGCGATCGGCCCAGAAAGCTCGCCGTGCCTTCCAATTTGCTCCCAGTCCTTCGTTGTGCGCTACAGCGTCCTGGACGATGAGAGCCTCGATCCGGTCAGGATGAGCTAAGGCCATGCGAAAACCCACCGGTCCACCATAGTCCTGCATATAAAGCGTATAGCGCGAAAGCTCGAGAGCCTCGGTAAAGTGATTCATGATCTCCGCAATATGATCAAACGTATATGCGAACTTTCTCGGGTCTGGCCAGTCACTATGTCCGAAGCCCGGATAATCGGGCGCGATGAGGTGATAGCGATCGGAAAGTCGCGCGAAGAGTGGCTCGAACATCCGCGACGATGAGGGAAGTCCGTGCAATAGAAGAATGGTTGGAGCGTCTTTCGGGCCGGCCTCTCTATAGAAGATGGAGAGCCCATCGATCTGTATGGTGCGGTACGACGTTGAATGTTCCATCGGACGTTCCTTTTGCTGCGCTTCGTCGAACGATGCAAACGACGCCGGCATCACGGCAAGCACCAACGCCACGAGGCAGACTTGCAAGCAACAACTCCAACGGTGTGAGCTGAAAAGACGCATCGTTTGCCTCTGCCCTTACGCCACTTCGAAAATGACTTCGAGTTCGACCGGCGTGCCTAGCGGAAGACTGGCGACGCCGTATACCAGGCGGCAGGGATTCTTTTCTTTTCCGAAGACGTCTTGCAGTAAGTCCGAAGCGGCGTCAGCTACTTTCGGTTGATCGCGAACGTCTCCCGAAGTGGCTACTGAGACACCAAGCCGGACGACCCGTGTCACCTTGTCGAGCGAGCCCAGATGCTCCCGCGCGACAGCGAGGACGTTGAGCGCCGCAAGATGAGCCGCTTTGCGCCCCGTTTCTACATCAAGCTCCGAGCCAACGCGCCCGATGAATTTCGCAGCGCGGCCTTCGGTGGGAAGCATCCCGGTGAGAAAAAGCAGATTACCTGTCTGCACTGCTTCCACATAGGTTCCAAATGGCTCGGGTGGCGCCGGGAGGTCGATGTGGAGGTCTTTCAGGCGCTGCTCGGCGCTGGCCGGCCCCGAAGTCGCGCGAGGTGGTTGCGCTTTCGGATTTGCATTCATGGGAGAGCGTCCTTGATGCAATTCAACAATGGGGATCAAATGACGGCAGGGCCTTCGGATGCGGGTTAAATGTTAACAAAACTCCGGTGGAGCGACCAGACCCGACGCAGCTAGCCGGCTGAGCTCCGCGGAGCGCCCGCCCGGGCAGTCCGGCGCCATAGGATAAGTACAGCGGAAACCGCCAGGCATCCATATTCCAGCACCATCACCCAAACAGGAAGCGCGCCCCACGGACGCCCGAGCGCGCGCAAGTGCCATTGGACGTATACGGGAAAAATGCTCACTGTCCAGATGATGATCAGCAGCGTCGAGGCCGACGTCAGAAATGGCAGCAGCCAGAGCAGATACCAGGGGAATACGCCGGGGGCACACAAGAGACATGCTGCCATGGGCCAAACAAATTCGGTCCAGGCAAATTGGTCCGGAGACAACTCAGGTTCCGCGCTTCTTGTTCTTATCCAGGTTGCAGTTACCAATCCGACGAGCACCGCCAGCCCAACCAGCAACTGCGGGGGCGCCACCTGAGCGAGCGCAGCAAACACGGGACCGTTAAAGCGGAAATTCTGCACATACGTACCCAGCGAGCCGGTCGGGAATGCGTCCGTGATCGTAGAAATGGCACGTATAGAAGTGCGACCACGGCTACCGCCAGCGCAGCGTCGCGAATGCGAACCCGCTTCCAGTACAGGGGCAGGAGTACGACCGGCAGAAATTTCACTGCAATCGCCAGCCCAAGCGCGACGGCCGCAATCGTCCGCCATCGGCGCACTAACGCCGCGACAGATACCACCAACAATAACGCGCCAACAATATCAATGTGGCCACTTCCCGCCACCTCAATGGCTAACAGTGGGTTCCAGGCAAACGCCAGAACCAGATGCGCTCCCTTCCCGGTAAGACGCAAGACATCGAGCAACAGGAAAACAATCGCGAACTCGCAAAGAACAAATGCCACTTTCAGCGCAAAGGTGGATTCGTGAATCGCGGTTACTGCGCGAAAAAAAGCTGCGCTCCTGCTGGATACGGGCTCGGTAGATCCGGGTTGTTCAAGTTGCGGGTTTCCGGCTGTATGCAGCTCTGAACGGCAGGATCGCTGGGAACGACAAGATACGGGTTGTAGCCAAGCCTCTGCAGGCGGCCATCCCAGACATAGCGATGGATGTCATCATCGGGGCCCGGTGGCAGCCGAAGAAATGCAACGTGCCACACCGCAGCCAGAGACGAGCCCAATGACGACAATGCGTCGGGAAAATGTTCGGCGTACCGAAAAACTCACGGATCGCCAAGAGATACGCGATGCCCGCAACCGTCAAGGAGGCCATGAAGTACGGTCCGCCTCGGTCGCCGAAGTTGCGTGAGCAGATGGTTAGCGCCATGCACAGCGTGACGCCGAGTATGTACACTCTCCGCTCGGGGGTGACCTTCACAGGGTTTCCGTACTAGTCGATGATCGTGCTGCCGCAAGCTCCCACTCCTTGAGCCACGCCGCCGTGCGCGGCGCCCTTGTCCGGAGCCAGACGCAACTCCTCTGCTAAGCGAGTCAGGTCGTCCGCTACATCAATATCGTAAAAAGGAGCTGCGAAACCTACGGAAAGCTCGAGAGCTCGTGCGCGCGACAGGAGTCTCTCGAGCGCGCTGCTGGTGCCCATCCCGTCGCTTGCGAAAAGCGTTGGATGCGAAGCCTTTGCCCCGACGAGATAGTAGCCTCCGTCGTGCGTTGGTCCCACGACTACGTCATGTGCGGCCAGCGTTTCGAACGCGTCTTCGAGAACAGAACGCGGCAGGTGTGGGCTGTCGCTGTTGAAGGCAATGACGGGTCGTTGATGATCGTCTCTGCGAAGTGCGCAAACACCGAAGTGAGACCTGCGGCAAGACCTTCACCTTTCTGCGCAACTACGCTCACTTCTTTGCCTGCCAACTGTGTCAGCTCGTTTACGTCCGAGTCCGGGCACATGATGGCAACTTCCACATCGCTCAATGACCGCGCCAGCGCCAGCGTGTCGTCAAGAAGACAGCAATAGAAAGCAGTGACAGCCTGCGGGAGAAAGGCTGGGGGTCAGACGGGTCTTGACCGCGCCCGGCCTAGGTGCTTTCGCCATGATGACCAGCACGCGTTCACTGCCTGACGACTGCACCCGCCTCTCCCCTGAAGATTCCATGAATTGCTGGGGCAATGATATACGAGAGGTCGGGCCGGGAAGGGCACGACTTCAGTCGTGCCGCATTGGACTTCACCCAGAGCGGACTTTAGCCGCTGAGGTGGGCTGTGAAGCTTACCCGGGCTAATGTCGTCACCCATGGTCCGATTTTGTCCCCCCGACTTATATGGACAGCGAACCTCAGCGGCTAAAGCCAGGGTTTGGCCTGGTGTTTTGCAGCACGACTTAAGTCGTGCCCTCCCCAAACAGCTCTACGGTTGCCGCATTAGTGTTTCCGTCGGGATATCTCTCGATTCTGTCATCCCGACCGGAGCAGATCATCGCAAAGCGATGATCTTTGGAGTGGAGGGACCTGTTGTTGTTGTGGTTGCCCATTCTAAACTTCGCGGTCTTTGCGAAATTTAGAGTGGGGTGTTAGAAGTGGGGCCAGTATCAAAGTGGCTTGGAGGGATGTTAGGGTCGAGTCGATAAAGATCCGAAAATGACAGGAAGGTTCTGCACAACAGAACACCCACTCAAGCCAACATCGGGCTTGAGTGGGCCACCCGTCGGACCTTAAGCCACATCGGCGGAGCTTAAGCCACGTCGAAGCGATCGTGGTTCATCACCTTGCTCCACGCCGCCGCGAAGTCTTTCACAAACTTTTCCTTCGAGTCGGAGGAAGCATAGACTTCCGCGAGAGCACGCAATTGCGAGTGTGAACCGAAGATCAGATCTACCCGAGTGCCGGTCCACTTGACCTGGTTTGTCTTGCGGTCGCGTCCTTCGTACACGTCTCCAGAGCCGTTGGAGTGATTCGAAGGCTGCCATTGCGTGTTCATGTCGAGCAGGTTCACGAAGAAGTCATTGGTTAGCGTGCCTGGCTTCTGGGTGAAGACCCCATGTTTCGAGTTGCCAGCGTTTGCGCCCAGAACCCGCAGGCCACCGACTAGAACCGTCATCTCCGGAGCGGTCAGTCTCAACAATTGCGCCTTATCGACCAACATCTCCTCAGCCGACAAGCGCTGCTTGCCGCGCAGATAATTTCGGAATCCATCTGCTTTTGGTTCGAGCGGCTCGAAGGATTCAACATCAGTTTGCTCCTGCGACGCGTCCATGCGGCCCGGCTTGAAGGGAATCTTCACGTCAGTTCCGGCGTCCTTCGCAGCTTTCTCGATCGCCGCATCGCCGCCGAGAACGATCAGGTCCGCCAGCGAGACTTTCTTCCCACCTGACGCAGAGTTGAATTCGTTCTGAATTGCTTCCAGCTTTGCCAGCACCTTCTCCAATTCCGTTGACTGGTTAACCTCCCAGAACTTTTGCGGCACAAGGCGAATGCGCGCGCCGTTCGCTCCGCCGCGTTTATCGGATCCGCGAAAGGTCGACGCCGAGGCCCAGGCCGTCGAGACCAACTGGGAAACAGTCAGGCCAGAAGCAAGAATCTTCGCCTTCAGAGCAGCAGCATCCTGCTCACTGATCAGAGGATGATTCACAGCGGGGATCGGGTCCTGCCAGGGCAGCTGCTCCTTCGGAACCAGCGGTCCGAGATAACGCACGATCGGGCCCATGTCGCGATGCGTCAGCTTGTACCACGCCCGCGCGAATGCATCCGCAAACTGGTCTGGATGCTCGAAGAAGCGCCGGGAAATCTTTTCGTACGCCGGATCGAAGCGCAAGGCGAGATCGGTGGTCAGCATGGATGGCGCATGTTTCTTCGACGGATCGTGTGCATCCGGCACGGTGCCGTTGCCGGCGCCATTTTTCGGTGTCCATTGATTTGCACCCGCCGGACTCTTTGTCAGCTCCCACTCGAAGCCGAAAAGGTTTTCGAAGAAGTTGTTGCTCCACTTCGTCGGTGTCTGGGTCCAGGTGACTTCGAGACCGCTACCAATCGTGTCCGCACCAAAACCTTTACCGAATTTATTCTTCCATCCAAAGCCCTGGTCGTGAATGTCTGCGCCTTCCGGTTCATTGCCCACGTAGTCGGCAGGAACCGCGGCGCCGTGAGTTTTGCCGAAGGTATGGCCGCCAGCAATCAGTGCGACCGTTTCTTCGTCGTTCATGGCCATGCGCTTGAATGTTTCGCGAATGTCCCTGGCCGCCGCAATGGGATCCGGCTTTCCGTTCGGCCCTTCCGGGTTCACGTAAATCAGACCCATCTGCACAGCCGCGAGAGGATTCTGGAGATCGCGATCGCCGCTGTAGCGCTCGTCCGCCAGCCAGGTGCCTTCAGGCCCCCAGTTCAGCTCTTCGGGCTCCCACACATCCGCGCGTCCTCCGCCGAAACCAAACGTCTTGAATCCCATATCCTCGAGAGCGACATTGCCGGCGAGAATCATCAGGTCGGCCCACGAAATTTTGCGGCCATATTTCTGTTTAATCGGCCAGAGCAACCGGCGCGCCTTGTCCAGGTTCACGTTGTCGGGCCAGCTGTTAAGCGGGGCGAAACGCTGCTGCCCGGCTCCGGCGCCGCCGCGGCCATCGCCAACGCGGTACGTGCCTGCGCTATGCCACGCCATCCGGATGAACAGCCCTCCGTAGTGTCCAAAGTCGGCCGGCCACCACTCCTGCGAGTCAGTCATGAGCGCATGAAGGTCTTTGATCACGGCATTCAGATCGAGACTCTTGAATTCCTCTGCGTAATTGAATTCTTTGCCCATCGGATCAGACAGGCCAGAATGCTGGTGCAGGACATTCAGGCTCACCTGATTCGGCCACCAGTCGCGGTTCGTAGGAGCGGAGGCTCCATGGTTGAACGGGCACTTGGATTCGGGTTTGGTGCTTTTGTCTTTAGTTTCGGGGGAAACGCTTCCCGATGAAGTTGCGAGCGTATTTTCCATATATTTCCGTCCTTCGAATCTTGAATGAGTATTGCTTGAAGAATTACTTTTTGGTGCTGCAGCGGCGGCAGAGGCCAAAGACCTCGACCAAAGGCTGCGTCAGATCAAAGCCATCCGGAAGATGCCGGGACAGCCGTTTGAAATCGATGAACTCTCCTTCAATGTCTTGAACCGATTTGCAGCGGGAGCAAACCAGGTGGTGATGAGGTTTGAGATTACCGTCCACGCGCAACGTGGCCGAATGAGGCGTGACCTCTCGCAGCAACCCGCACTCGATAAAAAGCCGCAGATTGTTGTAGACCGTGGCCAGGGAAATGGATGGAATGCGACGCCGGACCGCAGCGTAAATGTCCTCCGGAGAATAGTGGCCGTGGGAAGCGATGACGGCCTCATAGACCACCTGGCGCTGGTGCGTGACCGCCAAACCGTGCTTCTCGGCCAGTTCACGGAACTGTTTATGGGACGAACGCATGATTATTGGATAAGAATGATTATAAAACGATAGAGAGTAGTGTCAACCCGTCACCTTGTGGAAAAGTGTCAGGGCGGGTGACCCACTCAAGCCCAGTTTTTGGCTTGAGTGGGGATGTTCAGATTTCCTCAATTCCGTCATCCCGAACGAAGCAGGTGAGACTCGAGAGCGGTGGTCTACGAAGTGGAGGGACCTTGTATTCATCAGGATATAATCCTTGGCCATGACAAACGACGGGTTCAAGTTTGTGGATTGCGGTGCACCGTCGAGCCCTGTTTCAGTGGGGACTATTCAATGACGATATCTCAGGCCCAACTTTGGAAAGGCACTCCGTTCAGCATCGAACGTAAAGAGGGTAAAGCTTCAGGCACGATAATCTTCCGTCTCTGCGGGCCCTTCACTGCTCGAGACATGTACGGATCTCTGACGCCCGCCGGCCTGCGAAGAATGCTCGATTTCCAATCGACGCCGGGGGAGGAACCGGCGTTAGTGAACATCCTCGACTTGACCGACGTTCCCTATATGGATTCTGCCGGCTTGGGCATTGTCGTGGGACATTATGTAAGCTGCCAGCGTAAGGGTATCCGGTTGATTGCCGCCGGAGCGGGGCCACGCGTCCGGGAACTGTTCAAGATGACAAAAGTGGATACCACTATTCCCATGGCTACCACAGTTGACGAAGCCGACATCCATTGAGACTTTAGAGGTGTGTTAAACGCCCACTCCTACCATTAGTAATTCTGCCGAACAGGCGCGACGGCAGCGCCATCCATCTCAGTTGCAATGTCGCAAATCTGCCCCGTTATAATGCCCGCATGTATACGCCCCAGGCTGGAATTTTCGCACTTGGAACGTCCTCTCATACGTACCTTGAGTTTGACATCCTGGACGCAAAGAAACGCAATGAGTTCGCGTCTACAATCTCCGCAATCCATGAACCACGGACCACCACGGGAGGAGTGAACTTCGTCATCGGCTTTCGGCCTGAGCTCTGGCGCGACATCGTTCCCGGTGACGCTCCTCCCAGCGTTGAGGGCTTTAATAAAGAAATCCAGGGCACAGAAGGATTTGTTATGCCAGGAACGCAACATGACGCGGTGGTATGGCTGTCCGGCAGCGCTTATGACGTCATCTTCGATATGGCCCGCTCGATCATTCATGATCTCCACGGTCAAGCGTCACTCGCGGAAGAAACGTCGAGCTGGTCTTACCGGCATGATCGCGATCTTACCGGCTTCGTTGATGGCTCGGAAAATCCAACACTTCTCGACGCTCCCGCCGCAGCTCTTCTGCCCGAAGGAGTCCCTGGTGCTGCCGGCTCAGTCCTGTTGCTGCAAAAGTGGAAGCACAAGACTGCTGATTGGGAAGCTGTGCCGGTCGATCAGCAAGAGCGCATTATGGGACGCACCAAGCCCGACAGCATTGAACTCGAGAACAAACCAGCGGACTCGCACGTGGCGCGCACCGATCAGGACGAGTTCGGGCACATCTTCCGTCGCAATATGCCCTACGGAAAGGTCGATGACCATGGAACCATGTTCGTTGGATTCAGCGCAGACCAGAAACGCCTTTCCCGAATGCTCAATAGCATGGCGGGCCTGATCAATGGCACGCGCGATGCGCTTACCCGGTTTACTCAACCGTTGACCGGCTCCTATTATTTCGTGCCTTCCGTTGAGAGTCTCCTGCGCTTACGGTAAGACGAAAAGGCAAAGGCATGCTCGGATGGGGCCGGCGGCCCACCCGCCACAAACTCACGCTGGCCGCGGATTCCGGCCTTTCGGCCGGAAATAGTAGCGCACGATCAAGCTGAGAATGAACCAGCCGGCGCCGACCGTGCCCTTCAGCGTGCCACTGATCTTCGATTTTCCGATACGCGGGTAGTAGCTTACCGGGACTTCAACTACGCGGTATCCGGCCAGGGCGCCTTTCAGGATCATCTCAACCGCCCATCCATATGTGGTCTCTTCGAGCGCGAGGGCACGTAGTACCTCCGCGCGGCCGGCGCGAAAGGGGCCTAGGTCGGTGATTTTTAGTCCGTACAGAAGCCTGATCAGGCTGGCGGCTAGACGATTACCAAACGCCTGGTGCCAGGGCAGCGCCCCAACAGAATGCTGCGCGTGCAGGCGGGAACCGAGTGTGATGTCGGCATGCCCTTCAATGATTGGCGCTAAAAGAATCGGCAATTCGGACGGACGATCGCTGTAATCGCCATCAAGGAAAACAACTATGTCAGGGGAATTTGCGGTGGCCAGACCGGTGAGGCAGGCTCGACCATAGCCGCGGCGCGGTTCCTGAATGACACGGGCTCCCATTTTTGTGGCGATGTTCGGGTGTCCCGTCATTCGAGTTGCTGTCGACAACGATGACCTCGGTCGTGAGATCAGATGGGAGATCCGCCAAAACGAGCCCAATCGACTGCGCTTCATTATGAGTAGGAATGATGACGGAAACGCGCACGTGAATGCGTTACCACCACGGAGAAGACGGCCACCGTTGCGACAGCCACGCGTCGACGCCCCAGCTCCGGCCGGCGCGTCCGATTGCGAGCCCGAGACACGCGAGCACCGAAACCAACAGTTCCCAGATCCACGAGGTGCCGAACTCCGAAATCCAAAGGCTGCCGAGAAACAGAAAAGCTACAAACGCAGCCGGCCGGGTAAATAGGCCGAGGAGGAGGAGGACCGCGAGAGAGATCTCCGTCAGGCCCTGCATGGGAGCCGCGATCGAGGCGTGGCTTGCCGCGAGGCCCATTACCGCCTTCCACACTGCCGGGCAGTGGCTCGCCTTGATGTAGTAAGCGATCAGACCCGCGTAACCCGACGGCGTGTAGAGGCCTTTCCCCAGATTCTCGAAAAAGACCCACAAGAACATCGCGCCAATCGTCACGCGCACAATTGCCAGACCATTGCCTGCTTGCGGTTGGCGGGTCACTGTGGTTTCGCCACTTCGCTGTGAAGTTGTAGTCGTTGTCATGGTGGAACCTCGTCCTGTGGATGCTATACCAGATTGGAAATATTCAACAAACCCCGCCTGATTTCAGCAGCCATTTGTCCGGAACCGCCGGGTCAAAAATAGAACTTCAGGGCGAACTGTATGTTGCGTTCGCCTTGCGAACTGGAAATCAAACCGAGATTAGGGTTAAGACCTATGTCCGGAGAATTCAAAATTGGGGTGTTGGTGACGTTGAAGAATTCGGCCCGAAGTTCCAGCCTTTTAAATTCGTTCAAAGGGAATTCCTTCTGAACGCTCAGATCGGCCGTGTTCAGACCGGGGCCGCGGACTGTGCCGACACCGCAAGTTCCAAATGTGCCTGGATCGGCCGGCGCATACGAGGCAGGATCGAACCACTGGAAGCCACTGAATTGTTTCGTGAACGGATCGAAAGCGGGTTTTCGACCAAAGAGGTGAGGCGGGGCAATGCAGTTGGCGCGCGGTCCCCGCGAGTTGGTGCCTGAGGCGTCTGGAGAAAAAATTGTAAGTGGAAATCCGCCACGGAACTGAACGATACCCCCTAGCTGCCAGCCCCCAATCACACCATTTACTAATGGACTCAAATTCCTGCCCCACCTTTTCTTGCGGCCGACGGGAAGTTCATAGATCACGTAGCTGCTGACAACGTGGGTAACTTCGTAGTAGCAGGGTCCCCACTCGGCGCGCCGATCGTAGAGGTTCTGCCAGTAAGCCGAGGCTGGCGCGGCCTGGCCGCCGGCGCCGAAATAGCCGGTGGAATCCGTCATGCACTTCGAGTAGGTGTATGCGATCTGTGCCTGCAAGCCACTGCTAAAGCGCTTCTGTAAGGTTGCCTGCAGTGCGTCATAACGCATGTTCGCAATGGAAGCGGTGCCGGAGATTTGTGCTAGCTCGGACCGGAGCGCCGGGTTTCCGGACAGGAAGGGACTCGGGGTAATCGATCCATCCACATGCAGCTGTTCCTGAAGGTAGGGCAGGGCAACCATCAGGTGAGTGGCGTGCTGGCCAACGTAGCCAGCTTCAAGCGTGGTCGAATTGGTGAACTGGTGTTCGACCGCCAAATTCCACTGCTGCGAAATGGCAGGGCGTACGTTCGCATCCCATAAGCGAATGATCGCGTTCTGGAATGGATCGCCAGCGGGCGGCGGCAATAGACCCTGTCCAGTTGTCGTCGCCGGTAGATTGGTTGTGAAATAGTCCGTCTCAAACTCGGCGCTCGTGAATGGGGGATTCATGGGGAGCCGGAGATTGTTACCGGTTCCTTCCAGGTAGGAGGAAATCCCATAGGCTCCGCGCAATACAGTCTTTCTGTCTAGGAATGTGGGAGTCCAGGCCAGTCCGATCCGTGGCTGAAAGTTCAGGCCACCGTTGTAGGAATTGTAGAGTGCCCGGCAGTTGCTGTAGATACATGGCTGCCCGGCGAACTGGACTTGTCCGGTGATGAGCGCAAAATTGACCTGACGGTTCTGCACTTCTACCCAGGGAGTGTGATTTTCGTAACGCAATCCCAGGTTCAGCGTGAGCGTGTCGGTCGCACGCCAATCATCCTGGAAATAAACGCCAACCACGTTCGCCCGCTGGCCCCAGGGTCCGGTGCTGTTGGTCCCCCGACCAAAGGACTCAGGCAGCCCAAGAAACAAGTCGGCCTCCCCAGCGCCGGTTCCACCACCCGATACCGCCAGCTGTTCAGGACCCGCGGTAAAGCGTCCGCTGAAGGTCATAAAGCCGGTTCGGCCGTTGGTGCCAGCTTCATAGGTGTTGACGCGCTGCCGCCAATACTGGAAGCCGGCGTGGAACAGGTGGCGACGGTGGGTGATGACGACATCATCTTTGTATTGAAATACGGTGTCGGCAAAAAGCTCTGCGTCGCCAATATTTTGGCTGCCGAAACCGGCGACTGTGCCTCCAAAGATGTTCAGCGCCAAAAGACCCGGACCATGGTCATTGGCGTTGGCGATACCGAGTTTCTCGCCGAGGTTTCCAAGACCGTTGTCCTCGCCACCCCGAGCCACACGGACATAGTTCGCGCCCACGCTCGCCTCATTCAGCACGTTCGGGCCGAAGTTGTGCGTCCAGTTGATCACGCCATTTTCCATCCGAGCCTGGTCGAAGGTATTGAAAAGCAGCCCGAACGAGTTGATAACGGGGTTATCTTGAGAGCCCTCCGATATCCGAAGGTAGAGCCGGTCGCTCGGGGAGATTTTGTAGTCGATCCTCACATCTCCCTGGTCCGCATTGTTGTAACTTCGAGTGGTGTTGACGAAGTTGTTGTTCAAATTGCCATTCAATGGCATGGGATAAAGGCCCGAGGAGAATAGGTTTCCCGCAACTGGATCGATCATACTCGCGGGAATCAGATTGTTCTGAAAAGGTGTGCGGTTGCCGTTGGCGTCAATCTGGAACGGGTTATAAAGCTGGACGCCTCGCTCTGTCAGCAATTGAGAGAAATCGCCGTGCCGTTCCGCCGCGGTGAAAAGCGTAATGGGGCTACTCGAGGACGGATGGTCGAACCGTTGTCCCTGGTAATCGACGAAAACAAACAATTTGTTTTTCACAACGGGACCGCCCAACGTAGCCCCAAACATGTTCCAGCGAAGCGCGGGCCTAGCGAGCCCCTGAAAATTGTTCGCCCAGTTATTCGCATTCAGAACATCGTTCCGGAAGAACTCAAAGATGTCACCATGATAGCGGTTGGTGCCGGACTTGATCGATGTGCTGACGACGCCACCCTGAAAGTTCCCGAACTCGGCGGAAGCGTTCTGTGTGATAAGGCTGAATTCCTGAATGGCATCCACGCTCGGACTAAACCCGACCAGGTTGTCAGACACCTGGTTGTTATCCATGCCATCGAGCAGGAAGTTGTTCGCCTGTTCCCGGTTTCCATTGATATACGGCCTACCCGCGTCCGATGGTCCGGCCCCGCTGGTCAGGGTTTGAGGGTCGGGGTGTACGCTGCCCGGAGCGAGCAGGGCCAGCTGAATGTAGTTGCGAGTGAGCAGCGGAAGATCCACATTAGTATGCGAATCAATCACCGTGCTGAGCTGCGTCGTGTCGGTGTGAAGCAGGGGAGGAGTTGACGTGACGTCGATAGTCTCGCTTGACTGTCCGATCTTCAATTGGAAATCAATGCGGGCGGTCTGGTTGAGGACCAGAGTAATTGACCGGTAGACTGCGGTTTGAAACCCTACCGCTCCAACCGTCAGTTCATATGTGGAGACAGGCAAGCGCGGTATTTGAAACACGCCGGCGCTGTTTGTCTGCACAGCGTAGGTGGTTTCACGCTCCTTATCCGTTGCAGTGACAGTCGCGCCGACGAGGCTGGCGCCGCTGGGATCTACCACGGTGCCGGTCAGGGCAGCCGTTATATCCTGGCCCCACGCCGCTGGAAAGAGTCCCAGGCAGGCAAGAAGCTAGAAGAATGGAACAGGCTCTCCGCATCGGACGGCGTTCCGGCACGACTAACCTCCAGACTTCATTGCCTTACGCAAGCGAACGCAAGCCCTTAACGAAAGTTTTTTACCAGCATGATGCTGGATTCTGCCTCGCTTTTATCATCGAAGAGAACCGATTTGCCGTCGGCTGACAACCCAATACCCATCCCACGCGGTTGGTCCAGTGAAGAAACCGTACGTGATCTTTCTGGTCGCGAAGTCAAAAAAATTCAGCAGTCCGATATAGTGATCGTTCTTCAATTTCTTCGCGTCGCGAAAATAAATACCGTTGCGGGCAAGCGCCCAGTTCGCCCACTCACCGCCACCGGCTCGATCCAGGACGCGTTCCTCATCACCACCCTGCAGTGGCATCCTATATATCCCTGAAACCTGGAGCTTCGCGTAATAAAGATAATGTCCGTCCGCGGATTCGGCACCAAACACGCCGCCGTTCTTTGTAATCTGGACAGGAGGGCCTCCGCTGACCGGCACCTTCCACAATTGAAAGGGTTCACCTCCCCGGTCGGAATAGAAGTAGATCCACTTTCCATCGCGCGACCAATTGGGCCCTCCATTATCAGATCCCGGCAGGGTGGGCAAAAGCGTCGGCGCGCCGCCACCTACCTCGAGCAAGTAAATCTCACTGTGTTCTTTGGGGCGAAACTCGAACGCAATGTAACGGCCATTGGGCGACCAGCGTGGGGCTCCAGCCGTACCCCGCAATGAGGTTAATGGCGCGCAATGCGATCCGTCGCTATCGCAGGCCCAAATCTCCGGATAGCCCAAACCATTCGATTCGAAGGCAAATCTCTTTCCGTCCGGAGAAAACTGCGGCCGCCAGTTTATGCCCTTTTCTGCTCTAAGGATTGTAGGTACGCTCGGACGATGGGCATTGTCCGTCAGATTCAAACGAAAAACACTGTCTTTGAAAGACATCTGCTGATACGCCAGCCGATTGCCTTTTCGAGAAACAGTAGGAGACCAGGCGATTACGCCCACGCCCTCCACCGGCCGTGGTGTTCCTCCGGAAGCGGAGACACGCCATAAGGCGCCTTGCCCCCCACGCGCCGAAGAGAATAGGATCTCGCGACCGTCCGGAGTCCACGTAGGCGACCCAAATATCCAAGTCTTGTCGAAGGTCAATTGCCTGGGTGTTCCACCAGTGGTCGGCACCACAAATAGATCAGACACCACTCCCGCCACGATCCCACGAATGAAAACCACATTCGAACCGTCTGGTGAGAAAGCAGGGGAAGAATCGTACTCCTGGTTTGACGGCGAGGTGAGTGGGTGAACGGCGGAATCGGCAAGCGAAAGCAACGTAATCCAGGCGCGGTTCCTATCCTCATAAGTCTCCGAAAAAGCCAAGGCCTTGCCATCGGGCGACCAGTCCAGACCATTTGCCGAGGAACCGGAGGTTCCCGTGTGCAGCCTGTGCTCGGTGCCGCCGAGAGCAGGAACTGTGTAAATAGCCGGTCCGTGTTCGGACAAGCGGTAAAAAGCGACCTGACGGCCATCGGGCGACCAGGTTGGAAAAGCATCGCCGGGATCGTTGGTCAGGCGCAGTGGCTTATCGCCGTCGACCATGGTCGTGTAGATCCCGCTCTTGTCCTCTGCTCCGAATGCAAAAGCAACCTGGTTGCCGTCGGGCGAGAAGGCAGGGTCACTTTCAAAACCGGGCAGGGCGGCCACTGGCACCACTTCAAGCGGGGGGAGGCTGGCTTCTGCGCGGTTACGCGTAAACCACCAGATTCCAACTGCGGACAGAGCCACCAACACCACCGTCACAGCCCATATCCAGCTTGCTGGGCGAGTGAGTCTCTGGGGAAGGTTTGGAGAAGGAAGAATCGCGGCTGCAGGTGAATCTGGCTTGTCCACCGGAGCTATGAAGCGATATCCGCGTCGGGGGAGCGTTTCCACAAACCGGGGATTGTCGGCTTGGTCCCCCAAGGCCAGTCGAATCTTTGTGATGGCTGTATTGAGCGCGTGGTCAAAATCGACGAAGGTATCTTCGGGCCAGACCTGCTGGCGCAGTTCCTCTCTGCTGACCAATTCCCCTGAGCGTGTCAGCAGTATGGCGCAGACCTGAAATGGCTGGCCCTGCAGAGGTACCCTCACTCCGTTTTTGCGCAATTCCCCAGTCTGTAAGTTCGCTTCAAACAACCCGAAACGAACAATCTCCGGGGAACGATGATCATTGGCCATTCACAACCCCAAGCCGTTGGCTCGAACTTTAGCATTGTTAGTCAACTTCTCCAACTTCGAGCTGAGTACATGCCTCTTTCAACCAGTTTATTAGCAGTGACTTACGAGTAGCGGATAAATAGATCAACAATGTAGGCGCGGTTCATTGAGCTATCTGTCTTCCTGATCCACGTTGGCGTCACCGCCAGCAGCGGATGGGGTGAACGCCATGAACCGGTTAGTGCTTTGTAGTTATCTGCTTGTTACCCTGACAACATCCCTTGTGGAAATTGGTTGGGCACAAGCGCCGCGTGCTTCGAACGAGGCCGGGCAGCTACAGACCGGGCCCGCCAATCCTCTCTCCATGAAACTACCGATCCGCTTGTTCAGCGGATACCTGGTGATTGTGGAGGGGAGCATCGGCAACGCGCACAAGCTGAATTTCCTGGTGGACACGGGCGCCTACCCAAGCGTCGTAGACGAGAAAATCGTCCATGAACTCAAGCTGGCGGAACAGCCGGAAAAAGTGAACCTTTGGAACAAGAGCGCTCAGGTCCGGCAGGTCCTAATACCTTCCGTGAGTCTTGGCCCGGTTCGGGTTGAATCTGTTCCTGTACTGGCTGAAGACCTCTCGTTCTTGCAGAAAGGCCTCGGCTTCAGAGTCCACGCAATTATCGGCATGGACGTTCTGAGAAAGAGCAGCTTCACGATCGATTACGAAACGAAGAAAATTCTATTTGGCGTGCCCGAGAGCCTGACGCACTCCGTCCCGTTCGAGACCGATACTCCTGTCGTTACGATTCGAATGGGATTTCAAAATCGATGGCTGCGCATGGTCGTGGATTCGGGCTGTCCCGATCTGACGCTATTTCAAAGTCGTGTGTCCGAGTCGATCGGATTGCGAGCGCTCGGGACAGAAACTGCCGCCGATGCAGGTGGAACATTTCAGCGCACGAAGGTGCGAATTCCCGACCTTTATGTAGGTGGAGAAATGGTGGGGGCACAAACGGCGTTTGTTGTCGATGACCGGAAAGATGAAGGAGATGACTTTGACGGCGTTTTAGGAGTCAGAGGCCTGCAGTTTTCGAAGGTGGCATTTGATTTTGAAAATCGCCGGTTCTCCTGGGAACCGGCGCCGGTTGTTTCAACGATCACGGCTGCGGTTCATCACAATGTTCAACGTCCTGAATAGGTCTTCAAAATTTGCCGCTGGCCCCTCCGCCTCCTGAACGTCCCCCACCGAAGCGGAAGTCCGGAGTGTGCGGGGCTGGCGTTGTTGAGTGAGGCGATAGCGTGCCGAATACTGTCGAACCGACATTAAGCCACTGTTGGTCCTTCCCCGATAGGCGCCCAGGGGTGAAGCCGTGGCGACCTCCGTCGGGGCCACGGGCAAGCCATCGTCGGAGGAAAACCGCGACGCTCGTCAACAATACCCCCAATATCATTGGGTCCCAGGAGTGCCGCTGCCAACGACACACTACGACTCATGATTCGGGCTGCGACGTATCTTCAGACCACGTTTACTCTCGGGGTTTTCAGAGGGAACAAATTGCCGAGCGGAGGACATCATGAGCAACGTTCGCGCCTGTCATCAGCAGGACCACGTTTTTGCCGAACGATGTTTTCGACTGAAGCACCGCAGCAGTGGCGGCGGCCCCAGCGGGCTCCGCGACCAGGTGCTCTTCGAATACAAGGTGGGCGATCGTCGAAAGCATCTGTTCTTCGCTAACGAGAACGACCTCATCCACCAGTTCCCGGATGACAGCGACGTTTGCCGCATCCGGCGTTCGGGTAGCGAGACCATCAGCTATGGTGTCGCATTTTTCAGTGGAAACTGGTTGTCCTTGCTTCCAGGATCGAAAGTATGCAGGCGCCCGCTCCGCTTGTACGCCTACGATTTTCATCGCAGGCCAGAGTTGTTTCGCCGCAGCGGCTACCCCACGAATAAGGGCTGTATCACCCATGGGCACCACGATCGTGTCACATTCAGGTAATTGCTCACGGATTTCATTCGAAATGGTTGCCGGCCCTGCGGGCAAATCCGGATCTGTAGCATCGTTGAGGAAATATGCTCCCGCCTTCTCGGAATAAGAACGGGCTTCCTGAAATGCCGCATTCAGATCGGGCCCGCCCACATCGACAATCCTGGCGCCGAGCGCCGCGATCTTTTCCCGCTTGACCGGGTTGGCACTACGAGGCAGGTATATGCGGGCCGGTATACCTAATTCTTTTGCTGCATAGGCAACGGCGGCCCCGTGATTGCCCGTGCTTGAAGCAACAACCTCATGAACCTTCTTGCGCCGGTGATTTACAGAGAGTGCATATAGAGCCCCCCGCGGCTTGAAAGATCCCGTCGGCAGTTCGCTTTCCAGTTTCAGCCAGACGCGGTCGCCTGCCTTGCTCGAAAGCGACAATGCGCGAACGAGACGCGTCACCGGAAGAAAGGGTCGTAACAGTGCCTGGGCATCACGAACTGTGGTCAAGTCGAGCATTTGGCGTCCTTTTCAGGAGGTCTGCATTCGGCGCGGCTTTTGTGTAATTCGTCGCCGATTTTCTCACAGCAGGTTGCGTAATGAATCTAAAGCGTCGGATTAGAACCATGCAGACTAGAAAAAGCTATTTGATCCGTCTCCTCGAGAACAGAAATTTCTGGCCGAGACAGGAGAGTGGCAGCGAAAGAATGGTGCGTACGCCATGATTCAGGGTACTCAGCCTCAGAGTTTGGCTCACGGTCTAAATGATTCGCCGGCCGGGCTGGCGCGGTGACTGGTCGAGAAATTCCGCGAATTGGGCGACTGTGACGACGTGGAGAAGCGTTTTACGAAAGATGAATCGCTCACCAACGTCGCCCTCTACTGGGTGACAGGGACGATCGATTCCTCTTTCCTTCCATATTATGACTACGCGAATGCCGGAGCGTTGACCTGGATCGGGGAGAAGGTCAAGGAATGGGTCGGATCGTCGACGGTACCAACCGCATTCGCGATGTTCCCGGCGGACATTGTTCCGGCGCCGCGGGAGTGGGCGGAACGATTCTTCAATGTACAGCGTTGGACTGAGATGCCCCGTGGCGGACATTTTGCAGCCATGGCGGAGCCAGACTTGCCGGTGCGTAACATTAGAGGCTTTTTCACCCTTCCGTGCATCGTTAGGGACAAATGCCACCAAGCCGATTTGACGTTCAACAGCTCTCTTGATCGAAAGCGCCGGAATAAGCTAAATCGCCATGCCATGCCCGATCTTCAGACAACCTTCTGAATAGCTGTTGAACGCCATCGATTCGTACCGACGCTACTCGACCTTGCGTCACAGGGGCTGCTTACGCGGCTTTCGTCGTCCGCGCACCGGCACTTTGGACGATTGTCACAGGAAGGTGAAGTACACGAATGCCAGGTTGGCCTTTCGCCCGTGCACGAATTGCGATCCAATCGCGTTCTGGAAACGGGTCGGATAGCAATTCGAATTCCTCACCATAAATTCGTACGCGCCGGAATGCAACGTAGCCGAGGCGTTTGATTCGTACACAAGCGTCTTCCGCTGAATCAATTCTCGTGAAGCGGTTGACGAAGACCGAGTAAGACATTTCCCCCGGTCTGTCGGCTCCTTGATGATTTGAGATCACAGAGAATTGAACGCGGTCGTTAGAATCAATTTCTCCGACTTTCACGGTCAGCCCAGTTCCGTCCTGAAACTTCTGCCCCACATTGACTTCAACATTGCGTGGCATTGAACCCTCCAAGTGGTCGTAATTTTGTTCAGGAATCTCAATGCTAGGCTCAGCACCCAAGGCCTCGAATCGGGTAGTTGCTGTATGGATACTGTATGGAGGTGCAAAAGTCTAAAAATGTTGAGGGGCGCTTTTTTGGACGTGGTTCAAGCCGGTCGATGCATCTGCGCCATACGATTTTCGCCAGTTGCACTTTTGTGTTCTAAGCCTGCAGACGTGGCTATCTACTGCGCATGGGTGTTGACGTCTCTAGACCTTGATGAAAATTCGTTTGCGCCATAAGAGCCAGAGCAAAATCCAGCAAAACAGCACCGCCATGACGGAATACGCTAGCGATGCATTAGCTGCGCTGGGGATGAAAGATTCGAGACGCGCCTGCGCCGCCTCATGCCAACTGACTACCGTGCCATTCGGAGCTTTTGCCGTAAAACTATAACCCGGCCCATAGACCAGCGAGTCGGCGACGAAAGCTACTATGGCGTTCATCCCGAACACCAGGATCGGCATCGTCCACCCACTGCGCCAGTTCTTGATCTCCAGAACCCAAAATAGAAACGTCAGAAAGACCAGCGCAAAACCGGCAGTGAATAGTACAAACGAACTTGTCCAAAGATTCTTGTTGATAGGGAACCAAACGCTCCAGGCCCAGCCAGCAGCCAGGCCGAGAATTCCAAAGCACATCATGGCCATCGCTTTTGTCCGGTTGCTCCGCTCGGAGCGCAACCAGTGTCCGGTCAACACGCCGATCAGTGTTGTCGCGACGGCCGGGATGGTGCTAATGATTCCTTCCGGATCTCGCGTTCCGTTGTAGAGGCGGCCCGGGAAAAGCTTGCGATCAAGCCAGGCAACAATGTTGCGATTCTGATCCATGAAGGGAAAGTCGTGTCCGGGCACGCCAAGGCCAGGAACCTTCATGAAGCGCAAAGCGGCCCAATATCCTACCAAGCAAACGGCAGCCGCGATCAATTGTCCGCGCCAGCCTGACCACAGTACAAGGATCGCGGCTGCGAGGTAACAGATCGCAATCCTCTGCGTCACACCCAAAAGCCGCCAAGCGTGGAGATCCAGGCCGACAATCGGGGAAGCGTTGACTACAACGCCGATGGCGATAAGAATCAGGCTTCTTTGCACGGCATGAACCAGGATTTGCGACCGGGATTCGCCTTGGCGAAGACGCACCGAAAACGAGAACATCAGCGAAACCCCGACCAGGAACAGGAACGATGGAAAAATTAAGTCAGCGGGCGTCCACCCGTTCCATTGTGAGTGTTGAATCGGCCAGTAAGCCTTATCGTCGCTACCCGGATTGTCGACGAGAATCATCCCGGCGACTGCGAGTCCGCGAAAGATATCGACAGACATTAGGCGCCCCGAGGGCTTTCTTTTATTGGTTTCTGCGAGCGGCGCGAACACCGAGGTCGGTCGCCTGGACGACATGATGGCGATAAATATACGCCTGCTTGTGATCACCATCGCTTAGACGCGATTCAGAATGAGCGGATTCTCCGGTATGCGACCCAGGCGCGCCCCGCGATTTCCTCGGATGGGTATAATTGCGGGGTTTGTTACAAGTAAAACAGGAACTCAGGCGACGATAGGCGTCTAACTCGGGACCCGCGGAAGCGCGATGGGCAATGAAGACAATAGCGGGGTTCAAGGTTCTTCCGACGGCGGAGCAACCGGTTCGCATCCTCCAGTTGAGCCGTTTGAGGTGCTCGTGGCGCCAGCCACGTCCGATGAATCCAATCGGGTGACGCTGCGCCTCATTCCAATCGCCTGTTGGAAAATTGAGGACATCCGGTTTGCCTTTGACTCGTCGTTTGTCACGCCAGACGCCGCGATTGAGTTTCAGGCCCTCAAAGATCTGAGAGAGTCGCATTCCCAGGAAAGTCCGGCAAAGGCCGGAGCAGAACCGGACGCTCTCTATCCACCGCTTGCCATCTTTGGACACGCGGACCCGGTAGGTAATGACGCATTTAACAAGTCGCTCAGTGGGCGTCGAGCCACGGTCATTTATGCACTGCTCAACGTGCATGCCGATTCGGCCGCGGCCGTCGGATTGTGGCGCCAGGTAGCCAAAGCGGAGAACTGGGGAGAGAAACAACAGCAAATCATGCAAGACAACGTCCCGGCGGGTACTTCGGACAGCGATCTTGATGAGACCTACATGAAGACGCTCTGTCCCGCGGACCTGGTTCTGACGCCGAACGATTTTCTTTCGACGGGTGACGATTCCAAAGGAAAATATCAAGGTTGCAGCAGCTTTAATCCAGTCCTGATTTTCTCCCAGAAAACCCAGGACCGATTCGAAGCGGCCCAGCAGAGTAACAACGCGGCAGGAATTCGGGCACGTGACGACGCAAATGCCCCGAACCGGCGGGTGATGATTCTCCTCTTCCGCGTAGGGAGCAAGGTGGATCCCGCGAGATGGCCGTGCCCACGGGCCACGGAGGATAGCACAGGTTGCAAGAAGCGTTTCTGGGGCGATGGATCTGATGGAGAGACGCGACGAACGACTCGCCTTGAGGGCGACGACCGCTTATTCGAAAAAACGGAAGATACGTTCGCGTGCCGCTTTTACCAACGAATCAGCAACGCTTCACCGTGTCACAGCATTCCGCTGGTCTTACCCTGTGGCAAGAAATCGTTCCCGCCGCGCAAGGTTGACCGGCCAACCACGGAAGTGATCAGCGGCGCCCAGGCCCCTTACACGTCATGGAACGGGACCTATAGCTGGCATGCCAAATTTACGGTGGTCGTGAGCCGGAATCCTTGCGCGGTCAAGGTCATAGTCAAGCTGAAAGTGACCGGAGCGATTACAGCCGGCCAGAAGGCGGCATGGAAATCGGCGATAGAAAACAAATGGAACGGCAAAGTGAAGCTGTACTGTGAGGATGCAGACTGCGCCAACGCTTGTCCTGACGGTTATCCCGTAACCTTCAGCATCGAGTATGTGAATCGGGGGGAGCACCAGACCGTGGCGGCTGTCGCCTCCACGCTCGACATGGGGAACTGGGGTGTTAATGACACCACGGATGTCACCCACGAATTCGGCCACATGATGGGCAATCCGGAAGAGTACTTCACGACCAATGGAGTAAATTATGCGGTAACCGTAAACGGCGTGTTCTATCCCTTTCGCAGTCCCAACGGAACAGTCATGAATAATCCCGCAAACAATCCAGTTGCGCGGCATTACAACGTGATCCGAGAGGAAGCCGCAAAGGCTATGGGGATCAGTTGTTCGTTCCACAAGCCCGCGGGGGACTTTCCCCAAACGACGGGAGATGAGGCGGTGGTGTGAGTGCTCGCTGGAGTGCGTGGTGGCGCGGCGGTTTGCTTCCGATAGCGTTGATCCTGGCGGCTTCGGGACTGACTGTCGAAGGGGTTAATGCCGAAAGGAGATCGAGCGTGAGTATCACCGTAAATCAGTTGGAAGTGGAATTCACGATCATGACGCCGGAGATCCCGACTGCGGCCACACTTGGGGTGATGGTCGTAATGAAGAACAAATCCAGCGGGAACCTTCGGCTGAACGCACTCTTCCTGGACATGCCGAAAGTTCTGCTCAAAGTCCGCGATAGCGAAGGCCGACCGGTTCACCCGGGTCCGCCGGGCATGCCTCCACTGGACGACGGAGAAGCCGGCCGCAAGGTTCTAAAGCCGGAGGAACTCGTCGCTTATAAGTACACAGGCAGGAACTACTTCGCGACCGACCTTCGTCCGGGCAAGTATCAGATCCAGTTCCGCTACGAAAACGTTCTTCCCCAGAAAGGCGACTGGACCGGAACCATCGAAACAGACTGGCTGGATTTCGAAGTGACAAAGCCAGTGCTTCGCGGGAGAAAATCATAGTGAGAGAAGGCCTTCACAACCGAGGCTGAAGTACGTTCTGGCGAAGGGGGCTATCGTGGCAGGAAACTATACGGTGCAACAAGGGGACCACCTTTGCAAGATCGCGAAGGCTTTTGGGTTCACCGACTTCCACATCATCTGGAATGACCCGAATAACGCCGACCTTAAGCGGCAGCGGCAGAACCCCAATGTTTTATTGCCAGGGGACTCCCTATATGTCCCGGACCGTAAGCTACGAGAAGAATCCCGAAGCACCGACCAGACACACGAGTTCACGGTAAAGAAGGCGGATCTCAAGCTGCGCCTGATATTGGAAGATCAGTACGAAACGCCGATTGCCAATGCTTCATGCCTTCTAACTTTGGGAAGCGACTCGCGCCACGTGACGACAGACGGCGGTGGGCAGATCGAGGAGGATATACCGCCCGACGTCCATGACGCTGCCCTGGTAATTCAGGATGCGCAAACGCCGCTGGAAAATACCAGGATTGCAATCAGGATTGGAGACCTTGATCCGGTCACCGAGATCTCGGGGCAGATCGCACGGCTAAACAATCTCGGATACTTTGCCGGGGATATCAAGTCGCCCGACCACTTGGCAGTGGAGTCCGCCGTCGAGGAATTTCAATGCGACCACAATTTGGCAGTTGACGGTGTTTGTGGACCCAAAACGCAAGCTCAGCTCAAGAAAGTTCACGGCTGCTGAGAGTCGCCTGGCCTGGGTTGGATGAAACGCCAACTCATTTTCAGTACAGCCGAAAACTGACCTCGATATTGACCTGAACCGCTACGGGGTGTCCATCCTTCATCGAGGGCTCGAACTTCCACCGCCGAACTGCTTCGATAGCTTTTTCATCGAGGCCCATGCCACGTTATGACAGATTCGCGGCCAAATGTAGGTAACCAAATCGGTGAGGACAGGCTGAGGATTCAGCAACTGCCGATGATGGACGATAGCGCAGTAGAAGCGCTCCCCTCAGAGATGGGAGTGGCGGAGAGGGAGGGATTCGAACCCCCGATACCCGTTAAGGTATGCCGGTTTTCAAGACCGGTGCCATCAACCGCTCGGCCACCTCTCCGACTAGTACAGCCTGTCGAAAACAATTATAACTTGCGAGTTTGGCGGAGCTCCTTTATTCAATCATCCCCCTGGTTTGAGCCATGTCATGCACGTGATGTATAAGACAAACCTATGAAACGAACTCCTCTCTTGCTGGTGCTGATCGTTCTAACTGCGAATGTCTGTACTGTCGCCAATGCTGAAAACCCCGCGAAGTCTGGGGATGAGAAAGCTGGCCTTTTGGCGCGGACCGCGGGTTTACAGAGACGGGAAGGCTTTCTTCCTTATTACTGGGACGAGAAAAAAGGGGACATTCTCTTTGAGTTGTCGCCGGCTGTGCTCGGACGGGAGTTCCTCTATTTCACAGGACTGGGAAGCGGGGTCGGTTCCACTGAGGCATTCGCAGACCGGAGTTCATTCGGTGGCGGTTGGGTGTGCCGTTTTCGACGAGCCGGCATGCGCGTGCTTGTGATCCAGGAAAACACCAGCTTTCGTGCGCCGAACGGATCCGCGGAACTACAGCATTCAGTGGAATATAGCTTCCCAACTTCGGTGCTGGCTTCTCTTCCTGTGGAAGCAGAGCAGGACGGAACTATGCTGGTCAACGCCGACGCCTTACTCATGAGGGATGCGTTTGATCTGCTGTCGCAACTGCGGCGTCCGACTCGCGCTGTGGGCGGCGTCATGGTTCGGGAACAATCTTCACACGCAGCGGACTGGCGTCTCGACAAGGACCGCAGCATTATCGATCTCGAACATACCGGAAGCTTTCCCTTGAACACCGAGGTGGAGGCCTTGCTAACCTTCGCCACCGACTCGGAGAGTGATCTGAACCAGCCCGATCCGCATAGTCTCAGCGTGCGCGAGCACCATTCCTTCGTCGCAATTCCTGCTCCCGGGTTCCAGCCATTGGAACAGGATCCTCGTGTCGGATTTATTTCCCAGAGTTTTCAGGATTTCTCTCAGGCGTACGATCAGCCACTGACGCGATACCTGGTTAACCGCTGGCGATTGGAGAAAAAAGATCCGAACGCAGCGTTGAGTGATCCGGTCAAACCGATCGTGTTCTACCTTGATCGTGCCATTCCTGAGCCGGTGCGCTCGGCCGCCCGTACCGGAGCGCTTTGGTGGAACACAGCATTCGAGCAGGCGGGATTCAGGAACGCGCTGCGCATCGAGGATTTGCCCGAGGGAGCTGATCCGATGGATATCCGCTATCCAACTATCCAGTGGACGAACCGTTCGGGCCGCGGATGGTCAGTGGGGCAGAGCCATGTGGATCCTCGCACTGGAGAAATCCTGCATGCCGTGGTGCAACTGGATTCTCATCGCATGCGAACGGTGAACAATTACTGGGAATCCACGATGCCTTCGACGCGGAACTCTGCCCAGCTTAACTCGGCTGAACCAGCGCTCGATATGTTCGCCGCACTGGACAATCTCGATCCGCAAACCAGCGAACAGCAAGTGATGCTGAACCGGCTGGCTTTACTCACTTGTCATGAAATGGGTCACGTACTCGGGTTGGAACACAATTTTGTGGCCAGCACCTACGGACGCGGATCAGTGATGGATTACTTCGCGCCACTGGTTCGAATTCGCGCCGACGGAACCGCCGATCTTTCCGACGCTTATATGCAAGGGGTGGGCAGCTATGACCGCCACGCCATTGAGTGGGGATATGGCCAAGGCAAACCCGGCAACACTCCTGAACAGGAGCGCGCGCGTTTGGACGCAATTGTGAAGGGAGCCATTGCGAAAGGCATCGTATGGGGAAACACGGACGATCCGCGCTGGAATTCTTATGACGACGGTCCTGACCCGGTGACCTGGCTGAAAGAAGTGCTTCCCGTCCGCGACAAACTACTGGCGCACTATGGACCCGGAATGCTGCGTCCAGGCGAACCGAATTCAATGCTGGCTTCCCGGCTGCCTCTTGTCTACCTGTTTCATCGTTACGCACTTGGCGCCGCGATCAATGTGATTGGAAGCGCGAAAATACCATTGTCACTGGCGGGCGACGGACAGACGCCCGTAAGCATCTGGCCGGCGGAGAGCCAGAAAGAAGCCCTGCGACTGGTCTTGCAATCGTTAAGTCCCGCGAAGCTTAGCGTGCCGCCAGATATTTGGCGCGCGCTTGTTCCAGTTGAAAGCGGCAATCCTGACCCGGAACGTTTTAGTTCGTCCGCGGGGTATCTTTTTAGCCCGCAAGATGGCGCGCGGGCCATCGCTGAAATAGTTATCGGTGGACTGCTCAACCCTCAGCGTATGGAGAGGCTCGCGGTTATTTCGCGTCAGGACACGCAGACCCTCTCGCCGGAAAATGTCGTATCTGCTTTGGTGAATACGACGTTCTCGGATGCTGCAAAGACAGCGCCGGAGCGCGACCTTGCCGGCGTTGTCCAAACTGAAGTAGCTGAGAGGCTGATGATGCTGTACACCAACGCCGAGGCTACGCCTGAGATCCACGCCGCGGCCCTGGCCGGTGTCCACGAAGTTCAGGGTGCGTTGAAGAGAGGCGCGCCGGGTAATGCAATCGCGCAGCAGATTGATCACGAGATCGTTCTGTTTTTGCAGAATCCGGAGCAGAACACTCCCAAGCTGAAACCATCCGGCGCTCCCGCTGGGCCGCCGGTTTAGCGGCACTGGGTGCCCATGCCAGATCGTTATGGAAGGCGTTTTGATTGGTTTTTTCAGCGAAGACGGACTACACGAACTTTTGTGGAACCGGGTGCTTCGCTTCGTAGGCTGCAATTTCCGATTGGTGCTGCAAGGTGAGGCCGATGTCATCGAGGCCATTCAGCAGGCAGTGACGGGTGAAATCGTCAACTTGAAAAATCGCGGAAAATCCGTGGTTGTCTTCAACCTTGCGTTGCTCGAGGTCAACCGTCAGGTGATATTCGTCAAACTCAACTGCGCGACGGCTGATTTCTGAAACTTCCTCTTCGGTTAGCACGACCGTAAGTATGCCGTTCTTCACGCAATTATTGGCAAAGATGTCAGCGAATGAGGGGGCGATCACCACCCGAAAACCGAAATCGTCCAGAGCCCAAACAGCGTGCTCGCGCGACGACCCGCAACCGAAGTTCTTGCCCGTTACCAACACACTGGAACCAGCGTGGCGCGGATGGTTCAACGAGAAAGACGGATCATGTAGTCCGTCTTTGCCGCGACGCCAGTCATGAAACAGAAACTCGCCAAAACCCGTGCGCTCAATTCTCTTAAGGAATTGCTTGGGAATGATTTGATCCGTGTCTATGTTGGCGCGATCGAGCGGCGCCACTTTGCCTTTATGAGTGCGGAATGGTTGCATGGTTATCCAAACTTGAATCAGTCGCGCCAAACATCGGTAGGACACAACGCGGCTTTCCTGCCGTCCTTCACTGAAATTTCCAGTTGCGTATATCTGTGAAATGTCCGGCGATCGCTGCCGCTGCCGCCATCATGGGACTAACCAAATGGGTACGCCCGCCGCGGCCCTGGCGGCCTTCAAAATTTCGGTTGCTAGTCGACGCGCAGCGTTCGCCCGGTTGCAGAATGTCCGGATTCATGCCCAGACACATCGAGCAACCCGATTCGCGCCACTCAAAGCCAGCTTCCTGAAAGATCCTGTCGAGACCTTCGCGCTCCGCTTCATGCTTCACAGACTGCGAACCTGGAACGACCATAGCCCGAACCTTTGGGTTGACGTGATAGCCCCTAGCCACCCGTGCCGCGGCGCGTAAATCTTCAAGGCGTGAATTGGTGCAAGATCCGATAAACACCCGGTCGATGGGGATTTCTTCAACGCGAGTCCCGGGCGTGAGCCCCATATAGTCCAGCATGCGTTCGGCAGACTGACGCTCGGCGTCGTTCTTCATTTGGTCAATTTCGGGAACCCGGCCACTGACTGAGACGACCATTCCCGGGTTCGTCCCCCAAGTGACAAAGGGAGAAAGTTTCGACGCGTCTATTTCCACGACCTTGTTGTATTGGGCGCCCGGATCGGTGGACAAAGTTCGCCAGCGGCTTAATGTTTTTTCCCAGTCCCCATTTTGTGGGGCAAAGCGCCGGTTCTCTCATGTAGGCAAACGTGGTTTCATCAGGGGCAACCATGCCGGCGCGGGCGCCCGCCTCGATGCTCATGTTGCACAGCGTCATCCGTGCCTTCCACAGAGAGCGCACGCACAGCTTCGCCGGCGTATTCAATCACGTAGCCGGTTGCGCCGTCAGTCCCGATCTGACCAATGATGCCGAGCGCCAGATCTTTCGCCGTCACTCCCTCGGCGAGGGAGCCACGAACGTCGATCAGCATGGTTTTTGGCTTGCGCTGAGTCAGGCACTGGGTGGCTAGGACATGCTCGACTTCAGAAGTCCCGATGCCGAACGCCAAAGCGCCAAACGCTCCATGTGTGCTGGTGTGACTGTCACCGCAGACGATGGTCATACCCGGTTGCGTCAATCCCAATTCCGGGCCAATAACATGCACGATTCCCTGGTCGGGTGAATCCATGTCGAACAGAGGAACTCCAAACTCTTTGCAATTTTTTTGCAGCGCCTCGATCTGGCGCGCGGCAATAGGATCAGTAATCGGAGTACCGCGAGGCTCGGTTGGAATGTTGTGATCTACCGTGGCAATCGTACGGTTGGGCTGGCGAACCTGTCGTCCCGCAACGCGCAGGCCGTCGAAGGCCTGGGGTGAGGTGACTTCGTGGACCAGGTGCAAGTCAATGTAAAGGAGTGGCAGGCTTCCCGGAGGCGAGCAAACTACATGCTCGTCCCAGACTTTCTCGAATAACGTGCGCTTCTCAGCCATGGGTTCCGGTTTACCTGATTGGTTATTTTATCAATAAACAGCGCGCGGAGTGGCGGAGAGCAGTCCGATCTTTGACCGGCGTGAGATCATCATCAGCAGCAATATGATCAATGGGAAGCGCATCGCCGTAGTGCTGCCTGCGTACAACGCCGAAAAGACCTTGGCCGCGACGGTGGCCGAGCTGCCGGAACTCGTGGACATTCGTATTCTGGTTGACGATCACAGTTCCGACCGCACCGTGGAAATCGCCCAGCGAATGGGACTGCAGTTCTTTGTGCACGATCAGAATTACGGCTACGGGCGCAACCAGCAGACCTGCTATCGCGAGGCTCTGGCCGCGGGCGCAGACGTTGTGATCATGGTCCACCCGGATTACCAGTACACCCCATTGCTGGTCACGGCGATGGCGAGCATGGTGGCTTACGAAGTCTACGATGTCGTTCTGGGGTCGCGCATCATCGGCGGCCAGGCGATGCGTGGAGGTATGCCGTTCTACAAATACGTAGCCAACCGCTTCCTCACCGCGTTCGAAAACCTATTTCTAGGCATCAAATTGTCGGAATACCACACCGGGTACCGCGCCTTCGGGCGCAAAGTCCTGATGGAACTTCCGCTGCTGGAAAACTCGGACGACTTCGTATTCGACAATCAAGTCCTGGCGCAATGCGTAAACTTCGGCTTTCGCATTGGCGAGGTATCCTGTCCCACGAAGTATTTCCAGGAAGCCTCATCGATCAACTTCCGGCGCAGCGTGACCTACGGTTTCGGTGTTATCTCGACAACTCTGCAGTTCGCACTGCAAAAGTGGGGTTTGGCCCACTTTCGAATTTTCAGCGCTAAAGGTCGAAAGCTCGAAAGCGGGACGGCTACCTATTACGCCCCAGGAACAGCCGAGCCTCCCGTCTAGTCGCAAGACTAGGAACGAAAGGCCAAAGCCAGCAGCCACACGTTCAACACCGCAATCAAGATCGCGGTGAACCAGGCGAGAGATTTCAGCCAGGCCGCGTTGGCGAACTCTCCCATCTTTTGCCGGTCGCTGGTGAATGTGACCAGCGGGAAAACAGCGAAACTCAACTGCATACTTAAAATTACCTGACTCAGCACCAGCAATTTGGCGGTGCCACCAGTTCCCCAGAACGCTGTGACAATTACCGCTGGAATAATCGCTACAGCGCGGGTAATCAGACGGCGCAGCCATGGCCGCAGGCGAATGTTGAGAAAACCTTCCATTACAACCTGGCCCGCGAGAGTTCCGGTGAGCGTGGAATTCTGGCCGGAGGCGAGCAGCGCCAGCGCGAACATGGTGCTGGCCCCTGTAACTCCGAGCAGTGGGGTGAGCAATTTGTGAGCGTCGCTGATCTCGGCCACGCCGTTGTAACCATGGCGGTAGAAGGTAGCAGCAGACACGATCAGAATGGCAGCATTCACCAGCAATGCAAAGGTAAGCGCAATGGTGGAATCGATCGTTCCGAAGCGAATGGCCTCTCGTTTGCCCTTGGGAGTCCGTTCGAAGTCGCGGGTCTGCACCAGTGCTGAATGCAGATAAAGATTGTGAGGCATCACTGTGGCGCCGAGGATGCCGATGGCGATGTACAACATGCCCGGATCGCGGATGATTTGTGCAGACGGGATAAACAATCCCTGGGCGATACCCAGCAGGCTCGGCCGGGAAAACAAGATTTCCAAACCGAAGCAGACTCCAATCACCCCGATGAGCGAAATCACGAGTGCCTCGACCAAACGAAAGCCCTTTTGCTGCAAAAACAAAATTACAAGGACGTCCAGTGAGGTCAGGCACACGCCCCAAAGCAGCGGTATTGAAACAACAGATTCAGAGCTATGGCCGATCCGATGACTTCGGCGAGGTCGCACGCCGCAATCGCAATTTCTGCACCGAATCCATAGCAGAAACGACACCGGGCGGCTGTAGTGGTCTCGGCAGGCGGCAGCCAGATCCCGCCCCGTGGCAACCCCCAGCTTGATGGCGAGGGTCTGCAGCAGAACCGCCATCAGGTTCGAGAGAAGGATGACGGAAAGAAGGGTGTAATTGTATTTTGATCCGCCGGCCAGGTCGGTAGCCCAGTTGCCGGGATCCATGTAACCCACAGCCACCAGGTATCCCGGACCGGCGAAGGCCAGCAGTTTGCGCAGAAAACCGGCCGATTCTGGGATCGCCAGAGTCCGATAAATCTCAGGCAGGCTAGGCCGTGTCACCGCATAGCGCCAGCCCTGCTCCACGCTCTGTTCACGGGCGGGTACGACTTGAGGCTCAGGCGGCGACAGCATTAGCTTAAGTATACACGATGATATAAACCATAGTTAATCAGTATTGTCGGTCAGCGGTTCTTGCGGTCGGAAGCCGTAACCCACACTTTTTCCGCAGCGGACGCGCCGAGGGAAACGGTTCCTGCGTCAGTGTCCAATGTGAGGGTGTGATCGTAATTCTGCCCGGAAACTCGGACCTGGGCTCCGGGCCGGATGCCACGCTGCTCGAGGAATTCGAGCAAACGCCGGTCGCGTTCGTAAATACCGCTAACGAGGTAGCTGTTGCCTGGTTCGGCGTGGGCGAGCAGGAGCAAACCACGCCGGCGGCGACTGCCGGGACTCTCCAGTTCGCTGAGATTGCCGTGTGGACAGGCTCCTCCGCGCCCCAGTTTGGCCAGCAGTTTGGCTTCGAAATCGGTCGAAACGGCATGTTCCAGCCGCTCTGCCTCGTCATGGACCTTGTACCACTCCATGCCAAACATTTCCGAGAGCATCCGTTCGATCAGGTGGTGGCGGAGGGTAAGCCTGCGCGCGATTTTGCGCCCTGCAGCGGTGAGACTGACTTCACCGGTGTTTTGAACCCGGACCAGACTATCCTTTTTCAAGCGCCGCAGAGCCATGGTGACGGCGGGTGGTGAAACGGACAGCCAATGCGCGAGCGTCGCGGAGATTACAGTCTCACCTTCGGTTTCCGCCTCGAGGATGGCCTTGAGGTAGTCTTCTTTGGAGACCGTGATCATCCTGAAAACATTATACGTTAAGCATAGTTAATGCGATTTAGGGCTGAAGGCTCGAAATGTCAAATCCTCCGCTCGATGGACGAAAACAATCGATGATATTTGATCTGTAATCTGTTATCCGGAATTCATTTCCTGAGTTTGACATCGTCCTCTCATCCCCTTACCTTGTGATCTCCGGCTATGAAAGTTCTTGTCATCGGAAGTGGAGGACGTGAGCATGCCCTGGTATGGAAGCTGCGGCAATCTTCGCGCGTTTCCAAGATATATTGCGCTCCCGGCAACGGTGGCATTGCGGAAGAGGCTGAGTGCTTGCCCGCCGACGTAAAGA
This sequence comes from Terriglobia bacterium, assembly GCA_963765715.1. Classification (GTDB taxonomy): domain Bacteria; phylum Acidobacteriota; class Terriglobia; order Terriglobales; family Acidobacteriaceae; genus JAIQFF01. Next base: position 283,644 of record CAVXXN010000015.1, read on the forward strand.
ATATCGATTCCCTGGTTGCGGTGGCCAACCAGGTCCGCCCCGACCTGACCATTATCGGCCCCGAACTTCCCCTTTCACTGGGCGTGGTCGACGAGTTTACCCGGCGCGGCTTGCGGGTTTTCGGCCCGAGCAAAGCAGCCGCACAACTGGAATCAAGCAAGAGTTTCGCCAAAGAATTCCTGCAGCGCCATCACATTCCCACCGCACACTTCGCGATCTGTGACTCTATCGATGAGGTTCTGGAGGCCTTGCCGCTGTTTCATGCCCCGATAGTGGTGAAAGCCGACGGTTTGGCGGCAGGCAAGGGCGTAATAATTTGCAAAACAAAGGAAGAAGCCGCAGCGGCCGCAGCAGAAATGTTCAGCGGGAAGCAACTGGGGGACGCAGGCCGGCGAGTCGTTGTGGAAGAGTACCTCACGGGCGACGAGCTTTCGTTCCTGGTGTTGAGTGACGGCGAGCGCGTGGCTCCACTGGTCGCGGCCCAGGACCACAAGCGCATCGGCGACGGCGATACCGGTCCGAATACCGGGGGCATGGGCGCCTATTCTACCCGCACGATCGTTGACAGCCAGATGACGCAGTGGCTGTTGCAGCATGTGGCTCGCCCCGTGATCGCTGGCATGAAGGCTGAAGGCGCCGAGTACAAAGGAATTCTGTATTGCGGTCTGATGATGACCGCTCGCGGACCGATGGTATTGGAGTTTAACTGCCGCTTCGGCGATCCGGAAACGCAACCGATCTTGATGCGTCTTGAAAGCGATCTGGTGGAAGCGCTCGAAGCTTCCATCGATGGCCGGGTCAGCGAAGGCGACTTTCGCTGGTCGCAGGATGCTTCATTGTGCGTCGTGATGTCGTCCGGAGGATATCCTGGCACTTTTGAGGCGGGGAAGAAAATTCTGGGACTTGAGGATGCGAGCAAAGTTGAGGGAGTTAAGGTCTTTCATGCCGGCACCACACGCCACGACGGCGCATGCTTCACCGCGGGTGGGCGAGTGCTGGGAGTGACGGCGCGTGCCACTGATTTGAAGACGGCGGTCGAGCGTGCCTATTCGGCGGTCTCGAAGGTCAGCTTCGAAGGCGCATACTACCGCAAAGACATTGCCGCCAAGGCGGTAAAGAAATAGTTCTGATCACGGATTTTGATTTCATTCTCCACGATAAAATAAGGACAATCATGAGCGTAAAGCCTCTAGTTTCGATTGTGATGGGAAGCGATTCCGACCTCGATATCATGCGGGAGACGGCGAAGGCATTGGAAGAGTTTGGGATTGAATACGAAATAGATGTCACTTCCGCCCATCGCTCTCCCGACCGCACGGCTGAATACGCACGCAAGGCAGCGGGACGCGGCGTTCGTGTGATCGTCGCTGGAGCGGGCGGCGCCGCGCATCTGGCAGGAGTCATCGCGGCGCACACTACGATTCCCGTCATCGGCGTGCCGATCCCATCAACCTCACTTCAGGGAATGGATTCGTTGCTGGCTACGGTGCAGATGCCCGCTGGCATCCCGGTGGCAACAGTTGCGATCGGAAAGCCTGGTGCCACGAACGCTGGAATTCTCGCGGCGCAGATTCTTGCGTTGGCGAGCGAATCCCTGGCCAGGAAAATGGCTGCACATAAAGAGAAGCTGGCGAATGGCGTCGATGAAAAATCCCGGAAGCTAAAGATTACGCTCGGGGCGTCCTAGATCTTTCGCCGCGCCTAGAGGTTCAAGCCCTTCAAATACTGCCGCAGCGGTCCGCCCAGATCGGGCCGCTTGAGCGCAAATTCCACCGTTGCTTTGAGAAATCCCAGCTTGTCCCCGGTATCATGGCGCTTGCCGTCGAAAACGTAACCGTAGATTTTCTCTTTCTTCAGTAGTTGTTTGAGTCCATCGGTCAGTTGCAATTCGCCACCAGCGCCAGCCTTGAGATCCGACAAGGTGTCAAAAACACCCGGAGTAAGAAGGTAGCGTCCGATAACAGCAAGATTCGATGGGGCGTCCTCGGGGCGCGGCTTTTCCACCAGGCCCACGACTTCGTATAACTTGCCGTCAGATCCCGGAACCGGCTTGCCTTCCAGCACTCCATAAGCGGAAATTCCCGGGCCCTCGACCACCTGCGTAGCTAGCACGGAACACTGCGTCTTTTCAAAGACGTTCATCAACTGCTTGAGACAGGGAACCTCGGCGTCAATCACGTCATCGGCCAACAAAACCGCGAAAGCTTCGTTTCCGACAAGCTCGCGCGCGGTGAGTACGGCGTGACCAAGGCCTAACGCCTCTTTCTGGCGCACGTAGGCAATGTGTATCAGATCCGAAATCTGACGAACGATCTTGAGCAGATCGGTTTTGCCCCGCTCCTCCAGCATTTTCTCCAGCTCGTAGCTGACGTCGAAGTGATCTTCGATAGCTTGCTTTCCGCGGCCGGTGACGATGATGATCTGATCGCAACCCGCTGCCACAGCCTCCTCCACGCCATACTGAATAATGGGCTTGTCGACAAGGGGCAGCATCTCTTTGGGTTGCGCCTTTGTGGCAGGCAAAAATCGGGTGCCCAGGCCAGCAGCGGGAAACACAGCCTTGCGAACTCTCATAGTCATGAATGATTCCTTAGGACGGCGCCAAACAGGATAACCTGCCGGACGCCGTTCGTTGCCAAATGGAACAGCGTAAGATGCCGACTGATGGCCTGTGGAACTATGGACAGCTACAAAGTTGGACTGTCGCTACCCAACATGCTCTTACGAATAATTCTCATGGGAACCGAGCCTTGCTTCATGAAATTGTCATGAAATTCTTGCAGATTGAATTCTTTGCCACGCAAGTTTCGATAGTCCTCCCGTAACTTCAGGATCTGCAGCTTGCCCAGTGTGTAGTAAAGATACGTGGGGTCGGACGAGCCGCGCCTGGCTTCAACTTCCGCCATGGCAGGAACCTGGAAACCCTCGTTGATGAAGAAGGTCTTTCCTTGCTCCAGAGTCATCTTTCCGGTGTGCATCTCAATACCCACAATGAAACGGGCGTCACGAAGGAGGGCATCGGTTAATTGTCCGAGTCGCAACTTCGGATCTTGGCCACCGTAGCCTTCGTCCAGCATCATTTGTTCGGTGTAGTGCGCCCAACCTTCTGCATTGCTGTTGTTGTATAGCACCTTGCGGGTCTTGGACGGGGCGGCTTGCTCCCAGAGAAACTGGGTATAGTGTCCGGGATAGACCTCGTGAACTGCTGTACTCACGATAGTGCCGCGGCTGAATCCCTGCATCCAGTCTTCGACCTTCTGCGCTTTCCAGTCGGCTTCCGGCAATGTGACATAGAACATCGCCTCGGTGGCTTTGGTTTCGTAAGCGCCGGGAGTATCCATCGCGGCCGTTGTCAAGGCTCGCTGGAACGGTGGCGTTTCTTCAACTATCGCCTCGACCTGGGAAGGCAAAGTGATGATTTTCTTTTGCTCAATGAACTGCCGTAAGCCACCAAGCGTGTCGCGAAAGGTCTGCAACAATTGGTCGGCGGGCGGGTGATCCTTTCGCACTTCAGCCAGGACCTCTACCGGAGTGCGGTGAGGATCAATCTCAGCAGCAACTTTCCTGAGCTGCTCCTGGTTGCGGTCAAGATCCGCATAACCCACCTCCAACAGCCGATCAAGCGGAATATCCACCATTTCGTCGTAAAGCAGTTTCTTGCTGAAATTCTCGGCCCCTAGACGAAAGTCTCCATGTGATGCGGGCAGCAGCTCTTCCTGAAGGTATTTTTGGTATTTCTTCAACGCTTCCACAACAGCGCTATTGCTAGCTCCGAACTCTGCCAGCAATTTCGGGTCTTCCACTTTGGCGAAAGCTTTCGGAACATCGTTCTGGAAAAACTTGATGGTATCGGGCAGTTGCTGTAGCGCGACTTCTGTGTACACCAGCGGCGGATTGTGCAGGTTTTGCCGTGCCGTCTGGAGAGATAGAGGAATTTGCCGCTCCCGTCCGATAACTGAGCGCAGCCTTTCGTCCAGTGGGGCAAAGTTGCGCCGCATGACGAGGAAAACGCTATAGCTCACGCTGGAGGAATAGATGTCAGGATCTTTCCTCCACATCTGGATAGTCTGAAGTTCGAGCAAACGCGAATTAATGGCAGCGGTTAGAACATCCAGATCGCCAGCAGACACTTCGGTCAGATCACTTCTTCGAACCTCGCCGAACGCTTCGCGGAATCTTGTCAGGCCTGCTATCTCAGCCTCCACCCCAGCACGCGAGAGATCTTCAAGTTTCCCGTCATATTGATGAAAGCCGGTTTGGGTGGCCACAGTCGGGTTGGTTTGAAAGTAGAAATCAAAATAGCTATCTACGAGCTTGTCGAATGCGCCCCCGACTTGCGGGGATGAAACTCCGGTGGTCTGAGTTCCTGCATGTGCACAAGCCAGGAAGAGGTGAATAGCAAGACAGATTGCAAAAACCTTGGTTCGTTTGATCATTCGAAGTTTGGGTCGTCTCATTTCTTACGTACGCGGCGCAAATGCTCCATCAACATCTGAGCGGACAGAAGCTTACGACGGAACGGACGGTAAAGCTTGCGCCGAGGGCGCCAATTCTTCCAGAAGACCCCTCAACTGCGCCAGAACCTCCGGCGGAGACACGGCTTTTGAAACATACTTCAGCGTGCCGTCCGGGGCAAACTGTGCGCCTCGCTGGGACGAAACAAACTTTGCCAGTCGTCCCGGATCTATTTCCGCATTCTGACGAAACTTGATGTTTATCTGGTCACGCTTGCGCTCGATGGCGGTCGCCCCAACCCGAATCGCCAGCAACTTCAGCGCAGCATACTCAAGCAGATTTCGCACTGGCGCCGGAGCATCGCCATAGCGGTCCTGAAGCTCGGCGCCTACATCGCTCAGTTGCGATTCGGTTTCCACGCCAGCCACGCGCTTATACATTCGCAAGCGCTGATTTTCTTCCGGAATGTACTCCACCGGAATACGGATATTGAGACCCAGGTTGAGCTGGGTTTCGGCTTCCCCCGGCGCGGCTTCGCCCTTCATCTCGCGGACGGCGCGGTCAAGCATCTGTGTATAGAGCTCAAAACCGATAGCTTCGATATGACCACTCTGCTCGCCGCCCAACATATTCCCCGCGCCGCGGAGTTCGAGATCGAGCGCGGCAATTTTGAAGCCGGCACCCAGGTCGGAAAATTCCTTCAATGCCGCAAGGCGGCGGCGCGCGATTGGGGTAAGTTCGATCTCGGCAGGCAGCAACAGATAGGCGTACGCTCGGCGATTCGATCGCCCAACGCGGCCGCGCAATTGATAAAGCTCCGAAAGCCCCAAACGATCGGCTCGATTAATCAGGATCGTATTGCACAGCGGAATATCAAGGCCATTCTCAATGATGGTGGTGGACACCAGAATGTCCGCTTCGTGATGCATGAATTTGAACATCACTTTTTCCAACTCGCCTTCCGACATCTGGCCATGACCGACGATGACACGCGCGCGCGGAACCAGCGCCTGGAGCTTGGCAGCAATCTCCCAGATGCTGTCCACGCGGTTGTGAACGAAAAAGACCTGTCCCCCGCGCTCAAGTTCCTGCTCGATGGCGGACTGGATGAGCTTTTCGTCCCAGGTGGCGACCACAGTTTGTATCGCAATTCGGTCCTTGGGTGGGGTTTCGATGATGCTCATGTCGCGAAGCCCGACAAGAGACATGTGCAGAGTACGCGGAATCGGGGTAGCCGACATGGTGAGCACGTCCACTTGCTTGCGCATCTGCTTTAAACGTTCTTTGTGACGCACTCCGAACCGTTGTTCTTCATCTACTACCAGCAAACCAAGGTCAGCGAACTTCACGTCTTTCGAAATCAGGCGATGAGTGCCGATCAGAATGTCGATCTTGCCGGCTTCGACTTTTTGCAGAATTTCTTTTTGCTGCTTCGGAGAGCGGAAGCGGCTGATCATTTCGATGGTGACGGGGAACGCCGCAAAACGCTGCTTGAAAGTTTCGTAATGCTGAAAGGCAAGCACGGTTGTTGGTGCAAGCACAGCAACCTGCTTGTTATCGCTGATGGCCTTGAAGGCTCCGCGCATGGCGATTTCTGTCTTGCCATAGCCGACATCGCCGCACAACAGCCGGTCCATGGGCTGTCTGGATTCCATGTCGCGCTTTACGTCTGCGATTGCGGTTTCCTGGTCTTCGGTCTCGTTGAATTCGAAGGCGTCTTCGAACTCCCGCATCCATTCGTTGTCGGGCGCAAAAGAGTGGCCCTCGGCGGTCTTGCGCTCTGCATAAAGCTTGAGCAGCTCGTCGGTCATGTCCTTCATGGCCTTGCGCACACGAGCTTTGGTTTTGGCCCAGGCGGCCGAGCCTAGATGATTGAGGAGAGGCTTGGCGCCTTCCGACGACCGATATTTCTGCACCAGATCAAGCCGCGTGAGTGGAACATACAGGCGCGCAGCCCTCGGCATATTCGAGCAACATGAATTCCGCGTTGCCATTGCCCTGGTTGATTTCCTTCAATCCCTGATATTGCCCGATGCCGTGCTCGACGTGGACCACGTAATCGCCAACTTGCAAGTCGCGGAAATCGGACAGGAACGCGGAGGTCTTGGATTTGTGCCGCTGCGGGCGAGAGGCCACAGAATCTGACTCATCGAAAAGATCTCGCGCTCCCAGAATAGACAGGTTGGCGTCCGGCAGCGTAACGCCGTCAGGAACATAAGCCTTGGCCAGCGTAGCGGTGAGCAACTCGCCGGAGAAGTAAGAGGTCTCGTCCGCGTAACTTTCCCCACTGCGTGTCCTGCTGCCGAGGCGGAAAGAAACCGCATATTCGCTGAACACATCGGCTAGACGCTCGACTTCGCCGGTATTGGGGACTGCAATCAGTACCCGCTTGTTATCCGCAATCAGTTTTTTGACTTCCTCCAGCATCGAAGGCACTGAGCCGTGGAAGCGCGGTGTGGGCTGTGAGTGGAACGTCACAGCCGGAGACTCATCACCGGCGCGCTCGATTCCAAGATGCTCTATATCTGCCCCCGGCAACCCAGACAGATTCTCCCACCAATCTTCCGGAGAATGGTAAAGGTCCGCGGGCGTCACCAATTTACCGACGCCACTGCTTTCGTGAGCCTGCTCAATTCGAGACCACATATGGTCGAACTCACGACGCAGGGTGTCCGGTTCGTCGGTCAACACGACAGCACGCGGTAAAAGATCGAACACGGTGTGACTCGCCCCAGCGACGGGAGTGTAAAGCTCCCACCCCGGAAAAACTGTTATGCCGGCAGCACGGAGGGATTGTTCGATAATTTCCTCGTTGCCGGTAATGCGCTTCCCGGAAAGACGTGCGTGGACCGCCCCAAGAAGTTCCTCGGTAACGGGGGTTTCGGTGAGAGGCAACAGCAAAGCCTCGTCGACAGGATTCGACGAACGCTGCGTCGCGGGATCAAACTTTCGTATGGACTCTACCTCGTCCCCGAAGAATTCAATGCGGACCGGACGCTCGTCTTCCGGAGAGTAGACGTCCAGAATGCCGCCGCGCACCGCATATTCTCCGGGCATCTCGACCACATCGGTTGAGTGGTACCCGACCGTGTTGAGGTGCGGAAGCAAAGAATCGACGTCGAGCATTTCGCCCCGGCGGATGGTGCGCGCCAGTTCGGCGTAATATTCCGCCGACCTTAGGCGAAGTGCGGTTGCGGCGACCGGCGAAACCACAAATGAAGCCGCCCCTGTCGCAATTTTCCACAGCGCAACCGCTCTCTCCTCCTGGATCTCGGGATGCGCCGAAAGATTCTGGAAAGGGAGGACGTCATGGTTAGGAAAAATGACGACCGACTCCGGATCAGCCGCGCCCGTAAGCTCGCAAAAAGCCTGCAATACTGGGACTAAGTCTTCGGCGGCCCGATTATCGGCAACGACGAGAATCATGGGCCGTCCAGCGGCCTTCTGGAGCAATACTGAGAGCAAGGCTTTTGCGGTGGGGATTAGTCCGGAAACACGAATCCGCCCTGTGCCCTCCTTAAGGTGGGAGGCCACACGCGAAAAGGCCGGTAACTTTTCTACGTCCGTGAAGAGATCACGAACGAAGGGGAGAACCATCACTACGATTTTAGCAGGGCTGCAAGAAATGCGTTGGTTGGCTGACGGGCTCATGCATGCCCAGATCTGTGATCGGAGAGTGCTGAGCTCTAATGCTTATTCGGTTCGCAACAGCGGCCTGGTGAGGCAGGTAGGCCCGCCGCCGCCGTTGACGCAAAGCTCAGACCCGGAGAAAGTCTGCACATCAAATCCAGCATGGCTGAGCTTCTGGTTGGTTTTTGGATTTTCCTGCAATGCGAGCAGGCGGTTGCCGCCCAACGCAAGTACATTGCAGGCAAGGGTGTCCCGCTCGGAGTAGTCAATTTCGATCAACCGGTAATTGCGGAACTGCAAGAGTTCAACTGTCTCCACAGCCAGCCATGGCAAATCCACCAAGACTGTCTGTTCGTTAAGCAGGCTCATCAGCGACATGAGATGCAGACAAGCAGAGGGCCCCGTCCCATGCGGCAGCGGCGCTGCTAGCACTTCCACCCCAAATGGCTGAAGCAGCGTCCGCATCTGAGCGATTCCTGCCGGGTTGGTGCGGTATCCATTGCCAATCAATAAAGTTCGGGAATCCAACCACACCATATCGCCGGCCTCGGTCTTTCCCGGCGGACGAATTTGCCCAGCCTGCGGGATGCCTTGGCTCCGGCAGAATTCAACATGATGCGTTGCCTCGGGTATCCGGTTCGCCTTGCCAGGATTCAAAGCGATGAGGCCTTGATCGGTAACCAGAGACGGATCATGAGTGTAGACCGCATCAAGCGAAAGGTCAGCCGAAGGTGGCAACTGGCTTACTTCCGCGCCTGCGGATTCAAGATGTCGGCAAAGTTGATCGTGCTGCTCCTGCGCGGCGGCAAAGTCGGGTGGATGGAGAAATCCCAGTTCTCTCCAGCGGTTCGTCCTGACGGCGGTGTCCCATCCAGCGGCTCTTGGGGAACACACCAAGACACGCCTCAGCGGCACCACCATGGAATGGCCGTTGAAAGCGCGATCGGACGATGGCTGGCTAGGGGTTTTGAGGGAGCTATGCAAAGATTGCGACCACCTTCCCGTCCTGCAATCTAAACAGGTCTTATGGCAAAAGCAATCTGGGAAGGCACTGTTCTCGCAGAATCAAACAAAACTGTAGAGGTGGAAGGCAATCAGTATTTTCCACCCGATGCTATCAAGTCAGAGTATTTCAAACCGAGTGCAACACACTCTGTATGTCCGTGGAAGGGGACGGCGAGCTATTACGATGTTGAGGTAGGTGGAAAGCTTAACCATGATGCCGCGTGGTTTTATCCCGAGCCTAAAGCTGCAGCAAAGCAAATCACCGGACATGTGGCGTTCTGGAAAGGCGTGAAGGTAGAAAACTAGCTCGCGGGATTCCCGGGGCAATTGGGCCTTACGGTATCAGAACTCCAGGTGTACGCGCACCCCGGGCGCCAGTACGGGCCCGCGGTCGCGATTGTAGCCCGGATGGTTGACGTGCTGAAGGTCGAAGCCGCCGAAGATTCCGCGCCACACGTGGGCGTTGTAATAACTCTCAACGATATTTTCCCGGCCGTAGTTCAAGGCCCCGTCGCCGAGAAGAAAACCTAAGCCGCCCAGCGCAAGATAATGCTGGTGATCGGCAGAGATGCCGTTTGACACGAACACGGCGCCAATTCTGTCCTGTGCGCGGTGCCAGGCATTCCCTGCCAGGTCCGCGCCGATTTCCCAAGTCTGGTCTGTTTCTGTGTAGGCGTACGATTCGTGCTGGCCCTCGTTCCATCCCCATCGACCGAAGGCCCGCCAATGGTGCGCCAACTCCTGCTCAAGATTCACTCCGAATCCGTATTTCACAGTCCTTTGCAGCGGATGAGCGCGTATCTCGGGACGAGGGGTCTTCCCCGCCAGAAAATCATTAATCGCATCACGGTATAAGCCCATATTGGCGTGGTTCACAAATGAAAGCAGCCGAACTTTCGTGGGATGATTCGCGAGCAACTCCGGACGAAGTTCGAGTTCAAAGTTTTCCGCTCGCGCGCGGCGCAAGTCCCATTCCAGGTCAGGACCGTTCGCCACCTTAGGCATCAGCGCCTCTCCGAAGCGGAAAGCCCAATTACGGTCGTCATATTCGGCGATCACGCCAACGGTATAACCTCGGGTATCGGCCGCGTAGTCGTAAGCGCCGTTATTATCGACCGTCCAATTCAGAAACTGGTTATGACTGTCACTACCGCCGCTATTCAAATCGAAGAAATCGGCCATACCAAATTTTCCGGCTCGAAATTCCAGCCGACGAACCGGAAGAGTCGTGGCCAACGCAAGAGACCCGCGCTCGGATTCGACAGTCTCGCTGCTCAGAGGAACTATCTGGCGAACCAGCGCCCGCGCGAGATAAGGGGTCGGTCCCAGCTGTGGATTGCGAACCACATCAACATTAATAAATCCCGCCAATCCAAGCGCGTCGCTGACTCCGCCGCCATCGGCGGTTTCGACATCCACGAATAACTCTGTCGTGTGAGTGGCGGCGAAGCCGAGGAATAGCGTAGCCACATTGGAGGTCGCATGCTCCGCGTTCGCGCGAAAGCTGTTTGGGCCGCTATAAGCCGCGTCGAACGACGGGTGCCACTGAAAAATGATGTTGTCTTGCCCCGAGATCCAGTAACGCGAACTCTGGGAGTGAGGAAACATTGTTGCCGCAGGCTCGTCAGAGGCGATGGACTGGTCCTGGCTGTTTGCGACTTTTGTCGAACACCGCAGGCAGCAACAGGATTGCAGCCCAAACGAGGAACTTCTTTCGAAGTCGCTCACCTATTACCGCGGGCATGCGGCGCAAAGTAATGAATAGGAACACGATAAGACGTGGGATGCGGGATTAGGGTCCGCGGTGTGCGGCGGAATAAAAAAGACAGCCCGGAGCCCCCCGAGACTGTCCTTAGGCTCTCCCGGTTAGAAGAGCATGTCACTGGATTAGAAGATAAACAAGTCGTGTTGCAGGATTGTTGCACGCAAGTGAATTTCCGGTAAATTTCACCCTGCCCCCGTTGAATTCGTTTCGCCAGGAAACGAATCGCAACTCGTACGGACGCGACCGCCCTGCCCCAGTCAGGCTGTTTCAGCTATATTGATCAGTTCTATCGCGACGATTCCAATGGCTCGCAAAGTCGAAGTTTCGCGTCGATTACAGCAACGCGCCGAACAGATGATCCCCGGCGGCGTTAACTCCCCAGTTCGCGCGTTTGGTTCGGTAGGAGGAGACCCGCCCTTCATCGTTCGCGGGCAAGGCTCGCATCTCTGGGATGCCGACGACAATGAGTACGTCGATTACGTCGGTTCCTGGGGGCCACTGATTCTGGGACATGCCGCGCCCGGCGTCCCGGAAGCCGTGAGTGCTGCAGCCAAGAATGGCACCAGCTTCGGGGCGTCCACAGCAGCAGAGGCCGATTTGGCGGAGATCGTGATCTCCGCTTTTCCCCACGTTGAAAAGATCCGATTTGTAAGTTCGGGCACGGAAGCCACCATGTCCGCGATTCGGTTGGCGCGGGCTTATACCAAGCGGAAATACATTGTGAAGTTCGAGGGGTGCTATCACGGGCATGCAGATGCGCTACTGGTAAAAGCAGGTTCAGGTGTGGTTACCCTCGGCATTCCCGGTTCTGCCGGCGTTCCGGAAGAATTCACGCAGTTGACGCTGGCGCTTCCGTTTAACGATACGAACGCGCTCGAACTGGCCTTCAAGAAATTCGCGAACCAGATCGCCTGTGTAATCGTAGAGCCGGTCGTGGGCAACATGGGATGCGTGCCGCCAGCACCGTTGTATCTTGACGCGCTGAGGGAAATTACTCTCCGCAACGGAGCATTGCTGATCTTCGACGAAGTGATGACTGGATTTCGCCTGGCTTTCGGCGGCGCGCAGGAGCGTTATGCAATTCTTCCCGACCTGACTACTTTTGGCAAGATTATCGGTGGCGGACTTCCTGTGGGCGCTTACGGCGGACCGAAGGAAATTATGGATATGATCGCCCCGCTCGGACCGGTGTACCAGGCGGGAACGCTGTCTGGAAACCCGTTGGCGATGGCCGCGGGCCTCGCCACGCTTCGTTATCTTCGAAGTCACAAGAAGACGATCTACACCGCCCTGGAAATACGAAGTGCAAAATTGGTCGAAGGAGTGATGGCTGCGGGCAAAGATGCGGACGTGCCGATCTGCTTCAACCGCGTGGGTTCCATGTTCACCTGGTTCTTTACCTCGAGCGCGGTGACCGACTGGACTTCTGCAGCCAAATCCGACACCCAGGCATTCGGCCGCTTCTTTCGGGCCATGCTTGATAGAGGAATCTATCTTCCTCCATCACAGTTCGAAGCGGCATTTCTGAGCGCGGCCCACACCGACAAAGATGTGGACGAAACAATCGCGGTGGCGAGGCAAGCGTTTGCAACGATCCGGGATGGGGCAGCCCATAAGGTTTAAGCAATGATTGAGGTTGCCAGGGCCTGACTTCCAAATCAGTCGCCTGTCGGTCTGACCACTGAAGACTGATCACTGCCCACTGGCAACTGACCACCGGCACCCGCCTTGCCCATCATTTCCGGAATGGTGACAAACTCATAGCCTTCTGACTTGTAACGGGAAATCAGTCGATCCGTTGCCATGACAGTATACGAACGATCTGCGCCGAAGGCTTTGTGCCCTCCATCGTGCAGCAGGATTACATTCCCGCCTCGAACCCTGCCAATTACCTTTTGCTCGATCTGCTCCGCCGACGTTGCCTGCCAATCGTAAGCGGTGACGTTCCACATGATCGGTTCGAGGCCCATGTGCCTCGCCAGGCGTAACACTGCAGGGCGCCGTCCTCCGAAGGGCGGGCGGAAGAGGTTGGAATGTTCTCCTATTGCGTCGGTCAATGCGTTCCTGCAACTGGTGAATTCCGTTTTCAATTCGTCCGAGGTCTTGAAGGTAAGCAAAGGATGGCTAAGGGTATGGTTTCCCACCACGTGTCTGGCTTTTACGAGATCGCGCACGATGTCCGGCCTTTGCTGCACGTAACGGCCAATCAAGAAAAACGTAGCAGGGACATTGTGCCGCGCCAGAACATCCAGCAAGCGCAGCGTGTGTGGATCGTTGGGCCCATCGTCGTAGGTAAGCGCCAGGTGTTTAGAACGTAGACTAAGCCCGGTAAACGTAGTCCCGAACCACTGTCCGGTCGGCGACATTGACTGGTAGCCCGCAGCGCAAGCGGCGGCAGCAGCGCCTCCAATGAAATAACCCAGCACGATGTCGCGATTGTATCCGGATTACAATCGCGATTGCGATTTTAGATTTGCCAAATCTAATTGGAAATCTTCCGTCTGAAATCCGCTTGTTAACTCTTTCCACAATTGCCTCCAGGCCGAAGGCAAGATATGCTGCGAAGGAACTTCAATTTCCCTGACCCGTGTTTCTCTAACTCATGGCTAATCTTTTTGAGCTGCCGCGATATATCGCAGTCGAAGGTCCCATACGAGTCGGTAAAAGCACCCTGGCACGAATCCTGGCAGAGCGTCTCAATGCCCAACAGGTCATGGAGTCGGAAGACAATCCTTTCCTCGGGGCTTTTTATAAGGGCGAAGCGGGCGCGAGCTTTCAGACGCAATTTGCATTTTTGATTCGCCGCTTCGAGCAGCTTCGCGCCTTGGACATGGGATCGAAGTCGCAGAAAACCGTAGTCACAGACTTCGTTTTCGAAAAGGACAAAGTTTTCGCCTGTCTGAATCTGAATGATCAGGAACTGGAGACTTATAACCGCTACTACAATTATTTCCGCGAACAACTGCCGACGCCCGACCTGGTCATCTACCTGCAAGCCACGCCGGAAGTTTTGAAGAAGCGCTTGAAGAAGAAGAACGCGCCAGGCGAGAAAGCCATCAACGAAGATTACCTTGAGGAAGTGATCAAGGCGTACGAGCATTTTTTCTTTCACTATACGTCGTCGGACCTGCTGATCGTGAATACCTCCGAAATCGACTTCGTCGAGCGCAACCAGGACCTGCAGGAGCTGCTGCGAAAGGTTTCCGCGCCGATCCGGGGAACCCAGTATTTCTTGCCCTTAGGCGGGCAGGAAGCCGCCAGCGCGTAGTACGTCACTTTCGGTTACGGACTTGATCGGCCGAGGTTACCGCTGCGCAGGGAGTTGAAATTCCAGTCGACTTTCGCTGGGTTTCGCATCTACAATAGCCGTGGCAGCATCCAAGATGTAGACAGGCTCTATCCGCCCTGGCGGAGGGGCACTGGAGGGCATCATGAGTTTGATTCCTGCTGGCGAGCCTCGTCAGAAGATCACTGTTTCAACCCTTCGCGATAAAAAACTCCAACGTCAACCCATCACGTGTCTGACCGCATACGATTATTCATCCGCTCGGCTGATTGATGAAGCTGGGATCGATATCGTTTTAGTGGGCGACTCGCTTGCCCAGGCCGTCCTTGGGTACGAAAACACGCTGTCGGTCACGGTTGACGACATGCTGCACCACACCCGGGCGGCCCGGCGCGGAGTCAAGCACGCATTGCTGGTGGGCGACATGCCGTTCGGTTCTTATCAGGCTGATTCCACCGAAGCCATCCGCAACGCTGCCAGATTCGTGAAGGAGGCCGGCGCGGAAGTGGTGAAGGTTGAAGGAGGCGAGAAGCGCGCCGACCTGATTCGGCGCATCATCGACGCCGAGATTCCGGTCGCTGGACACATCGGCCTGACCCCGCAGTCGATAAATGTGATGGGCGGGTACAAGGTACAGGGTAAGAGCCTCAGCGGCGTCGAGCAACTCATGCGTGACGCTACCGCGCTGGACCGGGCCGGAGTTGCTCTCATCGTGCTCGAATGCATCCCGCGTGAAGTTGCTGCGCTCATTACCGCTGAAGTCGAGACGCCTACCATCGGCATCGGGGCCGGACCGGAATGCGATGGTCAGGTGCTGGTGATTAACGATATTCTTAACCTGACGTTTGGGCCTCCGGCGAAGTTTGTGCACCGTTACGGTGACGCGAAGGCGCTCATGAGCGACGCAATTCAAACGTTTCGCCAGGATGTAGCCGGACGACACTATCCCGCGGACGAAGAGTCCTATCATTTGCCGAAAGAAACCAGAACGGCGCTTGATACGGTTCTCGAGCGCAAGCGGGCGATGAGGCGATAGCATAAGCGCATGATCCATCGGCGTCCTCCTGCCCTGACGACAATGATCGTCGCCACACTGACTTTTCTCCTGTATTCCTGCACCGGTTCCAGCGGGCAGGATCCCGCCGCGCTTGATGCCAATGCGGCCGCCCGCGTCATGGCCATTCCCGCGACCACTCCGGAAAAGTATCGCAGCATGATTGACAAGAAGGGCTGGCAAAATCCTTACTTGATCATCAAGACGAACGGCGTTGCGTTGCTCGATACTGAGAACCACGAGGAACGCCTCTTGAAGCCGGGAGAGTTGACCCAGGCCCTGGGCAATCTGCCAGCGTCCGCGTGGCCCTACGGACGTGTGGTTGCCGTGACCGAGAACAACGTAAAAGTTACGGGAGATGACGTGCCAATTCGCAAGAACCGGGCCCTGGTGGCGGGAACATTGGAGAGTCTGCACGTACTTATTAACTGGATCCCTTCGGCCTAGGGCGGAAGTCGGCACCGGGTCATGAAAATCTGCGACACAATCGACGGAATGCGCGCGGCGCGCCGGGCATATTGGGACCGCGCCGACAGCAGGCGCTTTGGCCTCGTTCCCACGATGGGCGCGCTTCACGAAGGGCATCTGTCGCTGCTGCGCGCCGCCAGGGCGCAGTGCAATGTGGTCGCAGCGTCACTCTTCGTGAACCCGCTTCAATTTGGACCTGGTGAGGATCTTGCGAAATATCCGCGGGATTTCGCTCGCGACCGCGAGTTACTGGAAAAAGAGGGGGTAGACCTCCTGTTCGCGCCCAGCGTGGAGGAGATGTATTCGCCCGGCGCAGTGACGTATGTTTCCGTCGAAGGGATCAGCGACAGGCTATGCGGGCGTTCGCGCCCGGGGCATTTTCGAGGTGTAACCACCGTGGTTGCAAAACTCTTCAACATCGTCGAGCCGGACATGGCTTTTTTCGGACAAAAAGATGCTGCGCAGGTAACCATCATCCGGCGCATGGTTCGAGATCTCGATATTCCCGTGCAGATCGTGACCTGCCCTATCGTGCGCGAACCCGACGGCCTTGCGATGAGCTCGCGCAACGCTTACCTGGATTCGGAGCAAAGAAAATCAGCATTGGTCTTGTTCCGGTCACTGATGGCCGTCCAGAAGAAATTCGAGCAGGGAGAACGCAACGCCGGCAAGCTAATGGAAACAGGAAGGCAGGCCTTCGCGAACGAACCCGCAGCACGGTTCGACTACCTTGAAATCGTCGACCCAGCGACCCTCGAACCGGTCGCGGACATCTCACGCGAATCGCTAGTAGCGGTGGCCGCCTTCATAGGCAAGACACGTCTGATTGACAATATTGTGCTGACGCCCGCTTAGAAAGTTCCTGCGCTGGCTTGGCTCAGCCCTTGGAAACAAATTTGTTTCCGGCAATGATGTATCGCAGCGGATGGTCTACCGCCTTTGTGATGCCAATGCGAGGTGTCACTTCTATGCGTTCAGGGCGGAAACCGTCATCCACGATTACTAGGTCCGAGCGGACCTTGGTCAAGTCCTTGCCATTGTCGCGCTCGCGCGTGATTCCGAACGCGTCGGCCAGTCTTCCAGGGCCAGTAGTCAGCTTTCGCAAATCGCGGTCTCCGTTTTCCGGATCCAGGGACACACTTCGCGCCTCTGCCATCTCTTCGATTCCCGCCAACGGCTCGAGTGCGCGAAACAGAACTCCTCCAGCCTCTCCGTCAGGCAGGCATGACACGTTGAAGCAGAAGTAACTCCCATAGATAAAGTAAACGTAGGAATGGCCAGGCGGGCCAAATAGCACGGCGTTGCGTGGCGTCCGACCACTCGAAGAATGTGCCGCCAGATCATCTGCGCCCAGATAAGCCTCAACTTCTACGATCCTTCCTGTCAGGCGCTTTCTTTTTTCTCGTCTCACCAGGATCTTGCCCAGGAGATCGTGGCTCACCAAACGAGGATCTCGCGCATAAAAGTCGCGAGGTAAAGGTGCCCATTCTTGCGCAATGTTTTTTGCGATCGTCATTCAATCCACGCATAATATTGCCACGGGTTACTCCTGAAGGAGGATTTCATGCTTGGAAAGTTGCTTAGAATTTTTACAGTACTCGCTCCATTGACACTGTTGGCCTCGGCACAAACCATCCCCGCCGGTAGCGCGATAACGGTACGCATGGCCACGGAAATCAGCTCCGGCAGCGCAAACGCTGGCGACAGATTTGACGCCACGCTGGCGCGCAACCTGGTGGTCGACGGGAGGACTCTGGCCAGAGCTGGCGCCCCCGTCCGGGGCAGAGTAACCTCGTCCAAATCCAGCGGACGTCTGCACGCCCCCGGAGAACTTGCCGTCCGGCTCACGTCCGTTCGGGTGGCTGGGAAAATGGTTCCCATTTCTACCCGCTCCCATCTCGCCAAAGGCAAAGGTCACACCAAGAGTAATGCCACGAAAATCGGTGGCGGAGCGGCTGCCGGCGCCTTGATCGGCGGACTGGTCGGAGGCGGAAAAGGAGCTGGCATTGGCGCGCTTGCAGGCGGTGGCGCAGGAACCGGCGTAGCAGCGGCAACCGGTAAGGAAGAAGCCGTGATCCCTGCGGAATCGACTCTGACGTTTACTACGACTACGGCGGCTGTCGTGAAGTAGACCGAGCAAGAAGCGCGCTCAAAATTGCCGGGCTACGCCCGGCTGGGCGGGTGGAGACACCCGCCCCTACGCACTCGTTTACGTTATGCTGCGCCCTTTTCGGCGGTCTTCAGATAAGCCAGCACTTCCTCGGCATGACCCTCCGGTTTTACCTTGCGGAAGATATGTTTGATTTTGCCGTCCGGCCCAATAATGAAGGTTGTTCGCACAACTCCCATCACCTTCTTGCCATACATGTTCTTTTCCTGAATCACGCCGTAAAGATTGCAGACTTTCTTGTCGGCGTCGCCCAGCAGGGTGAACGGCAGATCGAATTTCTCTTCAAACTTCTTCTGAGCCGAGGGGGTGTCGGGGGAGATGCCGAGTACCACAGCTCCGACCTTTTCGGTCTTTTTGTGGGAATCCCGAAATTCGCAGGCTTCTATGGTGCAGCCTGGAGTGTCTGCTCGGGGATAGAAATACAGCACCACCCATTTACCCCGGAAATCCTTCAGGGACACGTCTTTTCCATTCTGGTCAGGCAAAGTAAACTCCGGGGCTTTATCATTGATATCCATGGCTGTTTTTCCTCGTGGCAGAAAGTTATATCGCACTACAGGGTGGGGCGTCATTCTCGCCCTTGCTTTGATGCTGGGCCAGATCCTTTCGGCGCAGTCGGCTGGTCGAAAATCCGCGCCAAAAGGACCGCGTGCCATGGGATTGGTGCGACTGGCCCCCAATGGCAAAGCCACTTTGATTCCCATCGTAATTTTGTACGACGGCGAATTCTACGATGCCACGGCGTACAAAGCATCCCCGGTGCCCATGGCGCTCGAAAGTGGCACGGTTTATGAAGCGGTGCGTACCGGCGTTTCTCAGGGATTGTTCACGGTCTCGAGCGCCCTACATGGAAACAATACGTGGATCGGAGAGGGAAGCTGGCAGTCAGCCAGCGCACTTGCCGCGTCAAAGGCCGCGGCTGACAAGAAAAAGGAAGCAAGCTCGAAGCCGGTCCCGGAACCGTTAGAAGGGCCACCGGTGCTGAGACGCGCAAGTTCCAAGCCTGCGGAACCGCCTCCCGGCGCCCCGCCGCCGGCGCCGCCTCGTGCGTCTTCGACGCCTACGCCAGCTGCCGCGCCCACCCCCGCTCCTGCACCGGCGCCTCAAGCTGCTCCCGAAGCCCCCGTTGCTGAAGACCCCGATCATCCGCGGCTGAAGCGCGGAGTGCCGTCTCCGGAACCGGAGAAGAAG
Organism: Terriglobia bacterium; assembly: GCA_963765715.1. Classification (GTDB taxonomy): domain Bacteria; phylum Acidobacteriota; class Terriglobia; order Terriglobales; family Acidobacteriaceae; genus JAIQFF01. The sequence goes on from CAVXXN010000015.1 coordinate 302,668, forward strand.
CCCGCCCTAGCTACAGTAGCGCCGGCCAGGCCGGGTGCGCCAAAAGCTTCCACGTCAGTGCTCGCAGACTCCAGCTCGCTCCAGCTGATCCCCGCAATTTCTGATGCCAAGGGCCCTGATCCTCGACCGTATGCCGAAGATGTCAAGCCCGACGAACTGGAGAAATTGCGTAAGAAAATCCTTGCGCTGGCTGCCGACGAAGTACGCACGCGCGCCAAGCAGTTGACCGGGGAGGCGACTGCCGAGCCGGTTGCGCGCCCTGCTTCCAAAACGGCAAACCGCCCGAAATTGCCTCAGCCCACCTTCGACGATGTGCAGCTTCGCGTGTTCGATCTGTCGAACAGTAACGAGCCAGTGCTGGTGCTGACTACAAAGGCACGGATGCCGTCCCGTCCTAACGCGGCAAGTACCGATCTGCAATACATCGTGACCCTGGTGGCCCGCGACGACATTTACGGAGAACTGCATAAGGCCTTCGCCAATATCACCGACACGCAGCATTTGGACGTTTTGCCGCGAATGGAGCTGATCGATGCCGTGGATGCGGATGGCGACGGTCGCGGCGAACTGCTGTTCCAGCAGATTTCCGACGCCGGGAAGGCGTTCGTGTTGTATCGCGTAATCGGCGACCAACTGTGGCCGCTATTCCAGCAAAATCTTGGACAGTAATTTCTGAGCTGGCTTGACCGCACACACCAACCGCGTATTATTGCCCTCACCCAAGCCTAGGGAGGGCTTGCTAAATGAAGAAATATACGGCTTCGGCTTTGGGGCTCATTTTGTTGTTCGCGTTACAGGCGTTCGCGCAAGAGCATTACACCGAGGGTCCGGTCTGGCAGGTGACCCTCATTCGCGTCAAACCCACGCAAATGGATGCCTATCTCACCAGCTTGCGTGCCAACACCAAATCTATCTACGAAGAGATGAAGAAAGAAGGAGTAATCCTGGACTACAAGGTGTTCCTGAATACCACGCAACACGATCCCCAGGATTGGGACATTGCGATCGGGGTTCAATACAAGAATTTCGGCGCGCTGGATGGCCTGGCCGCGAAAGGAGAAGCCATTCGAGACAAGGTTCTCGGCTCCAAACAGACGGCTCTGCAGCTGGGTGAAAAGCGTCAGGATATGCGTGAAATCGTAACCACCATGCTCTTGCGGGAAGTGATGTTGAAGTAATGTGATGAACAGCCCGTTTGCATTCGCATCCGGGCTGATCCCTTCCGATTATTTCTGCGTCATCACCAGTTCGCCGTTCTCAACTTTCATGCCACCGACATTGTCCGGCAGTTTCAAGCGGTCGCGTTGCTCGTTGAGCTTCTTCTGCAAGGCGTCGTTGACCAGCGAAACTGGAACATTCAAATCCCCAACTTTGAATTCAGTAGGATCAAAAGTGGCGTAGCCGCCCTTGGAACCGAGGTGGCCCGAGAGAGTCACCCAAACGTCTTTGCCGGCGATCTGAGTCAGAAACTGCCCGTGGGCGACGTCACCGTCGAAACTCACCTGGTAATCTTTGACTTCAGGCTGGCCGGGCGCAACCGCCGCGTCAGGGGAAGAGAGCCCCGAGGCGGCTTGCGTCAGCGCTGCCATCGGGATTTGCCCCTCCGCTTGTGCCAGCGCTGCGCTCACCTCATTGGAGCTTAGGCGAACTTCAGCCGGAGGCTGTCCTGCCTCCTTGGGCTGATCCAGCTGCTGTACTTTTTCCTGAAAGGACTCGGCATTGGCCACCGCCGCTGCTGCCGGCTGCGGCTGCGACACGGGCTCCGGCTTCTTCAGAACCAGCACAAGCGCCATCAGAGAAGTGACTAGCGTGGCCACACTGATGATGCGATCAAGTTTCCACTTCTTCATTACGGTCCTCCCGCTTCTAACATGCTACTGAGATGGCAGCGGGAGGTTCACATAACGGAAGGCACTGACCTCGTGGTTACTTCCCCGGGCGAGATCTGGCAGGAATCTCTGGTCCAAACACGAACATCATCCCCTAAACTACCCAAGCTTCTTTGCCAGCAAGTCATTTACTAGCTGGGGATTCGCCTGGCCTTTCGATGCCTTCATAACCTGGCCGACAAAGAAGCCAATGACGGTCTTTTTTCCGGCGCGATACTGCTCAACCTGCTTGGGATTGGCGGCTATGATCTCATCGATGATTTTTTCCAGAGCCGACGTATCGCTGGACTGCTGCGGCCGACCCTCTTCCTCGTAGATCACCGAAAAGTCTTTTCCGTGCTCGAAGGCGATATCGTAAAGATCCTTTAGCATTTTGCCGGAGATGGCCCCGCTCTCCACCAGATCGGCGGACACGGCTACTCCCATCATTGAGATAGGGGACTGATCAATTTCCAGATTTTTAGCTTTCAGCCGACCCATCAACTCGCTTTGAACCAGATTAGCGACGCGTTTCGCGCTCTTGGCGGCTTTGGCGGCGGCTTCGAACTGGTCCGCCAAAGACTTGGTGATTGTCAATACCTGGGCGTCCTGCTCGGTGATGCCGTAGTCCGCCACCATGCGTTTGCGGCGAGCTTCGGGAAGTTCTGCCAGAGTATCCCGGATTTCAGCCTGCCATTTCGCGTCTACTACAAGCGGAAGCAAGTCCGGTTCCGGAAAGTACCGGTAGTCGTGGGCCTGTTCCTTCGACCGCATGCTGTAAGTTTTGCCTTCGTGTGAGTTGTAGAGGCGCGTTTCCTGAGTGATACGGCCGCCGGACTCGATCACGCCAATCTGCCGCTCAATCTCGTACTCCAGCGCTTCACGGATAAAGCGGAAGGAGTTGACGTTCTTTATTTCAGTCTTGGTCCCGAACTCCTTCTGGCCGCGCGGACGCACACTGATGTTGCCATCGCAGCGCAACGAACCTTCTTCCATGTTGCAGTCGCTCACTCCCGTATACAGAATGATCTCCTTCAGCCGCGTGAGGTACTCGTATGCTTCATCCGGCGTAGATATATCCGGTTCGCTGACGATTTCGATCAATGGCACTCCGCTGCGATTGAGATCGATCGCCGTAGTTTCCGAAGAGTTGGCGAAGCCTTCATGCAGGCTCTTGCCTGCGTCCTCTTCCAGGTGCACGCGGGTGATACCAATCTTTTTTGTGGTGCCGCCGTTCGTCTTGATCTCTATCAAACCGTGTTCCGCCAAAGGCTTGTCGAACTGCGAAATCTGATAGCCCTTCGGCAGATCAGGATAGAAGTAGTTCTTGCGGGCAAATATCGAAGTTTCATTGATGCGGCAGTTCAACGCCATGGCCGCCAGCGTGGCGAACTCCACGGCTTTACGGTTCAGGACGGGAAGAGCACCGGGAAGTCCCAAACATACCGGGCAAACATTGGTGTTCGGCGGAGCCCCGAAATAGGTGGAGCAGGAACAGAAAATCTTGGTCGCGGTCAGAAGCTGGACGTGCACTTCCAGCCCCATCACCGGTTCATATTTGGCACGGGTAGATACAGAAATGTCCGGCGTGGTGGCCATGTCAAAGAATTATAAAGGCCGACGAGCAATCGCGTCTCAGTTCGATTTCGCCGGCGCGGTCAGATATTTCTCTAGCGGAACTTCGAAATACATCAATTCATTACCCTTGGCATCGCGCACTCCAGTCAGGTAAAAGTGGGCTCCTGCCAGAGGCACAGAAATTTCGGAGACATCAAAAAATAGAAATCCCACCTGGGTACTGTGAGGTTCGACAGCTTTGGCTACGAACTGGGCATTCTGAATTTCCTCAATCGCCTGCTTGCTGAGGCCGCCCTTCACTTTCTTGCTGGGAAATGGAATTGGATAACGGTTTGTACTGGCCGCAGGCCGGCTCAGGCGGCGGGCGATGTCCTCGTCGAACGCTGGGGAGATCTTCGCGCGGCTGGCCGTGACCAACTGGGCTTTCATCCCGGACAACTCGACGGGCTGATCGCCGTCATTTGTGATAACCACGAAAATCGGCAGAAAACCAAGTTCGCTGTAGTGAATCGAGAAAATGTTCGCCTTGTCCGCGAGATCATAGGGGTCAACCGCGACCGTCACCACCTCCGAGGCATGCTGATCGTGTGCGGGATATGACTTGGCCGGCAGCGCGGGTGGCATGGCAAATTCCTTCCCCGCCAGCGCCCGGCAGGGGAACATGGCAACGGTGGCAGTCACCAAAATCTGCGCCCAAACTTTTGTTAGACCCCAGCGAGGCATGGCTGATTATAGGATGCATCGGCTTGCGTTGGCGGTGCCTTGCTCCAAAGTGCGTCGCAGCTTCCGGGTAGAATGTCTTTTCCTTCATGTACTTGCTCTACAGCGCGCTGCTGGCCGCAGGCTTGTTAATCAGCCTTCCTTATTGGATGTTCGGCAAAAGGCGTCATGGCAAGTACCGCGAAGGCCTGGATGAGCGGTTGGGCAAGATCCCAACGAGGCTGCAGGGAACCGGGCCTGCCATCTGGGTGCACGCGGTTTCGGTGGGGGAAGTGCTGGCGGTCAGCGAACTGGTGGCTGAATTGCAGCGGCGCTTCCCTCGGTCCCGCGTGGTGGTCTCAACCACTACGGCAGCCGGCCAGAAACTGGCGAAGAAGAGATTTGGGGAAGAAAACGTCTTTTATTTCCCTTTGGATTTCGGATTTGCGATTCGTCCCTATTTAAAAATGCTGCGGCCAAAACTGATCGTGATCGCCGAGACTGAATTCTGGCCAAACTTCCTGCGAATGGCACGCAAGAGCGGTGCGAAGCTGGCTGTGGTCAATGCCCGCATTTCTGATCGATCATGGCCTGGGTACCGGCGTTTGCGGCGTGTTGGAATCTTGGCGGCTGTACTTCGCAACATTGATCTTTTCCTGGCGCAGACCGAAGAGGATGCCCGTCGGCTGCGGGATATCGGTGCGGCGGCCGAGCGCGTTCAGGTGAGCGGCAATCTTAAGTTTGACGTGGCGGCTCCGGCGCCTCCTGCAATTGTCGCCAGCCTGCGTTCGACGTTTCAAAACTCCGGAGCTGGCCCGGTCATCGTCTGCGGAAGTACCGTCGAAGAAGAGGAAGGATTGCTGATCCTTGCCTTCCAGAATGTCCTGGCGAGCTATCCGCAGGCGGTAATGATTTTGGCGCCACGCCATCCCGAGCGATTCGGAGATGTCGCCAAGCTACTCGAGCAGATGGGCATCCGTTTCTGGCGGCGTTCGTTATGGAGCGGCGATCCGGTTGTTGGTGGAGTATTCCTGGTAGATACCATCGGTGAACTCCTTCACTTTACGCTCTAGGAGATGTGGCGTTTGTGGGCGGAAGCCTGGTTCCCCGTGGTGGCCATAACATCATCGAACCTGCCCAGCATGGCGTGCCCATCATCGTGGGCCATCACACTGAGAATTTTAGAGATATCGTTGGATTGTTTCAGTGCCAGGACGCGGTGCGAGTGGTTGGGCCAGCGGAGTTTCCGCTGGTTCTGATGGAGTTGCTTTCGAATGATGCGGAGCGCATCGCGCTGGGCCGCCGTGCAGCAGAAACACTGCGCTCACAAATGGGAGCGACAGGGAGAACATTGACCGCGCTGGAGAAGCTGCTCGAGCCTGACTCGAACCATGTGATGGATCCATCAACCACAAAATGAAGCCACTAAGTTCCCTCTTCGCACTTGGGGTTCGAGCGCGAAATGCACTTTACGACCGCGGAATCGCTCGTTCCCGAACACTGCACGGGCCCGTTGTCAGCGTCGGAAACTTGTCGGTCGGGGGATCCGGGCAAAACCCCTTTCGTTTTGCTGATGGGCGAATTGCTGAAGGCCAGGGGCGTTAAGTTCGACATTCTGTCGCGCGGCTATGGCCGCACGAAGCGAGGTGTGGCATTAGTCGATCCCGCAGGTTCAGCACACGATTTTGGCGATGAACCGGTGCTCATGGCGAGGCGCCTGGGAGTTCCCGTCATCGTTGGCGAAGAGCGTTATGAAGCTGGGGTTTTTGCTGAGAATAAATTTGGACCGCAGCTTCACCTGCTCGACGACGGTTTTCAGCACCGCGCCCTCTTCCGTAATTTCGATATTGTGTTGATCACTCCCGAAGATATTCGTGACCGCCTACTTCCCACGGGGAGACTGCGAGAACCTCTGACTTCGCTTTGTCGCGCTGATGCAATCGTGTTGGCCAGCGGTGCGTCACAGGACGGCTTGCCAGTGGAAGGAAAACTGGTTTGGCGAGTCCGGCGCGGAATTGTGCCCGCCAACGTCCCAACCCGGCCCCTCGTGTTCTGTGGGATTGCGAGACCTAAGAATTTCGTGCTGCAACTTCGCACCGCAGGAATCGAGCCGGTGGCCGAGGCTTTCTTTCGTGATCATCATCCGTATAGCGAGCAAGATATTCGCGACTTGCTGGGTCTGCGTCAGCGCAGCGAAGCGGACGGCTTCGTTACCACCGAAAAAGATGCGATTAATCTGGGCGGATTTCTGTCTGCCCTGGAGCCGCTGGCGGTGGTTCCGGTGAAAATGGAACTGACCGACGCGGCTAACGCTGTGGATACCATGTTCAACAGGATCGCGGACCGAAAACGCCCGGCGTGAGAAAATCGGAACGCCGTATTGTGAGCACGGTTATCACGCAGGCAGTCCAGAAGTTGTCTCGCTCTCCGGGATGCACGAGAGGGCGCAAATCAGATACACGATGAGTAAGCATTCCAAACAGACTGAACAGTTGAGCGGTCGCCTGAGGAAGATAGTCGAATCTTTCCCAAAGGTGACGATCACTGTCCTCGGCGATCTCGTGGCCGACGAATTCATTTTTGGCGAGATCTCGAGAGTCTCACGCGAGGCTCCTGTCCTGATCCTTAAGCATCGCGAACGTAGCATCGTACCCGGGGGCGGTGCGAACGCGATCCACAATCTCGCGGATTTATGCGTTAACGTTCTTCCGGTGGGAGTCGTAGGTGATGATGAGCCCGGACGTCTGCTGATAAAGGCATTCCGCCACAAACATATTCCCGTGAGCGGTGTTCTCAAGGACAAGACTTACACCACTGTAACCAAGACCCGCATCCTGGCTGGTTCAACCCATTCCGCGCGGCAACAAGTTGTGCGGATCGATCGCGAACCGGAAGCCGAGCCTAACCTTCATCTGAAGCGTGAGTTGGTGTTGGCCAGCCGGGAATACGCTCGCGCCTCTGACGTCCTGCTGGTTTCGGACTATGGATACGGCGCGGCTACCCCGCGAATTCTGAATGCCGTACGTACAAAGGGTGGGTTGCGCGGGGTTCCGGTGGTGCTCGATTCCCGCTACCGCATGCTGCAATATTCGGGCGTGAGCGCAGCCACGCCGAACGAACCTGAAGTCGAAGAGGCGCTGGGTGTGCGAATCGGCCACGACTGGCAAACTCTCTGTTCCGCAGCGGACGCGATCATGGAACAGATGAGGCTGGAATCGCTGATCATCACCCGTGGCCGCGACGGTATGGTCGCCTTCGCGCGCGATCATGAACCGGCCGACATCCCGATCTTCGGATCGGACCAGGTCGCAGACGTGACCGGCGCCGGCGACACCGTGATAGCCACGTTCACGGCTGCCCTGGCTGCGGGCGCCACAGCGGCCGATGCTGCTTATCTGGCGAACTATGCGGGGGGAATCGTGGTAATGAAGCGCGGCACCGCAACCGTATCACAACGGGAACTGCTGGATGCTCTTGATCAGGCTCCGCCACCGTTGCGTTCCCATTGATTTCCGAGATTCGATTCTGGGGCTTTGATTCTGGATAGATTGACTAAAAACAAGATTCTTACTCGCAGTGAACTGCGGCAGCGGGTGGCTGACTGGAGACGCGCAGGCGATTCCATCACGCTCACCAATGGCGCATTCGATCTGCTCCACGTGGGGCACGTTCGCTATTTGCGTGCGGCCAAGCAGCTGGGTGGACGATTGATCGCAGCCGTCAACTCTGATGCGTCGGTGCGCGCATTGAAGGGAGAAGGTCGTCCGCTGATTCCCGAAGACGAGCGTGCCGAAATTCTGGCGGCCCTCGCTGATGTGGATGCGGTCGTAATCTTTCCAGAACCTGATGTGCGAACGCTCATCCGGGAAATTCGCCCTGACATTCACGCCAAGGGCACCGACTATACCGCCGAGAGCGTCCCGGAGCGTGATGAAGTAATCGCGTGCGGCGGGCGAGTGGAAATTGTGGGCGACGCCAAGGACCATTCCACGACCGAACTGATTCGTTCACGCGTGAAACGGCCTCGTTCGTGAACATGCCAGCGCCGGCGACGACAACTATTCCTGAAGTTTCAGCGCCGCAGAGTCAGCCACTGCAACCTGACCGCATATTGATCGTGCGGCTCGGCGCCATGGGCGATGTCATCCACGGCCTTCCGGCAGTCTCGGCACTGCGGGCAGCAGTTCCCAATGCGAAAGTGGGATGGCTGATCGAGGAACGGTGGGCAGAGTTATTGTGCACTTTGCCGACGCCTCGCTCCGGCCCGCGCTCGCCCCAGCGTCCCTTGGTCGACCGGATTCACACCGTGAACACCAGGCAATGGCGCAATCTCGCCGTTTTCAGCACAAACCTGGGAACGAGTCGCGGCAGGGTTGAGCGATCTGCGCGCCGAACAATACGACGTCGCCGTTGATCTTCAGGGAGCGATACGCTCATCATTGCTGGCTCGGTGGTCTGGCGCGCCAGTGATTTACGGATTCGCCCAGCCTCGCGAAAATTTGGCCAGCATGTTTTACACGCGCCAGGTTATTGCCGCGGGAAATCACGTTGTGGAGCAAAACCTTTCTCTGGTTGAACGTGTTGCGGGGCATCCATTAAACCCTGCGCCCATCGAGCTTCCTGAAGATGAAACCGCCGCACAGGATTGTGACCGATGGCTCCAGGATCGCAACTTCAAGGATTTTGTTTTGCTCAACCCGGGCGCAGGTTGGAGCGCCAAGCAATGGCTGGCTGAACGCTACGGACAGGTGGCCACACAACTGGCGGAATACGGAATGAAGTCTGTCATTAATTTCGGTCCCGGTGAGGAGAGCATTGCAAACGCGGTCAAGGCAGCCAGCAACGGCGCTGCCGAACCCTTCACCGGCTCTCTCACCCGGCTGATCGCGCTCACGCGTCGCGCAGGTTTGTTCATCGGCGGCGATACCGGACCTATGCACCTGGCCGCTGCCCTTGGCGTTCCCATAATCGCCATCTTCGGACCAACGGATCCCGCACGCAACGGACCCTATGGCGTCCGCAACATCGTGCTGCGCAGTTCTACGAGCGTCACCAGCTATAAACACGTGGCTGACGCTGATCAGGGCTTGCTAGAGATCAGCTCGGAGCAAGTGGTGATTGCGGCGCATCAACTGCTGAAGGAACTCCATGGCTAGCTGGTCCGCCATTGCGCGCCGAGTTCGGGTACCGCTGGGATTTGTGTTTGCCGTGCTCTATATGTGGCTGGCAAAGCCGACTCCCAAGTCGATCCTTGCCGGAGCAGTCTTGATCATCGCAGGCTTGGTAATCCGAGGCATTGGCTTCGGGGCACTTGCAGAAAAATGAACAGCTCGCAACCGGCGGACCCTACGCCTACACACGAAACCCTCTTTATCTTGGTTCGCTGATCTTGGCGGTAGGTTTTGCTCTGGCCGCACGCAGTTGGTGGATCGTAGCGGGGATCATCTTGCTTTTCCTTGCGATCTACTTGCCAGTGATCCGGGGCGAAGAAGTATTTCTACGAAGCCGTTTTCCGCAGTTTGATGAATATGCCCGCACAGTCCCCAGCCTGTTCCCGCGTCTGAGCAGAGCGGGTAAGTCGAGCGGATCGTTCTCCTGGGAGTTGTTCTGGAAGCACCGCGAATACAATGCGACGCTGGGCTCGGCGGCGATTCTGGCGGCTTTAGTCGTAAAAATGCTCTGGCGGTGATCCAGTCACGGGCGCTCGTCCTTACGCGAATCTGTCCTACTTCTGCGCCAGCAGGGCTTTCGCCTTGCCAAGCTCCGGGCGATCCGAGTTCGATCCAGCGCAGGCCTTTACTAATTGCGCGTAGAACGTAGCGGCCTTTTCAGCGTTGCCTGCCATTTGAGCGGCGCTGGCGGCTCCATACAGTCCATTAAAGCGATTGGGATTGAACTTCAGATCAGCCTCGTATTCCGTGAGCGCCTGGTCCGCATGTTTCGAATCCAGCAAAAGATCAGCCAGCATCTCTCGTGCGGGAATGCCCTCGGGTTCATCGCCGGTGGATTCCTCTCCTTCGGCGATGGCCCGGAACGCTTTGATGGCATCATCGTCTTTCCCCTCGGCGTGGGCCACCCATGCGCCGGCTTGTTTTTGTGCAGTCTCGACCCACTGAGCGGAGATCGTCTTCTTTTTCTTCAACAGCTCTTGACGGATCGTTTCCATCTGGCCGATATTCTGGCGCGCTTCCGTAACATTACCCGTGCGTGCAGCGCCGATCGCTCGCGCCCAGTAAGTGATGGCCTTGTCCGTGGAGTCCGCGTTTGGCGCGGGTGTTAGAGCGGCAGCCTCGGACCAGTGGTGAAGTTCCAAAGCACATAGTGCGGGGAACTTTGATAGTGCGTAGGCCCGCGGGTCGTAGTCTTCCCCGTACATGCTCTTCATCGCCGGCATGGTCTTTACATCCGCGATGACGGCCTGCGCCTCAACTTCTCGGCCGCTCTGCAAATACGCGTAGACCAGAAAATCCATGGCGTGAAATTGATGACCTTCACCGCCCATGTGCATCGCCGCAGTCTTCCGGGTAGCCGCAATGGACGCCAGGTTCGAGTCAATGTCGTCTTGCCACAATCCAAGCCGGGCAAATATGTGAGATGGCATGTGCAGCGCGTGAGGAGCGGCGGGCGCGATCCTGGCATAACTGCGCGCCGCCGGCAGCCCTAATTGCGCCAGTTGCGGTTTGTCATAACTGTGAATCAAATAATGCGCCACTCCCGGATGAGTTGGCTCTGTCGCGAATAGTTTCTCCAGCACTGCAGCCGCTTTTTTTCGATTGGCGAAGGTAGTGTCGCCGTCCGGTTCTGATGCCAGCAGGGAGAGCGCATAGAACGCAGCCGCCTCACGATCTTCCGGATACTTTTGATACACACCTTCCATCGCCTGTGTGTAGGCCTGAGCCCGTTGGTCGTAATCGCCCTTCTTCCCATAAAACGCGCGGAGCGCGCCGATGTAGTCCCGCTCGCGATTGGTTTCAGGATGCAGGGATTGCGCCTTCTTCAGTTCTGCCAGACCTCGCTTGGTGATCTCGGCATTCGGATGGTCCCAGAGCTGGTGCCACAGGCTCATCGCGACTCCCCAATGAGCCATGGCGCAGGAGGGGTCATCCTTTGCAATCTGGGCGAATTCCTTCTCGGCTTCTTCGTACCAGAACGAATGCAACAGCGCGACACCACGCTCAAACCCGCCCTGCACCGGCGCGGCGCAGGAAGTCGGGAAATGCACAGTCCCCAATTGTTCCGTGGTTAGATCTTCGTGATGATGGGTTTCATCGGCAACGACCAGGACTCCGAAAAACGAGGCGAGAAGGATTGCAAGAGCGAGCTGTCTCATGAGGAATTCCACCAAAGCTCGCGATGGAACCGCGAGCACAAAGAGTCAAGCGAGTCTAGAACGCAAGTTGGGAGGAGGTCAATGCAGCAAAGGGATTCCGAAGACCGCGTATGTTCGCTCTACTGTAGCCTAAATCGTTCGTTCATCAGGCGCTGCAGCCGAGGTTTGTAAAGGATGTCGAAAGCGAGCTCTTTGTCGGGAAACATGGCCAGCGCCGCGCGCTTGGCGCCAGCGGCGAGTTCCGACGCTTCTTCTATGGTGAGATTTTCGTCTTGGCCAATTACAGACATGACCATGCTGATCATAAGCTGCAGCCGTCGAATATTTCTGGCTTCCTGCTCGCTGTCACTCAAGTTAGCAGCCTGCTCATTTCGCTGATGTGTTTCCATCGCTACCTCAGAGCCTTCGTCGCCGCGTCTGAATACAATTGGCAACGTAATAACTTCTTAATATTAGATGAGCGGTCAACATTAGACGTTGCGCCGCAAACGCCAGGCTATTCTTGATCTACCGGTGAAAACCGGCCGCCGGATGGCTTGATTTGGTTATCTGATGAACCGGGATACAATCAAATGGCTGAAGATCCAGGAACGAAGCGGGCTGTTTCAGTTCGTCCGCCAATGATCGGAGAATTTATGAAAGATAGTCCCGCGGCTCGCCCGAACCCCAATGAAAAACTGGTGCGGGTTTTCGATACTGAACAGGAATCCGAAGCTATGGTGGTACATGGTCTACTCGAATCTTCGGGGATCGATTCTGACATTACTTCGCTGGACGCCCAGCAAGATATTCTTCCTGGAGTGGGCGGCACCGTGATCCTGGTGCGGGAAGAGGACGCCGATCAGGCCCGTCGCGTCATAGAAGAATATCGCCAAGTCCCGGGCACCGATGACACCGCCGAGATCGATATCAGTGAAATCGAAGAGGGCTAGATTCTGGCGGACCAGGCCTGACGGTCGTACCATCCAAAATGAACGTAACCGCGCCGTCGAGATCAGTCCGGTAGGTCAGAACATGAGCCTCAGCAAGTCGAGCGAGAACCTCTCGTCGGGGATGTCCGTAGGTATTGCGCGCACCCACTGAAATTACCGCAAACACAGGATGCACCGCGGATAGCAACTGCGGAATCGTGGAAGTTCCACTCCCGTGATGTGCCACCTTGAGCAAATCCGCCTGGGGCTCTTCCTGAATAAGACGCTGTTCTGATTTGCGTTCCGCGTCGCCTTCCAGGAGCGCTGACGTCTTTCCGTAAACGAATTTCATAACCAGCGATTCATCATTGCGGCGACCCTCTACACTTCCGGCCGCCGGTGCGAGGACGCGGATGCCTGCTCCGCCAAAGTTGAAGTCGTCGCCGGCCTGATGATGAACCACACGAACTCCAAGCTCTGCGGCTTGGCGGAGTAACGGCGCCATCTCGGGCGCAGACAGGTCTCCCAGCCATAATTCGCGCGGTCGGAAGTTGGCGAGAATCGCGGATGCGCCCCCCATATGGTCGGCGTGCGCATGCGTGATCGCCACCGCGTCCAATTGGCTGATAGATCGCGACCACAGATAAGGTGACACCACATCCTCGCCAATGTTCAGGTCTGAATGCACCCATTGAGGCAAACCGCCGGCATCCACCAGTAAGGTGCGGCCATCCGGCGACACGAGCAGGATGGAATCGCCCTGGCCGACGTCGATTGCAGTCATCTCCAACACCGCAGGTTGAATCCGGGGATGAGGCCGCACCGCAGAAATCCAGAGTGCTGTGGCGCTCAAGGCCATCAATCCAGCTATCGCAAGCCAGCGACGGCGGCGGGCTAACGCCATGGCCAGAGCGATTGACAACGCAGTCAATAGAATCAAACCAATTCCTGGGGTGGGCACTCGCAGGTCGGCAACTCGAAGCCCGCCCAACCGCCGAACTGTTCCGGCAATTCCTTCAAGGGCGGCGCCAGCAATGAAAACGGGGATTCTCGCCAGCACCGTTGAAAGATACCCTAGTGCCATCGCCGTGATTGCGGCTGGCATCAGAAGCTCCATGAGAGGAACCACCAGCATGTTGGCGGGCAATCCAACGACAGTCGCACGATGGAAGTAGTACGCCATTGGCAAGGCGAGGCCAACTTGCATGACCACTGAAATCAGCACCAATTCGGCGCCAGCAATCAGAGTCCGAGATGACATCGCCAGCATTGGCAATGGAAGGCGGCGCCCCAGGAAGCGCTGCAACCGCCCGGCAATCATTCGCAGGTTCAGCCGGAATTGCACCACAGGTGCCGGCAAAACAAAGTCATAAGAGATTGAATCCACGTGACGCGAGCCCCGGGCGAACGGCTGCGTCGTTCGCTCGAGAATTGGAATGCCCACCGCGGCAACGAGCCACACGCACAAGAACGTCAATTGAAAGCTGGCGCCGAACAGTACTCGCGGATTGACAATCATTAACGCGAGGGCAGCCGCACCGATGGCATTGAGCATGGACTTTTCGCGATAGAGCAGGCGCGAACCAAGGTAGACCGCAAGCATCAGCGTGGCACGCCATACAGGAGCGCCGAGCGCCGTCACGAACGCATACGAAATCATCAGCGAGACTGTGATCGTCCCGGCAATCAGGTCGCTCACCCCCAGCATACGTCGCAGGAACCAGAACGTCACCAGAGCGAGAATACTCACGTTCATTCCAGAGACGACCAGCACGTGGTAGGTCCCTGATCGTTGGAAATCAAATCTTGCCGAGCGATCGATAAAGGCGTCTTCGCCAATCACCATGGCGTCCATCAACGCAGCTTCGCGTTGTGGCCAGAGCACGTGGATTTTATCGATGATGCTTTGATGAATCCGCGACCGGAGCGACTCAATCCGGCTGCCGACGAATCCTGGGAGAACCTCAATACTCGATGATTTCGTTGAAGCGAGAGCTGCGATGCCGTTTTCACTGAGATAAGTCCGGTAGTCAAAAGCACCGGGGTTGCGAAAGTTGTGCGGCGTAGCGATCTTGGCGGAAAAGCGTAGGCGCTCGCCATAGTGGAAGGAGCGAACAACGCTGCCACTTCCTTGTAGGTCAAACTCCCGCCTTGCTTGCTGGGTGTAAACACTAGCCCGCACTCCAGCCCGGACGACATGACGCTCATTTTCTCTGACGATTTGTTCCGTCTCCAGGTCCAGGCGCTGGCGAACGTACCCTGAGTTTTCTTCTTGCAGCACTCCCTCTTTGGTGACATGAGCGGTGATCAGGACTTCCGATCCGTCGTCAAATTGAAGCAATGCCGAATCGCCAGAGTGATCCGCATCACTCACCTGAATTGTGAACGCTCCTAAAATAAATAGAGCGCCCAAGCCCAAGATGTATGCGGAACGCCCGCGTCGCCGGAGCAGATAGACAATCGAGGCCACAATCACAACCCACGCCACCAGCCACCAAAGCGCTGGCCGCCATGCGTAGATTCCAGTGATAATGCCGGCGGCGAAGGCCAGAGCGGCCCACAGCAGCGGCTGCCGCGATTGTTGTGGTGTGGAAGTCGAATTGGCTTGTGAAGTCAGAGGTGCCGCCGCGTGCCAAGTCGAGCAGCCGTGCGGGCTAGCGCACCAGGTGGAACACGCTTTCCAGATGATAGGTCTGCGGAAACAGATCAATCAGGTGTGCTTCTTCCACCCGGTATCCGGATTGGAACAAGCGAAACAGATCTCGAGAGAGAGTGGCGGGATCGCACGAAACGTAAACCATGCGAGGGGCTTTCAACTTCGACAAACCCTGGATCACTTTTTCGCCGAGACCAGTCCTCGGCGGATCCACCACCACCAACTCTGCACGCAACTTCCCAGCTGCGTTTTCCAGATACTGTTCCGTGGTCGCGTGAACTGCCTTGACGTTGGCTGGCGAATTGTATAGCAGGTCGGAGTGAGAAATCGGTGACGACTCAACCGCGATTACTCTTTCAAATTCCCGATTTAGAACTGATGAAAAAAGACCAGCGCCTGCATAGAGGTCGAGGGCCGTCCCACCGTTCCGTGCGGCAGTGCCCACCACAATATTCACCAGAGTATCGGCCAAATGCCGATTTATCTGGAAAAATGCCCCGGCGCTAACACGGTACGAAGCCAGCTTGGCCTGATAGATAAGATGGTCAGCGCCGCTGACGGCGAGGCGCTGCGGATCACCTCGAGCTTCAGCCTTACTGCCGCGAGCCTCCAGAAATACCGCTCCGGAGACCTCCGGCAGAACATTTCGCAAATCTGCGGCGAATGGTTCTGCCCTATTCGCGATTTCTGCCGCACAGTAAATCTCCGCCAGAAGTTGCGTGTCATCTGCATTCACGAAGAATTCGATCTCGCTGATCTCGGATGGAACTTTACCGCTTCGACCCAGTTGCCACATGGCGGAGATCGCACGGTTAATCAGTGGGGAACTGATGGGACACTCCTCCACCGGCAACAGCTCGTGAGAATTGAATTTGAAGTATCCCAACGCAAATTCGCCACTCGCATGAACTCTGAGACGCGCTCGGTTCCGGTAATTCCAGGGCGGTGAAGGATGGATCCTTAATTCTGCGCCAAGTTCGATCTTGGCGATACGGAGCAGATTTTCCTTCAGAATTGCGGCTTTAATTTCGAGTTGATGCTCGTAGCCAGTGTGCTGGTAGTGGCAGCCACCACATCGCTGGAAATAAGGGCATCGCGGTTCGATCCGTTGTGCTGACGCCGCCAGGATCACACTGGCGCGCGCTCGAGCAAAGCTGGATTTCTGTTCAAGGACAACGCCTTCGACCTTCTCGCCCTCAAGGACGAAAGGAACAAATATGGCTTTGCTTCGGCCACGTTCGTCAGGAGGCAAACGTGCCAGACCGTCGCCGCCATATACGAGCTTTTCTATTGTGAGTTCCAAGGCTTGATTCTACAGACGTTTCACTGAGAGCGACCCGTCGCTCACATATAGAACAGGCTCAATCGTGGCAAGCCGTACCGCTCGAGCAGCCGCTTGTGGATGTACTGCTTCAGAAGCTGGTCAATCTGCGCTGCCGGCATCTTTCGCCGGTACGGCGCCAGTTCTCGATCAGCATCTCTGCGGACCGTGACTATCTCCTCGTCAGGAGTTCCCGCTAATAGTGCCGCAAATAATTTTTCTTCTAACACTGTGAGCCGGCGTTCCAGATCTTCAAACCGCGGCGCCGAGGTCGCGTTCTCCAGTTGTGAAGCCAGTTCACGCAGTGTGGCGGCTGTTTCCCGGGCCAGATTTATCGCAGAAATCCCAGGCCGCTCCGGCAACTTCGCCGCGAGGATTTGTTCAGCATTGCGTCTGAGGAAGACCCCGATTTCGCTGGTTTGGAATCCTGCAGGCTTGCTCCCTTCGTCACTGGAGACTCCTACAACGGCCTCTTTCATCTCTTCCGCCGCGGACAGCACCGCTTGAGCACAATATGCGAGACCGTTGACTTTACGCGGCGACGGGCGCTTTTCGTAATTTTCGAATGCGGTATCGATCCCGCGCAACACGGCCTCGAGCGGAATGCCAGCATCTCTCCAGGTTTCGATCAACGCCCAATCCAAAGTCGAAACCATCAGCGCCGCGCCACGACGCCGCTGAAAATGCTCCTCGATTTCAGTGAAGTAGTTGAAGTAGTTGTCCACGAAGGCTCAACGGGACGGGGTTTTGCGGACGTGCCCGGATTTCGCCGGCGGCGTCACCGCAGGGGAAGAGTCCGGAGTCGACGGATCGCGGCCGGTTTTCGCTGCAGCATTTCGCTCCCAGATCAGGCGGAGACCGTCCAAGGTAAGCAGATCGTCGACGTGCTGGATGTATTTCGATCCGGTCCCAATGAGAGTCGCCAGTCCCCCAGTGGCGACGACGGTAACATCCTTACCCATTTCTTCCACCAATCGTTCGAGGATCCCGTCTACCAATCCCAGGTAGCCATAGTAAAGACCTGACTGCAAACTTCCGACGGTTGTGCTCCCGATAACGCGCGCAGGTTTACGGATGTCCACCCGCGGCAAGCGGGCAGTTTTTTCAAACAGCGCATCGGCGGAAATTCCAATACCTGGACAAATCACTCCACCTTGATATTCGCCCTTGGCGGATACGCAATCGAATGTGGTCGCCGTCCCGAAATCCACAACTACGCACGGCCCGCCAAATTTTTCGAAAGCCGCGACTGAATTCACGATTCTGTCCGCACCGACTTCTGCGGGATTGTCATAGAGCACCGGCATCCCGGTCTTGACGCCTGGTTCGATGAATAATGGCTTCGTGTTGAAGTAACGCTCACAGACCTGACGCAGAGTTGAGTCGAGGGGAGGTACAACCGAAGAAATGACGATCCCGCCAATTCCCTTCACCTCAATCTTTTCCATGGCAAACAGGTTACGAAAAAGCACGCCATATTCGTCCACGGTCTGAGTGGCGATCGTGGCGACACGCCAGTTTGCTTCCATGTGCTCATAGTGGGGCACACCAGCGCCATCGCCCTTCGCGGATTTAGCGAAGACTCCCAGCACCGTGTTGGTATTGCCCACGTCTAGAACCAAAAGCATAAGGATTGCCAAAATAAATTCGCGGGTGCAGTGCCGCTACTTCAACTTTACTGTCCCGCTTAGTACGGTTCGGATTCCGTCGAATGTCCGGACCTGCAAAAACCCGCGCGGATCAAGTCCTTCAGTCGTGCCTTCAAAACCGTCGTTCTCGTCAACCCTAACCTGCCGGCCCCGGACCGATGATGATCGCTCCTGAAATCGTTCTAGAATCGACTCATGCGCGCCCGGCTTGCCCAACAGATCGGAGTATTCACGGTCCAGCGATTTTAACAAAGCTGCGCACAGTTCCACCCGCGACCATTCGGTGCCCGTTTCCAGGCGCAACGATGTAGCGGAATGCCGCAGTTCCTCTGGAAACTTGGCCTGATTCACGTTAATTCCTATTCCCACCACGATGTACCGAACCCGAGTGACTTCAGCATTCATCTCGGTAAGGATGCCGCAGAATTTCTTGCCGTCAATCAGCAGATCATTTGGCCACTTCAGATCGGGCGATATTCGGGAGTCGATCTGCTGAACCGCGGCGTGGACCGCGAGGCCAGCCGCCAACGAAAGAATCAGCGCTTCGGACGGAGGCAATACCGGACGCAGCACAACTGAACAATAAATACCGGCTGAGGGCGCCGACTCCCATTGATGAGCGCCGCGACCACGGCCGGCCGTTTGCTCTTCGGCCACAAACACGCTGCCTTCGGGCGCTCCGACATTGATCCCGGCGTTCTCCATGGCTTCGGTGTTCGTAGATCCAATCCTGTAATAGTGGTGGATTCCGCGTTCGAAGATCGTGCCTTTGAGAAACGGCGCGAGCATGTCGGGCAGCAGGAGATCCGGCGCAGTCTTGAGCCGGTAGCCCGTTGCAGGATGTCCAGCGATCTCCACCCCAAGAGTGCGCAGTTGTTGTATAAGCCTCCAGACCTCGGAGCGGCCAGTACCAATTTCGTCCGCAATCTTGGTCCCGCTGACGACAACGGTTGCGTTGTTCATCAACAGCCGCACGATGCGCCCCAATCGCAGATCTGTCTTCTGCGGGACAGAGTTGTGCGACGCGGACACCGCAGCACGCGACGTCCTCTTGAAACCTCGGCTTGTGGATGATTTCTTGATTCGTGAATTATGCGGGACAAGGATAGAAAGGACAAATCAGAGTTCGATGCAGCGCTCTTTAACCTTCGACACATCACACTTCGAAGAGTAAGACTTCTCGGGAGGGGCACACTTCAGTCGTGCCACCTAATGCAGAACTTGTGTTGGCGCTTTAGCGCCTGCGGTTCGCTTTCCCCGATCCGACAACACGCGAGCCCTCTCCGCGAACCGAAAAGCCCATCGCAGCGGCTGAAGTTGAGCTCATGGCGACCGGCTCTTTGGCACGACTTAGTCGTGCCCTCCTGCACTCTTCTTTTTAGACTGGCGTCACACGCAGACTCATATCCACCGCCACGGCGGAATGGGTCAGCGCGCCGACGGAAATGAAATCCACACCAGTCTGAGCGTAAGCCCGTACATTCTCCAGGCTGATTCCACCGGAACACTCGACTGGTATGTGCCGGTCGCCGTGAGCACAACGAGCGACCGCCTCTCTCACCAGTTCCACGGTCATGTTGTCCAACAGCACCGCTTCGGCTCCGTATTTGAGAGCTTCCTCCAACTCCGCCAGGGTCCGGACCTCGACTTCGATCGGCTGCGAACCGCGCCGGTTGCGATGAGCCCGCTCCAGCACGGGTCCGAGACCTCCTGCCAGCGCAATGTGATTGTTCTTGATCAGCACACCGTCGGACAGATCAAGACGATGATTCTGTCCACCGCCGCAACGAACAGCGTATTTATCCAGCACGCGCAGACCGGGCACAGTCTTTCGAGTGTCCAGGATTCGCGCTTTTGTTCCGGAGACCGCGTCCGCAAACTTGCGGGTCAGGGTTGCGATTCCGCTGAGACGCTGCATGAAGTTCAAAATCACGCGCTCGCAGGCAAGAATCACCCGCGCATTATGGCGGATCACGGCAATCGCCTGACGATCATGCAGGCGCACGCCATCGAACACTTCAGGGTGGCTGGTCACTTCGTAGTGCGAGGTAACGGCTCCATCCAGCGCGGCGTAAACATCCAGAATCCTCGGCACGCAGCCCAGTCCCGCCAAAATGCAATCCTGTTTTGCAACGATGGTCCCAGCGGCGCGCTGCGAAGGGTCGATACAAGCATAGCCGGTAGCATCGCTGGTGGCTCGATCTTCCAGAAGCGCGTTCTCGACGATGGCGGAAATGCGGCGGCCGTTCCAATCCATATTTGCTCGTGTGGAGCGGGCGACTCTGCCCGCGTACCCTACTTACAATTTAATTCTTTCATCTTGCTCTGCGCTTTCTCACGCAACACCGACAACTCCTGTGCCCTCGCTCGCATACCATCGACCACTTTGGCCGGGGCTTTGGCAAGGAATTGTTCATTACTTAGTTGACGCTGGCCGTTGGCAATTTCCTTTTCAATCTGTTCAAGTTCTTTCCTCAGTCGTTCGCATTCGGCAACCAGGTCGATTTTCTTTTCGTACATTGCGAGGACATCGAATCGGGCCGTCGAACGAGCTCCGGACAGCTTGGACAGAGAGTGTTCCACGAATGTCAGACTCTCGACATTGGCCAGTCGTTCGATCGCTCCTCGGTTTTGTTCAAACAAAGATCTGATTTCAGCTTCCTGAGTAAAAACCTGGATCGGCACTTTCTGTTTTTGTTCCACTTTCAATTCGGCGCGTAGATTGCGCACTGCAACGATCAGGTCCTGCAGGATGGCCATACTCGTCTCCGCAGCAAGATCGAACTGTTTTTCATCTGCCTGCGGATACGGCGCCAGTGCGATGGATTTCAACGGCGGGACTCCGTTGTAGATTGCCTGCCAGATTTCCTCCGTGATGAACGGCATGACTGGATGAAGAAGTCTCAGTGACGCATCGAACAGGTTCGTCAGGTTGCGGCACGCAACACTCGCAGACTCCTTGCCTCCCGGCCCTTCATCGTTTAAACGCCCCTTGATAAGTTCAATGTACCAATCACAAAAATCCCCCCAGAAGAAATCGTAAATACGGTTGGCTGCTTCGTGAAAACGATAGGTCGTAAGTGCGTCGTTCACATCTTTCGTGGCACGATTGAAGCGCGACCGAATCCAAACGTCTTCCAACAATCCGGACTGAACTGGATCCGTGCCCGGACGTAGATCCGGTTCCACCCGATCAACATTCATGAACATGAAGCGGGCCGCATTCCAGATCTTGTTGGCAAACGCGCGATACCCGTCAGTACGACTCTCGCTGAACGCAATATCAGTGCCCGGCGCCGCCATCGCGGCCAGCGTAAAGCGCGTGGCATCGGTCCCGAAGCGCTGAATGATATCCAGCGGATCGATCACGTTGCCTTTCGTTTTCGACATCTTCTGCCGGTCGGCGTCGCGGACCAGCGCATGAATGTAAACCTGGCGGAAAGGAACACTGTCGTCCTTCTTGTCTCCCCAGCCACTCGCTTTCTTAAAGAGCGGATCCTGTTCATGGCCGTTCATGAAGTGGCAGCCGAACATGATCATGCGCGCTACCCAGAAGAACAAAATCTCATAGGCAGTGATCAGGAGCGTCGTCGGATAGAAAACTTCCTGATCCCGCGTCTTCTCCGGCCATCCCAGCGTTGTGAACGGCAGCAACCCGGAGGAGAACCATGTATCCAGCACATCGGTATCCTGCTTCAGTTCCGAGTCTCCGCACTTCGAGCACTTCGCCGGCGCCTCGCGGGCAACAATAATTTCTCCACACTTGCAATGCCATGCTGGAATGCGATGTCCCCACCACAACTGCCGGGAGATGCACCAGTCATGGATGTTGTGCATCCAGTTCAGGTAAATCGTCTTGTAGTTTTCGGGGACGATAGTGATCTCCCCGTTTTCAACCACCTCAATCGCCCGGTCCGCGAGCGGCTTGATCTTGATGAACCACTGGGTGGAAAGCCGCGGCTCGACGACTGTCCCGCAGCGATCGCATTTTCCAATCGCAATGGTGTAATCCTTTTCCCCAACCAAAAACCCTTGCTGGCGCAGGTCATCTAGGACACGCTCGCGCGCGGCAAAGCGGCTAAGCCCGGCATAAGGCCCGGCATTTTGATTCATGTGAGCGTGCTCATCCATCAAATCAATCTGCGGCAGATTGTGCCGCAGGCCTGCCTGAAAATCGTTGGGATCGTGTGCCGGCGTCACTTTCACCGCACCGGTGCCGAATTCGGGATTGGCCAGTTCGTCAGTGATAATCGGGATCTCGCGATTCATCAGCGGCAGCAAAACGCTCTTCCCGTGAAGATGCGTATAGCGCTCGTCCTTTTCATTTACCGCAACCGCGGTATCGCCAAGCATGGTCTCCGGCCGCGTAGTGGCAACCGTGATGAACTCGTTTGTTCCGACAACTGGATAACGAATTTCATATAGCTTCCCGGGCACCTCCTCGTGCTTGACCTCAAGATCGGAAATTGCCGTGCCGCAGCGCGGACACCAGTTAACGATGTACTTGCCGCGATAGATCAACCCCTCTTCATACAACCGGACGAAGACTTCGCGCACCGCGTGCGAGAGGTTTTCATCCATCGTGAAATATTCGCGGTCCCAGTCAACTGAAGCTCCCAGCCGCTTCATCTGATCGAGGATTGCGCCGCCATAGTGGCGCTTCCATTCCCAGACACGCTCGATGAACGCTTCACGGCCCATATCGCGGCGGTTCTTGCCTTCGCTGGCAAGCTGTCGCTCGACCATCATCTGGGTGGCGATCCCGGCGTGATCCGTACCCGGCAGCCATAGCGTCAGAAAGCCGCGCATGCGATGCCAGCGCACGATGATGTCCATCTGCGTCTGGTTAAGCATGTGGCCCATGTGCAGACGTCCGGTGACATTGGGAGGCGGAAGCAGCAGCGTAAACACAGGGCGCTTCTCACCCTCAGGCGGGGTGGGCGCGGAGAAAAGCTTCTCTTTAATCCAATAATCAGCCCAGCGCGTTTCAATCGCGCCCGGCTCGTATGATTTGGGTAGATCGTGAGGCATGGGTTGTCTTGTAGTCAGCGCTCAGCCGTCAGAATCCAGCTAGCACCAGCGATGGTGCGGCCCCGTGCGTCCAAAAAAGCGCACGAGTCAGGGACTGAATACTGGGTGCTGAAGGCTGATAGCTGGTTCTTCGATATTACAGGCCGGAGAAAACAAGGGTCAAACGACGACCGGGGGTAGTGTATACAGACGGCGAAATGCTCCCTCCCCGACCAAGTGGTGGGAATGAGGTGACAGGAAGTCATCCTCAAGAGCCTGGAAGAAGAGTGGGGCGCTTGGGGTCAACGAGTGCAATCGCCTGTTTACAACAGTTGACTTCCGGTTTGCCCGTCAACCAGGAGTAAGCCCGAATCGCTTCCGCTAAGCCGACTTCCCAATACAAATCTGGTGTTGATCAGCGAGACTCTGCGACAGCCATTGTCTTTTCTTTCGGTGGGACGCTTAGCAGCAGCGCTACTCCTATCACTCCGAACAGGATCACATCGTCGTAGCCGCGTGGAACCCTGTGCATGGAAGTTTCAGCTGACTGGATGAGCATGGTCGTAGAATGTGCGATGGCGTGCCACGCCGCGAAAGCAATCACGAGTCGGTATTCTACAGGTTTTCGGACAGCTAACAGCAGAAACACTCCTAGAACGACGAGAAACGTGATGAACATTGGCTCGCATTCGTTGTCGTGCATTTCGAGCAGCCACTTGCTGTGCCATAACTCAGAGCACAACGGATAGAGCAGGCAGACATAGAAAAGTCCCACCAATGCAACAACGATTTGTCGAGTGCGCTTCATGAGAGACCTCCTCAACGGCGGCCAGGTGTCTCAGTAATGATAAACGAGCTTGTGTTAACCAATCCGATCAACTCCCGGCTTGTCGGCCAACCGGAAGTAATCCAAACCGCCAGCAAATCGCCTCAACTGACGATAAATCGCCATTACACTCATTGACTGCGAGAACCTTACCAGGAACTCCGCTTGACTGGTCAATGAGTGTAATCGCCTAATTGCAACAGTCAGCACTTCATGGTGAGGTACGCTAGCGGGCAGTCATCATAAAGAACGTGACCCAAGGGAGCGCTGTCGCGTCATTCAAAAAATGAGCGACAGTCGCCGGAACCAAGCTCCGGCGGCCCAATAGGTAGGCTGTGCCCCACATCATTCCAAGAAAAGCGGTGGGTAGCATGATGCCGAGCCAAACCAGAAGACCCTGATTCAGGTAGCCTGCGTGTGCTAGTCCAAACGCAAAGCCGGGCATCAACACCTGCATGGCTTTGCTGTATCCAGCCTTGGCGAACTCGGTCATCAGGAAGGCGCGAAACAAAACCTCTTCGCAAAATCCGGCCGTGATTCCCATAAGGAGCGCAGCGATTAGGTGAAATCCATGTGGGAAAAACGCGTTTGAAATAGGGATGTGCATTCGGGGAAGGAATCGGAGGTTGCTGCCAATCGAAAGAGCAGCGAACAGCAGCGCCATCACCCAGGCGGGCCACGTTCCCAAGCCCCAAACACCGAGATCTCTAAAAGAAGAGCGGCGGCTCCGCACGACAAACCAAAGCGCGATCACGAACGACCACTCGACAATCACGCCCCCAAGAATCCAAAGGAGGAAACGTGACGCCGGTGAACCGTGAACGGCCGCAGGAACGGAGAGTAAAATGATCCTTGAAACAACCCAAATCGCAGCGGGAACCCCCAAACCGAGGATCAATGATTCGGTCCAGCAGAGCAGGAGACTGCGCGAATCTCTTACAGTCTGAATTTCTGAGATGGGTGTGCTCATGTAACTGACCTCGCAAGCCAAATTAGGGAGAAGGCCGTCATGATAACAGTACGAAAAATAAGAGAAAAGTGCGGCTTTGAAAGCAGCCCGCTAATCTAAAACCCAATAGTTGGCGATAAATCGCCATTACACTCATTGACCGACCGGGAGCCAGGCCTGGCCATTGCGAGCAGGGTACGTCGCATGGAAAGTCTCCCGATTCGGATTTGCACGAAACCTGAATCCTATCAAATCCTGATCTTCAGGCTCGCCTCCGACTCCCCGGCCCCGGGCGGCCGAGTGGTGGTGGCGTTCGATTCATATGAACTTTTTGGCGCAGTCGCGATTCGGCGCTACAAAGGAGATCGTGGAAGATAATGTTGGCCGTCTGCAGCGTGTTTCTTTTTCACCGCATGGTCTAGCTCACCTTTGCCAGATGGTGAAGGACTTTGAACAACGTTCTTTCTCAAACGACCTTGATGGGATTGAATGTGAGACTAGACTTCACCTGGAGGAGATGTGCGGGTGGAAGGCTTCGCAAGACGCAATTCTGCGCTCAAACATTCTGACTCATTCGTAGTCCTGATCTCGCGACAACCCAGCGGGCCTCTTTTTCGGCTAATAGTAAGCGATCCGGAACCGTCCAAATAGGCTGTACGGGCATGGAGGGGGTGTGTGCGAGGAGGACATCGGGACATCGCGAGCGAGTGCGGGGCGGCAAAGCCGGGGACTCATTGTCACGTCACGGCCAGTTAAATGTGATCGAGTTTGCGATCGACACAGTTTCGCTAATGTAAACAACCGCAGCTTCGCTGATTCTGGCGTTGGGGCGCTGCGACTGGTGCCCGATTCGCCGTGTAACGCGTCGTGCGATGCAGTTTTGCCTATTCGGGAGCGCGCACTGTGTTCTGCAATCGTCTTCCATGCGCGGAGGAGATACGCTGGAAATTGTGACGTGTCGTTGTCTGCGAGTTTTGCGCAGTTCTGGCATAGCCAAATACCGTTGTGCGGATGGCAACGTTGCTCAGAAGAGATCGCCGAATCATATCGCGGTCCGCCCTGCGCAGCTGCTGTGATGTGTGCGGCAACCCCGACAATCAAGGCTTTGGCGGGGTCGTCTTGCGGCCCGCTCGTCAATGCGCGACAGCCAGGATTTGAACAAAGATTTCCTACACGAGACGCCAGCGTACGTTTCACTTCCTCCGTAAAATCAATACGCATTATTCCTAGAATACCCCGTCTTGCTGGGCGCGCGCGACGGCTCGGTCGGCTCTCTCACCTGACCGCACCCAGCGCCGGCGTGGGTGTAGCATTTTCCCCTCAATGCGTATAACCCCGTCAAACGACGACCGGAAGGAAGTGCAACCACTCAATCTCGGACCGCAAATCGCGCGAAGGCGCACGGCGTCACGTCGCCACAGAGGGATTTAGTGTAGCTCGCGTCGCCGGCTCGGGCAGTTGCTGTCCGCAATACGCGCAATTCGCCCAAGTGGGCTCAACAGGCTTATTACATTTCGGGCACGTTGGCTGCAGCAAAGTGCCGCAGTGCGGACAGAATGGGAATTTTGACTTTTCGACATGCCCGCAGCCGGGGCACGGCTTCGGCAGAGGGTCGCGGAGAATGAAGTACAAGATCATCCCAATCCCATTAGGAATGAAGATCGCCAGCAGCGTCCACATTACGTACCGCATCTGCCGCCGCTTCGCGTCGCCGTAGACGTATCCGATCAGCGCAACCAGAGCCACCACGAGCAGGAAAACTCCGTAAACGAGCAGCGCTTGTCCCCATCGCGGCCATTTGCCAATTTCCGGATCCGTTGGTGCGACATAGAAGAACAACGGCACCGTGAAGCACAAATAGGCGAACCATGCCACGATCCACGCTGTCTTTGGAATCACGCGCAATTCCTCAGTGAAGTGGCTCATGCCAGCCTCCTTTCGCCGCGCTGCCGGACTGCCAGCATCAATGCGGCCATCCCTCCCGCGAGCCACCCGAGAGCGGTGAACGCGGCAAAACAGATCCAGGTGTAGCTGAACTGGGTATGGCTGAACTGCGGCTCGAGCAAGGTGCCGAAACGTCCGCGCACAAAGTGGAAAACCGGCCAGCTCGCAATCGTCAGCAGCCACGCAAACGTCACTAAAGCAATCATTACGCGGCGGTTCCAATCGTGCTCCGCCTGTTCGGTCAGCTTCGCCTCCGCACGCGCCAGCGTGGCCTGCACCATCCACGAAGAAGGCTGCGGCGTCGGCAATCGGCGGAGTTCGCTCGTAATCGGCCGCCAAGCCCCCAATTCGTTCGAGCAGGCGATGCAAGACCGCACATGCTCCGCCACCTGCTTTTCTTCCGCGCTCGTCAGCACGTCGGCTGCGGCCAACGCCAGCAGCTCTCGAATCTTCTCGTGCTCGTTCATTGCCATGTACCTCCGGGATACCGTGCTTCGAGCGCGTAACGCAATTGTTCCAGCGAACGTCGCAGCCGCGACTTCACCGTCGATACTGGAACCGCTGTAACCTGCGCGATTTCCTCAATCTTCATCTCATCCTCAAACCGCAGTGTGAGGACTTCGCGATAGATCATCGGCAGCCCTGCCATCGCCTCGCTGATCTCCGTTCGACGCTCGGCCGCGAGCGCGTGATCGAACGGCGTGTGGTCTTTACACGGAATCCGGTCCGCCACGGTTTCGCCGTGCCAGCTGTTTGCGAGAGGTTCGTCCAGGCTCTGCGGACGAATCCGGCGCAAATGATCGATCGCCAGGTTGCGCGCCAGCGTGAACAGCCAGGCGTCAAAATTGCGACTTGCATCGAAGGAACGAATCTTCTCGACGACTCTCAACCATGTTTGCTGGAACAGGTCTTCCGCCTCGGCGGGCTCCCGCACGATGCGCAGCAAGTACCGATACAGCCGATTCTGGTACCGGGTAATCAGTTCCGAGAGAGCGTTCAGGTCGCCTCGGTGAAGCCGGACCACATCCGGGTCCACTGCCACAAGCCCCTCCAGCGATAGTGCGGTCGCCCCCACCATACTTGTAATACGGATGAGTGCCCAAAAAGGACGCAAGAGATGCAGTATGAGAACAGTCTACTGAAGGAGATAAGGAGACAACGATGATTGGCCGAACCATCCATGTTCTTTGGAGGCCACCTGCCAACCGCGAAAGACAGGGCCAATGAGCTTAGTCGCCTGATCAGAACAATCAAGTATTTCTACTGTGGGCTAACAGTGACGGAGAGGTCGGAATACCACCCCTGTTATTGCAGCTTTGAGAACTCCGCTTTGGCTTCCTTCAGAATCGGAATGTCGGGGTCGGCTTCTTTCCAGACGTTGAAGAAATCCTGATAAGCACTGCGAGCTTTAGCCGTGTTGCCGGACAGTGCATAGGCCCGGCCAAGTTGCAGATGCGCCAGCGCGCCCAGAGGCAGGTTGAGTACGATGCTGCGGTGATCGATAATCTTCTGGAATTCACCCGCCGCGGCAGCTCCGTTGCGAGCCGTCAGGAACGCCAGCCCGCGGATGTAAACCGGGTATAAGCCGCCAATGGGTACTGGCCCGCCGAGTTCGTACGGGGCGGGCGCTTCAAGATCAATCAAAGCCTGAGATGAATTGCTGTTGAGTTCGATGGCTGCCTTGATTGTCGGCAGCCAGTAAATCTTCAGCATGGTATTGGTCGCTTCGGTTTTTTCTAATTGATCGACGATTGCCTTCGCTCGGGCCGGGTCGCCGGCTCGTGCCATGGTCATGCCAGCAAGCACTTTCACGTCTCGTCCCGGCGCCCGGGCCAAAGCGCCAGTCACTTGCTGTTTGGCGGCTGCTGCGTTGCCGAATTCAGCCTCTCGCAAAGCAGCGTTGGCCTGCCAGAGAGCGGCAGTCTCCTTGGAATCCGCCCGTACTGCCGCGTCCACCGCCCGGCGCGAGAAGTCACGAGCTCGAGCCAATCTACCGAAATAGGCTTCGGTATCGGACTGGAAAGAAAGCATGGCGTCTTCTTCTCCGGGGCGACCCGCAGCCCAGGCCGCCTGCCGATCCATCTCAGCCGTATCACCATTCAGAAACGCCAGTGAGTACCAGGTAATGCGAATCACCAAGCCATCGAGTTTGTTGGCCTTGGCCTGCTCCAGAACCGCTCGTGCGTCGTCCATGCGGTTCAGGTTCATGTAAATGCCGGCGAGGTTACCGTACCCCGTCAGGCTAGGCTCAATGCGCTGTGACTGTTCAGTTTCGGCCGCCGCCTTGTCGTATTGTCCGAGGCTGCTGTAGATGTAACCGAGATTAGTGTGCGGGACGAGATCCCGAGGGTAAGTTTTTGCCCAGAGTTCGTAGGCTTCCGTTGCCTTTTCCTCTTCGCCGGTGACGTACTGATAGTAAAACGCCGAGATGCGATACTTCTCGCGGTCGCTCACGCGATCGCGCAGGTCATAAGCTCTCTTCGCGTAGCTGGCCGCCAGGCTGGCTTGGCCGAGGTTCGCGTACTCAACGCCGAGGCCGACATAGGCCATGGCAAAATTGGGATCCAGTTCAACGGCGCGCTTCATGAACGGGATGGCTTCGGCATCACCCTTGGTGCGCCCGGTCGTAATCCCCATGCTGTAAGCCTTCAAAGCTTCCAGCGAAGGGGTGGTTGCCTCTACCGGGACGTCGAATTTCTGGATGGTGGCCAGAGATTCACCAAGTTTGCCTCGGAGCGAAGACGCCGCCGTACTCAATGCCTTCAGCACGTCCTGCTTTGTGGAAGCTTGCTCCTGCTCGGTGGCCAGCGTGTCTCCGCTGCTGCATCCGACGGTGTTCAGGCCAATCACGTACTGGCCTCCCAGGTTGGAAATCGATCCGAGGACGATCGCCTTGCTACCGGTTCGAATACAAAGTTCCCGCGCTACATCACGTGTGATCCGCTCGGTCGAGGGACGTCCCATCAGGTGCAGGGTTTCTTCGACTTTGCGATCGGAGAGGATATTAAGGAATGGCGACTGCCCAAGCTGTACCGCTAACGCCTGCTTCAGTGCATCATCGAAGACGGCGTCACCGGTCTTATTGTCGAAATCCGCAAGCACCACTGTGTCTTTCTCAGTGAGCCGCTCGGTTTTCGTCGAGCCGACTCCTGACCGTGACCGCAGGTACAAGCCGACAGCAGCGAGAGCGACGATGAGTACGAGACCCGCCGGGACCAGTATTTTCCAAAGTTTGTTCCCCGCCGTCGTCGTGGTCGCCGGCGGTTGAGCCGTTCCCGATGAAGATGCCGCATTCACCGCCGGGGTCGAACCCGAAGTGGGAATCGACAACGCCGCCGCCTGAGAACTACTATCCGGCACCACCGGTGTCGCGCCGGAACTGCCCGCACTCGCACGTCCCGTATCAGTGTCCCGTTTCAGCCTCTGCAAGTCGGCTCGCATATCGGCCGCGTGCTGGTAACGCAGGTTCTTGTCCTTCTCTAACGCCTTGTTGATGATGTCTTCGAGTTTGGCAGGCAGCCCCGGATTCAACCGCACCGGTGCCGCTGGGACGCGATTGAGAATTGCGTCGAAAATTTCCGCGGTACTGTCGCCGCGGAAAGGCACCTGGCCGGTCGCCATCTCGTAAAGCACTACTCCGAACGAGAACAAGTCTGTTCGGGCGTCCAGTTCTTTCGCGCGTGCCTGCTCCGGCGACATATAGGCGACTGTCCCCACCGCGGATCCCGGACTTGTGAGATTGGGATCGGCCGTATGGGTCGCGGTATTTTCGGTCACCGGTCTCGTGGCAGTCATTTTTGCCAGACCGAAGTCCAGAATCTTGGCGTGTCCACGTTTAGTCACAAAGAGGTTGGCGGGCTTGATATCGCGGTGAACGATTCCTTCAGCGTGCGCTGCATCAAGCGCGTCGGCGGTCTCGATGGCGATAGACAACAAGGTGTCCAAATCCATTGGACGATCCCGAATTACATGCTTCAGGGTGTTGCCATCCAAAAACTCCATGGCGATGAAAGCCTGCCCGTTCTCTTCGCCAATGTCGTAAATTGTGCAGATGTTGGGATGGTTGAGCGCGGATGCGGCTTGGGCTTCACGTTGGAAGCGGCTGAGCGATTGCGGATCGCGGGCCACTTCATCGGGCAGGAATTTCAACCCCACAAAACGGTGCAGCCGGGTGTCCTCGGCCTTGTAGACCACACCCATCCCGCCGCCACCGAGTTTTTCGACAATGCGGTAGTGCGAAATGGTCTGTTCGATCATCGCCGCGAATCTTACGTGGGCGAAACGGGCAAGTCAACGAATCTAGAGAGGCCAGGCGGGCCTTAAATGGGTTGTTTGACGGGAAATCTCCAACTATCAGGGCCGGCCGACCGGAATCTTCGGAACAATCCCTCCGCGCAGCCCGTATACCTCGCATATGCGGACCTGGTGGACCCTTCTTCTGAGTTTGATCTTGACGGCGAGCAGCCTGAGTTGGGCTTCTGACTTGGCACTGACGGGCGCTAAGGTTTATCCCTCGCCGGCAGATCCGCCGATTGAAAACGGATTGGTCCTAATCCATGACGGTCATATTGTTGCCGTTGGATCGAGTTCGACGATCAAGATTCCACGCACGGCCAGAGTCATCGACTGCAAAGGCCTTGTCGTTACCGCAGGCTTTTGGAACAGCCATGTCCACATCCTTCCTCCCGCCCTGCTTCACGCACGTGACTCTGGGGAAAAGGAACTCGATCAACAACTGGAGACAATGTTCAACCGCTGGGGTTTCACCACCGTGTTCGACATCACCTCGGTGCTCGACAATACCCTTGCGTTACGCCGTCGCATCGATGCTGGCGAACTACGCGGTCCGCGCATTCTCACGGTCGGCGAACCAGTTTGGTCCGTCGAACCGGTGTATGTTCGTGACTTTCTCCAGCAAAACCATATCCAGATGCCGGGTACCCAAACTCCGGAGCAGGCGGTTGCTTTGGTGCGCGATCACGCTGCTAAAGGCGCGGACGGAATCAAGTTATTTGCTGTTTCGGATCAGGGAGCAGCACAGGGGGCGGTGCTGCCGCTGGCGATCGCCAAAGCTGCCGTTGACGAGGCACATCGTCACGGCCTGCTCGTTTTTGCGCATCCTTCGACGATGGAAGGTGTCATGGTTGCGTTGGACAGCGGCGTGGACGTGCTGGCCCACACGGTACCGCAATCGCCGCCCTGGACACCTGATTTTGTTGCCCGACTCCAGCGCGCGAACATGAGCTTGATACCAACCTTGACTCTCTGGGATTTCGAAGGGCGGAAGTGGACCACCTCCGACAAGGAACGTGACGCGTGGGTCGGCCAGATGGTTGAGCAACTACGTGTCTACTCAAAAGCGGGCGGCGACGTCCTGTTTGGAACTGATGTCGGGTATACCGATCACTACGACACTACTTTGGAATTCACTCTCATGTCGCAAGCGGGCATAAGCTATCAGCAGATTCTTGCATCTCTCACCACGAATCCAGCGCGGAAATTCAAGGATTCCGGCCACACCGGTCGCATCGCGAAAGGAATGAACGCCGATCTGGTAGTCCTGGGGGCCGATCCTGCACTGGACGCCACTGCATTCTCCAAGGTGCGCTACACCATCCGCAACGGCAACATCATCTATCAGGACGCACGCTAATCCTTTTTCCCAGCCGTCGTTAAATAGCTATCCAGAGGCGCGGCAACGGGTTCGTCGCTTTACTCTTCTTTACGATATAAACGAAAAACTGGGCATCTAATTGCTCAGGAGAGAAGTTATGAAAAGGTTATTACTAATAGGTCTCACCGCCGCGGTGATGATGGCGCCACTTGCGGCTAATGCACGACCAGTTCGCGTGTTCGTCGGGCCGGGCTACGGGTGGGGATACTCGCCGTACTGGGGGGCGTACCCTTATCCATATGGATACTACGGCTACGCTCCAGCGACTGGCGCAGTGAAGTTCGACACCAAAGTTAAGGATGCAGAGGTATACATCAACGGCGCTTACGCTGGCACCATCGGCAAACTCAAAACCATGAATCTGCGGCCCGGCAGCTATCAGATTGAAGTGCGCGAGTCGGGACAAACTGCGTTTGATAAGAAGGTGTACGTCGCCGCTGGCAAGACGTTGCATCTGAACCCGGAACTCTGAGTCCAACCGCAAGCGGGCCATCGTTTCGTTCTTTCGAGGGTAAAGAAGCGCGGGAGATTGAGATTCCCGCGCTCTCCGCCTCAGTGGTGCGAGGAGGAACTTCGGAGAGACGTGCAAATTTCAATTCTCGCCACCACTCTAAACGAGCTTCCCTCAAGATTGGTTTTTCAAAGGTACACTTCGTCATGTGTTTGGACTACAGGCGGCCAAGACCTTGCGTCGCCTCATTCTGCTACTCTACCCTTTCGCGTGAATGTCTCTTTCTGGGGGCCTGAATGATTCGCTCGCTGGTTCTGTCCGTCTGGATTTTTGGCATCTTAGGATTGGTTGCTTTTTCTCAGACCAACTCCATCTCTGAAAAGGCCCGTAAGCTGCATTTCTCTTCCATCGTCCTGGACACGCACGACGACACAACCCAGCGCTTCTCCTCCAGCGATTTCGATCTGGGCAAGCGCAATTCCACCGGGACACATCGACATCCCTCGCATGCGCGAAGGCGGCATGAACGCCATTTTCTTTTCCATCTGGATCGACGGCCGCATCATGGGACCGCCGGCGATCCAAAAAGCTCTCGATCAGATTGATGCGGTACATGAAAATGTGCGGAAGTATCCTAATGATCTGGTTTTCGCCCGCACCGCGGAAGATGTTCGACGCGCCCATGCTCAGGGGAAAATCGCTGTCCTGATGGGCGTTGAAGGCGGCCACATGCTGGGCAATGACATCCGCATGGTGCGAATCTACAGCGATCTTGGCGTTCGTTATATGACGCTGTCCCATTTTTACAACGACGAATGGGCGGACTCCTCCACCGACAAGCCGGCGCACAACGGCCTCACCGATTACGGCAAACAGATTGTCACCGAAATGAACCGGCAGGGCATGCTGGTCGATATCTCACACGTTTCCGATAAGACCTTTTACGACGCTCTCGAAATCAGCAAGGCGCCGCTCATTGCCTCTCACTCCTCGTGCCGCGCGCTTTGCAATCATCCGCGCGACATGACCGACGAAATGATCAAGGCGCTGGCGGCGAAAGGCGGCGTCATCCAGATCAATTACGAAAAAAGTTTTATCGATCAAGGCCTACAAAGACGCCGACTGACAAGACAGGTGGCGTTGTAGAGAGGATGGACCGGCTCAAGAAAGAATGCGGCGACGATGACGCCTGCATAGAGAAAAAGATGGTGGAGCAGGAGAAGCAGGACACCGCTGACGGCAAACTGCCGCATGTTTCGTGGACGGAAATCATCGACCACATCGACCATGCCGTAAAACTGGTTGGCGCCGATCATGTGGGGCTTGGCTCCGACTTCGACGGCGCGAACATGCCGGACGGAATGGAAGACGCCACTCACCTGCCGCAAATCACTGACGCTCTTCTCAAAAAGGGATACTCCGAAGCAGACATCCGCAAAATCCTGGGCGAAAATACACTTCGGGTGATGGCTGCGGCGGAACAGGTCAGTCGTGAAATGCAATCCGCGCACTAGATAATGTGGAGAGTTCGTCGGACGGCAATGTTCCTGATCTGGTAGCCCTGCTGCGCGCCGGATTTCCGTTCAGTCCGGTGTTCGTGTGGTTCACAACTTCGCCCGGTTAGCTGAAAGTGGGCCACCAGCCTGCCCTGAGCATTCCTGCGGAGTGTACAATGCGTTCGGGCTTGGGGAAGCCAGATGGTAGTCGGCGATGCCGACCCTTCCCGCCCGTGGAAGGCAATGGCGCAATACTACACAGTTCGGCAGGGGGACTATCTCTCCAAGATCTCCTCCGAGAATGGCTTCTTTGACCACGCGATTATCTGGAACCACCCCAACAATGCCGAACTCAAGAAGCAGCGGGTAAACCCCAACGTTCTTTATCCCGGCGATCAGCTTTTCATTCCTGACAAGAACGAGCGGGTTTGCCAGTGCCCCGCCGACAAGACGCACTCCTTTGTCGTCAAACGCGAAAAGTTGAAACTTTCCCTGGTGTTGGAAGACCAGTATGAGAAACCTGTGTCCGGCGCAAAATGCAAAGTCATTATCGGAGCACAGGACACCGAATTAACGACCGACGGCAAGGGAAAGATCGAATTGCAGATTCCTCTTGATGCTCAAGCCGGCGCCTTGCTGATCAAAAGCGATGACACCCCATACGACGGCGAGTTGTTCAGTCTTCACATTGGCGATCTTGACCCGGTCGATACATTCACCGGCCAGCAAGCGCGACTTAACAATCTGGGATATTTCCCGGGATCATCCGCTGACACCAATGATCCTCAGTTCCTGTCTGCCGTGGAAGAATTTCAGTGCGATCATGGCCTGACCGTGGACGGCAAACCTGGGCCGAACACGCAAGCCAAACTCAAGCAGGAACACGGGTGTTAGGAATAGCTCCGGAGTCGTAGCAAAAAGCAGCTATGAGCGATACAGCAAACCACTCACCGCTCGACGGCGGAATCATCGGCGTTCACCGCACAGGGGAGCCTTTCGCCATCCGCTTAGGTCCAGCGACAAAAAACGAATTCAATACCGCCCGTCTGAAGCTGCTCCCTTTGGCTTGCTGGCGCGTGGACGACATGCGCTTCAAGTTCGATTCTTCATTCGTGCTGCCCGGCATTGAAGCCGAGATTAAGCACTTGGCGACCATGCTCGGCTCGGAACAATTCAAGGGCTGTCCTATTTCAATATTCGGTCACGCCGATCCGGTGGGTAACGACGACTACAACAAAACGCTAAGCGGGCGGCGCGCCGCAGCCGTCTATGGCCTACTGGTGCGGGACCCGAGTATCTGGGAAAACCTGTTCTCCAACAAATTTGGCAACGACATTTGGGGCGACGACGCAATCGCGACCATGAACAGCCGCATCACGGAAGACGATGCTTCCAAGGCTGCGAAGATACAGTTCGGCAGCGGCAAGATTGATGACGGAGATTCCGCCAGCGGATCAGCGGCGGCTAGTTCTTCGCAAGGCCAGTCGCAGCCGCCTTCTTCGCCCATTGACGGCGCCGCGACGGACGCCGGTCGTAGAAAACAATTGTTCACTGAGTATATGAATAAGATTTGCGGCGATTTCAAAGTCGATCGCTCGGCATTTCTCGGTCAAGGAGCCGACAAGGGCGGCAAGGCCGACTTTCAGGGTTGCAGTGAGTTCAACCCGCTTCTGATCTTCTCCCAGGACAAGCAGGATCTGTTCCAGACCGCGGCGCAACAAAAAGATACGGTTACTCTCGCCGAGCGCGACAAGGAAAACGCGAAGAACCGCCGCGTAATGGTATTGATCTTTCGTAAAGGCAGTAAGGTCGATCCGAGTCGCTGGCCCTGTCCGCGTTGGAACGAGGGCGTAGCCGGTTGCAAGAAGCGTTTCTTCTCGGACGGCGAAAAGCGGCGCAGCGATCGGCTGCCAGATACAGACCGCAAGTTCGATCAAACGCGGGATACGTTCGCCTGTCGTTTCTATCAGCGCATATCAGATAGCTCGCCCTGCGAACAGGTTTCTGGACTGGATTTTCGTTACGCTCTGGAAAGGCGAGAGGACCTTCCCTGGTCAGACAAGGCAAAGCTGCGCATTGCGAGTGAAGACGGAACTCAGCAACGCGTATTCGCCATGGGCGAAGGCCAGCTTATCGACGACTTGCTGGTGTTCACTTTCCGCAATTGCCGGGCTGGCGTGCTATACAAAGGCGAAATCCAGGACGGAACAATCGTGGTCCAGCTCTTCCCGCCTACCGAACTGTTCCGCATCATGAATCCCGACGATCCGCTGAATGTCGTTCCACTGAATCTTCCCAATCAGTTTGCCGGTGATCCGCCACCCGACGGCGGGGGTATTACACCGGATCCGGCGGACAAGACGATACTGGTGGACACGGCGCAATGAACATCTTCCTCGTAATCAAGGTCACTGATGTAAACAACAACCCGTTAAAGGGCTGCACCATCAATGTCGACTTCGGTAGTGGTGGCCCGGGCATGGGCAATCAGACGGCGCAACCTGCGGGTCCAGACGGGACGTTCGAGGTTCCGGTCCCGGACGCGGCCGATATCGTCTCAATTACCGTTGAGAAGCCGCCCGCCTTCTTCGCTGCGAATCAACATGTGAAGATTGTGCGCCCTAGCGGGGGGTCTCAGAACCCTTCGCTGATCTTCACCGGCAACGGTTTCCAGGACCTGAACACGCTAAAGGTAGGTGGCAACTCCCGGGCAGGCGGCGGCTTCAACCTGGAAATTTACTTTGCCCTCGGACAATTAGTGAACGCGCGATTCGACGTCGAAGCCGTACAAAATGTAGCCGCAAAAACAGCCAGGCAAATCATCTCTCTCGATAAACTCAATAATCCGGTGATCGACTTTGTCGGGCTTACGGTTATTAATCCTGGAGGGGGAACAGGATGGAATCAGCTACTCCAGACTGCGATTCCGGTGGATGTCCCCCAAGGCAAGATGTTTTACGCAAGACGAGTGGACATTCCGAAATTGGTCGCCATCTGGGTGCCGGACGGAGTTCTTGTCTCCCGTCAGCGGAGTAAGGTGGACCCCGCCACGAAACCGCTGAATTTCCATCTTTTCTATCACCCAAGTCCTGGCGTGTTGAGTGGCAGCTACCCATTCTCATTTGCGTTCGTAGATCTTATCTGTCGTTATTTGCTCTATTACAAATTCCTTCACAAGGCGATGGTGAATCAGCACCATGCTGCTGGGGTGAATAACATTCTTGTGTTTCCCGTTGGCAGTCCGACGAAATGGAACGGCGGTCTCGGCGGTCAGAGTAGCATCCTGCGACTCCTTCAAGAGGTTGCGTTCTTTGTGCAGCGCATGGACCGCATTCCCATCCCAATGCAAACTGTGGGAAAGTGCGCGGTTTCTGGATTCAGCGCATCGGGCAGCTTCGTGAATCAGGCGATGGCATTTGAGAACGCGCACTTTGACCAGAAGGTATTGCGCGAAATCTACGGATTCGATCTGCGTGGCGTCACCTCGACTGACTTCGCTGCCTCGGTTAGGGCCTGGAGAGCTCGCAACGCCAAGAAAGACTCAGAGCCGCGGAAATTTCGCATCTACACAACTGTGGATTCATGGCTGACCGCGCACCAGGGTGTAGATCCCGGTGCTGGAGCGTTTTCCGGAGCGGGTGGATCAAGAGAACTCGCGGGACCGAACAGTTCAGTTGTTCTCTTGCCCGTATCCCCGTTCTGGACCACCCTGAATCCGGCGGTCACCGGGGACGGCAAGCCTGCTGGCACCAGCGCATACCAGACTTTCCAGCCGGTGTTCGACGACGTACATCAGATCATTCCGGCGCTCTTCATGGAGCACGCGCTCAAGAATTCTCAGTTCAAGTAACGGCTTTCTGTAGGGAAATCGGGCAGGATTAAGAGGTCGATCGGCAGGATTATTTCTTCTTCTTTTTGTCTTTCTCTTTCTTTTCCGAACTCATCTTCTTGGCGATTTCTGCCACCAGTTTGGGACGCAATTCAGCCAGCATGGTATCGACGATGCTGGCGATGGCAGTCGATTCTTCGGGCGCGTCACTCGTACCTTCGTCGGGCGCGTCGGTTGTGGTTTCTTCTTCCACATCCTCAACCGCATCTTCCACAATCTCATCCGCAGGCGCCGATTGAACGGTTTCAACAGCTTCTTTGTTACCGGCCGCCGGTTCGGCCGGCGGTTCCGCATCCGGCGTCGACGACTGCGATCCGACAAAGGATTCGCGGATCTGCTTCCAGTTCTGCCACGCAGCGGCCAGCTCCGCTTCACGGTGAGGCAAACTTTCCACCGGGGCGCTTGCATTGCTCTGGGGGACAGCGGCCGTCGCAGCAGCAGCTTCAATTGTCGCAGGATGATCCGCGGCAGAACCTGCCGAGGCGGCTGCTGCGAAAGCGGACTCTTCCGCAACTGCTTCCACTGCCTGATTTTGAACCGGCGAAGCAGCTCCAGCGTTCGAATCCGCAACCGTGGGCTCGTTGACCCCCGTTTCGATAACTTGCGATTCGACAATTTCGGGCTCGACAACCTTCGATTCGATGACGCCATGCTCAGCAGCAATGGCGGTGGGCTGCGACTCTGTGGCACTGCCTGATTCCGTGACGATTGTTGTGGCGGCAACGCCGGATTCTACGGCTTCTGCCACAGCAACGGAGACCGTGCTTACAGCTTCGGTTGCCGCGGACAAGCTCGCCACTTCAGCCGAGGCCCGGGCTGCATGAGCTTGTTCCATCTCCAGATCCAGTGCGAGCTTCAATTCTTCCGAACCGACTTCAACCGATTGAGCAATCCAGCGCGGACCACTTAGCGCGTTAGCAATATCAGTGCGCGTCGCTTCGTGACCGTTCCCATTCGATCCAGTGGCAAGGGATTGAACACTTTCCGCGCCATAACCATTCGATGGCGCCAAAGACGCGAGCGCCGCCATGACTTCCGCGTCGCCCGCCGACTGTTGCGCTGGCGCAGGAATTTCTGCGTTGGGAGTTACGGCCGGTTCTGAATTCATCACCGCCGCAGGCAATTCACTGATGGCAGGACTTTGAATCTCGGACGCATGGCCTTGGTCCTTTTGATCTGTTGCCGCTTGATCTGTAGCGGATTCGATGCTCGCAACAGCTTCGGTCGGAGTTTCCGACGGTATTTCCGGCTGTACTTCCTGGACAATTTCTGGAGCGGTGATCTCGGGTTCAGCGAGGGCTTCAGCCTCGGCGGCCTGGACAGTGACGGACTCGTGAGGCGCCACTTCCTGAGTGGCAACTACTTCGTGAATGGGAGTTTCTTGAACCGCGGGTGCTTCTTGCGTTGCGCACCCAAAGGTGGCGGCGGCCGCGGTGATCGCGGCAATTTCCTCGGGCGTGATGTCGGCGGGTAGTCCTGCAGGAATAGGACGTTCAAACTCGCGCGGCGGTTCTACCGGCTTGTCCACTTCCGCTTGCTGTGGAACCTGCGATGTTGTCGCAATATTTTCAGGAACTTCGTCCTCGGCCCTGGGCTGGGCATTGGGACTGGGGATAATAAGGCGATTTTTCCACCCGGTTTCTTTGTCCCCGAACCGGTCACCGGTTTCGGATTGTTGCACAGCCGCCAGCGCCTTCGCGAATCGGCCTGATTTTTGTGGCTGCGGCTGGGCGACAATCTTATCTTCTAGCTTGGTCAGTACGGTGAGCAGTTCGGTCGCTTCGAATGGCTTGATGATGAACGCGTCGGCGCCTACGCGTCTTGCCTCTTCCCCTTTGAATGGTTCTAGCTTTCCGACGGTCAAAAGGACTGGAATCGACCGGGTCTCGGGGTTTTCTTTGACCCGCTGGCAGACTTCCAGGCCCCCATAGCCCGGCATATACACGTCGAGGACGATCAGATCTGGTCTGTTTTCCGCGATTTTCTTGAGGGCCGCTGAGCCGTTATTAACAGTAACAACTTCGTAACCGGCATCCGTAAGGATACGCCGGCCCATGTTCTGGGCAGTCACGCTGTCGTCGGCAAGCAGTATTCTTCGCGCCAAGGGCTATCCTTTGGTGAGGGGGAGACTGCCTGAACTTAATTGGTGTTAGACCGTAAGTCAATGAGAAGAATACAGTAAAGACATTACCAGCGGTCAGTGACGAGTGGGTCAGAATGGCCTTAAGCTTGCTCCACCGCCATTGGCTGGCAAAAACTGGCTCAATCTCAACCACTCAAGCTAGAACGGGACGACCTTGTGCAGGCCCTTCTTTTTCTTGTGCTTGCTGGAGGACATCGCATCCTGGATATCCTTTTCGTCGGCCGTTTCCGACCCTGCGGCGGCTTTGCCATCTGAAGAAGACGATGACGCCTGCGCACCTGCGCCTGACTGGATCTCGTTGACCTGCGTGGGAGCCGTTGCCGGCTGACTATTGTCAACGTTGGGCTTCAGTTCGTTCGGGTCGGCGGCGACATTCGGCTTCAGTTCGTTCGGATCGACGGCTGCTGCAGGCGGTGCAGCTGCGGGAGCCACTGCTCCGGAATCCGTTCCAATAATCTCCGCGCCTACGGCAGGCGAAGTCGCAGCATCCGGGGCCGTCTCAGAAGCAGGCTGATCCGAGCGTGGTGCGGGCTGATCGGCTGCGAGCGGCCCTTTGACCGTCTCGATAGCCACCCCATTTTTATCGGCAGCACCTCCGATCATGGCACGGGTCGCGTCCTGTACCACCGAAGTAGCACTAACGACCTGCGGGTCCACCAGCGTCGGCTCACCAACTCTGGTGGCTTGGGCGACATCCGGATGCTTTTGGAAGTTGCCCATAACCTTTGCAACAGTACTGGCTTCGTGCCTGCTGTCTTCTTCCGCTTTATTCTGGGCGATGGCTGCTTTGGTTGGCTTCGGTATAGGTTGGTGGAGTGCTTCCAACCTCAGCTTAGCGTCCGCGGTGCGCTCCATCAGCGGATATCGAGTCAATATCTTCGAATAAGCTTCGGCGGCGTCCTTGGTAAATTCCTGAATCATGCGCGCTTTGGCCAACTCGTTACCAGGCCGCGAGCGCACCATGTTGATCTCGCCCTCATAAGCCTGCCCTAAAAGAAATAGAGATTCATCCGCATGGCTATACAGAGGGTATTTATCCAGCAGGGACCGTAATCGAGCGATGGACGCAGGATAAGACTGGCGCAAATAATAAAAACGGCCCACCCGAAACTCGCGCTCTGCAATCACTTCCTGCACTTCCAGCAAGCGTGCCTTGCCTTCCGCGACCATCTTCTGATTGTCGGGATACTGCAGGATCAGTTGGCGGTATTCCTCTTCCGCGCGCATGGCCTGGGTGTAGTCACGGTCAGGCTTTTCCATCTGCTGATAGTGGATGTTGGCAATTTTCAGCTGCGCTTCGGCAGCTTCCGGCATGTTGGGAAAAAAGGTCTCAAAGTCCTTGTATTCGATCTCCGCCTGGGCCAGTGACGTGCCGCCGCCCTCTGCATACCACGAGTCCGCCACTGCCAGTTTGGCGCGGGCGATGTACTCCGAATCGGGATAGGTATTGATCAGGGTTTGCAAGGTGATACGTGCCACATCGAAGCGGTTGTGCTTCATCGCGTCCATGGCCCGGTCAAACAACACTTTGTCCGGCTGTTTGGAGCCCACGTTGGCCAGCGGATTGTTGACCTTCTTATTGGTGCAGGCGATGTTGAAAGCAAGCACGCCCAGCAAAAGAATGACCGGAATACGACGTAGCATGAAAACCCCTTAGAATCAGCTAGGGACTGTGGGACCAGTCCCGGAACTTGGCAGCCTAGACTTTCTGCAATGTGGCTTCCACTGCAGTCTTCAATAGCTTGTCAGCATTAACGGTTGGATCGCCTTTACCGAACACGGCGTTGCCTGCAACCAGAATTTCAGCTCCTGCTCGAACCACGTCAGCTACAGTGGCCAGGTCAATACCGCCATCTACTTCAATCCGATACCCGAATCCGTGCTTGGCCCTGAGTTCAGTCAGGCGGCGAAGTTTATGCACCGCACTGGGAATGAACTTCTGAGCCCCAAATCCCGGGTTTACCGACATTACCAGTATATAGTCTGCGATGTTCAGGACCTCACTTAAGGTGTCAACAGGGGTCGCGGGATTGATGACTACGCCAGCCAGGCAGTCGTGACTCTTGATCAGATGCAGCGTGCGGTTCAAATGCACGCAGGCCTCCTGATGCACCGACATCCAGTTGGCTCCTGCCGCCGCAAATTCCGGAATAAACAAGTCCGGGTCCTCGATCATCAGATGACAATCGAGTGGCAGTTTCGTGACCTTGCGCAACGACTTCACCAGTGGCGGTCCCATAGTGAGATTCGGGACGAAGTG
Source organism: Terriglobia bacterium (assembly GCA_963765715.1). Lineage (GTDB taxonomy): Bacteria > Acidobacteriota > Terriglobia > Terriglobales > Acidobacteriaceae > JAIQFF01. Next base: position 345,322 of record CAVXXN010000015.1, read on the forward strand.
ACCGTCCATGATATCCACATGAATGACCGAGCCACCGCCGGCGGTAGCGTCGCGTACCTGGTCCGCCAGATGGGCGAAGTCAGCCGCTAAAATCGAGGGTGCGAGTTCAATCAGACCTGGGCCTCGCATGAACACTTAATTGGCAAATTCTACCATGCGAGACACCCTAAAATTGAGGGTCCGGGATCACGTGGGGGCGGATGCCCACATCTGCCCAGCGGAGCAAAGCTCCGCTTTTCCAGAAGCAAGAACCTGTCGAGCCACTCTCGACTGAGCAGATGGGACATCTGCCCTTACGTGGTTTCTGCGGGCCCCTTACGGTCGAGGAAAACCTCCAGCCGGGAAATCTCCGCCTCTAATTCCTGCTTGAATTTTCGATCCACCGGCCGCTTTCCGACGAAGCCCAAGTCGACATTCAACCTTTTCTCAACCATCCGTGCATTTGCCCAGCCGATTATTTGGTCTCCCCACAGCAGTGGCATCGAATAATATCCGCGGATTCGTTTAGCCGCAGGCGTATAAGCCTCGAAGCGATACGGCCAACCCCAGAAGTGTTCGAAACGCCGGCGATCCCACACGACTGGATCGAAAGGCGCCAGCAAACGAACGCAACGCGGCGGCTTCTCATAAACTTCGGCCGGCGTTGTAGAGATATAGCTGACTTCATCCGCAACCTGTCTTTCCAGTTTGCCGGCATTGATCAGATTGCGAACCGTGATTCGATGGTCCGTGGCTCCCGATATTGGGTGCCGGACACGACTGGTGATGGAGTGCAGAGACTTTTCGGGTACGGGCGTCAGGATATTCACAATCAGCAGCACCAACCGCTGGAATCGTTCATCAGGTGATAACGACTCTACAAACGGGGGAGATGCCTCGTAGACCCGTATACCTTTATCACGGCGCGCGATCCGGAGAAACCCGCAGTAATGCAGCCGCTCCAGAGCGCGCTTGGTTGACTTGGAGTAACCGCCCCAGGCATTGATAACTCGTCGCCGTCCGAAAGCCGCTTCCGGATGACCGGAGTGCATAGGCCCCACATTGCGAACCAGATCGAGAACCTTTTGATCCAGTTTGGACAGGCGAGACGCGGCCCGTGGATGAAGCAGTTGCCATACCTCGCGAGAGAGAAATCCGTAGGCATACAGATAATCTTCCTCGATTTCCAGTGAACAATAGTGACGCTCTAGATCTCCGGCTCGATATTCTTGCACCCTGTGACGAAGAATGAGGTCCTGTGCCCTCGCCGGGGAACGGATGGGATCAGCTTGAACAAAACCCATTCGCTGGATGGCCGCTTTCAGGGTTACAGGGCGAAAGAGCGAATGAGCGATCGCATGATTCCGCAGTTGTTGGAGGCTGGCCACAATATTAAAAGAAGCTAGTCCACCAAGACGAATCAAAGCAACTGTGACAGCTAGGAACTCCAGTCAGCAAAAAGCCGCGATGGCCAAATCTTTTGGGCCGTAACCTTTTCACTCCCCGGAAGTTTATATAGTTAGAGGCACGATGGCCGTAAGGCGACCAGCGAAAGACTCCCCGAAGGCAGTGTCCGCCTTGCCGGGAGATGACCGCCTGCTGGTTGAGGCCGCGAAGAAAGATCCGAGCCGGTTTGCCGAGCTTTACGAACTCAACTTCGCTCGGGTTTACGCCTACGTTGCGCGTCGTGTTGGCGATCGCGATGTGGCCCAGGATGTTACGTCTGATGTTTTTCACAAAGCACTCGCGAGCATTCAGACTTTTGAATGGCGCGGCGTTCCCTTCGCCGGTTGGTTGATGCGAATCGCCTCCAATATGATCGTCGACCGCTCAAAACGCTCCGGCAGAGAGATTTCAGACTGCGACGTGCCCGAGCCCAGCACCCAGCCCAATCTCGACGAAATCGACCAGAGCGGACAGCTGTTCCGGCTGGTGGAACAGTTGCCGGCAGATCAGCGGCGGGTCATCGGAATGCGGTTTGCTGAAGAGAAAAGCATTCGTGAAATTGCAAATGAGTTGGGACGCAGCGAAGGTGCGGTGAAGCAGTTGCAATTCCGCGCCCTGCAAAACCTGCGTGCCCGGATGGAGGGAGCCAATGCCTAAGCGCTCTCTACCGAACAATCATTTGATCGAGCAACTCGACCAGGCGGTAACCGAGCTCCTGGCCGCGCCGGTTGTGGCGGTGGAATCTGCTGATGCAGACCTGCTGCCGCTGCTGCACGTCGCTGCCCAACTGCGGCAGCTTCCGCGCGAAGATTTCAAGGCTCGCCTTAAAGCAGATCTGGAAAGGAAATCATCCATGGCAACCGTAGCTGAACCCGTAGCCGCAATTCGTCAGGCCGCCGCACCATACATGACCTTCAAAGACGCAGCCCGTGCCATCGACTTCTACAAAAAGGCGTTTGGCGCGATCGAGACGGGACGACTGGTTGATCCCAGCGGCAAGATCGGCCATGCCCAGATCAGCATATCCGGGTCAACTATCATGCTGTCCGATGAATATCCTGACTATGACTCCTTCAGCCCGGCCACCCTCGGCGGTTCGCCCGTAAAAATGCATCTCTACGTCGAGGACGTGGATGCCTTCGTCGATCAGGCCGTATCCGCCGGTGCAAAAATCGTAGGTGCTGTGGCTGACCAGTTCTACGGCGACCGCTCCGGGCGCTTGCTGGACCCCTTTGGATACACCTGGACTGTCGCCACTCCGAAAAACAAATTGTCTCTGGAAGAAATCCAGCGGCGCTTTACCGCCATGGCCCGGCCGAAGATGAAGCCGGCGGTGGATCCTGTTCCCAAGGGCTATACAACTCTCACGACCTACCTGGTAGCGCAGGACGCAGACGGCCTGATTGATTTCATCAAGAAGACGTTCGACGGGGAGGAACTGTTCCGTAGTGGTCCCGGTGCGGAGGGCGGTCTACACGCCGAAGTCCGCGTCGGTGATTCGATGCTGATGATTGGAGGTGGTGCCGCCGGCTTGAAGTGGAGAGGCACGACTATGCCCAGCGCATTTCACATCTACGTTCCGGATTGCGATGCGACTTATGCCCGCGCGATTGAAGCCGGGGCGACATCCCTACATGGCCCGACCGACCAGCCATACGGCGAGCGCAGCGCAACCGTGAAAGATGCCTCGGGAAACTTCTGGTACATCGCGACCTACATGGGCGACAACTATAAATCTGAGGGGGCGCCCACATTGCAACCATACTTGCATCCGATACGTGTCGAACCGGTGATCAACTTCATGAAGCGCGCCTTCGGAGCTGAGGAGCTTGGGCGACATACGGCACCCGATGGGGTGGTCATGCACACTACAGTAAAAGTAGGTAACGCCCAGATGGAAATGGGCGAGGCCCGCGATGCCTACGAGCCGATGCCGACAATGTTCTACCTTTATGTGGATGATTGCGACGCACTATACAGGCGCGCTCTCGCCGCAGGTGCGAAGTCAATCTCCGAACCTCAGGACCATCCGTACGGAGACCGCAGCGGAGGCGTGATCGATCCTTTCGGCAACAAGTGGTACATCGCTACTCACATCAAAGACATGTAGGCACGAGCATCCGATTCGTGCACCACAAACTCCGTGGGGACAGCCGCCCCCGGCTGTCCAGCGGAGCAGGGCCCCGCTTTTTTAGGCGTAGGCTCTGCCCAGTACCTGGTAACTGAGTGCGGCGTCCGGGGAGAGGCGCATCGTTTCCAGCGCTCGTTCGAGGGATTCCTCGTGCTTTCCGATCAGTGAATAAAAACCTTCTGCAGAATGCGGTAATGCGAGATGGTCTGCCCTATCATCCGGAAGTTAATATGGTCGGCAATGTTAGGCTGCAGGCGTGCGGCAAGTCAATTTTAGTGGGTTGAATGGGTTTTTCCTTTTGCGCCGCAGAACTTGCGCCACTCATTGCCCGCGGTGCAGGAGCACCCGCACCCATTCCACAACGCCCCCGAATCTAAAATGCCCCTGCTGGTTTCCATACCACAGCATGAAACCGCCAACGGCCAGCAGGAAAAGCAGGACCGCATTCACGAGCCAGCGTCTTCGATGAGGCCGCTTAACTGAAACCTCAGCTGACGTCTCGATGGCACTGGCATCCATAACACCCGCGGCCGCCGGTGAAGCGCGCCGAGCGCGAAAGCTCGCCAGCACCAGCAGGGCATTCGTAACCATAATGACTGCGAACGCCAGTCCGGGAACGAATTCAAGTACAGCGCCTCGCGCCTCGGTCACCCTGATAGCGAGGACAACAGTTATCAATCCTCGTGGCAAGACCCAAAGGATTAGTTCCCGGCTGTGTGCTCCAATCCCCTTCCACGCCCAGTAGCTCGACTGAATCGCGAGCCATCGCGCTACAAACAGCGACCCCAGTGTCCCTGCCGTAAGCAATGGATGCGAGCGAATAATGCCCAGTTCGGCAACCGCGCCGATCAGCACGAAAAAGAAAGTGCGTACCAGGAATGCAAGTTCTGAGTGAAACGTGAGCAAGGCTTGCTGGGAATCAGCCATCTGTGCGATCGGCAGCTTTAGACCCAATCCGGGATCGACGCCGGGAAAATTTGAAAGTGTCAAGCCAAAGCCCAGCACAGCGATTAGCCCGTTCGCCCCCAAAGCTTCCATCCCCGCGTAAAGAACCAGCACGATGGAAAACGTGAGCACCTGCCAAAACCGTTGCTCTGACAATACGTGCAGCAACCGCGACCAGAGAATTCCCGCGGCAACCGAAAACAGCAATGCAATCCCGACCTGGTTAATTAAACCGTGAGCCAATCCCTGGGCCACGGCACTCTCGTGACCGCGCATTCCCAGGAGCAGCCCCACTGTGAGTACGGCCAGCACATCTCCCCACGATGCCTCCAGCATCAAGGTCACACGCACGGGTTCTTCCGCCTGAAGCTGTTGTAGAACGGGAAGGACGACCGTGCTGCTGGTACAACCGAGAACCGCGCCCACCAACAGGCCGTCTGTCCAAGGCAAGCCGAGGCTCTTCACCACCATCAACGCCACCAGAGTTGTGCTGAATACATACGCGAGCGAAGCGAGCAGAAAACTTCCCGGAAAGTGGCGCAAGGTGTCACGAAGATCGAGTTCGAGCCCACCTTCGAAGAGAACCAGAATGATAGCCAGTGTACCGAGGAGGTTGGTAGTTTTTGCGAGCGTGCCCGGCAGCACCAATCCCAATACCGGCCCAAGCAGCACGCCGAGCATCATCAGAACCAGAACGTCGGGAATCCGGGTCAGTCCGAATACGCGGTTGGCCAGGAACGCCACCACCAGAAGGCCGCCGACCAATCCCAGAATTACCGCTGCTGACATTCTTGCTCCATCGTTCTATCGAAACACCGGCTGCAATTGGCTTAAGGGAATGTAACTCGGATTACCTGCAATTGAGGCATCTTATCGCGTGCTACTCTCGTGCTCTTGGCAAAAGAGGAGGAAGATACTGACTGGAGCCGAACAATTCCTGCCCGTCGGGTTCAGCTTAGCGGCGGCATTGTGTTGGGGAACCAGCGACTTCTCCGGAGGGTTCGCTTCCCGCCGCTCGGACTCGTTTCTTATAACTCCGCTGGCGCATGGCAGCGGCCTGCTCCTCATGCTGGTTCTGACGTTTTTCGCCCACCCCTCACTTCCCCCGATTTCGAGCCGAATCTGGGCCTGCGCTGCCGGCGCCTCGGGTGGACTGGCTCTCCTGATCTTCTACCGTGCACTCTCGAAAGGAATGGGCCTCACTGCACCCGTAGCTGCTGTTCTCGGTGCGGCCATCCCGGCCGCTTTTACAATGATCACCCACGGACTGCCCGGTAAGCTCGGGCTCGCCGGTTTCTTGCTGGCTGGAATTGGCATCTGGCTAATTTCCCGACCCGACGGCACTGGCAATGATCGCAGTGTCTTCATGGCGATCCTGGCTGGGATCGGCTTCGCCGGATTCTTCCTTTGTATCAGCCACACGGGCGAAAGCTCTCCACTATGGTCAGCCGTGTTTTCGCGGCTCGCTTCTTTTCTTTTGGTGGGAACGATTGCCGTGCTTCGACGCGGCAAGCGTCCGCTGTTTCGCTCAGATGCGACTCTCGCACTCTTCGCGGGATGCCTGGACGTTACAGGAACTGCTCTTTTCATCCGAGCTAATCAGACAGGCAGGCTGGACTCCGCCGTCGTGGTTTCCTCGCTTTACCCGGTGCTGACGGTTCTGCTGGCATGGTTTTTCCTCAAAGAACAATTCACTCGCTGGAAAACTGTGGGCATAATCGCGGCGGTCGCGGCCGTGCCCCTGATCGCGCTGCAGTAAAAGGTGGGGATCTCGGACAGTCCACGCGGGACAGCCGCCCTCGGCTGGCCGGCGGAGCAACGCTCCGCTGACTTAATTGACAAGAAATTGTCGAGCCTTGCTCGACTGGACGCCGAGGGCGGCTGTCCCCGCGCGGACTGTTATAATCAAAAATTGCTCTCATGCCTACGAAGCGTCTGATTCGATCCACTACAGTTCTTTGCGTTCGCCGCAACGGTGCCGTTGTCATGGCCGGTGACGGCCAGGTCACTCTAGGCGAAGGCGTTATCAAGCACTCGGCGAAAAAAATCCGACGGCTCTATCAGGACAAGATCCTTGCCGGATTTGCGGGCTCCACCGCCGATGCTTTCACCCTTTTCAGCCGCTTCGAATCAAAGCTGGAGCAGTATCACGGAAATCTCGGGCGGGGCGCCGTTGAGCTTGCGAAGGACTGGCGTACCGACAAATTTCTGCGCCATCTCGAAGCCCTATTGCTGGTTTCTGACAAGGAACAGACATTCCTGCTCAGTGGACAAGGCGATGTGATCGAACCGGACGGCGGCATCGCAGCGATCGGCAGTGGCGGCCCCTATGCTCAGGCTGCTGCGCAGGCGCTGGCGGAACACACTGAACTGTCAGCACATCAGATCGCCGAAGAAGCAATGAAGATTGCCGGCAAAATGTGCATCTATACAAATGACAAAGTAACGATTGAAGAGCTGTAAGTCGCTGTCGTTGGTCGTTGGCCCTTGGTCGTCAGCCAAAGACCTTGAACTCCGACCGGGAACGGACGAACAGCCAAAACCAACGACGAACGAACAAAGACCAACGACTGATTTATGGCTATCTACTTACCCGCTGCTGCTGAAGAAGAACAGATTGCTCTCGACGAATTGACCCCGCGCGAGATTGTCGCGGAACTCGACAAGCACGTCGTCGGGCAAAAAGACGCTAAGCGCGCCGTCGCGATTGCGCTGCGGAATCGCATGCGCCGCCAGAAACTCGCGCCCGATCTTGCAGAAGAAGTAATCCCCAAAAACATCATCATGATCGGGCCCACTGGCGTGGGCAAAACCGAAATTGCACGCCGCCTCGCCAAGCTTGCCAACTCCCCGTTCCTTAAAGTGGAGGCTTCCAAGTTCACCGAAGTCGGTTACGTGGGACGCGATGTCGAGTCCATGATTCGCGACCTGGTGGAAATTGCCATCGAGATGGTGCGCGAGGAAAAGCTGGAAGACGTTTCCGACAAAGCGGAGCTAAATGCAGAGGAGCGTCTGCTGGATATTCTTCTTCCGCCTGCCACTCCGAGGCCCGCGGAGGGCTCCAACGGCGGCATGGTGATCGAAGGAACGACGGCAGCTTCTGGGGAGTCACAGGGCCGCACCCGCGAGAAGCTTCGACAACAGTTGCGCGAAGGCAAGCTCGACGATCGAACAGTAGAAATTGACGTTCGCGAACGGAACTTCCCGTCTTTCGAAATCATCTCCAACCAGGGCGTGGAGGAGATGGACGTAAACATCAAGGACATGTTGCCCAACATCTTCGGCCAGCGGACGAAGAAGCGAAAGATGAAGGTCAACGAAGCGTTCGAATACCTGATTCAGGAAGAAGAACAGCGCCTGATCGACATGGATCAGGTCACTCGCATGGCAATCGACCGCGTGGAAGATTCCGGCATCATCTTCCTCGACGAAATCGACAAGATAGCCGGACGCGAAAGCGGCCACGGTCCCGACGTCTCACGCGAAGGCGTTCAACGTGACATTCTGCCCATCGTCGAAGGCACGACAGTGAACACGCGTTATGGCATGGTCCGCACTGACCACATCCTGTTCATCGCCGCTGGCGCGTTTCACGTTTCCAAGCCCAGCGATCTGATTCCCGAGCTGCAGGGACGTTTTCCCATCCGCGTCGAGCTGCAATCGCTCACCATGGAAGACTTCATTCGTATTTTGACTGAACCTAAGTCTTCACTGGTGAAGCAGTACATAGCACTGATGGATACAGAAGGCGTGAAACTGGAATTCACTCGCGAGGCCCAGGAAGAAATCGCGCGCTATGCATTCCGCGTGAATGAAGGTACGGAAAATATCGGCGCTCGTCGACTGCACACCATCATGGAACGGGTGCTCGACGAAATCAGTTTCGACGCCCCCGACAAAAAGGGCGAACACATCAAAGTCGACGCCGACTACGTGCGCAAGATGTTGGCGGACATCGTGAAGGACCAGGATTTGTCGCGTTATATTCTGTAATGTTCAGCAGAAAATGGAGGACGGGCGTCCTCGCCCGTCGCTTTTGTAATCAGCTCAAAGGTTGTCTATTTCGCCGGTGTGCCTCCACAACCACCGGTACTCCAAAGGATTCTTTGCCAACCCCGGCTCAACCGGATTATCTAGAATGTAGTGAATCTTCGCCTCAATGCTTTCTTCCCGGCGAAGAGCCCGGTCAAACGATTCTTCTTCCCAGACCCTCCCTGTGCGCCCGAGAGCTTTATTGATCCTGTGTGCCGATGTGCCTTTTATTGCCTGCATCATTTCTGCGAGCGTAAACGAGCCGTCGGCATCGCATTTTGGTACTAGCACTATGTGTACGTGATCGGGCATCACCACGACTGCAGATAACTCAAACTTTTTGCCGTTCCCTGCAATGCACGTGTCAATTACGATCTGACGCACCGATTCCGGAAGAATCCAGCGGTGGTGGGTAGAGAAAGTTATGAAGAATGCTTTAAAGTCCGGCTGATAATGGGGTGGCTTGCGACGGTATTCACATTTTCGCTGCACGCCAAATCGATACCACGACGCATCTTAGCGGGCCAGTGAACTTTCGTGGACGCCTTGCTAGATTCTTTCCAGGATTGGTGCATAAGAATATTCCGCGGCGGATTTGACCTCGGGCCTGCTTGCATAAGAATACTTCCCTGCTTAGACTCAAGCTTCATTCTCGACGGGCGGGGACGCCCGTCCTCCATTCAAATGCCCTCGAAAGCTATCGACCGCCAGCGGCTTAAGTCCCTCATGCAGCGCGAGCAGCAGCGCTTTGTGAGTGAGCGGCCAAAATCGAAGGCCTTATTCGAACGTGCCGGCAAATCGCTGCTCGGTGGCGTGCCCATGAACTGGATGATCAAATGGGCTGGCGCTTTCCCACCATTCGTGCGCGAGGCCCAGGGCGCCCAGTTTTACGATGTAGACGGACTGCGATACATCGACTTTTGTCTTGGCGACACCGGCGCCATGACGGGACACTCTCCTTTTGCAACCGTAAAAGCTGTCGAAGAACAAATGAAGCGCGGCATCACTCTAATGCTGCCGTCTGAAGACGCGATTTTTGTCGCGGAAGAATTGCAGCAACGCTTTGGTTTGCCTTTCTGGCAATTTGCTCTGACGGCAACTGATGCCAACCGCTTCGCTATTCGCCTGTCTCGACACATCACGCAGCGTTCCAAAATTCTGGTTTTTAACTGGTGTTATCACGGCACGCGTGGACGAAAGCTTTATCACGCTGAAGGACGGTGTCGCGCAATCTCGCCGTGGCAACATCGGGCCGCCCGTGGATCCGACCGTCACCACCAAAGTTGTGGAGTTCAACGACATTGCCGCGCTTGAACAGGCGTTGGCGCCTGGCGATGTGGCGTGCGTACTGGCGGAGCCAGTCATGACCAACGTGGGCATCGTGCATCCCGATGCCGGGCTACCATCAGGCTCTGCGTGAACTCACCGATAAATTCGGCACCCTGCTCATCATCGATGAAACCCACACCATCTGCGCCGGACCCGGCGGATACACCCGAGCCGAGAATCTCGATTCCCGACTTTTTTATTTTCGGCAAAGCAATTGCCGGCGGAGTTCCCGGCGCGGCTTACGGATTCACCGAAGCGGTCGCGGATGCCATCGCAAAAAGCCAGACCCTCGAAGATTGCGATACCGGCGGAATCGGAGGAACACTGGCGGGCAATGCGCTTTCGCTCGCAGCCATGCGGGCAACCTTGACCAAGGTTCTCACCAAGGATGCGTTTACGCAAATGATTCCCGCGGCACAACGCTGGGCCGCCGGAGTTGAAAGAGCGATCGCCGAATTTGGCATGCCCTGGCACGTTGCTCGCCTGGGATGCCGTGCCGAGTATCAGTTTTCCCCTGCTCCACCCCGGAACGGCGGCGAAGCCCACGATGCCATGGACTTCGAACTGGAGCGATTCATGCATCTCCACGCCATGAACCGCGGCATTCTTCTGACTCCGTTTCACAACATGGCGCTGATGTCGCCGCAAATCGATCCGTCCGACGTAGACCAGCACACTCGCGTCTTCCGCGAAGCTGTGAAGGATCTGGCGGCTTAGCCTTCTGTTACCCTTTTGTAGTTCCGCGCCGATAACCGGAACTGAAACCCGGAAAATGAAGCCACCCGACCGTAACTTCCTGATTGCGTATTCTGAGCTGCGCCGCGCTGGCCGCCTGCGGTACTCCGGGCCCGCCCATCCCCCCGCTTTGGAGTTGGCACAGCCGGTTACCGATTTACGCGTGGCCCGAAAAGGAGATAAAGTTTTTCTGGCTTGGACTGTGCCGGCTCGGACCATCGATCACCAGACGGTGCGTCATCCGGGACCGACGCGCATCTGTCGCAGTCTCCAAACTGAAATCGGCGCTTGTAAGACACCGACAGCCGAAATCCCGGCATCGCAGTTCCCCGTTCCTTCTTTCGACTGGAAGAAGGGTGCCCCAGCCCCGAAAATTCAGGCCAGCTATACCGACATTCTTCCCAGGGAATTGCAGTCAGACAATCCCACCGGCGAGATCACGTATGCGGTTTCTGTGCTAAACGAAAACGGACGAAGCGCCGGGCTGTCCAATCAAGTGCAGATTCCGGCCGCCCCGACCCTTCCGCCACCGGAGCATTTCAACGCGGAGGTCAAAAGCGATGGAGTGCTGCTTTCGTGGGCGTGCCCGCCGCCCGTCAGCGGTAACCACGGCGTCGCCTATCGTTTGCGCATCTATCGTCGCGAGCGAGGCAGTCCCGGCGCGGATGAGAAAACGTCGGCGACACAGACTACCGCCAGGAAAAATGTGAAGACCGGCACAAAGATCAGCGAAGCCGACTTCATGGATTGTCAGCAATCCCAGTTTGTCGATCAAACCTTCGAGTGGGAGAAACATTACGACTACTTCGCGACGGTAGCGACAGTCGTTTCCCGTGCAGCAAAGCCGGAAGTCGAAGTTGAAGGCGACGACACTCCAATCGTTGAGGTCTTTACCCACGACACGTTTCCGCCAGCGATCCCAACCGGAGTACAGGCAGTTTTCTCCGGTGTCGGACAAACGCCTTTCATTGATGTGGTGTGGTCTCCGGATACCGAAGCCGATCTCGCCGGTTACAACGTCTTCCGCCACGAGGAAGGCGTTCCGGCCGTGAAACTTAATTCCGATCTGGTGAAGACACCCGCATACCGCGATACCAATGTTCAGCCGGGTAAAAAATATTTCTACTCGATATCCGCGGTAGATGAACGCAACAACGAAAGTGCGCGGTCGGAAGAGGCAAGCGAGCAGGTACCATAGAGAATAGACAGGATTTAGAGCTTTTGCGGGACGCGCGCAGCTAGATTTCTGATAGCTGAGAGCTGACAGCTAATTTCGAGGTTCTATGAAATATTGCCGTTTTCAACTGCTTGGTGAGTCCCACTACGGCCTGGTCGAATCCGTCGGCGGGGTGGAGCACATTACCCGCCTGTTGCGCACCCCGCCGGAAGATGCCGATGAGGGCCTGGAAGACGTGCCCACCAAGCGGATGGATCACATCGCGCTCTCTGGAGGCTGCGTTGCTTGCGCCAGTCCGCCCCTCGAAAATCGTTTGCGTGGGACGCAACTATCGAGACCATGCCGCCGAGCTGGGCAATGAAGTTCCAGCCGAGCCACTTATCTTTCTCAAGCCGCCCTCTTCTTTAATTGGACCGGGCGAATCGGTTCGCCGGCCCGGCATTTCCGGGCGGGTGGATTACGAAGGCGAACTTGGAGTTGTGATTGCGAAGAAGTGTTACCAGCTCAGGCCGGACGAAGATGTGCGTCCGTACATCCTTGGCTACACCTGTGTGAACGACGTAACCGCGCGCGACCTGCAAAGCAAGGATGGTCAATGGACTCGCGCCAAGGGCTTCGATACTTTCTGCCCGGTCGGACCGCTGGTCACCGACGAGATCGATCCGTGGGCGGGAGTGGGCGTGGAAACCCGGGTAAATGGAACGGTGAAACAGCAAGGCAATACCCGGGATTTTATCTTCACGCTCGACTTGGTCATTCGCTACATTTCCCAGGTCATGACGTTATTGCCAGGCGACTTGATTCCGACCGGGACCCCCAGTGGTGTGGGCCCTGTGAACGCGGGAGAGAGCATGGAAGTCATCATCGAAGGAATCGGGACGTTGAAGAATCCGGTGTCGTGATGCAGGCACCATGCGCACGCGTCTAGATCGAGACTTCCCGGATTCCTCATCAGGCTTTATGCTGATTCTGGAAGCGTCCCGCGACGCAGCGCTTTTCGAGCGCGCCAATCATGAACTCTACTCATCTCTACATCTTGATTCTGGCTGCGGTCATCGCTTTAGCCGCCGCCTATTTCGTGTTTCGCCGCAAACCAAAAACCGCCGACGAATTGGAGCGGGAGCGGCGGGAGTGGCTCGACCGCATCGGCCGCATCACCGATGGAACTGTGATTGACGTCCAGGAAATGCCTGGAACCAACAACCATTCCGCCACGTTCCTGATTTACCACTACGATGTAGCGGGCGTTTCTTATGAAGCTTCACAGGACGTCACCTATCTTCGCCAGCTAATCAATCTTCATTCCTGCCGTCTCGGTCTTCCCACTTCAGTGCGATTCGATCCACAAAACCCCGGAAATTCCATCGTTCTCTCCGAGCGCTGGATGGGTCTCCGGCAGTAAATCAGTTATCAGTGGACAGTTGTCAGTGTCAGCGAACGGTGATCGGAATCCCCGGGCTGTCTGCCTGCCTGCAACCCACCGGGCAAGTAAGACCTCAAAACTGACCACGATTCACTGACCACTGGCCACTTGCTTTCCGGCCCCAGATTCTGCAAGACAACCTCTCTCCAGGCGTCTATCCCCCATTCGGACTAGCTCTTCGGGGAGATTTTCATTGGTCTTCGGTGACGTTCTCAAGGCAGTCAGGCGCATTGCTAAGGTTTGGGCCAGCCGGGAAAAGAAAGGCCGGCCTCATTCCATCATGGCAAACAACTCGATATCCGCGTCAAAAGTAAAGATTCTTTACGGCGAAGGAGATTCAGAAGTCCTTGCGAAACAGGCAGTTACGATCCAACAGGCAGGGCACGAAGTGACCCAGGCGGAAGGCCGCCAGCAGGTTCAGGAAGCTCTTCGCCGGGGAGGCTTTGACCTTGTGATTCTTGGCGCCACTTTGACCAAGAACGACCGGCACCATCTGCCCTATATGGTCAAAAAGGCGCACCCCGAGACCAAAGTCCTGGTAACCCACACCGACGGCGAGGGCCATCACGCAGTCGACGCAACCCTGGAAACCGGGCGCAGCATGAATGCGCTTCTGGAGAAGATCGCCTCCCTGTATCCGCAACAGGCAGCAGCCAAGGCAGCCGGCAAATAGCCTGGTAGCACACTCGCAATTTAGTCGCGGGCGACTGGCCCCACGACCTCCCCCGTTTGCGAAATTTGATCCCCTCCCCGTCTTCAAATGAGTACGGATCCCGCTACTAAACATGTGGGAGAAAACCGTCAGCGCTGGTGGTCTCACAACTCGTGACTCGTAATTTCCCTTGGAAGTGGGAGCGGACGACTTGGCCCGTGTTAAGCAGGTTGATGCTTCCCTGTCTTATGCGCAAGCGCTGATACTGTTCCCGATTGATCAAGACTCAAATGAATTAATCTGTGGGAAAATGAGGCTGCTTTTCTGAGGGGATCGCTATGCCAGGATTTACCTTTATAGGTCCCCTGCCGTAAAGTTGAAGGATCCGCATCGACCGCGAACCTGCCGGTTTCGCATGAGAATGTGGACCGCAAGAGCCAAGACTCAACCTGGTTAGTATCGAGTGAATGTATAAGCCCGGCCGCCAATAAAAACCTGTATTGAGTTAAATAGCCAGTTCTGGAAAGCGAAAGTGGGACAACCCCGCTAAAATAGCTGACATGACCGAACTTCGGATCGATCGACGATGAATACTCCTCCGCACAGACCACAAGAGCGAAAAGAAGATCTACGTGTGTCAGAGCGGCCTGCCATTGTCGTTCCAACTCGAGTGGCCGTTCCACAAGTCCACCTCCGGTGCCGATTTCTGGGTGCTGCATGCTGACATTGCTCTGGAAAATTCGCAGGGATTGCATGCTCCAGTTTCGGTCAATCTGTCCGCTACCGTTTACGAAGTCATGCCTTCGCTCGAACCCAAGGATATTGAGGCGCCTGTCATCAATGCTCTCCGGAAGGAAGTGGACCGCAAGCAGATTGAATTCCTGAAATCGGGAAAGAGAGTCCCGGTACAGTTTTCCAGCCGGTACTACGACTTCAAACGCAGCAAGTGGGTGTTTGGCAAAGCAACGGACGAAGCTATCGCCCTCTTGATCGCGCGCAAAGTATACTGGCAGACCAAAGTCGCCAGTGGTCCGGTCTGGGTTGGCGATCCCACCGAGGCGCTCTTTCTTGAGACCACTGCGGAACACGTACTGGAAATGGCGCAGAAATTAAGAGGCCAGGAGTTGATGACTCTGGAGGGAGAATGGGCTTCCGCGAACGCCTCTCTCATGGCACAAGCGGAAAAATTTGAAGCCGACATGCGCGCAGGCGTCACCGAACTTGAGCAGAAACACGCGTACGAAAGAGGCTAGCGTCCAAAAGGATCGCTGATCGTTCGTGGTTCCTTCGAGTCTTCTCTGAATTCTTCCATTTACGCGTATCCCCGGTTTCCTGTCCCAGGTTTACGGGAAGGGCACGAGTTTACTCGTGCCGTTTCAAAGCGGATTAAAATTGGCTTCAGCCCCTGAGGAATGCTCTACATCTGAGTTGATGACGAACAGCCAACCTCAGCGGCTGAAGCCGTCTGTTAACGGTCTTTCGTCGGCACGAGTGAAACTCGTGCCGCTCCCCGGATCACTGCCCGCTGCATTGGGTCCCCGTCAGTTAGCGCCGTCGGCGCCACTTCCTAGTGCTGCTTGCTCACCGTGCCGCTGATCTCCACTCCGGAGTCGTTCTGCACCACATAAGCGTCGGTGCCTGAGACCAGATAAAACACTAGATTGCTGGAAAGATTGCTTATCGAAGCGCTCGTCCGTCCATTGCCTGAAACCGAGTAGTTGCCGGAAAGGACGATCGGGACGCTGATCACTCCAGCGGCATTGGTAAATTCATTGAGGACCAATTTTCCAGAGCCGTCCCATTGCAGCGTACCGACTCGGTCTTTCGCTCCGCCGCCATCAAATCCGTTCATCACAAGTCCATACTGTCCGTTCATGGTCGCATTCGAAAATGTCGCGCTTTGCTGCAGATCGAGCGTGCCTTCCTGGATGGTGTTCGGATCATTCACTACGAAGAACCCACGCGAAGGACTGACCATCCACACGACCAGATTGCTGTTAGCGGCGGTAGTGAGGGTCAGCGACGCCCGGCCGTTGGCTGTCTGGGTGAAAGTTCCCGTGAACGCCGTGTTGACCACGGAACCCCCATCCTGCACCGTGTCCCGCGCCCCGGCACTGATTGTTCCACCATTTGCCGTGAAGCGTCCGGCGCTGACGATTCCGCCCAGGAAGTTGAAAGTGTCGCCCTTCGTGCCGAAGGCGTAACTACCCGAAAGCGCAGGTGTGCCAGTTTGCATTTCAGCCCGGCCCAATCCGATAACTCCCGCATCGCTCGCCATGAAACGCACATTATTCGCGTCCACAATGTAGTAGATGAAACTGTTGGTGGCGGGCGAGCTGTCCACCAACGTGCCGGTACCTCGCCCAGTCGCGGAATCGGGAGGATTAAATGAACCACCGCTAAATGTGACAGAAGTTAGTGTTCCAGCGTTATTCACATCTTTGTTGCCGGTACTGACGACGCCGCCCGCAACGGTAAACTCGCCAACGCTACCCACAGATGACGTAGCGTTCAAATCATGCTCGCGGAAAACGAAAGTTCCGATGGGAGCCGCGGCGATCGCTGTCGGGTCCTGCTTCTCCGCCAGTCCCCCGGCGTTGAGCACTGCGTCCCCTTCAACGAGGTAGACCTTCGATGTGCTGACCAGGGTCACCGCCAGGTTGATCGTCCCCAAAGCGCTGTTAAAACTCAGACTGCCGGTGCCGTCGTTTCCGACGCTGTAAGTACCGGTGCTCGTGGTGGTAAAAACCGTGCTGCCTTCAGAGAAATCGTCGGTCGCGGCAGTGATCGTCCCGGTTCCATTTGCGGTAAAGACTCCAGCCTCGCGATAGGGCACCCCCGCGGTGCTGCTGCTGAAGTCGAACCCGTCAACCTGATAGACATACTGTCCATTCAGACTGGCGTTCGAAAAATTTCCTTTAGGGATGAAGCCCGGAACAGTCCCATTGCTGGATCCACAAGCGGCGCAGAAAAGAAGCGAGAACAGGCCCAATGACAGATTGAATGTTTTCATAACCAGCAGACAGCGCGAGCTGCTTTACTCCTTTGAGGGTGGGAAGAAGGTACTGACACTTTGAACACGATTCCGCCCAAAAAGTTGTCCACTGTTTGGTGCACTTTTGTATACGTCCATGAGACACAATCGAAGGAGAACAACCTATCCTGTTGTGACCCTTGCGCTTGGTGAGGAGGACGAGATCTCTCTTCCTTTACTTCGTCTGACCCATACCACCAGCCGATATCCCAGTAAGAGAGAAAGCACGAACGCATACTCGGCCGGTTTGCTGATGTCCGCTTTAACCAGCCACCAGTAATGGATTACCCCCGCGATCGCACTGAGGTAGATCAGGCGATGAAGTGCCTGCCATCTTTTGCCTCCCAATCGACGAATCCATCCCTGGGTTGATGTCACCGCTAACGGAATGAGCAGCACGAAACCGGTGAAACCGACGGTGATGAAGCGCCGCTTCAGGACGTCTGCCCAAATCTCATGCAGATCGAAAAACTTGTCCAGCCAGACATAAGTGAGGAAATGCAGCACCGCGTAGAAGAACGCAAATAGCCCAAACATGCGGCGATATCGGATCAGCCACAACTGTCCGGTGAGTTTGCGAAGTGGCGTGATGGAGAGCGTGACAAGTAGAAAGATGAGGATCCAGTCCCCGGTCGAGTGCGTAATCACCTCGATGGGATTGGCGCCGAGACGACCCATGGAAGCCTTCAGGCCCAGCCGCGCAAGCGGCGCGAGGCAAGCTAGAAACACAACGGGCTTAAACCATCGGACCATGAATTCTCGTGGCGGCGTAAATCCTAGAAATTCTTTTTCAGATCCATTCCGGAATAAAGCGATGCCACCTGATCGTAGCCGTTGAACATGAGCGTGGGTCGCTTAAAGAATTCACCCAGGCGGCGTTCCTTGGCCTGGCTCCATCGCGGATGGTCCACATTCGGATTAACGTTGGAATAAAACCCATACTCGTTGGGAGCGGATCTGCTCCAGGTGTTGAAGGGCTGGCTATCAGTAAAGCGAACGCGAACGATGGCTTTAATGCTCTTGAATCCATACTTCCAGGGAATGACCATGCGGAGTGGCGCGCCGTCCTGGTTTGGAAGAACTTCTCCGTACATGCCGAAGCAGAGAAGCGCCAGTGGATGCATCGCCTCATCCATCCGCAGGCCTTCGACATATGGCCATTCGAGCACCCTGCCGCGCTGCCCGGGCATCTGCCGGACGTCCATTAGCGTCGTGAACTCTACGAACTTCGCCTTGGGCAACGGGTCAGCGCGTTTGATTAATTCGCTGAGTGAGAAGCCCACCCAGGGCACGACGATCGACCATCCCTCCACGCAACGATGACGATAAATACGCTCTTCCGGAGCCGCCATCTTGATTATGGTGTCCACGTCGAGCACTTGCTTCTTCTTGACTGCTCCGTCGATCGTGACCGTCCACGGCCGCGTTTTGAAGTTTTTGGCCAGCCCCGCAGGTTCATATTTGTCGGTGGAGAATTCGTAGTAGTTGTTGTAGTTGGTTACATCTTTGTAAGGCGTGATTTTTTCGGTCGTGGAGAATGGGCTTTTCTGTAGCCCATCGATTTTGTCGTTGGCATGCGCCACGACGGACGGCGAACTCATTTCGCTCACACCAATACCAGCCAGGGCTGCCGCGCCGAGAATCGTCGTGCCAGCGATGAACTTCCGCCGGCTCATATACAAGCTCTGCGGCGTAATCTCCGACGATGCGATATCGGCCGGCTTCTTGATCAACATGGGACCCTCTAACAGTATACGCAGCACCAGCAGCGCTGGATTCTATGGTGGCTGGATTCCGGTTCTCTCCTAGGTGAGATGCGTTTGACCTTGAAAAGTTACTCCCTGGGCTAGGTGAAGAAGTACTGTTATTCGGGAAGCTGGTTCACTTCCGCGGCTCGAGCAGGATGCCTGTGATAATGACAGCTAGAGAGTGGTCGCGAGCATCTCACACACTCGCCGGATCTCATCGCGCTGTGGACCCGTCAAAGCGAGAAATTCAAAACCGTGGCGCAGGCCGTCGCGATAGCGGACGAGGGCGCGAAATTTTATCGGAAATGGCGCCATCGGGAGCATCAGTTCCATGGCAACAACTTCACCGGACTCGAGCGTTCCCGTCAAAGTGGCACCGATACCATCCTCCCCCAGTTCGTTAGAACGCCCCCAGTAGGAAACATTCTCTCCGGATCGAAAAACGTAGACTGAGAGCTTAACGTCGATTGGGTAACGAGGAAAACGGCGCGACCACTTCGAATCAGACTTGTCGCTCTCGTTGGGCACGAATGATTGTCCCCGATGCACCAGAGATGCTCAACGCCAACCGGAACAGGGTTACCAGCGGAGATAATACGAATAGGCTGTCGTATCATCGTCTCTTATGGCTGCCTCGTCCGAGCCGTCTCCCGTCCTGAGTTTTGAAGAGGCGCGCCATCTGGTCGAACATCATGCTTCCACGCTGCATCCACGTGGCAAGGAGTTGGTGGACCTACTGGATGGAGCGGGAGCAGGAATTGGAATCGGGCAAGTCCTGGCGGAGCCGGTTCTCGCGGACCGCCACTTCCCGCCATTTCCGCGCGCAATGCGTGATGGCTATGCCGTCCGCGCTGCGGACCTTGCTCAACTTCCCGGCACGCTCGACGTTATCGGGGAAATAAAAGCCGGGGCACCGTTAAAAGATATTCCAGTCCTGCATGCTGGTCAGGCCGCAAGCATCATGACAGGTGCGCCCGTGCCCTCCGGCGCCGATTCCGTCGTGATGGTGGAATACACAACGCGCGAAGGCGACAGAGTGCAGATCACAAACGGCGTGGAGGAGGGCGACAATATCGCTCCTGTTGGCTCCGAGGCGAAACGCGGAGAACACCTGCTACATCCCGGGATGCGACTCGACTATGCCGGAATTGCGGTGGCCGCATCGACAGGAAGAAGCCGTCTGCTGGTTTATCGCAAGCCACAGGTTGCCATACTCGCTACGGGTGACGAAATCGTAGACATCGACGTCCCGCCCGGGCCCACCCAGATCCGGAATTCCAACGGCTATTCTCTGGCCGCGCAGGTCCAGGCGGCAGGCGGAGAACCGGTTCTGCTGCCTATCGCCCCTGACGAGCCCGGCCGACTGCGTGAACTGATCGGCGATGGGCTCGAAGCCGACTTGCTACTGCTGTCCGGTGGGGTCTCGATGGGCAAGTACGATTTGGTGGAGCAGGTCCTGGCGGAATTCCAGGCGGAATTTCTGTTCACCAGCGTGCAAATTCAACCAGGAAAACCGGCGGTTTTCGGCCGCGTCCAATGTGGACAAGGGCGACTCGCTCGCGAGCCCTCAGCTTCTCCAGCTAGCCATGTCTACTTTTTCGGCCTCCCCGGAAATCCCATCTCCACGATGGTGACGTTTGAACTCTTCGCCCGCCCGGTTATCGAGGCACTGGCTGGTATGAAGCCGCGCAAGCTGGTGTTTCCGGGCGCTCGCCTGAAAACCGAGATAAAGACGAAGACGGGCCTCACGCGATTCCTGCCTGCAATACTCTCCGGCGAGTTTGAACACGCCGAGGTAGAACTCGCAGGATGGCACGGATCGGGTGACGTGGCGGTGATGGCGAGGGCGAATTGCTACATCGTTATTCCGCCGGATCGCGATCGAATCGAAGCGCAAGAATGGGTATCGGTCCTCCTGAGGTAGCTGCCCTCACGCGACGCTCGCGCCTGCATACGATAGACTCTTCGCGATGTCGAAGAAACTCTCCCACTACGATCGCGCCGGCCGCGCCAAGATGGTGGATGTCTCTGCCAAGGCCGCCACGAAACGGGAGGCCTCAGCCAGCGCTTTCGTCGTGTTGAAGCCTGCCGTGCTGAAAGCGCTGCCAAAGAATCCCAAGGGCGATCCGCTGGAAGTCGCCCGCCTGGCGGGTATCATGGCGGCCAAACGCACATCCGATCTGATCCCGATGTGCCATCCCCTGCCACTTTCCCACGTTGATGTGACCATTCGCCTGTGCGAGAATGGCGTCGCTATTACCTCGAACGTTATAACCAATGCGGTTACGGGCGTAGAGATGGAAGCCCTCGTGGCTGCCAGCATCGCCGCGCTGACCGTGTACGATATGTGTAAAGCGCTGGACAAGGGAATCGAGATCCGGGAAATCGTGCTCGAACACAAATCCGGAGGCAAGAGCGGCGATTACGTCCGCGTCCGCCAGAAGACCTAGCCAGTTACCGTTATGGCGAATCAAGTCAAAATCCTGCTGGTGGACGACAATCCCATGGTTTTGGGACTGCTGCAGGGAGCCTTGACTCCTCTCGCCAAAGTGACTACCTCCAACGACTCAGCGGATGCTTTGCTGAAAGCAGTGGACGATCCTCCCGATCTTCTGGTGAGCGATTACCGCATGCCCGGCATGGATGGCCAGCAGTTGGTGGAGAAGCTCAAGAGCCGTCCCAAGACCGCCGGTATCTCGGTCATTTTGCTGGCCAGCAAAGCAGATATCACAGAAAGATTCTCCAACCATGAGCCGGTCGATGATTTCGTCGAAAAGCCATTTTTTCTCAAAGAAGCCACCCAACGCATCAAGCGCCTGATCGACAAGATTGCCCTGGAAAAAATGGCCAAGACTGCGCCCTCGGACGGCGTCGTGCGCGGCAGCCTGGCGCAGATGAACGTGATCGACCTGGTGCAGTCGTCTGGAGATGGGCCGCAAGAGTTGTGCCCTGACTCTGACCCTTGATCGCGACCGATGCGAGATGTACTTCAAGGAAGGCCAGGTCACTCACGCCGTTTATGGTTCGCTAAGCGGCGATCCCGCGGTTTTCAAAGTTCTCGGATGGACTGGCGGTAACTTCCAGATCAACTTCGAAGGCAAGACCAGCAAACAAACCACCACCCTGAACACGCAGGGTCTCCTGATGGAAGGCTTGCGAATGCTCGACGAGTCCAAGCGCGATGACGGAGGCGCCGAGGAAGAAGAGGAAGATGTCCTCCTCGACTCCTGAGGCCCCGACCGCAGCCGTACTTACGGTGAGCGATTCCGCATCACGCGGGGAGCGAACCGACCTTTCCGGTCCGGCAGTAGCGGGAATTCTCAAGCAACATCATTTCGCCGTAACCACGATCGAGATCGTCGCCGACGATCAGGATGCTATTCAACAATCCATCATTCGTCTCGACAGAAAAAGCGCAACTAGTCGTAACCACCGGCGGAACCGGTATCGCCGAACGTGACGTCACGCCCGAAGCCACTCGAGCGGTCTGCGGCCGCCTCCTGGAAGGCATTCCCGAGCGTATGCGTTATGAAGGTTCCAAGAAAACTCCACTGGCCGCGCTGAGCCGTGGAATCTGCGGCGTCCGGGGAAAGGTTCTCATCCTGAACCTGCCAGGCAGCCCACGCGGCGCGACGGAATCGCTCGACGCGGTCATTGATCTGCTGCCCCACGTGCTTCGGTTGCTCAACGGCGATACCAGGCACGAATAACGCTATCCGACGTCCTACGTCTGAAGTAAATATCCCTCCGATCGCGGTAGAATAGTTGATTGGACACCGCGCTGCGGCTTGGCCTGTATCATGCCGCGCGCTGAGGGAATTCATGTTTGAGGTCACGGTCGAGGATTCGTTCGCTGCAGGACATTATCTGCGCAATTACAAAGGCAAGTGCGAGAATCCGCACGGCCACAACTACAAGGTGCGGGTAACACTGGCCGGCAAGGAATTGGACAAAGCCGGCCTTCTCCTCGATTTCAAGGAATTGAAGGAAGCACTGAAACCCGTCGTCGACCGCCTGGACCATCAGATGATCAATGATCTGGAACCGTTCAAGGTGTTGAACCCGTCGGCCGAGAATCTGGCCAAGTTTTTCTACGACGAAACCAACGTGAATCTGGATCGCGTGACTCAGGGCCGGGTGCGAGTGAAGAACGTCACCGTCTTTGAAACCGACACCACAACGGCAACGTATTCGGAGTAATTGTCCAGCCATCGGCAACTGAAACTGACAACCAGAACGACACTGATCGTAGCCATCGCGCATGCAGATCACGGAGATCTACAAATCGATCCAGGGCGAATCCACCTATGCTGGATTGCCCTGCGTATTCGTGCGGCTGACGGGCTGCAATCTGCGCTGTTCGTGGTGCGATAGTGAATACACATTTACCGGCGGTCAGCGGCGCACACTCGAAGAAGTCGCCGCAGAGGTCGAACGCTTAAGTCCTGGCGGCGGCCTGGTCGAAATAACCGGCGGCGAACCTATGCTGCAGGATCGCGAAGTCGTGCCGCTGATGCAGCGACTGCTGGACGCAAACTACACCGTACTTCTCGAGACCAGTGGCGAGCGCCCCTTGCAGCGTGTGCCCGGCGGCGTCATCAAGATCGTCGACGTAAAGTGCCCCAACTCAGGCGAGCCCGATACGTTCAACATAGAGAACCTCGACGTGCTGAACGCTCATGACGAGGTCAAGTTTGTCCTTAGCGATCGCGGCGACTACGAATTCGCCCGCGATTTCGTGACGCGTCATCGACTGGAGCAGCGGGTGAACGCCGTATTGTTTTCGCCGGCTTTCAGCAAGCAGGCCAGCGGCGCCCGCGATTCTTCCGCTTGCCTGCTGGATCCTCGGGAACTGGCAGACTGGATATTGGCCGATGAAGTCCCGGCAAGGTTAGGGCTGCAGATTCATAAATTTATCTGGGATCCCGCAATGAAGGGCGTTTAGCAGTCTCGGGTTTGAGAGTCAGTTGAGCCCGAACGACCGCGAGGGCTGGAATCAATCTGAGATCCGGGATTGACCATGAAATTGGTGGCCACCAGGGGCGGCGTCAGTGGCGTTCATACCATCTAAATAACTGTGCTAGGGAAGAAACCGACAACAGGCAGCGAGCGGTCGTCCTCCTTAGCGGGGGAATGGATTCGTGCGTCTGCGCCGCATTGGCTGCCCGCGATTATGATGCGGCTGCCGTGCACATAAGCTACGGCCAGCGTACCGAGGAGCGCGAGCAGCGGGCTTTCTCCGCCATCTGCGACTGGCTGCGAATTCGTGACCGGCTTGTGGTGCGCAATCAGGCGCTGGCTGCGATTGGCGGCTCCGCCCTTACCGACACCAACATCGCGGTACCGGAATCCCACGCGGTGGGGAACGACATTCCTGTAACCTACGTGCCTTTCCGCAATGCCCATTTCCTGTCGGTCGCCGTGAGCTGGGCGGAGGTAATCGGCGCAAACAAAATCTACATTGGCGCAGTTGAGCAAGACAGCTCGGGATATCCCGACTGTCGTCCTGCTTATTACGACGCTTTCAATAAGGTGGTGAAGCTGGGGACGAAGGATGGGAGCATTGAAATCGTCACGCCCCTGATCCAGATGCGAAAATTTGAAATCGTGCGGCTGGGCCTTGAATTGGGCGCGCCCTTGGATTTAACGTGGTCGTGCTATAGCCGGGAAGATCGTGCCTGCGGAGTATGCGATAGTTGCGTGTTGCGGCTGCGGGCATTCAGTGAGGCTGGCAGTGCAGACCCGATCCCGTATGCGGAGCTTGCGGAAAGAGCCTGATCGAAGAGCCAGGGTCGAATTGACTGTGAACAGGTTTTGCAATCGCTGCGACAGCGAAATCAAGTTTTGTGAGCCGGGAGGCCAAGAACAATGAAGCAACGTTTGCTGATGGTGATGCTGGTAATGGCGGTGGCGGCACTGTGCGTATCCCCAGTGTTTGCCCAGGCCACGGGAACGATCAAGGGTACCTGCAAAAACCTGGACGGGACCCCGGTCATCGGTGCCAACGTGGAATGGACGAACACCGACAACGGCCGAAAGTACAACCTGAAAACCAACAAGAAGGGCGAGTACTTCTCCCTGGGTATCGAGCCGGGCAAGTACAAAGTCGTTCTCACCGGCGCAGATGGAAAACAGCTCGACCAGGTCAGCAACTTCCCGGTCGGCGTTGATGAAGCCGTCCTCGACTTCGATCTCAAGAAATCGCAGGCCGAAGCGGCGCAACAGAAGGGCATCAGTGCCGAGCAATTGAAGCAGATGCAGGAAGCCCAGGCGAAAAACGCCAAAGAAGTAACCACCGTGAAAGCCTTGAACGAAAAGCTCGCCGCCGCCAATCAGGCGATGCAGACAGGCGATTTTGAGACTGCTGTAACCACTCTGAATGAAGCCACCCAGATCGATCCCTCACGCGATCTCCTTTGGGCCCGCCTTGGTGACGCCAATCTCGGAGCGGGGCCAAAGCAGACCGACACAACCCAGAAAGCCAAGCGCTACGGCGATGCCGTGACGGATTACCAGAAGGCGATCGATCTGAAGAAGCAGAACATGGGGACCACTCCGAAGCCGGAGGATCCCAAAACGCTGGCGGCCTATTACAACAACCTCGG
The DNA here is from genome assembly GCA_963765715.1 of Terriglobia bacterium. Taxonomy (GTDB): domain Bacteria; phylum Acidobacteriota; class Terriglobia; order Terriglobales; family Acidobacteriaceae; genus JAIQFF01. The sequence continues at coordinate 370,558 of CAVXXN010000015.1, forward strand.
ACAGGCCGAGGCCCGCACCGGCCAGCTCGAGGAGGCGGTCAAAGCTTACGATCAGGCCGCACAGTTGAATCCTGCTGGCGCTGCCCAGTACTACTACAACCAGGGCGCAGTGCTCACTAATAGCGGAAAAGTCGACGAAGCCAACGCAGCCTTCGATAAGTCTATCGCTGCCGACCCGACGAAAGCCGATGCCTATTATCAGAAGGGCGTGAATCTGATCAATAAGGCAACCACGGATAAGAGCGGCAAGGTAATTCCCGCGCCGGGCACGGCAGAAGCCTTGAACAAGTATCTTGAGCTGCAACCCACAGGAACATTCGCCGAGGGCGCGAAAGGGATGCTCCAGTACATCGGCAGCAGCATCGAGACAAGCTACGGCAACACTGCAAAGAAAAAGAAATAACTTTTACTAACTCAGACCGAATGCGGGGGCGGCCACAAGCCGCCCTTTTTTGTGCCCGAACTCAACGGCAATATTCATATTTCTCTTTCTTCCGCAACGCTGTTACGCGCCTTTGCTCCCGCCGCAACACTACGCAAAATCCCGACCCAGGGATTAAACTAGAAATCAGGAAGGCAATTATCCATGAACAGTTTTGGCAGCCGTTCGGTCCTTCGCGTGGGACGTAAAGAATACGAAATCTACCGCCTTAAGGCGCTCGACGAAAACGGCGTTTCCACCAAGCATCTTCCATTCTCACTGAGAATTCTGCTGGAAAACCTGTTGCGCACCGAGGACGGCCGCAACGTTACTGAGAATGACATCCGTGCCCTGGCCGCCTGGAATAGCAAATCCAAGCCCGACAAGGAAATCGCCTTTACTCCCAGCCGCGTGCTGCTGCAAGACTTTACCGGAGTTCCCGCCGTCGTGGATCTTGCTGCGATGCGCGACGCCATGCAGCGGCTGTCCGGAGATCCATCCCTGATCAATCCATTACAGCCTGCGGAATTAGTTATCGATCATTCCGTGCAGGTCGACGAATTTGGCACGCCTCAATCTTTTCAATTCAACGCTGAACTGGAATTCCTTCGCAACAAGGAGCGTTACGCTTTTCTGCGTTGGGGACAAACTGCCTTCCACAATCTGGCAATCGTGCCGCCCGACACAGGCATCGTTCATCAGGTGAATCTTGAGTATCTGGCGCGAGTGGTTTTTGTCCAGGAAAAGGGCGGGAAGAGCACTGCCTATCCAGACACACTGGTTGGCACTGACTCGCACACCACCATGATCAACGGATTGGGAGTGCTTGGTTGGGGAGTGGGTGGAATCGAAGCCGAAGCTGCGATGCTGGGACAGCCGGTCTCCATGCTGATTCCACAAGTCGTGGGAGTAAAACTCACCGGAAAACTTCACCAGGGTGCTACTGCGACCGATTTGGTTCTCACCATCACCGAAATGTTGCGCAGCCACGGCGTGGTGGGAAAGTTCGTGGAATATTTCGGACCCGGCCTTCAGGAACTGGCGTTGGCCGATCGCGCCACCATTGGCAATATGTCTCCTGAGTATGGCGCCACCTGCGGAATCTTCCCGGTGGACAAAGAAAGCCTCAATTACCTGCGCCTCACCGGACGGTCCGCGGAGCAGATCGCTCTAGTCGAAGCCTACTGCCGCGAGCAGGGTCTATTTCATGATGAGAAAACGCCCGAGGCGGAATATTCCGAGTTGTTGACGACTTGATTTGGCCACGGTCGAGTCCAGCCTCGCCGGCCCCAAGCGTCCGCAGGACCGCGTTCCTCTCTCACACGCGGGAGAGTCCTTTCGGACCGCTCTACCCTCGCTGATGAAGCCTAAATCGTCCGCTCACACGGCGTCGCCATCAGCGGTTGCTTCCGGTAGTGCCCCATCCGGCAGCGTTCCCAAACAGGTGGACCGCTGGGAGCAGGAGGGCGGCAGTCCCACCGCTGTCGGGACTGAGGACACTCTGCACGAAGAGCATGTGATCGCCAGCGTGAAGAACTCCCTACGGCACGGCAGTGTTGTGATCGCGGCCATCACCAGTTGCACCAACACTTCGAATCCATCGGTAATGGTTGCCGCCGGGCTGGTCGCCAAAAAGGCGGTTGAAAAGGGATTGACTGTGCCTCCGTGGGTCAAAACATCACTCGCTCCCGGTTCAAAAGTTGTCCGCGATTATCTCGAGAAAGCCGGGCTGCTTTCTTATCTGGAAAAAATCAAATTCCACATCGTGGGATACGGCTGCACCACTTGCATCGGAAACTCCGGCCCGCTTCCCAAAGAAGTTTCGGAGGCAATCGATCAGAAAGACCTGGTGGTTGCTTCCGTACTCTCCGGCAATCGTAATTTTGAAGGGCGTATCAACTCCGAGGTGCGCGCCAACTACCTCATGTCTCCGCCACTGGTAGTGGCATTCGCCTTGGCCGGGCGGATTGATCTGGATCTTCGCAAAGACCCCATCGGCAAGGGAAAAGATGGCCAGCAGGTCTACCTTGCGGACTTGTGGCCGCCCCAGCGCGAAGTAGAAGAGGCGATTCGCCAATCCATTTCGTCAGACATGTTCACGAAAAGCTATGGCGAAGTCTATGAAGGAGATGCCCAGTGGCGTGGGTTGCCCGTCCCGAAAGGCGAAACCTATGCCTGGGAAAAGGACTCTACCTACATTCGCCGCGCGCCCTACTTCGACGACATGGCGCTGCAGCCAACGCCCGTGGATGACATCAGGAGTGCGCGCGTCCTGGCCGTACTCGGCGACAGCGTCACCACTGATCACATTTCTCCCGCTGGATCCATCAAGAAGGATAGTCCGGCCGGAAAATATCTGATCGAGCACGGCGTGAAGCCGGTGGATTTCAACTCCTACGGATCTCGGCGGGGCAATCACGAAGTGATGGTGCGCGGCACTTTCGCCAACGTTCGCCTGCGCAACAAAATGGTTCCCAACCTTGAAGGCGGATTCACCCGTCATCTTCCCGACGGTGCGGAAATGTCGATCTTCGATGCTTCGGAGAAATATATCGCCGAAGGAGTGCCGCTGGTGATCTTCGCCGGAAAGGAATACGGTTCCGGTTCCTCCCGCGATTGGGCTGCAAAAGGCCCGAGGCTGCTCGGTGTGCGTGCAGTAATCGCGGAAAGCTACGAAAGGATCCACCGCTCGAATCTGGTAGGCATGGGCATTCTGCCGCTGCAATTCCTGCCCGACGAAACAGCCCAGTCACTCAACCTGACCGGTGAAGAGATCATCGAGATTCCCGGCATCAGCGAGTTGGTACGAAAGTTTGCCGCTGGCAGGCAGGTAGGAGTTCGGGCCACGTTGAACGGCAAAACAACCGATTTCAATGCCCTGGTGCGCATCGACACCCCGCAGGAGGCTCTGTATTACGCCAACGGTGGGATCCTTCAATATGTGCTGCGCCAGTTAATCGCCAGCAAACCGACACCGGTGCACGCGTGATTCTTGCCTCTCATTGAAATTCGCAATCTGACGAAAGTTTTCCCTCTTGGCGAATCCATGTTCGGGGCTCGCGCCAAGGGCGAGGTGCGCGCCGTCGACGACGCATCTCTCGACATCAACGCCGGAGAAACTCTCGGACTGGTCGGCGAATCCGGATCGGGGAAGAGCACGCTGGGACGGCTGGTGCTGCGGTTGATCGAGCCCACTTCCGGAAGCGTGCATTTCGAAGGACGCGACCTGCTCGCGGCCAGTCACTCGCGAGATGCGACGTCTCCGCCGCGACATGCAGATCATCTTTCAGGATCCCTTCGGCTCTCTCGATCCAAGAATGAATGTGGAAGACATCATCAGTGAACCTCTCGTCATACACGAAAAGATCACTCTGTCCGCGCGTCGCGCCCGGGTCGCTGAGTTGCTCGGTGCCGTCGGACTCGACCAGTCCATCTTGCCCAGATTTCCGCACGAGTTCAGCGGAGGTCAGCGGCAGCGTATTGGAATAGCCCGCGCTCTCGCCCTGCGCCCGAAATTTATCGTCGCCGACGAACCTGTCTCCGCCCTCGACGTAAGCGTCGGAGCCCAGATCGTAAATTTACTGGCCCAACTGCAACGCGAGTTTGGCCTCACCTACCTTTTCATCTCACACTCCATGCCAGTTGTTCGCTATCTCGCGACTCGTATCGCGGTTATGTACCGAGGAAAAATAGTCGAAGTCGGAGCCACTGGCCAGATCACCGAGAGACCGCAACACCCATATACCCGCAGCCTGCTCGACGCCACGCCGGAAATCGCTGTTTGACGTTCTGGTATCGCCGTCTCGCAAGCAAGACCAGTAGCCAACGAAATACTTTTCCGAATGTCACCTAACGGCGGCGATTGGTTTATCCTTGACCCCGCCTCAGGAGGCTGCCATGAAATTTCACCTTGCCGTATTTTTGCTATGCACCGCCGCTTTTGCTCAACAGTCCAAGAATCCCGTCACCGACACGCTGCGTGACGCCCTCGCGGGGCGTCAGAAAAACACGGTCGGAGCACTCGATGCGATGCCGGCAGATAAATTCACGTTCAAACCCACTCCCGACCAGATGTCTTTCGGCCATCTCGCCGCCCACATCGTCGAAAGTAATTATTTCTTCTGCTCAAAGGTCGGAGATGTTCCCGCGCCAAAGGTTGAGGAAGTGACCGAGACCGTCCGCCAAGGAAAAGCTGGTCGCGGCCGCCAAAGCGTCCTTTGATTTTTGTGGCACCGCCCTCGCTAAAGCAGACGACTCCAAGCTGGGCGACTCAATCCAGGACTTCGCCGGCAAGCCGCGCCTGCGGGCGTGGGCAGCACTCGCGTTGGCCGGCAGCTGGGCGGATCACTATGGCGCCGCTGCGATGTACTTGCGGTTGAACGGACTGGTGCCGCCATCGGCGCAAAAGAAACCGGAAGAACCCAAGAAGTGAAGTCGGAACGCCCCGCCGGCGTTACCGCCGTGGCGATTGCATTTTTTCTTGCCGGCGCCGTACTTGCTGGCGGTAGGCCTGACCATGCTGGCTCGTCCTGGATTGGTTTCCATGGCCGCCGGATCGGATTTCCTCGGCGGGCTCGAACTCGCAGGGCCATACATGTTCCTGCTTACCGGGGCAGTAGGCGAAGTAATCGCCGTTGGCATATGGCGCCTTCACAACTGGGCACGCTGGATGGCAATTCTCGTCGCAATGATCGGTGTGGTGCTATTAGTTCCCGCAGTTTCCAGTGCGATGTTGGATTTTCAAATCGGAAAACTCGCGTGGGGAGGTCTGGCAACGATTATGCGAGTCATGATCGTCTGGTACTTATGGCAGCCCCCAGTTCGCGATGCTTTCAACCGTGACTCCTATACATAACAGGACGCCTTCTTCAAATGGCGCTGTGATGTACGCACAGTCGTGTTTCAACATGTTCCTCGCTGCACTATCCGATGATGGGGAGATTGACTGTCCGCTGTATTGGCTCTTAGAATCCCCGGTTCCGTGTTCGCGAAATTCGAGCGGGAGTTAGTCACGATGCGCTGGTTTTCGACACTGGTTTCATTTGTAGCTTTGGGACTGCTGCCCCAGTTGTGCTCGGCGCAGCAGCCTGCCGCGCAGCCTTCTCATAATGAAATTCTGATCAAGAATGCCGTGGTCATGACCGTCACCCACGGCAATGTGCAGAACGGCAGCGTCTACATCAAGGATGGCAAGATTGCGGCGGTCGGCAAGGAGGTAAACGCGCCCTCGACCGCCACGGTGATCGATGCCGGCGGCAAATACCTGACGCCGGGCATCATCGATTCGCACTCCCACATCGCGCTCGACGACGATGTGAACGAGGCCACCAGCCCGATCACGCCGCAGATGATGATGATTGATGCCTTCGATTACCAGGACAAGGCGATCTATCGCGGCCTGGCAGGCGGAGTCACGACTTCGCTTCTGCTGCACGGTTCGGCCAACATGATCGGCGGCCAGGCAGTGGTCATCAAGCACAAGTACGGCGCCAACCGGGATGCGATGTTATTTCCCGGCGCACCGCAGTCCATCAAGTTCGCCAGCGGAGAGAATCCCAAGCGCGTGTACGGAGGCCGGGACCAATCTGCCTTCGACCCGCATGGGCAATTTCGCCGTGCAGCGCGCCGCTCTGGTGGAAGCTCAGGATTACATGCGCGAATGGGATGACTACAACGCCAAGGTGAAGCGCGGCGACAAGGACGCCAAGCCGCCCAAACACGACTTGAAGCTGGAAGCGCTGGCGGACGTGCTGCGCGGCAAGCTGCTGGTGCAGATTCATTGCTATCGCGCCGACGAGTTGCTGACCGAGATGGCGATGGCCAAGGAGTTCGGCTACAAGGTTCGAGCTTTCCATCACGCGCTCGAGGCTTACAAAGTCGCGGACGAGCTGGCCGCCCAGGGCGTGGCCATCGCAACCTTCTCCGACTGGTGGGGCTACAAGCAGGAGGCGTGGGACGCGATTCCGTGGAACGCCGTGATCTCGATGCGCAAGGGAGTCCGGGTGGCGATCAAGAGCGACTCCGACGATTTCGCGCGGCGCCTGAACCAGGAGGCGGCCAAGACCATGCGCTACGGCGGCGCCACCGAGGAAGAGGCGTTGAAGATGATTACCATCAATCCGGCCTGGATCATCGGCGTGGATGATCGCGTGGGCTCGATCGAAGTGGGGAAGGATGCGGACCTGGTGATCTGGGATGGATATCCGCTCTCCAGCTTCGGCGTGCCGGAGAAAGTTTTGATCGATGGCGACGTATATTTTGACCGCTCACTGCCGGGATTCGGCATGCCGCACTACAAGGAGGGAGAGTAATGAGGAAACCGTCGGAGTCGGTCGTTGGTCGTTGGTCGTTGGTCGTTGGCCAACTTCTCCTGGTTTTGCGCTTGCTTTTTGTCGGCTGCGGCGTTCGCGCAGCAGAAAGCCTCTGGTGCTGAAGGGCGGCAAGCTGCTGACGGTTTCGCATGGCGTGATTGAGAACGGCGTTCTGGTGATGTCGGCGGGCAAGATTACCGCGCTCGGGGCGGCCGGGCTCGGTCAGCGATTCCCAAGGAGCGCAAGTCATAGATGTTACCGGGATGACGGTCTATCCCGGGCTGATCGATTCGGAAAGCTAACTTGGGTCTGACCGAAATTTCCGCTGAAGAGCAGCACCAACGACCTGATCGAAACCAGCGAAGAGATCATGCCGCACATGCACGTCTATGACGCGTTCCATGCCGAGTCGGAACTGATTCCGGTGGCGCGTTTGAATGGAGTCACCAACGCCATCGTGGCGCCTCAGAGCCAGGACACGCTTCCCGGGCAGGATGCATTCATCCAACTGGACGGCAAATCGGCGAACGACATGCTGCTGGTCCGCGACATCGCTTTGCCGCTGAACTTTACCGGCGAGCAGCGGCGAAACGAATCCTGGGAGAAGAGAAAGTTCCCGCAGACTCGCATGGGCATGGCGGCGCAACTGCGGCAGGCATTTCTGGATGCGCAGGACTATGCGCGACAGATGGGCTGACTTCGAAAAGAAGAAAGCCGATGCGTCGGCCAAGCCTGACGAAAAGAAGGGCGGCCGCCCTCGCCCCCGAAGCACGACCTGAAATTGGAGGCGCTGCTGCCCTATCTTCAGGGCAAGAAACCGATCGTGCTGGCGGCGCAGGAGCCCAGCGATCTGGAAACCGCGGTGGGTCTGGCGCGGCAGTTCAATCTGAAGTTCGTGCTCAACCACATCAGCCACTCGCAGCCGGTGCTGGATTATGTTGCCAGTTTGAAGGTGCCGGTGATCGTGGGACCGATCTATGAAAACCCCAAGAACTACGAACGCTACGACGCGGTTTATAGCTTGCCCGGCGAGCTGTACAAGCGCGGCGTAAAGATCGCGTTCGCCTCCTACGACGCCCATGCCGTGCGCAACCTGCCCTATGCGGCGGGATATGCGGCGGCGTTCGGTTTGCCGCATGATGAGGCGCTGAAGGCGATCACCCTGAATCCGGCGGAAATCTGGGGCGTGGCGGATCAACTGGGCTCGCTGGATGTGGGCAAGACGGCCAATGTGGTGGTGGCGGATGGCGATCCGCTGGACGTCAAGACGGACGTGAAGCGGGTATTCATTGCCGGCCGGGAAGTGCCCATGAAAAGCCGGCAGACGGGGTTGCGGGACCGGTATTCTGGTCGCTAGTCGCCGTCGTGCGAGTACGCGCGTTGACCCCATCGGCAAGGCCAGTAGGATTTCCTTGGGTTTATCGATGCGTTGGCGAAACCTTCTTCGCAACCCTGTCCTTTACAGCAATTCGTGCGGGCCAGTACACTACTTGTTCCCTTTAAATTCAGGAGGTTGAATTCTTATGGCTGCCGAAGAAAAGAAGGAAATTGTAGAGAAGGTGAAGCAGATCATCTCCGAGCAGTTGGGCGTGGACGAGAACGAAGTCACTCCCAGCGCGTCATTCGTGGATGATCTAGGCGCTGATTCCCTGGATCAGGTCGAATTGGTGATGGCCCTGGAGGAGCATTTCGGCGTGGAAATTCCGGACGAAGATGCGGAGAAACTGCGCACCGTGCAGGATGCCATCGCTTACATCGACAAGCACGCCAAAGTGAGCAAGTAGAAGCCTTCGCAGAAACTGGTTCTTGCATCCGTGAGCCTGTCTGTCCCGGCTCCGGGCGAGCGATAGTCGCATCGCCGAAGCCTGTGCCGTCATCTGAATTAAGTACGTTGCTGGATTGAGTTGAAGCGACAATGATTGCACGCGAGGAGAACTCATGGCAGCCGTTGACGAAAAAGTAAAACAGATCATCGTGGAACAGCTGGGTGTGGACGAAGGGGAAGTCACGTCAACCGCCTCTTTCGTGGACGACCTGGGCGCCGACTCGCTGGACACCGTGGAACTGGTAATGGCATTTGAAGAGGCTTTCGAGATCGAGATTCCGGACGAAGACGCGGAGAAAATCCGCACCGTGCAGGACGCGGTCGACTACATCGGCAAGCACGCGAAAGGCGGGAAGTAGTTGGGACGTAGGGTCGTAGTCACTGGAATCGGCCTGATCTGCGGGGTGGGAAACACCGCGGAAGAGGTGTGGAAAAACCTGCTTGCGGGCAAGAGCGGGGTAGCGCGCATCACCCAGTTCGACGCGTCCGCAGTTCGCCTGCCAGATTGCCGCCGAAGTCAAAAACTTCGATCCGCTGCAGTTCATCGAGAAAAAAGAACTGAAGAAGATGGGACGCTTCATCCACCTGGCCCTGGCGGCAGCGGATGAAGCGATGAAGGCTTCGGGCCTGGAAGTTACGCCCGAGATTTCCGAGCGCGTGGGAGTTCACATCGGATCGGGCATCGGCGGGTTCGACGTCATCGAACGCGAGCACAGGAACCTGCTGGACGGCGGGCCGCGCAAAATCTCTCCCTTTTTTATTCCGGCCGCGATCGTCAACCTGGCGGCCGGACACGTCAGCATCCGTTATCGCGCGCGCGGGCCGAATGAGGCCACCTGCACCGCCTGCACCTCGAGCGCTCACGCTATCGGCGACGCTTTCAAGATCATCTCGCGCTGTGATGCCGACGTAATGATTGCCGGCGGCACCGAGGCTGCCATCACTCCCATGGGAGTGGGCGGCTTCGCTGCCATGCGCGCGCTTTCCACCCGCAACGACGATCCCGAAAAGGCCAGCCGGCCCTGGGATTCAGGACGCGATGGATTCGTGATCGGCGAAGGCGCCGGGATACTGGTGCTGGAAGAACTGGAGTTTGCCCGCCGGCGCGGGGCGCACATCATGGCCGAGGTTGTCGGCTACGGCATGAGCGGAGACGCCTACCACATCACCCAGCCCGCGGAAAATGGCGACGGCGCTTATCGCGTCATGCTGAATACGCTCAAGGACGCCAAAATTCAGCCCGAGCAGGTTCAGTACATCAACGCGCACGGAACTTCGACCGACATTGGCGACAAGCTGGAAACCATCGCCATCAAGCGGGCGTTCGGCGATCACGCCTATAAGCTCGCCGTGAGTTCCACCAAGTCCATGACCGGACATCTGCTGGGTGGGGCGGGCGGTCTGGAAGCCGGAATTACCCTGCTGGCATTGCGCGATCAGATCCTGCCCCCGACGATCAATCTGGAAACGCCCGAAGCAGACTGCGATCTGGATTACGTACCCAATACTGCGCGCAAGGCTGAAGTGGAGTACGCCATGTCGAACTCTTTCGGATTCGGCGGGACCAACGGGGCATTGCTGTTCCGGCGCTGGACCGAATAAGGCGCCAGACTTCCTTCGCTGGCGCTGCCCACAAGTGGGTGAATTCCCGATTCTCCCTACCCGGCTATAATGGCGGGGTCGTCGTGGCCCTAACCGCTGGCACAAGACTTGGTCCGTATGAGGTAGTGTCGCCGCTCGGCGCGGGCGATACGTTTTTCCCGACGGCCAGCGCTTCATTATGTCGGCCGTCAAGCCGGAGGACCTGCACGCGCCACTGACCCTGGTTACAAATTGGACAGCTGAGCTTAAGAAGTAGCGCGGCCACCCTCCGCCCTATAGTCACCCGCCTCCTATGACGTAAGTTATAGAAATAATTGGCCTTGTAAGCCCAGATCGGGACTCGGCAGTTCATTCTGGGTAATGCGACCTTTGTGCCGGATACTGTCCTTCTTCCCCTTTGCCAAAGTCCAGCCCGAAGCCGAGAATGTACCCTGATTACGACAGTTCCTAACCCCATGCAAAGAACGTCAGGAATCACGCTTGCGCCCCCTCGTCCCGGCAAAAAGAATACGGCTCGGGTCGCTCTGGTCAACATCAAGGAAGCTACCGGCCTTCTCCTTGCGGAGTGCTTCAAACAGTTCGGAATCGAAACCGTATTCATGTCCACCGGCGTGCCCGAACGCCTTATCAAAGAGAAGTTCGAAGCCTGCGTCCTGCATCTGGGCCCGGATGCCGAAGCCGTGATGGATTCAGCCCGGCGTTCTCCGTCGAACAGCCACATGGTGATCTATGGCCTCGGGGGAAGCGCGCAAGAAGCTATGCGGTTTTCAAAGTACGGCGTAAATGCCGTGTTCCAGGAACCACTGGACCGGCCAGCCGCGCTGAAACTCGTTCGCGCAACACAGATGCTTGTATTGCACGAGTTTCGCCGCTATGTGCGAATTCCCATCATCACCGAAATTGCAATGGTTTCTGCTGACAGCCGGCGCTTCACCGCCACCAGCCAGGAGATCAGCACCGGAGGGCTGTCGGTCAAAAGCCCAGAGGATGTTTCCCCGGGCATGGAACTCGAAGTCTCATTCGCTTTGCTGACGCTACCTCGGATCTGGGTTCGCGCCCAGGTGAGCTGGCGGAAGCCAAATAAGACTTTCGGCGTTCGCTTCGACCCCAAAGATGATCGCCGCTTCCGGATCAAGGAGTGGATTGAAGCGTATTTGGAAAACTAGATGTTCCTGAGCGTTTGTTTCCCGGGCTTCGAGAAGGGCAATGGAGTGGGCTTTAGGGAAGGGCACGACTTCAGTCGTGCCACAATGCGGACTAATCACGTGCGACTTTAGCCGCTGGGGTTCGCTGTTTTATCCTCGGACGCCTGCTCGTCTAATAATTAATCCTCACAGCAAACGTTCCGGGCGCCCGCGCCACACGATCTGCCATTGCATGTAAAATCATAGTCGATGTCAGCTTCATCCCAGCTCGTACAGATTGCCGTCGGACCTCCAGTTCGGCAGCCCAAGCCTTCCTGGCTACGCGCCAAAGCTCCTGTTGGAGAGAACTTTCACGAGCTAAAGAAGCTGGCACGTGGCTTGGGCCTGCACACTGTGTGCGAGTCGGCCCAATGCCCTAACATCGGCGAGTGTTGGAATCATCGCACCGCGACATTCATGCTCCTTGGCGATATTTGTACCCGGCGTTGCGGATTTTGCGCCGTGCCGAAGGGCAAGCCAGGACCGATCGAGTGGGACGAGCCGCGGCGGGTGGCGGAAGCCGTGGCAACACTTGGTTTGAAGCACACAGTCGTCACCAGCGTGAATCGCGATGATGACAACCTGGGAGGCGCCCAGATTTTCGCCGAAACGATTCGCCAGATCCGCGAACTCTCGCCTGGTTGCCGCGTGGAGGTTTTGATCCCGGATTTTCAGGGTCTCGATGAAGCGTTGAAAATCGTGCTCGACGCGCAACCGGATATCCTGAACCACAATACCGAGACGGTGCCGCGCCTGTATCGAGTGGCTCGCTCTGGCGCCCGCTACGAACGCACCCTCCGCCTTCTGAAGAACGCCAAAGCAATTTCGCCCGCGACCGTGACCAAGTCTGGCCTCATGGTTGGGTTGGGAGAGACTTCGGCTGAACTGGTGGAAGTCTTTCGCGACCTGGGTTTACGCGGAGTGGACATTCTCACAATTGGGCAATATCTGAGGCCTTCGCTGGATCATTTGCCCATCGCTCGCTTCTACGAGCCAGCTGAGTTTGAATATTTGAAAGAAGAAGCGCTGCGTTTCGGTTTCCGCCACGTGGAATCGGGACCGATGGTGCGATCGAGTTATCACGCGCATGAACAGGCCGAAGCGACGGCTGAGCCGCGGATAGCCTGAAATTACCTGAACTAGATGGAGACCGGGCGTCCCGCCCGGCTAGACAAAGCGCCAATCCTCCGCAAAAATCCGCAAATCAGAAAACCCTGAAATGAATCGTGAGGTATGTCTTTGGGTTTTCCCGGATTGACTTGACCAAGCTGCGAGTTTCGACCAGCATCTGATCCGCATTGTTGTAGAGCGAGGGATCGCGAAGCAGCTTGCCCGCACTACCTTCACCAGCTTCCAGGCGGTCGGAGATAGCTGATAGTTTTTCAATCGTGTTCTGCAGCTTGCGGGCGAATTCCTCATCCGTCGCCATCTTGCCGATCGCGCCCTTGCCCGCATTGATATCGTCTGTGAGCTTTTTCACGTTGGCGATAGTTTGGTTGGCACTGTTATAGAGCTCGGGATCTTTAAGTAACTTTCCCGCAGTCCCCTTGCCGGAATTCAGGTCGTCGATCATCACATTCAATTTATCGACTGTGGCGTTGACCTTGTGATACAGCTCCTCGTCCGCAAAGAGTTTGCCAAGCGTGCCTTTGCCCTCTGCCACCTGGTTTACCAGCCCCTGGAACTCAGCAACCGTGGCATTTAGCTTGTTGTAAAGCATAGGATCGTAAATCAGCTTGCCCACCGATCCCTGACCGCTTTCAACGAACGCGATGATGCGGTCCAATCGCTTCAGGAGGGCGTCCATATTCTGCAGCGTCCCTTGACCGGAACGCACCATGTCACCGAAGTCCGGCACTTCACGGCTGGGCAGAATATCGCCATCGGCCGCTTGCGGCCCTTTGGCTTGCGAACTGTCGATGTCGATATAGGTTTCCCCCAGCACTCCCGCGGTGGAGAGCAGGGTCAGCGAATCTTTACGCAGGCTGAAACGGTATCGAGTGTTCACCTTCATCAGGACTTCGACCGGAGTGAGTTGCTTGGTCGGATCCTGCACTACGCGGATGTTGGTTACGTTGCCGATGTCCACTCCGGAGAGCCGCACGGGCGCGCCCACACGCAGACCACTGGCATTGTCGAAGTACGATTTCAGCAGGATTTTGCTGGTGAACAGTCCACCAGTGCCGCTCATGAGGAAAATCAGGACGCCCAGCGTTACGCAGGCAGCAAGTACCGTGATTCCGACTTTGAGTTCAGACCACTTCAGCTGCTTCTGGCTAGGCACGCAATCTCCCGAGCAAATTCATTCTGTGTGAACCACGAGTCCGGCACAGATTCACCGAATCATAGCAGACCGTGCACCTGATTCACGCCACTTTGGATGGAAGACGCAGGGTTGCAACCAGTGCGAAGGCTACGAGATAAGCGGCTGCGCCACAAGCCAGAGTGATGTTCAATCCAAACTGGATCGCGATAATGATCGCCACGACCGAGCCCAGGACGCTGGATGCCGCGTTCATCGCCCAAGCCCACTCCACTAGACTGCCATCCGTTCCGTTTTCGGGAAACGAGGAAAATTCACTCTCGCGTGTGCCGGCTAACGACCGAAGCCCGGTGGGAAATGGCATCCCCATCGCGAAACCCAGCGGCACCAGTAATCCGGCGCTGACCAGGAGCTTCGCAACAAAGGGCAAGCCGACCAGCCGGTTCAGCACGTCCGGCAACACGACAACATAGATCAGTAGCGCGGTTGCGATTACTAGCAGGGCCAGCCAAACCCGGCGAGTGTCGGCGAGCCACCAGCGTGAAATCATGCTGCCCGCGCCGCTCGAAAGCAACAACAGAAAGACCACAACTGTAAGGGCATATACCGGATGACCAAGAAACAGGACGAAGCGTTGAATGAAGGCAATCTCAACCAGAATGTATCCCAACCCGACGGCGACAAAATAAAGCAGCCGGATGGGTCGCAGATGCTGACTGGCGGCCGTCATCGCCAACGGCACAATCAGAAATCCCAGGACGGCGAGTACCGAGATTGCCAGGACCATTCCCAACACTGCGACGCCCAGATTCACTTTCCAATCCATGCCTTGCTGAAGCGAGCCTGGACGCAGGACTTGTCCAAGCTTCAGATTGAAGAAGAAAAACGGAGCATTGTCTGTGACCGGAGAGACGTTATAAGGATAGCCGGCAGAAAATGCCTGGGGGTCGTTCAGTTCTATCAACCGGGTAAACGCAGCGGAGTTGGCTGAATCCTGATTGTCTTGCCGGTTCCGCGCGACCGATCCATTCGACGGCGAATGGAGGAGAAACAGTTTAGGGTTGGCCGCTACGTGGGCCCGCACCCGCGCCTCCTCTTCCGGAGTAAATGGTGTGCGCTTGGCCAACACAACCACGGGGATGCCGTCCCGATTCAAGCTGCCTTCGGACACCACGATGAAATTGCCGCGGGTGTCAGCCACTCCCATCTCATGCAGCGCCTGCATCGCGACCGAAACCACTCGCAAGGCCTCACGAGGCTGTTGAAATTCCCAGCGCGTAATGGCAACCATCCCATCGGGATTGAGGTGTTCGAAATACTCGCGAAAGGCCTCAACCGTATAGAGACTGTTTTCGCTAAGGGCGAAGGCGCCTGCCGCCGTTGACGCCCACGTATCGACGAGTGTCATTTGCACTACATCGAATTTCTGATCAGTGTTGCGCACAAAGGAGCGGCCATCCGTGACGTGGATGTGCACCTCGGGACGCTCGTAAAGGTGGTAGACGTAATCGGCGTAACGTCCGCGCATGATGCTGTTTGCGATGATGGGATTGATTTCGATTCCGGTAACGCTCGGACTGCCATTCGCCAGAGCGCGCACTACATCGACTCCGCCGCCAGGCCCGATGATCGCGTAGTCTCCGTGCGGTCGCAACACATTGGCCACTGCTGGCGGACCTGACATCAGCTTCTTCTCCCACTCAGTGCCTTGCCAGGTTTTGGGATTTACGTTCATCAGGTAAGTCGAAGCGTCGGCATCGATCACGATTGCGCGGGCGCCTCCTTGACGGTCTACTTCTACGCGCGAGATGGCATTCCAACGGGAGAACTCAACCCAGGCGGAGTCGCGAAATCCTCCCTTGGCGTAAACGATGTCGAACAGCTTTCCCGAATAGTTGAGCCCAATCAAGACCAGAACGAAGATCGCCCGGGCGGCGCCGGCCTTTCGTCCTTTTTGGTCCGCAGCCCACACCATTCCGGCGACCGCCATACATACTCCGGTGAAAAGAACCGTGTTGGGGCCTCCCAACCAGTTGAGTAGCGGGACGATGGCGAGACAGGCTAGCGCGCCGCCCGCGAGATCTGCCGCATATAGCGGAGAGACGTGACTTGCCTGGCGCGCAAACACGACAGAAAATTCCAGTCCAGTGACGAAGAACGGCACAGCTGAGGCCAGGTAAATCGCCGTCAGTCGCAGCAAATTTGCTTTCGAGAGTTCAAGCGAAACCGGGATCCGCAGCACAATCGCCAGCACAACCGGCACGATCAAAGAGTTGATCGCACAAAGCCGCGCCACCAGCGGACGCGTGTCGAACCGGGTCAGCCAATTCTTTCGCAGGTGGGCGAATACTCCCCCGGCGCCCAGTCCCAGCAACGCAATCGAAATGGCAAGAAACGCAAAATGGTAAAAGAGCACGACAGAAAACAGACGGGTGAGTGCCAGTTCGAGCAGTAATGCGGCAAAGCTGCTCAATGCGGTCCCAGCAAGCATGGCGCGATCAACGGTTTGTGCGGTACTGTCGGCTGGGTTCAGAAGGGCTGTCTGATTCATTGCGAGGGTTTCTGGAAAGGCGACAGTCTAGCAGAGTACGTCGCAGTGGCCAGTTGTCAGTGGTCAGTGGTCAGTCGTCAATTGTCAGTCATGGTGATTGACGAGGAACGACTGCCGATTGGTCACTAGCCACTGACCACTGATCACTCTTCACTGACTTTCAAGGATCACTTGCGCAACTGCCTGCTCGGCGGTGTGAGACAGAGAGAGCGCAATGTTAGTTGCGCCCAGTCGTTTGGCAAATTCTGCCGCCTTCCCATGAAACTGGATCGTGGGCCGGCCTCCAGGCAGGCGGGAAACTTCAATGTCCCGCCAGCGCACGCCATGATTCCACCCGGTGCCAAGAGCTTTCATCGCTGCTTCCTTCGCGGCAAAGCGGGCAGCGTAACGTTCGATCCGATTGGCCTTGGAGTCGCAATAATGTATTTCGCCGTCGGTGTAGACACGATGGAGGAAGCGGTCACCGTGACGGGCTAGAGCTTGAGCGATGCGCGGAACTTCCGCGATGTCGATGCCAGTGCCGACAATCATGTGCGATTACGGTAGCACCCAGTAGAGTGAAGTTGCCACTCGGTGGGCGGGAGCGTCTATGTTGTTCGGACTTGCCGGACTTCCAACGCGATGGCCGCGATCAGTGCAACTACGCCAGCGATGATCGCGGCTGGGAAGGCAAAGTCGCGATATGCCAGGGTCAGGTTGGGATGGCTGCCGCGCGCGACTGCGGTGATCGTGACCCCCAGAATTCCCAGCAGCAGGCATACGGCGAAGGATAGTAGTGCCAATAGAAACGTCACCAGCAATACCCGAATCGGGATCCAGAACCATCGAAGTTTGCGAGGACCGGGCGGCATTTCACTCCGATTGTATCGGTTCCCTGCTGAAGTCCGACGAACCTGCGGCAACGTTCGCTGCAAACGGTTTCCCCGGGTGCGCTAAAATACTTTGCATGTCACAAGTTGCGCCGCCAATTACACGAGCCCCGGCGGAGGTTGTGCGCCAAACCCCCGTCTCACAGGCTCCCAATGGAATTTGTTATGCCTCTTCGGGCGAGATTACAGTGTCCGAATCTGACCTGCAAAGGATGGTGGCCGCCGTCCCTGACGCCGCCGCTGCCGCCTTGAAACGCAAGGCTTACTATTTCGTTCCCCTGACGGTAAACCAGGGTGACGAAACCGTCATTGCCGATCGCTATGACGTGGCGTTGAGTGACAACGCGGTCTGCCATCGGAACCTCGAACTGGGTGATTCGCAGTGCGTATTCATTTCTACCCGTTTGATGGACGACAAGTTCTCGGTGGCCTTTGAGTTCTACATCAATGTGGGACATGCAGTGGTCGAAAAGGCCGGCGTATCGCAGGCTTTCGCTGATCTGGTGTGGAAGCAGGTGCAGAACAAAGCTCGCGGGGAGACCTCTCTGGATGCCTGGGAATCCCGCAAGCTTGCGACCGACACAGGTCCGGATACGGAGAAGTACAAGAACGAGTATCTGGCAGCCAGTTTTTCCGATGCCATTTCCATTTATCTTCTGTCACTGTTCATCGATGTGGACTACTACGACCTGCGCGAACGGGATTATCCGTTACTTGCACCGTCGCAGATGGCTGAACGTTTGAAGAAGGTGGCAGAGTTGTTTCCGGCGAATCCGGGGTTTGAATTCACGATTCAGTACAAGAGAAAAACCGAGCCACGTACCTAACGGATCCTTCAAAAGCAATTCGAGCAAAAGCAATCCGAGCAAAAGCAACCCGACAAGGCGCCTGGGTCCTCGCGTCGTCTGTGATTAGAATCGTCATTCCATGCCTTTCACTGCCCGATCCTTCGCCAAAATCAATCTCGGCCTGAGTATCGGAACCCTCCGTCCGGACGGCTTCCATGATCTGCGGACCGTGTATCAGACAATAGCTTTGTACGACATCATTCGCGTGCAGGTGACGCGCGGCGTCGGGATTGAGATTCGTTGCGAAGATCCTCGCGTTCCTCGAGATGCTTCGAACACTTGCTACCGCATCGTGGAACGGGCCATGGCCGCGCTTCGAGCGCGTGGGCGCGTGACCATCACCATCGAAAAGCGGTTGCCGGTGCAGGGCGGCTTGGGCGCGGGCTCGGGAAATGCGGTCGCCGCATTGATCGCTCTCGAACGTGCGTTGAAGAGAAAACTACCTGGGGCGGAAAAACTGCGGATTGCCGCGGAAGTCGGATCTGACCTGCCACTTTTTCTGGTAGGGGGAACCATCCTGGGCGTGGGACACGGAGAGGAAGTCTATCCGTTGCCGGATCTTCCGGCGACGGTTTGCGTGGTGGCAACTCCCGAGATCGGAGTATCGACACCAAAGGCGTTTGCGGATTGGGACGCGATGATGTCCGAAAAACCTCTCGGAAATACCGCGCAGGAAGAGCATCGGAGTGGGAGAAGCGAACGCCAAGGACACGATCTCGGGAGAAACGATCGAGAAGGGCATTTTCTCGGGAAAGACGGGCAGGAAGGACACGACTTTAGTCGTGCCAATACTGCCAGGCAGGACACGGCGGCTTTAGCCGCTGGGGGAACAGCCGGAACGGCCGAGCTTCGCTCGGCCCGGACGGGTCGGAGACCCGTCCCCACACAATCAATCCCATCACAGTCCATTGCTACACAATCCCACGAGGGCTCGAAATTGACGCCCTTTCGACCCTCCGATAGAATGATTGACGTCGGCCGCTTGATTTCTGCGTGGCTGAGTAGTCAACCTTTATCCGGTGTCCCTGTGAGTAAAGGCAGGGGCCGGGCCGAGACCTCGCTTCTCGACCTTGTCCGTACCGGGATCGAAAACGACTTTGAACGAGTCGTCTTTCCTAAGTATCCCGAATTGCGCGAGGTCAAGAGTGTGCTCGAACGAGCCGGGGCGTTTTATGCCTCATTGTCAGGCTCGGGTTCCGCGCTGTATGGATTGTTTGGGTCGCGAGCGGCAGGCAAGAAGGCGGCAGCCCGGTTGCGGCGCAATGGCATTCCAGCTGTGGTTACGACCACGATGACCCGTCGTCAGTACTGGAAAAAGATTTCAGATTGAAGATTTTTGGGTGACAGATTTGATTTGTGGCCGAAGTCAGGCTTTCAATCTACAATCTGAAATCGCAAATCTGCAATCAAAACTGGGCCGTCGACTAATGGTAGGTTGAGGCGTTTAGCGGGCGTAAGTCCGCTGCCGAAATCCTGAGCGCAGCGAAGGATCTGTCTCTGGCGCCATCAGACGGCGGTGAAGGGTTTGGAACGTTGGGCCGTCGACTAATGGTAGGTCAAGTGCCTTTGGAGCACTTTGTCTAGGTTCGAATCCTAGCGGCCCAGCCAGAAACCAGCTTCTAGCTCCTGGCTTCTAGCCTGGACAACGTCGCGGCGGTTGACGGCTAGAAGCTAGTAGCTAGGAGCCAGAAGCCCCTATGGCAACTCTTGCGACAGCGACGGAAAAGAAGGCCCAGATGAGCGCCGACGAAAAGCCGGAGCGCAAACCGCAACGTGGCCGGGTCGACGACCGGTTCAAGATATTTTGTGGCACCGCCAACGAACCGCTGTGCGATGAGGTCTGCACGTTTCTTGGATTGACGCGCGGCCAGGCGCTGGTCACCCGGTTCAGCGACGGCGAAGCTTACGTCCAGTTGCAGGAGAATGTTCGCGGCGCGGACGTATTCGTAGTTCAGCCAACTTGCCATTCGGTGGACCAGCACCTCATGGAGTTGCTGCTGATGATTGACGCGCTCAAGCGAGCATCAGCGCGGCGTATCACTTCGGTGATTCCGTATTTCGGGTATGCGAGGCAGGATCGCAAGGACAAGCCGCGGGTACCGATTTCCGCCAAGCTGGTCGCCGACCTGCTGACAACGGCAGGCGCCGATCGGGCGCTGATAGTGGATTTGCACGCGCCCCAGTTGCAGGGATTTTTTAATATTCCGGTCGACCATCTTTTTGCGTCGCCGGTGCTGGTGGACCACTTCAAACGGCTGAACCTGCCGAACCTGACTGTGGTTTCTCCTGACGCAGGCGGCGTGGAGCGCGCGCGATTTTTCGCCAAGAAGATGGACTCTGCTCTGGCGATCGTAGACAAGCGCCGTTCGGAGATGAACGTGGCGGAAGTCATGAACGTTATCGGTGACGTAAAAGGCCGTACTTGCCTGGTCATCGACGATTTGATCGATACGGCAGGAACGCTGGTAAAGACCGCCAGCGCGCTGATGGAAAACGGTGCGAGCCAGGTTTATGCCTGCGCTTCGCATCCGGTGCTTTCGGGTCCGGCGGTACAAAACATTTCGCAGTCATGCATCACCGAAGTTGTGGTGACGAATACCATCCCGCTGAGTGAAGCGGCGGCGCAGGAACCAAAAATCAAGGTGCTTACTATCGCTGGCCTGATCGGACGCGCGATCCAGTCGATCCACGAAGAAACGTCGGTCAGCAGACTGTACTTATAGGAATGAAAATTTATGGCAACTGCAACTGAAAGCAACGTTCTCGAAGCGCAAACACGGACCCCGGGCAACAAAAATGTGGCTCGCCGGGTGCGTCAAGGCGGCAAAATCCCCGGTGTCGTGTACGGCGCTGGCCAGGATTCATTGCCGGTCACTCTCGATCCGCGTCAGGTGACCCGCATTCTGCACTCAAAAACCGGGCACAACACTATTTTCGACCTGGATCTCGAGGGCAGCGATCGGACCAAAGCCATGATCGTGGATTGGCAGTATGAACCCATTAAGGGGCATCTGCTGCACATCGATCTGAAGCGGATTGCCATGGACCGCAAGCTGACGGTCAGCGTTCCGATCGTCCTAAAAGGCGAAGCCGCTGGAGTGAAGCAGCAAGGCGGCATTATGGAGCAGATTCTGCGCGAAGTCGAAGTCGAATGCTTGCCCGGCGACATTCCGAGCGTGATCGAGGCGGACGTCTCTGAACTGGTATTCGGTAAGGTCTTGCGCGTTTCCGACCTGGCACACGATGACAAAATCGAATTCATCACGGACGCGAACCAGCCTGTCGCTCACATCACGACAGTGAAGGAAGAAGTGGCGCCGGCTGCGGATGCCGTTGCCGCCGACGCTGCCGCTACTCCGGCCGAGCCCGAAGTCATCAAGAAAGGTAAGCAGGATGTCGAAGGCGAAGAGGGTGGAGAAGCCGAGAAGCCGGAAAAAGGCGAGAAGTCCGAGAAGAAAGAAAAGAAGTAGCAGGACCGCGGCAAGGACTGTGTGGGGACGGGTCTCAGACCCGTCCAGGTCGAGCGGAGCTCGACAGTGCTTGGAGTCGAGGCAGATTGACGCAGCGTGAAACTGATTGTCGGGTTGGGCAATCCGGGCATTGAATACCAGTTCACGCCGCACAATCTGGGATTTCTGGCTGTCGACCGCATCGCAAACGACTGCGGTGTCGAAGTGCGGAATCGCCAGTGCCGGGCGTTGACGGCTCGGGCGGAAATTGATGGCGAACAGGTTTTGTTGGCCAAGCCAGAAACCTTCATGAACCTGAGCGGTATGTCGGTTCGTGAGTTGGTGATCAAGCATGAAATCAGGCCTGAGTTAGACCTGATTGTGATCTACGACGAGCTGGATTTTCAGCTTGGTGTGCTCCGCATCCGCCAGCGTGGCAGTTCGGCGGGACACAACGGCATCAAGTCCATCATTGGGGCTCTGGACACGCAGGAGTTTCTGCGAATCCGGTTGGGGATCGCGCCGGAACGGAAAATTGCCGATGGCGTGAAGTTCGTTTTGACGCCGTTCCGCAAGGCGCAATTGAAGGTCGTAGATGAAGTGCTCGATCGCGCTGCTGATGCGGTCAAAGTGATTTTGAAAGAAGGTCCGGAGGCGGCGATGAACCGCTTCAACCGGAAGGCAGAACCGGAACTGGAAGAAGAGTAGTCACGGATTTACACGGATGAGCGCGGAGTCGAATCTTGATCCGCATTGATCCGTGAGAATCCGTGGCGGATGGGAAGACGGAGAGAAAATGAATCGCACTTATGAACTGATGTTTATTGTCCGCCCCGACATGATCGAAGAGGAGCAGGACAAACTGATTTCCACCCTGGAGACGGTGGTCACTTCCTCAGGCGGAAATGTAAAGAGCGTCGAGAAGATGGGCAAGCGGCGCCTGGCGTACATGGTTCGGCGGTTTCACGACGGGGTTTATGTCCTGTTGACGGTGGAGGGCGGCGGCGGCCTGATTCACGAACTGGAGCGCCGTCTGCGAGTCACCGAACCTGTGATCAAGTTCATCACGGTGCGCATCGATGAAGAGCAGAAGCGCCTGGACAAGATCAAAGCAATTCGCGATGCCCGCCGCAAAACACCGCCAGCCCCGGCTGCCACTCCGGCTCCGGCTGCGGAAGCCAGCGGAGAGACGCCAGCGGCAACAGCATAGAAGCAGTCGTTGGTCTTGGCCGTTCGTCGTCGGCCTAAGCCACGCACCGAAAGATTAGAGCATAAGGCCAACGACCAAAGACCAACGACCGAATTTAAAGGAGCATCATGGCTGAAGAGGTTAGAGCAGCAGCACACAGCAGTTCTGTGGGAGACCGCCCCTCGGGTGGAGATCGTCCTTCAGGAGGATCCGACCGCGGAGAGCGTCGTCCGCCGCGTCCTGGTGGCCCGGGTGGCCGCGAAGGCGGACGCAAATATTTTCGCCGCAAGAAAGTCTGCAAGTTCTGCGTGGAGAAAATTGAAGCGATCAACTACAAGGATGTCCGGCTACTTGCCCAATTCGTGGCAGAGAGCGGCAAGATCGTTCCACGGCGTTTGACCGGGGTGTGCACACCTCACCAGCGGCGGCTGTCCGCTGCCATCAAGCAGGCGCGAAACATTGCGTTGCTGCCGTTCGCCGGGCGAGCTGGGTAAAACAAACAGCCACGGATTTTCGCGGATCTTCCCGATCAAACAGCAGTCAATCGGTGAAAATCAGTGTGAATCCGTGGCCACAAGAATTCTTATAGGAGTTATCCATGGAAGTCATTCTGAAGGAAGATGTACCCAAAGTGGGTTCGCGCGGCGACGTAGTGAAAGTTGCTGAAGGATTCGGACGCAACTACCTGCTGCCCCAAAAGCTCGCCATTGAAGCTTCTTCGGGCAACAAGAAAGTCGTCGAGCAAATGAAAGCCGCTGCGGTCCGTCGCTCCGCTAAGGAGAAAACGGGCGCGGAAGATCTCGCCAAGCAATTCGAAGGCGTATCGGTTTCTTTCCAGCGGCGCTCCGGCGAGAACGACCAGCTTTTTGGCTCAGTTACTTCCGGCGACATTGCTGATGCACTGGCCAAGAAGGGTTTCGACATTGACCGCCGGAAAATTCAGATCCACGAACCACTGAAAACGGTCGGCGAATTCACCGTGCCGATCAAGCTGCACAAGGACGTGACCACTCACCTGAAAGTCGTGATCGAGAAGGAAGCCGCAGACACGCAATAAGTCTGCGCAAAATTGCCTGCCCTGAGGCTGCGAACCGGCCTCAGTTCGGCAGGCATGGGTGCCCGTTCCGCTCTACCAGTTCCCTACATCCTCGCACGAATAGTCAGAGGCGCCGGCCATGAGTTGGTTCTTCGTCTTCTTCTTCATCTCAGGATTTTGCAGCATCCTCTATGAGATTGTGTGGCTCCGACTGGCCATGGCCCAGTTTGGGGTTACCAGCGCGCTGGTTTCAATCGTACTTTCGATGTTCATGGCGGGTTTGGGACTTGGCTCGTGGGTTAGCGGATTCCTCATACGAAAATTTGGGAGCAACCTCACAATCTCTCCCCTACGGCTTTATGCCCTGACCGAACTTCTGATTGGGATTTCGGCAATTGTCGTGCCTGTGCAATTGCTGTGGGGACGGCATCTTCTGGAACGTCTCCCGATTTCTTCTTCATGGGCCTATTACCTGGTTTCCGGAGTTTTGGTTGCGCTGACCTTGGTCCCATGGTGCGCGTGCATGGGAGCCACCATTCCGGTGGCCATGCTGGCCATCAGGAAGGGCTTTCGCGGAGAAGCTCTCCGGTCATTTAGCTTCCTTTATCTGGCTAATGTTCTGGGAGCGGTGGTCGGCGCGATCATTCCTCTTCTGTTGATTGAAATTTATGGATTTCGCGGAACGCTCCGAGTGGGCGCGTTGCTGAATGGTCTTTTATTTGTCTCGGCAGGCCTGCTTCAGTATGACGGTCGGCGCGGAGCGGGCTGACAGCGGTGAGCGTGAAGATAATGACCTGGCGAGACGCACCTCTGCAGCCAACGTGGTTTCTCAAACCGCCAACACCAGGCCGCTCATCCTGCTTTTTCTTACAGGATTGACCAGCATGGGCGCCGAGGTGATATGGATCCGGCAGTTCACTCCTTATCTCGGCACCGTGGTTTACGCGTTCGCGGCGATTCTGTGCGTCTACCTGGCTGCAACTTTCATTGGATCCCGCGTCTACCGCTATTGGAGCCGCAACCATGAACAGCCAGGGATGTTGGTCTGGGGCGTTCTCGGATTCGCCGCCCTGTTGCCATTGCTGACCGCCAGTCCGCAGGTTCATCTCCCCGAATTCCACGAGTCATTGATGCGTCTCGTCCTGGGCATCGGGCTTTTTTCAGGGATTCTCGGATTTGTTACGCCGATGCTGGTGGATCGCTGGTCCGGCGGTGACCCGGACCGCGCAGGCAGTGCGTACGCGATCAACGTTTTGGGTTGTATTCTGGGCCCGCTGATTTCAGGCTTCATCCTGCTGCCGCTAATCAGCGAACGTTGGGTTTTGTTTGTGTTCGCACTTCCATGGCTGATCATCGCTGTCATGCCTCGATGGTCGGTGTACCCTGGGAAGCATGCTCGACCGGCGTGGCAGACAAAATCTCTCCTACGGTATGACTGCGTTGGCGCTTGTCCTGGTTTTTACTGTCAAGAGCTTTGAAGACCAGTTTGCCCACCGCGAGGTGCTTCGTGACAATACTGCAACCGTGATTGCCACGGGCGAAGGCATGCTCCGGCGATTGCTGGTGAACGGGGTAGGAATTACTTATCTGACACCCATGACCAAAGTGATGGCGCACCTGCCGCTCGCTTCCCTCGACCATCCGCCGAAAAATGCCCTGGTGGTGTGTTTCGGCATGGGAACGACTTACCGTTCGTTGATGTCGTGGGACATCCCGACCACAGCCGTAGAGTTGGTCCCCAGCGTTCCCCGCCTCTTCGCGTATTACCATTCTGATGGTCCCGAACTCTTGCGCTCTCCCCTCTCGCACGTAGTGGTTGATGATGGACGGCGTTTCCTCGAACGAAGCCGGGAGCAATTTGACCTCGTCACCATCGACCCGCCGCCTCCCGTAGAAGCTGCGGGCACCAGCATGCTCTATTCGAAGGAGTTCTACTCCGTCATCAGCAGGCGTCTGACCCCGGGCGGCATATTGCAACAGTGGCTGCCGCGAGGCGACGCAGTGCTTCAAGCTGCAGTTGCGCGCGCTTTGAAAGAGTCATTCCCTTACGTTCGCGTTTTCCATTCTCTGGATAACCGGGGTTTTCACTTTCTTGCGAGTAACAGGCCGATCGTTCGCCGGACATCGCACGATCTGGCGGAGCGGATGCCGCCCCGGGCAATGGCGGATTTCGTCGAGTGGGGTCCGGAACCACTGGCGGAGGGGCAGTTCGGAATCATCCTCAACCGCGAGTTGTCACTAGATCAGATGATTTCGGGAGCGCCGAACGTCCCTGCGCTGACCGATGACCGGCCCGAAAACGAGTACTACATCCTCCGCGAACATCTCCCCGAACGGTGGCTATCCCGGCTCGGAATCCCCCATTAGACGCATGCACGGACAGGGCCAAACTCCTATAATTCCTGCTCACGGTTCTTTTGCTGCCACGTCCATAGCTATGCAACCGGGAAGAACGGCAAGGCACCCGGTTTCAGCCGAGGACAAACGAAAACCATGCCGGCCGATGCGTTGGCAGTACCCTTTGCGGTTGGCGAATACTCCCATCCGGGCGCGAAACGCGCCCCGGTGGAAGGAAACAGCGAAACCCAGGACCCCTCAGTGCGGGGCCAAATGGCTGGGCATAGTCTAAGCCGCATCGACGACAGTTTGTTGGTCCGCGAAGCACAGCGTGGCAACCGCGCTGCCTTCGAGGAGCTGGTGCGGCATTACGACCAGGCTGTCCTGCGGCTGGCCATGCACCTTACCGGCTCGGAGCACGAAGCCCAGGATATTTATCAGGAAGCGTTTCTGAAAGCGTACAAGAGCGTGGGCAACTTCCGCTTCGAGTGCTCTTTCTATACCTGGATCTATCGCATCGTCACGAATTTGTGCCTCGACCACTTGCGAAAGAAGCAGGTACGCAAGGAAGACGCGCCGGTCAGCGTGGATGCTCAGGGCGAGTCTTACGACGTTCTGGCTCAGGTTCCGGATGTGCGATCGGGCGCCAATCCGGAACGCGACTTGATGCGCCGCGAGTTGGGTACTCGCATCAACCATGCTCTGGACAAACTTACCCCCCGCGAGCGAATGGTTTTCGAGTTGAAGCACTATCAGGGATTGAAATTGCGGACTGTCGGCGAGATTTTGCACACGACCGAAGAGACCGCGAAGAACACTTTATTCCGGGCCACCCAAAAATTGCGTGGCTCTCTGGCGGACATGCGATGAAGAAAGTAAACCTCCCCAACGAGGGGGTGATTCAATGAAATGCGAATGGGTACAAGAAAATATTCTGCTGCATATTTATAACGAGCTGCCCGACGACGCCCGTTATGAACTGGAGCAGCACATTGCGCGGTGCACAGATTGCGCGGCAGAACTGAAGTCTGCACGACAGTTTCATGCCGCGATCTCTCAGTTTCCGGTAGACGAGCCCTCGCCGAATTTGATTGCGGCATCGCGGATGCGTTTGCAGGAAGCTCTCGAAACCACCGAACAGGGAGGCTTCTGGCAACGGCTTATGTTTGATCCCGCCGCGTGGCTTCGCCCCATCAAACTGGCTCCGGCATTGACGGCGGCAATCTTTATTCTGGGTTTCGCGGGTGGAATCGGCGCCACATATCAAGTAATGAATGGCACGAACCATAGTCGAACCACTGGCTCCTGCTCCCAGCGAGGCATCGATCACCGGAATCCAATCCATCCAGCAAGAACCCGGCTCATCCCAGATCAGCATTCGATACAACACTGTTTCCACACAGGAAGCGCAAGGATCTTTGGCCGATCAGCGAATTCAGCAATTGCTGTTGTTCGCGGCACGCAACAACTACAACTCCGGAGTGCGGATGGATTCGGTGGACCTGCTGACCCAGACTCCGAATGATGCGCACGTACGCGAGGCCCTGCTATATGCCCTGCGCTATGACTCGAATCCGGGAGTGCGCCTGAAGGCAATCGAGAGCCTGGGTTCTTACGTGAAAGACGATGTACGGGTACGCGATGGAGTGCTGGAAGCCCTGGTGAATGATTCGAATCCCGGCCTGCGGGCACAGGCTCTGCGCTTGCTCGAACCGGTGCGCGCGGACAGCAGTGTGCGGGTCGTACTGCAAAGGCTCGCGGATAAGGATCCGAACCAGTTCATCCAGTCCCAGGCTCGCAATGTGCTGGCACAGACGGCAGGAATTGACTAAAGCCGGCGAAGATTGAATTCGTGGCTATAAAGTTTGCTCGGCGAAGATAGGCATTCAGGATTGGAAGGTGACCCAGTGAAAACGTTTCCGAAAATTGCGGCGATGTTGCTTTTGCTTCTGCCCATAGCAGTGGCACAGGATACTCGTCCAGACGAGCAAACGCGCGTTGTTCAGGAAAATGGAAGGTGGACCCGCCAGATCACTGGCTCCATGGCCGCGGCAAAAAACCTGCGAGTGAAGGTAGATGCCGGCTCGGTACGAGTTACGGGCAGTTCCCAGCAGAATATCAATTACTCCATCAAGAATCAATTCTTACGCGTCGTCCGAAGAGAAAGCCCGCCGCGAATTCGATAGTTACAAGATCAGCGTTTATGTCCGCGGGGATACTGCCTGGGTTGTCGGCGAGTCCCAGGGCAGCAGGCCACGTCGGTCATCCAGTGAGTTCGTGATTAACGTTCCGCGCAATATAGAACTGGTGAAGGTTGCTACCGACGGAGGCGACCTGGTCGCAACCGGCTTGGCCGGAAGAGTGGAATCGGAGAGTGGCGGCGGATCGATTCACCTCGATGACATCGGCGGGGTGATCGTTGCGGAAACGGGCGGCGGCAATATAGACGTAGGCACGGTTGGCGGTGAGCTCTCTGTGCGTACGGGCGGTGGGAGCATCAAGGTCATGGCAGCGAAGGGCAAGATCAACGCCGAGAGCGGCGGTGGAAACGTGAATGTCGTTTCCGGTCTGCAGGGAGCGACCCTGGAAACGGGCGGTGGCAGCATTGAAGTCCAACATTGCGCCGGACCGTTGAAAGTGACCACTGGCGGTGGCAGTATCGAATTAGGTGAGATTGCCGGCCCGGCCGAAGTTGAGACCGGTGGCGGCAGCATCCGGCTGAGTTCTGCGACTGGATTGGTACGGGCAGAGACCGGTGGCGGTAGCATTGAACTCAATGGCGTGCCGGCGGCGCGGGCTGAGACTGCGGCCGGGGGTATCGTGGCGAAATTTGTATCGGGAAGCGAAAAGAGTGACTCGGTCCTGGAGACTTCCGCCGGGGACATCACCGTCTACCTGGCGGCCAATCTGAGCATGACGATTCGCGCTTCTATCGATCTGGCGAACGGCCATAAGATTCGTTCGGATTTTTCCGAAATTAGAGTTGTCAGCGAAGGTGGCGAATGGGGACCAGGCAGCGCCACTGCTGAAGGTAATTTGAACGGCGGTGGGCCGGTTTTGAAAGTTCGTACCACAACCGGAAATATCAATTTCATCCGCGCCAGCCGCTAAACTCCAAATGGGGTGACCGATATGCGCAAATCGATTCTTGGAGTGCTGATTGTCCCGATGTTTCTCGCCGTCGCTTACGGAGCGCAGCTCTGTTCACAGGAACCCTTCAGTGAGACTTTCGGATATTCCAGCGAAGACTTCGGCGGCGGAGCGTACCTTGGCGTGGATACCCGCGATGTTACGGCTGATCGTCTCGGCGATCTGAAGCTCAAGGAAGAACACGGCGTCGAAGTAACCTTGGTGGATCAGGATGCCCCCGCCGGCAAGGCGGGAGTGAAAGAACACGACGTTCTTCTGAATCTCAACGGCAGCGCGGTGGAAAGCGTGGAGCAACTGCGCCGCATGATTCACGAAATCCCTCCCGGACGCGTGGTGACCCTCGGAATCAGCCGGTACGGGCAGCCCCTGACTCTCAAAACCCAACTGGCCGATCGCAAAACGACCTTTTCAATGGCAATGCCTAGCAGTAAAGCTTTCGCGTTCACAATGCCGGCCATGCCCGCAATGCCTGCCATGCCTGCCATGCCAGATATGGACGCGCCGGTTTCCATTGTGGTCGTGCACTCCTCGTCGCGAAGCGGACTGATGGTCGAGAACCTCACTCCTCAACTGGGAGACTTCTTCGGCGCCAGGGACGGCCGCGGAGTTTTAGTGCGGTCAGTGGAAAAGGGCAGCCTTGCCGAGAAGTCGGGATTTCGTGCAGGCGACGTGATCGTGAAAGTAAACGGGGAATCCATCAGCGACAGTGGCGATTTCACTCATGCCATGCATGGACGCAAAAATAGCGGCGTAACCGTCACCATTGTCCGCGAAAAGAAAGAACAGAACCTGACTCTGACTTTGCCGGAGCGTAATCAGTCCGAAGTCCTCGACGAGAGTTTCGAGGTTCCTGAAATCGATGCTGAAACTATGATCGATCTGACCGACGCAGAATCCGAGGTCGCGCGTATTGGCCCGGAAATTCAGCTGGCTTTGCGTCAGATCAAACCAGATATCGACGGAGCGACCCGGGTAATACGCATCCAGCAGCAGGAGTTGAAAAAGGAAATGCGCAAGCTGGAGCAAGAACTTCGCAATGAGGATATACAGATTCACAAGAGCAGGCAGCGGAAATTCCGGCTACCTCAGGCGGACATCTAGATTATTGAAATCTGAAAGAGTGTGGTTATGGTTGGCGATGCACCACATTCATTACGCCAGCGCTAGGCCAGTTGGTAGAGGCACTTAGGTTTACAGAGCGCGTGTGTGACCTAAACCTTCTGCATCACTGAATGCGCAGCCCCGCGCTGCTGAACATCGGAAGCTACTCTCACGCAATTTCTTCCCGCCTGTTTGGCGGCATACAAGCCCGCGTCGGCGGCTTTCACCAACTCATCACGAGTCGTTCCGTGCTCTGGACTGGTAGCGACTCCCGCACTGATGGTGACCGGCCTGGGTACGCCCGGAAACTGCCAGGAATCAATCATCCGCCTCAGCTTCTCCGCTACGCCGAGAGCGTGCTGGTGGGTGGTTTGCGATAGCAGGATGGCAAACTCTTCCCCTCCATAGCGGCACACGACATCAATCTTCCGCAATTGCTGAGAGAAAATCGAAGACACCTGCCGTAATACTTCATCCCCCAGCAAGTGACCGAATTCGTCATTCAATCGCTTGAATTGATCGATGTCGACCATGATGACCGCCATGCCGGAGTCGAAGCGGCGGGCCCGCTCCATTTCTTCCTCGATACGCAATTCGAAGAACCGCCGATTGAAAATTCCAGTCAGGCCGTCGAGATACGCCAGTTGTTTGACCCGCTCCACGTAGTGGGCATTCTGAACCGCCGTGGCGCAAATATCCGCGACCGACTCGAGTGATTGCATTTCGGTGATGCTGAACGACCCGGTGCGGTCGCTGTCGAGAACTAAAACCCCAAGTGTTTGTCCAAATGAAATCAGCGGGATACACATCCGGGAGCCAGTCTCCGAATAAATGGCAACGTAATCCGCCACCGCCTTTATGTCATTCTCAATCAGAGTCTTGCTTTCGTTCAGCGCGCGTCCCAGTAGGCCTTTGCCGGAGGGCAACCTTCCGCCTTCCGCAATGAGGAGCGTGAGGTCACCGTGATGGGCGCGCAGAAGCAATCCCTCTTCGTCCTTCAGAAAAATCGAGACGTGGGAAACTTCGAACGCCTTTTGAATCTTCTGGCACGCCTTGGACAGAAGGTTCTTTATGTCCAGCACCACGGTGGTTTCGCGGGCGATCGCGTTTATCGCCTCCAACTGCGATGCTCGGCGTCTCTCAAGCGAGTACAGATGGGCATTCTGCAAAGCCATCGACGCCTGGGTAGAAAACAGAGTCAGCAGATCGACTGTCTCCCGATCGAAGTGGTCCGGGTTCTCGCTCTGACAATCCAGCACCCCAACGACTTCGTCACGAACCATCAGAGGTATCGCCAACTCCGAACAGGTCTTCTTTCCCCAAGGCAGATATCGAGTCTCTTTGCTGAAGTCGGGCACGTACAGGGGGCGTTTTTCCTTGGCAGCGGTACCCACCAGCCCGGTACCGATGCTGATGCATACGTCTGAGAACCCTGCCTCCCCGCCAATTTGGGAGCGCATGCATAACTGATTTTTGTCTTTATCCAGCAATAAGATAGCGACGTTCTGCAGATGGAAATAGTCGCGCGCAATCACCAGGATGCGCTGCAGCACTTCGTCCAGATCAAACGTGGACAGCACCGCCTGGCTGGCGTCGTATAGGATGGCGATTTTTTGCATGTTGCCAGCGGGATTGTAGCCTG
The DNA here is from genome assembly GCA_963765715.1 of Terriglobia bacterium. Classification (GTDB taxonomy): domain Bacteria; phylum Acidobacteriota; class Terriglobia; order Terriglobales; family Acidobacteriaceae; genus JAIQFF01. Next base: position 402,336 of record CAVXXN010000015.1, read on the forward strand.
TTCCCAATGACTTACCGAAGTTCCCAAAGTAATGTGGCCGCGAGGAAAGCCTTAGCCTTTCCCTGATATGGACGAGTCGGGCCGCCCAGCTATCCATTTAATAATTCCCAGCGCCACCAGGCAGAAGAGGGCATCCACCACTAAACCAAAATCGGTCCGAAACGGAGCGTGCCGCGCCCAGAGAGGTAGGACAGGCATCAGCAAGAAATAGGCAGCGTTACCGGCCAGAACCGCCGCCAACGAGTGTACGAAGTTGATCACAGATCGTTTCGAGGCACATAAACCTCGCAACTGTTGCCTCTGGAAATCTTTAGTTAGCGTAATTCAGCACGCTGGACGCGACGTTAGCTGAGTCCTTCAGGCTCCAAGCTGATGGCTGAGAGCTGAATGCTGAGAGCTTCTCTCCTGCTAACATTCCCATCAGATGCTCGATCCATCTACATCAGTTCAGTTCGTCAAAGGCATAGGGCCTCGCCTTGCCGACGTGCTGGGAGCCAAGGGCATTCACACTGTCGACGACCTGCTGCACTACCTGCCATTTCGCTACGAAGACCGCGTAAACCCGCGGGGCATCGCTGAGCTGCGGGCGGGAGAGATGGCCACCGTCATTGCCGAAGTACGTACTTCCGGCGTATTCCGCACCCGCCGCATGCCGATTTTCCAAATGACGGCCGGACAGGGCCGAAATCGGCTGAAGTGTACCTGGTTCAACGCGACTTATCTCCGCGACCGCTTCAAGCCCGGCCAGATGGTGGCACTTTACGGCAAGGTGGAAGAAGACCGCTACGGCGGGCAGTTGCAGCTTATGCAGCCTCAGTTCGAAATTCTCGGCGAGTCATCGGACGAGGATGGCGGAGAGCAGAAGGCTGCCTCGTCGCTGGAAGTCGGCCGCATCGTTCCCATTTACGAGTCGGCAGGACAGGGCCGCGTGACACCACGCTGGTTCCGGCGAATCATTCATGCCGTGCTGGAAAATCTGCCGCCAGAATTACAGGATCCCGTTCCGGCCATCGTACGGGGCCGGATGAGCCTGATTCCTCCGCGAGAAGCATTGTGGCGCGTGCACTGGCCCGACCCCGGCGAAAGCTTTCAGGATTTGCAGGCTTCTCGCACGCCCGCCCACATCCGCCTGATCTTTGAAGAGCTCTTCTTTCTCGAGTTGGGACTCGAACTCAAGCGTAGAGAGCAAAAAGCGCAGGTGGGCATAGCGTTCAGCCTCGACAATCGGGTGCGGGAGGCCATCAAGAAGATTTTGCCGTTTCATCCAACCGGCGCGCAAAAGCGCGTGCTGAAGGAAATCGCACAGGACATGGAGAAACCCTTTCCCATGCGGCGTCTTCTTCAGGGCGATGTCGGGTCTGGCAAGACCATCGTGGCTTTCGAGGCGGCAATCATCGCCATGGAAAACGGTTACCAGGTCGCGCTCATGGCCCCCACCGAGATTCTTGCCCAGCAACATTATTTCTCCGCGCGCCGAATTCTGGAAAACGCAGGATACCGCGTCGTTCTCTTGACTGGCTCTTTGGAAGAAGACCGCAAACGTGAAATTCGACGTCACATCGGTCAGGGAAATGCCCAGTTGGTGATCGGAACCCACGCCCTCATTGAGCAAAAAGTAGAGTTCGACAAGCTGGGATTGGTCATCGTAGACGAACAGCACCGCTTCGGAGTAATGCAGCGCTTCAAGCTGATGAAAAAATCGGGCGACGATCTCCCCGGAGCTCGGCACGAAAGGCTTCAAAGACTGCTCCGGCTGAAACAACGCCGATCGGAGAGCCCGACGTCTTGGTGATGACGGCCACTCCCATTCCCCGGACTCTGGCATTAACGCTGTACGGCGACCTCGACGTGAGCGTGCTCGACGAGATGCCGCCTGGCCGCACTCCGATTGTCACGCGACGCGTCTCCGACGATCGCTCGGACGAGGTCTGGCAATTCGTAGGCAAACAGGTCGCCGCTGGGCATCAAGCGTACGTCGTCTATCCCGTAATTGAAGAAAACGAGGAGAGCGAACTCAAAGCCGCGATCAAGATGTCCCGGGAACTCGAGCAAACGCATTTTCCCTGAATTGCGGGTAGGGCTTCTGCACGGGCGCATGAGCGCCGACGAAAAAGAAGATGTAATGCGCAGGTTCCAAAAAGGCGAAATGGATATTCTTGTTTCGACTACCGTGATCGAAGTCGGCGTCGACGTCGCCAACGCCACCGTGATGGTGATCGAGCACGCGGAGCGCTTTGGCCTTGCCCAGTTGCACCAGCTTCGCGGGCGCATCGGCCGTGGCGCGGCGAAATCTTTTTGTATCCTGATGACCGGCGGAAAGATTTCCGAGGATGGCGAACGACGTCTCGACGCCATGGTCCGCACCATCGACGGATTCCAGATCGCCGAACTTGACCTTGAACTACGCGGACCCGGCGAGTTCTTCGGCACCCGCCAGGCCGGCATGCCCAGCTTTCAGGTCGCGAATCTGATCCGCGATCGCCAACTGCTGGAAGCTGCCAAACGGGAAGCCGCCGCGGTGCTGGCCGGCCCAAATGAAGAAGTATCAAAAGATGAAATCGATCGCGCGCTGCGGCACATGCGCACACACTGGCAGAAAACATACGGGCTGGTAGAGGTCGGCTAGGTTGTGCGGCGCCATCGCGCGCTCTTTGGCTTTCGTGCGCGCTCGATGGGATAATCGTCATCGGTGCCCGTCACTTCAAAAGCCGAGCTTTACCGCAAACTTCCATCGGTTGATGAGTTGCTGCACAACCCTGCCCTGGCTGCAGCCGTTGAGCACGAGGGCCGCACCGTTGTCATCGACGCGGCGCGCACCGTGCTCGTTCGATTGCGAACAGAAATCACTGCCGCGCGATTGGACGCCGGCGGAGTCGACCTTGCGCTCTCTGGAATCTCCGAAGCGGTCGAACGCCAAATCCGGCAATCGGCCAGCTACTCGCTACAGGCGGTCATCAATGCTACAGGCGTCATTCTCCACACCAACCTGGGACGCTCGCCGCTGGCGGATTCCGCGCTGGAGCACATACGAGACACCGCGTTCGGATACTCGAATCTTGAGTTTGACATCACAACCGGCGAACGCGGGAAGCGCGATGTCCACGTGGATCGGCTTTTTCGCAAGCTGCTGAATCAGAATCTCGTGGGCGAGGGCGAGGGCCACCGCAGCCCGAAATCTCCTCAATCGTTGTCAACAACAACGCCGCTGCCGTTCTGCTCGCCTTGAATTCGCTCGCAGAGGGTGGAGAGGTAATCGTTTCGCGAGGGGAGTTAGTAGAAATCGGAGGCTCATTCCGCATCCCCGATGTCATGACGAAATCTCAGGCGATCTTGCGGGAAGTGGGCACAACCAATCGCACCCGCATCGCCGATTACGAACTCGCCATCAACGAAAAGACGCGGCTGTTGTTGCGTGTACACCGCTCCAATTTTGAGATCACGGGATTCACCGAGCAGCCCAGCGTCAGCGACTTGGCGGATCTTGCAAGAAAGAGAAATATCCCGCTCATGGAGGATCTGGGCAGCGGTGTCATTCTTCGATCTACGATCCATCGGAGTGAACGCGGAACCGAGCGTGCTCGACAGCTTTCGCGCTGGCGTTGATATCGTCAGCTACAGCGGAGATAAATTGCTGGGCGGCCCTCAGGCCGGCATCCTGAGCGGTCGAACCGATCTGATTGCCCGTATGCGGGCTAATTCGCTGTTTCGGGCCTTGCGTGTCGACAAACTGATCTACGCAGCCCTTGAGGCTACTTTGCTCGCTTATGTGAAACATGACCTCTATATCGGTTCCAGCTTTGCGCATGATGCATTTGTCGAAAGATGAGATTGGCAAACGCGCAGAACATGTCGCGCAGCGAGTTCGCTCGCCCCAGTTGGCGGTTGAGGTCATGGATGGTGAATCGGTCATTGGTGGTGGCGCAGCGCCATCCGCTGTGCTGCCCACTCGTGTGCTGGCAGTAACTTGTGACGGTCGCACCGCCGACGAATTGTCTGTAAGACTGCGCTCTTGTGTTCCTCCCGTGATTACGCGGGTTGATGAAGGCCGCGTGCTGCTCGACCTGCGGACGGTATTTCCCGAACAGGACGATGCGGTAGTTGCGGCATTAGTCAGCCTGGCCGGGTAGTAAAACAGATTGCAGGTTTCTGGCCCTCACATTTCTGATTGTTGATTGCCGAAACATTTCTTGTCCAGATCTGAAATCTCCATGCTCTACACCATAGGCCACTCCACTCGCACGTTGGACGAACTGGTCGAGGCCTTGCGTGCACACTCAATCGCAACTCTGGTTGATATCCGTTCTTTCCCCATGTCACGTCGCCTGCTGCACTTCAACCGGGAATCGCTGGAGAAGACGCTACCCGAAGCCGGAATCCATTATGTCTGGATGAAAGAATTAGGCGGAAGACGTAAGAAGATACGGGATGACTCACCGAACGTTGCGCTGCGAAGTCCCAGCTTCCGCAATTACGCCGACTATATGTTGACCGACGAGTTCGAGCGCGGCATCGCTCAGTTGATCCAGCTTTCCGAACAATCCCGAACCGCCTACATGTGCGCCGAACGAGTTTATTTCAACTGCCATCGCATGCTGGTTTCGGATTGGCTGACGGCCCACGGACACGAAGTGTTTCATATTGACGGAATCGGACCGGCGAAGCTTCATAAGTTGCTGCCTGAAGCACGCCTCATTGATGGCAAATTGATCTATCGCGGCGACCGTCTCTTCTAGGATGCTCGCGGGCGTCCCATCGTCGTGTAAGGCGCTACAATTCAATTTATGCCTCCGCGCATTGCCATCCCCGTTCCCCACTCCGAAGACGCGGAGTATGCCGGGCGGGCACTACCGCAGTATTTGCAGGCTGTTGCGATGGCGGGTGGAGAACCCGTTTCCATTCCTCTTGACGGTTCTCCCGCAGAAGTCATGAAACTAATCGAAGCCTGCGACGGGGTCTTGCTGCCGGGGAGTAAGGCTGACATTGATCCGGCAAAATATCGTGCCGCCAGTGATCCAAAAACCGCCCCCGCAGATGAGCGACGCGACCGTGTGGACGAATTGCTTCTTCGCGACGCCTACGCTGCGCGCAAGCCGATCCTCGGTATCTGCTATGGTCTGCAGATTCTGAACGTCTATCGGGGTGGAACGCTTCTGCAGCACATCAAGTCGCCGGTAAATCATGAGGCCGGAAAAAGTGTGCCGATCGCGCACACAGTCACTGTCGATTCTGGTTCACGCCTAACAGAAATCATTGCCCCCCGCGCAAAGGCCTCGGAAGAACCAGTGCTTTCCATCCCGGTGAATTCAAGTCACCATCAGTCGGCAGAGGTGGTTGGCGACGGGCTTCGCATCGTTGCAAGATGTCCGCAGGATGGAATCATCGAAGCGCTCGAAGGCACATCTGCCGACCACTTCGTCGTGGCTGTGCAATGGCATCCGGAGCGTTCGGTGGAAGATGACGAAATTTCACGCGCTATCTTTCGCGCGCTGGTAGCAGAGGCGCAGACAAGACGCGCTTCAAAAGAAAGTCTGTCAGACCGTCAGACGTCTGGTATCGATCTTCAAAGCTAGCGTGCTCGAATGTAGCAGCTGCTCATCTTTTTGCTTTGCCTCGAACCTGAGCCTTGCCTGCTTTCTTCTCCAGCAGGACTACGCTATGCGCGATGGCCGCATTGTCTGTTCCCATGCCCTCGGGCGTTTTGGCTTTCAACCCGACACAATCCGGCGGAATCCCGAGTAACTCGGCAACGTGCGCACGCATCGTGGCAGCGTGCGGACCAATCTTGGGAGCCGCTAGAACAAGCGTCGAATCCACATTGACCACCGCATAGCCGGCGGCCCGTACACGTTTCAGCGCTTCCGCAAGAAACAAGGCAGAGTCCGCCCCCTTCCAGCGCGGATCGGACGGTGAAAACAACGTGCCGATATCAGGAGCCGCAACCGCACCAAGCAGGGCATCCGTAAGAGCGTGCAGCAAAACGTCTCCGTCCGAATGGCCGCCAAGCCCCCTGGGATGCTCCAGAGTGAGGCCGCCAATCTTGAGCGGGATACCACGTTTGAATTCGTGAGAGTCCCAACCGAAGCCAATGCGAGTTTTAGGTTTCAAGGTCTGGACTTCCAGTCTGATACCACGTCGATGGCCATTGGTCGTTGACCTTAATCCTCGACAAAGTGTCCCGCGAATAATCAACCAACTCCGCGATCGTGGCCGCTCTTACCGCTTCAGGTAAAACTCCGCCAACTCCATGTCGGCTGGAGTCGTAATCTTGATATTTCGCGGTGAGCCCATCACGACTGCCACCTGATGTCCTGAGCGTTCAACCAGGGACGCTTCGTCAGTGCCGAGAAATCCGTCAGCTGTTGCTTCGTCGAAAGCTTTCTTGAGCACACTGTACCGAAAGCCCTGGGGCGTTTGTGCCATTACTACTCTTTCGCGGGGCACGGTTGCCGTGATCACAGCACCCTCAGACGTGCGTTCCACTTGCTTGACCGTGTCCATCGCGGGCATTCCGGCAATGGCGGCGCCATATTTTGACGCAGCTTCGATGACTTCGTGAATAATCTCTGGCGTTACAAAGGGACGGACCGCGTCGTGTACCAGAACAATGTCATCCGGCGCGGCTGAAACCGCAAGCATCGCGCTGGCTACGGATTGCTGCCTGTGCTCGCCGCCTTCCACCAGTTCAATTTTCTTGTGTAACAAATTTTTGGCTTCTTTTTCGAGACGCGTTCGGAAGCCAGCGATTTCATTGGCACGCAACGCAACATAAATCTCGGACACTTCGGCGCTGGTCGCGAACTTGCGCAGGGTGTGAATGAGGACGGGTGTTCCTCCCAGCTCAAAAAACTGTTTTGACGCCGCCGACTTCTTGCTTTTTGCATCGGAAGCGGGAGCCATGCGAGTTCCCAACCCAGCTGCCGGAATGATGACCACTACTTTCATCGCGGGTTGCAAGTATAAGGGGTGGGAACAGGGGGTTCAAATGCCGCGCGATCCAATGCACGATCATTGTCGTTCATTCTAGGGTATTCACGGTACGATTGGCCAATTCGTGCACTTTTTTCCGGGTGACGCATTCGCTTCTATCTCGTGTACATTGTGCGGTTTCGCGACCCCGAGACGTAACCTCTGTTGCTGGTGCAACCCAGCAATTAATTTTAGCAACTTAAACCCGCGTCCTGATCGGCATTCGAAATGCAACTGCCAACACCAAGCTCGGGGGCAAAGATGACGAAAAAACGCGGTTCATGGCTGTCACTGGTAATGCTTTGTGTGGTTACCGTTTTATCAGCCGCGCTTGGATTTGGCGTCTTGTTTGCCGGAGCCTCAGTGGTGTTTGCCGTCGTGGAGTCGCCCGCGGCAGCCGAGCAAGCCACCTCTCAGCCATCCCAGGCAGTTCCGGATCAAAGCAATCAGAGCAAAGACGGGAAAGAAACTGAGAATAACGCGACATCATCGGGAAAAACATTTTCGGGAATGATCACGGATTCTCACTGCGGCGCCCGCCACTCCCGAAATTCCGACAAGACCTCCGCGGAATGTGCGCGCTTATGCGTGCGCACCAAAGGCTCTCACTATGTTTTAGTGGATGGCGAAGAAATTCACGGGCTGCAAGGCGATCGAACCCAACTCGATAGACTGGCCGGAATGAGAGTGGACGTTGTCGGCAAGCTCGTGGGCGACACGATTAAAGTTCAGTCGATCACCGCACACCAGGACTAGCCGGAAACAGCACAACCAAATATTGTTTACTCCGCCGGCCGCTCTACCATGACTGGTAGCGGCTTCTTCAACTCTCCGCTTTGACCTGCAGATCCTGAAACCGACCCTCCCGAAACCGACGGAACGGACGCTACCGCGCTTACCGATGGCCGGGAATCATTGCGAACCCCATTACGCTCGTCCCATTTTCCGAAAATCATTTTGCCGGCGGTGGTTTGAAGAACCGAAGTGACCGAAATATCAATCGTCTTGCCGATCATCTTTCTCGCATTGTCCACTACCACCATGGTTCCATCATCCAGATAGGCCACTCCCTGGTTGTATTCTTTGCCTTCCTTAAGAATGAACACCTTCATGATTTCGCCCGGCAGCACAATCGGCTTGAGCGAATTTGCCAGCTCATTGATGTTCAGAACGGCCACTCCCTGCAACTGCGCAACCTTGTTCAGGTTGAAATCGTTGGTGATTATTTTGCCTTCATAGAGCTTGGCCAGTTCGATCAGCTTGAGGTCCACTTCACGGACGGCAGGAAAATCGTCTTCAACGATCTGGATCTGAACCGACGCGATTTTCTGCAGGCGTTGCAGAATATCAAGTCCGCGACGCCCGCGATTTCTCTTCAATGAGTCCGCGGAGTCCGCGACCAGTTGCAATTCGCGCAGCACAAACTGTGGAGTTACGATGATGCCGTCGAGAAAGCCGGTTTCGGCAATATCTGCAATCCGGCCGTCGATAATGACACTGGTATCGAGGATTTTGTAACTTTTCGCGCCTTGCTTTTCGCCGCCGAAAACACCACCCAGCGCGGCCAGGTTGAGCAGGTCGCCCTTGTTGGCTCCGACGACCAGACCAACGTAGGCCATCAGCAGCATCACCACAATCTGCAAGAAGCTTTGGGTATGCCCCGGGGCGAGGCTGCTTCGAATGACAAGGGTAAATAAGTAGGCGCCGAAGATGCCAAGAATGCTGCCGATGGCAGCGCCAATCAGACGCGTCAGGCTGACCAGGCGAAGCCGCCACTCGAACAGAACGACGACGATCCCGATGGCTGCGCCAACTAGCGCAGCATCAAGCTTCGAAGGCAGGTCAAAAGGATCAATCAGGTAACAGGTAACAGTAATAATAAGAACAAATAAAAAACGCACCAAAACCAAGTCCACCGAAGGACCTCCCCGGAACCCACTTGCGGCTCCCCCGCCGCGAACGCGAGTCCGCACTGGTCACCTGCACTTCCGGAAAATGGCGCCAGCGATCTGTTAAACGGAGCTTATGAATGAGAAGAAGAAATAGCTCCGGTCTCTCCGTCCGCTACCGCTCGGAACGGAAACCCCAACCATGTTAGGTGAAGTATATACCGCCCGCAAAGCAGGGATTTACTAAGCTGCAAACCTTTGCGGCTTCACTTATGCGCTCACTGATCCCGGCCACTCTCCATTGGTGCATCTGGAGTAATTCGTATTTTAAGTGGGGAACGAAACGTATCAGAACGACCCATTCCTGTGCGGCACTTCGAACCACCGCATGGGTTACACTTTGCCCATGAAGGCATTGGTGATCGACCGCTTGGGCGCTCCCGAGGTCTTGGCAGTCCAGGAGGTCGCTGACCCTGCACCCGATCCGGGACAGGAGCTCATTCAGGTGGAAGCCGGAGGAATTAACTTTGCCGACATCATGACCATGCAAGGCGGATATCCCGGAGCGCCAAAACCTCCGCTGATAGCGGGACGCGAATTTAGCGGCAACCGAGCTGGCGACGGACAGCGCGTAATGGGGTACGTTCAATGGGGAGCATTCGCCGAACAGGTCGCTGCTTCGAAAGCCTTGCTCTGGCCGGTCCCGCAAGCCTGGAGCGCTGAAGAAGGCGCCGCATTCCCAGTGAATTATTTCACTGCGTATTTCGCTTACTGGAAAGCGGGCCTGATGCAAAATTTGTCGGCTGCAACGTACGTGCGCCCTCCGGAAGATCTGGATGATTTACTAGCCAGCATTGGCGCAAAGCAAAATTCCAAGCCGCAAACACCACGCGTTCTTATCCACGCCGTCGCGGGCGGAGTGGGAACAGCAGCGGTCCAGATCGGAAAACTTCTCGGCATAGAGATGTATGGAACTTCCTCTTCGGAGGACAAGCTAAGCCGGATGAAGGCTCTCGGATTGCAGCACGGAATCAACTACAAAGAACGTGACTACGAAGAAGCGATAAAACAAATGACGCGCGGCGAAGGCGTGGACGCCGTATTCGAAATGTTGGGTGGCGAGCACACTACCAAGAGCGTGCACTGCCTGCGGGATTTCGGACGCGTCATTGTGTACGGTGCGGCGACTGGACAGCCTGCCACGGTAGATGCCCGGCAGCTCTATGCCAAAGGCGCCAGCGTTCATGGGTTGTGGCTGACTTATCTGTCGGCGAAGCGCGAATTGATGAACCAGGCTTGGCAACAACTTTCCGCATGGATGGCGCAAGGCCATTTGCGACCGGTGATCGGGAGTGTGCTTCCCCTCGAGAAAAGCAGCGGATGCATATCGCTTATTAATCGAGCGAAGAAACTTCGGCAAAGTAGTGCTTAAGCTGACCTGACAAACCACGAAAATCCCCCACACTCTGGACCCTATTACTACACAAGACACAGTGCTGTTGTGTGGCGATCCAGAGCGGAAAACACTGCTAACAACCCTTCTATCAAAGCGTCAAAAGAAGTGAACGAAATCAATTCGCAACGGAACTTTTCAATCGCAGGCGACGTACTTGTAATCGAGGATGATCGAGTCGGATCAGAAGAAATAATAAAGACCAACCGGCAATTGCAGGCGAAATATTTCAGGGGTTAAAGGGATTGGCCTCAAACTCGGTTTGGCGGCCCAGGTGAGAACAATCCCCGAGCAGAGAGCATAAAGCCTTGCGGCCCAGCCCTCTTTGCTTAACCCCGAGGCAGCATTGTAGGCCTTCGGCGGTAAAACACAAGAATTTCCCGACGCAAGGCAAGTCCCCGCCGCCCGAACCGGTTCCCGACGTTTCGGGAAAGAAAAAGGAGCGCAATGAAAGCATCGAAAATCTCCAAGGGCTTGCTGCTCGGACTGGCACTGCTGATGGCGACAAGCGTATTCGCAGCCAACAAGGGTTCACTGCAGGTGACCGATTCCGTTTCCATCAATGGCAAGCAGATCGCCCCCGGTGACTACACCGTGAAATGGGAAGGCAATGGACCCAACGTCGAACTCAACATTTTGCGCGGCAACAGTGTTGTCGCAACCGTTCCCGCGCGAATGGTCGATCTGGATCGCGCTCCAGGCCGCGATTCGGCTGTGATTTCAATGAACGACGGCCATAAGTCGCTGAACGAGATTCGCTTCTCGGGAAGAAAGTATGCCTTGGCGATCGACACTGAGACCGCCAAAGCCGAATCTGGCGGGACCAGCAAATAGATCGGCAAAGCCGAGAAAAGAGATCATCTGCGCGTCTTTCAAGCCGGTGACGACGGGGAGCCCATCTCCCCGTCTTTTCTTGTTCGTCGGCCGGAAAACGCCGTATCTTACGTCCCCTTGTAACTGGGAGATGCCATCAACGCTCCGCAGGTCTATAATCACCAGTTTGTTCGGGTGATCAGTGCGCGTTCTCCTGCTTAGCGATATTCATAGCAACCTCGAAGCACTGGAAGCATGCCTGGCGGCAGCTCCGCCCTACGATTTTGTCGTCAACCTGGGCGACGTCGTGGGCTATGGAGCCAGCCCTAACGAAGTCATCGCGCGGGTGCGAGGTTTGGGAACTACCTTCGTGCGCGGGAACCACGACAAGGCAGCCAGTGGGGCGATGGACCTGAGAGACTTCAATCCTATCGCGGGCTGGCGGCGTTATGGACCCGCGATAACCTGACTCCCGAAAACCTGGAGTGGCTCGAGGCGCTGCCTCAGGGCCCTGTGCAGGTCAGCGGATTGCCCGGCGTACAGTTTGTCCACGGTTCGCCGGTGGATGAAGACGAATATGTAGTCACTCTGCGCGATGCCATTGAACCGCTGCTGATCTCCGCCACGCCCGTGACATTTTTCGGACACACCCACCTGCAGGGATGTTTTTCTTCAAACAACGTAGCCAGCGACTACCTTCGTCCGCAATACAACACCGTCGGACAAGGCGAAATCACCGAATTCCCGCTCAGAGAGGGCATGCGTTACCTCTTGAATCCAGGCTCAGTCGGCCAGCCTCGTGATGGCGACTGGCGCGCCGCATTCGCTGTTTTCGATTCGACGTCGCGCATCATCACCTTCTGCCGCGTTCCCTATAACCTGAAACAGGCGCAGGAGCGAATCCTGACCGCAAATCTCCCCCAGCGCCTGGCCACACGCCTGGCGGCCGCGCAGTAAGACCAGGCGGGCAGGTACTTCGTAACCCTCATTACCTGGGAGCGCAGGAGACTTTTCATCGTCGAACCCTATGCCAGGCTCTTTCTGAAAACACTGTGCGGTTACAGGCGGCAAGAAAAGCTTCAACTGCACCCCTTCGTGTTCAGTCGATCAAGGGCGGCTCGACTTATCCGGACGAGCGGACCTCAGCGGCTGAAGCCGTGTAGGCCCGGGTCTTATTTGGCACGACTGAAGTCGTGCCCTTCCCAAACCCGACGGATTTCGTATTCGACTGGAGTCAGGGCAAATATCTAAGAAGGAAGGGACAGAAGTAGCAGGGCAAAAATTAAGAGTCCCGAGGTGGTGTTGAAACTGTTCGTCTCGGCCAGTAGCTCGCTTTAGACCCTTGCCTGACCTGCATTCGTGCTTCCCTTGCGGGTGCGCGACGCGCGATCTGTGCTTGGGCTCCGGGCTTACCGCCAACCGGAAAAACTGTTTAACGCCTCGGGACTCAACTTGCCTCTGACGGGTGTTCCTGTTCGCCTCAACCAGCGCTTAGCTTTGACCCTCGCTCGCCCTCCCTGAATCATCTTTCGATGTTCCGGGTGACTCCGCTTGAGCCCCGGACGCTGCGCCAACCGGGTAAACTTCAGAACGTGTCAAAGAACGAGGTTGTTTTTACTCCTCTCAGTTTTAGAGTCAATAAAAAACACGGCAATTTAAATCGTTTACATGCAATGGAGTGCAGCCTCTCCACAAGGGGGTGACAGGAATTGGTGCAGCGGGCTGCGGGAGTGAGTTAATTTCCCAACGCCGAGACGGTTTTTGTGGCGTTTGTTTTAGAAACGGAAAGCAAACGCTTTACCGGCACAAAGACGTCTCTGTGAAAATTTCTGGAGAAACCAATTGCAGCGCGGGTTTGATGAATGCGTATTTCGGGAAACAAGGCCCGCGGAGCCGCTCGGCCTGGACGCCTGAGGGCAGCCGTCCCCACGTGGGCTCTGGCGCTATCAGCGGCTCTTATGTTCTGGTGCCTCACGTGTCGTGACCGACACTTAGCGCGCCGGGAAGTTCGAATTACAATCGCCCCGGGGAGGTAACTTTATGACGATCTTCAATGACGCCCGGACCCGGGTGATCGATGCCAATCCCAATTCAGCGTTGCGTCTGTTCGGAATTGCGCTGGTCGCGTTTCTCGTCGTGGTTGCATTGTTTGCCTCGGTAGCCAGAGTGGATTCAGGACAGGTCGGAGTGCTCACATTGTTTGGGCGCGTGACGGGAGAAGTGCTGCCTGAGGGAGTTCACCTGGTCAATCCCTTCAAGGCCAACAATGAGATGTCGATTCGAACCCAGGAAATCAAGGAGTCCGCCAGCGTGCCTTCGGCTGAGGGCCTGGTGATGAATCTGGATACGTCGCTGATCTACCATTTGAATCCCGACAAAGCAGCGGAGGTATACCAGAAGATTGGGCCAAACTATATGAATGTACTGGTCGAGCCAAATCTGCGGGCCGCGATCCGGGAATCGACGGCGTCGCATTCTGCCAATGCCTTGTACACGGGCGAACGGGAAGCGGTGGCCAAGCAGATCTACTCCCAACTCGCCGACAAGCTCGGCCAGCGCGGAATCCTGGTGGAAAGCGTGCTGCTGCGCGACATCCAGTTACCGGCGACGTTGAAGTCGTCGATTGAGTCCAAACAGCAAGCCGAACAGGAAGCTCTGGCTATGAGTTTCCGGCTGCAAAAAGAGACGCAGGAGGCGCAGCGCAAGCGCATCGAGGCGGCCGGGATTCGAGACTTTCAGCAGATTGTGGCCCAGGGAATCAGTCCGCAGTTGCTGGAGTGGAAAGGTATTGAGGCCACGGAAAGTCTGGCAAAAAGCACAAATTCCAAAGTGGTTGTGATTGGCAACAGCAAGAACGGATTGCCGCTGATTCTCGGTCAATAACACGGCCGTGGGCGGGACGCCCACAGGACTGCCGGCGGGACGCCGGCGCTACCTGAAATGGATCATCTTCTGGACGTCCGGCATCTGACGATTGCGTTTTCGCGTTCAGGTAATCACCGTGCGGGCGCTGCGCCTGCCCTGGCCGCAGTCCGTGATCTCAGTTTTTCGATCGCGCGCGGCGAAGTGTTGGGACTGGTAGGAGAATCCGGTTCAGGGAAATCCGTAACTTCACTTGCCCTGATGCGTCTGCTTCCGCCTACCGCCCGGACTACAGGAGAGATTCGCTTTGCGAATCAGAGCGGCAGCCGCGATTTGCTGCAGTTGTCCGATTCTGCGATGCGTCCTCTGCGCGGCTCTCAACTGGCGATGATCTTTCAGGAGCCGATGACCGCGCTAAATCCGGTAATGCGGGTGGGCGACCAGATTGCCGAAGCCGTCCTGGCGCACAACGAAATCGAAAAGCAAGACGCCTGGAGCCGCGCGGTAACGGCGATGACAGAGGTCGGTATTGGAGATTCCGAACGCCGGGCGCGGGATTATCCCCACCAGCTTTCGGGCGGGATGCGCCAACGGGTGATGATTGCCATGGCGATCGTCAATCGTCCGCAGCTGCTTATCGCTGACGAACCCACCACGGCGCTCGACGTCACTATACAGGCACAGATTCTCGAGCTGCTGGCAGAGTTGCGGGCCAAGTTTGGCTTAACCATGCTTTTCATCTCTCACGATCTGGCGGTGGTCTCCCAGGTCGCCGACCGGGTGGCTGTGATGTACGCCGGGAATCTGGTCGAACTTGGCGCGAAGCGCGACATATTTCATGCTGCTGCGCATCCTTACACTCGCGGGTTGCTGAATGCAGTGCCCACTTTAAGGACGGACCGTAGCAGACCTCTGGAAACAATTGAAGGGACGGTTCCGCCGTTACATCTCGTGCCGGCCGGGTGTCCTTTTGAACCACGTTGTGATTTTCGAGTGGATGAATGCTCTGTGGCCTTGCCCGCATTGGTGGAAGTTTCGGGCGGGCATTGGGCGAGATGCCCGGTGGTGAATGCCCTACCGTAAGAACCAAGGCCATGAACCACAAAGGACACGAAGCTGCACGAAGGAGTTCTCAAAGTCATCCCTTCGTGTAACTTCGTGTCCTTCGTGGTAAATGCTTCTCGCGTGAGTTAGTACTTCGGCATTTTTGGGTCTACGCGGTCGGCCCAGGCCAGAATTCCTCCCGCCAGGTTGTGAACTTTCTTGAACCCGGACTGGCGCAGGAAATCCACTGCTTTTGCGCTGCGTACACCAGAGCGGCAGTGAGCAACGATCTCCCGGCTGGAGTCGAGTTCGTTCACGCGCTTCGGCAGGTCGCCGAGTGGAATCAAATGTCCGCCGATGTTGCAAATCTGATATTCGTGCGGCTCGCGTACGTCCAGCACGAAAAGGTTTTCGCCGGCATCAAGGCGCCGTTTTAAGTCTTCTACCTGGATCTCGTCCGCTCCTGCTTCCACTGGTTTCTCCTCACCGCGAATTCCGCAGAATTCATTGTAGTCGATCAACTTTGTAATGGTCGGATGGGTCCCGCAGGCGGGGCAGTCAGGATTTTTGCGTAACTTGAGCTCCCGAAACTTCATGTCGAGGGCGTCGATCAGCAGCAGGCGGCCGACCAGTGGCTCGCCTTTCCCAAGAATCAACTTGATGACTTCCGTGGCCTGCATTACGCCCACGAGGCCGGGCAGGATGCCCAGCACTCCACCCTCGGCGCAGGAAGGCACCAGTCCCGGCGGTGGCGGCTCGGGATACAGGCAGCGGTAGCATGGTCCTTCTTTGGTGGCGAACACGCTGGCCTGGCCTTCGAAGCGGAAAATCGATCCGTAGACGTTCGGCTTGCCTGTGAGCACGCAAGCGTCGTTCACCAGATAGCGGGTGGGGAAGTTGTCGGTGCCATCGGCAATGATGTCGAATTCACGGAACAGGTCTAGCGCATTCTCACTGGAAAGCCGCGTGTCATATTTCTTGATATTGAGAAAAGGGTTGATCGCCTTGAGTTTTTCTGCCGCCGAGTCGAGTTTCTTGCGGCCCACGTCCGCGGTGGAGTGAATGATCTGGCGCTGCAGATTGGTGTAGTCCACCACATCGAAGTCCACAATCCCGAGCGTGCCTACCCCGGCTGCACCCAGATACAACGCCAGGGGCGAACCCAGCCCGCCGGCGCCGATGCAAAGCACCCGGGCGGCCTTCAGCTTGAGCTGCCCCTCCATGCCGACCTCGGGCATGATCAGGTGCCGAGAGTAGCGCTGAATTTCGTCGTTGCTCAGGGTTGCGGCTTCGGGTTTGATTTCTAAAGTTGTGGCCATGGGAACCTCTTGAAATTTAAGAATTGTCAGATTTACGAATCGACGGATTTACGGCTATCGACAGGAAGGACAACAACAGCGGAATGTGATCTCGGCTCTCAATTCGAAAATCCCAAAACTCGGCAATTCGGCGCTCAAACCAGGCCTCCAGCGATCGAAGGCACGATGGAAATACTATCACCGTCCTTCACAGCCGTGGCGTCCTTCTGCAGGTAGCGAATGTCCTCATCATTCAGATAGACATTCACGAAAGCGCGCAGTTTGCCGTCGTCGGTATAGAGGTGGCGGCGCAGGTCGGGATGTTGGGAGACGAGGTCGAGAAAGAGCCTCGCCGATGGTTCCAGCCTTCACATCAATCGCAGCCTGTTTTCCGGCGTATTGACGCAAAGGGGTCGGGATCTGGATCTTGGGCATAGGCTATACATGATGCCACAGGATGGGCAGGGGATTCACGGCTAGGTTACGGCACGGCCCCTGATGAGAGCGAGAACAAAAGCAGGTCCGGGGCATCGTGCGGGTAAGGTTCAAAGCGCACACGTTCGCCCTATACAGCTAGCTCACTTCAATCTTTTCATCTACTAATTTCTTATCGTTCTCGTCGCTGCCTGTCAGTTCGAAAGAATTGGTCAGCACGGCTTTGCCCTTTTCCACGCTGGTGATCACGTAGGAGCAGCTGAACCAGTGCGCCTCCGCGAGGTCGGTCTGCGACCATTGCGCCGGATGGTCCGGATGCGAATGATAGAAGCCGATAATATCCTCGCCTCGCGCACGTCCTTCGCGCTGAATCCGGATCAGTTCCTTGGGATCGATGTTGTACCGGTTGTGAGCCGAATCGGTACGGGTGTTGCCGGCGCGAGCAATCGAAGTTACCGTGCGCACGCCGTCGTCAGCCATCTGGCCGAGGAGTACCCCGCAGCACTCGTGCGGGTAGGTTTCTTCGCCATGCTGCCTGACCGCTTCGTAATCTTTGCGTTGAATCTTCAGCATCAAAATTCACTTAACCACTGAGAACACAGGACCGGAACTTCAAGCCTTCTCTCCATGTTGGGATGGTCAACCTTCTTCCCAAAATCTTTCGCTCAAATATTTGTCGCCCGAATCGCAGAGGATCGTCACAAAGACCGCTGGTTCGTCTTTTGCCAGTTGCTTCGCCACTTGCAGGCATCCCACGACCGCAGCGGCAGCCGAGATCCCGACCAGCAGCCCTTCTTCCCGGGCCAATCGCCTGGCCATCACATAAGCATCCTCGGTCGAGATGCCGATATCCTCATCTAGCCAAAGTTGCGTCGTAAATTTTCGGAATGATGGCGCTGGCCATGTGCTTCGCGCCCTCGATCCCATGAAACGGCGAGTCCGGTTGCAGCGAGATGCAGCGGATTGAAGGATTCAGTTCTTTAAGACGACGCGTCGTGCCAACGAAAGTTCCACTCGTCCCCATCATGGAAACAAAATGCGTGACTTGCCCTTCTGTCTGTTGCCAGATTTCGTTGGCTGTGCCATGGTAGTGGGCTTGCCAGTTGGCATCGTTGGAATACTGGTCGGCATAAAAATATTTCTCCGGATCTCTGGCATAAAGTTCACGAGCGGTTCGAATCGCTCCGTCGGAGCCGTCACCGGGATCGGTGTAAATAATGTTGGCGCCATACGCATGCAGGATGCGCTTGCGCTCCACCGAAACATTTTCCGGCATGCACAGCGTCACGGGGAAACCTTCGGCAGCGCCGATCATGGCGTAGGCGATTCCGGTATTTCCGCTGGTGGAATCAAGAAGAGCTTTGCCGGGTCCGAATTTGCCGGCGGCCCGTGCCTGGGTGACGATGTTCGAGGCTGCGCGATCTTTTACCGATCCTCCGGGATTGAACCATTCCGCCTTGCCGAGGATTTGAACGGCAGGAAGATCGCGAGTCACACGGTCCAGACGCAAGAGCGGTGTATTGCCGATGAGTTCCAGACTTCGCCGTCCGAGGAGTTTGCCGCGCTGAGGCCTCTCGCCATCGACTGGCGTCGAAGAATCAGGCACTTGCGTTCGTCCTGTGGAGAGCGGTGGCATAGGATTGCGGGTCTGAGCGCGTGACTATCGTAATGTATCCGAAAGTTGAATACGGGCTTTTACCGCTGTTCATTGGATTATAAAAGAGGCTGGCTGGATTCGAGGCCGGGTGTCGCGAATGTACAAATGCACTCTTTGCAACCGCTGAGCATCTCATCTGAAGAAGGTTGATGGCGGGCAAGGGAGCCGATCGAAGAAATTGGAAGATATGCAAGCTCGGATATACGGGAATTAGAAGGGATTGGAAACCCAATACTGATGACAACCAAGGTAGAACAGCGAAGTTATGAAGAAGCGTTGAGCTGGCTGCGCGATCATGGATTTGATCTGATCGAGGCCCCAGGTACACAGGGACGCGTGTTCCTGAAGAAGTACAGCGTTTCCGCCGCCATTCAGAAAGATGGCGACGACGGCGTGAAGATTTTCGCCTATCCGGGGTATTTGATCGGTAGCGAGATTTCCAAGCTGATCAATCGCGGTTACCAGCAGTTCCTGAAAACCGCCAAGACCGAAGTTCCAGCCACGGCCGATCACCTGAAAGCATTGCAGCAATTCACCGAAGAACTGAAAGAAGGCCTGGGCCTGCCTACTCTGTATAACGAGTCCCTGGGGACGGTCAGCGAATCGTACCAGTACGACCGCATCAAAGACCGCGATAAACCCTCCGCAGAGCGTCCGAAGCGTCCCTGGGAAAAAGCGGGAAAAGCGGCCGCTGCTGCTAAAAAAGGCCGCGCGTAAATTCCGCCATCCTGAGCAGAAGAATTCGATTCCCGCGACGCGAATTTTAAGTTGTCACACCCTGCCTGACGCCGCTGAACCCCTGCGATCCAAAGTTTTGCGCCTGAAATTCTTCGATTGCACGTTTCTGTGCGAGACTGCTTCCGGAGAAATTCATGCGAATCACTGTACTGATACTCGCTTTTCTCGTGCCCGCTCTGATTGTCCCGCTAGCGGCGCAAGAGTCGCCGGTCAAGCAGGTACTCCTTCAACAGCAAGCTGCCTGGAATCGCCACGACCTCGAAGCCTTCATGGCGGGCTACTGGAATTCTCCCGAGCTTACATTCTTCGGCGCCAAGAAAACCTCGGGATGGCAGGCTACGCTGGATCGTTATCGCAAGAGCTTACCAGGGCGAAGGCCACGAGATGGGGAAGCTGGAGTTTTCCAACTTGAAGATCGAAGCGCTCGCTCCAGACGCAGCATTCGTTCGAGGCAGTTGGAAGCTGACGCTGTCAGACGGGAAGACTCCACATGGATTATTCACGCTGATATTTCGTGAGTTTCCGGAGGGCTGGAAGATTGTGCACGACCACTCTTCGCTGGAAGAGTAAGACCGCTTATTTCTTGACTCTTACCTGCACACGCGTGCCTTCCGGCAATTCGCCGGCGTAGCAACTTGACGGCTCCGTTCTGCACAATTCCTTCAAATTCCTGAGGCCCGGCGGTTGTGCGTGCTGGCGAGTTAGCGGCGGCCACCCTGACCGCGCCCGGTGCGCGACCTGTGCCTTTGTCCATGGCTTGATTGGCTAGTTCGTCGGCTTCCTGGTTGTGCTCGCGCAAGGCGTGATCGATGGAGAACCAGGCCAGTTGCGCGATCAGTTGTTTTGCTCTGCCGTGGAGTTCCTGCAGAGTCGCGTTCTTAACCTTGTAGATGCCTTTGATCTGGCGCACCAATAGTTCGGAATCGCTGATGACTTTGAGAGCTTTGTGTCCGTGCTCGATCGCATACTCCAGTGCGGCGATCAAGCCCTGATATTCGGCGAAATTGTTGGTTTGATGTCCGAGATACTGGCTGAGCGCGGCAACTTTTCGTCCGGCTTCATCCTGAACTACCACTCCATAACCCGCAGGCCCGGGATTGCCGCGCGCCCCGCCGTCGCTGTGGGCAATCAGGTAATGCTCCGGAGCGTTTACCGGTGGTGAAGAAAAAGAATTGCGGGATGAATATGAGGGCATTTCAAAAGTCTACATCGTCAGGTGTGTGCGGCGGACGGTTGCAGCGAATACGGAGCTCGGAAACGGCACGACTTCGTTAACCCGATGAGGCCGCCTTGGCTTTGTGTCCGCCAGACGCGAGCTTCGGAAGACCACAACGCTGTCCGCAAGGACGCGAGATGGGAAGGGCACGACTTTAGTCGTGCCAATAAGAATCAGGCTCCGCAGCTTCAGCCGCTGAGGTCCGCTCTGTTCTACAGCGGAATATTCCCATGCTTCTTCAACGGATTCTTGTCCCGTTTCGTTTCCAGCATCGCCAGCGCCTGAATCAGTTTTTTACGAGTCTCCCGCGGCTGGATCACGGCATCCACAAACCCGCGATCGGCCGCCACGTATGGATTGGCAAATCTTTCGCGAAACTCTTCGATTTTGCCGCGGCGCACTTCGTCGCGATTTTCAGCCTGCTCCAATTCCCGCTTATAAACAATGTCTACGGCACCCTCGGGGCCCATCACCGCAATCTCGGCTGTCGGCCATGCATAGTTCACGTCCGTACGAATATGCTTTGACGCCATCACGCAATACGCTCCCCCGTAGGCCTTTCGCGTGATCACCGTCACTTTCGGAACTGTTGCCTCGGCGAAAGCGAACAGCAACTTCGCGCCGTGTTTGATGATTCCTCCATACTCCTGGGTAATGCCCGGCAGAAATCCCGGTACATCTTCAAAAGTCACTAGCGGGATATTGAAGCAATCGCAGAAACGCACAAACCGCGCTCCCTTAGTCGAGGCATTGATGTCGAGCGTACCCGCCAGATATGCGGGCTGGTTGGCGACGATCCCGACCGGCCGCCCATTCAGCCGGGCAAATCCCACAACGATGTTCTTCGCGTAGTGCTCCTGGACTTCAAAGAAATAGCCATCGTCCGCGATAGCATGGATCACATCTTTAATGTCATACGGCTGGTTCGATTCGTCCGGCACCATCCGGTCCAGCGCCTCATCGGCGCGGTCGATAGGATCGGTACACGGACGCCTCGGAGGCTCGTCCAGATTGTTGGAAGGAATGAAACTCAGCAGTTCGCGCACCATCGACAGGCACTCTGCGTCGTCATGCGCCATAAAATGCGCCACACCGGAAGTCTCGTTGTGGGTGTGAGCGCCGCCCAGTTGCTCCTTCGTCACCTCTTCGTGCGTGACGGTCTTGATCACATCGGGCCCGGTGATGAACATGTACGAAGTCTTTTCCACCATCAGGATGAAATCGGTGATCGCCGGCGAATACACGGCGCCCCCCGCGCACGGTCCCATGATGGCTGAAATCTGGGGCACCACGCCGCTGTATAAAGTGTTGCGCAGAAAAATGTCGGCATACCCCGCCAGCGATGCCACGCCCTCCTGAATGCGCGCTCCGCCGGAATCGTTCAATCCAATGACCGGCGCGCCCATTTTGGCCGCCAGGTCCATGATTTTGACGATCTTGGCGGCGTTGGCTTCGGACAGCGATCCGCCAAACACGGTAAAGTCCTGTGCGAAGACGAAGACCAGCCGGCCTTCAATGCGCCCGTAGCCCGTGATGAAGCCATCGCCGTAAAATTTCTGCTCCGCCATGCCGAAATCGTTCGAGCGGTGCGTGACCAGTTTGTCGGTTTCCTCGAACGTACCCTCATCGAGCAAAAACTCCACCCGCTCGCGGGCGGACATCTTGCCTTCCTTATGCTGCCGTTCGCGGCGCGCGGTTCCGCCACCTTCCGCGGCCATGCGGTCGCGCTTCTTCAGTTCTTCAAGCTTCTGTTCTAGGTTCATGATGGATAAGTCGTGGAATGCCTTCAGTCCATGCCGGCGCCAATGGGCTGGTATCGATACTTCTTTCCATCCCAAAAAGTCGCGGAGGTCATATGGTCGCCGCCGGTTTCATCGGCATAGATGGCCATCACCGTCTTCTTCTTTACCGTCAGCTTCTTCACCGTAACCTGCTTGAAGGGCAGATTGATGATCACAAATTTTGCCTTGGGTGTGGCGGCGTGCCAGCCTTCCTTACCCGTGCCATGGATAATCAGCAAAACCAGCCCTCGGGTTGCAGGGTCCTCCGAAGAAAATTGCGTAGTGATCTTGGTGTTTCCGTATCCGTAGAAGCTGTTATAGGGATCGATGACCGTGAAGTTCTTCTCGGCCTGATCCACCAGCGCGTTGGTGCAACGGGCGGCCACGATGAGGTCTTCGACGCCATCGCCGTCCATGTCAGCCTTCATCTGCGGCGGTCCCGCCATCAGAGTGCAAGTCGATCCAAACTGTGCCTGGATGAAGTCGTTGTCCACGACCGCTGAGGAAGGTGCCTGGCCACGCAGTGTTAGCGCGACTCCGAAGAAAAACAAGATGCCTATGCAACGCAGTAACTGCATTTGACTACTTTAGTCCTGTTCGAGGTTGCAGAGTAGAGGCAGAAGAGGTGACCGTGGCGTGTAGATAAAATCCCAATCTGCAATCCTGGTTCACAAATCCTGAATCAGTTCTCTCACCTGAAGTGTTCCCAGCCCTGCGGTGACAACTTGTGCATCGACCCGTCGGCGTCCTTCAAGACGACTTTCCGCCCACGAGTGATCTTCCCGATCCGGGTAATCCGAACCCCTGCGATCCGTTTTGGGACTCGTTTTTGGCGAGGAACTGTAAACAGCAGTTCATAGTCCTCTCCACCGTGTAAAGCAAAGCGCATCT
Organism: Terriglobia bacterium; assembly: GCA_963765715.1. Taxonomy (GTDB): domain Bacteria; phylum Acidobacteriota; class Terriglobia; order Terriglobales; family Acidobacteriaceae; genus JAIQFF01. The sequence continues at coordinate 425,379 of CAVXXN010000015.1, forward strand.
CCACCTTCCGTCCAGATCTTCCGACCGAGGCCATAGGAATTTCCGCCGCCTCAATTTCCGCGCCGACTTCGCTTTCCTCACAAATGTGCCCCAGGTCGGTCGAGAGCCCGTCGCTGATGTCAATCATGGCCGAAGCCAGCCCTTTTTCCCGCAGAAAACGCCCTACTTCAACCCGCGGCATCGGATAAAAATGCCGCGGAAAATCCTCCGGCTGGAGCTTCTTCCCCCCGATAGCAATTTCAATGCGCTCGCGGAAGCGCCGAGATCTCCGGTTACATAGATCCCGTCCCCCGTACGCGCGCCGGAGCGCAAAATCGCTTTACCCTTGGGTACAGCGCCCAGCACCATAATGTCAGCCAGGACGCCGTCGGGTGACTGGGCCGTATCTCCTCCCGCCAGGGCTACATCGAACTTCGCCGCCAGTTTGAGCAATCCGTGGACGAATCCGTCAACCCATTTCTGTGGCAAAATGCCCGGTAGAGCCAGCGATAAAAACGCCGCCCGAGGCACCCCTCCCATGGCCGAAATGTCGCTGAGGCCGCGGGTCAGGCACCGATGTCCCACCGAATCAGGCGGATGCCACGAACGTTTGAAATGGACATTCTCCAGGCTGAAGTCCGTCGTGACCAGGGCTTCATGACCTCTGGGAATTCTGATCACCGCGCAGTCATCCCCAATCCCCGTTCCGCCATCCAAAAGAACGCCGTTTTTGTTGGTAGCCCTGCGGATACGGGCAATCAGAGCTTTTTCATGGAGGGGCAAGTCGCAATCAATATAGCAAGGGAAGGAAGGGTGAAGCGGCTGGAAAAAATGTCATGCAAAGGCTAGTTCCATTTTTCCAGCGCCGCGCACGCGACTAGCGATCGAGGTTTCCGCAGTTTGCAGGATTTCCGCTCCGCAGGTTTCGGACACGTTACCCACCCTCCCAAGGTCACCACCGAGTAACTCGTCCTCTTGGGCAGCCTCGCGTACCCGGCCTTGGTAAGCCTCCCTTACGTTGACACGGGGGAACCTACTTTGTTACCGTTGCCAAGCTGATCGAACGAACTTGGCCGAACTAAGTGCTGCATCCAGTAGGGATTGCAAGCACATTAAATTTCGGTCATCCCGGTTCCGGTAGGATTCGGGTGAGTAACGGCCTTAGGCAAAGTGAAGGGCTGACCCGGATTTAGGACGGCGATGGGCTCACGCAAGGCGAGCTACGCTGATTCCTGGTAACTAGCGGAAAGGAAAAATTGCAAAAACGCTTCTACATTCTTTTTGTCGCACGCGGAGATGACGGTCAACTCCGCAAGATCCATATTCCCGTCCACTACCTCTACGTGTTTTTGGTAGGGGCTGCGATCGTCGGTCTAAGCCTGACCGGCATTGCTAGCTCGTACCTGCGCATGGTGCTGAAGGTGTCGCACTACAACGAACTGCGCACCGAAAAAGAGGAACTTAGCAGCCGGTATTCGCGGCTCGAGCAGGTTGCGCAGGAACGGGACATCCAGGTGGCGTCGCTGGGCTCTCTGGCGGGTGAGGTTTCCTCGCTTTACGGCCTTAAGTCTGACCCCAACATGGTGACCGCTTCATCGGAAAACGTCGGCAAAGCTCAGGTGATTTCCTCCCTGGACCAACTCGGCGCGCTAAAAGCTTCGGCGCTCAACGGCGCTACCATGACCGGCATCTCGCTTGGCCTTACCCGCGAAGCGACCACTGCTGACTGGCTGAGGGCGAATTCGGCTCCCAATCTCTGGCCGGTCGAAGGTCCCATTACGGGATCCTTTGGCGAGCGCATTGACCCGTTCAACGGGGAAGGTGCTTTCCACAGTGGAGTTGATATTGGTTCCAGGGACGGGCAGCCCGTAATGGCTCCCGCCGACGGAGTGATCGTGTTCGCCGACTTCATGGGCGGCTACGGACGCGCCGTCATCGTCAACCACGGCCACGGCATCACCACCCGCTACGGCCACTTGGGCAGCTTTGCCTGCATCTCCGGCCAGCACGTCCACCGTGGCGATACCATCGGATATGTCGGTGAGAGCGGACGTAGCACCGGTCCCCATCTCCACTACGAAGTCCGTATCAACGACACTCCAGTTAATCCGCACAAATACCTGCGTCTGACGGTAGCCAACGTAGGCGGTTTCTCAGCCGGCAGCTAAAGCCGCAACTGAGAATTCGGAACCGGTTTCCCACAGCTGAAATTGATCCTGAGAGACGTTGCTTGCAACGTCTCTTTGTCTTTCCCCCAAAGTTCGCTCGAAGGTCAGGGCAGGAAACGTGCCCCTCATCCTGCTATCCAAATGCCCCCGGCGAACGTCTAGCCAACGTCGGGAAGAGTTTCCGAAATCCTTGAGCGGCGCGCTTGAGGTCAAGATCACAGGCGAAATCAGTGAACTCAGTTCTCCGGCTCAGCCAGCCGGCAAATGAACCCCCACCCGCCGCCAAGCTCACTGACCGCCAAAACGAGTTGATTGCTACCCTTCTTCAACGGAAGATAGACAGCATCATTTTCCGGGTTCACAATCCCAAGAAACCCAGGATCGCGGAAATTCTGGGCGCTCCGCCCGCGGAAGAGAATCTTGCCATTTAGAAACACGGTGACGTCGTCGCTATATCCAATGTAAAGCTTTTTCACCGCGTCACGATCCGACTCAATCGTCGTCCGCGCATACACGACCTTCATCCCTGGCTGAGGTTCCAGCCGTTTCGAAAAGTCCTTCGCAAACGTAACCTGCGGATGCGGCGCCTCGCGATAGCGATAGACGACTACAAACCCAGGCGGCTCCGCCTCTACATCCTGCCACTTGATGGCTGCACCCTCCGCGTCAGCCAGCGGATGCTCCAAATTTCGCGCCAGCGCGTCGTACGAAGGCGACAGCTTCCACTTGGTTAAAGTACCCGCCGGCATCGCCGGCAGATGCCGCTCCCACGGCGCATCGGGCGTCGTCCGAACTTCGAAGTTCGCGAAATACGTCGCGCCCGTCAGGACATACAATGCCACCTGTCCCTTCTGCACGCCGCTTTTCAGATCGTCCATCACCAGCGTGGGCTTGTCCATGTCTTTGACATACAACTTTGCCTGCGCTCCCACCACCTCCAGACGCAGGTGGAACCAGACATCTTTCGGAATATCGACCGCCCCTGTGAAACCCGGCCCGTTATAGATTTGCCAGTTGGCGCCGGTGTTCAGGACGGGAGTGTACTGCATGGCATCCGGAAGCCCGGACTTGTGCTGGCGAAGATAAACCCATTCACCGTTGGCGCCGTCGTTGGCAACTCGAAACTGAATCCCAAAGAATCCGCGGTTCGCAGGGGTTGCGACATCCACGTCGACAACGCCGTCGCGCATTTCAAAATCTTTTACAATCGCCGCTCCGCCATCAAGCAGCAGACTCTTGCGGCCCTGATATTCCGCCGCCTTGGCCTCTCCCTGCAGATCCCAACGCGGCGAGTCCGCAGGAACAGCGAGCGTCTGTGAAGTCTGGGAATGAGCGATGGAGCCAACAACAAGAAGAAGAGCAAAAGTACAAGAAACGAAATATCGAATCATAATTCGCTTGCCCATGGGTCGACGCGTCACCCCCGGCTCCCTGTTGCGAAACGATCGTCATCCTGAGCGAAGAGACAGCTTTTCGACGCAGTTCCGCAGTCGAAGGACTTCTATTCAAGACTTCAGCATGGACGGCTTGACCAAAGAATCGATAGCACGCCACCGACAAAAACACACGAGAACTAGAGGTTAGCGAGCGCAGGCGTGACATCAGTCTCCCGAGGACGCGAGGGTGCCCCGTCCAAGCTCCGCTTGGGCGGGTCTTTTGTAGAACACCCTCACACGCGGGACACTGGCAGCCTGGTTAATGACAAACCAAATCTGATCTTGAAAGGGTATTCGTCCAACCCGGAATCATGTCCAGATCTTAGTTTGAAGGCAGGCCGATATGGTGCAGCAAGTCCCGGAATCGAGTATCCGAATGTAAAGGCTCAAACACGGGATCCGAACCCAAAGACATTAGAAAGGAGGAGTGAAGTCGATAATCCTCATCGAGCAAATCCAGCGCTTTGTTCTTTTCCCCCAATGCGACCCAGATCATAGCCATCCATCCCGGCTCTACGTATTTGTGGCTGGCTAACTCCTGCAACTGATGAAGCGTTGCAAGAGCTTCGTTTTTCCGTCCCGCAAGAGCGTAGCCGTATGCCAGGTTCGCAAGATCGTTCGCATCTCCGCCTTGTGACTCTGCATTGGCACGAAGCTCCGCCAGCGCCGTGCCATAGTCTCCCAACTTCAGATGAATCATTCCGGATAGTTCTCGCGCTAAGCTATCGTCGCTTCGTAAAATTGGCGATTTGTTAAGCACCTGCAGTGCTTGATCAAAGTGGCCAGAAAGGTAATAGGTTCTGCATTGTGTCGCTTGGAGCCTGGGAGAGAGTGGTTCAAGATCGACGGCTTGCCCAACTTCCGAGGCGGCTTCGTCATAACGCTTCAGGGCGCTCAACAGGATGGCGTACCAGTGGTGGGCCCGGGCAAGCCCCGGGTTCAGTTCGAGAGCGCGTTTGTATTCCTGCTCGGCGCCTGCCCAGTCCCATTCCGTTTCTTTCACGTCGGCGAGCATCATGTGTGCATCCGCAAGGTTGGGATCGGAAGCGATCGCCTTCATGGCAGCGGTTTTGATTGCCGGATTCGCGTAGCTGGCGGGTACCAGCCCTTCGTCTTCAAGAAGTATGTCGGAATCCGCGATACCAGCGTATGCGAGCGCGTAGTCGGGGTCGCTTTCAATTGCCTTTTGGTAAAACGATATGCTTTGCTCCAACCCTTCCTTGCTTCTTGTGTTCCAAAGATAACGCCCACGCAGGTAAGCATCATGTGCCTTCTGGCTGGCCACGTGCGACGGTGGAAGCCTGGCCACATCCGCTGGCGTTAGCGTAATCCGGACTTCTCTCGCGACGGCCTGTGCGACTTCAGACTCCAGTCTCAGAACATCTCCCAAATCCCGGTCAAAGCTTCGCGTCCAGAGATGAGCATCTGTCTTCCCGTCGATCAGTTGAGCCGAGATGCGTACCTGGTTTGCCGATCTCTGCACCGAGCCTTCGATAATCGCATCCACTCTGAGATCGCGGGCAATCTCAGGCAGCGGTTTTCGCGTGGCCTTGTACTGCATGACCGAGGTTCGCGAGATCACACGCAACGCTCCGATCTTCGACAAATCATCAATGAGCGCCTCGGTCATGCCATCCGCGAAATACTCCTGTTCGGGATCGTGAGACAGATTATCCAGCGGAAGCACGGCGATTGACCGGACTCTGGCTGCGGCAGACTGGTTTCGAGAGAACCGAATATAAGCGATGAGTGCCAGGATTGCGCCGGTTGCGAGAAGCAAGGCAGCAACGGTTGTCGTCTTTCGCTTCGACGTTCTTCGCGTCCTTTCAGATATCACCGGTCGCACCGGTGCGATAACTCGGTAACCGTTCTTGGCTACCGTCTCAATAATGTGAGGCTGTTTCGCATTGTCCCCAAACGTTCTTCGCAATTCAGAAACGGCACGCGTCAGCACTTCATCAGTGACAAATGTGTTTTTCCAGACGCTCGACATCAACTCTTCTTTGGAAAGAACATCGCCGGGCCGGTTTGCAAGGCAGACCAGCACCTGCATGAACTTGGGCTCAATGCGGATGGTCCGGTCATCGGCTTCGACGCTATTAAGTTGGGGAGAGATCAACCACTTCCCAAGATGGAAATCACCTTCCATACACTGCTCCGAAGGGGGACATCATAGCGCGATAACGCCCCTGCTCTCGACTGTAGATCTTCATTTATTCCTTGTCCCACCTGAGGCACTTACCTTGCCAGTCAAATTCGATGTGCGTGATCCCCAACGCTCGAGGGCCCATGATCCCGTCGAGGTTTTGGAATGCAGTTGGCGGATCTGGCAGTACGGCGACAGTTTGCTTCTCAAATGCGATGCTTCCTATCGTGACGACCTGCGGTTCGAGCGTCTGTATCGTCGTCTGTCCTGCTAGGTTTGAAACTACCGCCGTCTTTCTACTGCGATCAAGAAACGACTTGGGAATGTCTCGGGAAAATAGCGCCAGGTCGTCGGCCCCGGTGTCGAGAAGCACTCGAAACTCCCGGCCCCCGAGATTGACCGTCACCGCCCAGTAGGAAGTATCTGCAAGTGGGTATATCTTGGCGGCTGTTACATGCAACGGTTTACCCTCCAACCCAAGTTCGATTTTCCCGCGTTTGTAGTCAATACCGAAGCTTTGACGTGTAAGAACGTCAAGACCAATGAGGCCGTCGATTCGTAAACCAAGGATCTTCTCCAGGGGATCCAGATCGACCACTACCACAGGTAAGCTGGCGACGCGCGTAGTTCCGAAGCGCAGATCGCCGAGCGTGACATACTGGGCCTGTATTTCTGTATGCAGGTATGCCAAAGCACCAGAATTTCCTTTGATCCCAATTCGGGAGGCGATCCTTCGACTGATCGCGCTGGGCACAGCGCCAGTGTCGAATAAGAAGTTCAGGTGATTCATTGGACCAATTTCGCCTTGCACGAGTATTCCGAACCCGTTGACTAGCCTGAATGGAATCTCCGTGTTCCGACTGGCGCCTTGAGCCAGACCGGTTGAAAAGAACAGAACAAGTGCGATGCGACAGACTGAGCGACTCCTCATATGCCCCTCCAGAGCCGAAAGGCCCCGGTTCTGGGGTAGTCCCAATCGCTATGGTTAGTCCTGAGGGAGTCCTGAGGATCGGCTTAGGTTACGTTGAGGCCGCGTAGAAACCGCTCGGCAACAAGAAAGGCAGGCCCTTTATAAACGGAGGGGTGACCCCGACCAAGCTCCGCTTGGGCGGGTCTTTCGGAACTTTCAAAGAACCCTACTTAATCAACTTTGAATAAAGCAGATGAACCAGCTTCTCGGGAGTTCGAGACCTTGACAGCACACCACCATGTTAAGGTGTCTGCAAGTACAGCGCTTATAGCTTGTAATCAAATTTCGTACGGAGACTCCCGGAATGGCATTGGCGGATACCGAGCGATTGAGCAGGATGTTGGCGAGTGCGGCGCTGAGTCGGGCGATCTGCACCATTGCGGAACTGGGAGTGGCCGATCACATCGAGATGGGATCTCCGCAAAAGGCAGAAACACTGGCCCGTCTCACCGGCGCGGATGAAAGAACGCTGTATCGCCTTTTGCGATTCACGGCGAGCTACGAAGTCTTCCGCGAAACCGCACAGAAAAGGTTCGACCACACTTCTCTTTCAGCCGCTCTGAGAACCGATGCGGAGCGTTCCTTTCGTCCAGCAGGGCGAATGTTTCACCGGCTCTTTGCAGGTTGGGACGGACTCCACCACGTCGTGAAGACGGGCGAGCCAGCCTTTCAAAAAGTCTATGGGCAGACCATGTTCGACTACATAGGCACGCATCCCGACCTTGCTCCAATCTTCGATGCTGGAATGACCTCATTCCACGGTTACGAAACGGATGCGATGCTCGACGCATACGATTTCAGTGGCATCAGCATTCTGGCGGATATCGGCGGAGGCAATGGGTCCCTGCTCGGAGTCGTGCTACAACGATACCCGCAAATGAAGGGCATTCTGTTTGACCTGGGACATGTATGCGGCCGCGCCCGCGCAGGCCTGCACAAACTAGGGCTTGAGGACAGGTGCTTGGTGCAGGAGGGAAGTTTCTTCGAGTTCGTTCCCCCGGGAGCAGACGCCTATCTGATGCGCCACATCATCCATGATTGGACGGACGAGCAGTCGGTTCAGATCCTCAGCAATTGCCGCAAGGTAATCCCGCCGCACGGCCGGATTCTGCTGGTCGAGTTCGCAGTGTCTTCCGCCAACCAACCTTCTCTGGGCAAAGACGCGGACATGATCATGCTCGCCTTTCCCGGAGGCATGGAACGCACAGAAGAAGAGTATCGGGAGTTATTCGAAAAATCCGGCTTCCAACTTACCAAAGTGACGCCGACAAAGTCCGCAGTGAGCGTGATCGAAGCAAGACCAGTTTAATGCGACCCGTGGGGACTCTCAACCGGCCGAGGGTGCCCCGTCCAAGCTCCGCTTGGGCGGGTCTTGTCGGAAGACTGTCAACGGGACCTACTTACTCAGCTTGGAATAATGCAGATGAACCAGCTTCCATTCCCCGCCTCGCCGGACCCAGACGCTGGTCGTTTCGTATTTGGGGAAATCCTCTCCCTCGCCATACCTCTCAACTTCGGTGAGGACTGCGGCATCGCCATAGAAGCGGAATCGCTCGTTGGCAACGATCAGGCGGACGCTTGAAGCGTTCTCCTTGCGCTGGCGCACATCATCCAACTGCTGCGCCTTGGTAACTTCGCCGAAGTCACCAGTCAGGAGAAAGTCAGAATCCTCGATGCGATCGAGAGTCTTAACATCTCCCAAGTTGTGCGCTTTGAGTACTTCTTCATTTAGTTTGCGGATGGCCTGCTCGTCGCTGACGTAATCGCTGGACGCGGGAGCAGCTTGTCCGTAAGTGAACACAGCAGAGGCCCAAAGAAGAACAACAATTGCACGCTTCATGGCGCCTTCCTTTACCTGAGCAGAGTGCTAGTGACTACTGCCCTTCAACACCTCCACTACCCGGTCAAAGTCTTCCAGGGTTGCGTACTCGATAGTGATCTTTCCTTTTCCCTTGCGGTCGCGGATCCGCACCCGCATGCCCAGCGTGCGTTCCAGTTCCGTTTGCGCCGCTCTGACATTTGGATCGACCCACCGCGCCCGGTGCTGTTCTTCCTGCGGCTTCTGTAGCGGGACGTTGGTGTTGAAACACAGGTCTTCCAGTTGCTCTACCGACAAGTGTTTGCGCACTGCTTCGTCGGCTATCTTCGGGATCATGGTTGCATCAAGCAGTGTCAACAGCACCCTGGCCTCGCTGAAGCCCAGCCGGCCCTCCTGCAGATACTGCATCACCGTCCCCGGCAGCTTAAGCAAGCGCATGTAGTTCGATACCGATTCGCGCGAAACCCCAACCCGCTGCCCGATTTGTTCCTGGGTCAATCCGAAATCGCGGCTCAATTTGGCAAACGCGGCCGCTTGCTCCATGCAGTTCAGGTCTTGGCGCTGCAGGTTTTCTACTACCGTCATCTCCGCCGCCTGCTGATCCGAGACCTTGCGGACAATCGCGGGAATCGTCGTCTTGCCTGCCAGCTTGGAAGCGCGGCATCGCCGCTCGCCCAGAATCAGCACATAGCGGCCCTCCGCGGCAGGACGCACCACGATGGGTTGCACTACGCCATTGGAGCGGATCGATTCCGCCAGTTCCTGCAATGCGTCGGTGTCGAAGTGATAACGCGTCTGGTAAGGATTGTGCTCAATATGATCCAGCAGAATTTGTGACACGCTGTCGCCACTCGTGCTTCGCGCCTGGGCTAATACCTCCGGTAGGACAGTAGAATGCGCCGAAGCGTCAGCAGCCGGTGACGGCGCGGCCGGATTAGTCATTACCGGCCGGGGACCGCTGGGCAGCAGCGATTCAAGACCGCGTCCCAGTGCTTTTCTTTTTTCCGGAACCGCCGCAGCCGCCGTCTCCGCTGTCTTCTCCGCCGTTGTTGTCATAGCCGACCCCATCTCCGTGTCCTGTGTGCTCGTCGCGAGCGACTCGCCCGCGGCAGTTGCATTTAAACTACATCGACACACATCAATCTAATACATCGACGTACGTCAATGTATCAAGCGCTCTTGTCCATCTCCGCCGCATGGCTCGGTCCTTGCTCCTGCGCCGGAAAGTGATGCGCGATGATTTCCTTCGCTAGCCGGATGTAACTCTCGGCCCCCTTCGACCGTGGGTCGTAGAGCAGCGCCGGGCGGCCGTGACTGGGCGCCTCCGCCAGCCGGATATTTCGCGGGATCGTCGTCGTGCAAAGCTTCTCGCCAAAAAACCTCTTCAACTCTGACATCACCTGTTGAGCCAGGTTGGTTCGCTCGTCAAGCATCGTCAGAACGACGCCTTCGATCCCTAGCTCGGGATTAAAGCTGGACCGGATCCGCTCGACCGTGTCCATAAGCTCGCTGATGCCCTCCAGGGCAAAATACTCGGCCTGCATGGGGATCAGGACAGCGTCCGCGGCCACCAGGGCATTCAGAGTAAGAGATCGAGCGCGGGCGGGCAATCGAGGACAATAAACTGGAACCGATCTTTCAACGCGGCAAGAGCGTCACGCAGGCGGTATTCACGCCGGTCGGCATCCACCAGCTCGATGTTCGCGCCAATCATGTTCTTGTGCGCCGGAACAATCCAGAGCTGTTCGAGCTCCGTGGGCTGTATGGCTTGCTCAAGGGGCGCCGCACCCATTAGAAGATGGTAGGTGCTGATTCTTTCCGGATCCCGCGCCAAGCCGAGACCGCTGGTGGCATTCGACTGCGGATCGCAGTCGACAAGCAGCGTATTTACTTCCGCCGCAGCAAAAGACGAGGCCAGATTAATGGCAGTCGTAGTCTTACCCACGCCACCCTTTTGATTGGCAACCGCTATGACACGTCCCATTTGATTTTAAGAGAACCGAGAGTTTTTTCAGAATAGAGTGAAATGACACACGATGGCAATGCCGTTTTTTGGTGCAGACCGTTTGACCTAATGAGTCTCTTTGAATCCGCTCACTCCAGCCCGGTTCAAGCCAGACTTTCCACAGAAGAAGGGTTGTTGATACCGGAATGTGTTCCACGTGGAACATTCACGCGATGACCCGGTCCCGATCGAAACTGCCATGTTGGAATCGCGCGTAATGTTCCATGTGGAACAGCGCTAGGAATAAATCAGGGAAAATAGGTTATGTTCCACCTGGAACATAATCAGGACCGAGTGGCCCCTTTTGATCATAGGGTGAGACATCCCGAAGACGGAATGTTCCATGTGGAACATTCTACTAGGATTGCAGACACAATGAATGTTCCACGTGGAACATTCTGGCTAGTGGGGCTATGAAGAATCGCGGGCGAGTGTTCCAGATGGAGCATCGGGGGTGCAGGTTGTAGATCGTGGAGTGTTCCACGTGGAACATTCCCGCCTGACAAACTGACGGGAGGATTCGTCGTCTCAGTTGGACTAGCGTCAAGGTCAGCGAGGAGATTTTCGAAAGTCCCACTTCATCCCTCTTAAGTCACCAAAACATGGTGCCGACCGCTTGAATTAAGCCATTTACCTGGAGCCATTCACTCCACATATTATGAACTTGGTTCCGCCTGATTACTATCTCGGCACCGCAGGCTCGACCTGTCACATGACCGTTGATGTCTACCATCATCCCACTTAGGACTAAATATGGCTGTGATTTGCGATGATTTTGCCTACTAAAGGATATTATATCCCACTTTTAATCAATTGTTTACAACTGTGATTCATACCTTCCGATGATCATTATTCGGTTTAGTGAGAGCGGAACTTGGACCGGGGCTTGCCAGTTCAGCTCGGGGGTGAGCTCGCGGGCCTGATCTATCTGTCCTTGGCCGACCATGATTGCCATGCGACCTAAGGGAGCCAACAAACCCGTTGCTACTGGCAGGATCGTTTCGAAACGCTCCACTGCGCGGAGGGTAACTACATCGCCTCTCTTGCCCGTCTTCTGAAAATCCTCGGCCCGGCAGGCAAATACTTCGACCTGGGTCAACGCGAGAGCTCGGACTACCTCGCCCAGGAAGGTGGATTTCTTGTGGTTGGACTCGATCAGGGTGAGCCTGATGTCAGGCGCCCATATCTTCATGGGGATTCCGGGAAATCCGGCTCCGGAGCCAACGTCGATTACATGAACCCTGTCCTTTTCTGAATCGGAAGACAGATTCGGATCGTGAAACAGAAGACGAGCGGCGAACAGGGACTCGCCGAAGTGCCGGGTGACTATTTCCGCGGGCGTGCGGACTGATGTTAGGTTGACTCGGGAATTCCATCTAACAAGTAGATCGATGTATATCGATATATTCTGCAGTTGTGCCGCGCTGAGAACGGCGGATCCGAGCCCTGGCGGCGATTCTTCAGGGCTTGCCGCGAGGAACGGCTGCAACAATTCGTTTATGCGGTCAAGGTCCATCGGATTTCAGATTGTAGATTGAGATTGTAGATCGCAGCTGGAGATTGCGATTCCCGCTGCTCGGCCTTGCCATACAAAGTACCGACCGTAGAAAATTGAAGGCGTATCTTGTTCGAATAATACTCATGGCCGAAGAGACTGGACAAACTCCGCCGCTGCACCGACTTCTGCAATCGGTAGCTGCGCAATTGATGAACGGGCCGATGGTAACGATCATCGAGCCCAACGAGCCGGAGCAGAAGTTGAAGGTGACGCGGGTCGGAAGCGGGCGACTGCGAACCGTCCGGGTCAGAATCAATGGACGCGACATTCAGGCCATTGAACAGAACCGCACGAAACCAAGTCGCTGGGGCCAACTAGCGCGCAAAGGGCATCAGGTCGTGCAGTTTCAAGATGTATTGACGAAAAAGTACGTAGCGGTAGTGGTTGACGGCGACGTTCTTCAGTATGGGAAATGAACATGCCTACGTGAGCGGGCTACGTCATTAGATAGCTCAGACCGCGTCTTAGCGCGCGATTACTTTTTCAATGGCTCCGCGCAGTTGGTCATAGGGCATCACGCCTGGATGGTAAAGAGCGACGTGGCCAGCCCGATCCAGTAGAACCAGGGTTGGTGTGGTGCTTGCGCCGTAAAGGCTGAAGTTTTCTTTACTGACCGGGACGGGAACACCCTGCAATCCAGGATAGAAATGTTGCCAGACTCGCTCTGTGTAGGCAAGTTCGTCCTTGGGTTGGGCATCTTTGCCTTCAGCGGCATATCCGTACAATTTTGTAGGGGCAAGCACGGTCAGACCGTTGGGACCGAATTCAGACTTCAGCCTGGTGATCACCGGGCCTTCGGCTTTGCAGTCGCCGCACCAGTGAGCCCAGAAGAAAAGCAAAACCGGAGAACCGCTCAGTTGAGCAAGCGCAGCCGGCTTGGGGCCAAGGTACTGGGCGACATTTAACGGCGGCGCCGCCTGTCCAGCCAAGCCAAGCAGATTGAGGTTCTTCTGCAAGCGCGGCCGAATCGACGTATTGCGATAAGTATTCAGGCTGCGATGGAGCAGGGCAACGGCCTGTGCCTGTTGACCGCGGGCGACGAGCACTTGCGCCTGAACCTCCAGTGCGGCACCGACGGCGATGGGAAGATGGGGCTCGGCATCCAGAGGCCGCTTCAGCAGCACCCGTTTGCTTAACGTCTCAGTTTCCTTGGCGTAGGTTTCGGCGGCATCGAGACGATTGGCAACGAGACTGGCACGCGCCATCCAGGAGAGAGCTTCGAGATAATCAGGAGTTACTCCCTGACGGCTGCGATAGGTTTGAAGGGTCGCCTCTGCCGCGGTGAAATTGTTGGCTTCGAGCTGGTCGCGGACGTCATCTGTCACGCCGGCAAAAGATAGCGAGGATGCAAGCAGGCAGAGGGCAAGCAAGCGGGGAATCATGAATTCATGATAAACGAGTCGCGGGGTAATCACGTTCCCCGTCCGGTGAAGCGTTACGCGGGCACCGACTCAACGAATTTGAAGAATTGCTGAACTCGCGTGACGTGGAGCGCATCCTTTACTCGCTGGTTGACGCCAACCAGAAGCAAGCTACGACCGTCTTTTTGATGCGTGACATATGCGCCCACGAGCGCACCGATGCCGGCGGAGTCGACATATGGAACTCCGGTAAAATCCAGTATCAGAGTCTCAGAAGTATCGGTGCGGATTCTCGACTGAAAGTCGAAGAGGTTGCTGATAGTAATTGGCCCGGTGAGGCGCAAAATGCGCTGTCCGTTTTTGGGGCCTGGAGTATCTTCAATAACCAGAGGGTCCTGAGGCATCGGGGAATATTAGTCTTCGCACGTTCTGAAATTGTTAAAGCAATGTTAATTTACACAGCAAACACACCAGAAGGCGGGCCAGTGAAGCCTTGCGCTCGATTAGCATAGGGACCAGAGGGAGAAAACATGGCGTTGAAGGTGGGTGATGCCGCCCCGGATTTCGAGCTGCCGGCAGTGCTGGGCGAGCAGCATATAAAGGTCAAGCTAAGCGACTACAGGGGGAAGAATAATGTGGTGGTTAGTTTCCATCCCCTGGACTGGACCCCGACCTGCGCGGCGCAGGTGCCGGCGTTTGACGTGGACAGGCAGAAGTTCGAGGCTTTGAATGCACAATTGTTAGACATCAGCGTGGATTCCATTCCCAGCAAAATTGCCTGGCAGAAAAAGGAACTGGGGCTCATGCACATGCCGATGTGTGCGGATTTTTATCCTCACGGGAAGGTAAGCCAGTCATTCGGGATATTCCGCGAACAGCCACCATTTCCAGGGATTTGCGAACGGGCTGTCTTTATTGTGGACAAGGCTGGGAAGATTGCGTTCGCCAAGGTGTATCCGCTGGACCAGGCGCCAAGCAATCAGGAGTTGTTCGAGGCCCTGACTAAGATTCAAGACTAGAACCCATCTGATATTTACCGCAACTCTTATGGCAGGTGCCATGGCTTACACTCAAACCACATGCTCAACCGGGGCCATGCCTTTACCACAATCGTCGGCAGCAAACATCATGGACAGACCCTGCTCTCTCATTTGGCAAGCCTTTACCCACACTCAACCTCACAAGCCTGGCAGCAAAAACTGAACAATTGCGAAGTCACCGTCAACGGCGTCACCGCGACCGGAAGCGAATCGCTGATTTCAGGACAAACCCTTGTCTGGAATCGCCCACCATGGATCGAACCGGACACTCCTCAGCACTTCGACGTCCTGTTTGAAGACGCCCATCTGTTGGCCGTCAACAAACCTGGAGGACTGCCAACCCTCCCCGGCGGCGGATTCATGGAAAACACCCTCCTGCGCCTGGTGCAAAAGCAAACTCCCAACGCAAACCCTGTCCACCGGTTAGGCCGCGCCACTACCGGCATCGTCCTCTTCGCCAAAACAGCGCAGGCCGCGACTAAATTAGGTGCGGAGTGGAACACACCCAGAATTCAAAAAATCTATTGGGCGCTGGCTCAAAACACTGCGCAGCACGACGCCTATGAAATCCTCACACCCATCGGCCTTGTACCGCACCCGCGCATCGGATCGGTGTGGGCCGCCAACCCGAGTGGCAAGCCGTCAAAGTCATTGGCGAAGGTAATCTCACGCACCGCAAGCACCACAACATTCGAGGTAAGCCTGAATTCGGGCCGCCCTCATCAAATCAGGATCCATCTGGCATCCATCGCCCATCCCCTGGTGGGCGATCCTCTGTACGGTTTATCCGGCCAGCCTCTTGAAAATCTCCCCGGCCTCCCGGGCGACGGAGGATATTTCCTCACGCCCGATTTCTAAAATTTCACCACCCCGTCACCGGCGAACAACTCAATCTTGAGGCAGCTTTGCCGTCTCGATTCTCGTTGCATGAGTAGGTGCGGGACGCGGCTAGAATTTGGGGACCGGTGGAGCGATTATTGAAACACGATACAAGAAGCGAACAGATCAGGCTGAGGTGTTTGTGACGCTTAGCATCGGGCGAGGGTCACAAGACCGGCGGATCGACACGATCTCTCCATTCTTCACGTGAATATGCTCGGCGAATGGAATGGGGCCGAAGATTGTGTCGATATTGACGATAGCAACGCAGTGTTCGCCATCGACAACCAGCCGGATTACGTCGATGCTCTTCATGATTCGGGCAAACTGGTCGAGGCCTTGCCGAAACGAAGCGGCACCGCGATAGGTGTTCGTTCTGCAATCTGTATATGCATCCGGATGGAAGTAGGAAGTGCGGAAACGTCGTTACGCCGCACCGCATCAATGTAGTTTTCGACGATCTGAATCACCTGCTCTCGCGTGCCATCTTTGGAGTCATGGCCAGAAATCGTATCACCTCGGAGTCGTGAATTGTTTTTTTCGGATGGTGGCCGGTAAGCGGCCCACCCTTTTGTTTGTTTCAATTTTCCCGCTTTTACTCCAATGCGGCTGCCCTCGATAAGAGCGAAGGCGTTGTCAAGGGCGAGGGTCTCTGGCGGGGTGGCCCGCACAACGCGGTTATCGTTGTGTGGGGATTTAGCAGCTACTCGACTGTCATCTTCACTGCGGACATCTTAAGTCCCCACTCAAGCCAAAACTGGGCTTGGATGGGTTATAGTTTACCGCTTCGAAATCCTAAATCCCCACACAACGAACACCGCGTTGTGCGGGCCACCCGTCCGTTCCTCCGACTCAAGATGCGGGGTTACATGGCTGGAAGGCGCGATGTGTGAGCCATGGCGATTTTCCATCCATCAGGCGTCCTGACAAGAACTTCGCTTTCCACATAACTGGCGCGCCATGTACCCCGGTTTGGGTCGCTCATTTTGCCTGTCTCTTCAGTGTTTCCGTGCGCGCCAGTAGATTGCCCGCATCGACGTTCTCGGCGACTGTTGTCACGTCTACTAGTAAGGTCACCCATGCAACAGAACCTTGGATCTGAGTATGAAAATCGTGCGGCTCGTTTGTTACCGAACGCCCGCAGCTTTCGCTTCGACAAAGAAACCGGTGCCGTCGTAGGCCGCAGACTCGGAAGAGAGCGTCGATCCATTTTGCGTTCGGCGCGAGAAATGAGTCGGCTTTGGCAAAGTCGTATTCCTGAATTGCATGCTCATAGCCTCGCACCGTCGCCTCCACGCCTTCGCTTCTCCTCCAAGGGGCTGCGATGATGATTTTTCGCCCATCGTCTTGATCGGATTTTTGCGTGGCACTTCGCAGGGCCATGCCCCCGATTATCCTGCCACCCCTGTGTTCCTTTCTTCCAGGTGTGCGTGGTTCGAAAAACGGTCGGCGACGTTTGATCTGCTTCCGGCCAGAAGTAGGGTATGTGACCGCGACATCGCCGAATATTCCGATCGCTTGCAGGGTTCGGTGCCGGTCAAGGTGGGGCCGAGGACATCGGCTTCTGGAATTCTTCCACCGTCGCCCTCTTCAATTTCGGGTTTTCGAATTGGGCGCTGTTCGTAGTCGGGCCAGCCGACAAATTTCTTGTCCCACAACGACAGGAACCGTTTCGTATCTCTTTGTTGCTCGTAACGGTCGCATACTTTCTTCCGCGTCCCACACTTCCTTCTGGCCGGCGACAATGGCTGTACGGAAGACACTGACTTTACCGTCCGCATGAGCAGGAGCTCGCCGGAGTCTGCGCGTGAGCGGGCCGCAAACAAGAAATAGAAGCGCGTAAAAAAAATAGGCTTTCGTCATGGGTGTCTCCGGTTGAATTCTTTTAGGGCGGAAGCTGGCGGGTGGCCTTCTTTCACCGCCTTTGCTCGCCCATCCCTTTAAACTAAATCGAAGGTGGCCCATCCGTGAGGTTTTTGCAAGGAAAGGGAATAGCAAACTTACACCTTGGGCTCACTTTGCTGAAAACATTAATAAATCAAAATGGGGAGAGCGTCCGGCATCCCACCCTTGCAAAGAACGCAAGAATGGGCCACCCGCGGATACGTCCCGTCCGTCCCCGTATTTTCAGAAATGGTCGACATCAATGACAGCCTCGGCAAAGGCCTGGGGAGCTTCTTGCGGGGTGGCCCACTTCTGACAAACTTCCCTTAATGAATCCATCTCGGGGTGCCCCATATCTCGTGGTTTTCGAGATGTGGGGCCCAGCTAGGATCACAACTTTCTCACGTACAAGAAGGAAGGAGTCGTTCTTCGAGTGAGGTCCCACGTCTCGCAAAATCGGCGAGACATGGGGCACCCTCAAGTTGAAGTTTCCTTCTCATTTTGAGGGTTTAAACTCCGAGAAGTGGGCCACCCGTCGGCAATCGGTATGTCCTGGCTGAATCGGGGTCTGTTCCGTCTGTCCCCGAATTTGTCAACTCAATAGGCAAGATCTTGTGATCACGCTCGCAGCGCTAGACCGTCCAAGATAGTCGGCCGACATGTTCGCTCTCACCATTTGGGACGAGACGTCTCATCTCGAGGTGTGCGTGGGCCTTGCAGCGGAAAGAAGGAGTTACAGCATGGGAAATATTAGCCGTCGCGATTTTCTGGCTGTGGCCGCGGTGCTTGGTGCGGAAGCGGCTTGGGGTCGCTCATTCTCGACTCCTTCGAAGATTTCCTGGCGCGAGCGTCGCGACCTTTTCCCGGAAGGTGTAGCCTCCGGCGATCCCGACAGCACAGCGTATTGCTGTGGACCCGGCGGGCACCGCAGTCCGAACCGCAGCCTAAACCGGCCCAGGAATTGACCGTCGAAGTGGCGCTCGACCAGACGTTCCAGCGTGTGATCGCAACGCAGAGAGTGTCGATTTCGGCGGAGGCGGATTGGACCTGTCGTGTGCTGGTCGGAGGACTGAAGCCGGCCCAGGTCTATTGGTATCGCTTTACCGATCCTGAGGGTTCCGGCAGCCGCCTCGGCCGCACCATCACCGCGCCTGCCGATGATGATTCCCGGCCGGTACACTTCGCGTTCGTCAGTTGTCAGAACGCAAACCTCGGAGCGCAGAACGCGTACCGAAGAATGATCTTCGAGGATGAGCACGCTTCTGAGCAGGACCGGCTCAGCTTTGTTCTGCACCTGGGCGACTTCATATACGAGCTGGTCTGGTATCCCGAGGACCGCGCCACTTATTACGACCGCAAGGTGAGGGAAATCGTTCGTTATCCGCAAGGAGAGAAAATTGACGACTTCCACATCCCAGTGAACGTGAATGACTACCGTGCCGTGTATCGCGCCTACCTGCATGATCCCGACCTCCAGGACGCTCGTGCTCGCTGGCCCTTTGTTCCCATGTGGGATAACCATGAGTACAGCTGGCAAGGATGGCAAGCCTTGCAAGTGTTCGACGGCAAAACGCGTCCCGCGCAGACGCGCAAGGTCGCAGCCATGCAGGCATTTTTTGAGTATCAGCCCGCGCGCATGGTGAAGAGCGGTGGTCCCTCGTTAGAAGAGTTCAATCCACCTAAGGTTCAGGATGCCCCGGTCACTGTTTTCGATGAGCATGGACTCGGGCAGGAGGCCAACAATCTTGCGGCGATCAATAGTCTGAAGGGATACCGGTCGCTGCGCTGGGGCCGGAACGTGGAGCTCATTATCACCGACGAGCGAAGCTACCGATCGGAAGATCCCGGAACCAAGTTCGCTGACGCAGATTTCTTTAATAAGGACTATTCGGAGTTCGTGCCCGAGGAGGTATTTGAGATACTCGATGGCGGCCGGGATTACAACGGAGGCAAACCGCCCGACATTATCCGTTTCGGGGACAAGCAAGTTCCGAACCTGCGTAAGGCGGATCCCGCGCAGACCATCCTCGGAGCCGAGCAAAAAGCGTGGTTTCTGGAACGACTGCGGAATTCGAAATCTACCTGGAAGATTTGGGGAAGCACAACTGCGACGCTGGATATGCGCGCCGACCCGCTGAACATTCCCGCAGGGATGGTTGCAAGCGCCTGGCCCGGTGCTGGGTATGCCAACTTAGGCGATGGGACGTCAGCCTTGCCTATCTCGAGCGCGGTGAAATTTACGATTTTATTCAAGAACATGCGATTACGGGGTTTGCCACGGTGGCGGGCGACCGGCATAGCTTCTGGGCGGGTTTATCGGCGAAGTCTCTCCCGCCGAAATCCTTTGACCCCGTAGGTGTGGCATTCGTGGTTGGGTCCATCTCCGCGCCCGGAACGGTGGAGTCCATGGAATATCACATGCCCAAAGACGCTCCGCTGCGGGCTCTGTTCCTCGGGCAAGGTCCTGGTGACAACCGTCCGCAACCCACGATTAATATGCTGGTGCGTCACGGTGTTCGGTCATGCCTGGAATATGCGAAGAGTGGTGACGTGCACAAGGCACGCCAGCTTTCCAATCGGGATTTGTCACCGCACTTGTCGTTTGTTGACATGGGCGGCCATGGGTATTCGGTAGTGCACGCAGCAGCGGACCGGCTGGAGACGGATTTCATCTGCCTGCCGCGTCCCATCGTTCGCCAGGACCAGCCGGATGGCGGACCTATTCTCTATCGGGTTCGACACACTACAAGGCTCTGGCGTAAGCACGAACGTCCGAATCTCGAGCAGAAGGTGATAGAAGGAATCCGGC